>NZ_CP102332.1:0-1363573 GCF_024600715.1 Streptomyces changanensis
CGGACCGTGCCCGTACCTGGGCCGAGATCTCCGGCTCCCCGCTCGCAGCTGCGGCCGCGGCACGGGAACTGGCCATCGTGCTGCGCCACCAGGACCAGCACGGCGCCGCTCAGCGCCTGATGTCCTCGGTGACCGACGACCTCGAGGCAAGCGGGCTGCGCACCGACGCCACGGCCGCCGCCTACGCACAGATGCTGTGCACCCTGGCCTACACCGCAGCCCGGGCCGGGCAGCGCACCGAGGCCCTGGCGATGGCGGAGGAAGCCCGCCGTGCCGCCCGTCGCCTGCCCCAGGCCGCTCTACCTGGCCGGCTGTTCGCCATCTGCCCGGCCGCCGTCGACCTGTATGCGGTCGGTGTGCACTGGGCACTCGGGGACGCTGGCGCCGCACTCAATGCCGGGAAGAACCTGCGGCCGGAGCAGTTCCCGACCGGTGAGCGCAAGGCCCGTCTGGGTACCGACATGGCGCGCGCCTGGTGGGCCTGGCAGCGGCCCGAGCAGGCCGCCCACGCACTGCTGGACGCCTACCGGGCCAGCCCCGGCGAAGTTCGCGACCGGCCAGCGATCCGCCGCATCGTCACCGAGCTCGCCGAACGGCACCCGCGCACCAGCGGCGTACGCGAACTGCACGCCGCAGTGACACGGATCATCTGACGCCCGTGCGGCGGAACAGGCGCCCAGCCCCACAGGGTCCGTGGCGCTGCGCTTGAGCGCCTTCTGCCTGCGGCCGTGCTGCCACTTCCTCCAGGATGCGCGGTGTCCCCCGCGTGCGGCGCGGTGGTGCGGGCACGTGCGGCCGCGGGCTCACAGCCGGCGGGGCGGCCCAAGTCACAGCGCGCTCGCTTTGAGCAGGCGCAGCGTCGTGGCCGACGTCGGCCTCCGCGGCGGCGTGGGGTGCCGCAGCACCGCGGGGGTCAGCCGTGGGCTTCGCGAATTGCGTTGTTGACGATCTGGACAGGACGTCCTTCGCGGAGCATCTGGTCGGCGGTCTTGCCGTTGATGAGGACCCCTGGCACGACCGGCCACCGACGGGGGGCCGGCGGCGGGCAGCAACGGAACAGCGGGCAGGAGGCGGCGGTGGGACGGCGCCGCCCGCCGCCGAGCCCCGATGGCGTGGCGGACGGGACGGCAGCAGAGCACAACCAGACTGCGGCGGCACCATCGCTGCCAGAACCTCCCGGTCGCCATGCCGGCGCCGCCCACCTCCTTGGGGCCGCGACGGCGCTTCCGGCACCACTCTCTGGAACGGCTCCCACAGCTCATCCGGCACCAGCCGCTCGACAATCCCCACGAGCTGTCGCGCCTACGTCGTGCTTGAGCAGGTGGTCTCAGTCCAGGTTGCCTGGAGGTCATGGCAGACGATGGTGAGGGTGCCGTCCCAGCAGGCGATCTCGTGGCTGCAGCCGTCCCTGTGTTGCAGGATCTCGTCGAGAATCAATGTCCCGAGGTCCGTTCCTCGGCCCTCGTCGGCGGGATCGATGTTGGGCGTGAAGCCTGCTGAGCGTGCCACTGCGGCCCGGGTGGTCGCGCGCGCGGCGAAGGGTTCGCGCAAGGCGCGGCAGGGGTTCCAGCGTGGGCTGGTGGCCCGCGGGCAGTGGGTCGACCGAGAGGGCGCCCACCGGCCGGTCCCGCGCGGGCACGCCGAGGAGATCACGGTCAACGGGGAGGCGGAACCGGTGACCATGAAACTCGGGGTGTGGGCCTCCAACACCAAGAGCCGCCGTGACAAGCTCGACCAGGAGCAGCGGGTTGCGCTACGGGAGCCGGGCATGCAGTGGGTGTGACACCGTCGCCGTGGGCGTTGGTGCAGCCGGGCGTGTGAGGCCCGGCCCTGTCATGGCAGCGGTCGCTGTGTTGCCCGGACCTGATGCCCGGGCGCGGCCCGAGTCCGCACGTGGTGGACGCGTGCGGACTCGGAACCGGCGCCGTGGGCTGCCGGGCGCTGGCGGGCGTGCCCCCGCGCCCGGCAGCCGCTCCCCGCTAGGAGCCCTTGTACGAACCGATCGGCGTGGCGGTACCGCAGGATGAAGAGCCCAGCTTCTGCACAGCGGAGATCTTGTCGTCGAGGTCGAACCAGTCGTTGAGCTTCGACACCGAGTACCCCGGACGCACGCAGTACTTAGCTCCCCCGTTGTAGGCGTCCACGTATACGTACCAGGAGACGCTGTTGCGGTTCCACAGCGAGTTGAACCTGTCGTTGTCGCCGCCGAGTGCCGGCGCCGAAGCCGTGTACGCGGTGAAGATGCCGAGGTAGTTGTCGTCGGACCACGCGCACAGTCGGTTGTCGGCGCACTGCGCGGGGCTCGCCGACGCGGGTGCCTGCGTGGTGGTGAAGGCCACCCCTACGGCGCCCAGCAGGATCGCCGCGCGTTCCAGTGCGCGGCGGGGACGGGTTTTCGTACCCGGTGACTCGGGTGACGTCGGTGAAGAGGTCATGCGCGTACTCCCCTTGGTCGAAGGTGGTGTACCTCCAGTGGTCCGGCGTCGGGCATCCCCAGGCACACCGGAATGCCATGAATGCTGCGGGTTGCCGTGCGGTGTGGCCATGCCCTTAAGCAATGGCTTAAGGGGCTGGGGCCGGGCCGCGCGGCGTCACCGGTTCCCGTCCAGCAGTTCGCGGCCCAGTGCGGTGGTCATGTGCAGTACGGAACCGCCGCGTCGGCTGGTGGTGATCAGGTGTGCGTCGCGCAACGCCTTGGTGTGCTGGCTGACGGCCGGTAGGGAGACGCCGAGTCGCGCGGCCAGTTCCGTGGTGCTGCAGCCCTCGGCGGCCGCGCGCAGCGCGGCGGCCCGGGTACGTCCCAGCAGGGCGGCCAGGGCATCGTCGGCCACGGGGCCTTCGGGGGGCGACAGTGCCGCGCCGGTGGTCGGATCGGTCACTGCGGGTACGGTCAACCGCGGCACTGACGCGTCGTCGTACGGGTCGTGCAGCAGGCTGGACTGGCGCCAGGAGAAGAGGGTGGGTACGAGGATCAGTCCTCTGCCGCCCAGGTGGACCTCCACCGGGCGGGGGTAGCGTACCTCCAGCACGGGTGGGCGCCAGCGCATCAGCGCAGGGCTCAGGGAGGCCAGCAGGGCGTCGACTCCCCCTTCCAGGAAGGTGTGGGCGTACTGGGCGCGTACAGCGTCCAGCCGTGACCGGGAAGCCGCCCAGTACGGTGCGACGGTCGCCTGGTGGCAGGCCAGGAGGCCGGCGGCCAGCAACCGTCGGGCGTCGGTGCCTCCGTCGGCGACGGCTCGTGCCCAGGGCAGGTGGACAGGGTCGACGGTGACGGGTTGCAGTTCGCGGCGTATCTGGGTGCGCGGTGCCCGCAGGAGGACGTCCACGGCGTGGTCGATGTCGGGTGAGTCGCCGGCCAGTGCCAGCAGGTCCAGGCCCGGGCCTCGGGCCGGCAGCAGTGTGACCAGTGGCCGGGCCTCTTCGCCCAGCCGGTTGATCACGGTGGCCCGCCAGCGTTGGAAGGGCAGCGGGAGGGAGCGCCTGCAAAGCATCTCCAGGCTGTAATACGTCTCCGCGGCGGCCCCGATGGTGGCGGCCACTCGCGTGCGGGCGAGATCCTCGGCGGTGAAATGGATGCGCAGCACCACAGACCCCCGTCTCGGGGTGGGGACACCTTTGGTGTGGTGTCGGTCCGGACCGCCGCTTCCGTGGCGACCGAAGTATTGTCGGGCGGGATGGGCAGGGCTCGCAACGGTCCTTTTTCCGGACCTTTCATGTTGCGGCGTTCAGGGTGTCCGCGGTGGATGACTCGGTCGTCGGCGGGCCCCGGCTTGCTCGCTGTCGCCCCGCGTTCGATCTGCTGCGGCTGTCCGGCACCGACACGACCGCGTGGCCGTACCGGCGGCGCAGGACGGCGCTGGAGTCTGTGTTCGCCGCACGGCGGTTGTCGGTGCCGCTGGGCTCTGTGTCCGTCGACCACTGGGGAGGATCGAAGGGAATATGCCCCGCCGGACCGGGCGGACCGCGGCCGCCAGTGCGCGGGCGGACCGTCGGGTGCGAGCGGACGGTCGGATTCGCTCCGGCGGTGGTACGGCGGCGGGGTAACGGGATGGCGGCACGGCGGCGAATCGGCGGCAGGGCGCAGGCAGCTGACGGCGGGTGGTCTCTCGCCGGTAGCAGTCGGGCGGGGCCAGGACGCCGCGGTGCACCGCGGCGGGGCGGCAGTTCTCGATCCCGAGGCCGCCGGACGGTACGCCTACAGCGCGGCGTCGGAATACCGGATCTGGGTGCCGGCATGGTGGACGGAGGACAAGGGGCGGCATGTGGCAGCAGCTCGCGACATAACCCGGCGCCAACGAGACGGTGATCCGGCAGTGAACCGACGGCGGCCGGCGCGGCGGCGGCTCGGTGTCGCCCTCACGGTGGTGGCACGCCGCACGGTCGATCAGCACGGGAAGCAGGACGAAACATCTCGCCGGTTCGTTGGTTTGCGTCCGCCGCTCCAGGCTCGTGGCGTGGACCCGAGCCCAGCAGCAGGTCGGCGTGACGCATCTCGATCAGCACGGCCGCCACGGCAACGCGAAGCAGACACCGACGGCGGGACGCCTGCGTGTGCATACCGCGAAACGATTGCGAATGGCTGGGGCTACCGCCCGCGATCCTGCACGACGCGCCCGGAGCGGTGGCCTGACTCGCGAGCGCCATCCAGTGGCTTGCAGTCGCTTCCCGGAGCGGGCAAGGGGAAGCCAGGGTGTTTGGAAACCCGCGCACGGTGCAGACGTTCGTTGACACCGTCTTTATTCACCCAGGTAGGAGACACATCATGGGCATTGTGGCTTGGATCCTCATAGGTCTGCTCGCGGGCTTCATCGCCAAGGCGCTGATGCCCGGCAAGGACCCGGGCGGAGTCATCATCACCATGCTCATCGGCGTCGCCGGCGGTCTGCTCGGCGGTTTCCTCGGCAAGGTCCTCTTCGGCGTCGACTCCATTGATGGCTTCTTCGATCTCTCCACCTGGATCGCTGCCATCATCGGGTCGGTCATTCTCCTCGCCGTCTACCGACTCGTCGCCGGTAACAAGCGCCACCACAGCCACGCCTGACACGGTCTCACCCTGGACGGAAAACGGCTCCCCCTCTTCCGAGGGCGGAGCCGTTCCGCTGTTGTGCGGCAGACACCCTTGCGGCCGTCCACCTGGTCTTCAACCTGGCCCGTATCGGGGTGGCAGGAGGACTGTGGCACGACGGCGGTCGGCACGCGGGGCCGCGCGACGGGATCCGGAAACACCCACCAGCACAGCGGCGGTGGTGCGGCGAGGGAGCGGCGCCACGGGGCACCGACCTGGAGGCACCGCCCGGCGGCAGTCCGGCAGCAGTCCGGCAGCGCACGGCCGGGCTCGGCGACAGAACGGCAGGCGTCCGGGCCGCGGCCAGGCCGCGCCGGGTCGACGCCGGGAAGCCAGCGGCCACCCGACGGCGCAACGCCGAGGGTGGGACATCAGGAGGGACCACCGGGGACTCGACCCCAAAGGCGCCACTCTCACGCTTCCCGGCGGCATGATCACCTACCAGATCGTCGTCCGTCGCGAGCGCGTGTACATCGTGCAGATCACCGCCCTGGAGTGGTGATCACCCTACCCAGCTAGTACTCCAGCCGTAGATCGTGATCTTCATGCTTGAGCGGCTTGTCGTCGGTCGTGGCTGGTCTGGGATCGGGCCTGGTGGCGGCGTCGCCAGACGGACCAGCCAAGCCGGTGGACAGGGTCAAAGACGCGTTGGATGACGAGCGTGATGAACAGTCGTTGGATTTCGTTGCAGGTGAGCGGGAGCGGCACAGTGACCGGGCAGCGGTGGGGCGGTCTTCAAGTACCGCCTCGCAGTCGTTGACGATGCCCTTCCAACGTCGGCCGATGATGCGGCGCCGAGTGGCAGCATCCGGCGCTTCCAGCAGGGCGCGCACCGTCTGCGGCCCGGGCACCCACATGAGGGGTATGCCCTCGTCGACTAGAGCGTGTCTCTTTGATGGGTTCATCAGTTGATCGGATGTGTCTGTCCGATTAGTGATCACTGATGCGATGTGGGACCGGATCGAGCCGCTGATGCCGGCCGATCCGGTTCGCGGACGGCGGTGGGCCGGCCACCGCCGCACCCTGGAGGCCATCGCGTGGAAGTACCACACCAACTCGCCCTGGTGGGACCTGCCCGACGAGCTCGGCCCGTTCCAGACCGCCCACAAACGGCTGATCAGGTGGGGGGGTCGACGGTACCTGGGAGACGACCTCGCCGCCGTTCTGTCAGCGGCGGACGCCGACGACGACATCGACTGGACGATGTCGGTGGACTCCACCGTCGTCCGGGCCCACCAGCACGCAGCCGGAGCACGGAAAAAGGGGCGGCCCACTACGGTGAGCCCGCCGATCACGCCCTCGGACGCTCCCGCGGGGGCCTGAGTACCAAGGTCCACCTGGCCGCAGACGGCCGTGCACGCCCTCTGGCCTTCACCGTCACCGCTGGCCAGGCCGGGGACGCACCCGCTTTCGAAACGGTGATGTCCCGCATGCGCGTGCCCCGCCGCGGCCCCGGCCGGCCGCGAACCCGACCCGTCGCCGTACTCGCCGACCGCGCCTACTCATCCCGCGCCATCCGAGCTCATCTGCGTCACCGGGGAATCCGGGCGGTCATCCCGCAGCCGTCCGACCAGATCGGCCACCGCTTGCGGCGCGCCCGCCGAGACGGCCGCCCGCCAGGCTTCGACCGCGAAGCCTACAAGCAGCGGAACACCGTCGAGCGGTGCATCAACCGCCTCAAGCAGTGGCGCGGCCTGGCCACACGAACCGACGAACTCGCCCTCGCCTACCAGGCCGCACTCCACCTCGCCGGCATCCTCATCTGGACCCGACACTGACCAAAGAGACAGAACCTAGGCGTGCCGGTCGGCGCGCGGCTGAGCGGCGGGGTGGACGGGCTCCGTGCAGTCGACGTACTGCGTCATGAGCCTGTTTCGCCCTCTTCGGTGATGTCGCCGCGTGACGTGACGAGCCGTGCGCTGCCTTCGGCGAGCTGGTAGCCGAGGCCTACAACGGCCACTTCCCCTGCTTCGACCTGCTGCGAGAGCAGGCGTGAGCGGTCGAGAAGCAGGTCAACCGTGTGGCGGATGTGCTCGTCCACGTCGCTCTCGGAGGTCAGTCCGGCCGCGCGGGCGGCAAGGATGCTCGGGGTGACGCGTTCGACGACGTCGCGGACGAAGCCGCCGACGGACAGGCCATCCTCCACGGCCGCCCGGGCGGCCGCGACGGCGCCGCACGAGTCGTGTCCGAGGACGACGACCAGGCGGGCGCCGAGCACACTCGTCGCGTACTCCACACTCCCCAGCACCTCCGACCCCAGAACATGCCCGGCGGTACGGACGACGAAGAGGTCCCCGAGCCCCTGGTCGAAGATGATCTCGGCGGCCAGCCGCGAGTCGGAGCACCCCAGCACGACGGCAAAGGGGTCCTGCCCAGGAGCGAGCTCTGTACGCCGGGCGGCGTCCTGATTGGGATGCTCAGGTGCGCCGGCTACAAAGCGCTTGTTGCCGGACAGGAGGGAGTCGAAGGCCATGGCGGGCGAAGTTCTCGGCATGACGGCAGCATAGGATCCGGCCTCCGCCCGTACCCCGGGGGCCTCACGCCCGCGTTTCGCACGCTCCGTGGCGGCCCTCTGCGTCTGGGGAGTCCTGCCCGGCGTGAGCCGGGCGATGGGACGCAGCGGACGCGCGGCGCGGCATGGGCGGCAGCGCGGCGCGCGTCACAGCCCGCTGATGGCAGCGCGACAACGGCCTGAAGCGCGGGGGCGCGGGCGGTGGCTGCACGGCGCGATCCGGGGATCGGCACGAGGCCACAGCCCTGCTGCCCGCCTTCGACGGGCGCGCACCGAGGACTGGGTGTCGGTCGACCACGGACGTACGCGCGACTTCGACCGGGTGGACGTCTCCTTCACCGTTGGACGCCACGCACAGCCTGCCCGCGGCGATCGAGGTGGCGGTGTGGAACGGCCGCTCCTGGCAGGCCGTGCGGGATGCCGCGACCGACTGGGCCACGGCCTCCGGCGACGCGACCGTGATCACCTTCAGTGCCGTGCGCGGCTCGCGGCTCCGGCTCACTCTGACCAGCCGCCACCCGGACGAGGCCCGGGGCGCCATCCGCATCGACCACCTGGAGACACCGGCCGCCTGACCCCTCGCGCGCAGCGGGCCGGACGGAGCCGGTGACGGCCTGTCCTGTCCGGACCGTTGACGGGGCGTCGCATCAGCCACAACCATGGCGTGCGTCAGTTCTGGGAGCGCTCCCACGCCGAGCGTCACCCGCCCCTCCCCCGAGGAGCCCAGTCGTGAAACGACGCAGAACCGCCCTGCTGTCCCTGCCGGCCCTGCTGGCGACGGCCCTCACCGCGTTGCCCTCGGCGCCGGCCGGGGCGGAAGAGACCGAGCAGGTCAGGAACGGCACCTTCGACACCACCACCGATCCGTGGTGGACGACCCCCAACGTCACCGCCGGCCTGTCCGACGGCCGGCTCTGCGCCGACGTCCCCGGCGGCACCACCAACCGCTGGGACGCCGCCGTCGGGCAGAACGACATCACCCTCGTGAAGGGGGAGTCCTACCGCTTCTCCTTCAGCGCGACCGGGACACCCGCCGGACACGTGGTCCGGGCGATCGTGGGCCTGTCGGTGGAACCGTACGACACGTACCACGAGGTGACACCGCAGCTCAGCGTCTCCGGCGACACCTATTCCTACACCTTCACCTCGCCCGTCGACACCGACCGGGGCCAAGTCGGCTTCCAGCTCGGCGGCAGCGCGGACGCCTGGCGCTTCTGCATGGACGACGTCTCGCTGCTGGGCGGGGTGGCGCCGGAACCGTACGAGCCCGACACCGGGCCCCGGGTCCGCGTCAACCAGGTCGCCTACCTGCCCGCCGGGCCGAAGAACGCCACGTTGGTCACCGATGCCACGGCGAAGCTGCCCTGGGAGCTCAAGAACTCCGGCGGGACGGTGGTCGCCCGGGGCACGACCGTGCCGCGCGGCCTCGACGCCTCCTCCGGGCAGAACGTCCACTCGATCGACTTCGGCGCGTACCGCAAGAAGGGCTCGGGCCTCACCCTCGTCGCCGACGGCGAGACCAGCCGGCCCTTCGACATCGACGCGAGCGCCTACGAGCGGCTCCGGATCGACTCGGCGAAGTACTACTACACCCAGCGCAGCGGCATCGCGATACGCGACGACCTGCGGCCCGGCTACGGCCGCCCGGCCGGGCACGTGGGCGTGGCACCCAACAAGGGCGACACCGACGTGCCGTGTCAGCCCGGTGTCTGCGAATACTCGCTGGACGTCAGCGGCGGCTGGTACGACGCCGGTGATCACGGCAAGTACGTCGTCAACGGCGGCATATCCACCTGGGAGCTGCTGAGCACCTACGAGCGCGCGCTGCACGCCCGTACCGGCGACGCCGGCAAGCTCGGCGATGGCACGCTGGACATCCCCGAGAGCGGCAACAGGGTGCCGGACCTCCTCGACGAGGCGCGCTGGGAGCTGGACTTCCTGCTCAGGATGCAGGTACCGGACGGCAAGCCGCTGGCCGGCATGGCCCACCACAAGATGCACGATGAACAGTGGACCGGCCTGCCGCTGCTGCCCAGCGACGACCCGCAGAAGCGCGAACTGCACCCGCCGTCCACCGCCGCCACCCTGAACCTGGCCGCGACGGCCGCGCAGGCGGCCCGCCTGTACCGGCCCTACGACAAGGCGTTCGCCGGCCGAGCCCTGGCGGCCGCCCGCAAGGCCTGGTCGGCGGCGCTCGCCCACCCCGACCGCTATGCCTCCGAGAACGACGGCATCGGCGGCGGTGCCTACCCCGATCGTGACGTCGCCGACGACTTCTACTGGGCGGCCGCCGAGCTGTACCTCTCCACGGGGGAGAGGCAGTTCCGGGAGTACGTCCTGAAGTCCCCGGTCCACGGGGCCGACCTCTTCCAGCCCCTCGGGTTCGACTGGGCTCGCACCGGGGCCGCGGGACGCCTCGACCTCGCGACGGTGCCGAACAAGCTGCCAGGCCGGGACGAGGTGCGCCAGTCCGTCGTCAAGGGCGCCGACCGCTATCTGGCGACCCTGAAGGCACACCCCTACGGCATGCCGTACGCGCCGGACGGCAACGTCTACGACTGGGGCTCCAGTCACCAGGTCCTCAACATCGCCGTCGTCCTCGCCACCGCGTACGACATCACCGGCGCCTCGAAGTACCGCGATGGCGCGCTGCAGAGCATGGACTACATCCTGGGCCGCAACGCCCTGAACATCTCCTACGTCACCGGCTACGGCGAGGTCAGCGCGCAGAACCAGCACAGCCGCTGGTACGCCCGCCAGCTCGACCCGAACCAGCCCAACCCGCCGAAGGGCACCCTCGCGGGCGGGCCGAACTCGAGCATCCAGGACCCCTACGCGCAGAGCAAACTGCAGGGCTGCGTCGGCCAGTTCTGCTACATCGACGACATCCAGTCCTGGTCGACCAACGAGCACACGATCAACTGGAACGCCGCCCTGACCCGCATGGCCTCCTTCGTGGCGGACCAGGGGTAGGCAGCGGTGACCGGCCGTGTGCCGGGGGAGTCCGCCGACAGGACGCCCCCGGCACGCGCGCGTAGCCTGGTGGCATGCCAGCGGTGCGGGTCGACGGCATCGAGGTCGCGTACGACCGGGTGGGCCGGGGCCCGCCCCTCGTGCTCGCGCACGGCGCCACGACGGACGCCCGCCTGTTCCGCCCGCAGACCGAGGACCTGGGCGACGAGTTCACGGTCGTCGCCTGGGACGAACCGGGCGCCGGGCGCTCCTCCGACGTACCGCCCTCCTTGGCCCTGGCCGACTACACCCGCTGTCCGGCGGCGGTCGTCGAGGACGTGGACCTGGGTCCGGCGCACGTCCTCGGTCCGTCCTGGGGCGGGACCGTGGTGCTGGAGCTCTACCGGCACCACGCCGAGCTCGTCCGGACGCTGCTCCTCGCCGACACCTCCGGGCTCCGCCTGATCGACACCCTCATCGACGTTGCTGCCGACCCGTCCTCTGACGGCTACGCCTGCCAGGTCATCGCCGCCACGATCGACCCCCTCCCCCGCCCTTACGCGGACGTCCGCGAGACCCCCGTCGACACCGACAACCGCTTCTTTGACCACGCACCCGCCCGGCTTCGATGCCGATGCCTACAAGCAGCGCAACACCGTCGAGCGGTGCATCAACCGCCTCGAACAGTGGCGCGGCCTGGCCATACGATGCGACAAACTCGCCATCGCCTACCAGGCCGCACTCACCTCGCCGCCATCCTCATCTGGGCACGACGCTAACCAAAGAGACAGAACCTAGGTGTATTGATCACGAGCGTTGTTGACACTGCTGGGCCTTGATCATGGCGAAGACCTCCGGTGTGGTGGAGGGCTCCAGGCAGTCGCGGGGCCACCCGCTCGCAGTCGGGCCGGTTCGGCCGCTGAGGTATCGACCCGTCGGCCGGTGTCCGCGCCTACGAGGATCGCCCCGTTGTGCAGAACCTTGGGGTACCGGATGGGGAGCGTGCCCGCCGCGGGCGGGGGTGACGGGCACGCCCGGGGCAGTGCCGGCCTTTGTCGTTCAGGGGTGCTGGTCGGCGAGTCCGCACACCCACGCGAGCGCTTCGCGCACCCCGTGAATGTAGTCCCGGGGGACGGTGCGCTGGGTGGAGTCCTCCATCTGCACCGTCGCGGCTTCCACTTCCGCTGTCAGATCCTCCAGAGCCGGTGCCTCATCCCCCGCTTGCGCGGTGATGGGCGCAGGCCCGCCGCGCCCCAGCGCCCACAAATAGCCGGCCAAGGCCCCGCGGGAGAACTGCGTCTGCTGATCGGGCCCGGCCGCCTCAGCCTCCAGATGACGAAACACCCGTTCGACATCGGTGAAGGTTCGAACGCCAACCCGAACTTGCGCAGTACTCATCGAATGCGTGGTCATACTCGTATGACTAGCCGCTCCCCTCCCCCCTACACGCCCGGCCCGGAGCGCTCACCCGCCCAGCGGTAGCCGCCCCGGCGCGCACCCCCGGCGCGCACGGGCATCGTGCGATCCCACCTGCGGCGGGCGTGGGATGGCGGGGCCGGCCGCTGCCGGCGCGGGCGGCAAGCACGAAAACCGTACGCGGCAGTAGGGCGGCGCGGCTTCGGAGCCGCACGCCGAGACATTGGGAGGCGTGGACGACATTGCGCCACCGGGCGGAACGGCGACGGCCGGAGCCGCCGCGCCGGCAACGGTGCTACGGCGGCCCCTTACCCGGGCGGTGCGGCGCGGACGGTGCAGCGGCCGGGCGAGGGCCGGAACCGACCGGGCCCCGGGCGCGGCCGGTGGGCACGGTCGCAGGACCAGCGGACGCACCGGCAACGACCACTACCAAGGCGGCGGCGCGGTGATGGGCGCCGGGGTTGCCTGGATGGGCGGCAAGACGAGCGCCGGTGGAGCGGATGCCGGGCGGCGTGGGCGGATGGGGAAGCACGGGCCCATATCTCGGCCAGTGGTGCCCCCCCCCCCCGCCCCGGCCGCCGCCACGCTCCGGGCCGTCATCCGACCGCCGCGCTCCTACCGCTGGCTGCCGGTCCCCCGCCACAACGCCGAGCTGTCGCGCGGCCGCCGCGCCGTTTGTGACCGCCCCCTTCGGGTTCTATGGCCGGGCTGTGCCCGGGCAGCTCGCCGGCTCCCCGGCGCCCGGGTTGCGCCGTCCCACCGTGGCCTGCTCCCGCTGCAGCCCCACGGGCCCGCCGCACCGCTGGCTGCCCGCACGCTACGCCCGTTCCTCGCCGGACCGCCGCGCCCGCCCGCGTCCGCCATGCCTCCACCCGCCTCCACAGCCCCCGGTCCGCCGCCATGTCCGGGCGCGCCCTCGATAGCCCGTAGTCCTGTCAGTGGTCCGCTGTCCTGGCGGGCGGCGGGTCAGCCGCCGACGTGGATGCCGGGGCGGCGGTCGGGGTCGGGTTCGTGCTTGCGGACGATCTCGCGGGTGACGGGGGCGGTGTCACCGCGACCGAGAAGGAAGTAGCGGAACATGTGGACGAGCGGGCTGCCCTCGGCCCAGGCGAAGTAGCAGTGCGGCTGGACACCGGTGGCATCGCGCAGGGCCAAAAGGATCGCGGCGATGGCGTTCGGTGCGGCGGGGGCGTCGGCGCGCAGGATCCGGTAGCCATCGACTTCGACACCGTGGACGGTGAGGGCTTCGCTGAAGTCGGAGGGGTCGACGACGTCGATCTCCAGGAAGAGGACGTCGGCTCGTCCGGGGACCGGGTTGGTGTGGCGCTGTTCGTCTTCCTTGGCGGAATACTCGGCGGCATCGCCGGCCCGGCGGCGGTTGGCGATGATGTTGATGGACTCATCGTGGGCAAGGGTGTCGGTGATGAACCGGCGGGCGGCCTCGTCGAAGACGATGCGGTCAGCGCGCAGTTCGGTGGTGCGCGAGACCCGGGAGATCAGCGAGACGGCGATGATGCCGGCGATGAACACGCCGGATATCGCGATGCCGTCGGGCTTGTCGACGATGTTGGCCAGCAGGGCGTAGAGCAGGATCGCGGTGAGCACCGCGAACCCGGTGCCGGCCAGGCGCTCGCGGCGGCGGATGACGGAGACGGTGACGGCGAAAGCGCCGGAGACCATCATGGCGAGGATGCCGGTGGCGTAGGCGCCGGCCTGCTTGTCGACGTCGGCGTTGAAGGCGATGGTGATGCCGATGGAGATGGCGGTGTAGACGATGACAACGGGGCGGACCGCTCGTCCCCATTCGGGGGCCATGCCGTAGTCGGGCAGGTAGCGGGGCACGATGTTGATCAGTCCTGCCATGGCGGAGGCGCCGGCGAACCACAGGATGAGGATGGTGCTGATGTCATAGACCGTGCCGAAGACTTCGCCGACGTGCTCGTGGGCCAGCCAGGCCAGCGCGCGGCCGTTGGCGGCGCCGCCCGGCTCGAACTCGTCATCGGGGATGAGGACGGTGGTGACGAAGCTCGCGGACAGCAGATAGACGCTCATGATCAGGGCGGCGGCAGTGAGCAGTTTGCGGGTGTTGCGGATCCGGGACTGCAGGCGCTGTTCGGGATCGGTGCCGCTCGCGGCGACCAGCGGCATCATGCTCACGCCGGTCTCGAAGCCCGACAGGCCCAGTACCAGCAGCGGGAACGCCAGCAGCGCCGGCCCGGCCAGGTCACCGAAACCGCCCATCTCGCCGAGAGCGTCGGTCCAGGCGGAGAACGCCTCCGGGGTGCTGATCACATGGGCCAGGCCGACACCGATGATGACGGCGTTGAGCGCCAGGAAGACGGCTACCAGAGGGATGGCGACCTTGACGGCTTCGCTGAACCCGAGGAGGAACACCCCACCGAGGATGAGCAGCAGTCCGACGGTGAGGGCCACTTCATGGCCGTGGAGCACCGCGGGGAAGAAGGGGTTTTCCACCACGTGGACGGAGGCGTCGGCGGTGGACAGGGTGATGGTGATGATCCACGAGGTGGCGACGAAACCGAGCAGGACGAGGACGAACAACTTGCCCCACCAAAACGGCAGCAGGTCCTCCAGCATCGCCACCGACCCGGCACCGTGCGGGCTCGCCTTCGCCACCCGCCGGTACATCGGCAGCATCCCCAGCAGAGTCAGCGCGACGATCAACAGGGTCGCCAGTGGGGAGACCGCCCCGGCGGCGAGCGCGGCGATCGCCGGGACGTAGGCCAGGCTGGAGAAGTAGTCGACACCGGTCAGGCACATCACCTTCCACCACGCGTGCGGCTCCGCGTGCGCCTCCCCGGCCGCCGGTCCGACCGGCTGCACTCGATGCCGCAGCAGCCACTGCGCCAGACCCCCAGCGGGCTGAGGTCGCAGCGCCGGACTCTCCACGACTTCCGGTACAGCCGGGCCTTGCGCGTCCTTCGACATCCCCATCACTTTCTCTCACGGCCCGAGGGCCTTTCTTCTGTGGCAGCAGCGAGTGGCGCCACGGCATGATCATCGAACACGCGACCAGTCGGAGCCTCACCGACCCGGCACGTGACACACCGCTGTCCGGACCTACGGCTGCCCTCGTTGCAGGCGCACGTCCTGGCTGGTGCTCTGGGGCGTCTGATCTGGCGCGGTGCTGGTCAGAGCCATTTGTTGCGGCGTAGGGCGCGGTAGATGACGGTGCACACGAGCACGATGACCGTGAGGACGGCCGGGTAGCCGTAGCGCCAGGTGAGTTCGGGCATGTGGTCGAAGTTCATGCCGTAGATGGTGCCGACCAGGGTGGGGGCGAAGAGGAGGGCGGCCCATGAGGAGACCTTCTTGATCTCCTCGTTCTGGGCGTGGCCGGCCTCGGCCAGGGCCTTCATCTCCTCGTTCTGCTGCTGGGTGACCAGGGTGGCGTTGACGGTGAGGATGTCCTGCAGGGCCTGCTTGAATCCGTCGACGCGTTCGGTGACGTGCGTGGCGTGGTCTGCGACATCGCGAAGATGGCGGCGCAGTTCCTCGTCGATGTCGTGCTTCTCGAACCCGGCCGACAGCCCGGCCGGGATCGCGACCAGCGGGTGGGTGGCACGCTGGGAGTCCACAACTTCGCGGGACAGCTCGTAGATGCGGCGCGAGACGCCTGGGGCGTTGCCGAAGACCTCGGTCTCGATCTCGTCGATGTCGTTCTGCAGGCCGGCGACGACGGGAGCGTAGCCGTCGACGACCGCGTCCATGATCGCGCACAGGACTGCTTCCGGGCCGCGCTCGAGCAGGTCCGGCGGGCTGTTCTCCACCCGGGCGCGGACCGCGGCCAGGTCGGGGGCGGCGCCGTGGCGGACGGTGATGACGAGATCGCGGCCGACGAACACGTGCAGCCCCCCGAAGTCGACCTCCTCATCAGCGGCCATGTAGCGCGCCGCACGCAGGAAGGCGAGCAGGGTGTCGCCGTAGCGTTCCGGCTTCGGCCGCTGGTGCGCTTCCAGCGCGTCATCGATCGCCAATGGGTGCAGATCGAACTCCGCAGCCAGGGACTGCAGCTCCGCGGGGTCGGGCCGGTGCAGGCCGATCCACGCCATACCGCCTGGGTGCCTGCGCAGTTCCCGGAAGTTCTCCATCAGCGAGTCGTGGGCGCTGGTGCGCTGGCCGTCCTCGTACAGAGCTGCCGTGATCACACTGCTCTTCCGCCCATTCGGCTGGGGGGTGGAGAGCTCGCCCGTGGGCGGTGTGGAGGCGGGAGGCCGGGCGGGCTTGGCCGGGGTGAAGGCGCGCAGGCGGCGCAGACGACGCTCAGACATGAGGGGGAAGCCCTTCGGGGCAGGACGATCGGGAAGTGACGTGAGGCGCGGCATGCCGCCGGCGCCACCCCCTGGCCCTGCTAGGTCCCAAGGCAGGCGGCACCGTGCGGCATGCGACCGGGAGGTTCACCGCTCATCGCGGACTCCACCACCCTTCGACGCAATGCGGACAGCCCGCTGAGCAGCGTATAGCGCGTAACGGGACGGCAGGGCCGCCGCAGCAGAGCCCTTACGCAATCTGTACGCATGACCATGCCGGCGGCGACAGAGGCGGCGATCGTCCTCGACCGGACCCGGCGGCAGAGGGGCTTCTGGGCCGTCACCGATACCGATTGCGCTTGGGCCGCCGAGCTGCGGCGAGGAAGTCGGCTTCCCCGTGCCGGAGAACCGGGCCCGGGGTGGCCGTGGAAGCCGGACTCGCCCTTCCACGCGATGCCGGCCGTCGCAGCAGCCAAGCCGATCCGGATCGGCTACGCGCGCTGCTCGATCGCCCAGCAGGAGTTGCAGAGTCACTCGACGCGCTCGAACTGCTCTGCAAGCGGATCTTCTCCGTGAAGTCCTCCACCAGGGTCAAGACCCGGCCGGAACAGGGGAAGGCGCTGAAGCTGCCGTACGACAGCAAAGAGGCCGCCCGCGGCCAGGAGGTCATCCTCACCGTCCACGGACTCAAGCGCCTGGCCCACAACGCCGCCCAGCCGATGACCCTGTCCGATCAGCTCCGGACCGCTGGCGTCCAGCTCGCACTTCTCACGGGACCGCTCACGGCATCTACGACCCCAACGGCATGGGCGCGATGTTCTTCGCCCTGCTCGCCGCCGCAACCAAGGGCAACCCCGGCGGGCGGCCACAGGTCGTCGACGGCGACATGCTGCTGCACGCCCGCGCGCTCAAGGACAAGGGCGTTCCCGTCCCCGATGGCCCTGCTAGTCCTGGATGGCCACGTACAGCGGCGGGAGGAGAACGAGCGGCGGGGCTCCTCAGCGCGGCTGCCCACTCCTGCTCGAAGGCCGGCACCGAGGTGTCCGCGCGCCGGTCGGCGCGCGGCTGGGCGAGGAGTTCGCCCGGACCCCCGGGCGCGGGGGCGTACGGGGACCGGGTGCGTGGCCGGGCTGCGCGCTCATCGGCTGGTCCTCCTCGACGCGGCCCTTTCGGCGCGAGCTCCTGGGCACTCATCATGTACGGGGAACCAGTGCGACGCCCTCGCGCCGGAGGGTGCAGCTACCCAACGGTCCTCAGGGGTGCATTCCGGAAAGCCCGTTGGGTTGTCGCTCCTGGCTCTGTCACATGTTCCACAGGACGGCCGCCGGCCGCGAAGGCTCCGGCCAGGTCGTCGGTAGCGCCCAGACGCCGTTGTCGAGGAAGGTCTCGATCACCGGGAGCCACGGGGTGTGATCGATCCCGCGCTGCCTCAGCCACTCGTCGTCGTAGTAGGTGTCGAGATAGCGTTCGCCCGGGTCGCACAGCACGGTGACGACCGTGCCGCGCTCACCCCGTTCGTGCATCTCGTGAAGGATCTTCAACGCCCCGAACAGGGCGGTGCCGGTCGATGCCCCGGGTCGTACCCCCAGACGGTCGGCGGCCACCCTCATGGTGGCGATCGACGCGGGGTCCGGCACCTGGATCATCCGGTTGACGAGCGGAAAGAGGAAGGAGGGCTCGACCACCGGGCGGCCGATCCCTTCGATACGGGACCCCCGGGCGGTCGCCCCGCGGTTGTTCTCCCGCCAGCCGGGGAAGAACGCGGAGTTCTCCGGGTCGGTGACACAGACCTTGACCTTCCGGTTCGTGAATCGGGCGTGGCGGGCCAAGGAGGTCACGGTTCCGCCCGTGCCGGCACCCATCACGAACCAGTCCGGGTCCACGGCCCCGATCACTTCAGCCGCGAGGCTGTGCTTCCCACGCCAGTCGTAGGCCCGCTCTGCATAGGTGAACTGGTCCATGAAGTGGCCGCCGGTCTCCCGGGCGATCTTCCGGGCCACGGACGAGATCTCGGGTCCAGGTACCTCTTCGACCTTCCCGCCCAACTCGGTGATCTTCTTTTTCTTCCTGTCCGCGGTACCTACCGGAACAACGGCGACGAAGGGCAGGCCGAGTTCACGGCAGAACCACGCCTCGGAGATGGCCGTCGACCCGCTGGACGCCTCCACGACGGGGTGACCGCTGGTCAGCCAGCCGTTGACGAGGGCGTTGAGGAAAAGGGCCTCGGCGAGCCGGTGCTTGTGGCTCTGGGATGGATGAGCTGTCTCGTCCTTGATGTACAGCTTCAACCCGGCCAGTGCATCCGGAAGCCTGATCTCCCGCAGCGGGGTCGGCGTGTGCGGCATCTGCAGAATGCGCGTGCCGCGTTCGGCCACCCACGTCCGCTGATCCTGGTAGTGCCTGTTGTCGAGATCCTGCGCACCGGGCGGCTCGTCGCCGGCCCCCATGGCCGGGCCCGGTGATGCGAGCGCGCCGCGCGTCATCTCCGCCTCGTAAGGCAGCACCTCGAGTTCTGGCACCGTCACGTCGACCTCCTGCTCGGGTGGACGGCTGGGAGGCTGAACCGCTCTCTTCTCGGGACGTCAGCCACAAGCCAACATAGGACGTGATGTACCGATGTCGCACACTTGGTTGACAAATGCAGGACAGATAAGGTAATCCGCCGATCCGATCACGGTGCGCGGCTGAGTTGACGACGCCGCCCGGCCCGAGCTGCGCGAGGCAGGCCCGGATCGAGGCCCGCGCCGACCTCCCGGCGCTGCGCGAGCCGGACACGCAGGACACCGAACCCCCGCGGCGGGGACGGCGCCGTCTTGGGCGACAGGGACCTTGCCTTCATGTCAACCACCGTGCCGGTACATCGAATGACCCGACGCTCAGGCGTCGTCACCTGTGGAGCCGAGTGACCGGCGAAGTCGGCCAGACGCTCACCTTGCGCGCTGGGTGGTCGATCCGCACGCTCCAGTGACGTGAACCGTCCGTGTGCTCGCTGGCGGTCCGGTTGACCGCCAGCGAGCACACGCGTGTCCAGGGCATGTGTGCAGGGCGTCTGTCGGGTGCCGGAGAGATCCGGCGGCGGTCGCGCAGGGAAGGCACCGGCCCCGGAGCGGCGGGTGCCGCTCCGGGACCGGTGGAAGGTGTCAGTCCGCGATCTTCACGTACGTCAGGTAGGAGCGGTCGCCCTGGAAGGCGGAGGCTTCGAGTGTGGCGTCGTCCAGGCCGTTGCCGGGTCCGCCGCCGTGGAGGACGGCCTGCACACGGACCGTCTTGGATCCCTGCGCCTCGGACACGGTGACCAGACCGGTCAGGGGTGTGGGGCCGTGCATGCAGTGCTGGAAGCGGGTGTCGCTCGCCGCGCGGAACTGGTGCTGTGCCGACTGGCGGGGGCCGAGCTCGACGGCGCCGGACTGCGCGTGGACCAGGCGGACTTCGGTCCACAGGTTCGTGCCGCCGCCGTAGTCGATGGTCGCGCAGATGTTCGTGTCGATGTCGCCGGTCACCAGGTACACCCCGGGGTGGGGAAGCGTGACCTGCAGGGTGGTGTCGGCCCAAGTGTCGTTGGCGCGGGTGGGTCGCAGGTCGACGTCGGGGACCGGGGTGGCGGCCTCTCCGCGCAGGGGTGTCAGGTAGGCACGGACCGTGTAGTCCTGCGGGCAGTCGCCCGCTTCCGGGGACGCCACGACGATGTCGACCGACTGCCGGTTGTCGGCGATGCGGGCCGGCGCCGGTCCCGATGTTCCCGCGACGCGGGTGCGCGGTACGAGCAGGCCGGCCTGGGTGCACTTCAGCGCGTTGCAGGGGGTCGGGTCGATGTCCACGCCGCCGCACGGGTCGCATCCCCGCGGCGGGCGTTTGCCGCACGGGTCACAGCAGGGGGAAGCGTCCTCCACACAGATGGTGACGGTGTCGGTGTTGTTGCCGGGGCGGGGGTCGGTCTCGGCGGCGTCCGCGGTGGCGGTGTTGGTGAGGGGTCCGGCCTGGGTGGCCTTGGCCCGCAGGGTGAGGGTGGCGGTGGCGCCTTCGGCCAGGTCGCCGATGGTCCACCGGCCGCTGTCCGGGTCGTAGGTGCCGGTGGTGGCGGTGGCGGAGACGAAGGCGAGGTTGTCGGGCAGGTGGTCGGTGACGGTGGCGCCCGTGGCCGCATTGGGGCCGGTGTTACGGATGGTGATGCGGTAGGTAACGGTCTGACCGACGGTGACGGTGGTGGCGTCCGCGGACTTGACGATCCTCAGGTCGGCAGCCGCGCGGACCTCGGTGACCGCCTCGTTGGAGGTGGCGGTCAGCGGCTCGGGGGTCGGGCCGAGGCGGTTTTCGTACGTGGCCGTCGCCGTGTTGGTGACGCGCCTGCCGGCGCTCGCCTCGTCGATCCGGACCCGGTACTCCACCGTGGTGCCCGCGGGTGCGGTCTCGGTGCTGGGCAGGCTGCCTCCCTGCCCGCTGGTGGCCCCGTTGCCGACGCGGAAGACGACCCGATTGTCCTCGGCGCCGACAGACGCCTGGTCGTCGCCGGCCTGGTCCGTCTTGGGGCCGGCGTTGGGGCCGTCGACGATGCGCAGCGACCCGGGTACGTACGTGGTGCCGGCCGGGATGGCGTCGGTCAGGACGAGGTTCTCGGCCGCGCCGCCGCCTTCGTTCCTGGCGGTGATGCGGTACGTGATGACGTCCCCCACGTCCAGCGGCCCCTCGGGGATCGCGGACTTGGTGAGTACCACCAGCGGCGCGGTGCCGAAGAACACCCCGTCCAGGAAGTTCCCCACACCCTGGTTGCCGCCCGCTGACGCGATGGACCGGAAGGCGAACCTGGTCGTGGTCTGGCCGGCCGGCACCGTGTAGGTGCCGGTGTAGTAGCCCCAGGCGCTGTTGCCGTCGGTGAATCGCCGCTGCTCGACCACCGTCCCCGGCGCACCGATGTCCAGCGCCATCGTGTCCTGACCGAGCCGGCCGCGGTGGTACAGCCGCCAGTACAGCGTCGTGCCGGGCGTGGTCGGCAGGTCCTGGTAGAGCGTCGACACGTGGTTGGCGTTGAGCTCGGCGAACTGGGCTCCCTCGGCCGCGGGGACGCCGTTGAAGCCGGAGCGCCACAGTTCGATCATGTGGTCGGGCGCCGTGGTGAGCCAGCCCGGCACGCGACGAGCCGCTTGTGTCTGGGAGGCGTCGGGGAGGATCTCGAAGTTGGTGACGGCAGGTTCCTCGAAGCTGCCGTTGACGAGCGCTACACGGAGTGGGACAGGAGTGGTCATCGTCTTCCCCCTTGCATACCGCTGGGGCGCCCACCGACCAGTCCCGAATTTCGGGCAGGGCGGCGGGAGGCTGACAGCACGGAAGGACAGCACACATCAGCAGTTGACTGACAGTGACCGGCCCAGGGTCCCGGCCATCCCTACGAGGCAGGTTTGGCGGGCAAGTGCACAGGGCACGTGACGGCCTGCCACAGCCAAGACCCGCCGGCTCACACCACGAGCTGCACACAGGTTCCCGGCGTGATCAGAAGCCACCCGGTGAACGACCGAAAAGGGTCACGACACGACCGAACCCGCCATTCAATCGAGTGAATCTAAAGGCGTCATGTTGACGTAGGTGGCCGCACAGGCGGCAACCAAGGTTTGTCGCGCAACCGACTGCCCGACTGCGGACTCGGCGGCCAGGGCCGGTGATCGGGATGAAGAGCTGCACCACTGTCCCGGTCGCCGCGCCGATCGGCGTCTGACCGACGGTGACGCCCGGGTGCTTCCGGCCCACCCGGTCCAGCCCGTCGAGGGGTGTCCCACTGCAGGTGCACCCGGCCACAGCCGGTCTTCGCCAGCCCGTCAGGGCACGGGCTTCGGCCGCCGCTGTACAGGTCCACTCGACGAGGACGCGGTACCCGCCCGTCAGCGGAAGGTCGGTGGCGTTGCCGATCTGCCGCCACGTCGCTGGCCGGGTCAGCTCGGTCGGCGAGGTGAGACTTGTCGTTGTCGGCCTTTTGGCGGTGGCCGCGTGGCTCGGCCGCCGTTCCTCCGGACGTGAGGCGTGGTGGTGGGTCCCGGTACTGGCGGCCGCCGGTACGGCCCCGCCGGTGCTGGCCGTGGTGATGCCCGCGGAGGTTGGCCCCTTGGCGGGCCTTGGCGGATGGCTCGCGGCGACGGTGGCACTGGCCCTCGCGGCGCTGGTCGCCCGCAGGCTGCTACTCCCGGACCGCCCAGGGATCCCCGGCGGGAACATATTCGGGCCGGTGGGACACGGGCGGGGCGGACAGGGGCACCACCCGGGTGCGTACACCTCGCCCCGGCGGCCGGAATGGTCCGCCGCAGGGCGCGGTGATCACGGCAGGGGCTCTGCCGCAGTAAATTCGGCATTCACTGCGGCAGTTGTGCATACGTCTCCGTAATCAACCATCTGCCCGAATGCGGTCCGCGGAGACGGAAGGTGAACCTGAGCCCGCCGAGGACGACGCCGAATGCCTGCCCGGACCGGCTGCGCCCGCCATCCCCCGGACCGGGGGACGGACACGACCGGTGACCTCGTGGCGGCAGGCTCTGACGGCTTTTGGACCGGTCAACAGAGGGTGGGCAGCCCAACCCGGACTGCGGCCATAGCCGGCTCGTCGGTACTGGTGCCCACGTAGGCCTTTCGCGCGGCCGTGTGCCGATCCGTTGTGGCCGCCCGTGTCGACGATGTCATGCGTGTGTGACCTCCCGGCCGGAGAGGCGTTGAGACGGTTACGCCGGAGCCACCTCCTCAGCTTCCGATTGTGGCAGCCATTTGCTTCCGAGCGGGGTTCAACCCGTTTTCCAGTATTTCTCCACGCACGCGCTTGGCGCTCCAGGGGCGTGGCGATTTGGGATGCCGTTGTACCCGGTGAGGAGCGCTTCCTTGCGCTCTTGCGGTGTGCCGTGGTGGTCGGGTGCGTAGTACTGGTAGTCCCCGATCGCCTCCAATGCGGAGACGGCCTCTTCATAGTTTTCGGCCGTGAGGTAGCCGCTGTGGTAGGCGTGGGTCGCCCACACGCCCGCCATGCAGTCGGCGATCAGCTCAGTCCACTTCCCAGCCGGACGCCCGTAGGCGACTTGGTCGCGTTCGCTGTACTGCGCATGGAGTTCGTCGACTACGTGGTGACCGAATTCGTGAGCGGTCACGATGGCAGCGGCGAAGTCCCCTCCCCGCTTCGAGATGTTCCCCAGGACCTTTCCTGTCCACATCTTCTGCATGGTGGTGACGGGTAGATAGATGGTTCCCAAGTAGCCGGGGGAACGCTCGTCGGCCGAGCAGTAGTAAGCGTTGGGCGTGTCATGAGCGATATCGAGAGGGCCGCCTCCCGGCGCGGGGCACTTGCTGCGAATCGGTTGCTGCTCGGGGGTGATGACCACGTAGCTCACCAATGGCTCACGAAGATTCATCTGTCGCGTGAAGAAGTCGGTCCAAAGCCTGTCGGCGTCTTGGACGACGTCGGTCACGTAGGCCGCCACGACCTCTTGGGTCGGCTGCCCAGAGCTTTGCAGTACGGAAGCACCCTCCTGCGCCGGTGGCACGTGCTGGTCACCCAGCCTTTCGGTGATGTCATCCGGCGGCACGGTAGCGGGTGCCGCGCGCCCCCCACCAGGGGAAGATGCCGCAGGCGTGCACCCCACAACAGTGCTCGCCAGCAGGAGCCCGCTGGCGAAAAAGCGTATGGACGCAGTCAGCTTCATGGTTTCCGGTGTACGCGGCACGATGCCCTGGTGCACCTTGGGTACCGCTGAGCGGGTGACCATCGGCCCGTGTTGTCCAGCGGGCGCCTGTCCTGCCTGCTGATCATCGCGCTCGCGCCCGACCGCCAGCGGCCCTGACCGTCGACCACTTCGCGCCCCGGACGCGACACCGGGAGCCTCGCTTCGTCTGAGCCGGCCAGGACACTGCTGCGGGCTGCTCATGAAGGAGCGGTCGAGTTTGCCGGGGGGGCACGATAGGCGCACAGGACGTCGATGAAGACTGGCGTGGTTCCCGGGTGAGTGCGTCGTCGGCGAGACCGACCAGGGCGTGTACGCCGCCTAAAGCGTGTTGCGGAAGGTTGTGTTCAGGCTGGTCAGGGCTGGTTTTGGGGGTGGTCTGATCATGCGCCCAGGGCGAGGTTGTGCATGTGGGCGACGGCCTGGACGGCGTGATGGAGCCTGTTGCCGGGCTGTCGGAAGTCGCGGAGGATCTTGCAGTGCTTCATGCGGGCGAAGGCGTGCTCGACGCGGGCCCGGACCCGTCGGTGTTCGGCGTTGTCCTCTTCCTCACCGGGCAGGAGTGCCCGTCCGGGACGTTTGCGGTGCGGGACGACGAGGCCGGTGTGAGGCAGGCCCCGTCGCCCGGCACGGTCATGCCTTCGCCTCGCTCGGCCAAAGACCGGAGTCCCGCTATGCCTTCGCGTCCACGGTCGTCCCGGGGACCGGCCTGGCCGCCGCGATGACGAGTTTCGTGTCGGCGATGATGACCTGCACGTTCACGGAGAACCGGTAGTTGCGTGAGGAGGCTGCGACCTTCCGGTCGCGGACCGGGGTCAGGGTGCCGTCCACGATCCACAACCGCTCGACCACATCGGCAGGGCGGGTAGCCGGCTCGATGGCCAGGAGCGGCCGCATCCGCTGGATGACCCGGCACACTGTCGCCGGCGGGACGCCGAACAGCGGCGCGAGCTGCCGCATGGCGAGGTTCGTGCGGTAGTAGACGGCCACCAGCAGTATCCGGTCGGCCGGCGGAAGGCACCACGGCCGGCCGCCCCCGGGCCCGTCCCCACCCCGCTCCCGCACGACCTTCAGCAGCCGCTCGAACTGCCGCATCCGCAGACCCGTGAACGTCACCACCCACAACGGCTCAGCCTTCAACACCCCGGCGACACAGGGGAAATGCCCGATCCGCAGCCCTCTGCAACACGCTTCAGGGGAACGCGGCCCGGTTGCGGTGGGTACAGGGCACGCAGGTCGGCGGTCGCCATCCGGCCCCGCCGGGGGCGGGTGAAGTGGTCGACGCCGCTCTAGGCGATCGTCTCGTCCAGGCCGGGCTGGTGGGTCGGACACGCAGCGCGTGAGAGGGGCGGCGGGCTTCGGCGAGCAGGTGGTGGTGCTTGACCGCGCCACGCCACACGTGCGCCACGGGGACGGTGTCGACGGCCGCCGGCGCTGTGTCGACCACTGGCCGCACCCGGGTTCACACCGCTACAGCCGCTGCCCGCGCCCGCTCCGCCGGGCGGTCGACGCCGTCAGAGCCGTAGGCCCGGATCGTCGACCATTCACAAGCCCGCCAGGTGCTTGAAGAAGAGGGACGGAGGGCTCCAAGCTCACGGCTGATCCTGCCTCGGCAAGGTGAGAATCTCGGCTCCGTCATGAGTGATAGCGATCGTGTGCTCACTGTGTGCTGCCCGGCAGCCTGTCGCGCTGCGGAGCGTCCACCCATCGGCATCAGTGACGAGTTGAGCGGTGTCCGCCATGACCCACGGCTCCAGTGCCAGCAGCAGCCCGGGGCGCAGTTTGTATCCACGGCCCGGCCGTCCGGTGTTCGAGACGTGCGGGTCCTGGTGCATCGTCGATCCGATGCCGTGACCTCCGAACTCGGTGTTGATCGGGTAGCCGGCCTCACTGAGGACCGTGCCGATGGCATGGGATATGTCGCCGATGCGAGCCCCGGGCCCGGCAGCGGCGATCCCTGCGGCCAGCGCGCGTTCGGTTGTACTGATCATCGCGACGCTCTCCGGGGGTCTTACGTCGCCCACGATGAAGCTGATGGCGGCGTCTGCAGCGACTCCACCTGTGGAGACGGCGAGGTCGAGGGTCAGCAGATCGCCGTCAGCAAGCGTGTAGTCGTGCGGCCGTCCGTGGAGTGCGGCGTCGTTGACGCCTGTGCAGATGTGGTGACCGAACGGGCCGCGTCCGAAGGATGGCTCGTAGTCGACATAACAAGACGTGGCTCCGGCCTCGACGATCATGGCCTTGGCCCACCGGTCGATGTCCAGAAGGTTCGTGCCGATCACGCTGCGGCTCTTCAGCGTCTGCAGGATGTCGGCGACCAGGGCACCTGTGTTTCTTGCCCGGGCCAGCAGGGTGGGGTTCAGAATCTCGATCACGTAGCGCCCTTCTCACGCCGCCAATAACTATACCGGCCATACTGTACCGGTATTAGAATCGGGATCATGGTCAGATTGCCGCTCACTCCCGCAGAAGTCGAACGCGGAGAACGCCTCGGCGCCCTCCTGCGACGGGCCAGGGGAGAGCGCTCGATGCTCGATACCGCCCTGGCCGCACGGATCTCACCGGAAACCCTCCGGAAGATCGAGACGGGCCGCGTGGCCACCCCTGCCTTCCCGACCATCGCAGCGATCGCCGACGTCCTCGGCCTCTCACTCGACGCGGTGTGGGCCGAGATCAGCCAGCCCGAACGTGGCCTGGGAGCGACCGAATCCGGTCATCAAACACAAGAGCGGCTGGCCTCGTAGGCCCCGATACCGCAGGAGGTCGCGCCTCGGACGGCCGGCGACCGGACGGGGCAGCCCAGCCCCCGGTGGGCGGAGAAAGCATGACGACGGCTTGGTGGCGGCGACCCGGCCGGTGTCTCGCGATGTCGGTGGTCCGTTCGGCGGCGCGCAACCCTGTGCCATCAGTCAGGGGAAGGCCGTCGGCGAGGCGCCGGCAGGCGAGCGCCAAGGTCGCGGCGGCCATGGCGCCGGGACAGGCGGAAAGAGCCACCCCACCACGGCGACCGGGCGGCCGGGTGGCCAAGGAACGACAGGCGGCAGCCCGGGCGCGACGGAGGACCAGCGACAACCGGGCACGCGCCGCGCCGGACGGCTGCTGGGCGACGGTTGGACGACGACCTCGCGGCGCGGGGCGGTGAAAGAGAAGCAGCGGCGGGGCGACCGGACGACCACCCCGTGGCCGTGAGTCACGGCGCGGCGGCCGACGAGCCAAGCCGCAGGCCGCCGCGCGGCCGGGCCGGGCCGCAAGGCGCGGCCGGAGCGAACGGGGCGTGTGCGGGCTGGGTTCCGACAGTCGCCCGGCAAGGCGGGCTCCGGACGACAGCGGGCGAGCGCCGGGGCAGGAAGCCGAGACCCGTCCCTCACGGCACCTGACGAGGGCGGATGCGGGCTGCTGCTCGTATCCGCCCTCACCGGCGCCTGGGACGCCGCCAAGGAGCGCCGCGGCGAAAGGACCCATCCGGGCGACCGTGCCGACCTCCCGTCAGGACTGGGTCACCGGATGGAGGTCGACGTCGTCAGAGAACCGAGTCGACGGGTGCCGAGTCCCAGAGCAGGTTGCCCGGGGCAGCGGGCTTGAAGGGGGCCGCCGTGTCGCCGGTGCCCGCGTAGAACTTGGCGCCCGAGGTTCCGACCGCGTAGAGATCGGCCCGCCCGTCGCGGTCGGCGTCGCCGATGCCGACGAGGTGGGTGAAGACGCCCCAGCCCGCGCCGATCCTGGTACGCGGCGCGAAGGTGCCGTCGCCCTTGCCCTCGTACAGCCACAGGACGCCGGCCTTGTCGCGGGCGACGAGGTCTCCGGCGGAGGTGCCGGTGATGTGGCCGGTGGCGGTGAGCTGGTTGTAGATCCCCCAGCCCGAGTCGATCTTCTTGCGGGATGCGAACGGCGCGCTCGCGCTGCCCGTGCCCCTGTAGAACCACACGTCGCCGGCGGCGTCGGTGGCGAGGAGGTCGGACTTCCCGTCGCCGTCGAGGTCACTGCCGCCGGTCATGCTGGGGTAGATCTGCCAGCCGACGCCGATCTTCGTACGGGCGGCGAAGTTGCCGTTTCCGTTGCCCTGGTAGAGCCAGAGCACGCCGTCCTTGTCACGGGCGACGAGGTCGCCGGCCGGGCTGCCGGCGATGTTCCCGACGGCCTCCAGCTGGTTGTAGATCTGCCAGCCGCCGCCGACCTTCACCCGCCCCGTCGAGTACGGCTGCGGCGCGGACGCCACCTTGGCCGAGTCGTCGCGCCACAGCACGCCCGCGGCGTCACGGGAGAGCAGGTCTGGTGTGCTGTTGTCCGTGTAGTCGTGCAGGCCGGCCGTGCGGGCGACCTTGAAGGTGCCGGTCTGCGCGACGTCCGGGCCGATGCCGTTGAGCGGGGAGGCGGTGAAGTCCCAGGCGTAGTCGCCGCTGGGCGCGAACTCCTTCATGCCCTGGGCGTTGGGGAGCATCCCGTCCCAGCGGAAGTCGACGGATCCCTTGCCCTCGTAGGCGGCCGCCTGCGCGAAGTCGTGCCGCACGCTGCGGCCCGTGGCGACATGACGCACCGTCACCGAGCCCTGGGCGTTGGTCCGGGAGAGCACCCAGCGGAGCAGGGCCTGACCGTTGTTCTGGTCGAGGTCGACGACCTGGGGAGTGGCCGCGGTGTGCAACGTGAGCGCGGTCGGCTCACCGGTGCTCGCGATGAGCGTGGCGGCGGGCTTGCCGTCCGCCCCGAGTGCGATCCGGTAGACCCCCTCGCCGTGGGCGACCGTACCGCCGCGCACCAGGAGCGCGCCGTCGGCGGTGGGGACGGTGGACGAGGCGTGGTCGAGGAGCTTGACCGTGGCTCCGTCGACGAGGCTGACGGCACTGAGCGCGAAGCGCGGGGACGCTTCGGTCGCGGCGGCGCCGCCCGGAGCCGCGTACGTGACCCAGTCCCCCAGGACGCCGATGTGCGGGCGGACGGAGTTGCCCAGGTCGGCCGCCTCCACGGCCGGCGTGCTCCCCGAACCGTCGCGGGTGGCGTGCATGAGCTTGGCGTGCGCGGACGTCGGGGCGTCGACCCAGACCCAGCGGTCCCCGGAGAGGGCCATGTCGGTGTCGTACGCGGACACGCCCACCTCCCGCTTCTCGACGACGGAGGCGGTGGCGACGTCCACGACGGCGAGGTAGGAGCGGTCGGTGTCGGCGTCCGCCGAGACGTACCGGACGAGCGCCGAGCTGTCCGACAGGGCCTCGACGCTCTGGACCCTCGCGTTCGGCGTGAGGCCGGTCACCTGCCGGTCGCTGCCCGCCTGGTTCCCCTCGCCGATCAGACGGAGCTGGCCCACCTTGCTCTGGCTGTCCCAGGACGAGAAGACGAGAGTCCTGCCGACCACGCCCTTCCAGAAGAGCCGGGTGTCGGTCTGGTTGACGACCGCGGGGTCGCTGCCCGGCGACGACATGTCATGGAGCAGGTACCGGGTCGTGCCGTCCTCCTTGGCGACGACGGTGTCGGAACCGCCACCGCGGTACCCGCTGTACCACTCCGGGAGCGTCGTGGTGGTGCCGTCGACGGTGCTGGTCCAGCGGTAGTACGTGTGGTCCCATCGGCGCTCCACCGACAGAAACCCGGTCGGGCCGACACTGAGGATCTGGTCGGTGCGGGGAAGGGAGATCACGCCGTCGACGGTCGCCCGGGCGTCGGCGGATCCGGCGGCCGCGGCGACGGCGGCGGTGGGCGTCGCGGCGATCGCGGGCGCCGTCACGAGGCCCGCACCGACGGTCACGGCCACAACGGTGGAGACGGCCGCGACGAGTTGCTGTCGGGCGGGACGAACGTGGATCAAAACGGGTTCCTCTCAAGCGATCGGGCGCGCAGCAGGAGCTGCACGCCCGGTCGGACTCATGATCACGTCAGAAGGTTGTGCTGGGTGGCGATGTCGTCGGGCTGACGGAGGTGGCGCTCAGGCGAAGTTGTCGTACCGGCGTTCGGTGCCGTCCACGTACACACCGACCTGCTCACGCGAGCGGAAGGGGACGCGCCGGTCGCCCGTGCCCTTGGAGGGGTACGCGCAGTGGGGATCGGCAGCGCGGCCTTGTGGGCAGCTCCCGCCGGGTGATCCGCCGTCATGTCGCTGACCGGGAGCACGCGATCCTGGCAGCGGGCCCGCCATCGTGGGCGCGACGCAGGCGCGATCCGTGCCGGTGTCTTCGTCATCGAACTCATGCGGACGGCCGCCCCGCCGCCGACAGGACCAGGTCGTCGAACCCCTACTCGACGCGGTCGAGGAAGCCGAGCACCCGGTGGTGAACCCTCATCGCGGACTGTTCGTCGTAGGACGGGAGGCTGCTGTCGGTGAACAGGTGCCTGTCACCGGGGCAGAGGAACAGCTCGGCATCGGCAGCCGCCCTGACGACCGCTCGGGCGGCGTCCACGTCCCCCTCCCCGGCGAAGAACGGATCCGCGTCCATGCCGTGAATCTGGACCGGGACGCCCTGGGGCCAGGCGCCGCCGAACTCCGAGACCGGGACGCACGCCTCGAGCAGCAGCGCGCCCTTCGCGCCGGGGCGGGTCTGGGTCAGCTTCTGCGCCGGCAGAACGCCGAGTGATCCGGCCGGGCCGGATCAGGTCCGGCTAGTGGCCGACCCGGCACGCTCCGAGGCGCCCGCCCCCGCACCATCCGCCGGAGCGCGGGACCAGGTCGCCGGGCCCGGGGTGACAGTGTCGGGCACCAGCTGGTACGGCGTCCGCTTGCGTCAGTGTTCACCCTGTGGCCTGATCCGCTGGCTCCGCCACGCCCGTTGCTGCGGCTGCTGCCCCGCCGGGTCCAGCACCCGCCATCCTCTCCCGGTTCGGGCGTGCCAGCCCGGGGGCGTATCGCGCCGCGCGGTGGCCGCGCGGCGGTGTCAGGCGGCGGCGCCGGGTACGGGCCGGGGCGCCAAGGTCGGCTCCCAGCGGCGGCGTACCCCGTCGACCTCGCTCCAGATCCACTGTTCGTGCTCGGTGCGGGTCATGCCGAAGTCGTACAGCGAGGGCCGACCGGCTTGCTCCCACTGCTCCCAGGCACCGGCGATCTCCTCGTGCAGGTGGCGTGGCCCGCCCCGCTCGACGGTCGTCCGCCCGTCCGGGTGATCGGTGAGGCAGGCCCAGGAGGAGTGAGCGTCGTGGAGCCAGGCGGTCGCCGCCGCGGCGCCTCTGTCGGTGGAGACCCGTACATCGGGCAGGAGGACGCGCAGCGCGAACAGCAGGCTCGCGTCGGCCAGCCCCGCGGCCGCCCGGCCGAAGACGGCATCCTTGGGGCCGCAGGGATGGCGCTCGCGGACCCGGTGCAGCTCCAGGCCCTGCTCGACGCCGCGGGCGGGCATGAACATCCCCAGCCCCTGCACCCACCCCTCCGCCGAGGCCCCGTCATCGGCCACGGTCAGCGCGACGTGCCCAAGGCGCCCCCACGGTGTGACGATCCGTCCGCCCGGCCGGGTCTGTTCCACCCACGCCCACGGCACCTCCTCCACCGCGTAGGTGGCGATCACGCGGTCGAACGGACTCCCTTGCAGCCACCCGGCAGCGCCGTCACCGACATGCACGGCGACGACGAGCCCGGCCGCCGCCAAGCGGCGCTCCGCCTCGGCGGCCAGGTGCAGGTCCACCTCCACGCTGGTCACCACCCCGGGCCCCGCCCGATGCGCGAGCAGAGCGGCGTTCCACCCCGTCCCGGTCCCGAGTTCCAGGACACGGTGGCCGGGGTCGAGGCGGAGGGAGTCCAGCATGTCGGCGACCACCGACGGGCACGACAGACTCGACGAGGGCAATCCGCCCTCGAGTTGCGTGACCGTGGCGTCGAACGGGCCTTGGTAGACGGCAGCGGCCCACCGCTTCTCATCGACCGACCGCGTCAGCGGCTCCCACGCGTGGCCGTCCCACGTCCACACCGTGTCGGGCGTGAATACGTGCCGCGGCAGGGCGGTCATGGCGGAACGGACCCACGGCGAGTGCCCTGGCCAGCAGCCGTTGCGCTCCATGGCGGCTGCCTGCCGCCGCGCGTGCTCCTCGACGCTCACTACTTCTTGTGCTTCCCGTCAGACGGAAGCGGAGGCGGCACCTGCCCGTCCGCGTTGCCCGGCGGCGGGGTCCCCGTCGACGGGTCCGGTGCCGGCTTGCTGTGACCACCCATAGCGACCTCCCGGTGACGGTGAAGGTGATGCCACCCATGGTGACGGCCTGCAACGGAACGTGTCCTCGCTTCGGCGTCATTGACCGGATCCGACGCACGCCCGACGGAAGCAGACGCCGGCCGCGGTACCCCCGGTCAGCGCCTCTCGAGGCCGGCACGGCCGACGGCTCAGTAAGGCAGCCACGCAGTGTCCGACCCCGCGCACCGGAGCGGGGGTGGCCTCGGCACCGGCGGGCCGGGTAGCCCCGACGGCTCCGGGCGCGACGACGTGATCATGAGTGATAGGGACGTCGGTTCGCATTGACGGTGGGTGGTCACCATTGATGTGCCGGCCCGGCGAATGCCGGTTCTCCACAGCCCTCGGCGCCTCACACCGTTGGAGTCCTCCGCTGGGGACAGGGTCACAGGGTGCGGGCCAGGAGCATGGCACCCATCGCGAGCATGGTGGCTGCGACCAAGGTGTCCAGCACTCGCCAGGCGATGGGGCGAGACAGGACGCCGCTGAGGAGTCGGGCGCCGTAGCCGAGACCTGTGAACCACACCAAGCTCGCCAGCATCGCGCCCAGGCCGAAGACCCAGCGCAGTGAGCCGCGGTCGGCGGCGACCGAGCCCAGCAGCAGCACGGTGTCCAGGTAGACGTGCGGGTTGAGCCAGGTCATGGCCAGGCAAGTGAGCACCGCGGTGCGGACGGAACCCGCCAGGGCGCCCTTCGTCGTCAGCGCTTGTCCGGCGGCAGGTCGCATTGCTCGGCGAGCAGCCAGAACGCCGTAGCAGATCAGGAAGCCGCCGCCGGCCAAGCCGACCGCGGTCAGTGCTGCGGGCCACGCGCCGACCACGGCCCCAAGCCCGGCAACGCCGAGGGCGATGAGGACCGCGTCGGATACGGCACAGATGCCTACCACCGCAAAAACCGCCTGCCCGCGCGCTCCCTGCCGCAGCACGAACGCGTTCTGTGCGCCGATGGCGACGATGAGGGACAAGCCTGTACCGAAGCCGGCGATGGCCGCCGGAAGAATGCCGCTGCTCATGCCGTCCGACGCTAGGGAGGACCTCGGCCTTAGTACAGCTAAATGTTCTTACGTATCATTAGCCATTGTGATGACTGAGCTCCCCCTCGACCAGGTGCGTACGCTGCTCGCCGTCGTCGACGAGGGCACCTTCGACGCTGCCGCTGCGGCTCTGCATGTGACACCTTCCGCGGTCAGCCAGAGGGTCAAAGCGCTCGAACAGCGCACCGGCCGGGTGCTACTGATGCGCACGAAGCCGGTCCGACCGACAGAGTCCGGGCAGGTGGTGGTGCGCTTCGCGCGCCAGCTGACCACCCTGGAGCGGGATGCTCAGAGGGAACTGGGACTCGCAGCCCGGCCGCACGGGACCCGGCTGCCGATCGCGGTGAACGCGGATTCCCTGGCCACCTGGTTCCTCCCGGCCCTCACACGGGTGCCCCAGAGCCCGCCGATCTGCTTCGACCTGCACCGCGAGGACGAGGCCCACACCGCGGCGCTGCTGCGCGAGGGGAAAGTGATGGCGGCCGTGACGTCGTCGGCCGAGCCCGTGGTGGGCTGCACGGTGCGCCCGTTGGGTCTGGCGCGATACCTGCCGGTGGCCAGCCCGCGGTTCGCAGCGCACCACCTGTCGAACGGCCCGCTCGAGCGCTGCCTGCCCGACGCGCCAGTGATCCTTTTCGACCGGCGTGACGAGCTGCAGGACCGGTTCGTCCGATCCCTCACGCCTGACGGGTCGGGCGCCGGCCGGCTCCGGCACCACGTGCCCACGTCGGAGGGCTTCTGTGACGCAGTGGCCGCCGGTCTTGGCTGGGGCTTGGTCCCGGAACCACAAGCGGAACCGTTGCTGCAGTCGGGCGCCCTCACGCAGTTGTCGCCAGGGCGCCCCGTGGATGTGCCGCTCTACTGGCAACAGTGGAAGCTCGATGTGCCGGCGCTCGAACTCGTGGCCAAGACCATCGCCGCCGCAGCAGCCGAATCCCTGCACACTCCGGATTGACGCCGGCCCTCCTCCTGCGTCCCGGCGGAGTAACCGCCATCCCGTCGCAGCAGGGCCCAGCTACGCCTCGCCCCCTTCCCCCACCCGGCCCGCGGAGGCCGCCGAGACCCCGGATGCCACTCGTCGTCCTGACCGGGTAGGCCCCCTGCACCACATGCCGGCAGCCCACCCTTCGGTACGGCAAGGGCGGTATAAACCCCGGTGCGCATCCTGCCGCCAGGTACAACACGGGCGGCTGCCGCGGCCGAGAGGACGAGGCGTATGAACGACCCGGCGCCCCCACCGGTCGGCATACGGGTCCGGGCGACGGCAACCGCCCCGGTGTGAGGCCAAGGGCCGCACTGTTGTCGAGCATCGACGCCTTGGACCACCTACGCGTAGGCGGTGACGTCGACATTCGTCACGGGACGGACAGTGGACATGGCCTGGCTTCCCGGCTCGTGAGCGGCCCTTCGCGGCCTTGCGGGGGCGGCCGACGGTAGGGTGCCACCGCCTCCATAACTCCATACCGGCATCCAGAATCGGCACGATGCGTTTTTCCTCGTCGGGCGGGCTGACGACCTTCAACCGGTTCGCTTCGGTGACTACCTCGCTGCCGAAAGGGATGGTCAATGGCTCGCCGCCTCAGGCGGCTCCGGCCCACCCTGGCCGCCCGCGGTGCCGTCATCGAGGGGGGCGGCGTTCTCGCCCCTCTCCTATGGATTCACGGGAAGCCAAGCAGAGGGAAGGACGACCGGCACAGAAGCAGTGATGACAGCAGCGAGCAGCCCTGAGGGGGCTGGACCCGTCGCTTCGCCGAAGGACACGTCGCCGCCGAAGAACCTCACGCTGGTGAAGGACACCTCGTCACCGGAGAACGTCGCGCCGCGGAACGACACCGCGCCCCTGGAGAACGCCGCGAGGCCGAAGGCCACCGTGCCACCGGAGAACAACGCACCGCCGAAGACCACCCTGCCACCGGAGAACTCCGCGCGACGGAAAGACACCGTGCCGCCGGAGAACTCCGCGGCGCCGAAGGACACCGTGCCGCCGGAGAACACCGCACAGCCGAAGGACACCCTGCCGCTGAGGAACGTCGCGCCGTCAAGGAACACCTTGCCGCTGAGGAACGTCGTGTGGTCGAAGGACACCGTGCCGCCGGAGAACGTCGCGTCCACGAGGGACACCGTGCCGCCGGAGAACACCGCGCGGCGGAAGGACACCTTGCCCCCGGAGAACGTCGTCCGGCGGAAGGACACCTTGCCGCCGGAGAACACCGCGCCATCGAAGGACATCGCACCGCCGGAGAACACCACGTCGTCGAAGGACACCGTGCCGCCGGAGAACACCGCGCGGCTGAAGTCTGTGTTGCAGTCGATGGTGACGCCGGTGAGATCGAGGTCGCATCCCTGCCAGGAGCGGTGAGTTCCCTGGGGGCGTCGGTAATGGTCGCCGATGAGGCGCAGGATCGTGTGCCGGACGTTGCGAAAAGCCAGATAGCGGTGGTGTTCCTCTTGGTGGGCGGGGTCGTTGCCGGGGTCAGGGGTGAAGGGAAGCTGGAGGTAGGCGCACAGAACGTCGATGCATGTCTGACGCAGGCTGTGGTCGGGAGCGTCGTCGGCGAGGCCGGCCAAGGCGTGGACGCCGCCGAGTCGGACGGCTGGGGACTCGGAGCCGAGTTTGTCGACAGCCTGGGAGAAGCGTTCGGTGTGGAGGCGGGTGGCTTCGCGGTGGGCGCCGGCTTCGTCGACGCGCTGGCGGCGGTAGGCGACGACGAGGGCGACGAGCGCGCCGGCCCCGGCAACCACGCCGAAGGAAAGTTTCACCAAGTCGAAGAGCGTCTTGGCGTCGAGCTTCGCGGTGCTGTCGATCTCCTGGAAGTCCAGCAGGACAACCAAGCTGTAGAAAACGCAGCCTGCGCCCAGGATCGCGGCGACGAAGGTGACGGTCAGGGCCCGGCCGACCTTCCATAGTCGCAACTCCTGATCATTCGGGACGGATCGCGGCCTTCGGCTGGCTGTCATGAGGGTGGAGACAAGCACTCGGGCATCGGCAGTTGCAGTCGGCGCTCGTGGGGTTGGGTGTGGTGGATCAGAGGCTACGAGCGGCCCGTCGCCGTGTCGCCGCCACCGAGGCACCCACCGCCGTCCGGCCGGGCCACCGCCGGGCCGCGCAGCCGGCTCGCGCCGTTCGGCCTCCCCCCGGCCACCGCCAGCCGCCACGCACGTCGTCTCGACCGCCCACCCGACCGCCGCCGTCAGGTCCCCTACCCAGTCGCCGCACCCATGTCCGGCCGCGCCCCGCCGCCCCGCCGCCCCGGGCCGCCGCCGCCCTACGGCGCTGCGTCGCCGCTGTGAGGTCGTCGTCCGGCCGCCGGGTCGCCGTCGTCGTTCGCGCCGCCGGCGGGGCCGTTGTCCAGCCGCGTGCTGCGCTGGGCCGCTCCATTGCTCCTCTGCCGCTCCGGCCCCGGTGGCGGATCCGTTCCGCCGCCCCGCCCCGCCCCGCCCGCAGTGTGCCCGCCGCTGTCATGTTCAGCGGCCGTTCGTGCCCACCAAGAAATCATCCGGTGCAAAGAGCCACTTGATCAACGAGCGGACCGGTCTGCCCCTCTCGATCGGCATCTGCGCCGCGATGACGCACGGCAGTCAGGGACTTGAAGCCCTGGTACAGGGCATACCGCCCATCGCTCCCGGCGCGGGCCCCGCCGACCGGCGGCCCGCCGAGCTCCATGGCGACAAGGGCTACGACTACGACGACCCGCGGGAATGGCCCCGCTCGCGCAACATCACCCCGCGCCTCGCCCGCAGAGGCATCGAGTCCTCCCAGAAGCTGGGCCGCCACCGGTGGACCGTGGAGCGGACGGCGGCGTGGCTGTCCGGGTGCCGCCGCCTGCACCAGCGCTACGAGCGCAGGGCCGAGCATTTCCTGGCCTTCGCCGGTATCGCGGCCACCCTCATCCCCTGCCGCCGACTCGGCGGCTGAGCCGTCCCCTATGATCTCGATTATGGGCAACTTCTCCTGAGCGGACCCTGACGGTCCACAGACATTCGCCCGGCAGGTGCCGGGCCCCGTCAGCGTGCCCGCGCGCTCACCTCAGGAGACACGACCACACCATGTCCGTTCACTCTGCTCGTTCCGCCCTGGACGACCGCATCGCACGCCTGCGACAGCTCGCCCACGCCGACCCCCGGCTGGAGGGCGTACTGCTCTACGGCTCGTGGACCGTGGGTGAGGCCGACGCCCATTCCGACATCGAGGCGTACCTCTACATCCAGGACGACTGCCTCGCCGACTTCGACGGCCCCGGCTTTCTGGCACAGCTCGCACCGCTCCAGCTCTCCTACACCAACATGTACGGCGTCCTCGCCGTCATCTTCGACGACCTGATGCGCGGCGAGTTCCACCTCACCCCGGCCGGTCCCGGCATCGACGAAGTCCCCACCTGGCAAGGGATGGTGCACCTACCCCGCCCCGACGACGCCATCCTGCTCGACCGCACCGGCCAGCTCACCCAGGCCGCCCGACAGCTGGCCACCTTCCAGCCGCCCGAGCCGGTGACCACCGCCCAGCAGCTCACCGACGAGCTGACCAACTGGACGCTCATGCTCGCCCACGTCCTGGCCCGCGGCGAGATCGCCCGCGCCCACGCCCTGCTGCACACCGTCATCGCACCCCAGCAGCTCCAGCTCTGCCGTCTGTTGCGCAACAGCACGGCCCACTGGCTCACCCCCAGCCGCGCGCTCGAACAGGACCTGCCCGACACTGACCGCCATCGCTACGCCTCCACCACGGCTACCGCCTGCGACCAGGACGTGCGCACGGCGGCACGCAACAGCTGGCGCTGGAGCCGCGACCTGGCCGCCGAGGCCGCCGACCGCTGGACCATCCACCTGCCGCACGAACTCCACGAACAGATCAGCAACCTCCTGAACGACCCTCGCTGACATATCCGGCCGGGGCCACCGGACTCACCCAGTGGCCCCAGCCTGGCGGCCACGGCCGCCGCACAACGCCAATCAAGAGCATCTCTGAACCGCCGGGCCGAGGCCCCCACCGCCGTCCAACCGGGACACCGGGCCGGCGCCCCGCTGCCCCGACCCCTTGCAGCGCCGCTCCGCCTCCGGCCCGCCCACTCCACCGCCGCCCGCCGAGGGGTTCCTCGATTGCCACCTGGCGCCGGTGGAGGACGGACGGCGGCGAGGGCAGACCGGCGAGCGGTAGCCAGGGCGGCAGGGCGGCTCCACTCCCGCGCCACTGTCACGGGTGCCGCTGTCCGTCGTCTCGCCGCCCCGTCGCCGCGCCTGGCACCACCGCTGCCCCGCCCCGCACCGCCCCGCCGCGCGTCGTCCGCTGCCGTCCGGTCCGGCGGTCGGTCGCTGCCCCTGCCACGGCCCGTACCCCACCGCCGCCCTCCGGCCGCCACGCTGTCTCGTCGCCTCTCTACCAGTCTGTTCCCGCCCCGTAGGCCCGTCTCACCGGTCCCGACCTCCTCGCTGTTCGTCTCTCTGATGCACGCACCGCGGAGAAGACCTCCACACATGGATCGAGCCGGTCAGGCAGGACGACCTCCCTCACCTGCGACAGCTCGCCGACGGACGGGCAGCACGGAGGGCCGTATCGACTGGTCCATGGTGAGGGTGGACTCCACCTCCTGCCGAGCCCACCAGCATGCCGCCGAAAGCGCGTAGGGAACCCCGCGGGCGCCGGGAAAGGACGCACGCCCCGGCAGCACCGTCCCGGCGAGGGCCCGGACGATTTCGGAGCGGTCTCACCGGCAAGATTCATCTCGCCGTAGGGGGCGGGCGTCCTCCGCTGGCCCTGCTGATCACTCCGGGCCAGTGGGGCGATGTCCCACAGCTCATCCCCGTGATGGATCGTATCCGCGTCGGCCGCCTCGACGACGGGCGTCCCCGCACCCGCCCTGATCATCTCGGCGGCGACAAGGCGTAATCCTCGCGCCGTTACCGCCGTTACCGCCGCTGCCGGCGTCGACGGCAGATCAAGCACACCATCCCCCGACAGGGCAGCCAGCCGGCCAACCGACAGCGTCGCGGCAGTCGCGGCGGCCGACCGACCGGCTTCGACGAGACGATCCACAAGCGAAGGAGTGAAGTTGAGCGGACGACCAACGCCCTCAAGAACTTCCGGGCCGTAGCCACGAGGTTCGACAAACGTGCCTATGCCCCAGGGCACCGTGACTGTCCTGGCGATCCGGCTCCGGCATTGGGGATGGATCCATCATCCCTCTGTGGGGAGGTGCCTGTCATCGTTCTTCGGAATGACCTGTAGGTCTGATTTGCACCTTTAAGCTTGCGGGCAACAGGCACAACGCACCGATCAGACACGGGAGTCGAGAGTGGCGCACGACGTTGCCGCACTGGCCGTGGAGCTCGCGGACATGGCCTCGGCCGATCACCAGTCCGCGTTCCGCGCGAACAGCGATGACCCTGCCGAGCAGCTGGCCTGGCGGCGGCTGACCGCCCGGCACGGTGACCGGCTGGGCGAGATCATGGACGAATACGGCTGGCCGACGGCAGAACTGGTCGGTGAAGAGGCCGCACGTGCAGCATGGCTGATCGCCCAGCACGCCGACCGGCAGCTCGATGTTCAGCGGCGCGCCCTCCATCTGATGCAGCAGGCGGTGTCGGCAGGCTCGGCCAGCCCGCGCGAGCTGGCCTTCCTGCGCGACCGCACGCTGGTCAATGAGGGCCGCAAGCAGGTCTACGGCACTCAAATCGCCGGCGTGAAGGACGGGGTACCGACTCCGTGGCCCTGTGAAGAGCCCGAGCGTATGAACGAACTCCGTGCAGAAGTCGGCATCGAACCCTTCGACGAGTACGTTGCCAAGTTCCCCCTGGTCTGACGCGCTGTTCCAGCCCGGGCCCGGACAGGAGTCCAGGAACGGGGGAGGAGCCTGGGCCGGGCGCCGGCACGACTGGGTCGCTGATCGTGTCGGATGAGCAGGTGGCGGCCCGGCCGGGGAGGAGACCGCGGCCGAGGCGGCGCCGGAGGTGACGGCGCTGCCGGAGAAGGCCGTGCGTCAGGCCGTCCGCGAGGTCCTCGCCGAGGAACCCGCTCCCCTCATCGAGCGGCTCACCACCTGGGCCCAGCCCGGCCTGTCCAGCATTCCTGGAACTTCCCGTCACCAGTCACGGGCCTTCGCAGCCACCAGCGTCCACGTCGGCGAAAGGGCCGTCGGCCGTACCGTCCGCGTCCGCCGGAACCGAGCAGCCGTCGGCCTCCCCTACCGGCAACCAGCCCGCGCCCATGACGAAAGAGCGCGCGATCCACCGGTACGAGCAGTACCTCCACGGCCTTGGGCGTGAGGACATCGACACGGTCTGCGAAGTGGCCGGGCCGGGCGCGAAGAAGGCACAGGACCAGGGATTCGGTCCCTGCACATCGACGTACGTCATCGTGTTCCAGATGATTTCACCCGAGCAGAAGAAGGCCCTGCAAACCGCGACGGTCGATCCGCAGCGCGTCGTCGTGCGCACCCTCGACAAGATCGAGATGCCGCTCGAAGCGGTCAGGTCCTCCGCCACCTTCACCGAGAGCGACCTCGGCAGCTACACCCTGGAGTACCTCAAGAACGACTATTACATTACCGATGGGCAGTGACCTGCCGTACGCGAAACCGCCTGGCGGTTGTGTCGGCACGGTCACACAGCGATCGATGTCGTGAGAAGTATCCGTGCGCGCGGCCTGTCGCCCCCCACTGACACCGCCCGGAGGCTGGCAGGCCATCCGACGAGCTGTGGGCAGGCCAGCGCCGCGGAGCCTCTCCCCCGTCCAACGGGCGTACGCGGTCGTGGATGCCTTCCAAGGCTCCGGCCCCGGTCCCTGGCCGTGCAGGTAGTACAACCCCAAGTCGCCGTCGAGGGCGGCCAGCAGTTCCGCCGCGCTGCGGATCCGGTGCGGCCACGAGGCCTCGCCGCACCAGGTGTCCGTGCTGGTCATGCAGATGTCCCTGCCGGTCATGGCCGAGGAGATCAACCAGCCTCGGGGCCTCGGGGCCGCGGCACCCACGCGCTCGGGCGGGGCGGGCGCGGCAGGCAGCGGGCGGCGGCCAGGGCTCCGAAGCGGCACCGCGGGCGCCGGTCGGGGAACACTGCGGGAACCCTCCGCAGCCCCACACTCCGGTCCGGACGCCGTCACCGTGAGATCACGCACCCACCGGCCCTCAACGGGGTTGTGACATCGCAGGGTTGACGGTTGGTCTCAGGGCGCCGAGGTGAGGCGCCCGAGGGTGAGAACGAGGCGCTCTGCCGTACCGGTCGGCGGCCAGGGGAAGTCGGGCAGGCTCGCACGGAGCAGACCCGCCCGTGCAGGGCGGTCCACAGCCTCCGGCGCCGTCGCCGACGAACCACTCAAGCGCGGCACCGGAGGCGAGTCGGACGACTTCCCCGGCGCTCTGCGCGCGGCGCGGACCCGCCTGCACCAGGCGACCTCCGCGCCTGCCGTCCTGCGCCGCGCGCTGCCCTGGAGCGTGGAGCCGACGCCGGGCCGGCCCAGTACGTCCACCCCCGCACCGGGGAGACCACGGGCGGCCGCGACGCCAGCCCGGGCTGGGACGACGATCAGAAGCAGACGGTCAAGCGGCTGCGGATGGACTGCACCGACCTGTCCGTCCGCATCGCCGTCCACCCTCACTGGGCCACCGTCGAAACCGAGAAGCATGGCGGCCCGTACCCAGCTCAAGCACGCCACCGCCCCTTCGGCCACGCCGGTACCGGACGTCACCCGAGTCGCGTGCCCCCCGCTCCCACCCGGTACTCGGACGCTCTCGCGCGGGCTGACCGGCAAGATCCACCTCGTCTGCGACGGACACGGTCGATCCCCGGCCTTCCTCGTCACCGCCGGCGACCGCGACGCTTGCGCCCGGGCCCACGTCGTCATCGCCCGCGTCCGCGTCGACCCGCCGGTGCCGGGAAGGCCCGGTATCCGACCGTCCCTTAGGGCGCGTTCCCTTTGACGGTTCCGTCCGCCCGTCTCCGTCCGTCGGCCGAGTGCCTCAGCGCGCCGGATCCAGCCAGGGCCTGCGCCCGGGTCCTGTCGGGTGTGTCCCCGTGACGCCCATGACCAGTGAGTAGAGGCTGGTCTCCGCCGTGATGAACAGACGGTTGCGCTTGGCGGCGCCCCAGGAGATGTTGGCCACCGCCTCCGGCACGTGCAACCGGCCGATCAGTGTGCCGTCAGGGTCGTAGCAGTGCACGCCGTCCGCCATCGCGGCGGCCCAGAGTCGGCCGTCCTCATCGAAGCGGAGGTTGTCGAAGCGGGCCGCCGCGCGGGCTCCGGCCGCCGCGAAGACGCGGCCGTCCGACAGCGTGCCGTCGTCCCGTACGTCGAAGACCCGAATGAACCCCGCCTGGGTGTCGGAGACGTACAACTGCCGCTCGTCGGGCGAGAAGACGAGGCCGTTCGGCGCGCCGAAGCCGTCGGCGACCAGGCTTACCCGGCCCGTGGCCGGGTCGATTCGGTACACGTTGTTGGAGCCGATCTCGCTCTGCGCACGGTAGCCCTCGTAGTCGCTGGTGATCCCGAAGTCCGGGTCGGAGAACCAGATCGAACCGTCGGACTTCACCGTCGCGTCGTTCGGGCTGTTCAGGCGCTTTCCCTGCCAGCGGTCGGCCAGCACGGTGATGGTGCCGTCGTGCTCGGTACGCGTCACCCGGCGGTTTCCCTGCTCGCAGGTGACGAGTCGCCCCTCGAGGTCCAGGGTGTTGCCGTTCGTGTGCCCGGCGGAGCGGCGGAAGACGCTGACGGAGCCCGTCTCCTCGTCCCAGCGCAGCATCCGGTCGTTGGGAATGTCGCTCCAGATCAGCTGCCGCCAGGCGGGCAGGTAGACCGGCCCTTCGGCCCAGCGGCAGCCGGTGTACAGGACCTCGAGGCCCTCGTCACCGTTCGTGCACCGTCCGGCACGGAACCGGTCGTCGAAGCTCTCGTACAGCGCGGGGCTCTCACCGGACATCGGGTGTCCTTCCGTCCAACAAATGGCGACCATGGAGAATCTGGTTCGACTCAAGTGCGAGATTGCAGGATGGCATATGGTCTGCACAAGGTCATGCCGAACGGAGAGTTGTGGATCACATCGATCGCATCCTGCTGACGCAGCTTCAGCAGGACGCCACCCAGTCGTACGCCGCGCTCGGCCGGGCCGCCGGCCTGTCCGCCGGTGCCGCTCACGAGCGGGTCAGGAAGCTGCGGGAACGGGGGGTCATCCGACGCACGATGGCCGAGGTGGACCCGGCGGCGGTCGGGTGCGGCGTCCTGGCCTACGTGATGGTCGAGTCGACCTCATGGATGGGAGACTCGGCGGAGAGCTTCGCCGCACTCCCCGAGATCATGGAGGCACACGTCATCGCGGGCAGCGCGTCGGTGCTGGTGAAGGTGAGAACCGCGACCACCGAGCAGCTCCAGGACGTACTGCGCAGGATCTACGCGATCGACGGCGTCAGCGGGACGCAGGCGACGGTCGTCCTGGAGACCTTCTTCGAGCGCCCGGTCTCCGCACTCCCCGCGGATCCGCAGGACGTCTCCCCGCAGAGCGCCGGCTGAGCGGTACCTGGCCCAAACCCGCCCGGCGGCGCGGCGGTGGACGAGACACCCCGGGGGCGACCGGACGGGGCAACACCGCCCCGCCCAGGGGAACGGACGGACGCGGTGGCCGAGCCGGGAACGGAACGGCAGCCCAAGCCGGCACCACCGGTGAACGCCGGCCAGGCGGTGGCGGAACAACGACGCCTACGGCGGACGCACCCGCGACACGGCGACGGCCCAGCGGGCTCGCGGCCTTCGGGACGGCGGCTCGATGGCAGAACGGTGCCGCGGCGGCAGGGCGGCGGCAACGGCCGCGGTCCGCGGGCCAGCGGCAGGCAGACCGCGAAGAAGAGGCAGGAGGCACCGGCCTGGGCCGGGGCTGGGGCTGGGCGCGCCACGGCCGCGCGCGGCCGGACAGCGGCCGGCGTCGCAACGGGGAGCTGCCATCCGGTCCGGCCGGCAGCACGACAACGCGCCGGGCAAGGCTGCCGAGCGGCACGTCGAGTAAAGGGGGACGACCGTACGACCAGCCCGGTCCATGTCCCGACGCGGCGCGCGTACGACGGCCCCAGCCACAGATCCACCTCTGTGGCTGGGGCCGATCCCCGCGCACGGGGAGCAGCGCAGGCGGTCCTTGCGTCGGACCACCGTCTCCTCGCGGCCGAGCGCCGGTCAGTAGGTGGTGGGCCAGCCGCCTCTCCAGTTCAGCAGGTTGACCCCGAGCTTCGGAGCACCCTTGCCCTTGCCGTCGTAGTAGTGGTAGACGAGCAGGTCCTTGCCGCCGTCGGGCATGATGTCCTGGCCGCCGGGGCCGATCACGGATCCGTGTGACGCCATGACCACGGTGCCGCCGTCGTTGTTCATCGCGACGCCGTTGCGGTCGTAGTAGGGCCCGGTGGGCTTGGTGGCCCGGCCGACCTTGATCTTGTAGGTGGAGGCGGTACCGCTGCAACAGGTGTCATACGAGGCGAAAAGGTAGTAGTACCCGTTCCGCTTGACCACGGTCGGGCCCTCCACCGCCCTCGGCGCCGCGGAACGCGAGGCGAGCGAGTGGCGGGTGGTGTCCCCCGCGTACTGCTTGCCGGTCCCCGGGTCGAGACGGATCATCTTGATCCCGCTCCAGTGGGAGCCGAACGCCAGCCACCACTTGCCGTCGTCATCGACGAACAGGTCCGGGTCGATCGCGTTGTAGTCGTTGCCGGCCGTCGAGGAGTAGACGATGCCCTGGTCCTTCCAGCTGCCCGGCAGGCCGGTCGTGGAGGTGGCGAGGGCGATGGCGGAGGTGTTGGAGTGGAACTTGGAGACGGAGTAGTACATCAGGTACCGGCCGCCGTGATGGGAGAGGTCGGGTGCCCACGGGTCGTTTTCGGCCGAGTAGCGCGACCACCAAGCGGGCGGCTTCGAGAAGGCGTCGCCCTTGCGGCTGAAGGCGACGCGGTCGGTGGAGGTGCGGACCTCCAGGTTGCCGTGGGTGGAGTGGAGCAGGTAACGCCCGTCGGGCGCACGGAACATGGTCGGATCGTGGACGACGACGTCACCGGTGACCCGCCCGGGACCGGGATAGGCGGACGCGCTCGAGGGCGCCGCCGCGGCCTTCGGCTGTGCCTCCTCTCCGAACACCCCGAAAGCCGTGCCGTAGGCCATGGCCCCTGCGGCGGCCAGCGCCAGCGGAATCCCTGCCAGCAGGACCGTCTTCCTTCGGCGGTGCCGCGCCTTGCCGCGGCCGTTCAGCTCTGTCATGCGTGTGTACCCATCTGTCCGTACGTGGGGGGCGCCCGTGAGGAACGGGCTGCCCAACAGTTGCCGCAGACTCGAGAACGGTTGCCGTCCCGCCGAAACACCTGCCTACAGCCGCTGCCCCCGGGCAGAGGGAGACGGTCGGTCCCCGGCTGCCCGGCGCGCAGCTCTCGCCGGTTCGGGTGATCAGAGGCGTCCGGCCCCGGACGGTCTGCCGTGCTCGGCGGGAGGGGTCATGCGACGTCATAGGATCGGCGGACGTTGCGGAGGTGCCCGGCTTTCGGGTCCTCGCCACGGGTCCGGAAGGAGTCGTTGACGATCTCGCCCCAGGCGGTGCCGGCTTCTGCTTCCCCCACACGAAGCGCCGGATCCGGCCGCCACATGCAGGACACGGCAGCCATCATCGCCAGGCGCGAAGCTGGACTCCGCCGCGACGTCATCGTCGGGGAAGACGAGAAGGCAGCCGTTCCCGGGAAGCGTCCGGTCCTCGCCACGCACATGCGCCGCTGGGCCCCAGTCCACCTGCGCCGGCAGAACCATCAGCTCCCTCGACGAAGGGGCCGCCCTGGCGACGCAACGGCGTTAAACCCCTCCAGGACCGCGTCGCCACCGGCAATCCCGTGCAGGCGAAAAGGCGTCCCGGAGGGGTACCGGGCCGTGCATGATGGACGCGTGCCGAGCTACGTGCCCTCCCCGGATGAAGTGACCGCCGCGATGACCGAGAACGGTGGGTGGACGAAGAAGCAGCTCGCGGAGTGGGGCATCCCGTTTCCGCCGCCGCCGGGGTGGCGGCGGCACCTGGAGGCGAAGTGGCGCGGTGAGGACGGCGCCGACCTGCCCCGGCAGGAGCCCGACCAGGACGCCCTCTTCTGACCCGCCGACCCGCAGCTACCCCGGGCTGTCACCGTTCTCTTCCCCGGCGCGCAGGTCCGGAGTGCCGCGAGATCCCGAGAGGTGGTCCGGGATGCTCGGGGGGCGGCCGGCCGCGGACTGGCCCTCCCTACGGAACCCGCCCACGCCGGAGGCCCCGGGCGGGAACACCCGGGGCCTCCTCGTACGGGCAAGCGTGCCTCAGCGGGCGCGGGCCCGCGTCGCCCGGGACGGTGCCGGTCGCGGGAACCGTCCCCAGGCGGGCGACGGCCTGCTCAGCGGGCGATGTTGATGCTGTCCCAGACTCGCGTGGGGTTGGCGAGCCCGGTTCCGGTGCCGGCGAACCGCCACAGGGCGGTGCGGTGGGCGCCGTCCGCCTGCTGACCGTTGTCGTAGAGGACGGTGAGGTCGGTCTTGCCATCGCCGTTGAAGTCACCGGTCACGGGCTTGGAGCGGTTCCAGTCCCACGAGGTGGTGCCGGAGTTCCACTTCACCACCGGCGCGTCGAAACCGGCGCCATTGCCGGTGAAGGTCCACAGGGTGGTGCGGTACGTACCGTCCGCCTGCCGGCCGTTGTCGTACAGGACCGCGACGTCGGTCTTGCCGTCACCGTCGAAGTCACCGGCCACAGGCTTCGACCGGTCCCAGTTCCAGGAGCCGGTGCCGGAGTTCCACTTCACCACCGGCGCGTCGAAACCGGCGCCATTGCCGGTGAAGGTCCACAGGGTGGTGCGGTACGTACCGTCCGCCTGCCGGCCGTTGTCGTACAGGACCGCGACGTCGGTCTTGCCGTCACCGTCGAAGTCACCGGCCACAGGCTTCGACCGGTCCCAGTTCCAGGAGCCGGTGCCGGAGTTCCACTTCACCACCGGCGCGTCGAAACCGGCGCCATTGCCGGTGAAGGTCCACAGGGTGGTGCGGTACGTACCGTCCGCCTGCCGGCCGTTGTCGTACAGGACCGCGACGTCGGTCTTGCCGTCACCGTCGAAGTCACCGGTCACAGGCTTGGACGCGTCCCCATTCCACGATCCCGGCCCGGCGGCGAGGTTGTCCCAGGGCCTGACCGGGTTGTACGTGCTCGTGGCGGTGCTGGAGAACGTCCACAGGCCGGTGTGGTTGGCGCCGCCCGCGGCGGGCGGGTAGGTGTGGAGCACGGCGGTGTCGGCCTTGCCGTCACCGTCGAAGTCGCCCGCGAGTTCCTGGGAGGCGTCGGCGCTCTCGCCGGCCTGGCCCCAGCGTGCGCCCGTCGTCAGGGCGGTCCACGCGCCGAGCCCGTCGACCCGGGTGTCGATCGCGCCGGTGCGGGTCTCGGCCGGGTCGGCTCCGAAGCAGCCGCTCCGCCAGGAGCGGCTGTTGATGCCGACCAGTTCGAACCGGCCGTCTCGCTGGCGCAGCAGGGGGCCACCGGTGTCGCCCTTGCAGATGGCGTCCCCCGCCGTCTTGCCGGTGATGTCGATGGTGGTGTCCGCCACCCCGTCCACGTGGAAGGTGGCGGTGTGGAGCCGGAGCGGGGCCCATTCCGTCTTGGTCCGGCCGAATCCCGCCGCGATGAGGGTTTCACCGGCGGTGGCCGGGGTGGTGGCCACGGGCACGGGGGCGGCCCCGGTCGCGGGGGCCGCCAGGCGGGCCAGTACCAGGTCACGGCCGGGTCTGGGAACGAGCTCGACGACATCGGTGACGAGCCCCGCGGTGGTGGTGAGGTCGGTACGGCCGACCGTCGCAACGGTCTTCACCGAGGGCTTGCCGGGCGCGACCTCCGTGAGGCCGTTGCCGAAGCAGGATGCGGCCGTCATGATCCACCGGGGGTCGATCAGGACGCCGGAGCAGGCGCGCTGGCTGTCACCCTCGCCGATCTCCACCTCGCGGTGAACGCGTGGGCGGTGCCGGTGGACGCCGTACCGGTGACCGCGTGACCGGAGGTGGTGGTCAACACCAAGGGCATGGCGATGTCATCGCGGCCGAGGCCGCGAGGTGCCTAAACGGAAGGGACGAGCACGCGACATGGCTGCTTCCTTATGGACGTGTCGAGGGAAAGCTGGAGACAAGATGATCTTATAAATGATGCAGACGATGGCCTCCTTGTTCACCAAGTGCCCTCGGCAGGAGGCGTCGGTGTGGCGCCACGGCGGCTGAGTTGACGTTCCGCCACATCGGCGACTCATCCCCTCTCGGCGTTGCAGGTGCCGCCGTACAGGGAGGTGCTGTCGGGCAGGAGACGACGCGGGGCCCCGCGTCGGCCGGGTTGTGGATGTTCCCGGGCTCGGCGCGTGAGAGAGGTCGGCCGCGCGCCGGGGGTCGGGCGACGCGGCCGTACCGCCGCACTCCCGTCGGCAGCAGCAGGTCCGCGCGGGCGGATCCGGTACCGAACGACAGCACCGGCCCGGGCGGGACCAGCGGAGCGGGCCCCGGCCCCGGCGTTGTCCTGGCGACGACTTGGACGACGGACAGACGGTGGGCGGGTGGGCCGGTCTCTCGCCGAACGCCAGGACGCGGACAGTCGGGGATCTGACGGTCTGGCCGGACGAGCGCGCGGTGCGGGTAGGCGGGCCTGGCCCGCGCGTCGGGCAGGGCGCGCAGGGAACGACGGAAACGGGCGGCCGCCGGGCACGGTGACCGTCGTCCGCCCGAAGCAGCATGCGCTGCTGCTCTCCCACCGGATGACGGGTGCTCAGGCGGCGGGCGGTCACGGGACGGCAACCGGGTAGTCGACCGCCCGCCAGGCAGGCGGACATCGACTCGGCACCCGCGACCGAGGGCTCGGGGGCAACCGGCGCGCGCCCGCAGGAACGTCCGGCCCGGCAGGCCTCGGGAGCCCGGGGAACCGGGGAGCCCAAGGGGCCGGGGGGCGCGGGCCCGCGTACGGGATGCCGGACGGCCGGTGGCACGGCCGCCCGGGGCGGGCCGGGGCGCCGGACGACGGGCGGCGGGGGCCGACCGGAGCAGTTCGTCAGGCCCTCGCCCCCGCCAACGGCCCTCGGCCCCGTCGCCCCGCCGGCGGAGGGGACGGCGCGCCGGCCGGCGGTGTGGCATCGCTCACCGCGCCCGCCGAGCCTGGGATCGGCTGGGCGCGGTGATGCCCGGACTTCGTCGTTACTCGCCCACGACGCCCGAGGAGGCAATGACGATCTTCGCCCGGGTGGCACCGGAGGGCGAGCCCAGCGACTCGATCCTCGTCACCAGGTCCTGGCCCTCGACTACCTCGCCGAAGACCACGTGCTTGCCGTCCAGCCACGGCGTGAGCACCGTGGTGATGAAGAACTGGGAGCCGTTGGTGTTCCGGCCGGCGTTCGCCATGGACAGCAGGAACGGCTTGTCGTGCTTGAGTGTGAAGTTCTCGTCGGCGAACTTCTCGCCGTAGATGCTCTTGCCGCCGGTCCCGTCGCCCCGGGTGAAGTCGCCGCCCTGGAGCATGAAGTCGGGGATGACCCGGTGGAAGCCCGAGCCCTCGTAGCCGAAGCCGTGCTCGCCGGTGGCCAGCTCACGGAAGTTCCGGGTCGTCTTGGGGACGACGTCGTCGTACAGCTTGAAGACGATCCGGCCCGCGGCGTCGCCGTCGATGGTGATGTCAAAGAAAACGTTGGTGGACATGAGGAGGATCCTGCCAGGCTCTGGCGCGTGTCGTGCACGCGGACCCGTCCAGGGGCGGAACGGCAGCAGATCGGCGCCGGGCGGGAGGGGTGGGAGCCGGGCCCCCGGGTCGCCGGGAGCCGGCACGCGGACCGGGCGACGTGCGGGCGGCCACCGGGCCGTGAGCCGGGCCCGGCGGGGGCGCCGGGCGCGTGCGAGGCCCACCCCGCCCCGGCGAAGGCCCGCGTCCGGCGGGGCGGGTGAGCGCGGTCCGACGAGGCGGGTGTACCGGTCGCGGGACGATGGCGTGCGGCGTGGCAGCGGGCCGGCTCCGGCGGCGGCCGGCCCGGGCAGTCGAGCGGCGTCCTGAGCCGACCGCGGCGCCCCACGGACCGGGCCGCCGCCGCGCTCAGCACCCGCCGGTACGGGACGCCCGGGAGGTAGGTCCGCCATTCCGTCGGCGTGAGGGTGCCACCAGCCCGCCGGCACACCCACGCCCGGCACCGCGTCGTCCCCGCCCGAAGCCCCCGGGGCCGAAGCCGTCCCGTCCGGGCCCACCCCGGGCGCACCGGTCGTGTCCGAGGCGACCGCCCGCCCGCCGGGCGCCCGTACTGACGGCGCTGCGGGCCGGAGCCGGCTGTGACGCCGAGGCGGAGGCGGCCGCCCTCATCATGCGCCTGGCGCGGCAAGTCCAGCGCGCACACAGTGAGGTCCTCACCGCGCACCAGGCCATCGACGCGTGGCTGATCAGGCGGGCCGGCGCGCCCGGCTCTCGGCCCGGCACGCGGCACGACCACGGACCTGTCGCGCCGCAGGGCGACTCCCCTTCCGGCCTGCGGACGACGGTCGCCGCAGCCGGGCCCACCGGTGTCGCGCCCAAGCCCGGGCCCACCGAACTCGACATCCGTCCAGCGGCGTTGCGACAGCCGGCCGAGGAGACCCGATGACCACGCCAACGACCGTCCGGCAGGACGGCGACCACACCGATGTCCACTACGAGGCCGACGGTGTGTACGCCGTCCTCGCCGATCTCGACCGCCCGTGCTACGTCGTCGGCAGTGGAGGCCGGGTCGGTGTGACGCCTCACCCACCCGGGCCGGGGAACGGGACCACGCTCCTCGCGGTTGCGGCCCCGCAGCCGCCCGAGCGGCTCGGCTCATCGGATTTCCGACGTCGGCACGGCCTGCGATACGCGTACATGGCCGGGGCGATGGCCGGGGGCATCGCCTCCGAGGAGCTGGTACTGCGCCTGGCCAGGGCCGGCTACCTCGCCTCGTTCGGCGCCGCCGGTCTGCCGGAGGACCGCGTGGACCAGGCACTGGCACGGTTGGCGCGCTCGCTCGGCGGCACCGGGACGCCGTACGCCTGCAACCTGATCCACCATCCGGTCTCTCCGGAACAGGAACGCGCCTGCGTCGACGCGTGCCTGCGGCACCGAGTGCCCTGCGTGGAGGCTTCCGCGTTCGTCCGACTGACCCCGGACCTGGTCCGCTACCGGCTGACCGGGCTGCGGCGGGACTCCGCCGGCGGGGTACGCGCCGAACACCGCGTCGTGGCGAAGGTCTCCCGCCAGGAAGTCGCGGAGCTCTTCATGCGGCCGGCTCCGGAGGATCTCGTGGCGGACCTGGTGGCCCGGGGCGAGGTGACTCAGCTCCAGGCCGAGCTCGCCCGCCACCTTCCCATGGCCGACGACATCACCGTCGAGGCGGACTCCGGCGGCCATACCGACCGCCGCCCACTGGTCGTCGCCCTCCCCGCCATCCTGCGGCTCCGTGACCGTGTGGCCCGTGAACACCCCTCCGCCGAACGGATCGGGATCGGCGCGGCGGGAGGGATCGCGACTCCCGAAGCGATCACCGCCGCCTTCACGCTGGGAGCCTGTTACGTCGTCACGGGGTCGGTCAACCAGAGCGCGACGGAGGCGGGCACGTCGCCTGGCGTCAAACGGCTGCTGGCCCAGGCAGGGCTCACCGACTACACCATGGCTCCGGCCGCCGATCTGTTCGAGCAGGGCGGCACGGTGCAGGTCCTCAGCCGGGGAACCCGGTTCGCCGGCACCGCCGCACGGCTGTACCGCCTCTACCGGGAGCACGCCGGTCTCGACGAGCTCCCGGCCCGAGAGCGCCGCGACGTCGAGGAACGGATCCTGAGACGCCCCCTGGCCACGGCTTGGCAGGACACGGCCGACTACCTGCTGGCCCACCAGCCGGACTGGCACCGCCGGGCCGAGCAGGACCCCAAGTACCGCATGGCCATGGTTTTCCGCTGGTACCTCGCCATGGCCAGCCGCTGGGCGATCTCCGGTGCCGAGGAGCGCCGGGGTGACTGGCAGATCTGGTGCGGGCCGGCGATGGGGGCCTTCAACGGCTGGACGGCGGGCACCGCCCTCGCGCTGCCCGACAATCGCCAGGTCGTCTCCATCGCGGACCATCTGATGCGTGCCGCGGCCTTCCACACGCGGGTGACCCAGTTGCGGGTGACGGGACTGCGCCTTCCGGCTGCCTGCGCCGCGTACCGCTGCCCCCCGTGTGATCCACGCGCGCGGCGGCGACGACCTCGTCCTCCACGCCCCCGCTCGTGAGCGGTCTGGGACGAGCCCGGCCGTACTGCGCGGCCGGGCTCGTCCGGCCGGTCAGCCGGCCGCGATGACGGTGTCCGGGGACACATCCGGCGGCGTGCAACGGTGCCGGGGGGATCGTGGGGCGGGCGGTCACCGCGGCGCGGTGACCGCCCGCCCGGTTCAGTCGTCGTCCGCGGCGATGTACACGCACACGTCCGTGGGGCGGCCCACCGTCGCGGTGGGATCCGCCAGCGTCTCGACCACGTCGGCCAGGACGGCGACCGCGATCCGGAAGTCCTCGGGACTCCCGTCGCGGAAGGCCGTCGCGTCCCGCCACAGCAGGGCGACCCGGCGGCGGTGAAGCGTGTGGATACCCTCCCACAACGAGTCGGAGAGGGCGTCCCAGCTGCCGGAGCCGACGACGGGCGGGTCGAGCGGCAGGGTGTGCCGGACGGCGTCGAAGAAGGCCCGGGCGCCCCGGTGGTCCTCCGTGGAGAACTGGTACAGCGGGCAGTCCTCCGCCTCCGCCGCCTCGACGATCCGTCCGACGTCCCGCGTACGGACGGACGTCACGCCCGGTTCGAGGTTCACCGCGGCATCACCGGATGCGTACGAACGCCGGCGGACCGGAGTCCCCGTAGTGGGTCCACGTGTAGTACACCTCTCCCGTCTGGATGTTCTTGACGACCCGGAGCGGTCCCGCGCCGCCGACGCCCGGCGGCGGCGTCACACGGTACTCGCGGTAGGGCGACTGCGGGCCCTGGGCGCCGGGCAGGTCGTTGCCCCAGTTCTTGAACTTCGTGCCCCACTTCGTCGCGGTCGGCCCGGTGGGTACCGTACCGGCGTCGAGGTGGGCGAGCGTGTCGGTCAGGGCGCGCTCCTCGGCCGCGGGGAGCGATCCGGGCTGGATCCACGGCACGCACGGGCTGCTGCCCGGGGCGGGCGTGGACGAGGCGGCCGAGACGGACGCCATCCGCATCTTCACGGTGCCCGCACCGCTGTACGAACGGGCCTTCGGGCAGGAGGGCCGGACCTTCTTGAGCGCCTTCACCTTGAGCGCGTTCATGGCGAGGTCGGTGAGGCAGGACGGCTCGAACTCGTTGAGGCAGCGCTCGATGTCCTCCGCGCCCACGAACCAGGCGATGAGCCGGTCGAGGTACGTGGTGGTGATGCAGCCCATGCCTCCGGCGCCGTCGGCACCGCACACGAGGAGCACCTCGCCCGGCTTCAGTTCGCCCTCGCTCAGCAGGTTCCCCCGGAACTTCACCAGGCGCTTCTCGAGGACCTTGCGCAGCTCCGCGTCGGTCATCGGCTTGCTGGCCTCGCGGAGCTCCTGCTCGACCTGCTTCTTCAGCTCTGCGACCAGCTTCTCGGCCGCGATCTTCAGCGCTTCGGTCGACGCCTTGGCCGCCGCCGCGGCGTCCTTGTCGGCGGCCTGCGCCGACACCTGCGCCTGGTAGGCGGAGGCGTTGGCCTGCGTGGCGTACGTCGCGGCCCGGCTGGCGGAACGCTGGGCCTGCTGCGCGGAGACGCCTGCGGCGCGGGCGTCCGCCCGGGCCGCTGCGGCGGCGTTCTGCGCCTGCCTCGCCGACTCCGCGGCGCGGGCCGCCGATGCCTCGGCCTCGTCCGCCGCCGCGTCCGCCTGCTGGGCGTACGTGTTCGCCCGGGCGGAGGACTCCTTCGCCTCGTTCGCCCACTTGACGGCGTCGGCCGCGTTCTTGCGGGCGTTCGCCGCGACGCGCTGCGCCTCGGCGGCGTCCCGCTGGGCGATGGCGGCCGACCGGGCCGCCGACGCGAGGAGGACGTCGATCTCGGCGACGTGCGCGGCGGCGTTGGCGTCACGCTGCTGGGCCCGGGGCAGGCCCGTCCGGAGGAACGCGCGCAGCGCCGCGGGGGGACCGCTGAGGGCCGCCTGGGCCGCCGCCTTCACCTCGGGGCCACCGGTGGCCAGTGCCTGGTTGACGGCGACGCGGTCGTCGTCCTCGCGCGCCTTGTACTGGCCGACCTCCAGGAACTCGTGCAGGTCGGCGGCGGTTCCGTCGAGTGCCTTGCTGCCCGCGGCCTGTACCCCCCGGCCTCCCGCGGCCATGATGCGGGCCACGGCGACGCGGTCGTCGTCCTCCTTGCCCGGGTAGTGGCGGGTGCGGAGGAACTCGCGCACCTGGCCGATCGGCTTGTCGAGCACGGCGAGGGCGGCCTGCTGCTGCGCCGGCTTGTCCGTGGTGGCGGCGACGTGCGCCACGGCGGCGCGGTCGTCCTGCTCCATGGCCACGGCGAGCCCGGTACGCGCGAACGCGGCGGCCTGGTCGTCGCCGCCCACGAGGGCGATCTCCGCCTGGGTACGCACCCACTGGCCCGAGGAGCCCAGCAGGTTGACGGCGACCTGGCGGCCCTTGCCGGCCGCTTCGCGGACGTCGGCCGCCGCGGCGGCCTCCTGCCACAGCTTCTGCGTCTCGGCGTTCAGCCGCTGGACGCGCCCGGCTTCCGCCTGGGCGGCCTCGACGTGCTCGTCATGGGCCTTCTTGGCCTCCTCGGCGGCCAGGACGTTCTCGAACTGCTGCTGCGCGAGCCGCTCGGCGTCGGTCTTGCGGGCGAGAGCGGCAACGGTCTTCGCCTGGTCGGAGGCGTTCTTCGCGAGGGTGGCGGCCTGCGAGGCGGCGTTGGCGGCCGCGGTGGACGCCTTGGCGGCGTCGACCGCCTTGCCCGCCTCGTCCGCCGCCTTGTCGGCGGCCGTGGCCGCGGCCCTGGCGTACGTGGCGGCGTCGTTGGCGGCCTTGCGGGACTGGCGCGCCGCGGCGGCGGCCTGGGTGGCGTTGGCCTGGGCGGCGTTGGCGGCACGGGTGGCCTGGGCGGCCTGGCGCTGTGCGGCGTCGGCCGCGGCCTGCGCCTCGGCGGCCTTGCCGCCGGCCTGTCCGGACCAGCGGCCGGCCTCCGCGGCGGCCGCTGCCGCCGCTGCCGCGTTCGTGCCGGCGCTGGCCGCGGCGCCCGCGGCCTTGGCGGCGTTGTCGGCGGCCACACCGGCCTGCTCGGCGGCGTCGGCGGCCTTGGTGGCGCCGGCCGCGGCGGTGCGGGCGTTCTCGGCGGCGACCCGGGCCTGCTTGGCCCGGGTGGCGTCCCCGGCGGCCGCCGCGGCGGCCGAGTGGGCCGCCGACGCGGCGCTGCCGGCGCGGGTGGCCGCGTAGGCGGCCTGCGCGGCGGCGGTGGCGGCGACACGGGCGGAGCGGTTGGCCGCCGCGGCCGCGGAGATGGCGGTGCGGGCGGAGTCGGCCGCCCGGCGGGCGGCGGCAGCCGCCTGGGCCGCGGCCGCGGACGCCTCACCGGCCGACTCCTGGGCCGCCTTGGCCTTGCGGGCCGCCTCCTCGGCAGCCTCCTTCGCCCTGCGGGTGGCGGCCTCGGCCTTGGCGGCCTCCTCCTTGGCCGTCTCGGTCAGCGCCGTGGCCTGCTTCTGCGCCCGGTCGGCGAGGGCGGCCAGCTGCGCGATGGACAGGTTCTCCTGGTCGCGCGCGGCGGCGACCTGCCAGCCGTGGTCCAGGAACTCCTGGACGTCCTCGGCAGTGCCGTCCATCGCCTGCTGGGCGAGCTTCTTGACGTTCGGCCCGCCCGTCGCCATCAGGGTCATGAGCTGGACGCGGTTGTCGTCCGCGCGGGGCGGGAACTGTCCCGTGTTGATGAACGCCAGGTAGTCGTCGGACGACCCCTGGAGGGCCGTGCCGGCGGCCTTCTTCACGCTGGGTCCGCCGTTGGCCATGATCTGCATGACCCGGACGCGCAGGTCCTCGTCGTACGGGCGCAGGATCCCGTCGTCGAGGAACGCCTGGAGCTCGTCCACTCCATGGTCGAGCGCTGCGTCGGCGGCGGCCCGGGTGCCCGGGCCCCCCATCGCCATGGCCTGCATGACCTGCACGCGCAGGTCGTGCTCGTGGATGCCGGGCAGCCGGTCGGCCATGAAGGTCCGCACGTCCGCGTCCGAGCCGGTCAGGACGGCTTCGGCGGCCTTGCGAACCCCCGGCCCGCCGTACTTCCACGCCTCGAGTACGTCGGATCTGTCGTACTCGGGCACTCCTTCCGCTGCGGCAGGACGCGTGTCGATGCCCAGGACCATCGCCAGGGCCATCAGCGCTGCCACGATGCCACGCCTGCTGGGCGCGGCGCGTGACGTCATGTGCACGGTGCTTCTTCTTTCTCGGAGGGTCGTTCGGAGGGGACGCGCCGCGCGTCGCCGCCCCGGCCCTCCCCGGGTGGTCGGCCGTCCCGTGGTCGTGGGGCGGCGCTGGTCGAGGGGCCCGCGGCGGTACGGCGGGTGGATGTGACGGCGGGTCGCCTGACGTCCCGGGCTCCGGCAGCCGCTCGTGGCCGCGGCCGGAACGGGCCTCTGGTTCCCCCTCGGCGCGTGACGTCCTCGATGACGTGCGTGCGCCGTGCGCGATGTGCCGGGCGCCCTGGTCGAGGCGCTGCCACGCTGCCCCGTCCCCTCCCCCGTCCGTTTCCGGGGCGCGAGCGCGGCGACGGCCTGAGGATGATCACACAAGGGGCCGCAGAAGTCGAAAGTGTTACGGAAGGGGGCAGGCTCGGCGCGGTCGTTCATCCCGCCGGCCACGGAAGACCGGCGCGTTCATCGGCACCACCTGGAATGTGCCGTCTCCGCCCGCCCAGTCCGCCCGATCCCGGTCCCGGTCGGCCGGTTCGCCGGCCGCTTATCCTCATGGCCATGACTACCCAGCCTCCGGAGCCCTCTCCGCGACCCGCCCCGTCAGAAGAACTCCGCGCCTCTCACGATGACCGGGAAGCAGTGGTGGAGCAGCTGCGCGATGCGGCAGCCGAGGGGCGAATCGATTTCGATGAGTTGGATTCCCGTCTGGAGCAGGCGTTGACGGCCAAGACCCACGCCGAGTTGGCCGTTCTGACCGCCGACTTGCCGAGGCTGACCTCCCCTGAGAGCCAGTCCCCACTGGTACTCAAGGGCGGCATGTACGGCGCGTCTCGCGGCCCCGGACGCTGGGAAGTTCCCGGGCACGTGATCGCTCGCGGAGGCCTGGGGGGTGTGAAGATCGACTTCACCCGGGTCGAGTGCCGCCGCACGGAGGTCACAGTGGAGGCGTACGGGGAGACGTCCGGTGTCACGATCGTCATCCCCGACGCCTGGGCTGCAGACACCAGCGGCATGGATCCCGGCGTCGGCGGCCTGACGGACAAGACCACCCCCGACCGGCTACCGGGGACTCCGTTGATCCGGCTCACTGGTTCCGGCGGCGCGGGAGGAGTGGCGATCCGCCACCCCAACCGGGGGGAACGGCGCAAGCTGCACGACAACCCGGCGCAGGGCTAGGCCGTCTCCGCGGAGTCGGGGGCATCGGAGTCGTAGGCGGACGTGCGGCCCGGCTGCGGTGCGCCACCGGACGGAGCGGCGGCCGGTGCCCGACGGCGTGTGGCGGCACGGCGTCGGGCCGGGAATGGCCTCAGCGAACGAGGCCGATCGCCTCGATCTCGATCATCCATTCGGGGTCGGCGAGTGAGGAGACCTCGACGAACGACTCCGCGAGGTGCGGCTTGTCCGGGAAGTGTTCCGCGCGCAGTCTGGCGAAGACGCCCTGCTGCGTGATCTCCGTGACGAACACGGTCGCCTTGACCGTGTCGGCGAGGCTCGATCCCGCGTTCGTCAGCACCGTGGACAGATTCGCGAGTGCCTGACGGGTTTGGGCCTCGAAGTCCCCCACGCCGACCGGGGCCCCCTGGGCGTCGATCGGGGCCTGTCCCGATGTGAAGACCAGGTTCCCGACCCGGATGCCGAGCGAGATGCCGGCTGCCTCGTACCAGTCGGGCTCCGCGGAAACACGCACACGTTCGACAGCGGATGGTGTGACGGACATGCTGCTGACACTCCCTCAAATCCCTTCGGTGAAGCCGCGTGCCGTCACCCGCCACCGACGTGATGCACAGACGACAGCCACGGGCGCTCGTGATCCACTCCCGAAGGCCCCGTGACTTCGCGGTGGACCGGCGGGTGGGCGCGGAGGTCTCCGGGGTGGCCGGACCTTCTCGAGTGCTGGGATCTGCGGCAAGTAGGAGAACGTGTGCACCGGCAGGGAAGCGGTGAGCCAGTCACGTCATCCCGTCGGCATGGCGATGGCAGGACCGTGAACCTCCAGGATGACGGCGGTGCCGGCCACGCTTCGGTCCTCGTGCATGGTGATCTGCCGGCCGGGCCGGAGGTGCGTCCAGTGGGAGGGAGTGAGGGGCACGAGGCGAACCGTGGCCCGCCCTCCGGGCTCCAGCATGGGCATGTTCTCAACCCAGAGCGAGGCGATACTGACCGCACGTCCACCGGTGGGCGAGAGGTGTCCGATGTCCCACATGGGTCGCAGAACACCGGCGCCGGAGATTGCCGTGGTGCGTCGCGCCTCAGCGGCAGGACGGAGCGTCAGGTCCGCCCGGATGACGCCGTGACGGATCTCGGAGCACCGCCAGTGGCACCAGGCCGCGCTCCGCTCAAGCCGCAGCTGCTCAGCCGCTTCGGCGAGCTGCTCCCAAAACGCCAGAGGCAGCGAGCGACCGTCCCCGAGTTCCTCCAGCAGGCCCAGGGCGATCTCCCACTCGTCGTGGACGAGGTAGTCCCAGATGTCTCGCACCGTGATGTCGTTCTCGGTGGCGGTCTCTTCCGGAACAAGCAGGGAAACTGATCGGAGCAGCTCAGGGACGTCCATGCGCTCATTGTCGATCACCTGAACCCTCGGCGCTCCAGCCGTAGGCCGTGATCTTGCCTGTCAGTCGCTGCCGAAGGAGTGGCGCGCGCGGTGCGTGACGCCTACGGTCCGTAGGCGAGATCCGTGCCGCCGCTGGCCTCGATCAGCCAGGACAGCGAACCGCTGCCGAACGGCCAGCCGGTAGTGGCCACCTGAACCCAACCGCCTCCCGATTCATCGGTACCCGCGTGCCACCACCACCAGCTGCGATCGTCACCCGCTCCTTCCTCGGTCGGGTCGAAGTGGTGCAGCCAGTCCGACAACGTCCACGGCCCCCGGCTGGCGACCGCCCTCTGCTCCGGCGTCATCGCCTGCCACTGGCGCAGCCACGCCTCGACATCGAAGGGCTCGTCAGGCCCTGGCTCCACGGGCTCGGGCGCGCACCGCTGGACGAACCACGTCGGCAGCAGCCGCGGCCACCGCTCATCTGCGGGCCAGTCGCCTGTCCGCTCGACCACGCGCGTCAGCACCGTACGCGCGTCGGCGATGACCTGGGTGGGGTCCTTGGCGGTGAACCGGACCCGTACGAGAAACGGCCGCTGCCGGTCGTCCTCGGCCCTCGGCCCGGACCGAAGACGCCGTAGCTCGCCCTCCATGATCTCCACAGCGAAGAAGTGTGCACCAGCACCGACCTCGCCACACCTCCCTTACCGTCAGACCACGAGATCATGACCGCTGAAGATCATGGTCGTCCTCGGGGGCCGTGTTCGAGGACCGCGCAAGTCCGCAGCCGGTCCGTCCATGACGGGTGCCCCTCGACGCGAGGCCCCGCCCTCTCCCGTCGCCGCCCTGGTGGAGCCTCCGACGGACCGGCGGCCACGAGCGCGACCAGGAGAAAGGCGGACCCGCCTGGCGGGCGACACCACCGACGCCGGCTTCGGCACGGGCTCGCGACGGGGTCCCCCAGGGCTGGGCGTCACGTCGTGCCGCCAGTCCTCGGGGACATCCCCGCGGCCCGCGTCCAGAGCCTGCCGCCGCCTCACGTCGTGATCACAGGTCAGCTGTACCTGCATCCCATCGCCCGGCCGTGCACGATGTGCGCGGGCGGCCCCGGCACCAGGTGAGCGTGACGGGTTTGCCCGGCGCGGCCACGGTCACGACCACGGCCGCGGCCGCGTCCGGGCGCCGGGGGCCGGGGGCCCTGGGATTCGGCCGTGCACGACCCAGCGCAGGGCCCGCGGAGCCCCGCATGCCTCGCCGTGGTCGAGCCCGTCGGCGGCCGGGAACAGGGTCAGGCCGGTTTGACCCGCCACTGCTGGCAGCTGTTGCCGAGCCAGGTCCACTGGCGTACGTCGGCTCCGTCCGCTGCCGAGCAGTCGGCGACGTCGGCGACCTTGCCGGTGGCCTGATTGGTCAGGCGGATCCAGCCTGCGTCGGTGGTGATGAGGCGGAACTTCTGGCAGGTGTTGTCCAGCCACGACCACTGACGCAGAGCCGCGCCGTCGGCGGTGGAGCAGTCGGCGGTGTCGAGGACCTTGCCGCTCGCCACGTTCACCAGGCGGCTCGTGTCGTCGGCCCGGTCCTCGATCCGCCACTTCTGGTCGCTGCCGCCGTCACAACCCCCCTGCTGGACGTTGGCGCCGTCGGCGGTCGAACCGCCCGCCACCTCCAGGCACTTGCCGCTGCTGCGGTTGGTGAGGGTGTACGCCGTCGGGGTGGCCGCGCTCTCGCCCGAAGGGCCGGGCAGGGTGGTGCCGAGAGCGACCGGCTTCCCGAATCTCGGGGTGCCGTCGGTGTTCCAGGTGAACTTCTGCGCCCGCGTCGTACGGCCGTTGTCGCAGCCGTCGGAGGCGGAGTCGTTGGCGTGGTAGACGATCCAGTCCTCGGTGCCGTCCGGTGACGTGAAGAAGCCGTTGTGACCGGGGCCGTACACGCCCGCCGCGTCGTCGCGCTGGAAGACGGGCGTGGACTTCTTGGTCCAGGAGGACGCGGCGAGCGGGTCGGGGCCGGTGAGTTCGAGCTGCCCCAGCTTGTAGTCGGGGGTCATGCAGCCACTCGCCGAGAAGATCACGAAGGTTCGGCCGCCGCGCTGGAGCACCTCAGGGCCTTCGTTGACGTTCGAGCCCACCTTCTCCCAGGCGTGGGTGGGGGATGAGATGGTGGTGAACGCGCCGCTGACCGTGTAGGGGTTGGACATCGGGGCGATCAGCACGTTCTGGTTGCTGCCCTGCCAGGCGCTGGCCAGGAGATACAGCTTGCCGCCGACCGTCATGACGCTGCCGTCGATGAGCCAGCCGCTCTGCGAGGAATGCTGCAGGCGGTTCTTGTAGTGGTAGGGGCCCTGCGGGTCGGACCCGCTGCTCTCCAGGACGTGCGTGCGTTGCGAACCGAAATCGGTGCCGGCCTCGCCCGCCGTGTAGTAGAGGTACCAGCGGCCGCCGGCGAAGTACAGTTCCGGGGCCCAGATGTTGCAGCAGCGCGAGGCGTGGTCGGCCTTGCCGTCCCACACTTGCACGCTTGGCGCGGTGGCGAGCCCGGCCAGGGTGGGTGACTTGCGCATGGTGATGACGTGGGTCCAGCTCGTCGTCACCAGGTAGTAGTGGCCCTGGTGGTAGGAGATCCAGGGGTCGGCGCCCTTCTGGGCTTTGACCGGGTTGGTGTACGGGCGGCCTTCGGCGGCGGGCGCGGCCTGTGCCACGCCGATGCCGAGGAGGAGGGCCGCGAGCAGGGTCAGGAGGCGACGGGCCATCCGTAGCTCCGATTCGAGGGGTCGACGCCGGACTTCTGCGTGCCGCTGTCCTGGCTGTCGTGGCAGTGGTGACGGCTCACTGGCTCTCCTTTCGATGGTGGGGACCGTCGCCGAGGGCGTCCGATATACCGAACGGCGATCGTGTCATCGGACGAGACCGTAGAATCGAAGCGCTTGCGCGTCAACGGTTCACTCAGACTTCGTCCGCCTGCCCGCCCGTGTTCCCCTACGCCACCCTGGCAGGAGCGACTGGGGACGCTTCTGATCCCGTCTCACCGCGAACCGTTGCCGACCTGCGGACGTACCGAGTGACATGGCCGACCGGCCCCCTCGGGGACGGAAGGCGGTACGCGGCACACGCGAGGGGCGGCGGCCGGGCGGCACGTGACCGCAACCCGGCGGAGATGCGGCCTGCCCCCGTGACGGCCCGGTAGGCAGGGGACGGCACGGCGACCACGGCAGCCGGCTCCCCCGGTGGGCCGCTCAGCGGCCGTCTGCGGTCGACGGGAACAGAGAGCACAACCTGCGCTGCGACGTGCGGACCGTACCCGCGGGGTCGACGTCGACGGTCTCCACCCAGAGCGTGGCGCCGTCAGGCAACGGGGAGGGGGCGGCGGCGTTTCGACGGCGGACCTGGGTGACGAAGGCATCCAACGCGTCGGAGGACGACTCGGCGGCCGAGTACTCCCGCGACAGGCCGGAGGTGGAGCAGTTGACGACCTCGGGGGTGGGGTGGATCTCGGAGCCGTCGGGGGAACGCAGGGTGACCACGGACGCGGGCCGGTACGCGGCGGCGAACATCGGGAGGTTGGAGAAGGGGTAGACCCGGTCGTCGAAGGCGAGGGAAAGCACGGTCGCGGCGGCGAACACCATGACCGCCGGGGCTTGCGGTCCGAGGCTCACCCAGGGCCCGCCGACGAACGGGAGCGGCAGCATGCCCAGCGCCACCAGCATGGCGTTCTCCCGGAAGTCGACCGACAGGACCCACAGCGACCCGAGGTGGAACAGCAGCAGGCTCCCGCAGATCACGGCGCGGGGCGCTGTACCCAGGATCACCAACGGGGTCGAGAGTTCCAACAGCAGTACGACCCACAGGGTCACGACACCCCAGCGCGGCCGACGCGCCAGGGCCCAGCCCGGGCCGGTTCGCGTCACCGCCTTGCCGTCGCCGGCCTCGAAGCGGGCGAAGAGCGTGACGTAGAAGGGGAAGAGCCGCGGATCGGGTTAGCGCAGGCCACGCTTGCGGATCTTGGAAACGGCCGACACGAAGTAGTGCGCGGGGATCGTCCCCCACAGTCCCTGCGCCATCCACACGGTGGCCCGATGCGAGGTGGCGCCGTACCCCGCGGCGGCGGCACACAGCCCGGTGGCCGTGATGGCCAGCGCCGCCATCCCCAGCAGGTGCAGGTGGTGGTGAACCGTGAAGTGGCGGCTGCCGTCGTCCTCTTCGGTGACGGTCCCGGCGAACTCCTGCGACAGATAGACCGTCGCCAGGAGCAGGAAGCACGCCGTCATCACGGCGACGGCGACCGGGGCGAGCACATTCGCCGCGAAGGCGCCGCCGGACAGCAGCACTGCGCAGAACAGTGCGACACGAGCCCAGGCGGGAGTGAGGAAGCCGCCGATGCGAGCCCCCACCGTGCCTGCCCGCCAGCTGGAGGCGGTGTTGAACTCTCTGAGCGGTCCGGTCGATGCGACAGCGAGGATGACGGCGAACAGACTTCGGAAGACCAGGTCGGACGTGGAGTGCGGGGCGTTCCAGGAGTGCTGCCAGGCGGCCCAGTCGAACAACATGCGTCTGCCTTCCGTACCGTCGGGGGGTGAGGATCGGGCCGACCGGGCTGACTGCCGTGGCCCACGCCGTCTTGGACCAGAAGGTCCGAGCGGACAATGTGGTGGGCGAGTCGGGTCTGGCCGCCGAGGCCGTCGGCCGTCTTCTCCGTGTGGGTGGCCGGGAGCGGGAGGCCGCTCTCAACGCATGGACAGATCAACCGAGTCGGCTGTCCATCCTGCCGCACTCGACCTTCCTCACACCCGGGCCGAATCGGTCACGATGCTCACCGCCACCCGGGAGGGTGACCGCCGCTGCGAGTTTCCGCCGCACCAGCGTGCCCCGGTCCGTCTGGTGTACTGGCCGGCACGCCCCCTCATCCGGCTCGCGGCCGGCTCCGGCATCTCTGTCGGCACCGCCCGGCACACGGCGAAGCCATGCTCTTGAGGTACCCCTGCGGCGCGCCCGCCCCCTAGGTTGAGGGCGACGAGCGGCCGGTCGCCCTGCGAGAACCGGCCTCGCACAGCCTTGCCGCGCCGCCACCGACCACCGACTGCGGGCAGGCCGTCCCGCACGCCTGCCACCAGGCCGGCTTCACACCCACGACGCGCTACGTCACTGCCGACATCGCCACCCAGCTCACCCTCACACGGGCCGGGCTCGCCACCGCGCTCGCCCCCCGGACGGTCATCGACCCGGCGGCGCCCGGGTTCCGCACAGCACGTATCGAGGACGACCCGATCATGCGTCTGTTGTTCGCCGCAACGCGTCGCGCCGAGACCGCGAAGCCGACGACCACGGCCGTCGTCGCAGCGCTGCGCACCGTCGCGCGGGAGAATCCCGCCCCGCGCCTTCCACCGGCCCAGGACTTTCCGTCGCACGTCATGCCCGCATCGGGAGCGAGGCGAGGATGAGGGCTGCACCCCTGGTCACCGATGAGTGATCGGGCCGGACCGTGGGCCGCCCGGGTCGCTGCGGAGCACCCGGATCGCTTCCGGCAGCAGGCGGCCCTGGGAACGGACAGGCGGCCCGCAGCCGACGGTGGTGCGGCGGACGGTGGTACGGCGGAGGTGGGAAACCAGGCGGTGCGGGGCTGGGCGGCGGGGAACGAGGCGAGCTTCCCCGGCCCGTGGTCATGCCCTTGCTCCCGGCTCAGGGCCTCGCGTACCAGCCGTTCTCGCCGCTGCCTTCCGACGGGTCGTACGACTGGTGCAGACCGAGCAGCGCGGCCACCAGCCGGGGGTCCCAGCTCCCGTCGAGGACCCGGTATTCGTCCGCGACCCCGCGGAAGACGAGGCTCGCCCTGCCTGAGGAGTCACGCCAGATGACCCTGCGCGGCTTGCCGAAGGCGTCGTCGCCCTCGCCGAGCAGGGACAGGACCAGCCACACCAGGCTCACGGGCAGACCGACGGGCCACCACACCACCCACCAGAACAGGCGTCCACGGAAGCCGCGCACGGAGTGTCCGGTCACCGACTCGACGGTCCAGCGCGCGCGGGCGCCACGCAGGGCGAGGCCGCGCCGGTACGTGATCCGGCCCAGCGGGGCGCCGTACGGGTCGTCGACGCGGTACACGGCGGGACGTCCGCTCACGTGCGAGCCTGTCTCCTCCGTCGACACCCGGGCGATCGCGGTCCGGCCCTCACCGAGGATGTCGAAGGCACGGGTGGCAGGGTGCGCGACGCCTCCGTGGCCGTCGGGCGCGCGGTGGAGCAGTCCGACGGTGACGTCCCCTTCGCGCCCCGTGCCGTCGCCGTTGCGGACGACGACCGGCAAGGGTGTCCCGTACCGCACGTTGTACGTCATCCGCCCCTGGGCCACGCTCTGTCCTCCCCCGCGTCGCCGCACGGCGGCGTTTCCGGCCCTCATGATCTCATTCGCCGCGCGGGAGACCTCCGGAGGCCCTGCCCCGGTCGGTTTCCTGCCGCGCCTCACGAGCGACCGTGTGGCGAGTGACCGTGTGGGCTCATCGCGCCGTACCGAGCCCACACGCCCACACCACGGAGCGCCGCTCCCGGCTCACGCGCCGCAGGCCCATCGCGCCCGTCCCCTGCCGGCTGGCACGAGGGACTCGGACGTACGGACCAAGGGTGACGGTCACCTGTTTCGGCCGGTCAGGCCCTTTCGGACTGCCAGACTCCCCGAAGGAGCGCCCGGGCGACGCGTGGGCGAGGTGAGACGGGCGAGACGGGGTGGGCGTGGCCGAACGTGGTATGACGGGTCCTGCCGCTCCGGTCGGGACGGGGCCAGGCGTGACGGACCACGGCGTCCCGCGCGCACGCGTGGCGACCGAGGACCGGCCGGGCGGGACGCAGTGCGATGACGGGCCCGGCGAGCAGCGGCGGGACGACGGGCCGGCGCGCGCGGTGCCGAGTCACGTGGCCTGCGTGATGGACGGCAACGGCCGCTGGGCGCAGCGGCGCTCGCTCCCCCGCACGGCGGGCCACCAGGCCGCCGAGACCACCGTCATCGACATCATCGAGGCGGCCCGGACCGCCGGCGTCGAGTGGCTCAGCCTGTACGCCTTCTCCACCGAGAACTGGAACCGTCCCGGCACCGAGGTCGACTACCTGATGCGCCTGGTCCGCCGGGTCGTACGGAAGCACGCGCCGCTGCTCCTCGCCCGCGGTATCCGCTGCCGCTTCCTCGGGGTCGCCGACCCGCGCATCCCCCGGGGACTGGCCCGGGACTTCGACGACCTGACGACGCTGACCGCCGACAACCGGGGGATGACACTGACCGTCGCCTTCGACCACGGCGGGCGCCGGGACATCGTCGAGGCCGCCAGGTCGCTGATCCGCAGCGGGACGCCCGCCGACGAGGTGACCGAGCGGCTCTTCGCCGACCACCTGCCGTTCCCCGACACCCCCGACGTGGACCTCGTCATCCGCACCTCCGGCGAGCAGCGCATCTCCAATTTCATGCTCTGGCAGGTCGCCTACGCCGAGTGGGTCTTCCCCGAGGTGCTCTGGCCGGACTTCCGGGCCCCCGACTTCCTCGCCTGCCTGCACACCTACCGGCGCCGCGACCGCCGCTTCGGCGGCGTGCCGCCCTGGACGAACGGAGACCCAGCATGACCATCGGAACCACGAAAACCGCCGACGAGCCGCCCCTGTTCGGCCCGGAATCACAGTTCCCCACCTTCTTCGACGACCCGCGCTGGGCGCTGGCCATGATCCGCGCCACCGTGCTGGAGGCCGCTCACCCGCAGATCGGTGCCGCCCTCGTCGACAACTCCACCTTCGTCGCCCATCCCTGGCGCCGGCTCCGCAACACCTTCCTCAGCATGCGGCGCATGTTCGGCAGCGACCCGGCGGTGCGCGAGCGGGAGGCCGCCCGGCTCAACCGGCTGCACGCCCGCATGAGCGGCTCCGACTCCCGCGGCCGCGCCTACGACGCGATGGACCGCGAGGCCCGCGCCTGGGTGGTCGCCACCCTCTTCGAAAGCGCCGTCACCATGTGCAGGCTGAGCGGCCAGCCGCTCGACCAGGACACGATGGAGCGGATGTACGCCGAGTACCGCGCGTACCTCGCCGCGCTCGACGGCGACGCCGGCGAACTCCCGGAGGACCTCCACGATTTCTGGCGGTACTTCGACCGGGTCGTCGGGGACGAGCTGGAGAACACCGAGGCGGCCCGCATCATCCTCTACCGGCTCTTCGACCACCTGCCCGCCCCGGCGCTGCTCGACGGCGCGCCGACGCTGTGGGCGGCCGGCCGGGCTGTCGCCGGACCGCTCCTCGGCGCGATCACCGTCGCCTCGCTCCCCGAGCCGTACCGGCGCCGAGCCGGCCTGCCGGAGATGCCCGGCGCCCCGACCCTCATGCAGGGCGCCTACCTCGCGGCCGGGCTCGCCCGCTTCCTGCCCGAGGGTTGGATCAACGCCGAGAGCATCATCGACACCCTCTCCCTCTCGCCCGGCGGCGACGACCCTCGCGCCCGCACGGTCGCCGCCCTGCGCGCCCGCATGAAGCGGGCCTCGGCCCTGCTCCGCCTCCTCACCCCACTGGGCGACGCCGACCCCGGCCCCGATCCGGCACCCTCGACGGGCGCGGGAGAGGGCCGGCGCTCGGCGGAGGAGTTCTTCCGCCAGGTGCTGGACCAGACCGGCGACGGCCACCTCGACTGGCCCGACCTCGCCGCCATGGCCCGCGAGCTCTCCACGCGCCTCGACCTGGACGAACCCGAGGAGACCCGGCTCTACGACGCCTTCGCCGCCTGGTGGCGCGAACTCCAGGCCGCCCTCGACACGGACGGCGACGGCCGCGTCAGCGCCGACGAGTACGCCGCCGCCGTCCCCTCCCTCGCCGGCCCCGCGCTCATCCGCGTCGCCGAGGTGCTCTTCGACGCCACCGACAGGGACGGCAGCGGGAGCATCGACGCGGACGAGTACCGGGCCCTGTTCCGCACCGCCTTCCACCGCGACATCACCGTCACCGACGGCGCCTACGGCCGGAGCGCCTTCGTGGGCGACTTCGTGTCCTTCATGTCGGGCCGCCGCACGAGCACCCCGTACGACCCCCTCCTCGCCGATGCCTAGGTCCAGTCCGGCAGGTCGAGAGCCCCGAAAAAGGGTGGCCGGCGATGTCGAGAACGCGCGTCCGGCTCCGTCCCCGGGGTGAACGCGACCACAATGGGTCGCACGAGCACCGAGGAGAAGCACGATGGCCAAGTACCTGCTGCTGAAGCACTACCGCGGCGCCCCGGCCGCGGTCAACGACGTGCCGATGGACCGGTGGAGTCCGGAGGAGATCTCGGCACATGTGCAGTACATGAACGACTTCGCGGCCCGGTTGGAGAAGACGGGCGAGTTCGTCGACGGGCAGGCGCTCGCCCCCGAGGGAACGTGGGTCCGCTACGACGGCGAGGGGCGCCCGCCGGTCACCGACGGACCGTTCGCGGAGACCAAGGACCTCATCGCCGGCTGGATGATCATCGACGTCGACAGTCACGAGCGCGCCGTCGAGCTGGCCGGGGAGTTGTCGGCCGCCCCCGGGGCGGGGGGCAAGCCGATCCACGAGTGGCTGGAGGTGCGCCCCTTCCTGACCGCCCGGCCCACCATCACGGAGTGACGTCACCGATGGACGAGGAGCTGCTCAGGAGCCTCACGCCGAGTGTGCTCACCGTCCTCGTCCGCCGCGGAGCCGACTTCGCGGCGGCCGAGGACGCCGTGCAGGAGGCTCTGGTCGAGGCGCTGCGGGTCTGGACGGCCGGCCCCTCCCCGGCCTCTTCGGGCATGGGACACGCCGTGCGGGATGCCAAGGGCTGGCTGGTCACCGTGGCCTGGCGCAAGTTCCTCGACGCGGCCCGTGCCGACGCGGCCCGCCGCCGGCGTGAGGAGCGCGTCGAGGAGGAGCCGGCGCCCGGGCCGGCGCCCGCGGTGGACGACACGCTCCAGCTCTACTTCCTGTGCGCCCATCCGTCACTGTCCCCGGCATCGGCGGTCGCGCTCACGCTGCGCGCCGTGGGCGGGCTGACCACCCGCCAGATCGCCGAGGCCTACCTGGTGCCCGAGGCGACCATGGCGCAGCGCATCAGCCGGGCCAAGCGCACCGTCTCCGACGTGCGCTTCGACCGGCCCGGCGACGTCGCGACCGTGCTGCGCGTCCTCTACCTGGTCTTCAACGAGGGCTATTCCGGCGACATCGACCTCGCCGCCGAGGCCATCCGGCTCACCCGGCAGCTCGCGGCCCGCATCGACCACCCCGAGGTGGCCGGGCTGCTCGCCCTCATGCTCCTCCACCACGCGCGGCGCGCCGCGCGGACCGCGTCCGACGGCAGCCTGGTGCCGCTCGCCGAGCAGGACCGCGGCCGCTGGGACACCGCGTTGATCTCCGAGGGCGTCGGCATCCTCCAGGCGGCCCTCGCCCGCGACCGGCTGGGCGAGTTCCAGGCCCAGGCCGCCATCGCGGCGCTCCACGCCGACGCGCCCACAGCCGAGGAGACCGACTGGCTGCAGATCGTCGAGTGGTACGACGAGCTGACGCGCCTCACCGACAGCCCGGTCGTGCGGCTCAACCGCGCCGTAGCCGTCGGGGAGGCCGAAGGGCCGCGCGCCGGTCTGGCGGCGCTCGCGGCGCTGGACGCCTCTTCCCCGAGCTCCCGGCTCCGGTCGAGCAGGGGACACCCCGTCCCCCGCCACACCGCGGTGGCGGCGTACCTCCACGAGCGCGACGGCGACCTGGCGACGGCGGCACGGCTGTACGCCGAGGCGGCCCACGAGGCCACCAACCTCGCCGAGCGTGACCACCTCACCCGCCAGGCCGCCCGGCTCAACGCCCGCCGGTCTCACTGACGGGTCGCGCTCGCCCACTCCCCCGGCATCACCGGGCGCCGGCCTTCGGGCTGCCGATCGCCTGCACCGGCCCGACCGCGCACGCGTGAGCGTCGCCGCAAGCCGGCACACCGCCACCGTCCTGCACGGTCGGTGTTCCGCCTCCGGCCCCTGGCCTCTGCGCCACCGACGCTCCGCAGCGACTCCCTGGCCGTCGCCCGTTCGCCCCCGGCGGGGCCGGCTACACGTGGTCGGCCAGCCCTTCGGGTGGTGCGGCCGGGCCGCCGGTCTCCTGTTGCGCGTGCCGGGTCGCGGCGCGGGTCAGGCTCGCCTCGATCTGTTCCAGGACCCGGACAACCTCGGCCTGCCGATTCTCCGGCATTTCCCCGGCGGTGCATTCCTCCAGCTCCGCCCAGATCTCGTCGACCTGGTGGCGCAGGGCCAGGCTGGCCTCGGTGGGCTCGATGATCGTTGCCCGCCTGTCGGTGGGGCGGGGACGACGGCGCACGAACCCGGCGTGTTCGAGCCGCTTGATGGTGCGGGTCATGGCGGCCGCGTCGGACCCGAGCAGCCGGACCAGGTCGACCTGGCGTGCGGCCCGAAGTCCCACAGCTGCATCAGGTCAGGCCGCTTGGGCGCGCTGGCGGGTGCGGCGTACCGACAGCGGCCCGGCGGGCACGATATCGGCGGCCGCGCGGGCAGGGCCGGGCCAGTGCAGCACGCGGTAGGGGTGACCCGGGAAGCAGGCGGCGGTGCGACGGCGCGGCCGCTCCCCCCGCCGCGGGAAGCAGGCGGTCGGGGCGGGCCCGGCTCCCTGACCGGTGACACGTTCACGGGTCCATCCGGTTTCCCGGGCGGTCCCGGCGCCGGGCGGCCGGGCTCGGGCCGCACAGCCCCGGCAGGCGACGCACGGCGCAGGCCGGCCAAGGACAGCGATCGCCAGGCCGTCGGCGCCGGAGCCGAGCAGCCGGATCAGCGTGCCAAGATCATGTACAGGATGGCGGTCGCCGTCACGCTGATGAGCAGCGAACCCAGACAGCCGACCCGGTTACTGAAGAAGAACATGGCGCCCGCCTACCCCGAAAACGCCCGGTGGTCGCAGAACGGGTCGACGACCCGGAGCAGACCGCGCGGCAACCGGACGACTCCGCGGGGGGAGGCTCGCCGGCCGGGCGGGCCCGGCAGGGTGCCGGGCTCGACGGGGAGCGGGCGGGCCGAGACGCCCGCAGCTCCGCGCGGCGGCCGGGACCCGGCTGTCCGAACGCCCGGGGCGCCGGACCGCGGGCGAGGGTCGGCGAGCGGCGGAGGCACCGGCGTGCGCCGCTCCGGTGACGGTGCGCCGAGTGGGCGGTGGCTCCCGGCTCCCGCGCGACCGCCTCGGCACTGCCTACGGGTAGGTGGTCCTGTCGGCGCAGCGGTCCGAGCATCGGTGCACGCTCCCCCGGCCCGGCTCGGCAGGCGCCCCGGAGGCCGACGACACTCCCCGAATGGTCACGCTGCGTGAAAATATCATGTACAGAGAGTAGCATTCGGTGACCTCGCGCTCACGCCGTGGCGAAGCGGCCGCCCTGACGCCGCGCGCCTCGCCGCCTCGTGAGCGGACACCACCGATGCCCAACGCATCGACGGCGAACGGAGAGAGACATGGCCACGGAAGATCGCGTGGAGGCCGCTCCACGGCACGGGTGGATGACGCACCCGCGCTCCCGGGCGGACATCGCATTCAACGGCGGCTGGCCGTCCAGCGGGCTGGAAGCGGGCAAGTTCTTCCCGGCGACCCAGGTCGGGCTGGCCGATCCGGACGTGCCGACGGACACCCCCAGCGGACCCAAGCCGGTACCGCCGGACGGCCGGATCGCCAGTGGCGGAAGCGAGCCGGCGGCGGCCAGGCTCGACGAGGTGCGTGACTGGCCCAAGAACGACCTGCAGTCAGGCGCTGAGGTTCCGTTCCAGTGGAACTTCACGATGAAGCACCGGACGCGTCGTTTCAACTACTTCGTGACCAAGGAGGGCTGGGACCCCACGGCGCCGCTGAGCCGCGCCCAGTTCGAACCCGAGCCGTTCGCGACGTACAAGCCGTACGGCGACATCCCGCACTGGGAGATGCCGGAGGCCCCTCACGACCCGAACCTCGACAAGCCGCACACGATCAAGCTGCCGGCGCGTTCCGGCTATCACGTGATCCTCGGCGTGTGGGAGGTCGCCGACACCGGCCACGCCTTCTACCAGGTCATCGACGTGAACTTCACGCGGTAGGCCCCACCCGGAGCACCTGCCCGTCGCCGGCAGGCAGCCCCGCGTCCCGAGCGACCCGGCCCGGGACTCATCAATGCGGCCGAGTGCCCGGCCGGTGACCCGAGCGTCCAGGCGATCGCCGGCACCTCGCGCGGCGGCTCCCACCGGGGATCCCCCTGGTCGTCTGTACGCGCGTCACCGGCCCGGCACGCACACGGCAACGGATCGGCGTCACCGGCAAGCGGACCTGGCGCACACCCCACACGAACGCAGTCCACCCGTGAACCCGAAGGGCATGCCATGACCACAGTTCTCGCATACGAGAGCAACGCCATCGTCGAACTGATGGAGGTCCTCCCCGTGGACCGCGACGAGGTCTGGCTCAAGAACGCCCTGCAACAGGCGATCATGGTGGAGATCGCGACCATCGGCCCGTATGCGAGTGCCATGTGGTCGATCAAGGAAGGCTCGGGGCCGGTCTACGACACCATCCGGAGGGTCATCTTCGACGAGATGAGCCACATGGGCCTGGTGTGCAACATGCTCACGACCATCGGTGGCTCTCCTATCCTCGCCGACCCGAACGTGGCGCCGAAGTACGAGTACCCGCTGCCCGGTGGCGTACGGCCCGAACTGACCGTGTTCCTGGAGGGCCTGAGCAAGGCCTCGGTCGAGATGTTCTCCGAGATCGAACGCCCGGACCACCCCGTGGCCGAGTACGAGACCTTCACCTCGATCGGGGCCTTCTACACCGCGGTGGAGGAAGCGTTCGAGGCGCACCGGCACCTGATCAGGGGCACCCGGCAGCTCGCCTACCCCATGACCCATCACGGACAGGGCAACGACATCGTCCCGCTCGACAGCATCGAGAAGGTGCGCGGCGCCATCGAGGTCATCAAGGAACAGGGCGAGGGCACCTCCGCCTCGCCCGAGAACCCCTTCCCCGGCAAGGAAGGGGAACTGGCGCACTTCTACGCGTTCCGGGAGCTCTTTCACGGCAGGAAGCTGGTCAAGGTCTCGGAATCCCCGGACATGTGGGACTTCACCGGCGACGAGGTGCCCTTCCCCCCGGCCCACCCCATGGGGAGGGTTCCGCGAGGCGGGTGGGCCAACGGCGGCGAGAACGCGCCCAGCCCCGAGGTCCAGCAGGCCCTCGACCTGTTCAACAGAGAATTCAGCTCGATGCTGCGGTCGCTGGAGAAGGCGTGGCGGACGGACGACCCGAGCGCGGCCAGGGCCGAGGTGGGGAAGGCCGTGGGCCACATGTTCCAGATGGGCCCCAAGGCGCGGGCCCTGATGGAGCGGGAACTGCCCGACGGAAGCGGCAGGACGTACGGCCCGGAGTTCCTGTACGTCGAGGGGCCGTGAGCACACCGAAGGTGACGAGCACACCTCGGTGCGGCCCATGGGGCCCACCCCGTACACCTGCCAGCAGGTGATGAAGGACGGGCAGGTGTACCACCCGCAGCCGATGCGCGCCACCCCGGACGGCCCCGGGCGTACTGATGCCGCAGGTGCGGTCCGTGGTGCTCCGTGGGACGGCGTAGGGGCACGTCCCCGTTCGAGACGACCGCGTTCCACCCGGGGACCGAGCGGCCGGGACCGCGGCCGTGGGCCGGGGTGGGCGCCGTCGCCGCCCACCCGCTCGTCGCGTGACGCGGGACCGCGCCCCGGGATCCGCTGCTCACGGGCGCGGGTGCGCTCAGGCAGTTCGGGGGCTGACCGCAGTGGTGGCCGGCTCGGACCGGGCTTGGTGGCGGCGACGCCAATGGGACCGTCCGGGCCGGAGCCCTGCCGTGAGTGCGCCGTCCTCTCCGACCGGCCGGTGGCGGTGGCCGGCGCCCCGGCATCCCGACACCCCGACACTCCGCCATCCCACCATCCCGACACCCCGACACCCCGCGTCCCGCCATCCCGCCATCCCGCCATCCCGGTGATCATGGCGGCCGCCGGTTCCGGCGCGATGGTGAACGCGTGCCGGGCCTGGCGCCGACGCCCGGCAGCGGACGGGCCGGCCCGTCCGTGAGCGCGGGGATGGGGAAGCCCGCGGTCCCCTGCTGCGTGCCCCCTCGCCGCGGCGCCGGATGCGGCACTGGCACGCCACGGCGCGCAGGGCGTCGTCAGGCCAGGTCCGTCCTCGGGTCGACGGTCCAGTGGTTGGCCTTGAAGGCCCGGCCGGCGAACGTCATGTCGACCTCCGAGAGGAAGCGGAAGCCGACCGAGCGGCAGATGCCGTTCGACGCGGCGTTGGTCGTCGCCGGGAAGGCGTGCACCACTCCCCAGCGGTTCTGGTCCCGGGCCTGCTCCAGGAGGGCACGGACGGCACGCTTGCCCCATCCTTGCCTCTGGAACTCCGGCAGGACCATCCAGCCGATCTCCGAGACCGGTCCGTCGCCCTCAGCGTCGCCGGCGTCATGGGACCAGAGGGTCACCGTCCCGGCCACCTTCTCGGGGGTGGCGGGGTCGGGGACGATCATCTTGATCCAGGCGAGGTCGGCGCTCGCCTGCTCGATGTCCCGGCGGACCTTGTCCGCTATCCCCTCACGCGGCAGCGGCCCGCCGAGGCCCGCCATCATGACGGGATCGCACCGCATCCGGACGTAGACGTCGACGTCGTCGGGTGAGACATCACGCAACCGCACTGGTTCCTCCTCGGGTTCACGGGCGATCGTCGCACGGCTCCGATCACACGCGAGCCTCCCGTACGTCCGCCGGGGTTGAGGCGGCCGAGGTGGCGCGTCGCCGACGGGTCGGCAGGCGGGGCGTGGCGGGCACCGGCGTCCCGAGCGCGGGACCGCGGCGAGGGCTGGTGCGATGCGGCCGCCCGTGGACCCGGTACCGGCCGGACGGCGCCACCACGCCCGCCCGGCCCCGGGCGCGGCGGGGCGAGCCCGGTGGTCTCAGAAGAAGACGCCGCAGCGCAGCAGCACGTTCGCGTACGGCCGTGCCTCGCCCGTGCGGACGACCAGCCGGGCCCCCGCCGACAGCTCCTTGAGGCGCTCGTGCGGGACGAGGTCCAGCGCGGGGAAGCGACCGTCCAGCAGCTTCGCCGCCTGCGGATTCGCCCGCCGTACCTCCTCCGCCGCCGTCGCGCCCTCGACGACGAGCTCCGCCAGCAGCCCCTCCAGGACCTCCGCGAACGCCGGCACCCCGGCCCTGAAGGCCAGGTCCACCACACGCGGGCCGTCCGGTATGGGCATGCCCGCGTCGCACACCAGCACCTCGTGGCCGTGGCCCAGTTCGGCCAGCGCACCGGCGAGGTGGCGGTTGAGTATTCCGGTCCTCTTCACCGGGCGGCGACCTCCGCCGCCGTCGGGAAGGACGCCTGCGCGCCCTCCTTCGTCACCGTCGCCGCCCCGACCCGAGCCGCGTACGCCGCCGCCTGGGCCAGGGACTCGCCCGCAGCGAGCCGGTAGGCCAGCGCGGCGGTGAACGCGTCGCCCGCGCCCGTCGTGTCCACGGCGTCCACCTTCACGGACGCGATGCGGCTGACGCCCTCCGCGGACGCCACGAGCGCGCCCTGCGAGCCCAGCGTCACCACCACCGACCGCGGACCCTTCGCCAGCAGGATCCGCGCCCAGTCCTCGGGAGCGTCCCCGACGGCGGAGCCGCCCAGGATCACCTTCGCCTCGTGCTCGTTGACGATCAACGGGTCACAGACCGCCAGCACCTCCGGCGGCAGAGGGCGCGGCGGCGAGGGGTTGAGCACGAACCGGCTGCCCGGCGCCAGGTTCCGTACGACTTCCACGACCGTCTCCAGCGGGATCTCCAACTGCGCCGAGACCACCCGGGAGCCCTGGAAGAGGCTGGCCGCGGCCCGTACGTCCTGCGGGGCCAGCCGGCCGTTCGCGCCCGGCGAGACGACGATGCTGTTGTCCCCGGACGGGTCGACCGTGATCAGCGCGACGCCGGTCGGCGCACCGCCCACCAGGACCCCCACCGTGTCGACGCCGGCCTCACGCTGCGAGTCCAGCAGCAACCGGCCGTGCGCGTCGTCGCCGACCCGGGCCAGCAGAGCCGTACGGGCGCCGAGCCTGGCGGCGGCGACCGCTTGGTTCGCGCCCTTGCCGCCCGGGTGGACGGCCAGGTCGGAGCCGAGCACGGTCTCGCCGGCGGCGGGCCGGCGTTCCACTCCGATCACCAGGTCGGCGTTGGCCGACCCCACGACCAGCAGGTCGTAGTCGTACATGCGTTGTCTCCCCATGTGAGTGACATGGCCGGGCGGTCCCACCAGTGGTGGACGACCGCCCGGCCGTTCCCCGATGTCAGCCGGTGAAGCCGGCCACGTTCTCCTTCGTGACCACCTTGACCGGCACCTTCACCGTCTCCTCGACCTCCTTGCCCTGGAGCGCCCTCAGGGCGTTGTCCACGGCGATCCGGCCGAGCTGGGACGGCTGCTGCGCCACGGACGCGTACAGCGTGCCGCCCTCGACCGCCTTGAGTCCGTCAGGCGTGCCGTCGAAGCCGACCACCGAGACCGACGTGCCGGCCCTGGAGCCCAGCGCCTTGATCGCGCCGAGGGCCATCTCGTCGTTCGCCGCGATGACGCCCTGGACGTCCGGGTGGGCCTGGAGCAGGTTCGACATCACGTCGAGGCCCTTGGTGCGGTCGAAGTCGGCGGGCTGCTGGGCCACTACCCGGATGCCCGGGTAGGCCTTGAGGCCGTTGGCGAAACCCTGGCCGCGCTCACGGGCGGCGGAGGTGCCGGCCTGGCCCTGCAGAATCACGATCTTGCCCTTGCCGCCCAGCTTCTCGGCGATGGTCTTGGCGGCGAGTTCACCGCCGGCGACGTTGTCGGAGGCGACGAGCGTGTCCACCGGAGCCTTGTTGACGCCCCGGTCCACCGCGATGACCGGGATCTTCGCCTTGCCCGCCGCGTTCACCGAGTTGCCGGCCGCGTCCGAGTCGACCGGGTTGACGATGATCGCGTCGAGGCCGGCACTGGTGAAGTTCTGCAACTGGTTGGCCTGCTGGGAGGCGTCGTTCTGGGCGTCCGTGACGGTGAGGTCCACGCCCCGCTTCCTCGCCTCGGCCTCGGCGCCCGCCCGGATCTGCACGAAGAAGGGGTTGTTGAGGGTGGACAGCGACAGTCCCATCCTCGGGCCGCTCGTGGCGGAGGAGCCGTTGTGCAGGAAGGACGTGGCGCCGACGATCGCGACGGTGACGACGGCCGCGAGCGCGTACGTCGCCGCCTGCCTGCCCTTGTCGCCGCCGGTGCCGGCCGCGGCCGGCGTCGCGCCGGCCTTGCGGCGGGCGGTGTCGAGCAGCACCGCCAGCGCGATGACGACGCCGATGACGACCTGCTGCCAGAACGCGGAGACGTTCAGCAGGTTCAGCCCGTTGCGCAGCACGGCCAGGATCAGTGCGCCGATCAGTGTGCCGGACGCCTTGCCCGTACCGCCCGCGAGGGAGGCGCCGCCGATGACGACCGCGGCGATCGCGTCCAGTTCGTAGCCGTCGGCGGCCTGCGGCTGCGCGGAGGACAGCCGGGCGGCGAGCACGACACCGGCGACGGCGGCGAAGACGCCGGAGAAGGCGTAGATGGCGAGCTTCTGCTTCTTCACGCGCAGGCCGGACAGCCGAGCGGCCTCCTCGTTGCCGCCGATGGCGTACATGGAGCGGCCGATGTACGTCCGGCCGAGGACGAAGGCGGCGATCAGGCCCATGACGACCATCACCAGCACCGGCACGGGCAGCCAGCCGCCGAGCGTGTCCCCGAGGTGGGAGACGGAGTCGGGGAAGGCGATCGGGGACCCCTCGGAGATGACGAGGGACAGGCCTCGGGCCACGGACAGCATGGCCAGCGTCGCGATGAACGGCGGCAGCTTGCCGTAGGAGATCAGGACGCCGTTGACCAGGCCGCAGACGATGCCCGTCGCCACGGCGAGGAGCACGGCGAGGAAGACCGGGACGCCCGCCGAGGTGGCGCTCCAGGCGAGGACCGTGGCCGACAGCGCGGCGACCGAGCCGACCGACAGGTCGATGCCCGCCGAGACGATCACGAAGGTCACGCCGAAGGCGAGGATGGCGGTCACGGCCGCCTGGACGCCGACGTTGAGGAGGTTGTCCGTCGTGAGGAAGTCACCGGACAGCGCCGACATCGCGATGACGAGGACGATGAGCGCGGTGAGTGCGCCGTTGTCGAGCAGGAGGCGGCGCAGGCCCCCCGAGGCGCCACCCGCGCCCGTCGTGCTCTTGAGCGTGTCAGTGGCCACGGGGGGCCTCCGTTCCGGTCGTGTTCGGGGTCGTCGGGGCGCTGACGGCGAGTGCCATCACGGCGTCCTGGGTCGCCTCTCCGGCGGAGAGTTCACCGGCGATCCGGCCCTGGGCCATCACCAGCACCCGGTCGCTCATGCCGAGCACCTCGGGAAGGTCGCTGGAGATCATCAGGACGGCCGCGCCGGCGGCGGTGAGTTCGTTGACGAGCTGGTAGATCTCGACCTTGGCGCCGACGTCGATGCCGCGCGTCGGCTCGTCGAGGATCAGCACCTTGGTGTCGGCGAGCAGCCACTTGCCGATGACGACCTTCTGCTGGTTGCCACCGGAGAGCGTCCGCACGTGCTGGCCGAGTCCGGCCATCCGCACGCCGAGTTGCCCGGCGATCCGCGCGGCGGCCTCGCGCTGGCCCTTGAGGTCGACGAGCCCGGCGCGCGTGGCCGACCGCAGCGTCACCAGGCCGAGGTTCTCCTCGACCGACGCGTCCAGCACCAGTCCCTGGCCCTTGCGGTCCTCCGGGACGAGCCCGATGCCGGCGGTCATGGCCGCGTTGACGTCGTCCTTGGCGATCGGGGTGCCGGCGACCTTCACGGTGCCCCGGTCGTACGCGTCGGCCCCGAAGACCGCCCGTACGACCTCGGTACGGCCGGCTCCGACGAGCCCCGCGACGCCGACGACCTCGCCGGCGCGCACCTCGAAGCTGACGTCGTGGAAGACCCCGTCCCGGGTGAGCCCCTCGACGGACAGCAGCGCGGCGCCTCGGTCGGCCCGTTCGCGCGGGTACTGCTGCTCAATCGAGCGGCCGACCATGAGCCGTACGAGTTCGTCCTCGGGCGTGGAGGCCGGGACCTGCCCGACGCTCTTGCCGTCCCGGATGACCGTCACCCGGTCGCCGAGGGCGGCGATCTCCTCCAGGTGATGCGTGATGAAGACGATCCCGACGCCGTCCTCGCGCAGCCTGCGCACGATCGCGAAGAGCTTCTCGACCTCCTCGGAGGTGAGCACGGCCGTCGGCTCGTCCATGATCAGCACGCGCGCGTCCAGGCTGAGCGCCTTGGCGATCTCGACCATCTGCAGGCGGGCGATGCCGAGTTCCCTCACCCGCGCGCGGGGCGACACGTTCACGCCCACCCGTGCGAGGAGGACCTCGGCGTCCGCCTCCATCCTCTTCCGGTCGATCACGCCGAAGCGGCGCGGTTGGCGCCCCAGGAAGATGTTCTCGGCGACCGTCAGGTCGGGTACGAGGTTGAACTCCTGGTAGATCGTGGCGATCCCCAGCCGCTCGGAGTCCTGCGCGCCCTGGACGCGCGTCTCCTCGCCGCCGACCAGGATCCGTCCGGCGTCGGGGGTGTAGGCGCCGGAGAGCATCTTGATGAGGGTGCTCTTGCCCGCGCCGTTCTCACCGAGCAGCACGTGCACCTCTCCCCGGCGCAGGTCGAAGTCGACGCCGTCCAGCGCCACCACGCCCGGGAAGGTCTTGCGTATGCCCTCGATGCGCAGCAACTCTTCCGTGTTGCTCACGACTGGCTCCTGTTCGTCACGGGGTTGCCGTCGGGGTTCCCGTCGGGGTTCTCGCCGCAGGAGCGGCGTACGACGAGGCGGGCGGGGAGGGTGACGGACTCGCCGGGCCGTCCCTCGATGCGGTCGACCAGGGCCCGTACGGCGGCCCGGCCCAGCTCGCCCGTCGGCTGGGCGATCGCCGTGATCGGCGGATCGGTGTGCACGAACCACGGGATGTCGTCGAACGCGGCCAGCGCGAGGTCGTCCGGTACGCGCAGGCCACGCGCGCGTACCGCGTCCAGCGCGCCGAGCGCCATCAGGTTGTCGGCCGCGAACACGACCTCGGGCGGCTCGGCCAGGGCGAGGAACCCCTCGGTGACCCGGCGGCCGCTCTCGGCCTGGAAGTCGCCCTGCCCTGTGTAGGCGTCGGGCAGGTCGAGCCCGTACGCGCCGAGCGCCTCGCGGAAGGCCTCCACGCGCTCCTGGCCGGTCGTGGTCGCCGCCGGGCCCGCGATGATCGCGAGCCGCCGGTGCCCGAGCCCGTGCAGGTGCGCCACGAGGTCCCGTACGGCGGCCCGCCCGTCCGACCGGACGACCGGCACGTCCACGCCCGGGATCCACCGGTCCACGAACACCATGGGCGTCCCTGCCCGGGCGGCGTCCAGCATCAGCGGCGAGCCCCCGTCCGTCGGGGAGACGAGCAGGCCGTCGATCCGGCGGTCCAGGAGGTTGCGCACGTGGTGGTCCTGGAGGTCGGGCCGCTCGTCGGCGTTGCCGATGATGACGCTGTAGCCGAGCGCGCGGGCCTCCTCCTCGACGGAGCGGGCCAGTTCGGTGAAGTACGGGTTCAGTACGTCGCTGATGACCAGGCCGAGGGTGTGGGTCTGGTCCGTGCGCAGGGAGCGGGCGACGGCGTTCGGGCGGTAGCCGAGGGTCTCGACGGCGGCCAGCACGCGGGTGCGTGCGTCGGCGCTGACCGACGGGTGGTCGTTCAGGACGCGCGAGACCGTGGCGACGGAGACGCCGGCCTCCGCTGCGACGTCCTTGATACTGGCCATCGCCGCTCCACCTCCTTGTGGATCAGTGGTGCCGGCACGGGGCCGGCACGCGTGGAATCGATTACATCGACGGGAGCATGGAATCGATTACACGCCAGTGAATCAAGACCCCCAGGGCACCTCTTGACCGGATCGTGATGTCCCGGAGCGCGGTCCGACGGATCAGGGCGCCGGCCGGCGCCCGCCCGGGATCGGCGCGATGCGCAGTTCCACGCCGTCGCCTCGGAGCGGGCCAATTGACCGCGAGCGCCTTCGCCCACGGCCTCCTGACGTGCGTACCCGTCCGGTCATCTCGGTGGTGGGGTCGGCCTGACCGCGTGGCGGCGGCGCGGGCGGGCGACCAGTACGACTCGGCACGGCCGGCGCCTCCACGGCCGCAGGGACGGCACGGGTCGCCCCGCGTCCCGAGCGCCGCGTAGGGCCGTCTCCGCCGCCTCCGCCGCATCCGCCGGAGCGCCACGAGCGCGCCGGCACCGGCCGGGCCTCCCCGCTGACGTGACCGCCCGCCGCCTGCGCGCCGCCCCGCTGCTCGGCGCCGTCCCGCTCGCCACCGCCCTGCTCGCCGCGGCGTCGGCCGCCGCCGTGCTCACTCGTGTCGCGTGCTCGTCGTGGGAGCGGTCCAGGCGTGCTCTCGCAGCAGGCGCAGGCCGTTGAGGCCGACGATGACGGTGGACCCTTCGTGGCCGGCGACGCCGAGTGGCAGCGGGAGCGTGCCGATCAGGTCCCAGGCCACCAGAGCGACGATGAACGCCGCGGCGATGGCCAGGTTCTGCGCGACGAGGCGACGGGCCTTGCGGGAGAGGGCCACGACGGCGGGGATCGTGGCGAGCTCGTCGCGGACGACGACGGCGTCGGCGGTCTCCAGCGCGAGATCCGAGCCGGCCTTGCCCATCGCGATGCCGACGTGCGCGGCGGCCAGCGCCGGAGCGTCGTTGACGCCGTCACCGACCACCAGCACCCGGCGCCCCTGCGCCTCCCACTCCCTGACCGCGGCCACCTTGTCCTGAGGGAGCAGACCGGCGCGGACGTCCGTGATGCCGACCTCGGCGGCGAGGCGGCGCGCGGCGCGCTCGTTGTCACCGGTCAGCAGGACCGGCGGTCGACCGGTCAGTTCGGCCAGCGCGGTCACGGTGCTCTTCGCGTCGGAGCGGAGCCGGTCGGCGACGCCCAGGACTCCGACCGGGGCGCCGTCGCGCAGGACGAGGACGGCGGTACGGCCCTCGTCTTCGAGTGCCCGCACCACACCGCCCGTCTCCGGGTCGCCGCCGACGGGGCCGAGACGGGCCGGAGATCCCACCTGGACGGTGTGTCCGCCGACGACGGCGGTGACGCCCCGGCCGGGCTCGGAGGTGAAGCCGGAGGCCTCGTCGAGGGTGAGGTGGCGCTCGTGGGCCGCTCGGACGAGGGAGCGGGCGAGGGGGTGTTCGCTGGGGTGCTCGGCTGCGGCCGCCAACGCCAGCAGCCCCTCTTCGTCCAGGCCGGAACCGGGCCGGGGGCGGATGTCGGTGACGTGGGGCGTGCCGGTGGTGAGCGTGCCGGTCTTGTCCAGCGCCACGGCGTCGACCTGACCGAGGCGCTCCATCACGACGGCGGACTTCGCGAGGACGCCGTGGCGGCCGGCGTTGGCGATGGCGGAGAGCAGCGGCGGCATGGTGGACAGCACCACCGCGCACGGGGAAGCGACGATCATGAACGTCATCGCCCGGAGCAGGGCCGGCTGGAGCCCGGAGCCGAAGGCGAGCGGAACCACGAAGACGGCCAGTGTGGCGAGGACCATGCCGATGGAGTACCGCTGCTCCACCTTCTCGACGAACAGCTGCATGGGCGCCTTGGTCTCGGACGCCTCCTCGACCATCTTCACGATGCGCGCGATGACCGAGTCCGCCGGATCGCGTCCGACCCGCACCCGCAGGGCACCGGTGCCGTTCACGGTGCCCGCGAACACCTCGTCACCGGGCCGTTTCGGCACCGGCAGCGGCTCGCCGGTGATGGTGGCCTGGTCCACGTCGCCGGCCCCGTCGAGGACGCGGCCGTCCGCCCCGACCCGTTCGCCGGGCCGCACCAGGATGGTGTCACCGACGGTCAGGGAGTCGGCCGCGACGCTCTCCTCACGGCCGTCCGGCAGGAGACGGGTCGCCGTCGTCGGCGAGAGGTCGAGCAAACCGCGCACGGAGTCGGCGGTCCGTGCCGTCGCGACGGCTTCCAGGGCCCCGGAGGTGGCGAAGATGACGATCAGCAGTGCCCCGTCGAGGACCTGGCCGATGGCGGCGGCGCCGAGCGCGGCCACCACCATCAGCAGATCCACGTCCAGGGTCCTGTCCTTGAGGGCCCTCAGGCCCTCCCATCCCGGCCCCCAGCCGCCCGTGAGATAGACGGCGCCGTACAGCGGCGCCCAGAGCCAGGCCGGTGCTCCCGCGAGGTGCAGGGGGAGCGCGATCAGGAACAGCACGAGCGCGGCCAGCGCCCACCGGGCCTCCGGCAGCGCGAGGACCCGCGTGCGCCGTCGCGGGAGTGCCGGACGCGGCCCGGCAGCGAGGGGTGGGGGGCGCTCTTCCACGGCAGAAGACATGACAAAACAACCCTTCACGGGCGGACGTCGGCTTGTCCCGCCACCATACAGGAACAGTTGAACAGCTATTCAAGTGTCACGGGTACAATGCCACCATGGGCCACGGAATCGACACCGCCGACAGCGCCACCACCCGGGAACGCCTGGAGGCCGTCGGCACCGCAGACGTCGCTGCCACCCTGCAGGCCCTCGCCACACCTTCCCGGCTCCGCATCCTGGCCCACCTCCAGGAAGGTCCCTGCTCCGTGGGCGACCTCGCGGAGGCCGTCGGCATGGAGACGTCCGCCTGCTCGCACCAGCTCCGCCTGCTGCGCAACCTGGGACTGGTCTCCGGCGAACGCCACGGCCGTTCCATCGTCTACGCCCTCTACGACAACCACGTCGCCGAACTCCTCGACCAGGCGCTCCACCATGTCGAGCACCTGCGCTTGGGACTGCGCGACACCCCCGCAGCCGTCGCCGAAGACGCCCCGGCCGGCCCGTGACCCACGGGCGCCACTCCAGGCGCCCGGCGTCGGCCGTCCGACTTCGGGGCCCGCGCGGTGCGCGCGCCGCTTGGCGACCCGTGCACCAGCACCCGGCCGCGCCGCCGGTCCCCGCGCCCGCCGCGTACGGGACCTGCCTCGCTCGCCCCATCCCCGGAGGACACCGCCAGCCGGTCCGCAGACGGCGGTGGGGGCGTCCGACGCCCCAGCCGAGGCGTGGGCCGGGGCTGTCAGCCGTATCCGACCTGCGCGGGCGGCCGTTGCCGGTGCATGAACCGTCACCACGTCGCCGGCGCACTGGCGTCGCTCACCGCCGCCATCAGCGCTCTCACCACCGCCACCCCCGCGGCCGCCACCCCGGTCATCGGCTTCGGCAACGCGGCCTTCGACAACGCCTGCGCCAACATCGGCGGCCCTCGCGCCGGTGGTGCCACGAAGCAGCACAGCGGCATCATCACGGGTCTCGGTGTCGCCCTGCCCGCCGGCAGTCCGGGCAACCAGTGCGGCACCCTGGGGCTGCCGACCGTGCTCCACGAAGAGGCCGGTGTGGACGTGGTCGGTGATCTGGCGGGCGGGGAAGTCCGGCCGGACGGCGCCGGACGGCCGTGGAGGACCCCTCGCCCCGACGCTGCCGCGGCGCTGGACAACGGTGCATCCTCATGCCCGATGAACGGTCCCCGGGGACAGCCCCGCGCAGGCCGCGCCCCTGTACTGGTCAATCTCCATCCGTGCGCGCGCACCACCCGGCAAGGGCTCGACGCAGCCACGACCGACAACGGCTCGCCGACACGATCAGCACACGGATCCGGGCGTGCGCAGCCCGGCGGTCGGGTGGGGCACGCCCCCGCCGCTCCGGTCGCTCTTCACCCCGGGTACAGGCGGGGGCGGCACCGCTGTCAGGCGCGCGTGTTGACGCTCACCGGTCTTGACCCGGTGGGCGGCGTCCAGCCCTGCAGCGTGGCCGGGATACCGACGCGGGTGTTGCAGTTGATGACCTGGAAGTGCAGGTGCGGGCCGCTCGCCGCCCCGGTGGCTCCCGACCAGCCGATGATCCGGCCCTGCGGGACCCAGTCGCCCGTGTTGTAGATGGCCCGGTTGAGGTGCGCGTAGTGGGTGCACTGGCCGTTCGAGTGGCGGATGATGACCTCGATGCCGTTCTGCCAGTACGGCGACCAGTCCGAGACGAGCACCGTGCCGCCCTGGGCGGCGGAGACCTCGTAGTTCGCCGGCAAGCCGAAGTCCCAGGCGTACTCGTTGTACGGGCCGGTGTGGGAGTAGGTGCCTTCGGGCCCTTGGGTGACGAGGTAGGACTCACCCGATGGGTAGGGGAGTTCGTAGTAGTAGTCGACGGCCGCGGCCGGAGGGGCTGCCGTGAGGCCGATCGCTGCGACGGTGAGTGCCGAGCTTGCCATGGCGCCGAATCTGAGGAGAAGTCGTCTCGCGTTGCGCATTGCGCCTCCCGCTGACAGGTCTGATCCAGACTGAACCACACTGGCATCAACGGCCCCACGCGACAAGACTGTTGCAAGAACGTGCAGCAAACTCCACCGGAGGTGGGGCGGGGGCCAAAGGTGGCGAAACGGCTGACGTCCCTGACCTCTCGGTGCGATGGGATGTCCGCGGTCGCCGCCGCACGGACGCGACGACGATGAGTGCGCCGGGCCCGAGCGGGACGCCCGGCCTCGACCGGGCCGTCGAACTCGGCGGACCGCTGGGGCACGGACGACCCGGCCGGCCGGGCGGCACGGTGACGCGCGGCCGGCCGGCACGGTGACGCGGCCACGCGGCTGCGGCGCCGGACCGGCGTGGGGGCCACCCGCCACACGGACGACACATGGAGCGGGGCAGTTCGCCGGAGGCATTGCTCCGTTCACACCTGCCCGGCCGCACCCGTCCGGCCAGTCGGTCGATGAGACGGATCGCGGGCCGGTGCCGGTCAGTCAGCGGGCAGGCCGAACCAGCGCAGGAGTACGGGGCGCGCGTCGCCGGGGGCGTCCTCGGGGTCACGGGCGTAGCGCGCGAGCAGGGCCAGATAGTCGTCGTGGAACGCGTCCAGCTCCCCCTTCGTGAGATGGACGAGGCTGCGTGAACCCCGCATCCAGCCGTCGGACCCGGCCTGCCCGGCGGTGAATTGCCGGGCGAGCTCGACGTCCTCCTCCATCCTCATCCGGTCCAGTTCGGCCGACATGGCGCGCTCCGCCTCCGTCAGCTCGTCCTGCGGCGGCCTGCGGATGTCGAGGCCGCGCACCCCGCGCCACCAGCGCTCACGCCCGGTGGAGCGCTCGGGGATGTCCTCGACGAGACCGCTGCGCTCCAGCATGCGCAGGTGGTAGCTGAGCGTCCCGGTGTTCTCGCCGAGGGCGGCGGCCAGCGTCGTCGACGTGGCCGGGCCCGCCGCACCGAGGTGGCGCAGGATGCGCAGGCGCAAAGGGTGTGACAGGGCCTTGAGCACCTCGGGGCTGTCGACCGTGCGCCGCCGTGCGGCTTCCGTTCTCCGCTCGTCCGTCATGGCGCCAGTCTACCCGGGTTGCAGTCATTTCTCTGCAGAGCTTCCTCTGCAGAGAAAACTCTGCAATGCTGGGATGCATGACGCCGAACCGAAAGACCTGCCATCCCGTCGTCCGCCGCTTCACCAGTGCCGCTGCGGGAGCCCTGCTTGCCGGCCTCACCCTGGTCGCCGCACCCGCACATGGAGCCGAACAGCCGTCGGCACCCGCCCCGTTCGACTTCTCCGCCTGCCCGACCATCGACGAACTGCCCGCCGGCGCGGACCCCGGTACCTGGCGCTGCGAGGTCATGCACGCCACCGGGCATCTGCGCCTGGGCGCCGTCGACGAGCCGCTCCCCGAGCCCATGAAGATCACCTTCGCGGAAGGTCGTGTGGGGGGTGTGTTCCGCCAGGTCTTCGGGGAGATGACCGCCGCGCCCATCCGGGTGGGAGGCACCCCGTTGACGCTGACCCCGCAGTACGGCGGCTACTCGGACTTCCTGTCCGACGACACCCGGCGCGGCGAGTTCGACATCAAGTTCGCCATAGGCTCGGCGCATGGGTTGCCGGCCGTGCCGTCGCCGGGCTGCTCGGTGGGCAGCGACGAGGACGCGGTCCACCTCGTACTCAAGGACACCGATCCCACCCGGGTGATCACCAGGGACCCCCTGGTCGTCGCCTTCGGTGCCCAGGACACGAGCTTCGCATCCCCGGGCACCCGTGGCTGCGGCCCCCTGAGCCGTGCGCTCAACCGGGCCCTTGGCCTGCCGTCCGCGGCGGGGTCGAACGCCTTCGACATGGACGTCACGGTGGGCATCCGGCCCTACATACAGGTCGGTTCGGTCGAGTAACCGACTGTATCTGTCAGTCAGTCGGGTTGGCCCAGGCCCGTGCGCCCCGGCGCGGTCCACGAGGTGGCCGCGGTCGGAGCGGGCGCCGGCCCGACCAGGGCGGCGAGGGGAGGTGCCGTTCACAGCCCGTCAAGCGGGCTTGGGCGGACGCGGTGAACTCGACCGTCCATGGCGAGGGCGGCCGCGTAGGAACCGGCGCCCTTGGTGGCCTGACCCCTGGCCTTACCGTCGCGAAGGTCGATTCGAGTGGGGGCCTTCGCCCCGTACCGCTCGGCGACCGCCCTGACCGCGACGGGCACGTGCTCGCGGTCCTCGGCACCGTGGCGTCCCGGATCGCCGCAGGTCAGCTCGCCGCACTCGGCCTGGTCCTCGGCGCCGTGGTTTCGTTGACGCGACCGACCACCCCCTGGAGGGAACCCATGACGACCGACCAGCACGCCGACTGGACACGCCTGGAGGTCCGCTGCCCCGACGACGTGCCCGCCGCTACCCCGCTGTCCTGGCAGATCGAGAAGGTGAGCCGCCACGAGGACCGGCTGTACCGCAACCGGATGCCCGCCCGTCGAACCCCCACCCGGTCCCCCCACGAGCTCGAACGCGGCGACGTCGACGACGCCCTGGCCGTACTCGCGCTGCGGGAGTCCATCCGCCGGGATGTGGAGTGCGGACGCGGCAACCGCATCCACGTGACCCTCGGACTGGGCGCCACCTGGCGGCAGGTGGCCACCGCGCTCGACGTCACCCCGCAGGAGGCCCGGCAGATCCTCCGGGAGTACGCCGAGGGCCAGCGCCACATGTGGCTCGGGTACGAGCAGCAAGGCGTCGAACCTCTCGGCTTCACCGCCGAACAGCACGCGACCGCACTCGCCCTGTGCGCACTGGCCGACGACGAGACGACGAGCGCGGCTGATCAGCCCGCGTGAGGGTGGGAGTGCCCAGCGGGACCATGATCAGTGCCCTGTACCAGGGCTCCGGCCGTGGCGGCGCGCCCGCTGAGGAGGTTCGGGGGTGACGGGGTGACGAGCGGGGGCACCCCGTCGTGTGGCGGGCGACGGGTCCTGCCGGCCGCCGCCGGCGGGACGGCTGAGGCTGACACGGGCACCAGGCTGTCACCGCCACCGCGCACGTGGTGGGAACCACGCTCCTCTCACGCATGGCAATCTCCCCGCACCGGTTCACCTGTCCCCCGCCCGGCACGTCACCTCCCTCAAGTGCGCGGCAGATCCGCTGTATCCGGGGCTCGTGCTCTGCCCGGTCGACCGCCCGGCCCCGGTGCATGGGGGGGCGGGCGCCGCAACGGTGGGCGGGGACCTCTCGGCTTGAGGCCGGCCAGGAGGTCGTAGGGGGCCGGCCGGCCCGTCGCGCTCAACCGGTGCTGAGGGCGGGCGGGTGCTGGTCGGGGCCCGGGAACTGGCGCAGCCGCTGCCTGACCGCTCGCTGGATGTGCCGGGCACAGCGCAGGTGTGCGTCGGCTGACGCGCCGTGCGGGTCGGGGATGTCGCGGTCGGGGTCGAGGCACAGGGTCCGGCCGGCCACGTCGGGCGCCACCGCGAGGACGGCGTCCCGGTGGTCGCGGGTCATGCAGTAGATGAGCGCGCTGCTGCGGCACAGGCGCGGCGTCACCGGTCGCGCCCGACGCAGGCGGGGGTGCCCGGCCCCGAGGGCCGGGCGGATGCCCAGACCCGTGAGGGCGGTGGTGGTGTGGGGTGACATCCGTGCCCCCCACCGCATCGCGGGGACCGTCACCCCGGCGCTGGTGATCCGCAGGGAGGGTGCGGCCCTCCCCTGCCGCGCCACCTCGTCGCGGGCCACCAGCTCCGCGAGGGGTGAGCGGAAGGTGTTGCCCCCGCAGACGAACAGCACCCGCCGTGCGCGGCCGCCCGAGCTGCGTCGGCGGGAGGCCACCGTCGGGTAGCACAGGGCGCCGATCGCGGCGATGACCAGGACGAGGCCCACCAGCTCGGCAGTGGTCGGGGTCGGCAGTCCGGCCGCGTGGTGGAGCAGGTACGCGGCGATGACGCCCGAGACGAGGCTGGCGCACCGGTTCACCGGGACGCACCAGGAGAACGCACGACGGTCGAGGTAGATCAGCGTGCCGAAGACGAACAGCACCTCGTAGGCCACACCGACCGATGCCGCCGCCAAGGCCTCGGGGGTGGTGAGGAAGGTGGTGAAGCCCGCTCGGAGTCCCGGCTGGCCGGCGAGGGCCCCGGCCGCCAGGAGCACGACCAGGCAGAGGGGAGCCGTGGCGTGCTCAAGGGCGAAGTACCGGCGGTCGGTGGCGACCACCCCGGACTTGGCGACGCGGCTCATGATCTCGAACCGGCCCGCATAGCCGATGAGGTAGACGCACACGCTCGCCACCGCTGCCGGGGGGAGGTGGAAGTCCCGCACCCCGCCGACGGCCACCAGCACCGCCGCGAGGCTCAGCAGCAGGGCCGTCCACGCGGAGGGCGTCACGTGCCGTTCGCGGGCCTTGTCGATGAGCGGCGAGGTGATCAGGACACCCCCGCGCATGAGCAGCAGCACCAGCAACACGGATACGCCGGTGAAGGTGAAGTTGAGTGCGGTGGTGCCGATCACGAGGGAGGTGAAGAACCCCGCCCCCACGACGTGCACGAGTGACACAACGGTGCGGTCCGTACCCAGGGTGCCGGTCGCGCGCGCGTAGCGCCACCATCCGCTGGCCGCCAGGAAGAGGGGCATGACGGCGAGCTGCCCCAGCGCGGCCGCCGGCAGCAGGACCGTTCCGTCGACCGGCAGGCCGGCCACCGGAGGGATGCCCCCCGTCAGTGCCTTCAGCAGCAGCACGTAGGGAATGTAGGAAAGGAAGTACCCGAACGCGAGCCAAGCCATCCCCGCCCCTCTCCCGATTGGCCCCGGGGGACCACGCCCGCACGCCCCCGCCCGGACTGCGTAGGTGGAGGGCCCGACTGCCGGCATGCCGAATGCCGCCCGCCCGACTACCCGTTCGGCGTGGCTGTACGAGGAAAGCGTGACCGTGCCCGTCAGCGCTGACAACGCTTCCGGCGGGAGCATCGGTGGTGTGGCAGCACGTCAGCGCATCGCCGGTACGAAGGGGCGAGCGTCCGCGCCGGTCTCACGCCCCCGCCCGCCGTCGTCGTCACCACGCAACGGGGATTCGACCTGGGCACGGTCGGCTGGAACTCCTCCGGTTCGGCCGGGGAGTCACCCGCCTCGACGCTTCCCCGGCCGCGCGGCACGCCCACCGGACACACCCGCCGGTGACCCTCCGACCGGCCGGGCACCCGATGACCGCGACGGGCTCGCGATCCACACCGCGCCGCACCGCGCTGCCGGGCCGGTGAGGCGGTGGGGCCAGAGCCGTGGGGCAGCGCCGGTGGGGCGCGCGGTCGGAGCGCAACGGCAAGGGGACGGGGTCCGGAGCGCGGGGCCGGGGGGTTCACGTCGACGGCGCGGCGGGCGGGGCGCGGTGGTGAGCGGTGGGGCCGGCCGACGTCGAGCGGTGGGACCGGCCGAGGTCGGGCGGCGGCACGACGAGCACCGCGCAACCGGGCATGCGACCGCAGACACGGGCGGTAACACAGGCCCCCCGGGGCCGACCGCCGAGTCACCCGGGGGTCGATTACCGCGGCGTGAGGGGCGGTCGACCGGTCACCAGGGGAGCCGGGTGCTCACCGTCTTTCCGCCGTCCGGGCCGGGCAGGACGCGGACGTCATCGGCCAGGCGCGTGACCAGTTTCCAGCCCCAGCCGCCCTGCCGGCCGGTGATGTCCGGAGCGCGGGGCTCCGGCGGCGCGGGGTTCGTGTCCGTGACCTCGACGACGACCGCCTCCTCGTGTGCGGTCAGGCGCAGGGTGCACGGGCCGGGGGCGTGCCGTACGGCATTGGTGACGAGTTCGCTCGCCACCAGGAGCACCGCGTCGCTCGCGGCGGGGCTTGCCGGGCGACCGCGGCGGCGTACCGACTCGGCGAGGAAGGCGGCGGCTGTCTCCCGGGCCCGCGCGGATGCCGTGGCGGTGCCGGTCAAGTCGAGGGAACGCTCGTGGGGGGTCATGGATCGCTTCCCGTGCGCATGAGGGTCCGGGCATGGTGGTGTCCTACCGAGTGCCCCGGCACAGGGAAGTCGACGCAGGGATGGTCCAGCCGTTTCGCCCGGCGTGTGGCGGCCGGTCGAGGAGGGGGGTGTCCTGTCTCCGGTAGGGCACCGGGTGGCACGGACCGGGCGGCGGGGGAGCCTGCATGGAGGTCTCGTGGCGTGCAGGAGTGTGGAGGGGCGGCGGACCTCCCCAGGCTTGCCACCCCTCCAGACGGCATCGTGCCTTGTTCACCCACCTGCGTCAGTGACCCACCTCTCCCCCACCCCCTCGGAGGCGTGCGCGGGCGCCGGGTGAGGCTCCGGATGAGGACGTCGTACCCGGGGAGCTCAGGCCGGCTGCCTGGCACGGGCCGGCCGAGGTGAGGCCGCCGCTGCGGCCCACCGGTGCTCGGACCGGCGTGCCGTCGCCGCCGAGCGGGCGACCGCCCCGACGCCGCGCTGCCATTTCCGTGGCCTGGCGAACGGCTGCGTCCGTCACCGCCCCGTATCCGCCGGCTCGGAGCTGCCGGGGGCCCGGTCCGGCGGACACCGGCCGCGCCGGTCGGCCGCGCCGGTCGGCCGCGCCGGTCGGCCGCACGGGCTCGGGAGGCGCCGGGCCGCTCGTGCAGGCTCCGTCACTGGGCCGCGATTCGGCCAGGACCTGGTCAAGTCACCCGTTCGGGTGGCGTTAACCGGTGGGTGGCCAGGGCACTCACCCCTCCATGGACAGGGACCGCGAGGAGGACACGGAAGCTGGGACGGCTGCCACGGGCGAGGACGCCGCGGAGCAGGCGGCTCAGGAGATGTCGGCGGCGGTGGCGCGGGTGCGCCGCCAAGCGGCTCGGATGCACGACCTGCTGCCTCCCGACGACCCCGGGCAGGACGGTGATGCTCCCGTGTGAGCCGCGGCCACTCCTCGCCCCGCTGCTCGCCGTACGTGACCACGGCGGCCGTGAGTGATCAGGGGACTCGTGCGGGGGGGGCCGGACGGAAATCGAAGTGTCGCGCGAGGGGGGTGCTCCGGTCGGGGACTTCATAGGGTGGGTGCCGTCATGGCCGTGCCGAGGGAGAAGGAGAGCGGGATGCCGGTGGCAAGGCTGGAGATCACGCCGGCGATCGTGGAGCGGGACGCGGTGCTGGCGTTGAGTGGTGAGCTCGACATGGCCGGCGAGGCGCCGTTGACCGGTGCGGTCGGTGAGCTGCTCGCAGCCGGCTACCGGCGCATCGTGCTGGACTGCGCGGGGCTGGAGTTCTGCGACTCGCGCGGCTTCACCATTCTGCTGCTGGTCCGGGAGGCCGTCCTCGACGCCGACGGAGGGCTGGTGTTGGCGGCGGCCCCGGAACGGCTCATGTCCCTCCTGACGCTCGTCGGCGCACAGGAGATCTTCACCCTCGCCCCCACCGTCGAGCAGGCCCGGCTGGCCCTGGCCGAACACGACACCGGCACCGGCACCGACGCAGACGCCGACGCCGACGCCGACGCCGACAGCGGGGCAACCCCGACGTGACCGGCCCGGCCCGGGCCCCGGTGGTACCACCAGGGGGCGGGCGGGCACCGAGCGGCGGGTGGTCGCCGGGCCGGGCGGGCCCGGCGACGTACTCACGGGCGGCAAGGGACAAGCCGGGCATGGCCGTACGGCCGGGCCGCAGGGCTCCCCGGCACGGCCGCACTCCTCCCCCGCCCGTGCGACGCCCCCGGGGCCCCTCACCCGGCCCGAACCGAACTACGTCTTCTCGGGGTCCTGCGGCGCCAGTGCCGAGGCCTCGTACGCGAGGCCCGCCGGCACCGCGGCGTCCACCGCTCGGATCACCTTGCCGCACCCGCTGTACTTCCGGGGCGAGAGCTCCATCAGGCAGCCGGACGCCCCGAAGAGCGTGCGGTCCTCACCATCCCGCTCCAGGCCGACGATCTCGTCGAAGCGTATGTGGTGCAGTCGCCCGTCCCCGTCGATCTCCGCCACACCGTCGCCGGTCAGCACCAGTCGGGACCGGCGCGCCGCGCCGTACCTCGCGCGCGCCGACAGCGGCGGTCGGAACACCTCGCCCGCGGGCAGCACGCCGTGCTCCCAGCAGGCACCCCGAGGCAGCGGCCGTCCGTCCGGGGCGGCCAGCCGGGGCTCGACGTCCGGCGCCACGGCCAACTGCGCGCCGGCGGTGGCTCGCGCGAGACAGGCACGCACGTCCTCGGGCACAACGGCACGCAGGGCGGCCAGCCGGGCCGCGGCGTCCCGGGGCGGCAGTCCGAACAGCTGGGCGGCAGCCGCTCGGTCAAGCTCGGCCTCCACGGCCCGCGGGTCCTCGTAGCTCTCCCGGAAGCCCTCGATCTCGTCCTTCAGCTCGGCCTCGGTGGGCAGCTCCCGACCCAGGCGCAGTGCTTCCTGCCAGAGCAGCTCCGCCGTCTCGGCTTCCTGGCCGGGGCGGCAGTCCAGTGAGAGCAGGGTGTCCAGGGTGTGTTCGTCCCGCAGGCTCGACTCGGCCTGGACCACGTAGCTCAGGCCGCGACGATGCCGTGCGAGCTCGGTGAGCCGGTGCTCGAGGAGCGCGAGACCGAGAGCGGCCGCCGGTGAGCCGACGGGCGTGGCCAGGGCGATGGCGGCTCCCTCGATCGGCGCCTCGTCCCAGGACGCACCGGTACGCGCGGCCGGAGTCGTGCGTTGCGGCGGCCGGCCCTCGGGCAGGGGCAGCCGCAGACCTTCGGGCGGAGGCCCGGTGAGCTGGAGGACGGCGTTTCCGCGGGTGAAGTACGCGGCGGCGTGGGCCCGGACGGCGTCCGCGGAGAGCCGGTCGTAACCGGGCCCGACGTAGGGCGCGAGACCGGGACCTCGGGCCCCGAACCGCTGGTTGAGCAGGAAGGCGGCGGCCGGTGACGTGACCGAGGACGCCTCGGCGGTCAGGATGCCGGCCTCGTGCCGGATCCGGTCCAGCGGCAGGTCGGACAGGGCGGCGCAGATCGCCGCCAGGAAGGCCGTGATCTGTTCCGGGCGGCCGGAAGCGGTGAAGCGGGTGACTTCCAGGTCGACGGAGGCGTTGTGTTCGTGGTGCAGCCGGGGCAGCGTGCTCATCGCCAGGTGCTCGATGAGGTGGGTGACCCCGATGGTGCGGAAACTCTCGTCGCGGGCGCCGCACCCGAAGGTGAGCGCCGCGCTGAGGGGGGCCGGGCCAGGGGCCCACAGGACGGTGACACCGTCGACGGTCGTGCGCTGCATGGGCCCGACTCTACTGACAGCCCGCGCCGGGCCCGCGCCGAGCCCGCGCCACCCGCCATCGAGGGCGCCGCGGGCGGGATGGCCCAGACAGCGCAGGCGAGTCACGGGAGCGGCGGGCGGCGCCGCGGGGGTGGCCGCCGGCCGGTCCGGGCGGTGTCGGAGCACGTACGGCGATGCGTTCGTCGCGTCACGCGGACCCGCGGTGTCGACCAGGGGGCCATGCGGACCGGCCCGTGCTCCGGCCCTCGGACCACCGGCTGCACGGTGGCTCCCGGCCCGGCGACGCGCCCACCGGGCCGGGCCGGACGCGCGGGCTCCCCGGCACGGGCCGCGGTTGGGCGTGGGGGGAGGGAGGGAAGGCTGCGGGTGACCATTGCCCGTCGTGCAGGGGGTGTCGTGATGCCCAGGAGCTCACGTTCGACCGCTCAGAAGGGTCATCCCTTCGGCCGTCGACCGCAGGGAGGGGTGGCGGACGTGCTGTGGGAGTGGTCGAAGTCCGGCACCCGGCACGCCGCCCTGCACCGGCTGTTGCGACGGTTGCCCGGGACCGGCTCCGCGGGGGCGTACCGGTTCGGTCTGGTGGAGCGGCCGCACTACGCCTACGGGGTGCGCCGGGCCACCGAGCTGGCCGCGCGGTTGGGTCACCGGGGGGTGACGGTGGTGGAGTTCGGAGTGGCCGGGGGCAACGGGCTGCTGGCCTTGGCCGAGCACGCCCGGTACTACGCCGCCGCCACCGGGGTGGCGGTGCGGGTGGTCGGCTTCGACAGCGGTGCGGGCATGCCCGCCACCAGGGACCCCCGCGATCTCCCCTACCTGTTCGGCCCCGGTTTCTACACCATGGACCACGACCGGCTCCGCGCCCGCCTGGGCGAGGCGGAGCTGGTACTGGGGGACCTCGCCGAGACCCTGCCCGCGTACCTCGCCTCCCGGGCGGAGCTGCTGCGCCGGCACCCGGTCGGCTTCGTCAGCCTGGACCTGGACTACTACTCCTCGACCGTGACCGCCTTGGAGGTCTTCCGGCGTCCGGCGCACGAGCACCTGCTGCCGCGGGTCACCTGCTACCTGGACGACGTGCCCGGCACCATCGAGCGGATCGGCGAAGCCGCCGCCATCGCCGACTTCAACGCCGACCACCCCGCCAGGCCGATCGGCCGGGTGCTGGGACTGCGCGCGTTCACGCCCTTCGACCCACCGTGGGCCGACCAGATCTACGTGCACCACCGACTGGACCACCCCGACTACGCGCGCCTGGAGGTCGGCGCCACCGGTGACCAACTGCCCCTGTCCCCGTGACGGCACGGGGCCCGTGGGAGGACGGCGGATTCGCCGCGTGCGAACAGCGCGACGGGGTGGCGGGCGGGCAGGACCCGCAGCTCCTTCGGCAGCCGGATGGCGGGACGGGCGACGACCACCGGCGGGCTGCGGTCAGTGAAACCGCCTCCCAATTGGCGTGACCGAGGAGACTCGACGCCGATCTGACACCCTGCCAGGTGCTCCACACCGGACGCGCAGTGGTGCCGGGCCGGCGTCCGCACCATCCGCGGCCGCATCTGGCCCGCAACAGGACCGGACGCCGAACTGACGTCGTGCTACTGGCCGGCCAGCCGGCGCTCCGTGGCCGCCAGGTACTTCCGCAGTGTCCCGCGGGACTCGACGAGCGTGTCGATCTGCTCGTCCAGTGCGGCGATGCGCGCCCGCAGCAGGTCCAGGGTCTCCGGGCAGGGCCGCAGGTCGGGGGCCACCCCGCTGACGCACGGTTGGAGGTACCCGATCTCCCGGGTCGACAGCCCGGCGTCGAGCAGCTTCCTGATCTGGGCCACGGCCAGGACGGCGTCGTCACCGTACGCGCGGTAGCCGTTGTCACCGCGGTCGGGCACCAGCAGGCCCTGCGCCTCGTAGTACCGCAGTTGGTGCGGGTTCACCCCGGTCCGCCGGCTCAGCTCCCCGATCAGCATGCGCTCTCCCCCTTGACCTTCATACCGGTGTGAACGTCGACGATCGTCCCACCGATCAGAGGAGGAGCACATGACGCACATCGGCACACCCGTCACGGTTCTGGGACTCGGCCTGATGGGCGGCGCCCTCGCCGAGGCGTTCCTGCGCGCGGGACACCCGACGACCGTGTGGAACCGTACGAGGGCCAAGGCCGACGGCCTGGTGGCTCGGGGCGCGACGCTCGCCGAGTCTCCGGCGGCCGCGCTCGCGGCCGCCCCGCTCGTGGTGGTCTGCGTGTCGGACTACGACGCCGTGGCGGACGTCCTCGACGGACCGCTCGACGGTCGGGTCGTGGTGAACCTGACCTCGGGCACGCCCTCCCGCGCGAGAGCGCTCGCCGAGGAGGTGGCGCGGCGAGGCGGCGGCTACCTCGACGGCGGGATCATGGCCGTCCCGGAGGCCGTCGGCACGGCCGCCGCCGTGGTCGCCTACAGCGGGCCGCGACCGCTGTACGAGGCCCACGAGTCCACGCTGGGCAGTCTCGGCACGGGCCTCCACCTCGGCGACGACCCCGGACTGTCGGCGACGCACGAGATGGCCACGCTCGTCCTCATGTGGGGCATGCTCGACGGCTTCCTCAACGGCGCCGCGATCCTGGGGACGGCCGGTGTGTCCGCCACCGCGTACCTCCCCGTCGCGCAGACGGCGATCGACACGGTGGCCGGCTGGCTGCCGGGCTACGCGCGGCAGGTGGACGACGGCACCTACCCCGCCGACGACGGTACGGTCGACACCCATCTGGCGGCGATGGCGCACGTGGTCGAGGAGAGCGAGTCGCTCGGCGTCAACGCCGAGTTGCCGAGACTCGTCAAGGCACTGGCCGAGCGAGCGGTGACCGCCGGTCACGGCGCCGGCGGATACGCGGCGTTGGTGGAGCAGTTCCGCACGCCGTGAGGAGCGCTGACGGTCCTCGGCGCCGCGGGGCACCGCCCCTCGGGTCTGGCGGGCGTGCGTGGTGCGACGCGGGCCGTGCCGTCCGGGGGCCGGGCCGCCTGGGGGCCGGGCCGCCTGGGCGGGCCCCGGCCTCCGCGCCGGCCATGTGGGGGGCCGATCGGCCGGCGGCCGCGCTGTCGGGGCCCGGCGGCGTGGGCCGCCCCCCGGCCGGCCGGGGGCCTTCCCTCCTGTTGCGGCAGGCGGGTGGGGGTGCCCGTGCGGTGCGCTCCGCTGCTTCTGGAAAGATCGTTTCCCTGTCGACATGTCATGCGCCGACCATCGGCCATGCCGAACAACACCTCAGGACCGCCGCTGCGGCGGCGGCTTGAACCGGGAGGGGACACGATGCGCACGGCATCACGCTGGAGATCACGCAGGCTCGCCGCGGCCCTGAGCACCATGGTGCTGGCTGCCGGGATCCACCTCGGCGGCGCCGACGAGGCGGCGGCGGTCGTGCCCCAGGGGCCGATCTTCAACAAGCCGACCGGCACGTACGAAGAGCAGCACGCGATCCGGATCCGGCTGCTGACCTACATATCCACCGCCGCCCCCCAGTCGGACATCAAGGTGGCGCTGTACCACCTGTACGACGAGGAGGTGGCCCGGGCCCTCGCCGACGCCCACACCCAGCGCGGGGTGAACGTACAGGTCATGCTCGACTCGACGAGCGTGATCCCCACGGACGGTTCGTACGCCATCCTCAAGGACGCGCTGGGCACGGATCGCACCAAGGGGTCGTTCGTGGGCCTGTGCCCGCCCAAGCAGTCCTGTCTGGGCGATCCCGACGCGCTGCCGAGCAGCTCCCTCAACCACAACAAGTTCTGGCTGTTCTCCCAGGTGGACGGGGCTTCCGACCTGGTGGTGCAGAGCTCGTCGAACATGTCGCCCTCGGCGTACACCCGTATGTGGAACGACGCCTTCGTGCTCCCGTCCAACCCTGCCGTGTACGGCACGTACGCGAGCTACTTCGACAAGCTCGTCGCGATGGACTGGCGGGCGTGGACGTACACGTCGGTCGCCCACTCCCCCTTCAAGGCGTACTTCTTCCCCTACTCGGGGACGGGCAACTCCCGGGACACCATCTGGAACACGCTCGACAACGTGACCTGCAAGTGGACCGAGGGCACCACCACCCGCCAGACCAAGGTCCGCGTCGCCGTGCTGCGGCTGACCCGTCAGGGCGTCGCGGAGAAGCTGACGGCGCTTCGCAGGGCGGGCTGCGCCGTCGACGTGCTCTACGCGGAGACCGACAGCGCCGCCGGCTCCGGGACCCCGGGCACCTGGGAGGCCCTCCACGCCTCCGGCGGTCCTACGCTGCGCTGTCACAACCACGACGAGGACGGCAACCCCAAGACCACCAACTCCGTGATCCACTCCAAGTACCTGCTGATCGACGGCAAGTACGACGGCGCGGTGAACAAGCTGGTCTGGACCGGCAGCCACAACTACTCGGGGCCGGCGCTGCGCGAGAACGACGAGGCCCTCCTCAAGATCGACGACTCCGCCCATCACGACGCGTACGTGGCGAACTTCAACGCGGCGAAGGCGGCGGCGGTCCCGGGGGCCGCGGACGACACCGACGCGTGCAAGGGCGTGAAGTCGACCTCGGACGACTGAGCGGGCCGGGGACGCGACCCGGCTGTGGGGCACCCGGCACGCCCGGGCGCAGCCGGGCACCCTCGCGGGTGGCGCTCGATGACGGACACAACGCAGTCAGGGTGAGGGCGGCCGTACCGTACGGGCCCGCGTGTCTCGCGGACTGCCGGAGGCCCACCTGCCCCGTGCGCGCGACCGCGGACGGCCACGCGGTGCGGCGGCCCGGCGGGCCGGGGCCCCGGAGGGTGTCCGGTCGATGCCGGCACCCGGTCGAAGGCGGGGCCCGGCACCGCGGTACCGGCCGGACGCCCGGTCCGACCACCGGACCGCGGCCACATTCTCGGCGCGCCGAGGGTGTGGCCGCGGTCCGGTGCCGGGTCACCACTGGGCGATGAGGGGCGCCCTCGGTTCGTGCTGCCGCCAGACCTCGGTGAGGCGGGTGAGGCGGGTGGGAGCGGCGATGCCCCGCACGGTGGCGATCCGGCCGTCGGTGAGGTCGAACGTCACCGCGCCGACGACCCGGTCGCCGAGCACGACGAGGATGGCGGGGGCGCCGTTGACGAGCGTGTAGTGGATGGCGGGCGTGCCGCCGACGAGTCGCCGCTTCGCGGGTGTAGGCGTGAAGCCGGCCCGTGCGACGGCGGCGATGCGCTGCGCGGTGTCGTACCGCAGCAGCCTCTCGGTCAGACCGGCGCCGTCGGAGATGGCGGTCGCGTCGTCGGTGAGCAGCGCGACCAGCCGTTCGGTGCGGCCCGAGGTGGCAGCGGCGAGGAATTCCTCGACGATCCTGCGGGCGGATGCCGGGTCACGCTCGCCGCCGGGTCGGCGGGCGGCGGTGACGCGGCGCCGAGCCCGGTGGAGGTGCTGCTGGCTCGCGGACTCGGTGATGTCGAGGATCCCGGCGATCTCGGCATGGCTGTGGGAGAAAGCCTCGCGCAGGAGGTAGACGGCCCGTTCGACGGGTGACAGGCGCTCCATCAGGGTCAGCACGGCCAGCGACACCGACTCGCGTTGCTCGAACGTGTCGGCCGGGCCGAGCATCGGGTCGCCGTCGAGGAGCGGTTCGGGCAGCCAGGTGCCGACGGCGCGTTCGCGGCGGGCCCGTGCCGAGCGGAGCCGGTCGAGGCACAGGTGGGTGACGACCTTGGTCAGCCATGCTTCCGGCACCTTGATCCGCTGCCGGTCGGCGGCCTGCCAGTGCAGGAACGCGTCCTGCACGGCGTCCTCGGCGTCGGTGGCGGAGCCCAGCAGCCGGTACGCCAGCGACGCCAGCCGGGTCCGGCTGGCCTCGAACCGACCGGTGTCGAAGCGATCAGTGGCGGTGCTGTTCACGAGGATCACCTCAGGTGGCTAGGCCATCGACCGCTGGGCGGACCCAGCGGACGCGCCCGGCACGGTGGTCAGGCGGCGCTTGCGCTTGGGCAGGCCGTAGGTCGGGTGCGAGGTGGCCCATAGCGACATCGTCAGGATGCCCGCCTTGATCCGCGCGGCCTTCCGGCCGCCCACGTACGTCGGCTTCGGCTGTCCTTCGTCGTCGACCATCTGCAGGATCCCGTCCCGCCGCCCGAGGCTGATGTGGTTGCCCAGGTACTCCAGCTTGGTGTTCGGGACCGCGCGGCCGGTCAGGCGTCCCGCGATCGCGGCCACCGCCTGCATGCCGGTGGAGCCGGCCGAGGCGCAGGACATCGGCAGCGGCCGGCCGTTGTCGCCGATGGCGTAGGCGCTGTCGCCGGCGGCGTAGACGTTCGGGTGCGAGACCGACCGCATGGTGCGATCGACGACGATCCGACCGTTCTCGGTGACCTCCAGCCCGCCGGCGGCGGCGAGGGGGCCGACCGCGAACCCGGCCGTCCACACGGTCGCGTCGGACGCCAGGGCCGTGCCGTCGGCGCACAGCACCCCTGTCGCTTCGAGGGCTTCGACGCTGGTGTGCTCCACGACGGTGATGCCCAACCGGTCGCAGGCCCGGCGCAGATGGCGGCGGGCGCCGGCGGAGAGCCGGTCGCCCAGCTCGCCCCGGGCGACCAGCGTCACGGACAGGCCGGGGCGGAGCTCGGCGATCTCGGTGGCGGTCTCGATGCCGGTCAGCCCGTCGCCGACGACCAGCACGTTCCCGCCTTCGGGCCGCCTGCCCAGGGCGTCCAGGCGCTCGCGCAGGCGCAGCGCCGAGGGCCGGCCGGTGACGTCGAAGGCGTGCTGCGCCACGCCGGGGACGCCGCGGTCGACGACGTGGCTGCCGAGCGCGTGGACGAGCGTGTCGTATCCGAGTTCGCCGCTGCCGGCGGCGTCGGCCACGGCGACGACCTGGCGCTCGGGGTCGACGGCGGTGGCACGGGCCAGGCGCAGCCGTATCCCCGTACCCGCGAAGACGTCCGCGAGCTTCCGCGCCTCGATCCGCCGGCCGGCCGCGAGCTGGTGCAGCCGCAGCCGCTCGACGAAGTGCGGCTCGGCGTTGACCACGGTGATCTCGGTGTCCGCCGGGGACAGCCGGCGGGCGAGGTTCCCGGCCACGTGGGCCCCGGCGTAACCCGCGCCGAGGATGACGATGCGGTGCTTCATGGGTCGCTCCTGTCGGTTCGCTTGCTCTCGGTGACTTGAGCGGAACAGCGCCCCGATTGCTGACAGGAACCACCTGTGATGTGGGTCACGGAGCGGCGGGAGCGTCGCCCGCCGGTGCTCACAGCGAGGCCCGCGGAGCCGACCGACGGCAGGCTCGCCGGTCCGGCCGTCCCGTCGGCGACCCCGGACAGCCGCGCCGTCGGCACCACGAGCGTCCCGACGAACGCGGCCTTCGACCGCGCCGGCCGCACGGTGACGCACGATCCGCACGGCCCTGGAGTCCCCCGATGCCCGTACGACCCGTCGGACGGGACGGTTCGGCCGCCTGCCGCGGGGACGGTCGTCACACCGCCTCGGTCCGGCACCTGCCGCTCCGATCCGCCTCGCGCGGCGGTTCGGCGCGGAGCACGCCGGCGGCCGCGGCCGCCACCGCGCAGAGCGCCACGGGCAGCAGCAGCGCGAGGTTCAGGGGAACGAGATGGGTCAGCGGGCCGATCACGGCGGGTCCGGCCAGCATGCCGAGATAGCCCAACCCCGCGACCCGGGAGACGTGGGCGCCGGCCGCGTCCTCGTCGGCGTGTCCGGCGGCGCTGAAGAACTGCGGGACGCAGCCGGACAGTCCGAGCCCGAACACCGCCCATCCCACCAGCGCGGGCGCCACCCAGGGCGACAGCGCGGCGACGGCCAGACCGACGCCCGCGGCGGACGCGCCGTAGCGGACGACGAACACGGGTCCGGTGCGGGCGGCGACCCGGTCGGTGAGCAGCCGGCCCACCGTCATGGCCGTGGCGAAGGCACCGTAGGCGAAGGCCGCCGTGGCGGCGGGCGCGCCGAGCACGTCCTCCAGGTGCAGCACGCTCCAGTCGTTGGCTACGCCTTCGCAGAGCATGAGCAGCAAGGCCAGCACGGCCAGGGCCCACACCCGTCGGGGTGTCCGCCGCCGCCCGGCCGGGCGCACGCCGTCACCGTCGGCCGCCGTGCCGGTGGACGCCGTGCCGTCGGAGCGCGCGCCACCCCCGGCGGGGACGGGCGGACCCAGGAGGGCCGGAGTGGCGCAGAGGGTCACCACGAGACCGGTCACGGCGACGGCGGTCAGGGTCACCCCGAGGTCCCAACCCCAGGTGACGAGCCGCGCGCCGACCAGCGCGGCGAGGACGCCACCCAGTGAGAACACCGCGTGGAACGCGGACATGACGGGTCGGCCGTATCCACGCTCCACCTGGACGGCGTGGGTGTTCATGCTGACGTCGAGACAGCCGTTGCCGAATCCCAGCAGGAACAGCGCCGCCCCGAGGGTCGCCGCGTCGACGGCCAGGGCCGGCAGCACCACCGCCGCACTGCACAGCACGGCCCCCGCGGGCACGACCCGGCGGGCGCCCACGCGGTCGGTGAGGCGACCGCACAACTGCATCCCGACGAACGCACCGGCGCCCAGCAGGAGCAGGAGCCACCCCAGCATGGCATGACTGATCCCGGTACGGGACTCGACCGCGGGGATGTGGACGATCCACGCGCCCATCACAAAGCCGTTCAGGGCGAAGAAGGCGAACGTGGCGCGTCGAGCGGCTCTCACGGATGTGTTCATGGCGGCGAGCATAACGAACAGCCAAGACGTTCGATATATTGACTTTCGAACATGGAATGTGTGCAATCTTCTCATGGGAACCACTGAACGACACCGCCGGATCGCAGCCGCCGTCCGGGAGGCGGGCGAGCTGAGCGTGGCCGAGCTGGCCGGGCTCGCCGGCTGCTCCGAGATGACGGTGCGCCGCGACCTGGAGGTCCTGGCCGAACAGGGCGTGCTGGAACGCTTCCGCGGCGGCGCCCGAAGTCTGCTCCTCCGCGGCGAGGAGCCGCCGTTCGGGCTGCGGGCGCAGGAGGGCGTGGACGTCAAGCGTCGGATCGCGGCGGACGTCGCCGCGCTGATCGCCGACGGCGAGTCCGTCGTCATCGACAGCGGAACGACGTGCCTGGAGGTCGCCAGGGCGCTTCGCGACCGCAGCGTCACCGTCATGCCCCTGTCACTGCACGCCGCCAACGCGCTGACCGGCGCCCCGTCGGTGCGGCTGCTGCTCCCGGGCGGCGAGCCGAGGCCAGGCGAGCTGGCGTTGACCGGGCCCCTCACGGAAGCCTCCCTCGCCGCGGTCCGCTTCGACACGGCCGTCATCGGCTGCTGCGGCCTCACCGGCGAGGACGGGCTGACCGCCTACGACCTCGCCGACGCGGCCGTCAAACGCGCCGCGATCAGATCCGCGCGGCGTACCGTCGCCGTCGCCGAGGCGGCCAAACTCTCCCGCACGGCCCTGGCGTTCGTGGCGCCACCCACCGCGCTCCATGCCCTGGTCACCGACGAGACGGCGCCGACCGGGGTGACCGACGCGCTGGCGACGGCCGGCGTCATCGTACGGAAGGTGTGAGACGGACCATGACATCTCCCGGCACGGTCCTCTTCGACCTGTTCGGCGTCATCGCGCGGCACCAGTCCCCGGACCTGGGAGCGGTGCTGGTCTCGACCTCCGGGGCGGCCGCGCCCGCCTTCTGGGACGCGTACTGGCGACTGCGCCCGCCGTACGACCGGGGCGAGCTGATCGGTCCGGCCTACTGGCGCGAGGTGGGGACGGCGCTGGGCGCGCGCTTCGACACCGCCCGGATCGCGACGCTCATCGAGACCGACGTCCGCAGTTGGAGCGCGGTCGACGGGGAGATGGTCACGCTCGTCGAGGAGCTCGCGGCGGCGGGCCGGCGCCTCGGTCTGCTCTCCAACATCCCACCGGAGCTGGCCTCGCACTACGAGGCGCACCACGCCTGGCTGAGGCACTTCGAGGTGTGCGGGTTCTCCTGCCGGATCGGTCACGCCAAACCCCGTCCGGGTGCGTACGCCTGGAGTGTGCGGGCGCTCGGTGTCGAACCGGCGGACGTCCTCTTCGTGGACGACAGGCAGGAGAACGTGAGCGCGGCGCGCGCCGCCGGCCTGCGCGGTGCGTTGTTCACCGGCCCGGCCGCACTGCGCGCGACACTCAGGGAGCACCGGCTCGACGCGGCCGCCGAAAGCCCGGACCGGACGGGCGGCTGACCGCCGGGGCCACACGGCCCGCCGGGGGCCACGCGGCCACCGCGCGGGACGGGGTCCCAGGGGCCGCCCCACCGGGGAGGGGACCGCGCGTACGCGGTCCCCTCCCCGGTCTCCTCAGGCCGCGGTGGAGTCGCCGGCAAAGGCGGCGCGCAGATAGGCGGCCGCCTGGTCGAGGGCGCGGCCGCCCGCGTCGAGGGCGCCTGACATGGCGAAGAAGCCGTGGGCCACCCCCGGGTAGCGCGTGGACTCGACCGGGACACCGCTGTCGCGCAGGCGCTGGGCGTACTGTTCGCCCTCGTCGCGCAGCGGGTCGTACTCCGCGGTGATGACGAGAGCCCGCGGCAGACCCGCGTGGCAGGAGGCGCGCAGCGGGGAGACGAGAGGGTTCCCTCCCTCCTCGGGGGAGGTCAGGTAGTTGTCCCAGTACCACTGCACGGACTTGTCGTTGAACAGCAACGCGTCGGTGTTCTCACGGCGCGACGGAGTGTCCGCGAAGTAGTCCGTGTTGGGGTAGACGAGCAGTTGGGCCAGGAGGGCGGGGCCGCCCGCGTCCCGTGCCATGAGGGTCATGGCGGCGGCGAGGTTCCCACCGGCGCTGTCGCCGCCGACAGCGATGCGCGAGGCGTCGCCTCCCAGACGTGCGGCGTGCTCCGCGGTCCAGCGCAAGCCCGCGAAACAGTCCTCGACCGCGGCGGGGAACTTGTTCTCCGGTGCCAGACGGTACCCCACCGCGACGGTGAGGCAGCCCGCCGCGTTGGCCAGGCTCCGGCAGATGGCGTCGCTCGTCTCGATGCTCCCCAGTGTCCAGCCGCCGCCGAAGAAGTAGACGAGGACCGGGAGGGGTCCGTGGTCGGCTTCGGGCCGGTAGACGCGCACGGGCAGTGTTCCGGCAGGGCCCGGTATCACCTCGTCGAACACCTCCCGCACGGGCTCGGGGGTTCCCGCGGCGGCCTGGACGGCGGCCAGGTCCGCCGCCCGGGCCTCGGCGAGGGTCATCTCGTACAACGGCACGACGCCTTGTGCGGCACGCTGGTCGTACAGGGCTCGTAGCTGCGGATCGAAGGTCATGGTCTCTCCCGTCCGGTCCGCCGACAGCTCGGTGGACCGTTCCCGGCCGCTGACCACCGTGGGCGATCAGGGCGCCGTAACGCGTCGAAGGACGTTCTCGATCAGAGGGGGTCCAGCGGGCCCAAGCCCAGGGCGTCCAGGGTGTGGTTCGCCAACCGCAGGTGGCCGACCGCGTTCGGGTGGACCGGGTCGTCGAGCCACTGGATCGGATCGGTCTCACCGTGGTGCTCGCGCCAGTGGGCCTCGTGGTCCACGAGCAGGGACCCGGTGTCCTTCGCGATGTCCCGTACGGCCTGGCAGTACGCCGGCAGTGCCGCGCGCCGCTCCCGACCCGAGACACCGACCAGTGCCGGTGTCTGCAGGACGACCTGCGTCCGCGGGCCCACCGCGGTGACGATCCGGCGCATCGCGTCGTGGAACTCCGGCAGCCCCTCCTCCCCGGCGAGGCAGTCGTTGGTGCCGAGGGACACGGACAGCACGTCCGGCTCGAACCGGCCGATGAGGCGCTCGTGGGCCGCGAGTACGTCGACGGCGCCCCACGCGGAGACACCGCTGTTGACCACGGTGTCGGTGAGCCGGCCCAGCTGCCACCGAACGCGCTCGTGCAGGTGCTCGACCCAGCCGCGGGCTCCGTGGGTGTGCAACACGCCCTGGGTGATGCTGTCCCCGGCCGCCACCCACGTCATGGGCCCGTCCGCGAGCCTGATCATGCCTGCCCCCTCTGACGGCGGCCGCCGCGCGTCCCTGATGACCGCGGCGCGTCCCGCCGTCGGGCCATGCTGCCCCTACAAGATCATGTATGCAATACGAGCTCGGCGCCACCGGGCACGACCGGCCCGAGTGGTCGCCGGCCGCGGAAGGGCTCGACGGGCTCGCCGGGACCGGCCGGCGGCCCGCCGAGCCCTCGTCGCGGGGCACCGGCCACGGGGCGCACCCGCGGACTGGCGCGCATGGGCCGGCGAGGCCGCGGAATACTCGGGCAGACAAGGGAGTTGGGCTTGTCATGTCACAAGGCCCCGCACCCAGAACCCTGTCCGACGAAGCCCTCTCGACTCTGCTGGACCACCAGCAGTTCGGCACCCTCGCCACCAACAAGCGCAGCGGCCATCCGCATCTGACCACGATGCTCTACCAGTGGTCCCCTGACACGCGCGTCCTGCGCTTCTCCACGACCGCTGACCGCGTCAAGGTCAAGCACCTGCGCCGCGACCCGCGCGCGGCCCTGCACGTCTCGGGGGGTGACGTGTGGTCCTTCGCCGTCGCGGAGGGCCGGGCGGAGGTGTCCGAGGTGACGACCGTCCCGGGGGACGCCGTCGGGCGAGAGCTGCTCGCGATGGTCCCGCAGGCCGCGAGGCCGAGCGACGAAGACGCCTTCCTGAAGGAGCTCGTCGCCGAGCGCCGGGTCGTCATACGGTTGGCGGTGGAACGGCTGTACGGCACGGCGCTCGACATCGACGGCTGACGCCGGCAGCCTCGGCACCGGCCGCACCACGGCCTGCTCGACCACGCGACGCGCGTCCCGTCCGGGACGCCGTCGGCGCCGAACCCGGCGCGGGGATCATCACCACCTGTATCCCGCCCGTGCCCCATCACCACCCGCGTCCTTGTCCGGCACCGCCGCCCGGCGTCCGGCGCGCCGAAATTCGGCTGCGTCGGTACCCGTCGGGCGCTCAGACTGGGCGGGCCCGCATGGTCGTGCGGGTGTCGACCGGCCGTCCGGCGTACCGGACGGGTCCCGCGCAAGGCACAGGAGCCCCACGCTTGCAGGCAGCCGTCACCGTCACGCCCGCCCGGATCCCCGAGCTGCTGCTCGGCCTCGCGACCGTCCGCCCCGTCTTCCTGTGGGGCGCGCCCGGGATCGGCAAGTCGTCCCTCGTGCGCGGCTTCGCCGAGTCGCTCGGCCTGGAGTGCGTCAGCCTGCTCGGCACCCAGCTAGCGCCCGAGGACCTCATCGGCGTCCCGCAGATCCGGGACGGCAAGTCGGTCTTCTGCCCGCCCGAGGCCATCGCGCGCGACGAGCCGTACTGCCTCTTCCTCGACGAGCTGAACGCGGCGACGCCCGACGTGCAGAAGGCGTTCTACTCCCTGATCCTCGACCGCCGCGTCGGGAATTACGAGCTGCCCGCCGGGTCCCTCGTCATCGGCGCCGGCAACCGCGCCACCGACAACGCCCTCGCCCGGCCCATCGCCTCGGCGCTCGTGAACCGTCTCACGCACGTCCATCTGCGGGCCTCCGCCACCGACTGGCTGGTGTGGGCGGGGGAGAACGGCATCCACCCGTGGGTGACCGACTACGTCACCGACCGGCCCGACCACCTCTGGTCGCAGCCACCCAAGACCGAGGAGCCGTTCTCCACACCGCGGTCCTGGCACATGCTCTCCGACGCGCTGCACTCCTTCGGGCCCACGCTCGACGAGGACACCCTCAAGATCCTCGCGCACGGCACGCTCACCCCCGCGCACGCCGTCTCCTTCTGCGGTTACGCCAAGATCGTGCGGCACTCCCACGGCATCGACGCCATCATCAAGGGCGACGCCGGCTGGCCGAACCGTATCGAGGACCGGGACCTGCTCTACTACCTCGCCGAGGCGTTCCGCGGGCGTCTCATCAGGGAACTCCCCGCGACGAAGGACCAGATCCCGCCCGCCCTGCGGCAGACCGCGTACCGCGCCAAGTCGCTGCTCGTCCAGCTCGCCGAGATCTCCGTCGAGGTCGCCCAGACCGTCATCCGGGACGACGAGGACGGGCAGCCGGTGCTGCCCGCGTGGTTCCTCGTCGAGGCCGCCCGGGACATGCCCCGGCTGGTCGAGGCCCGCCGGTGAGCCGAGGCGCGAGGACGGGCAAGGGCCGGCGCGACGACCCGGCAGGGGAGGCGTTCGCCGCCGGGCTCGCCCTTGTCAAGCGCCACCCGGCCCTCGCGGCGCTGGACGCCGAGATCTGCCGTACCCGCGACTGCGGGCTGAGTCCCCGTCACGGGCTGGCCGTCGTCGACTCCGACGGCCGCATCCACGTCCACCCCGACCGCCGCGCCGAGCCCGCCGCGTGGGCGTGGGCCCTCGCCCACTGCCTCATCCACCTCGGCTTCGGTCATGTCCCCGCCCACCAGGAGAGGCGCGCCCAGCCCGACCGCGTCGAGCTGGCCGCCCGCTGCGCGGTCGTCAACCGCTTCATGCTCACCCTGCACATCGGCCGGCCCCCCGAGGACCACCCGGTGACGTTCCCGGACGGCGACGAGGAGCAGCTCGCCGCCCGCTGGCGCAAGACCGGTGTCCCCGCCGCGCACGAGCGCCGCGGGACGGCGGGCGACGCTCCCGACCAGGTCCTCGTGCCGTGGCCGCGGGAGCATACCGCGCCCGACTGGCAGCTGGTCTTCGCCCGGGCCCTGACCCGTACCGTCTCCGCGACCATGGACGTCGCGGGCGGGCGGCGCGACGCCGTCACCGGCGAGATCCGTATCAAGCAGCCCTTGGAGCGGGCGCTCGGCTGGTTCGTCTCCTCCTACCCGCTGCTCGGCGGCGTCGCGTCCGGCATGACGCTGGTCGCCGACGCCGAACTGGCGCGCGGGCACGGCATTTCCGTCGCCGCCGTCGACGCCGCGCTCGGCGAGATCTACCTGAACCCGCTGCGCCGGTACGAGGACGAGGAGTGGCGGTTCGTCCTCGCCCACGAGATGCTCCACGCCGCGCTCCGCCACGGCGACCGGCGCGGCGCCCGCGACCCGTACCTCTTCAACGTCGCCGCCGACTACGTCGTCAACGGCTGGCTTGTCGAGATGGGCGTGGGCACCATGCCCGAGGGGCTGTTGCACGACCCGGACCTGAAGGGCCTGTCGGCCGAGGAGGTGTACGACCGGATCGTCACCGACGCCCGCAGGACGCGGCGCCTGGCGACCCTGCGGGGCAAGGGCGTCGGCGACATCCTGGGCGAGCCCCTCGGCGGGCGGCCCCGCGACTACGTCGATCTGGACGAGTTCTACCGGCGCGGCCTGGCCCAGGGTTTCGACCTGCACGTCAGCGGGGGGCGCGGGCTGCTGCCGGCCGGGCTCGTCCAGGCCATCCGGGCCCTCAGCCACCCGCCCGTGCCGTGGGACGCGCGGCTGGCCCGCTGGTTCGACGAGTACGTACCCCGCCCCCAGCCGGTGCGCAGTCACGCCCGGCCGGCCCGCCGCCAGGCGTCCACCCCGGACATCCCGCGCGCCGGCCGGTACTTCCCGCCCGAGGAGGTCGCGCGCTGCACCTTCGGCGTCGTCCTGGACACCTCGGGCTCCATGAACGCGCGGCTCCTCGGCAAGGCGCTCGGCGCCATCGCCTCGTACGCGCAGGCCCGCGACGTACCGGCCGCCCGCGTCGTGTTCTGCGACGCGGCCCCGTACGACGCCGGGTACCTGCCGCCGACGGAGATCGCCGGGCGGGTAAGGGTCCGGGGCCGCGGCGGTACGGTCCTCCAGCCGGGCGTGGACCTCCTCCAGCGGGCGGAGGACTTCCCGCCCGAGGCGCCGGTGCTGATCATCACGGACGGGTACTGCGACGTGTTGCGTGTCCGCCGCGAGCACGCCTATCTCGTCCCGGACGGCGCGACGCTGCCCTTCTCCCCACGGGGGCCGGTGTTCCGGCTCCGCTGAACCGGCGGTCCTCGGGCGGGACACGAACGGGCAGGACCTCCTCCGCTCCCGCGGCCTCATGGCGCGCGACGACAGGCCCTCCCCGGGGCGGTACGCCGACGATCACCCGGAAGTCCGGCCTCGTCCCGGCGGCGCAGCGCCGGGACGGGCGGGTCAGGCGGCAGCGGGGGCGAGCCGGGCCGCGGCGTCCGGCTAGCCTGCCGGTCATGTTCATCATGGAATTGACCTACACAGCGCCCATCGAGCGCGTCGAGGAACACCTCGCGGCCCATGTGGCCTGGCTGGACGGCCTGTACGAGGAGGGGGTCGTCATCGCCTCCGGCCGCAAGGACCCGCGTGACGGCGGGGTGCTCGTCGCGGCGGGCATCGACCGTGCCCGCGCCGAGCGGATAGCGGCGGCGGACCCCTTCACGACGGCCGGGGTGTGCGCGTACCGGATCACGGAGTTCATCGCCACGAAGACGGCGCCCGCGCTGGAGCGGTACAAGGAGCAGCTCCCTGCGTGACGGTCGGGAGCGGGGGGGGTGGACGGCGGCCGACCTCCGGCTGCCTGCACCCCCGGCCGTCGTCGCCCACACCGGAGCGCGGCCGTCCCCGGCGGCGAGGCGCTCGGGGACGGGCGGGACACCTTCGCGCAGCGGCGCGGCGCGGCCCGGGAGGGGCCGCACCGCGCCGGGCCCCCCCGGGCCCGGGGTCACGTCCAGAAGCGTCCGTGGTTCGGGCACGTCTGGCCGGTACCGCCGCAGGTGTCGCAGGTCCTGCCCCGCCGCCCCCGGCAGTACGGGCAGTTGACGACGGGCACCTGGTCCTTGCGGCACTTGGCGCCGCTGCCCGGCCGGCCCGCGCTGAACAGGTCACCGCCGGTCGTGACGGCCCAGTCCTTGCCGTGCCGCGGGCAGCGCTGCCCCGAGGTGCAGCGGCCGCACCCGCGGGAGCAGCACCGTTCCAGACGCTGACCGCACCTGCACGTGATCTGCCCCATCACTGTTCACCCTTCCTTCCGTCGTGTCAGGCGATGGTCCAACCGCGGGTACGTACGCTGCACCGCTGGAACACCAGCGCCAGGCCGCCCGTCAGGCCCATGGCGTTGCCCATCCAGCGGGTGATCGCTCCCATCCGCCGGTCGAAGTACGCCTCGCCGGTGCAGCCGCCGGTGGTGGGCGTGAGGTCGACGTGGAAGGTGAAGTAGGTCTCGATCCTGTTGCCCGCCGTCACCGTCACGCCGCTGGTGTCGAAGCGGCTCAGGTAGACCGCCGCCTCCACGCCAGGCGCGGACACGGTCGGCGAGGGGGTGCTGAGCTGCTCGGCCACGCCGTTGAAGAGGACCTGCAACGTGTCCTCGACCGAGTGCGGCGAGTCGAAGCCGCCGACCCGCTTGGTGAACCTGCCCATGTACGTCCTCCTGGTGTGATGTCCTGCGTCCTCGGCTCCGCCCCGGTCCGCCGCTGCGGCGAACCGGGCGTCGTGCGGGGCTGGTCGGCCCACCTTGACCGCGCGGCGGTACGCGTGTCTGTCCCCGGGGACGGGGACAGACGTCGGGCGTCCACGGGTGGTAGACCTGTCCCCGTCGGCCGTGAGTCCGGCCGGGTGGCCGGCGGGCCGCGAGGGGGGCGGTATGAACGACGCACGGGGACCGCACACCGGCGACGACACCGCGACCGGACCGCGGTTGGCGGCGGTCGACGACCATCCGATGATCCTGCACGGCATCCGGGCGTGTCTCGCCGGCTCGGCGCCCGAGGTCGACTGGGTGGGCAGCGCCGGGAACGTCGATGAGCTGCCGTCCCGGGTGACGGCGCTCCCGTCGGTCGTCCTGCTCGACATCGAGCTGAACGACGGCAGCGACGTCGCCGCCAACGTCCACCGCCTGCGCGCGTGGGGTCCGCGGGTCATGCTGTTCAGCCGCGAGCACCGCCCGGTGGTGGTGCGTCGGGGCATCGAGGCGGGAGCGCTCGGACTGGTGCTGAAGGAGGATCCGGACGCCCAACTCGTGGAGGCGATCCGGGCGGCGCACGCGGGCAAGGCGTACGTGTCGAGCCGGTTGGCCCACCAGATCGTGCACGACCGGCGCGGGAAGCTGCGGCTGAGCGAGCGTCAGCTGGAGGTGTTGGAGCTGCTGGCGCGGGGCTTCAAGCCGCCGGCCATCGCCCGCCGTCTGTACCTGAGCGAGGAGACGGTCAAGACCTACCGGAGGCGGTCCATCGAGGCGTTCGCGCAGAACGAGGGGACCGGGCCGGCCAGCACCGCCGAGCTGGTGTACCGCTCGATGGTGGACGGTCACATCGACCTCGACCCGACCGGCACGGACACCGACCGCGACCCCGTCACCCACACGGACGCCGGCGGGCCCGGCGGGCCCGGCGCGTCCTCTGCGGATGCCGCCGGGTGACCCGGCGCGATACCCATCGATCCGGTGTGGAGACCGCGTTTCGCCGCTCCTTCGCCGGTCTGTCCCTGCTGTTCTCGCTCGCGTGGTGGCTCACGGCCGTGTCGCTGGCCGTCTCGGATGACCGGCGTCCGTCGCTCGTGGCCGCCGCGGCGCTGTTCGCCGCGTCCGCGACGGTGTGGGCCTACCGGGGGGCCTTCGTCCGCATCGGTCCGGTCGACGCCTGGTCCGCCGTGGCCGTGGCCGGGGTGGTGCACACGGCCTGCGCGCTGCACCGGTCCGCCGAGCTGGTGGTGGGCCTGCGCTGCATGGTGACGACCGCCGCGGTCCTCCTCGCCGTGGCGTACCTGCCCGGGGCCCGGGGGCGGGCGGCGGCGGTGGCCGCGCTGGCGGCGCAGGTGGTCGCCGGGTGGGAGCAGGGCGCGGGGACCGCCTTGGAGGGGATCTGGCCGGCGTTCGCCGGAGGGGTGGCCGCAGCGGTGCTGGCCCCCGTCCTGCGCACCGCCGGTGACCGCGCGGACATCGCCATGCGCGAGGACGAGGACGCGAGCGAGGCCGCCGCGCGGGAACGGGCCGCCCGGCGGGCCCGGCGTGACTTCCAGCGGCTGCTGCACGACGACGTGGGGTCGGCGCTGCGCGCGGCGGGCATGAGCGGCGTCACCGCCGGGGAGCGGCGCGCGGAGGCCCGCCGCGCGGTGGCCGCGCTGACGTCCGGCTCGGCCGGGGCGGGTGGCGTGGACGGGACGGGTGGTGTGGACGGGACGGGCGGCGGGGACGGGGCGGGCGACGGCGCGGGGGTCGCCGACCTCGTACCGCTGTTGACCGGGCTGACGGCGACCTCTGTGGGCGGCGTCCCACGGCCGCGGGTGACGACGGACTTCCCGACGGAACTGACGGTGCCCCACGAGGTGGCCGCCGCGTGCGCGGGAGCGGCCGTCGAGGCGTTGCGGAACGTACGGTACGCCGGTGCCGCGCACGTCGTGGTCCGGTTGCGCGGGGACCGCCGGGGCCTGGAACTGACCGTGGCGGACGACGGCCGCGGATTCGTCCCGTCCCAGGTCCGCCGGACCGCACTGGGCCTGCGCGACTCCGTCGGCCGACGCATGGCCGACGTCGGCGGGGTGGCCGACGTGCGCAGCAGGCCCGGACACGGCACGACGGTGACCCTGCGGTGGAGCGCCCCGGCACCGGACGCGCACGGCGGCCGCGCGCCGCGGCGGCCGCGCGGGCAGCGGGAGACGCTGCGCGCCGCCGTGGGTGACGTGCGCGGCGGACTGGCGGCGGTGTGCCTGCCGCACCTGGGGGTCATGGCCGTCGTCGCGGTGGTCCAGACGGCGGGGACGCCGGCGCTGTTCGGCCATCTCGTCTGGTACCTGGCGCTGGCGGCCGCCACCTGTCTGCTGCTCTTGCGGGCCGACCGCCGGATCAGCGGACGGGTGGCCGTTCCGCTGCTGGTGGTCGCGGTCGCGGGGGCGGTGAGTTGCCTGTGGGTGATCCCACCGGAGGCCGTCACGGACTACCGGTCGTGGCCGATCGGCGCCGTGTCGCCGCTCCTGACGCTGCTCGTCATCGTGCGCCCGGTGCGCCAGACGTTCCTCGCCCTGGCGTGCGAGGAGGCGGGCGTCGCCGTGTTGATCGCCATGGACCCGCCGGTCGCCGGGTCGGCGGCGGGCTCGGTCGTCATGACGCTCCCGGCGATGCTCGCTCCCGCGACGGGGGTGGTGATGGGCCTGGTCATCCGGCGCACCCTGGTCACCCTGGGCGGTGCGGTACTGGACGCCCACCAGCACCGCATGGTCGTCGTCGCGACCGAGTCCGCGGCGCGCGCGAGGGCGGAACAGCACCGCCGCCGGCTGCGGGAGATCGACACACAGATCGTGCCGTTCCTCCGTGCGGTCGCCGCGGACGACGGCCCCGGGCCGGACGCCGTGCGAGCCCGTGCCGACCGCCTGGCCCAGTCCCTCCGCGACGAACTGCACCTGCCGGGCGTCCTCGACGGCCCCCTGCGCGACCTGGTCGGTCGTGCCCGGGAGGGGGGTTGCGAGGTGACGATCCACGCGCGGGCCGACGACAACGCCCCACCGGCCGAGACGCCCGCCCGGACGGCCCTGCTGCGCGCCGTGCTCACGGCCGCCCTCGCGGACCGGAGCACCCCGGACGAGCTGGTACTCGGCGTACAGGACGGGCCGGCGGGCCCGACCCTCAGCGTGGTCACGATGCCGGGCGACACGCGCCGCGCCGCGGCGCTCCGGGCCGTGCTGGCAGGGGCGCCGCACACGCTGGAGGACTCCGCCGAGCTGACCTGGGCGGAGGTCGTCCTGCCGGAGTAGGCAACAAGGGCGCAGTGCGGGGCAGCACGGGGGCGCGGTCGCCGCGGGCCGACAGGGACCCGAGGCAACCGAGGCACCCGAACTGCCTGTGCCTGACGCCCGGTTCGTCTCAGCGCGCCGCGCGCCCACCGCCGGCGAGGGCGGAAAAGGCGTGGCCCGGGAGCGGGGCGCCCCCGTAAGGTGCCGCGCATGGGAACTCTGTGACAGCCCCGCGCACGACCGCGTAGAGCTCCGCTCCGTCGTCGTCGCGCTCCTTCGTCCTGACGAATCCGTTCCATCGGCATGGCCGAGAACAGGGGCTTTCGCATGCGTGCGCCACGTTCCGCACCGTCCTCACCTTCCGTACGTTCCTCACAGCTCTCCCTGCACGGCGTCACCAAGCGGTACGGCGACCGCACCGTGCTCGACCAGGTGTCGTTCAGCCTCTCCCCCGGTGAGAAGGCGGGCGTCGTCGGTGACAACGGGGCCGGCAAGTCCACGTTGCTGCGTCTCCTCGCGGGTCATGAGCGGCCCGACGCAGGCGAGTTGACCGCGGTCGCGCCCGGCGGGACCGGGTACCTGCCCCAGACGCTGAGCCTGCCCGCGCACTCCACCGTCCGGGACGCCGTCGATCTGGCGCTCGCGGAGCTGCGTGCGCTGGAGGCGGCGCTGCGGCGGGCCGAGGCCGCGCTGGCAGAGGCACCCGAGGGTGCCGCCCTGGAAGGAACCCTCGCCGCGTACGCGCGGCTGATCGAGCGGTACGAGGCCCGCGACGGCTACGGCGCCGACGCCCGCGTCGATGCCGCGCTGCACGGACTCGGCCTGCCGGGGCTGGAGCGGCGACGACCGCTCGGGACGCTCTCCGGCGGCGAGCGGTCGCGGCTGGCGCTGGCCGCGACCCTGGCGTCCCGCCCGGAGCTGCTGCTGCTCGACGAGCCGACCAACGACCTCGACGACCAGGCCGTGGGCTGGCTGGAGGAGCACCTGAGGGCCCATGGCGGAACCGTCGTCGCGGTCACCCACGACCGGGTGTTCCTGGAACGGATCACCAGCACGGTCCTGGAGGTCGACGGCGGTCGCGTCTCCCGCCACGGCAACGGCTACACCGGGTACCTCACCGCCAAGGCCGCCGAACGCCGGCAACGACAGCGGAGCCACGACGAGTGGCGTACCGAACTCGATCGCAGCCGTCGGCTCGCCGAGGCGGGCGCGGCCCGGCTGGACGACATCCCGCGCAAGATGGCGAAGGCCTGCTTCGGGCACGGCGCGTTCCGGATGAGGGGGCGTGCGCACGGCGCGATGAGCCGTGTCCGCAATGCCAAGGAACGGGTCGAGCGGCTCACCGCGAACCCGGTGGCGCCGCCGCCGGATCCGCTGTCCTTCACGGCCCGCGTCGCCACCGCGGGCGGGCCGGGCACGACGCCGGCCGCGGCGCTCCACGGTGTGGTCGTGGGGAACCGCCTGCACGTGCCGGAGTTGGTGCTCGCCCCGGCCGAGCGGTTGCTGGTCACCGGCCCCAACGGCGCGGGCAAGAGCACGCTGCTGCGCGTCCTGGCCGGGGAACTGCCGCCGGACACGGGCACGGTGAGCGTTCCCGGGCGCGTGGGGCACCTGCGGCAGGAGGAGGCGCCGTGGCCGCCGGGACTGACCCTGCTGGAGGCGTTCGCCCACGGCCGCCCCGGTGACCGGGACGAGCACGCCGACCGGCTGTTGTCGCTCGGCCTGTTCGAGCCGGGGGCGCTGCGGCTGCGCGTCGGGGAGCTGTCCTACGGTCAGCGGCGCCGTGTCGAGCTGGCCCGGCTGGTGAGTGAGCCGGTGGACCTGCTCCTGCTGGACGAGCCCACCAACCACCTCTCGCCGGCGCTCGTGGAGGAGCTGGAGGAAGCACTGGTCGGTTACGCGGGCGCGCTGGTGGTCGTCACCCACGACCGCCGGATGCGGGCGCGGTTCACGGGCTCCCGTCTGGAGCTGCGCGAGGGCGCCGTCGCCGTGGAGTCGGGGGGGAACGGGTGAGGGGCTGACGTCCCGAGTCGGAGGGGGCGCTGCCACGGTGGCGCCCTCTTCGCCGCATGGGCGGGTGCCGCTCCGTGGTGCCGGCAGCGGCGGTGTCCGGACGACGGCGCCGGCGGACGGCGGCGCCGGACGGACGCGTCGCCGTCCGGGCTCCGAACGGCCACGACGACCGCGCGGCGGTACACGCCTCGACGCGGGCCGGCCAGGGGGAGGAAGCCGTCGGCAGGGCGGCAGTTGGCGCGGCGGGCGCGGCCGAGTTGCCGTCTCCCTCGTGCGTCTCGGACCACCCCCGCGTGATCATCAGGCTGCTGTCATGGCGGAGGGATTGAGGGCCGCGCCGCACGCGGACGCGGCCGGGCTCCCCGGCGTCGTGCCCGGGGAGCCTGCCGCGTCCGCGTGCGGGTCAGCGCTCCGTCGTACCGTCGCTCCCGTAGGAGCGGCGTACCGCGTCGGCGCCCCTGTCGGTCTGGGCGTCGTACTTGTTGCCCGTACGCTCGTCGACGACCCGTTCGGCGCCGGCGACACCCTTGTCCGCCTGGTCCGGGTGGCCCTTCGCCATCTCCTTGGCCTTGTTCGCCATGTCTCCGAGCTTGCCCATGGGTACCTCCCGCAATGGTGCGTTCGTCGTACTCAGCCGCAGGTACCCTCCCGATGCCGCCTGTCACCTCCGAATGAACCCCGCCTCGACGGCACAGCCCGGCGACGCCCGGTTCGTCACCTCGCCCACGCTCTCGATGCGGTCCACTCCCCGCTCGGCGAAGGCCCGGCCGGCGACGGCCCGGATCGCTCGTAGGTGTACCCCCTGCGCCGCTGGGTGGCGAGGGTCCGGTAGGCCGGCGACGCCATCCGCTCGGACCGGCCCACCCAGCTGCATCCGTATCGGTCGGCCGCGCTCGCCACCCGGGCGTCCGCACGCCGTCGTCCGGGGGTCGTTCGGCCCTCCGGACATCGGTCGGCACGGTGGGCGGAGTCCACGCCGCGCCATTGACGCCGGCGGTCGCCGAACCTACGGTCCCGTTCGAAGAGACGATCCAGGGTCGGCATGTCGAACACGATCGTCCCAGGTCGGCCGCTTCCCCGAGGGCCTCCCGGCTCCGGTGACGTCGAGGGGAGAGGACCCCCATGGCCGCCCGCTCCCCGCTCGACCCCGCCTCCACGGTCGGCGCGGTCACCCCGCGCCCGTTCGGTTCGTTCCGCGACCGCCTCGCTTCCCGGGCCGCCGAACGTCGGGCGCCCTCCTCCCCGTCGAGTGCGTTATGAATCGATTCATACCCCGGTGACCGGTGCGGCGGCCGCCGGGCATCAGGCAGCAGGGCGGGCGCGGCAGGCGGATAACCGGGCGTGCGCTGCACCCGCCCCGTCTTCGGCGGATCTCGTCCGAACCGTTGACGTACTCGGCGGTGGTCCCTACGTTGGCCCGGCAAGCGCTTTCCTAAAACGATTCAAAGCCCGCTGGAGGACAACTGTGCGTACCGACGGGACTGTTGACCGGCGCGGCCTGCTCAAGGTGGCGGGCGGCTCCGTGGCCGCTATGGGCCTGACGGCGGCGGGCTGCGGCGCCGGAAGCGGCGCGGGCGGCGACGGCACCGTCACGATCAGGTACGCGTGGTGGGGGTCCGACGACCGTGCCGAGCGCATCAACGAGACGATCCGACTCTTCGAGAAGAAGCACCCGAAGATCAGGGTGAAGACCGACTTCCAGCCCTACCTCGACTTCTGGAAGAAGTTCAACACCCAGGCCTCCGGCGGCAACCCGCCGGACGTCTTCCAGAACGCGATCGGCTTCCTGCGCAAGTACGACGAGAAGAACGTGCTGCTCGACCTCCGTCCGCAGGCCGAGGCCGGGAACCTGCGCATGCGGGGCTTCCGCGCCGGGCTGGAGAAGTTCGGCGAGGTCGACGGCAAGCTGCTGGGCGTCCCCGTCGGCTCCAACTCCATGGCCCTCGTCATCGACCGGGCCGTGTTCGCCAAGGCCGGCATCACACCGGAACCCGGCTGGACCTGGGGCGAGTTCCAGGCGGCCATGGCGAAGATCCGCGACACCCAGGGCCGCGCCGGGGACAGCGGCCTGTACGGCGTCATGTACCTGTACGACCTCCACCTGCGCCAGCACGGCAAGGCGTTCTTCACGAAGGACGGACTCGGCTTCACCGAGGCGGACCTCACCGAGTGGTGGACCGCGGCGCGGGCGGGCGTGCGGTCCGGCGTCCACGCCGACCCCAAGAAGGTCGCCCAGATCAAGCCCAAGTCGGCCGTCGCCGGGGAGCTGGCCGCGGCCGAGTTCACCTGGGACAACTTCACCATCCGCTACACCTCCGAGGGCAAGAGCCAGTACGGCCTCGCGCCGATCCCCACCACCGACGGCAGGAGGACCGGTCAGTACCTCGGTTCGCTGATGCTGAGCGCGTCCCGGCGCACCAAGCACCCCGAGGAGGTCGCCCGGTTCATCGACTTCATGGTCCACGACCCCGAGGTCGGGAAGATCATGGGCTACGACCGGGGCGTACCGGCCACCACCACGCAGTACGAGGCGTTCACCCCGACCGACGAGGTCAACCGGCAGATCGCCGCCTACGAGCAGCAGCTCGTCGACAGCGGCGTGCTGGAGCCCATCACGCCGCACCCGGCCGGTGCCGACGTGGCGGAGGCGGCGTTCCTGCGCATCGCCGAGGACATGGCCCTGGGCAAGCGGTCCGTCGCCGAAGCGGTCGCGCAGTTCTTCACCGAGGCGAAGACGGCCCTGGGGTCCTGATGGGGAACACCGTGACACAGCACCGCCCGGCCTCGTCGGGACCCCCGGCGAAGGGCGCCGCGGGGCCCGCGGCACCCCCCGTCCCGACCGGCGGCGCCCGCGCCCACCGGAGCCGGCGCCGGGGCGACAACCTCGCCGGCTACCTCTTCATGTCACCCTGGCTCGCCGGGTTCCTGCTCCTGACGGCAGGCCCGATGGTCGCCTCGCTCTACTTCGCCTTCACGGACTACGACCTCTTCGACGCCCCCCGCTGGATCGGCCTGAAGAACTTCACCGACATGTTCGCCGACCCCCGCTGGCGCACGTCGGTGGAGGTGACGCTCTGGTACGTGGTCATCGGCACCCCGCTCAAGCTCGCCGCCGCACTGGGCGTGGCGCTGCTGCTCAACCAGAAGCGCCGCGGTCAGTCCTTCTACCGGGCGGCGTTCTACGCGCCCTCCCTGATCGGGGCCAGCGTCTCCGTCGCGATCGTCTGGAAGGCGATCTTCTCGGACGACGCCATCGTCGACCGCGCCCAGCGGGCCCTGTTCGGCGTGGACGTCGGCGGCTGGACGGGTGACCCGGACTGGATCCTCTACAGCCTGGTGGCGCTGACGGTCTGGCAGTTCGGCGCGCCCATGGTCATCTTCCTGGCCGGTCTGAAGCAGGTGCCTCGCGAGTTGTACGAGGCGGCCGAGGTCGACGGGGCGGGTGCCTGGCGCCGGTTTTGGAGCATCACGCTGCCGATGATCTCGCCGGTGCTCTTCTTCAACGTCCTGCTGGAGACCATCCACTCGTTCCAGATCTTCGGCTCGGCGTACATCCTGGGAGGCCAGGGCGGCACCTGCGGCCCCGCCGACGCCACGCTCGTCTACACCTGCTACCTGTACGTCCAGGGCTTCGAGAACAGCCGCATGGGCTTCGCCTCCGCCATGGCCTGGATGCTGCTCCTCGCGGTCGGCCTGGTGACGGCGGTGCTGTTCTGGTCCCAGCGGCGCTGGGTGCACTACGAGGAGGCCGCCCGATGAGCGTCGTCACGTCCCCGCGCCGGCGGGGCGCCGGATCGTTCGCCTGGCACCTCGGGGCCCTCGCCGTCCTCGCGGTGGTGCTCTACCCCGTGGTGTGGGTGATCGGCGGCTCGTTCAAGCCCAATGACGAGATCGTCGGCAGCCTGGAGCTGTTCCCCGCCGACCCCCTCACCGACAACTACCGGCGTCTCGCCGACGGCATCGCCGACATCCCCGTCTCCACCTTCTTCGGCAACTCCCTGGTCCTGGCGCTCGGTTCGGTCGTGGGGGTGCTGGTCTCCTGCTCGCTCGCCGCCTACGCCTTCGCCCGGATCGGGTTCGCCGGGCGGAGCGTCCTCTTCGCGCTGATGATCGGCACGCTGCTGCTGCCGTACCACGTGCTGCTCATCCCGCAGTACGTGCTGTTCCAGGAACTGGGCCTGATCAACACCTACACGCCGCTGCTGCTCGGCAAGTACCTCGCGACGGACGCCTTCTTCGTGTTCCTGATGATGCAGTTCATGCGGGGGCTGCCGAAGGAACTGGACGAGGCGGCCCGGCTGGACGGCTGCGGGCACGCGCGCATCTACTGGTCGATCGTGCTGCCGCTGTGCCGGCCCGCGCTGATCACCAGCGCGATCTTCACCTTCATCAACGCGTGGAACGACTTCATGGGCCCGCTGATCTACCTCAACGAACCCGAGAAGTACACGGTCTCGCTCGGTCTGAAGATGTTCGTGGACCAGGACGGCGTCGCCAACTACGGCAGCATGATCGCCATGTCGCTGGTCGCCCTGCTGCCCGTGCTGCTGTTCTTCCTGGCCTTCCAGCGCTATCTGATCGACGGCATGGCCACCTCGGGTCTGAAGGGCTGAAGCGGTGCGGACACTGCGCCTGGTGCGCTTCGGGGTCTTCGCCGAGTGCCTGCTCACCGGCGTGTGGATCGCCCTCGCGTCGCTGCCGCTCGTCACCCTGCCCGCGGCCGTCGCCGCCGGAGCCGCTCACCTGCGCCGCCACCTCGCCCACGAGCGCGGCGGGCTGCGGGAGTACGCCGCCGACCTGCGGGCCGCGGCGCGGCGCGGGTGGCTCGCCGGGTTGGCCGGGTGGGGGGCGCTCGCCCTGGTGGCGGCGGACCTGGCCGTCGTACGGGCGGGCGGGCTGCCGGGCGGCGTCTTCGCCGGCACCGTCGGGGTGCTGGCGCTGCTCGCCCTCGCGGTCGCGGGGCTGCGGGCGGCCGTGGCGTGGCGTCCGGGTGCCTCCTGGCGGGCGCTGTCCGCCGTCGCCGCCCGGCGGACGGTACGCGACCCGGTGGGCTCCTCCCTGCTCGTGTGCGGGTTCGCCGTGGTCGCGGCGTCGGCATGGTTCGCCCTGCCGCTGGCGGCGCCCGCGCTCGGCGTCGTCACGGCAGCGGCCCTCGCGCTGGAGCGGCGGGCGGACGTCCGGGGAGCGGCCACGGGAGGGGACCGGGCACGGGCGGGGTCGTTCCCACCGCCGGGGCCCTCTCCCGGCGGGGCCTGACACCGGCGGAGTCCGTTCACGCCGCGCGCCTTCCCCAGCGAGGGCCGTTCTCGTCAGGGCCCGTTCCTCCGGCGGAGCCCGTTCCCGGCGGGGCCCGGCCCACCAGGCGCACCCCCGTCCGCGCCCCGACCCCGACCGCACCCCCACGCCACGGCACCCGGTTCCGTGGCACACCCGTACCTCCGGAGCGTCATGTCGACGAAAGGACACCCATGACTCCCCTCGCGCGCAGAGGTCTCCTGAAGGCCGCCGCGGCCGCCGGCGCCGCCGCGCAGTTCAGCTGGGCGCTCGGTCGGGACACCGCCCGGGCGGCCTCGCCGGCCGCCACCCCCGCCGGCGACGCTCCGGTGGGCGTCGGCTGGTTGGAGGAGGGCGGGCTCGGAGCCGCGCCCGGCTCCACGTTCGGCGTCCCGTGGCCCAAGGGCGCCCACCCGGCGGGTCAGACGTTCGCCCTGACGACCGCGGACGGCGCCCGCGGCGTCCCCGTGCAGACCTGGGCCACCGCCTACTGGCCCGACGGTTCCCTCAAGTGGACCGCCCACGCGGTCGGCCCCGAGGCGGCCGGGACGGAGAGGTTCACCCTCGCCGCCGGGGTCCCGGCCACCTCCGCCCACCGCGTCACCGTCACCGAGACCGGCCGCAGGATCACCGTCGACACCGGCACGATCAGGGCCGTCGTCCCCCAGGGCGGGCGCAGGCTCGTCGAGTCCGTCACCCGGGGCGGGACGAGGATCGCCACCGACGGCCGCCTCGTCCTGCTGCGCCAGGGCGAGCCGGACGACGGCGACCAGGGCAGCGTCACGTGGGAGCGGTTCGACGGCGAGATCAGCGGCGCGACCGTCGAACAGCGCGGCCCCGTGCGGGCGGTGGTACGCATCGACGGCACGCACCGCAAGGGGAGCCGCCGCCTGCTGCCGTTCAGCGTGCGGCTGTACTTCCACGCGGGCGCCGAGTCGTTCCGCATGGTCCACACCATCACCTTCGACGGCGACCAGGACGAGGACTTCATCCGCGGCCTCGGCGTCCGCTTCACCGTGCCCATGCGGGACGCCGCCTACGACCGCCACATCCGCATCGCGGGCGAGGGCGAGGGGTTCCTCACGGAGGCCGTGCAGGGGATCACCGGTCTGCGCCGCGACCCCGGTGCCGCCGTGCGCGCCGCGCAGGTGAGGGGCGAGAGGCTGCCCGACCCGGCCACCTGGGACCAGCGCGTCACCAGCCGGCTGGCGTACGTCCCCCACTGGGGCGACTACACCCTCGCGCAGCTGTCCCCCGACGGTTTCACCCTCCGCAAGCGCACCGGCCCCGGCCGCGGCTGGATCGCCGCCGGGGGCGGCGGCCGGGCGAGCGGCTTCGGGTACGTCGGCGGGGTCGGCGGCGGACTGTCCTTCGGGTTGCGGGACTTCTGGGAGAAGCACCCCGCGCAGCTCGACATACGGGGGGCGGCCGGCGAGGCGGCGGAGGTGACCCTCTGGCTCTGGTCCCCCGAGGCGCAGCCCATGGACCTGCGCTTCTACCACGACGGCATGGGGCAGGACACGTACCCGGAGCAGCTCGAAGGCCTCAACATCACCTACGAGGACCACGAGCCCGGTTTCGGCACCCCGTACGGCATCGCCCGCACCAGCGAGCTGATGTTCTGGGCCAACGCCGCGACGCCGCGCGCCGACGTCCTCGTCGCCCAGGCCGCCGCCGTGCGCACCCCGCCCCAGCTCGCGGCGGGCCCCGCCGACCTCGCCCGCGCGGGCGTCTTCGGTGGGCTGTTCGCGCCCGTCGACCGCTCGGTACCGGCGAAGGCGAGGATCGAGGACCAGCTCGACTTCCTCTTCACGTACTACAAGGACCAGGTCGAGCAGCGCCGCTGGTACGGCTTCTGGGACTACGGCGACATCATGCACACCTACGACGAGGACCGCCACCAGTGGCGGTACGACGTCGGGGGCTACGCCTGGGACAACTCCGAGCTCTCGCCCGACCTCTGGCTCTGGTACGCCTACCTGCGATCGGGCCGCGGCGAGATCTTCCGGTTCGCGGAGGCCATGACCCGCCACACCGGCGAGGTCGACGTGTACCACCTCGGGAAGTGGGCCGGGCTCGGCACCCGGCACGGCGTGCAGCACTTCGCGTGCAGCGCCAAGCAGCAGCGGATCTCGACCGCCGTCTACCGCCGCCCGTACTACTTCCTCACCGCCGACGAGCGGGTCGGGGACCTCATGCACGACCTGGTCGACTCGGACGAGACGTTCCTCGTCCTCGACCCGATCCGCAAGATCCGTACCGAGCCCTACACCCCGGACCGCAACGCCCTGTCCATCGGCTTCGGCACCGACTGGAGCGGTCTGGCGGCGGCCTGGCTCACCGAGTGGGAGCGGCGGGGGCCCAAGGCCGCCAAGGCGGAGGCTCGGCTGCGTTCCACCATGGAGACCATCGGCGCCCAGCCCAACGGCTTCGTCCAGGGCACGGGCCTGTACGACCTCGACACCGGCCGTTTCGCGGTCCCGGCCCAACCCGTCGTCAATGTCTCCCACCTGTCGGCCATGTTCGGGCTCGTCGAGATGTGCGCCGAACTCATCGACCTGATCGACATGCCCGCCTTCAAGGACGCCTGGCTGGACTACTGCCGCTACTTCAACGCGACCAGGGCGGAACAGGCGGCCCGGTACGGTGCGCACTTCGGGAACCTGCTGCTCTTCCAGGGCCATTCGCGCCAGGACGCCTACGCGGCGGCCCAGTTGCGCGACGACGGGCTGGCGGCGCGCGCCTGGCGGAAGTTCCTGGACAGCGACGGCTACACCACCGCCATGACGTGGGAGAAGACACCCCTGGAGGGCCCGGCCGTCCTCGAACCGGGCTACGAGCACCTGGCGATCAGCACCAACACCACGGCCCTGTTCGGTCTCGCGGCCATCCAGAACCTCGCACTGATCGGGGACCGGATCCCGCGCTGAACCCGCCCCGGCGAGGGCGCGTCGGCCGGCGCACCGCGCGCGGGGCCCGCGTCGGCCGGCGTCCCGCCCGGCCGGGCGCGGTCCACGGCGTTCGTGGTCGGGCCGTGCACGAGGGGAACGCGTACGGGGCAGGCCGGCGGGATCGCCCACGGCCGCCTGACGGGCGGCCGTCGCTAGCGGGCGGCCGTCGCCGCGTCGGCAGCCTCGGGAGCCGCCGCCGCGTCGGCGACCTCGGGCACAGTCGGCCCGTGGGTGGTGGACGGGGTGCGGTAGGCGCGGAGAGGGGCGTTGGCCGCGGCCACGGCGGCGACCGCCAGCGCGGCGGACAGCCCGCCGGTGACCAGGGCGAAGGGGGCGGAGGTGACGGACGCCAGCAGGCCGCCGCGGAAGTTGCCGAGTTCGGGGCCCGCGACGCCGATCACGTGTTCCACGGAGGAGATCCGGCCCCGGTACGCGTCCGGGGTCTCCCACTGCACCAGGGCGCCTCGGGTGACCACCGACACCGTGTCGGCGGCGCCGGCCACGGCCAGGCAGCCGAGGGCCGCCCACAACGGCTCGGCCAGACCGAAGCCGGCCAGCGCCAGCCCCCAGGTGCCGGCCGCGGCCAGCTGCACCAGGCCGACGCGCCGCCGGCGCGTCACCGTGCCGGAGAGGAGGCCGGCCGTGATGCCCCCGACCGCGACGGCCGAGAGGAACAGACCGAGGGTCCGCGGGTCGCCGTCGAACCGCATCTCGTTGACCAGCGGGAAGAGCGCGACCGGCATGGCGAGCAGCGTCGCCGACAGGTCGGTGGCCAACGAGCCCCACAGCGTCGGCCGACGCAGGGCGATCCGCAGGCCGCCGCGCTCCGGCCGGGGCCTGCCGCCCGCCGTGTCGGCGCCCTCGGGCCTCATGGCCGGGAGGTGGATCAGCGAGAGCAGCGCGACCACGCTGGTGACGGCCTGCGCGGCGTAGGCGGCGGGGAGGTCCCAGCGGGCGATCAGCAGTCCGGCCAGCGCGGGCCCGCCCAGCATCGCCACCTGGAAGGAGACGTTGGTCAGCGCGAGACCGGCCGCGACCTGGTCGGCGGGCAGCAGCCGGACCGGGAAGGTGCGCCGGGCGGGGGCGCCGAGTGCGCCGCAGGCGGCCCCCAGGGCGACCAGGGCGAGCAGCACCGGTACGTCGCGGTTGCCCGCCAGCGCCTGCGCGCACAGCCCCGCGGCCGCCAGCACTTGGCCGGCGGTGGTGGCCCGCACGATCGCCCGGCGGTCCACGGCGTCGGCCAACGCGCCGCCGAGCAGCCCGAACACCACCATCGGCAGACCGGTCGCGAGACCGATGGCACCCGTGCCGACCGGGCTGCCGGTCAGGTCCCAGACCTGGGCCAGCACCGCCACCAGGGCGATCTGCCCGCCGAGTTGGGAGGCTGCGGAGCCGATCCACAGCGAGCGGAAGGCCCGGCTGCTCCGCAGCGGGCGGGTGTCGAGGAACCGGACGCGCTTCCTCATCGCGGTGGCTCGACGAGGTGGTCGAGGATCCGCTGCCGCATCGACCGGCGTTCCAGCGCCCGCCGCAGGTCCCCGACGGCGGTGGTCAGCGCGTAAGGGATCTCCCCGTCCAGCTCGGTGACCGTGGCGTGGGTGGCGCGCCACTCGGCCTCCAGGAACGGCACCAGCGACCGGCCCCGCTCGGTCAGGTCGATGCGCCGGGTGCGGGCGTCGGGCCCGGGTTCGGAGGTGACCAGGCCCTCCTTGCGCAGGGCGGCGACCGTCTGGCTGGTCGCGGAGTGGGAGCGCCCCAGGGACTCCGCGAGCCGGCGGATGGTCATCGGTCCGGTGTGGGCGAGCCGGATCAGCGGATAGGCGAACCGCGGCCGTACCCCCTCGATGCCGCGCTCTCGGTAGACCTGCTCGATCTCGGCGTCCATGGCGGCCAGCAGTTCGTGCAGCGCCTGCCAGGGGTCGGGGAGGAGCGTGGGGTCGGAATTCGTCACAGCGCTAATATAACAGCGCTCATGCAACAGGCTGTGACGATGCCGCCCGTCGTCGGCGCCGGAACCGTCGGCCGGGCCACCCCTCCTCCCGCCCCTCGGCAACGTCGGCGCCACACCCCGGTCCACACCGGTCCGCACTGGGGTACGAGGGCTCCCGCGCACCCTGATCCACCGCGCGGCCGGTCGCGTGCCGGTGAACGACGGCGGGCGGTCCGCCCCCGCCCGTCCGCCGCACCGGAGGAGCCGGGGTACCGTCATGCCGGAGCCGTCCCGGCGAGGTGCGTACGGACCGGCGTCAGCGGCGGCACGGGGGGAAGGCGGATCTTCGAGTCGGACCGCCGTGGGAGGGGTGCGTGTGACGTCATCAGCCGTGGCGCGGCTTCGGGCCGCGGAGCGGAAACTGTCCGAAGCGCCCCCTGCGCGGCTCGACGGGCAGACCGCGATCCGCATGGTGTGGCGCCAGGACGCGTTGTGGGACGACGGTGCCGCCGCTGGCGTGCCGTCCCCGCCGCAGGCGGCGGCCGAGCCGCGGCGGCAGCCGAAGGCCCGCCCGGCCCGGCGCCGTCGGCGGCGCCACACCTTCGACCACCCGGCCCGCCCGGTCACCCGGCCCCGCGGTGACTACACGACCGGCCGCCGCCTCACCACCGTGCCCCTGGTCGGCGGTCACCTCTGACGGCCGGTCGGGTGCGGCCCGCGACGTACAGCGCCCGGGCCGGCCGCTCCGGGTCCTGCGGCGCGCCGGGAGGGGCGTACGGGCCGCGCACGCGGCCGGCCGGCGGTAGCGCTCCGCCGCCGGCCGCCGGACGCCCGAGCCCTCGGGCGGGACCGGGGCAGCGGCGCCGCGAGCGGCCCGGTGTCCGGGTCAGAGCCCGGTGACCTTGGCGCTCGCCGACAGCTCGTACACCAGGGTGACCGTACGGCGTCCGCCCGGCGGGAGGGTGACGTCCCATCGTGCGATGCCGTCGGCGTCGACCTCGTCGGGGCGCGGGGAACAGGCGTCGCCCCGCAGCCGCACCTCCACTGCCGCCACCTCGGAGACGGGGATGCGCTCCCGTACGACGACGACCCGGTCGCCGTGCTCGCCGGGGGCGGAGAACCGGGACAGGTCCAGCCGCACCGAGCGGGTGACCACGATCCGTTGGGTCAGGCCGGCGGTGTCGCGGGACTCCTCGGTGTGCCGGACCACGCGGTGGTCGTCGCAGCTGCCGAAGGCCAGTTCGACGGGGGCGCCCGGCGCGGTGAAGTCCAGCGAGCCGCGGCCGCCGGACCCGCTGCCGCGGACCAGGTCGACGGGCCCGGCCAGGAGCGCGTGCCCGGACCGGTTGTCGCACCGCACCACGCGGGTGACCAGCGGGGACAGTTCGGGTGAGCAGGCGTACTCGCTGGTCGCGGCCGCGGTGAAGGAGGAGATCGGCACCCGGTGGGCACGGCCGTCCGCGCGTACGGAGACCGGCTCCGGGGAGTGGAGCACCCGCGTCCGGCCGCCGTCGTCGACGCCCGGCAGGCCGAGCACCGGGGTCGGACCCGGATCGCCGACCTCCTCGTCGCGGAGCTCGACGTCGACCGTGCGGCGATCCGCGGCGGAGCGGTCCGTGAGCGTCAGCCGGTCCTCGCCCAGCGACGGTGGGTCGGTGGCGAGGGCCGAGCGGGCCGTCGACAGCGTCAGCCGTACATCGGACCAGTCCTCGCCGGTGCGCTGCCAGACCATCGCGTCGGTCTCCAGCGTCAGGGCGTCCCCGTCGAGCACGGCCCGGTAGGCGGGCCGCCACAACGCACACGGGGTGAGATGGGTGAGGCGCAGCGCGGCCGGTCCCGCGGCCGTGGCCTCCACGGTCAGTTCGATGTGGCCGATCAGCTCGGCCGGCTCCTCCTCGGTGCGGCCCATCGCCTGACGGACCGCGTGGAGTTCGGCGTCGAGTGCGGTCAACCGGGCGTCGGTGGTGCGCAGTCGCTCGGCGTACGAGGCCCGTTCGCCGTCCGTCCGGTCCAGTTCGCGGGTCCAGCGCGCCGTGTCGGTCTCGCCGGCGCCGGCGCCGGCGCCGATGTCCCGCAGCAGGTCGGCGGCGAGCCGGCCGAGCGCGTCGAGGCGGGCGTGCAGACGGTCGCGCCGGCGCTCCAGCTCGCGTCGCTCCTCGCCGAGGGCGTGTTCGCGGTGGCGCAGGGCGGAGTCGTCGCCGGCGGACGGCACCGGTCCGCGCGGCGTCCAGTCGCGGACGATCCGCACGTCGAGTACGGACGCGGGCTGGTCGGCGGTCAGCTCGGCGTGCAGGGTCCGGTCGACGGCCAGCGCGCTGACCGGTCCGAGGCGCAGCCGCTGGATCCCGGCCCGCAGGTCGAGCGCGGCGGCGCGCTCGACGTGGGCGCGGTCCTCCAGGCAGGTGACGGCGGTGACGGGGAGGGCGATCGGTCCGGGGGCCGGGGACGTGGTCATGGCGTGTGTCAGCTCCTGCGGTTGCCGCCGACCAGGGCCTTGCCGGCCGGGATGCGGATCTCGTAGCCGCCTTCGAGGGCGGCGGTGCCGCCCGCGGGCAGGTCCACCCGCCAGACGCGGGTGCCCGGGGCGTGGCGGTCGGGCCCGGTGCCGTCGTCGGGGACGCTCCAATCGGCGCGTTCCTCGATCCGGACGTCCGGTTCGGAGGTGACGGGGACCCGTTCGCGGACCTCGACGGTCACGGGCCCCGTCAGGCTGTTGGCCAGTTCGACGTGGACTCGGTGGTCGAGCACGGTGGTGGTGCCGCGCAGGCCGGCGGTCGACTCGCGAAGGTGGGCGCCGCGGGTGACCCGGACGCCCTCGGCCGGGCCGAGCCCCAGAAGCCGGACACCGCCGGGGGCGAGCGTGGGCAGGGCCGCGGTGAGCAGGAACTCGTCGTCGACGGTGACGTCGACCGGGCCGGCCAGCAGGGCCTGGTCGGTGGCGTTGGAGAGGACCAGCGTCGCGTACACGGTCGGCTCCACGGACGGCACGCACAGGTACTCGGTGCGCAGGCCGACCGTGATCTCGCCGACGGTGACGGTGTGCCAGGTTCCGTCCGAGGGGATGTCGGCGCGGGCGGTGCAGTCGTAGCGGTGGTCGAAGGAGCCCGCCGACTCGCGGGGCCGCACGGCGTTCCCGGGGAGCGGCAACGCGGCGACCGCTTCGGCGTGGCGGCGATACTCGGCGGCCACCGGGTCGGGGGTGGGGTCGGGGAACAGCCGGCCGCGACGGTTGCGCCGGTCGTCGGGGCCGCACAGGACGAGGGCGGCGTAGTCGAGTTCGGCGCCGCTCGGCTGCGGCGGCCCCGCCGGTGCCGGAGAGGGTGGAGCCGCGGCCCGCCCGGGAGCGGCCGACCCCGCGGGAGCGGAGGGTCCCGCGGGAGGGGCCGCCCTGCCTCCCGTGCGCGGCCTGCCGTCCGGTCGCGACCGGACCGGTGCCGCGGGGGCGGAGGCGGCGCCGGCGAAGGGTTGCGGCGGGGCGCCGCCGGGCACCGCGAACGCGGCGGGCGGCGCCCCGTAGCCGAGCGGCGCCGGAGGCGGCGGGGGTACGGGACCGGCCGCGGAGGCGCGGGGAGCGGGAGCGGGACCCGCTCCGGCGGCCGCGCCCGCCGTGGCCGTGACCGCTCCGGCCGACGCCACCGTGGCCGCGCCTGCCGCCGTGGTGGTGGCGGTCGTGGCGGGGCGCGGGCCCGTGGCGTCGTACCCGGCGAACAGTTCACCGAGACCCGCCGGCGGCACGCGCCAACCGGAGGGCGCGGGGGCGGGCTGACGGCGTCCGATACGCAGCGAGCGGAGCCGCGGCAGGTCGGTGGCGCGCCGCAGGTCGGCGGTGGCCAGGGCCACGCGTACGCCGGTCCAGTCCTCGCCCGTGCGCTGGGCGACCGCGGCCCGCAGCAGCAGGAGGCCACCGGTGTCGCCCCGGCGGTGGGCGAGGCGGTAGGTCGGCACCCAGACGGCGCCGGGCACCCCGTACTCCACCTCCACCTCGACCTCGGCCGTGGTGGTGTCGGTGCCGGGGGCGGCGCCGGTGGGGCGGGTGAGGGTCAGCAGCACCGAGACGGTGGTGTCCACGTGCGCTGCCGGCGCGTCGGTGGAGGCGCGCCCGAGTCGGTCCGCGGCGATGTCGAGCTCGTGCTCGACGCGGCGCACGTCCTCTTCCAGTTCGGCGAGGCGGGCGTGCAGCCCCGCCAGCCGTTCGTCGACGAAGTCGGCGAGCTCCAGCCAGGCGTCGACCGGTGTCCGCCGGTGCGGGTCGTCACGCCTGCGGACCGGCGGTACCGGGCGCAGCGCGGCGACCTCCCCGATCAGGCCCAGCTGCCGGTCGCGGCGCCCCCGCGTGGCCGCGCACTCGTCCCGCAGCCGCTCCACCTCCCGCCGCAGGGCGTCGGGTGTTCCGGCCTCTGAACCGGTGTCGGTACCGATGCCAGTGCCGGTCTCGGTGTCGGACGGTTCCGCCTCGACCGCCACCCGGGCCTCGGTGACGCGCACGCCGGAGGCGCCCACGACACGGGCCCGCAGCGAACCAGGGTCCAGCGTGCGCGGCAGTCCCGTCACCCGCACCCGGCCGTCCTGCGGCACGCCGCCGCGCGCCAGGCGCCGGCAGACCGCGCCTTGCGCGTACACCACGACCGCGTCGAGGACCGAAGTCCACCCCGGTGTCGTACCAGCCGTCATGTGCCCGCCCCCCGCCGCCGTTTCCGTGCTGGGCGAAGCCTACGACGGGGTTGTCCACGCGTCCCCACCGCGTCCGGGGCACTTCTGCGGACCGCGGCGACACCACAAACCCCCATGCACACTCTTCACATTTGGACTCCCGGGACGAACCGAGGGCGCCGCCAGGATCATCGACCGGGTGCTGCGCCTCCGGGACGAGCGGCCCACCCCCGTGCGGCTCCTGCGGCTCCTCTTCCTGGCGCGCGGACGTCGCCGAACGCCTCGGGGACGACGAGACCGCGTCCTGCGCGCTCGCCCGGGCCGAGGCGGTCGCCCTGACCCCGGACGAGCGGCGGTCGGTGCGCGACGACCTCGACCGCCTCACGGGACTCCGGGGCAGGAGGGCCGCCCCGGCCTGTACCGTGTCCGGCACCTGAACCGCGCCGCCCGCCTCGACCGGCGTCGGACCGTCGTACGTCCGGTACCGCCCCTCCGTCCTTCCGTCATGCCCCGGACCGGGGCCTCCTCCGCGCGGGCCCCGATCCGGACTTTCCGCTCCCGGCACGGATGGCCGGGCGCTGAGGGGGCACGCGTAGTCCGTGCTCGCACACGGTCGGGCTGCGGCCTGCCGTCCGGCGCCGGGCGCGGTCCGGCAGTCATGCGGTCGGGCGACGGCCCGGCACGGACGTACGTGGGCGGGCGGACGGGAAGGTGTCAGCGGAACGCACGCAGGGAGCACAGATGAAGGTCCGCCCGTGGTCCATCCGACCGGATCTCCGGCTCACGGCCCATGTGGTCGCCGGCCGCTACCGGCTCGACGACCTGCTCGGGCGCGGCGGTGCGGCTGACGTGTACGAGGGGCTGGACCTGCGCCTGCGACGGCCGATCGCGGTGAAGGTCTTCCGACCGGAGAGCGCGGTCCAGACGGAGGAGCGCTTCGACCACGAGGGCCGCTTGCTGGCCCGGCTGGAGCACCCCGGGCTGGTCACCGTGTACGACTCCGGCCAGGAGGACGGGCAGCCGTACCTGGTGATGCAGCTCATCAAGGGGACGACGTTGCGCCGGCGCATCGCCACGGCCCCCCTGACGCCCGGCGAGGCCGGCCGGACCGGTGCCGCACTGGCCTCGGTCCTGGCCCACGTCCACGCGGCCGGTGTCGTGCACCGCGACGTCAAGCCGTCGAACATACTCCTGGACGGGGCGGGCGCCCCGCACCTCACCGACTTCGGCATCTCCCGGCTGCTCGACACCACCGCCCACACCAGCACCGGCACACTCGTGGGCACGGCCGCGTACATGGCGCCCGAGCAGGTGCTGGGCCAGGGAGCCGGGCCGGCCGCGGACGTGTACAGCCTCGGTCTGGTCCTCCTGGAGTCCCTGAAGGGCGAACTGGAGTACGCGGGCGCTCCGATGGAAGCCGCGATCGCGCGGCTGCACCGGCCCCCCGTCATCCCCGCGGACCTCCCGCGTGACCTCGTCGCGCTGCTGGAGGCCATGACGGATCCGGACGAGAACAGCCGGCCGGACGCCGACGCCTGCTCCAGGGCGCTGGCCGCGGTGCCGGACGCGCGCCCGGCGCTGCCCCTCCCGGGCGCCCGCCCGCCGGGCGACGACCACGATCCCGCGGACGACACGCTGCACTCGCAGGACACCGACGCGCGCACCGGTGGCGCCGGTGCGGTGGACGCGGCGGCACCGGGCGACGGCCGGGCCGCCCCGGAGCCGGCTGTCCCGGCGCCCGCTCCGTCGTTCCGTACCGGCCGGGCCCTGCTGACGGCGGGTGCGGCACTGGCCGTGTTCGGCGTCACCCTGACCGGATCGATCGACGGACGTCCCGTCGAGGGCGAGGGCGCGGTGCCCCCACCCCGAGTGGCCGTGACGGACCCGCCGTCGGCCTCGGTGGACCACCCCGACCCGTCGCCCCCCTCCCCCGCCGTACCGGCTTCCGACCCGGGCCCGCTCACGAGCTCCCCCACCGACACCTCCGACACGGCGGCCGGCCGGACCGGCCCGACGGCCGACGAGCGTCCCGAGACCGGCACCGACGCCGACGCCGAAGGGGCTCCGGCCACCTACCGGGACGGGCAGGGCAATGCCCGGGGCAACGCGGCGGGGGGTCCTGGGCGTGACGAGACGGACGCGAAGCCGGCCAAGGTCAAGCCGCCGAAGGAGGAGAAGGGCCACAAACACGGCGGGGGGTCGCCGGGCGGCGGTCAGCGCAGGTAGTTGTACACGGTGGCGCGGGAGATGCCGAGGAGATCAGCAAGGGCCTGGACGGAGTGCTTCACCCTCAGGTACCCGCGGTCCTTGAGCGCGCGGACGAGCTCGCGCCGGGCGGCCGTGTCCAGTCCGCGCGGCGTACTCCCCCGCGCGGCGGCGAACTCCTCGACCACCGCGCGAAGTTCGTCCACCGTCTGTGCCCGCAGTGTCTCCTCCACCGGCTCGTCCGACGGGTCGGTGCGCACCAGGTTGGCCAGGGTCCGGGCCGCGGTGCCGAGGAGGGACACGTCGAGGTTGAGGCAGATGGCCGCCACGTACTCGCCCCGGCTGTTCTTGAGCCCGATCGACGTGCTCTTGGCGGGTCGGCCGTCGGGGAAGCTGTTGGGGTAGTTCTGCAGGATGCCCGGGTAGTCCGGGTCCTCGATGCGGGCGAGACCGAGCTCGGTGGCCCCGGCGCCGACCTGCCGGCCGGAGAGGTTGTTCTCGATGGCGCGCACGGCGTGCCGCGGGTCGCGCAGGTCGTGCAGCACCACCTCGCACAGTCCGGGGAACATGGCGCCCAGCGCGGTGACGATCTTCTCGGCCTCGCGCAGCAGCAGGTCGTCCTCGCTCATCGGCGGGGCGGGGTGGGAGGTGGCGCGCTCCGGCGCGGGCCCGGAGTCGCCCGGCCCGGCCGTCATGCGGCACCGTCCCCGGCCGGGGCCCCGGCTCCGCTGCCGTCGCCGGTTCCGGTACTGCCGCCGGTTCCCTTCCCCGTGCCGGCCGCCGACAGCAGGCGGTCCGTCGCGGCGGGGGCCTTGAGCCCCGAGCCGGTCAGCACGACCACCGTCGTCTCGCCGTCCCGGATCGCCCCCCGCTCGCGGAACAGCGTCACCGCCGCCGCGGCGGTCGCGCTGGTGGGCTCCGCGTACAGACCCGACGCCGCCAGGCGCCGGGCGGCGGCCATGATGGCCTCCTCGGACAGCGCGACGGTGTCCCCGCCCGAGCGGCGGATCGCGTCGACCACCTCCGGCTGCCGCACCGGCTCCCGGATCGCCGTGCCCTCGGCGACCGTCGGCCCGAAGGCGGGCGCCGGCAGACCCTGGAACGCCGCGTGCAGCGGGGCGCAGGCGGCGGGCTGCGCCACGAGCAGCCGGGGCAGCCGGGGGATCTGCCCGGTGGCGAGCAACTCGGAGAAGCCGAGGTCGCAGCCGAGGACGATGCTGCCGGCCCCCGCGACCGTGACCACGGCGTCGGGGGCCCGGAAGCCGAGGTCCTCCCAGAGTTCGTAGGCGAGGGTCTTGGTGCCCTGCAGGAAAAACGGGTGCCAGTTGTGCCCGGCGTAGCAGGTGTCGGCCGACCGGCGCAGGGCCTCGGCTGCGGTCTCGTCGCGACCGCCCGGCACCGTGTCGACGGCGGCGCCGTACGCCCGGGTCTGCAGGACCTTCGCCGGTGACGTGCCCTCGGGGACGAGGATGGTGACGCCGATCCCGGCGGCGGCACCGTAGGCGGCGACGGACGACCCGCCGTTGCCCGAGCTGTCCTCGACGACCTCCCGCACCCCGCTCGCGGCCAGCGCGGAGACCATGACGCTGCTGCCCCGGTCCTTGAAGCTGCCGGTGGGGCTGAACCACTCCAGCTTGAACAGGACCCGCTCGCCGTCCCACGTCCCCTCGACGAGCGGGGTGCGGCCCTCGCCGAGGCTGACAGGCCGCTCCCCGCAGACGTCGGGCAGCGCGGCCCGGTACCGCCAGAGCGAGCGGGTGCCGGTGTCGACGCCGGAGGGGGTGAGGCCGGGCAGTGGCGACACTGTCAGCGGCGCGCCGTCGTCGCCGCGCCACCGCAGCGGGTCCAGCGCGTAGGTACGGCCGGAGCGTACGTCGACGAGGTGCGGACTGGTCCCCGGGGAGTCCTGCTGCGGCACGGCTGCCCTCCTTCCGCGTCGACCGGGCGCCGACGACTTGGACAGGCTATCCAAGTCTGGACAGAAGGTCCAAGGAAGAGGCAAGCCCCCGTCCCGGTCGTGCGCGGGCCGTCAGGAGACGAGGGGGGCGGCGTCCACTTCAGCCAGCCTGACCGTGCACAGGCCGCCGCGCTCCGCCGTCACGTCCGTCACCCGCAGCTGGGTGCCCGGCGCGAGGATGTACTCCTCCTCCCCGGTGAAGGCGGAGAAGCTCCGGATACCGACCGCGTGCGCGGGTGTGACCTCGAAGAGCGTCCGCTTGCCGCGGTTGCCCAGGAAGGATCGGGCCACGCCGAGCTCGGAGGTGCACGAGGAGACGCCCCACCAGGTCACCGTCCGCCCGACCGGGTACTGCGCCCGCAGGTCCAGCGACACGCCGCGCCACAGGGGCCGGGTGTGGGCGGGCAGCCCCGAGACCGCGGAGAACAGCAGCCGCAGGTACGGCAGGTACGGCACGACCTTGGTCCGGTCCGGGGAGCGCAGGACGGCGTTGATCTCCCGGTAGAAGGCCGACTCGCAGGTGTACAGGTGGAGCGCGGCGATCGCGTGCGCGGACAGGCCGCCGGCCGTCTCGTCCGCGCGCCGCCTGCCGAACTCCCCGGACCGGTCGATGTGCCGGCCCAGCCCGGGCAGCACGCCGGCGACCGGGGCGACGGCGTCCCGGAAGTCCATCAGCGGGGTGTCGAACACCCCGGTGATCGCCGGGAGGACGAGTCCCTCGTCCTTGACGCTGGTGAGCCGCTCCAGATACAGCTGGTGCAGCTCCATCGTCGAGGCGATGAAGGCACCCATGCGGGCCGCGACGTCGCCGTCCGTACCGCCCGCGTCGACCGCCGCCTCGTCCCACCCCTTGCTCGGCAGCCAGTCGATCTCCTCGGCGCCCAGCGACGCGAGGGCCGCGTTGACCGTGGCGAAGTGGTCGCCCTCGCAGAAGAGGTCGCCCTGGGCCGCGGGGTTGGCGTGGTCGATGTGCCGGACCTCGACGTCCGGGTACTTCTTCTGCAGCCGCAGGACGATCCTCTTCAGGCTGCGCGCGTGCGCCCCCCACCAGGCGAAGACGACGCCGCGGTCCTCCTCGTCGGCGTCCTGCTTGGCCTTGAGGATCTCCTCGACGATCCGTTCGGCGACGGGCCGCCAGAACGCGGTGTGCCGGTCGGCTCCCATCGCGCCGTCGCCACTGGCGGTGAGCGACGCGTTCAGCAGGAGCACGCCCTGCGTGAGCATCGCCTGGAACCACTCCGGCGGCTGGACCGTCTCCCGCTCCTTCAGCAGGGCCCGCACGTCCGCGATGGGGGTCTTCCGGGCGATGCCGTACTTCCACATGGCGGCCGCCTTGATGAGGCAGCGGATGCTGACGACCCTGCCGAACTGGCTGTCCTTCCAGTCGTTGAAGGTGTTGTCGAACATCGCTATGCCGGTGGCGCTCTCCGGCCGCGGATACGGGTTCTGCCCGAAGACGACCACCTTCCACTTGTGCGGAGGGTGCGGCTTGAGGGCCTGGAAGGTCAGTTCCCGGACGGGGACGACCTCCGGGCTCCGGCCCTGGCCGATGAACCCGGCCGCGTCCGGCTGCGCCTCGATGACGGGCTTGAGCAGCGGGAGCCAGGGCTCACCCCCGCCCTTGAAGAGGTCGGTGAGACCCAGCGGGTCGTCGGCGTCGGGCTGGGCCGGGGTGGTGGCGTCACTCATGGGGGTGGGGCTCCCGGTCGTCGTACCTGGGGGGTGGACGTGGTCGGCGGGCCCACCGGCCGGGGGGCCGGCGGGGTGGACGGGGTCAGGGGCGAAAGGGACGCCCTTTGGGCGGCACGATGCGCACCCGCTCCCCCACCTGGGCGTTCTCGATGCCGTCGAGCTGGGCGGTGATCGTGGCGCGCAGCTCGTCGTCGTCCTCGAACCAGTGGTCGTGGAAGAGCGTGTAGCCGGTCCACATCAAGTCGGCGCAGACCCGGGCCGGCACCCGGCCGGTCTGCGCGCCCATCCCGACCAGCGCCACCGAACGGACGCTGCCCGGCACCAGTCGGTTCTGCCGGTGGACGGCCTGGAAGGCGGCGGCGCACGCCAGCGCCACGTTCAGCGTGTCCCGCACGTTCTGGGAGGACCGGACCATGGTCGGCGTCGATATCAGGTACCGCGGGACGGCCGCGCCCGACGGGACGCAGACCGCGCTGCCCACCGGGAGGCTCCCGGCGAACCGGTCGCGGATCGCCCGCTGCACCCGCAGCTGGATGCCGGCTCCGAGGTGCCGCTTGATGGCGGCGTCGACCCCGCCGTCCATCCGACCCCGGGAGTTGGTCGGCGTGACCCACGCGTCGACGTTCTCGGCGAGGATCGAGCCCCGGCGGATCTCGATGCCGGGAGTGTCGGCGAAGGCCGCCCGCCACGCCTCGACCACACGCTCGTTGACATCGGTCAGCACCACCCTGAGCGCGGGCCCCACACGGTTCTCCGTCATCGTCCACTCCTGTCGGGAAACAGCCCTTCCAACACCCCGGACGCTAGCCGCCACCACTGACAACGCCGCTGCGACCAGGGGGGAGTGAGCCGTCGTCACGACCCCCGGAGGGCAGCGGGCGTCGGCGTCGGCCGATGATGGGTACGCAAGTACCGCCCGGCCCCGCCGCCCGCGCCCGGGCTTCCGTAGGAAGAGGACGTTTCGTGATTCAGCCCCCCGCCCGGGTGTCGTGCCGGCTGTGCCTGATCCTGCGCATCGACAGGGCCACCTCGTCGGGCCCCTGGTTCATGGTGCTGATGGTGGTGCTCATGGGGCTGGGGTTCACGGATTCGCCCCTCGGGTACGCGGCTGCCGTCGCCCTCTTCGTCACCTGGGTCGGCCTCGGAACCATCGGCAAAAGGCACGAGGCGCGAGGCGAAGGGCACCACCACGCCGGGCACGAGCGGTGACGGCCGCACACCGGCTCCGCGCGCCCCGCTCGCCCGGATCCCCCTCGGCTACGGGCGGGCGGGGCGGTCGCCCCAGTCGAGCCGGAGCACGGCGAGGTCGTCGGAGTGACGTCCGGCGTTGAGCTTGTGGGTCCGCTCGATGAGGAGGTCGACGTGAACGGCCGGATCCGTCGGCGGCAGGTCCTCGATCAGCGTGAGCAGCCCTTCGACGCCGAGCCGTTCGCTCGACGCCCCGTTGTGCCCTTCGGTCAGGCCGTCGGTGTAGAGGGTCAGAGCCCCGGTGGGCGGGAGGGCGACCACCGTGGGCGGCCAGCTCCGCAGACCGGGGAGGATGCCGAGGGCGATGCCGTGCGCCGCGGCCACCTCCTGGGTCCCCTCGTCGGTGGTGAGGAGGGGTTCGTGGTGGCCGGCGAGGTGGAGCGTCGCGGTGCCGGCGCCCTGGTCGAGGGTGAGGAGGGTGCAGGTGGCGAACATGTGCCGGCCGCCGCGCTCGGCGATCAGGATGCGTTCCATCAGGTGCAGCAGGTCGTCGCCGCGGTGTCCGCCGAGGACGAGGGAGCGCCAGGCGATGCGCAGGCAGACGCCGAGTGCCGCGGCGTCGGGGCCGTGCCCGCTGACGTCGCCGACGACGGCGTGGAGCAGCCCGTCGTCACCCTCCACCACGTCGAGGAAGTCCCCGCCGAGCAGGGCCATGGCGGCGCCCGGCAGGTAGCGGGAGGTCACCCGCACCGTGGAGGTGTCGAGGATCGGCTGGGGCAGCAGGCCGCGCTCCAGGCGGGCGTTCTCCTCGGCCCGCAGCCGCGCGGCCTGGGCCTCGGCGCTCGCGCGTTCCGTCTTGCTGCGGTAGACGGCGTACCGCACCGTCCGGTGCAGCAGGTCCGCTTCGACCTTCCCCTTGACGAGGAAGTCCTGGGCGCCCGCGGCCATGGCGTCGGTGCCGGCCTGGGCCTCGGACAGCCCGGTCAGCACGATGACCGCGGTGTGCGGGGCCATGGCGCGGACGGCGGCGACCGCGTCGATGCCGGACACGTCGGGCAGGTGCAGGTCGAGGAGGATGCAGTCGATCGGCGCGCCGGCGGCCAGCCGGCTGCGGGCCTCGGCGAGCGTGGCCCTCGTGGTCAGTTCGAACCGCAGCCCCGTGTCGTGGAGGAGCTCCTCGACGAGCAGGGCGTCGCCCTCGTCGTCCTCGATGAGGAGGATGCGGTACGTCGTCCCGCCGGAGGCCGCGTCGGGACCGGCGGTCATCGCTGGGGTCATCATGCCTGCTCCGGGCCGGAGCGGCTGGCCTCCGGCAGGGTGGACGGGCCGGGGTTCTCCGGCGGCCGGGGTGCCAGGGTGAAGGTGATGCGCGCGCCGTCCCGGTACGTCGTGTCGACCGCGATGGTGCCGCCGTGGAACTCGACGATCTTCTTGCACATCGCGAGGCCGATACCGCTGCCGGAGTAGGTGTCCTTGGTGTGCAGCCGCTGGAAGATCACGAAGACCTTGTCGGCGTACTCCGGTGCGATGCCGATGCCGTTGTCCGTGACCGTGAAGCGCCACAGGTCGCCTTCCCGGGCGGCTGTGACGTGGATCTCCGGCGCCTGGTCCGGGCGGCGGAACTTGACGGCGTTGCCGATCAGGTTCTGCCAGAGCATGCCCATCTGGGTGGGGTCGGCGACCAGGGACGGCAGCGGTTCGTGGGTGACCAGCGCCCCGGACTCCTCGATGCCGACGCTCAGCGAGGACAGGGTCCGCTCCAGGACCTCGTCCAGGTCGACCTCCTCGTGGGCGTTGTGCAGGCGGCCGACGCGGGAGAAGTCGAGCAGGTCGTTGATGAGCGTCTGCATGCGGTTCGCGCCGTCGACCGCGAAGTCGATGTACTGGTCGGCCCGCGCGTCCAGCTGCCCCCCGTAGCGCCGCTGGAGGAGCTGGGTGAAGCTGGACACCTTCCGCAGCGGCTCCTGCAGGTCGTGGGAGGCGACGTACGCGAACTGCTCCAGTTCGGCGTTGGACCGCTGCAGGTCCGCGGCCTGCGCGTCGAGGCGCAGACGCGCCTCCTCACTGAAGGCCAGCTCACGCACCAGGCGCCTGCGCATGAAGTCGATCTCACCGCTGAGATGCCGCAGGTCGGCCGGGCCGGTCGGGGTGATGGGGTGGTCGAAGTCACCCCCGGCGATGGTGCGGGCGTCCGTGCCGAGCTGCTCCAGCGGCTGGTTGATGCCGCGGCGCAGCCCTTCGAAGACGAAGGCGGTGAGGACGACGATCAGGACCGCGATGGCGCTGAACACCCAGTTGCGCAGGGCTATCGTGGCCGTCAGGTCGTCCCTCGCCCGGTCGAGGTCCGCGCGCAGGCGCTCCTGCTGACCGCTCAGGGCGACCCGTACGGCGTCGAAGGCCGCCTTGCCGTCCGCCGCGCGCGCGGCGGCGAGCGGCGAGGGCGTGCCGGGCGGCGTGGCGGCGACCGGGCGGGCGATCATCTCCTGCCACCTCGCCACACGGTCCTGCACGGCCTCGAGGTCGGCGAGGGCGGCCCGGTCGCCGCGCAGCAGCCCGGCCAGGTCGGCGGCGCTCGCCCGCTGCTCGGTGAGGCCCTGCTCGTACGGGGCTATGAACTCCGGAGTGCCGGTGAGTCCGTAGCCGCGGATGCCGGTCTCCTGGTTGAGGATGGCCGATTCCAGGCGGATCGCGGTGGTCAGCGCGGGGGACCGCACGTCGACGAGGTCCGTGCTGAGCGCCTGCGTCCGTGACAGGACCCACCCCCCCGCCGTCCCGAGCAGCGCCAGGACCACCAGGGACACGGCCGCCCCCACACGAAGCCACCGCCGGGTCGTCCATGTGGAGAGCCCTCGCGTACGCGGTTGCTTCTCTTCGCTGGTCATCCTCTGGGCTCCTCGCTGTGACAGCCGCTGCGTGGGGTACGGCCAGCCCACCTTAATCGGCGACAACGTTTGTTGTCGCACGGCTGTCCCGGGGCCTAGAGTGCCAGGTGTGCCAGGCAAAAACTTCCACATGCGGACCACTCCGCAGGAGACGGCCGGCCTCGCGGAGGCGGCGGTCGGCGCACTCGCGCAGCGCCTCGCCCACCAGCTGCTGGAAGCCTCCTCGCACCCGGCACCGGACGATCCGACGCGGGCCCTGGCCATGCTCCACGTGCTGGACCACCTCCAGCAGGCCACCGAGCGGCTCCAGCGGGAGGCGGCCGTGGCCGCCGCGCGCGCGGGGGCCGGCTATCCGCAGCTCGGTGCCGCCTGCGGTCTGACCCGCCAGGGCGCCCGGCGCCGCTGGCCGGGGATCTACCACCACTCCCACGAGAAACCAACGGAGCTTCCGACGATGACCAGCCCCGCCCGCCCCTTCGACGTCCTGCTGGTCGAGGACGACGTCGCCGACGCCATGCTCATCGAGGAGGCCCTCTCCGAGCGCGGCGCCCGCAACCTGGTCCGGGTCACCGACGGGGTCGCCGCGCTGGAGCACCTGCGCGCGTCGGACACCGCGCGGCCCGACCTCATCGTCCTGGACCTCAACATGCCCCGGATGAACGGCCGCGAGCTGCTGAAGGTGCTGAAGACGGACGAGGACCTGCAGACGATCCCCGTGGTCGTGCTCACCACGTCCACCGCCCCGGACGACGTGACCGACGCCTACAGCAGCCACGCCAACGCCTACGTGACCAAGCCGGTCAACCTGGAGGAGTTCGAGCGGGCCGTCCAGAGCATCGACGCCTTCTACCTCGACACCGCCACCCGCCCGCGCCCCTGACCCATCCGGGAGGCGGCGCCCCGCGCAGGCGCCGCTCTGGTGTGCGCGGCCCGGTCCGAGGGGCGGCTCGCCGACCTGACCGGCGAGCTGTCTCTCAGGCCGACGGGCCCGGGTTTCGGGCCGAGGCCTTCGCCAGCGCCTGCTCCAGGTCGGCCCACAGGTCCTCGACGTGCTCGATGCCGACGGACATCCGTACCGTGCCCGGGCCGATGCCCGCCGCGTCGAGGGCCGCCGCGTCGAGCCGGCGGTGCGAGGTGGAGGCCGGGTGCATGACCAGGGTCTTCACGTCGCCGAGCGACGCGGTCAGGGCGGCCAGGCGAACCCCCTCGATGAAGGCGCGGCCCGCCGCGCGTCCGCCCGCCAGGTCGAAGGAGACGACCCCGCCCCCGCCCCGGGGCAGCAGCCGCCGCGCCACGGCGTGATCGGGGTGCCCGGGGAGTGCCGGGTGGCGTACGGCCGCCACCGCCGGGTGTGCGGCGAGCCGGCCGGCCAGGTCGACGGCGCTCGCGCTCTGCCGCTCGATCCGCAGCGGCATCGTCTGCAGGCCGCGCAGGGTCAGCCAGGCCGCGAAGGGGTCGGTGACGGCGCCCTGGTCGACCGCGTGGTGGCGGATGCGGCCGTACAGCCCGGGGTCCGCGAAGACGGCGATCCCGCCGAGGACATCCGCGTGCCCGGCGAGGTACTTGGTCGCGGAGTGGATGACGACGTCGGCGCCGTACTCGATCGGCCGGCACAGCAGCGGCGAGGCGAAGGTGTTGTCGACGGCGCTGGGGATTCCCGCCTCGGTGGCCACGGCGATCAGGGCGGGCAGGTCGGAGACCCGGGTGGTGGGGTTGGCGATGGTCTCCAGGTACAGCAGCCGCGTCTTCGGCCGCAGCGCCCGCCGGACCTCCTCCGGGTCGGTCCCGGAGACGTACGTCACCTCGACGCCCCAGCGCTCGGCGAGGTCGGTGAGGACCGCGTACGTGCCGCCGTAGAGGCAGCGCTGCGCGACGACGTGGTCCCCGGCGGCGAGGAGCCCGAGCAGGAGGCCGTTGATGGCGCCCATGCCGGAGGCGTAGGAGAGGGCCGCGACTCCGCCTTCGAGGCGGGCGACGGCGTCCTCCAGGGCGCGGACCGTCGGGTTGCCGAGGCGGCTGTAGACGAAGGTGTCGGGCGAGTGGAAGGCGTCGGCCATCGCGTCGGCGCTGTCGAAGGCGAAGATGTGCCCCTGGTGCAGCGGGACACCCAGGGGCGTGCTGCCGGTGATGGGCACCCGGGGAGGGTGGACGGCGAGCGTCTCGGGACGGAGGGCGGTCGTGTCGTCGTTCATGGGACCCAGTGAACGGGCGATCCGCTTGCGGTCACAGGACCAATCCCGGCAGATTGGTCCGGCGATGAAGCCAATCCCCCTCCCCCTCGACGAACTCGTCGCCCGGCTCGGCCGCTGGTCGGCCGGGCGGGGCCCGCTGTACCTGCTCCTCGCCGCCCGTTTCCGGCAGTTGATCGATGAGGGAGTGCTGGTCCCGGGTGCCCTGCTGCCGCCCGACCGGCGGCTCGCCGGGGCCCTGGCGGTGGGCCGGACGACGGTCGTGGCGGCGTACGACACGCTCCGTCAGGAGGGGCGGCTCGTACGGAGGCAGGGCAGTGGGACGCGTGTCGCGTCCGCCGCGCTCCCGCCCGGGCCCCGTGTGCGCGAGACGTCGAACCCGCTGTTCCTGCATCTGCTGGAGGCGCCCGACGACGTGATCCTGATGAGCTGCGCGGCCCCGCTGGACCCACCGCCCGAACTGGCGGAGGCGTACCGGACGGTGACGCTCCCGCCGGGCGACCTGGGCTACCACCCGGCGGGCCTGCCGGTGTTGCGGGAGGCGGTCGCGGAGCGGTACCGGGCGCGGGGCGTACCGACCGGGCCGGAACAGGTCCTGGTCACCACGGGCGCCCAGCAGGGACTTTCGCTGCTGGTCCGGATGCTGGTGGCGCCCGGGGACGGGGTGCTGGTCGAGGCGCCGACGTACCCGGGGGCGCTGGACCTGTTCCGGGAGGCGGCCGCCGTCCTGCACCCGGTGGCGGTGGGGCCGGACGGGGTCGACGTGGCGGGCGCGGTCGCGGTGATGGAGCGTCATCGACCCGCGTTCGCGTACGTGGTGCCCCGGTTCCAGAACCCGACCGGGTCCCTGCTGCCGCCGTTGGCCGGCCGTCGGCTCGTCGAGGCGGCGAACGGGCTCGGGGTGCCGCTGGTGGACGACGAGGTGCTGACCGACCTCGCGTTCGCGCCGGGCACGCCGCCGCCGTCGCTCTCCTCCTACGGAGAGGTGATCGGGGTCGGCTCGCTGAGCAAGGTGGTGTGGGGCGGGCTGCGGATCGGCTGGGTGCGCGGCCCGGCACCGCTGATCGCCCGGCTGGCCCGGCTCAAGGCCATCCACGACCTCGGGTCCGACGTGCCGGCGCAGCGGGTGGCCGCGCAGATGCTGGGCGGCTTCGCGCCGATCGTGGCGGCCCGCGTGCGGGCGCTGCGCGCCGGCCACGACCACCTGCGGGCCGAGCTGGCGCGGCTGCTCCCGTCGTGGAGCTGTCCGCCGGCCGAGGGCGGCCAGACGCTCTGGGTGCGCCTCCCCCACGGCGACGGCGTCGCCTTCGCGCAGGTCGCGCTCCGGCACGGGGTGGCGGTGCTGCCGGGTGTCACGATGGACGCGCTGGGCGGCAGCACGCGCCGGCTGCGGCTGCACTTCCTGCTGCCTCCGGACGTCCTGTCGGAGGCGGTGGGCAGACTGGCGCGGGCGTGGAGTGAGTACGCGCCGCACGCCGCGGCGGCAGACCCCCCGTCCCCCCGTCCGGCGGCCCTGCCCGCGGCGCTGCACGCGATCGTGGTCTGAGGGGCGGGACCGTCGGGCGGGGCTCGGCCGGACCGCGCGCCGCGCGGCCGGCGGGTGGGCCGCCCGGGGCGGTGGGCCGATGGTACGGAGACGGCTCGCGGGTGGTGCGTGGGGGGTGCGCGGGCGGGTGGTGCGTGGACGGCGGATGGGCGCCGTGCGGCCGCCGTCCCGTCGCGCCGGTGCGTACGTGCGGGGATTCGTCGGCCTACGGCTTCTCACCCGCCCGGCGACCGCGTTGAATGTGCGGGGAAGGCCGGCACCGAGGAAAGGGACGCACCGTGGGGCGGGGTGGCAGGAAGCAGCTGTGGGTGGGGGCGGGGATCGCCTTCGCGGTGGTGCTCGTGAGCGGTCTGGTGTGGTTCAAGCCCTGGGCGCTCTGGGTGGACGAGACGGTGACCGAGGGGCTTCCCTCGACCGTGCCGGCGGCTCCGCGGCCGTCGCACGCCCCGTCGGCGGGGGTGTCGACGGCGCCCTCACCGAGCGGGCCCACGACCCTGGCACAGGGCACGTTCATCAGCCACGAGCACACGACGACCGGCGCGGTGAAGCTCCTGCGCCTCGAGGACGGGACGCACGCCCTGCGTCTGGAGGGCCTCGACACCAGCAACGGCCCCGACCTGCGGGTCTGGCTGACGGACGCGCCGGTGAAGGAGGGCAAGGCCGGATGGGGCGTCTTCGATGACGGGAAGTACGTCAGCCTGGGGAAGCTCAAGGGCAACAAGGGTGACCAGAACTACGTGCTGCCGGCGGACGTCGACGTGCCGGCGTACACGAGCGTCAGCATCTGGTGCGACCGGTTCGACGTGTCCTTCGGGGCCGCCGAACTCGTCCGCGCCTGACACGTGTCGGGGCCGGGGCCCGAAAGGCGCTCGGCACACCGTGCGTCCCTGGGTCCCGGCCCCTGGTCGGTCCTCCGCCACGCTCGGCCCCGGCGGGGCCGAGCGTGGCGGCCCGGCGGCCCCGGCGGCATGGGCGGCCCGGCGGTCCCGGCGGCATGGGCGGCCCGGCGGTCCGTGCTGGGCGACGGCCCGTGCGACCCGTGCGGGGCGACGGCGGTGGCTAGCCCTCCACGACGCCCAACTGCCGCATGACGCCCATGTCGTCGACGTTCCACCAGCTCTCCGCGATCTTCCCGCCGCGGCAGCGGAAGGTCGCGTGACCCGTGCCGGTGACGTCCCGGCCCGTGGGTTCGACGCCCTGGTAGGGGCCGACGTGACGGCCCTTGAAGGACATCCGCAGACAGACGGTGTCGCCCTCGGCGACGAGCCCCTCGATGGTGCACGTCGGCCGGAACGCCTCCATGATCTCCCGGTTCGCCTCCTTGGCGGTGGCCAGGTCCACGTCGTACGAGGGCTGGGACGGGTCGTGCTCGCGGTAGTCCGCGGTGCACAGCCGGTCGGCCGCCCCGATGTCACCCTTGTTGATCACCTCGTCCACGAAGCTCCGGACGACGAGCTTGTTGAGCTGCTCGTCCCGGACGACGTCCAGGTCCGTGAAGGTGGGCTCCCCGTCGCACAGGGCCACCATCTCCCGGAAGATCCGGTCGGTCTCCGGCAGCTTCGAGTTCTCCATCGCCTCCTCGTACGAGGGGAATTCCACGATCTCCAGGACGTGGGTGGAGTCGGAACGGTCCCGCGCCATCAACGAGTGCGTGGCCGTGCGCTTACCCTGTGTGGCCTCGACCCAGCTGTCCATCAGCCGGCTCATCTCGTCGACCCTGTCGGTCTTGCAGTCGATGATCTGGACGAATGTCATGACGCCTCCCGCCATAGGAGCGACTGCGCTGCTCTCAGCCTATGCCGGTCGCCCGTACCCGGCAGGGGTGGCAGCGCGGCCCACCGGAGGGGCCTGTCGGGCCCGCGGGCGGGCACCGGCCGGCGGGCGGGCACCGGCCGGCGGGCCGTCCACAGCGGCGTCGCGGGGTCGGCCGCGGCTTTCCGTGTCCCGGCGGGACGCGACCCGCGGGCGGGTGTTGACTGGCCGCCTGGCCGGGAAGGCCTGAGCTGTCCAGCGCGGAACGACGTGAAGGAGGCCCCCTGTGGCCCTCAAGACGGTGACCGACGCCTCGTTCGACGAGGACGTCCTCAAGAGCGACAAGCCCGTCCTGGTGGACTTCTGGGCGGAGTGGTGCGGGCCCTGCCGCCAGATCGCCCCGTCCCTCGAAGCGATCGCCCAGGAACACGGCGACAAGATCGAGATCGTCAAGCTCAACATCGACCAGAACCCGACGACCGCGGCCAAGTACGGCGTCATGTCCATTCCCACCCTGAACGTCTACCAGGGGGGTGAAGTGGTGCAGACCATCGTCGGCGCCAAGCCGAAGGTCGCCCTCGAACGGGAGCTGTCCTCCTTCCTCCAGGACTGAGCGCGCCTCGCGGGCTCCGGGTGCCGAGCGCCGGGGCTCGGGGGTGACGGGCGCCAGGGCGCCGGCCCCGCGGGTACGGGTGCCTGCGTCGGGAGCTCCGGGTTCCTGCGTCGGGGGCTACCGGGGGCCTACGTCGGGAGCTCCGGGGGCCTGCGTCGGGGGCTGCCGGTGCCGCCACGTCGGGTGGTGGGGACAGCCGGGCGCTCGGCGCGCGGCGCTGCCCGCCCGTCGGGACGGGCCCGGCGCCCGAGGCGGCGGCGGTGTCGCACCCGTGTCGCCCGACGCAGCGGCACGCGGTGGAGCGGCGTGGGGACAGCGTCAGCGCCGCCAGCCGCGCCTCCACCCCGGGTGGGGCGACGCGCCGCTCGCGCAGCACCCACGGCAGTGCGGCCAGGGCCGGTCCGAACGCGCGCGGCGACGGCAGGTCGCGCGGGACGGTACGGGCCAGGAAGACCGTCCGGCGCGGCGCGGCGCCGGCCGGGCGGCGCAGCCGGCAGGACCACAGCGTGCCGCGCGGGCCGTGGACGCGTCGCAGCGTGGAGTCCCTGGTGGCCGAGGGGGCTGGTGGACCGTCACGTCGGAGGCGTACACCAGCCACCACCCGCGTGACGCCCTGTCCGTCGCGAGGATGACGACCGTGGTGCGCGGGTCGGGCCCGGGGCGGTACGGGCGTCGGTGCCGACGTGGCTCACAGGAGGGCTCCTCGGGCGTCCAGGCGGCGGGCCGCGGCCTCCACGGCGGCGGGCAGCGGTCGTCGGTCCCGCAGTGCCGCCGGGAGTCGCCGGAGCATCTGGCGCAGGGCGGCACGGGCGTCCGGGTCGCGCCCGGCCTCTTGGAGGAGCTCCCGGGTGTGCCGCAGCGCGACGGGCAGGGGGCGGCGCAGCCAGGCCGTCAGGGCGGCGTTGCGGAGCTGGACGGCGGGGCGCCCCGGCCGGACGCCGCCGGTCGGGCTGTGGACGGCGACGACGTCGGGGCAGTGGCACACGCCCCAGCCGCGGGCCGTCAGGTCGTAGGCGAGGAGCGTCTCCTCGCCGCCGAGGAACAGGAGCGGGTGGTAACCGCCCGCCGCCAGGAAGGCCTTCCGTCGCGCCACGGCGGCGCAGGCGAGGAACCCGAAGACCTGGGGTCCCGGGAGGTCTTCGGCACGGCCGAGGGGTGAGGAGGCGAGCACATCGTTCATGGGGTCGGGTTCGCCCGCCGGGCCGACGTGGATCCGCGCCGCGACCAGCCCGAGCCTCTCGTGCCGGTCCAGGAGGTCCGCCGCGCGCCGCAGCGAGCCCGGCTCCCACCAGGAGTCGTCGTCGCTGAAGGCCACGTACGGAGTGCGGGCCCGCCGCACGCCCAGGGTGCGGCCGGGTGCCCCGAGGTTGCGGCCCGGGGTCAGCACCGTCGTCCCGGGGTGGTGGGCGGCCACGGCGTCCGGGGTGCCGTCGGTCGACGCGTTGTCCACGACGATGACCGGCGGCTCCTCTGGGAGGGCTGCGAGCCGGTCGAGTGAGCGCAGCAGCTGATCACGGCGGTTGTGGGTGATCACGATGACGGTGGTGCGGGCGTCAGGGCTCACGGGCGGGGCCTCCGAGACGTCGGACAGCAGCCGCCAGCATAGACAAATCGCCCCTGGGTGCGTCTTTTCTGCGCTTTCGCGAGGCGTGTTCACCGAGCGGGGTGGGCTTCGGGTGCCCGGCGGGAGAGGCCGGCGACCGCGGCGACCGGCGACCGCGGGGACCGGCGGCCGGCGGCCGGCGACCGCGGGGGACGGCCGGCCGTGCGCTCCCGTTTTCCGGTTGTCGAGCGGCCGAGTCAGCCGTCGGCGAGGGCGTGGCGGAGGAGCGGGAGCAGGCGGTCCCAGTGGCGCTGGAGCGCCGAGGGGTCGAAGGCGGCGGTGTCGGCCATGGTGAAGCCGTGGACGGTACCGGGATGGACCTCGGTGGTGTGGCGGACACCCGCGGCGTCGAGGGTCCGGTCGAGCTCGCCGATGGCCTCCGCCGACATGTCGTTCTCGGCGAGGCCGATGTGGACGCGGGCGGTGAGCCGGGGGGCCAGGCGGTGCGGACTGTCGGGCGCGTCGGTGACCAGGGGGCTCGGGTGGAAGCCGGCGACGGCGGCCACCCGGTCGGGGTGGGCCGCCGCGGTGCGCAGCGCCAGGACGGCGCCCATGCAGTAGCCGATCACGCCGACCGGCCCGGCGCCGACTTGGGGCTGGGCGGTGAGGAAGTCGAGGTAGGCGTCGGCGTCGCGCAGGGCCCGCTCGGTGGTGTGCGCCTCGACCAGCGGCATGAGCCGGGCGAAGAGCCCGGGTCGCGCCTCTTCTCCGATGTACTCGGGGAGTTCGACCACCGGCGCCGGGCCGTGCCGGTAGTAGAGGTTGGGGACGAGCACGTAGTAGCCGTGCGCGGACAGTTCGCGGGCCATCTCCCGCAGCACGGGCCGCAGTCCGATGGCGTCCATGTACAGCAGGACCCCCGGGTGCCGCCCGTCACCGTCGGGGAAGGCGGCGAAGGCGTCGGCCCGGCCGTCCGCGGTGGGTATCTGCAACGTCTTCGTGGGCATGCCGGATGTCCCTTCCCTGGGCTGGGGTCACCGTAGCAGGGGAGATCAAACACCGCTGGTCCGTGTCGAGTTGGCAGAGCGTGCGACCTGCCGGGCGCCACACATGACAATGTGTCAGGCGGGTCCGCGGGTCCGGACGCGGTGTTCGGTGGGGCGGATGCCCAGGGTTCGCTTGAAGGCGGCACTGAGGGCGTACGCGTTGGCGTACCCGACCTGGCGGGAGATCGCGTCGACGGTGGCGTCGGTGCGGGCCAGCAGGTCGGCGGCGTGGGAGATCCGCCATTCGGTGAGGTAGGCCATCGGCGGCCGGCCGACGACGTCGTGGAAGCGTTGGGCGAACCGGGCGCGGGACATGCCGGCCGCCGCGGCCAGCGAGGCGACCGTCCAGGGGCGGGCCGGGTCGCCGTGGATCAGTTTCAGCACCCCGCCGACCGCGGGGTCGCGGTGGGCGCGGTACCAGGCGGGGGCGTGGGCGTCCGAGTGGTCGAACCAGGCGCGGAGGCTGGAGAGGAGCAGCAGGTCGAGCAGTCGGTCGAGGATGACCTGGCGGCCGGGAGCGTCCGTGCGCAACTCGTTCTCGATCATCGTGAGCGGGAGGTGGCCCTCCGCGGCGGCGGGGACCAGGGCCAGGCGCGGCAGGGCGGTGAGGACCCGCTCCGAGACGTGGCCCCGGACCGGGTAGGTGCTCTTGAGGAGGACGGTGCCGGGGTCGGCGGGGTCCGCGGCGCCGGGCCCGCACATGGGCAGGACGTCACCCACGATGAGGGCCCCGTCGGGCGTGGCGCACCGGTAGCCGTCGCCGTCCGGGGCGTCCAGGAGGGCCATCGGCGGCGCCCGCGGGTCGTCCGCGACGGTGTAGGGCTCGGGTCCCGCCACGATCGCCACGTCCCCCTGCCGCAGCGGTACCGGATCCGCGCCGTCCGGGGTCAGCCAGGCGTCGCCGCGGAGCATCGTCAGCAGGGAGAGCGGCGCCCCGTCGAGGCACCGCAACGACCACGGGGGGTTGAGGACCGACTGGTCGAAGAGTGCCCTCGGGCGCGGACGTCCTGCAGCAGTCCGGACAGCGCGTCATCCATGCCGGCCGAGCCTGCGCGGCCGTTCCCCGCGCGGGCCCGGCGAGGGGAGACGCCCGGACATCGGAACGAGATGATCAGCCATCGCCCGTCCCGCCCCCGCGCCGTGTACTGAGTACATGATCACTGACAACACCCCTCGCATCCTCGTCCTCGGCGGCACCGGCAAGTCCGGCAGCCGCGTGGCCACCGCGCTCCGCCGTGGCGGCCTGTCCCCCGCCGTCGCCTCCCGCCGCGGCCCCGTCCGCTTCGACTGGGCCGACCGCTCGACCTGGAAGCCGGCCCTCGACGGCGTCGACGCCGTGTACGTGGTGGACTCCCAGGGCCCCGACGCGCCCGCCAAGGTCCGCGACTTCGCCGGCGCCGCCGCCCGAGCCGGGGTACGGCGGCTGGTGCTGCTGTCCGCCCGCATCTGGGGCGAGCTGGGCGGCGGCCGTCTCGCCACCGAGCAGGCCGTACGGGCGTCGGGCAGGGAATGGACGATCCTGCGCCCCACCTGGTTCGCCCAGGACTTCACCGAACTGGAGAGCCTGGCCTCCCCGCTGGACGCCCCGGGCGAGCTGCGGCTGCCCACCGGGGAGGGCCGGGAGGCGTTCGTCGACCTGGAGGACCTCGCGGACGTGGCGGTGGCGGCGCTGACGGAGGACGCGCACGCGGGGCGTACGTACGTCCTGTCGGGCGCCCGGTCCCTCGGCTTCGGGGAGGCGGTCGCGGAGATCGCCCGTGCGACGGGCCGACCGCTGCGCTTCGTCCCGGTCTCCGAGGACGCCTACCGGGCGGAGTTCACCGCACGGGGATACCCGGACGCCGTGGCCGACGAACTGCCGGCCATGTACCGGCACATCCGGGAGGAGCGCGGGGCGACGGTGACCGACGGCGTCCGCGAGGCGCTGGGCCGCGCGCCGCGCGACTTCGCGGAGTACGTCGCCCGGACCGACTTCGACGCCGCCCGAGCCTCCGTCTCCTGACGGGATCGGCCCGCGCCCGGGCACCCGATGACGACTCCCGGCCGGAGCGGGAGCTCGCCCCGCGCGCCGCACACCGTCGCCGTGGGGCCCCGGTGTGCGGCGCGCTCGTGGCGCGGGAGCGACGGAGACGGATCAGAGGCCGGCGGACCTGTCGCCGGCCTGCGGAGGGGCCGGCGGGGCGGGTGCGCGCGCCGTGGGCCCCGTCCGCCGGGTGCGGGCCGGGGCCGACGCCGCGTCGGCGCGAATCGGACACGGCCCGCTCGGGCCCGGTCTGCGGTGAGGGGCATTCGGGCCCTACTGACCAGTACTTTCCGGCTCGGGTGCGGCCGGCGCCCCACAGCGCATTCACGCCGCTCATTCCGCCGTACACGGCACGCCGCATTCTTCCGGTAAGCGGTCGCTTTCCGCTCCTGGTCCTCCGGCTTCCTCCGACTTCGCCCGCGCCGCCACCGTCGGATCAGGGACGGAGCGTTGACCCTTCAGTAACTTGGCGCTAGTTTCGCTACGTTCACCGAAAGGCCCGAATTCCCGCTCCGGGCCCGCGCGACCTTGCGCCTTCCCGCGGCCTTTTGTGGCCGAAATCCCCCCTCCGGGCAACGCCATCGCACATTCGGAGAATTATGACGTCGGCAGAGCACGTCCTGAATCCGGTCATCGGACTGACCCCCTTCGGCGAGCCCGACGCGCGTCTCGCGGCCGCGGTCACCCGCGGCGGTGGGCTCGGCGTCCTGGACCTCGGCCCCGGTGACCGCGCCGCCCGTGCGGCCCTCGGCGACCTGCGCGGGTGGCTCCCCGGGCGGTACGGCGTGCGGATCGGGCCGCGGTGCCGATTACGCTCCGGCGACGTGGCCGGGCTCCTCGGCGGTCCGGGCGGGCCCCGTACCGTGCTCCTGGGCGCCGGGGCGGCTCCGCGCGCCGCCGACCTGCCGCCCGGCGTACGGGTGCTGGCGGAGGTCACCGGCCTGGCGGAGGCCCGGGCCGCCCTGGACGACGGCGCGCACGGCCTGGTCGCCCGGGGCAGCGAGTGCGGCGGCCGGATCGGCGACCTGGGCACCTTCGTCCTGCTGCAGCAGCTCCTCGACGCCACCGGTCCCGACGGGCCGCCGATATGGGCCTGCGGGGGCATGGCACCGGGCACGGCCGCCGCGGCCGTCGTCGGCGGCGCGGCGGGCGTCGTCCTCGACACGCAGCTGGCCCTCCTCGCGGAGTCGTCCCTCCCCGCGTCCGTCGCGGCCGTCCTGCGGTCCGTGGACGGTTCCGAGACCACGGTGCGGGGCGGGCACCGCTTCCTGCCCCGCCGCCGGCCCGGTGGCGATCCGCCGGAGGCGGATGCCCCCGCCGACGAGGACCGCGTCGCCGCGATGCTCGGCGGGCGCGACCCGGACACCCGGCTCCTGCCGGTCGGACAGGACGCTTTCCTCGCCGCCCTCTTCGCCGACCGCCACCGCGACGCGGCCGGCGCCGTCCGCGCCGTCACCGCAGCCGTCCGGGCCGCGACCGAGGACGACGCCGCCGCCCGCGGCCTGCGCGCCGGGGCGCCCATGAGCCGCGCGCTCGGCACGGCGCTGCCGGTCGCCCAGGGCCCGATGACCCGGGTCAGCGACGGAGCGGACTTCGCCCGCGTTGTCGCCGACGGCGGGGCCCTGCCCTTCCTCGCCCTGGCCCTCGCCGACCGCGGCCGGGCCGACGCCCTGCTCTCCGAGGCCGCCGCAGCGCTCCGGGGCCGCCCCTGGGGCGTGGGGATCCTCGGCTTCGCGCCGGAACGGACCCGTGCGGCGCAGCTCGACGCGGTGCGCGCGCACCGGCCCAGCCACGCCGTCATCGCCGGGGGCAGGCCCTCGCAGGCCCGCGCCCTGGAGGCGGACGGCATCCGCACCTTCCTCCACGTGCCCTCCCCCGGGCTGCTGCGCCAGTACCTCGCGCAGGGCACGCGCCGGTTCGTCTTCGAGGGCGCCGAGTGCGGCGGCCACGTCGGGCCGCGCAACAGCTTCCCGCTGTGGGAGGCGCAGACCGGCGTCCTGCTCGACCACCTGGCGGACGACCCCGGCGCCGCACCGGGGATCGAGGTGTTCTTCGCGGGCGGCGTGCACGACGCCCGCTCCGCCGCCATGGTGGCCGCCCTGGCCGCGCCGCTCACCGCTCGCGGCTGCGCGGTCGGCGTGCTGATGGGCACCGCCTACCTGTTCACCCGGGAGGCCGTCACCCACGGCGCCGTGCGCCCCCTGTTCCAGCGGCAGGTGCTCGCCGCCGAGCGGACCGCGCTGCTGCGCACGGCACCCGGGCACGCCACCCGGTGCGTACCGAGTCCGTTCAGCGACGGTTTCCGCGACCTCGCGGCGGGCCTGCGCGCCGAGGGCCTCCCCGAGCGCGAGGTCTGGGAGCGGCTGGAGCGCCTGAACGTCGGCCGGCTGCGGCTGGCGAGCAAGGGCGTCGAGCGCACCGGCACCGGTGCCCTGATCCCGGTCGACGAGGAACGGCAGTACGCCGAGGGGATGTTCATGGCCGGCGAGGTGGCGGTGCTGCGCGACGCCACCACCACCGTCGCCGCGCTGCACGCGTCCGTCACCGAGGGGGCCGCCGCCTTCCTGGACCGGCGGCGCGCCGCCCTGCGGGCCGGTCGGGACACGGCCCGCGCCGGGGACGGCCCCGGGGCGCCGGCTCCGCTGGACGTGGCCGTCGTCGGCATGGCCTGCATGTTCCCCCAGGCCCCGGACCTGGCGTCCTTCTGGGCGCAGGTGCTGGACGGCCGCGACGCCGTCACCGAGGTGCCGCCGGAGCGCTGGGACCCGGCCGTGCACTGCTCCCCCGGCCCGGACGGCGCCGACGCGCCCAGCGCGTCCCGGTGGGGCGGGTTCCTGCCGCGCGTCCCCTTCGACCCGCTGCGCTACGGCATCCCGCCGGCGTCGCTGGGCAGCATCGAACCGGTGCAGCTGCTCGCCCTGGAAGCGTCCCGGCGCGCCCTGGAGGACGCCGGCTACGGCGAGGGGGGCCGCCCCTTCGACCGTACGCGGACCGGTGTGGTGTTCGGCACGGAGGCCGGCAGCGACCTGTCCCACGCGACCACGCTGCGGACCGTGCTGCCCTCCTACTACGGGCAGGTGCCCGCGGCGCTGGACGGGCAGCTGCCGCGGCTCACCGAGGACACCTTCCCCGGGCTGCTCGCCAACGTCGTCGCCGGCCGGGTCGCCAACCGCCTGGACCTGCGCGGCCCCAACTACACGGTGGACGCCGCCTGCGCGTCCTCCCTGGCGGCCGTGGACGTGGCGTGCAAGGAACTCGTCCTCGGCACGAGCGACGTGATGCTGTGCGGTGGCGCCGACCTGCACAACGGCATCAACGACTACGCCCTCTTCACCTCCGTGCACGCCCTGTCCCCGACCGGCCGCTCCCGCGCCTTCGACGGTGCCGCCGACGGCATCGCGCTCGGGGAGGGCGTCGCCTGCGTCGTCCTCAAGCGCCTCGCGGACGCCGAGCGGGACGGGGACCGCGTGTACGGGGTCATCAAAGGGGTGGGTGCCTCCAGCGACGGCCGCTCCCTGGGACTGACCGCACCCCGGCCGGAGGGCCAGCGCGCCGCCCTGGAACGTGCCTACCGGAGCGCCGGCGTGTCCCCCGCCGAAGTGGGCCTGCTGGAGGCGCACGGCACCGGGACCGTGGTCGGCGACCGCACCGAACTGGGCGTGCTGACAGACGTCTTCAGCGAGGCGGGAGCCCCCGGCGGGAGCTGCGTGCTGGGCTCGGTGAAATCGCAGATCGGGCACACGAAGTGCGCGGCGGGACTGGCCGGACTCGTCAAGACCGCGCTGGCCCTGTACACCGGGGTGCGGCCCCCCACCCTGCACCTGGAGCGGCCGAACTCCGCCTGGCGGGCCGGCGACAGCCCCTTCGTCTTCCACCGCGAGGCCCTGCCGTGGCCGGCCGCCCCGGAGCGGCGGTACGCGGGGCTGAGCGCCTTCGGGTTCGGCGGCACGAACTTCCACGCGGTGCTGGCCGCCCACCGCGCGGCCGGGCCCCCACCGGCGCACGCCCGGGACGCCTGGCCGGCGGAGCTCTTCCTGTTCCGCGGGGCCGACCCCGCGGCCGCCCGACACGCCGCGGCCGAGATGCTCGCCCCGGCCGCCGCGGCCGCCCGCGGTGAGGCCCCGTGGCGGCTGCGCGACCTGGCGGCGACGGCGGCCCACCGCGCGGCGCGGGCCCGGGGGGCGGTCCGGATCGCCTTCGTCGCCACGGACGTCGAGGACCTGTGCCGGTTGCTGCGGGCGGCCGTGGAGACGGATGGTCGGGCGGACGGCGGGACCGACGGCCGGGCGGGCGCGGGTGCCGGGGACGGCGTGCACCGGGCGGTCGGGGGAGGTGGGGAGGCCGGGTGTACGGCGTTCCTCTTCCCCGGGCAGGGCAGTCAGCGGCCCGGGATGTCCGCCCACCTCTTCACCACCTTCCCCGACCTCGGCCGGCTGCTCGGCGCCGACACGGACGGCCGGGCGGTCGCGGCGCTGTACCCGCCCGCCGCCTTCGACGACGCCGCCCGGGAGGAGGCGCGGCGGGCCCTCACCGACACGCGGGCCGCCCAGCCGGCCCTGGGCGTGGTGGAGCTGGCGGCGTACGAGCTGCTCACCCGCTGCGGGATCCGCCCCGACATGGCCGCCGGCCACAGCTACGGCGAGCTGGTCGCCCTGTGCGCGGCGGGCGTGGTCGACGCCGAGGCGCTGCCGCGGCTGAGCTCCGCCCGCGCCGCGGCCATCCTGGACGCGGCCGGGGACGAACCCGGCGCCATGGCGGCGGTGGCCGCCGCGCCGGACGACATCGGCCGGGTCCTGGGCGGCCCGCCGCTGCCGGGCGGGCTGGTGGTCGCCAACCACAACGCGCCCCGGCAGAGCGTCCTGTCCGGACCGACGCACGCGGTCGAGGCGGCGGCGCGCCGGCTGCGGGACGCGGGGCTGGGAGTGAGGCGGCTGCCGGTGGCGTGCGCCTTCCACAGCCCGCTCGTGGCCGGGGCAGGGCCCGCCTTCGGCCGGGTCCTGGACGAACAGCCGCTGCGCGAGCCGGAGTTCACCGTGTGGGCCAACCGCACCGCCCGTCCGTACGGGTCCGGGTCGCAGGCGGTGCGTGAGGAGCTCGCCGCGCAGATCGGGGCCCCGGTACGGTTCGCGGCGCAGATCGAGGCGATGTACGGCGCCGGGGCCCGGACCTTCGTCGAGGTCGGCCCCGGTCGGGTGCTGACCCGGCTCGTCTCGGACGTCCTGGGCGACCGGCCGCACCGCGTCGTCGCCTGCGAACCACACGTCGGCAGCGGGCTCCCCGGCTTCCTCGACGCGCTCGCCAGGCTCGCGGTGGCCGGGGTGCCGGTGGCCCACGACTGGATGTTCCGCGGACGGGACGCCGTCGACGTCGACGTCACCGCCCCACCCCGCACACCCGGCTGGACGGTGGACGGACACCTCGTCCGCACCGCGTCCGGCGAGCCGCTCCCCGGCGCCCTCGCGCCGGCCCGACGAGTCGTGGAGGCCCCCGTGACGACGAACCCCGACGAGGCGCCGGGCGGCGCGTCGGACGCGCTGATCGCCGAGTTCCTGCGCAGCAGCCGGGAGGTGATCGCCGCCCAGCGGGACGTGCTGCTGACGTACTTCGGCGGCGTGCCGGAGGGGGCGGCCCCCGGCCGGAGGGACCCCGTACCGCTGTCCCCGCCCCTGGTGTCGCCGGTGTCGGTGTCCGGGCCCGTGGCGCCGCCGCGGTACGAGGCCGGGCCGGTGCCGGAGCACGGGGCCGGGCGGTCGGACGGTACCGGCGTAGCGGAACCGGCGGCGCCGGCCGCGTACGGCGCGGTACCCGTCCCGCCGGGCGACGGGGCGGCGGAAGCCCCCGCGCCGCGGACCGCCGCGCGGCTCACGGAGGAGACGGTGCTGCGGGCGGTCCTGGAGCTGATCAGCGAACGGACCGGCTACCCCCTGGACATGGTCGAGCCGGGCCTCGACCTGGAAGCCGACCTCAGCGTGGACTCCATCAAGCGCGCCGAGATCGCGGGCGAACTCGCGCGGCGTCTCGGCGGCTCGGGGGGCCCGACGCCGGCGGCGCTGGACGACACGGAACTGGAGGAGCTGACGCGGGCGCGGACCGCCTCCGAGATCGCCCGGTGGCTGGTGGCCCGCGCGGCCCCCGCCGGCCCGGAAGAGGACCCGCCCGCCCCACCCGGGGCTCCGGTCACCGCGCCCGGTGCGGTCCGGGGCGACGCCCCGTCGACGTACGAGGAGCCGGGCTCCACCGCCCCGGACGGTGACGGCCTCGGCGCGGGTCGCACCGCGTGGCCCGGGTGGGCGCCGGGTACCGGAGCGGCCGTCCCTCCCCGTGCCATGGCCGGTGCACGGGCCACCGACCCCCTGCCCGCCGGGGCAGCCACGCCGGCCGCGGAGGCACCGGACCCGGCGGAGCCGGTCGTGGCCGCTCCCCGGCGGTACCGGGTCGTCCAGCGGGCCCTGGCCGGTGCGGGCGGCGCGGCGGCGGACCTCGCCGGTACCCGGTGGGTGCTGCTCGGGGACGGGACCGGGGCCTGGCGCGGGACCGCCGCCGAGCTGCGGGCCCGGCTGGCGGCGCGGGGCGCGCACGCGGTGACGGCGGCGGACACGGACCTGACGGCCGTGGCGGACGGCCCGCCGGACGGTGTCGTCCTGCTGGGCGCGCTGGGCGACGACGGCGGGCCGCCCTTCCTGCCGGCCGGTTTCCCCGTCGTGCGCGCCGCCCTGCGGGCCGCCCCGCGGCGCCTGATCCTCGCCCGGGAGGCCGGATACGGGGCGCGGGCGGCCGGTACGGACGGCCTGCTGCGGTCCGCCGCCCGCGAGTACCCCGACGTCACGGTGCGCTGCGTCGCGCTCACCCCGGGCGGCGCACTCGACGCGGACGGTCCCGACACCCCGGTCGGGATGTCCGGCGGGGCCGGGGCACCCGGTGGGGGCGGTGTGTCCGGTGCGGTGGCGGCCGCGGAGGCGCTGCTGGACGAGCTGACCGCGGACGGTACCGAACCCGTGGTGGTGCGTACGCCCGCCGGGCGGTTCGCGCCGGGGCTCGTCGAGGCGCCCCTCGGCCCGCTCGCCGGTACCGGCGCGGGGCCGGCCGGCGAGGGCGCCGCCGAGGCGCAGGCCCTGGGACTGGACCGCGACAGCGTGCTGGTCGTCGTCGGCGGGGCCCGCGGGATCACCGCGCGGTGCGTCACCGCGCTGGCGGCCGCCGCCCACTGCCGGATCGAGCTCCTCGGCCGCACCCCGGCGCCCGCGGGCCCCGAGGAGCCGGTGACCGCCGTGGCGCCCGACCGCGCCGCCCTGCGGGGCGCACTGGCCCGTACCGGGCGCCACGCCTCGCCCGCCGACGTGAACCGCGCCGCCGACCTGATCCTCGCCCAGCGGGAGGTCGCCGCGACGCTGGACGCCGTGCGCGCCGCCGGCGGCCGGGCCGCGTACCGCAGCGTCGACTGCCGGGACGCGTCCGCCGTGCTCCAGGCCATCAAGGAGATCCATTCCGAACACGGCCGCGTCGACGGGGTGGTCCACGCCGCCGGGATCATCGAGGACCGGCTGATCGAGGACAAGTCGGAAGCGTCGTTCCGCCGCGTCCACGGCACCAAGGCGGAGGGCGCGGCCGCGCTGCTCACGGCGGTCGAGCAGCTGCCCGAGGCGGAACGCCCCTCCTTCGCCGTCCTGTTCGGCAGCGTCGCCGCCGTCCTCGGCAACCGCGGTCAGGCCGACTACGCCGCCGCCAACGACGCGCTGGAGACGTACGGCGCCGCCTGGGCCGCCCGCACGGGGCGCCGTGCGCTGACCGTGCACTGGGGGCCGTGGGCCCCTTCCGAGGGACACGGCGGCATGGTCGGCCCGGAGCTGGCGCGGCACTACGCCCGGCGCGGGGTGCGCCTGATCGATCCGGAGGAGGGCGCCCTGGCCCTGTTGCGGGAGCTCGCCTGGGGCGACCCGGCGGAGCGGGCGGTCGTCCTGACCGCCTCGGAGTGGTGAGGTGACCCGCCCTCCGCACGGGACCGGCGCCCCCGCCGCCGCGCCCGTCGCCATCACCGGCATGGCCGTACTGCTGCCGGGCGCGCCCGACATGGACGCGTACTGGCACAACCTGCGCGCGGGCGTGGACGTCATCGGCGAGGTCCCGCCGGGCCGCTGGGACGCCGCCTACTACCACCCCGGCACCGCGCCGGAGCCCGCGACGGCCGACCGGGTCTACTGCCGGCGCGGCGGGTTCGTGGACGCCGTCGCGGAGGTCGACGTCACGCGCTGGGGGGTCATGCCGCGTTCCGTGCCCGGCACCGAGCCGGACCAGCTGATCGCCCTCCACGTGGCCGCGGCCGCGCTCGCCGACGCGGGGGGCGCCGACCGGCTGCCCGACCGCGACCGGGTCGGGATCGTCCTCGGGCGGGGCGGCTACCTCACCCCCGGCCTGGTCCGCCTCGACCAGCGGGTCCGCACCGCCCATCAGTTGGTGCACACCCTCGGCGAGCTGGTGCCCGGGCTGGACGCGGACCGACTGGACCGGGTGCGGGAGGCGTTCACCGCGCGCCTGGGCCCGGACCGGCCGGAGGACGCCATCGGGCTCGTGCCCAACCTCGCCGCCTCGCGGGTCGCCAACCGCCTGGACCTGCGGGGCCCCGCCTACACCGTCGACGCCGCCTGCGCGTCGTCGCTGCTGGCCGTGGACCAGGCCGTCGCCGCGCTCGCCTCCGGACGGTGCGACCTGATGCTCGCGGGGGGCGTGCACCACTGCCACGACATCACGCTGTGGAGCGTCTTCTCGCAGCTGCGCGCCCTCTCCCCCAGCGAACGGATCCGCCCCTTCCACCGCGGCGCCGACGGCCTCCTCATCGGCGAGGGCACGGGGGTGGTGGTGCTCAAGCGCCTCGCCGACGCGCAGCGCGACGGCGACCGGGTCTACGCCGTCATCCGCGGTACCGGGGTGAGCAGCGACGGCCGCGCCTCGGGCCTGGTGAACCCCGATCCGGCCGGGCAGGCCCGCGCGGTGCGGGCGGCCTGGCGGGCCGCCGGCCTGGACCCCGCGGCGCCCGGCGCGCTGGGGATGCTGGAGGCGCACGGCACGGGCACCCCCGCCGGCGACGCCGCCGAACTGGCCACGCTGCGGGAGGTGTTCGGCCCGGCGGACACCGGTGCGTCCGCGCACCGGGCGGTGATCGGATCGGTGAAGTCCATGATCGGGCACGCCATGCCCGCCGCGGGGGTGGCGGGGCTCGTCAAGGCGGCACTGGCCGTCCACCACGGCGTGCTGCTGCCGACCCTGCACTGCGAGGACCCCCATCCGGCGCTGGCCGGGACCCGCTTCCGGCCGCTCGCGCAGGCGGCCCCCTGGGAGCCCGCACCGGGTGGCGGGCCGCGCCGGGCCGCGGTCAACGCCTTCGGGTTCGGCGGGATCAACGCGCACGTCGTCCTCGAACAGGCCCCGCGCCGGGCGGGCGCCGTACCGGCCGGATCACCGGCGCCGCCCGCCGCCACGGCGGGGGCGGGGCGGCGGGGGCGGGCGGTGGTCGACGAGCCGGAGCGGGTCCTGCTGCTGGCCGCCGCGACGCCCGACGCCCTCGCCGGCCTCCTCGACGAGCACCAGGCCGCAGCAGCGGCGGGCGCGGTGGGTGGCGTGGTCGGGGTCCCGGCCGGTGCGGACGCCGGCCCGGTGCGGCTGGGCGTCGTCGGTCCCACCCCCAAGCGGCTCGCCCTGGCCCGGCGGGCCGTCGCCAAGGGCGAACCCTGGCACGGGCGCGGCGACGTGTGGTTCCGGCCGTACCCGCTGGTGGGTGCCGGCGCGTCCGGGGCCGGGGCGGGCGCGGCCGGCCGGACGGTCTTCCTCTTCCCCGGTCTCGAGGCGGAGTTCGCGCCCCACGTGGACGACGTCGCCGACCGGTTCGGCCTCCCCCGCCCACCGACCGCCCCCGCCGGGCCCCCGGACGGCGGCCCGGACGGACGGAACGGACCCGACGGATCGGGCGGGTCGGGCGGGCTGGGCGGGTCGGGCGGGTCGGCCGGGTCGGCCGGGTCGGGCGGGCTGGGCGGGCTGGGCCGGCACGGGCTCGGTGTCGTCGCCGTCGGCCGCCTGATGGACGCCGTGCTGCGCCGCATGGGCGTCGTCCCGGACGCGGTCGCCGGACACAGCGTCGGCGAGTGGACGGCGATGGCCGCGGGCGGCCTCTACGAGGAGGAGGCGGTCGACGCGTTCATGGCCGCCCTCGACCCGGAGACGGTCCGGGGCGCCGACCTGGCGTACGCGGCCGTCGGCGCGCACGCCGACCGGGTCGCCGGACGGCTGGCCTCCGGAGACCACCCGGGTGTGGTCGTCTCGCACGACAACGCCCCCCGCCAGTCCATGGTCTGCGGGCCGCCCGCCGCGGTGGAGCGGTTCGCCGCCGTGCTGCGCGCCGAAGGGGTACTGGTCCGCACGCTGCCGTTCCGCTCCGGCTTCCACACCCCGATGCTCGCGCCCTGTCTCGGGCCGTTCCGGGACGCCGCCGAGCGACTGCCGCTGCGCACCCCGCACACGCCCGTCTGGTCCGGTACGACGGCGGCGCCGTTCCCGGCCGACGAGGCGGGCGTCCGGGAGCTGTTCGTACGCCACCTCCTCGAACCGGTCCGCTTCCGCGCGCTGACCGGGGCGCTGTACGCGGCGGGCTTCCGGGTCTTCGTCCAGGCGGGGCCCGGGCAGCTCGGCTCCCTGGTGGGTGACTCGCTCGCCGAGCGGGACCACCTGGTGGTGGCCGCCAACTCCGCGCAGCGCGGCGGGCTCGACCAGCTCCGGCGGGTGGCCACCGCCCTGTGGACGGCGGGCGTCGCCACCGGCCCGCACGCGGTCGACGCGCCCGACGGGCCCCACGCGACCGGGCGCGCCGCCCACCGCCCCGCTCCCGTCGTCGTCGACGGGCGGGCCGGGCGGCCCGGGCGGCGGGACCAGCCGGTCCGGCTGGACCTCGGCGGCGCGCTGGTGACCCTGCCGCCGTCCGCCCGCCCGTCCCTGACCCCGCACGCCTCCCCCGGCGCCGGACCCGTTGTGCCGGCCGCCGCCGACCCGGCCGTCGGCGCCCCCGCCGTCGCGCCCGCGCCGGCGGCCGCCGGCCCCGTCGCGGTGGAGCTGGCGGCCCTGCTGCACGAGACCGCGCAGGCCGCGCGCACCGCCGCCGCGCTGCTCGGCGCGGACCGTACCGCCGCGCCCGCACGCCGCCCGGCACCGGCGGCCGTCACACCGCCGGAGCGGCGGCCGGGACGGATCCCGGGAGGCGGGACGGGGCGCGGCACGGGGCAGGGGGCGGGTCAGCGTCCCGCGGACGCCGTCCGCTCGGAGGGCGTACCGCGCCGGCCGGGTGCCGCCCCGACGGGTCCCGCGCGGCGCGAGACGGTACGGCACGAGACGGTGCGGGTGTCGGTCGAGCACACGCCGTACCTGCTGGACCACTGCTTCTTCCCGCAGCGCGCGGACTGGCCGGACGTCGCCGACCGGTGGCCGGTGGTGCCGGCGACGACGATCGTGGCGCACCTGACGGCGGCGGCGGAGCGGGCCGTGCCGGGGCGGGTGGCCGTGGCGGTGCACGACGCGTGCTTCGACCGGTGGCTCACGGCGTCCGAACCGGTGGACGTCCCGGTCACCGTCACCCCGCGCGGGCCGGGGCGGGTGGCGGTGTCGTTCGGACCGCACGCCCGCGCCGTCGTGGAACTGGCCGACCGTCACCCCGCGGCGCCTCCGCCGCCCGCACCGCCGAACCCGGCCTCCGAGCGCGCGCCCGACCACACCGCCGAGCAGGTTTACCGGGAGCGCTGGATGTTCCACGGACCGGCCTACCAGGGCCTGAGCCGGCTCACCGCCATCGGTGACCGACACGTGCGGGCCACCCTCACCACGCCGCCCGCGCCGGGCGCGCTGCTGGACAACGTCGGCCAGGTCCTCGGCTACTGGATCATGGCGACCCGTACCGAGCGGACCGTGGTCTTCCCCGTACGGATGCGGCGGCTGCGCTTCTTCGGCCCTGAACCGCGGCCCGGGACGCCGGTGGAGTGCCTGGTGCGGATCGGCTCCCTCACGGACACCGTCCTGGAGGCCGACGCGGTGCTGACGGTGGCGGGACGGGTGTGGGCGGAGCTGACCGGCTGGCAGGACCGCCGCTTCGACAACGACCCGCACACCCGGCCGGTGGAACGCTTCCCCGAGCGCCACACCCTGTCGGCGACCGGGCCCGGCGGCTGGTCGCTGGTGTTCGAGCGCTGGCCCGACCTGGCGTCCCGGGAGCTGATCATGCGCAACGCGCTGGGCGGTCCCGAGCGGGCCGCCTACGCCGCCAGACCGCCGCGCGGCCGCCGGCAGTGGCTGCTGGGCCGGATCGCCGCGAAGGACGCCGTGCGCCGTCTGCTGTGGGACGCCGGGGAGGGGCCCGTCTTCCCGGCCGAGCTCCTCGTGGAGAACGAGCCGTCGGGGCGGCCGCGGGTCACCGGTCGGCACGGGCGCTCGCTCCCGCCGCTGGCGGTGTCGCTGGCGCACCGCGCCGAGGCGGGTGTCGCGCTCGCCCTCCCCGGACGCCCGCCGGACGCGGTGGACGCGGTGGACGCGTCGGGCTCGGTGGGCGGCGTGGGGGCGGGGGCCTGTCGGCCGGGGCCGGGGATCGACATCGAGGAGATCGCCGTGCCGGCCGGGGCCACCGTGGCCACCGCGCTCGGACCGGAGGAGTACGCGCTGCTGACGGCCTGCCAGGCACGGTCCGGGGAACCGCCCGAGGTGTGGTTCACCCGCTTCTGGGCGGCGAAGGAGGCCGTCGCCAAGGCGGAGGGCACCGGCTTCGGCGGCCGCCCCCGGGACATCGCGGTGACGGCCGCCGACCCGGACCGGTTGACGGTCCACGTCCACCGGCCGGACACGCTGCGGATCACCACCGGTACACCGGACGGGTCCGGCGCGTCCGGCACGCCGCGCACACGGGTCCCGGCCCGCGTGTACCGGGTCGACTGCGCCCGGGTCGCCAACCCGCCGGGGCTGCCGCCGCGCGCGTACGTCGTGGCGTGGACGACCGGCCCGGACCCGGAACCGCCGGGTACGGGCGCCGACCGTGACGAGGGGGACCAGTCGTGACGACCAGCCGGCCCGGCGTGTCCGGGGCCACCGACGAGGCGGACGAGGCGGACGAGGCACGGATACTCGCCGAACTGACCGCCATGATCCAGCAGGTGCTGGAGGGGTACGAGCTGGAGGAGGGCGAGGTCACCCCGGCGACCCGCTTCGGCAGGGACCTCGAACTGGAGAGCATCGACCTGGTGACGCTCGCCGGGCTGCTGGAGGAGCGCTACGGCGGTGCGGTCAACTTCGCCGCCTTCGTGGCCGACATGGAGCTCGAGGAGATCATCGAGCTGGACGTGGGCCGACTGGTCGGGCACATCCGCCGGTGCCTGGAGGCCGCGGACGGAGTCCGGTCGGACGGAGTCCGGTCGCGATGACCTTCCTCGACACCGGCCGGGTCCGGCTGCACGTGCAGCGCCTCACCCCCACCGGCGGTGGCCCGGCGCGCGCGACCGTGGTCCTGCTCCACGGCCTGCTCACCGACAGCCTCGCCAGCTACTACTTCACCGTGGCCCCGGCCTTCGCCGCCGCCGGTCTGGACGTGGTCATGTACGACCACCGGGGGCACGGCCGCAGCGGACGTCCGGCGTCCGGCTACGGGCTCGACGCGTTCACCGACGATCTGGAGGCGGTGCTCACCGGGGTCGGGGTGCCCGGGCCGGTGCACCTGGTGGGCAATTCGTACGGCGGCACGGTCGCCTTCTCCTACGCCCAACGGCGCCCGGAGCGGGTGGCGAGCCTGGTGGTCGTCGAGTCGGAACCCGCCACCGCGGCGTGGGCGGTCAAACTGGCCGGGTTGCTGGAGCGGGTCCGCCACGCGATGAGCACCGACGAGGAGGCCGCCCTCGACTGGATCGCCGCCCACCACGGCGGCCACACCGCCCGCCTGGCGAGGTCCGCCGGACGGCTGGTGCGGGACACCACCATCGCCCGGGACGTTCCGGCCGGCCCGGTGCTCGACGACGCGCGGATCCGCGCGATCCGCTGCCCCGTCCTCGCCCTCTACGGCGCCGACTCCGACCTGGCGGCACAGGCGCCCCGGCTGCGCTCGCTGCTGCCGCGCTGCACCACGGAACTGCTGCCGGGGCTGCGGCACTCGGTGCTGGTGGAGGCGCCCGGCCTCGTGCGGGACGCGGTCCTCGACTGGGTCACCCGCCACGCCCCGCCGCCGGAGACCGCGCCGAAGGCGGTCGCGGCGGGGGCGGAGGTGGGCTCGCGGTGAGTTCCTACCTGTTCGTGGTGCCACCGCTGGTCGGACACGTCAACCCGCTCGTCGGGGTGGCGTCCGCGCTCACCGCCCGCGGGCACCGGGTGGCCTGGGCAGGCGAACCCGCGCTGGTACGCCGCCTGGCCGGCCCGGACGCGGACGTCCACGCCTGCCCGCCGCCCCACCCGCCGGCCGGGACGGCCGGGACTGCCGGGGCGAGTGGGTCAGGTGAGCGGGGTGGGCTGTCAGGGCCCGCCGGAAACGTGGCGCGCACCGGGGACGTGGCGCACGCCGGCGCGGTGGCGCACGCCGTCCGGCCGCCGGACCTCCGGGGCCCCGAGGCCCTGCGCTTCCTGTGGGAACGCTTCCTGGTCCCGCTCGCCGAGGCGATGGCGCCGGGGGTGCGGCAGGCGGTCCACGCCTTCCGGCCGGACGTGGTCGTCGCCGACCAACAGGCGCTCGCGGGGGCGCTGGTGGCGGAGGACCTCGGCGTGCCGTGGGCCACGTCGGCCACGACGTCCGCGGAGTTCGCGGACGTGCTCGCCCCGATGCCGCGGGTCGCCGCCTGGAACGCCGCGCTCCTGGGCGACCTGCGGAAGAGGATCGGGCGGCCGGACGGCACCTGTGACCCCCGGTTCTCCCCGTACCTCGTGCTCGCCTTCACCACCCCCGAACTGGCCGGGCCCGCGCTGCGCGGCGGAGAACGGATCCGCTGGGTCGGTCCTTCGCTGGCCGCCCGGCCGCGCCCCGCCGCGTTCCCCTGGCACCGGCTCGACCCCGGCCGCTCCCTGGTGCTGGTGACGCTCGGCACCGCGAACGCCGGTACCGGCGGGCGCTTCCTCACCGGGGCGGCCGACGCGGTACGGGCCCGGGCCGGACGGGTGCAGGCCGTGGTGGCCGACCCGGAGGGGGTGATCCGCGGGCGGCCCGACGACCCGGACGTCATCGCCCTGCCCGTCGTCCCCCAGCTCGACCTGCTGGAACGCGCCGCCGCGGTGGTCTGCCACGCGGGCCACAACACCGTGTGCGAGGCCCTGTGGCATGGGGTCCCGCTCGTCGTGGCGCCCATCCGCGACGACCAGCCGGTGGTCGCCGCGCAGGTGGCGAGGGCCGGGGTGGGCGTCCGGATCCGCTTCGGGCGGGCCGGCGCCGCCGTGATCGGCGCGGCGCTGGACACCGTACTGGGCGAGCCGCACGTCCGGGCCGCGGCCGCCGGGGTCTCCGCCGCCTTCCGTGCGGCGGGGGGCGCGGGTGCCGCGGCGGACCACCTCGAACGACTGGCACGGCAGGAGGACCACGGATGAGCTCCGCACCGCGCACGGACCCGGGCGAGGCGCCCGACGGCCCCGGCACGCCCGGCCCCTCCCCCGCCACGGCCGGCGCCGCCCCCGGTCGCTCGGGCCACGGGGCGCGCGCCGCACGGGTGGCCGCACTGCGCCCCGGCTACCGGCGGGAACTCGCCGACGGCACCGCCGTGTTCTTCGAGGCCCTCCGGCACCGGTGCCCCTGGTGCGGCTCCGCCCGGCTCGGCGGCCGGCTGCGCACCACCGATCTCCTGCAGCACAAACCGGGCGTGTTCGCCCTGGACCGCTGCCACGACTGCGGGCACGTCTTCCAGAACCCCCGGCTCAACGAGCGCGGACTCGCCTTCTACTACCGGGACTTCTACGACGGCCTCGGCGAGGACCGCCTCGACGGGGTGTTCGCGGGCCGCACCGCGTCCTACCGGGCGCGGGCCGCCTCGGTGCGCCCGCACCTGACCGGCCCGGCCGAGTGGCTGGACGTGGGCACCGGGCACGGGCACTTCTGCGCGAGCGCCGCGGAGGTCCTGCCACAGGTGGTGTTCGACGGCCTCGACCGATCCGACGGCGCGGAAATCGCCCGGCGCGCCGGCCGGGTCCGCCACGGGCACCGCGGGACGTTCACGGCACTGGCGGCGCGGCGGCCCGGGACGTACGACGTGGTGAGCATGTTCCACTACCTGGAGCACGCGACCGACCCGCAGGAGGAGCTGGAGGCGGCGCGCGCCACGCTGCGGCCCGGTGGGCTGCTGGTGATCGACGTACCGGACCCGGAGTGCCGCTTCGCCCGGCTGCTGGGCCGCTGGTGGCTGCCGTGGCTCCAGCCGCAGCACCTGCACCTGGCGCCGGTGGGCAACCTGCGCCGACGGCTGGAGGGGACGGGTTTCACGGTACTGGCGCAGGAGCACGCCCGGGCTCACGACGCGGTTGACCTGGTGGCGGCCGCGTGGCTGGCCCTGGACGCGCTGGCGCCGCGCGAGGACCTGCCGTGGCTGCCCGAGCCACCGGGGGCGGTGCGCCGGGCGGCGCGCGGTGCGGCCTTGCTGGCCGGGGTGCCGTTGCTGCTGGCGGCCGCCCTCCTGGACCGGGCGGTGGCGGGACCGCTCGCGGGGCGGCTGGGACTGACCAACGCCTACCGGTTGATCGCGCGGCGGGAGGGCCCCTAGAGAGGCCCGGCGACCCGACGGGCGTACGGGAGCAGTCCGAGGCCGACCGCCCGGGAGCAGTCGGAGGCCGACACTCAGGGGCAGCCGGGGCCCGGAGCAGCCCGAGGTCCGGCCCGGAGCTGCCGGGGGCCCGGCTCGGAGCAGCCGGAGGTCCGGCGGCCCGACGGGCGTACGGGGCCTTCCCCCGGGGCAGACGGCAGACACCGCGTCGGAGGGGTGGCCGCGGCCGCCCCTCCCCCCGTCCATGAGGTGGACCCCCACCGCGCGGGACGCGGCGGAGGAGCTGCCGGAGTCCGGCGGAAGGGACGACATGGGCACGGTCGTGCATGTGCCGCAGACGCGGGACATGGTCGGGGAGGAGCTCTCCGGGGACGAGGCGTTCACCGCGCTGCGGCGGTACGGGGGGCGCGAGCTGGTCCTCGACTCGTTCGCCCGCTTCCGGTACGCGGACGGCTTCAGCTCCGCCCGCTCCCTCGGCTACCAGGTGGTCCTCGGCATCGTGCCCTTCACGATCGCCCTGGTCGGGGTGGCCACGACCATGCACACGGAGGGCGTCGGCCGGGTCATCGAACTGACGCTGGCGCGGATCGTGCCGGGCACCAGCGCGGACCTGGTCCGGCAGGCCCTCGCGGACACCCGGCGCAGTGCGGGGGCGGACGTCGCGGGTGCCGTGGCCATGTGGCTGGGCCTCGGTTTCGCCGTGCTCAACCTCGCCTCCGCCATGGCGCAGATCGAGCGCGGCTGCAACCGGATCTACGGCATCGAACGCGACCGCCCCTTCCTCGCCAAGTACGGTCGGGGCGTGGTGCTCGCCGTGTGCGCGGGGCTCCCGCTCGGCGGTGGTTTCCTGGCGGTCGTCGCCGGCCGGGACATCGGCGAGTCGGTGGTCCGGGCGTTGCACTGGCCGCCCGCGCTCCTCGGCTGGTGGCAGCCGCTGCACGTCCCGCTCGGGGTGCTGCTCGCGGCGGTGGCGTCGGCCGTGATCTTCCGCTGGGCGCCCCGCCGCGACCAGCCCGGCTACACGTGGCTCGTGTTCGGCTCGGGCGTCCACCTCCTCCTCTGGGTCGTCGCCACCTGGCTGCTCGCCCTGTACGTGGGCCGGAGCGGCTCGTTCGGCGCCGTGTACGGCCCGCTCACCGCGTTCGTGGCGCTGCTGCTGTGGGCCAACGTGACGGGTGTCGCCCTGTTCCTCGGGGTGGCCTTCGCCGCGCAGCTGGAGGCCGCGAGGGCGGGTGTCACGGAGCCGGTCCACCCGGACCCGGGCCCCGGTGCGTGACGGCACGGGACGACGGCGAGCCCCGTCCGGCTCGACGTACCGGACGGGGCTGCGACGTGCTCAGCCGCGGCGGACGCACGGCTCGGCCCCGGGTCGCCCGGGGCCGGCTCCGGGACGCCGTGCGCGGCTCGCGGCCGTCACCCCACGGGGACCTGACCGGTCACGGTCACGCCGGCCTCACGGAAGTCCTCCAGCGAGGCGGCCGTGGTGTCCGGGGTGACCCCGACCGAGTACTCCAGGAGCACCCGCGTGCGGAACCCGGCCGCGACGGCGTCCAGCGCGGTCGCGCGGACGCAGTGCTCCGTGCCGATGCCGACCACGTCGACGTCCTCCACCCCGCGGGCGCGCAGCCAGTCCCCGAGGGACGTGCCCTGCGCGTCGGCGCCTTCGAAGCCGCTCTTGGAGGCGCTGCGCTCGCCCTTGAAGAAGACGGCGTCGACCTTGCCGGCGGTGACGACCGGGGCGAAGCCGGGGTGGAACTCGCTGCCCGGGTCTCCGGCCAGGCAGTGGACCGGGAAGCTCTCCTGGAAGTCGGGCTCGTCGGAGAAGTGGTCGCCGGGGTCGACGTGGTGGTCGCGCGTCGCGACGACGTACCGGTAGTCGCCGCCGGCGGTCCGCTCGACCAGCTCGGCGATCGCCGTCGCGATCCGGGCACCTCCGGTGACGGGCACGCGGCCCCCTTCACAGAGGTCGTTCTGTACATCCACGACGATCAGACTGCGGCTCATGGTGAACACCCTTCAAGAACACAAATGGGGGATTACGACCCGTACGCACCGGCACCGGGACGGGCGCCGGGGCGCCGCGCCCGTCCCGTGTGCAGTTCCGGGCCACACCGCGTTGTACCGGCCGGTTCACATTCGGCCGAAACCCAACGGCCCTCCGCTCACTCGTTTGGCGGAAAAGGTTCACCGCAGTAACGGTTCACGCCGTCGCGAGCACGGTCACCGGCGCGGAGGGCGGCACAATAGCGCCTCGCCCCTCAGCCGTCCCCGTCATCGACACGATCCCCGGTACGGAGTGGCGGCGGGGGCACGCGATCCGGCCGTCGTGTGTGCCGTACGGCACCGGTGCCGCACGGCGCCCCGGGTCTCAGGCGGGCGGGCCGAGGCGGGTGGTCGTGCGGGTCACCGAGTCGTAGGTGCGGGCGTCGACCCACCGGCCCGTGAGGACGCCCGGTGGGCCGCCGCCGGGCGCCGCGCCGAAGAGCGTCCCGTCCGGGACGGGCCAGGCGGCGCCTCGCCCACGGCCGAGGGTGACGTGGGGGTTCCACCGCGCGGGGTCGTGGAGCGGATGGAGCCGTCCGCACGCCGGCGCGTCGCGCAGGGCGCGCCACACCGCTTCGTGCAGGCGCAGCAGGGCGTCGTCCCGCCGGACGGCCCAGGCCAGTACGTGCGTCCGCCCGGTGAACCGGACGCTGCCCCGGAGGACCAGGGGGACCGGGAGGGCCGTGAGCAGCTCGCCCACCCGCGTGCGGGTCGCCGGTGCGAGGGTGTCCGCCGCGGCGAGGGTGAGGTGCGGGCGGTTGGTCGGGTGCCGGTGGGCGGCCTGGCTGGGCAGGCCCGCGTGCAGCAGCCGGTCCCACACGGCGCGGACGGCCCGCTCGGTCGCCTCGTCGGGCAGCAGCTCCACACTGTGCACCGGGTCAGCGTACGTCCGCCGGTCACGCCCCCTCGGGCCGCGGCTCGCCGGCCGGCTCGTGCGGCCGGCTCTCCGGCCCCCGTCCACTTCCCCGCGGGCGTGCCCGCGGTGCGGGGGTCACGTGCCGGGCGCCTCCCGGTCGAGCGCCGCCAGGCCCTCGCTCCAGCGGGTGCGGCGCTGCGCGGCGTCCTGCTCCCACCAGGGCGTGCCGCGCTCGCCGAGGGCGACCTTCGCCGTGTGCACCCGGGCCCGGGCGGCGCTTTCCGCCTCGGGGTCCCGGGCGCGCCGGGCGGCGCCGACCGCGCGGCGCGCCGCCATCAGGTGGGCTCGCAGGCGCGCGGCCGCGTCGTCGGGAACGTCCGGGTCGGTCGCCCGCCATCGCCTCCCGTCGACGACGATGTACCGCCCGTCGGGTGTGCGGTCGGGCTGCCGCGCGTCGGCTGTCACCCGCACCACCCTGCCAGAGGAACGGCCCGGCAACGGCCCGGCACACGGCGGCCACGGCCGACCCTCCCCGCCGCCCCTCCGTACGTACGCGAGGACGTCCGGGAGCGGCCTCAGGGTGTCGTGTGGTGACCGGAGCCCGCCGTGCGGCCCGCGCCGTCCCCAAGGGAGCCGACCGAGGCTCCGACCACGACCGGCTCCCGGCGCCGGCCCGGCGCCGCGGCACCGGGAACGACCGCGGACGCCGCCACCGGGGCCTGCGCCGCCCGCGCCCCGGGGACGCCCGGATTCCCGCGTGCGCCGACCTGCTCGGCACGCCCCGCCGCGTCCTTGATGCCGGCCCGGACCCGCGGCTTCAGCCACCGGCCGAGGGGCTCCTCGACGATCCGGTGGACCAGGTAGGCCGCCGTCATCATGGCGCCGATCAGCCCACCGAGCAGGACGGTCGGGTCGACCTGGTAGGTGTTCTCGACGTACGTGACGACCTCCCACCCGATGTACTGGTGCAGCAGGTACAGCGGGTAGGTGAGCGATCCGGCGACCGGCAGCCACCGCCACGTGATCCAGCCGGTCCTCCCGGTCGCCACCAGGGCCATCATCAGGAACGACACCGTCAGCACGGCCATGACCGGCCAGAAGGGGACCCACTGTTCCATGTTCCTGATCGACGCCCGCCACGTCAGCCGCGCGCTCGGCACCGCGGCCGCGAACGACACCGCGACGACGCCCCAGAGGACGACCGTGGGCCGGAAGCGGTACATGAGGTAGAACGCCATGCCGGCGATGAAGTACCAGCAGTGCTCGGGCATGAGGAACTGGCCGAACGAGCCCCACCCGAACCGGTTGAACGCGAGCGCGGCCGATCCCCACAGGCAGCAGAACAGCAGCACGCGCCGGTACGTCAGGCCGCCCCACGCCACGATCGCGAACAGCAGGTAGAACCGCAGCTCGGCGAAGAGGGTCCAGTAGACCGGGTCCACCGGCTCCACCCCGAGGAACGCCTGCACCATGGTCAGGTTCGTCACCACGTCGGCCCACGCGAGCCGGGTGTACCCGCCCGGCACGAGCACCAGGACGGCCGTGGTGGCCAGGACGCAGAACCAGTACGCCGGGTACAGCCGCACGACCCGCGACGTGAAGAAGTCCCCCAGCGAACGGCCCCAGCAGCTCATGCAGATGACGAACCCGCTGATGAGGAAGAACAGCTGCACCCCCAGCCACCCGTAGGCCGCGAACGGAAAGACGTGCGGGAACAGCACCCCACTGTCGATCCGCCACCCGTGGCCGAGGCCCACGTAGTGGTAGAGCACCACCATCAACGCGGCGACGAGCCGCAGACCGTCGAGCGCCGCCAGCCGTGGACGGCGCCGGGGGGCGGGCGGCCGAACCGGACGGGAAAGCTGTACCACGGAAGATCCTCATGTTCTCCGGCCCCGGAACCGGCCGCGCCAGACGTCACGTGCGTGTCGGCGCGGGGCGTCGCCACCCTTTTCCGGATGTGCGTCGACACGGAGGGGCGACCGGGGAGTCGGTCACATCCTCCCGGCAGCGCCTTGTACCCGTATGACAGCCGGTGCACGCGAACGGTTGTGCGCTGGACAACGACTTGTCCCCGCACGCTACACAGCGCCCCCGTCACCGTCCCGCCGCGCGTTTCGGCCGCGGGACGGCGACGGACGGCGGACGCCGACGGCGCACGGCCGGCCCCGGGACACGGCGGGCGCGGCCACCGCTCCCCCAACGCGGCGGAAACAAGGGCCCGTTGTCGACGTTCCGGCACGCCCCGGCTCCCGGCCGCAGCCCTCCTGACGACCGGCAGACGGTGACGCGAGCCCGACGGCACGGTGAACACGAGGTGACGCAGAACACCTCGCCCCCTCCGCGTGCACCGGTTGCGCCCACCGGGGCGAGCACGGATCCGCAGGCCGAGGGCAACGGCGCCCAGCAGGGACGCCCGGCCGCCGCGGCCCGGTTCGCCGCGCCGACTTCCCGGAGTTCGGCGCCGCCCGGCGGGCCGTGGCGCACATCGTGCGGAGGGGCCACCCGCCGGGTCACCGGGTCGCCGTCAGCGGCCTGGACACCGGGCCACCGTCAGCGGCCTGACCACCGGGGACCACCTGCGGGTGCGGGGGGCACCGGACTGCAGGTCCTCCACCACCACGCCGCGCTCTACCGCCCTGACGCGGAGCCGGGGCTCCACCCGTGCGTCCACGCCCGACGCCCCGCCCGGGACTCGTGGACGGCGGCGCCTTCCCCGTGACGCCCCTGCAGGAACCGCCGTTGGTCCTCCAGGAACCGGTCGGCGAAGAGCGCGCGCGGGCGGAAGAGCGCGGTGAGCACCGTCCGGAGCTCCGACCGTTCGACGGAGTGCCTGACCAGGGCGTGGGTCGCGTCCGGGTAGTGCTCGACGGTCAGCGCGCCACCCGGGTCCAGTATCCGGCGGTAGACGCGTTCCGTGTCGGCGGTGTCGACGTTGACGTCGTGGCCCGCCAGGGTGAGGAGCACCGGTACGCCACGCAGCGCGTCGAGGTCCCGGGTGGCGTCCGCGGTGTGGTTCCGGGAGACGAAGCGCCAGCGGTCGGCGGTCATGCCGCGTGTGTCGCCGTGCACGGCCGCGGCGTACTCCTCGAAGGTCGCGCGGCGTCGCAGCAGGCGGCGGACGGCGTCGCTCCTGGCGACCTCGGCCTCGACGCGGGCGGGGGGCGCGCCCTCGGCGCGCAGCTCGGCGAGCAGGTGGTAGCGACCCTGGCGCAGCCAGTTGACCGCGGGTGAGACGGCGACGACGAAGCTCACGGGTGTCCTGGCGGCCACCTTCGGCAGGACCCAGCCCGCCTGGCTCGCGCCCCAGAGCCCGATCCGGTCGCCGTCGACGTCCGGGCGGGCGCGTGCCCAGGCGATGGCGGCGGCGGCCTCGTCGGCGCGGTCGTCCATGGACTGGTGGAGCCAGTTGCCGGGTGCGCCGTCGACGCCGGGCTTGTCCCAGGAGAGGGAGGCGTACCCGGCTCGCGCGTTCGCCTCCCACAGGGGTCGGTACCCGCCGTCGTGGGTGGCGTCGACGGGGCCGTCGCCGTGGAGGTACACGACGAGGCCGTGGCGGGTGCGGCCGTCCCTGGGGGTGGCCAGTACGCCGTGGAGGGTGTGGCCGCCGTGGCGGATCGAGACCCGCCGCTCGTCCATGGCGTAGGAGTGCTGCCACAGCACCACACCGGTCGGCCCGGCGGCCACGGCCAGGACCGCGACGAGTATCCACGTGAGGGTGCGGAGCGCGCGCCGTGAGGGCCAGGTCGGGGGGCGCATGGAATCTGACCGCCTCTGCTCGGGTGGCTTGGGTCGGACCGCACGGGCTGCCCGACAGCGTGAAACTATCATCTCTCTCACGATCGTTCCATGCGTGATAGTTTTGGAGCTCGTCGAGCGGAGGGAGCGGGACATGGGTGGGGACGCGACGGAGGCGGGCACCGACCCGGGACCGGTGACGGTCCGGCGGGGCGTTCCGGCGGGGGCGGAGCGTCGGGCGGCCGACCTCTACTGGGAGGCCTTCGGCCGCAAGCTCGGCCCCGCCCTCGACCCGCCGGAGAAGGCGGTGCCCTTTCTCGCCGCGCACCTGAACGCCGACCGCGCGGTCTGCGCCCTCGTCGACGGGCGGCTCGTCGGCCTCGCCGGCTACGGGCTCGACGGCCGGTCCCTCACCGGAGGATCGGCCTCCGACGTGTTGCGCGCGTACGGGCACCTCCGGGGACTGCACCGCCTCGCCCTGCTCGCGCTCTTCGAACGCCGCCCCGCACCCGGGCAGCTCGTCATGGACGGCATCGCCGTCGACGCCGGCGTGCGCGGCCGCGGGATCGGGGGACTGCTCCTGGAGGAGGTGGCGGCCGTCGCGGCGGAGTCCGGCTGCCGGGAGGTCAGACTGGACGTCATCGACACGAACCCGCGCGCCCGGGCCCTGTACGAGCGGCGTGGCTTCCGGGCCGTGCGGACCGAACGGACGCCCTACCTGCGCGGGCTGCTGGGGTTCGGCGCGGTGACCACCATGCGCCGCGCCGTCGCGGTGCGAGAGGAGGGAGCGCTGTGAGCGCCGGGAGCGACCACGTCGAGGTACCCACCCGCATGCTCGTCCACGCGCTGGTACGCGAGGACGGCACCGTCGCCGCGGACGAGCTGTACACCGTCGCCGCCACCCTCGGCATGAGCGACCAGCAGGTGCGGCTGTGCGTCAAACGCCTCGTCGCCGAGGGGCGGTTCACCCATGAGGGCCGGGGCCGCCGGGCGACGCTGCACGCGGCCGAGGAGACCACGCGCGCCCTCGCCCCCCGCGCGGACTTCGTCCGGCACGCGTTCCGGCAGGACGCCGGGCTCGCGCCCTGGGACGGGGTGTGGCACCTGGCCGCCTTCGCGGTCCCGGAGTCGGCGCGCGCCGCACGGGACGGCCTGCGGGAGGCGCTCGTCCACCTGGGCGGAGCCCCGCTCCAGGGCGGGCTGTACGTCAGCGCCAACGCCTGGGAGCCGTACGTCGAGGAGGCCGCCCACCGACTGGGCGCCCACGACGCGCTCACCCTCCTCACCACGGCGGACCTGCGCAGGGGCGACACGCGGGACCCCGCCGCGCTCGCGCGGAGCCTGTGGCCCCTGGAGGAGGTCGCCGACCGCTACCACCGCCTCGACCGCGTCGCCCGGGCCCGCCTCGACCGGCTCACCGGCACCGCCGAGCTCACGCCGCCCGCGCTCCTGACCATCGCGGTCGAGCTGGCCGCCGAGCTCACCCGGGCCATGGAACCCGACCCGCTGCTCCCGCCCAAGCTCCTTCCGCGACCGTGGCCCGGCGCCCGCGCCCGTGAGGTCGTCGCCCGGTGCTGGGCGGCCCTGCACCGGCGCGACCACGACGGGGCCCGCCCGGCCCTCTTCCGCCTCTACGCCGACATCACCCGGGAAGCCGCGGCGCGGACCACGGGCTGACGGAGCGTCGCCCGGTCCGTGCCGCCCCTTGTCCCGCCGCCCCTTGTCCCGCTCAGCAGCGCGTGTCCGCGCCGTCCGGCGGGCCCGACGCCACGATGCCGTAGTCCGACGTCGGTCCGCGGTCCGTGGCGAAGACGAGGAGCAGGACCCGGTCGCCCTGGTCCTCCCGGGCGAAGCACAGGCGGCCCCACGAGTCGGGTGGTTCCGAGGGCGTCCAGCCCTTCGCGGCGGCGGCGGACCTGTAGAAGTCGTACACCTCGCCCCGCGAGCCGGAGAACGTGTACGACCGGTCGGCGTACACGGATGCCTCACCGCCGTCGTCGGTGCACCCCGCGTCGCGGCCCGCCGGCTCCGCGCCGCGCGGGAAAACGTCAAGGACGGGCTCGGCACGCAGCTGCTCGGCCCGCTCCGCCGTGCCGTCGCAGGCGGACGCGCCCGACGGGCCGGTGCAGCCGGTGAACCCCGCGACCGGCAGGGCGAACGGCAGCAACGCCGCGGTGAGCCGCGTTCGTATGATCACCGGGACAGAATGCCACGACGGCCGGCCGGTCCCCCGAGGGGCGGGGGCGCCCGGTGGCACCCCACCGCGGGAGGGCCGAGGGCGGGCGGCCCCCGCGCCGCGTCGGACGGTCCGCCGCAGGTCCCGGCCCCGTCGGGCACAGGGTGCCGCGCTGCCGGGTCCGGTCGGGTGCGCGCCGCCCGGCGTGATGGGCACGAGGAGGAAGGGGACCGCGCGTGCTGGAGCGGCTCAACGAGGTCATGGACCACATCGAGGGCCGTCTCGACCAGTCGATCGACGTGGCCGGCCTGGCGCGCGTCGCGGCCACGTCGGAGTACCACCTGCGCCGGATGTTCTCCGCGCTCGCGGGCATGCCGCTGTCGGAGTACGTCCGACGCCGGCGGCTGACCGTCGCGGGCGCCGAAGTGCTGGCGGGGCGCGGGTCGCTGCTGGAGATCGCGGTGCGGTACGGCTACGGCTCGGGTGAGGCCTTCGCGCGGGCCTTCCGCGCCGTGCACGGCGTGGGGCCCGGCGAGGCCCGGCGCACCGGTGCGGCGCTCGTCTCCCAGTCCCGGTTGACCTTTCGCCTCACCGTCGAGGGGAGCGGCAGCATGCGTTACCGGGTGGTGGACCGGCCGGCGTTCACCGTCGTCGGCCTGAAGGCCCGGGTGCCACTGGTACACGCGGGGCCCAACCAGGCGATCATCGACTTCGTGCGCGGACTCGCGCCGCGCACCCTGAAGCGTCTGGAGGAGCTGTCCGACCAGGAGCCCCGGGGCCTCGTCGCGGTCTGTGACGACCTGGACCCGAGCCGCGCCGAGGGCACCGAGCTCGACTACCACCACGGGGTCGTCACGTCCGCGGCCGCTCCGGCGGGTACGACGTCCCTGGCCGTCCCCGCCGGCACCTGGGCGGTGTTCGGCACGTCCGGTCCGGCACCGGGCGCCATCCAGGAACTGTGGCGGGACGTGTTCACGGAGTGGTTTCCCTCGAACCCGTACCGCAGCCGCCCCGGGCCGGAGATCCTGCGCACCCGGCTGTCGCCGGACGGGGCGGAGGCTGACGCCGAGCTGTGGCTGCCCGTGGAGCGGGAACAGGGGTGAACCGCACGGCCCGTCGGCGGGCCGGGGTGATCCGTCACCGCGCGCCGCGCGGCGCGTGGGCGGTCACGCGGTCACGGGACCGGCCAGGAGCGGCCGCCAGCGCGGCCAGGGTCCGGCGTCAGCCGGTGGGGGCGCCGACGTCAGCCGGTGGGGGCGCCGGCGAGGGTGCCGGGGAGGAGCTCCGTGAGAGGCAGGTCGAGGGCGTCGGCGAGTTCGCGCAACTCCTGCTCCGTGGGGTGGACGGGCCCTTCGGCCCCGTCCTGGACGAAGACCCTGATGCGCGGGGTCCGGATACCGGTGCGGTCCGCGAGCCCTTGCACACTGAGGTGCCGGCGGCGCATCGCTGCTTGGAGGACGTGCGACAGTTCGGCCATTCTCCCCGCCTGCCCCCGGAGGCGGCGTTCACACGGTCAGTGGCCCGCCCGGCCCACCCCGGCGCCGCCGAGGGGTTCACCGGGTGGCGGCGGTGGCCGGCGCGGGCCGGGGCCGGGCGGCACGCGCGGGGACGGGGTCCTCCGCGGGGCGCCGGCCCGCCAGGCGGCAGCCGAGGCAGTCGCGGTGCCCGTGCCGCGCCCCCCGGTCCCGCACGCGCCAGGGCCACTCCTCCGGCGGACGGGGACCGCTCGGCTTCCCCCAGCCGGCGAGGTGCAGCGCCCACGTGACGAGGACCGCCCCGGTCAGGGCACCGGCGCCGATGAGGGCGAGCGGGAGCGACACGGCGACCACGGCGAGGCCGGTGACGCACAGGCCGGCGAGGCCGATCGCCGTACCGGTCCAGCCCGCCACGGTGTGGCCCAGGTCGACGTCCCCGTGTGCGCTCATGGCATGCCCTCCCGGTCCGGAGATACGCTCACCTCGAAGGCGCTTTATCTCGCAAGCTAAGTTACTTAGAGACTAAGGGAATCTTCCGGTGGATGGCAAACGGCGCTCCCCCGCCACGGCGGCACAGGCTCACGCCCAGATGGATCGCCTCGTCGCGTCCGGCATCGTGGCCCAGCACGACATCGCCCAACGGCTGGGGCTGAACGTCACCGACCTCACCTGCCTCGGCTTCGTCCTCGAGGCGGAGGGAGCGGGGGAACCGATCAGCGCCGGCGACCTGGCCCAGCGGGCGAACCTGACGACGGGGGCGATCACCGGCGTCATCAACCGGCTGGAGCGCGCCGGCTACGCCCACCGCCGCAACGACCCCGGCGACCGCAGGCGCGTCCGCGTCGTCGCGGACGCCACCGCGGCGGCACGCGTGTACGAGGTCTACGAGGGCAACCACCGGCGGATCGCGCAGCTGTTCGCCGAGTACACCCCCGAGGAGCTCGCGGTCCTGTCCGACTGGCTCACCCGCGCGACCGACATCCTGCGCGCGTCCCTGCGCGAGGTCCGCGACGGCGGGGCCGGCTGACGGGCCGTCGCCGGGCGGCCCGTCAGCGGCGTGGTCCGACCCCGCGCCGGCGGGCGGATCGGCTCAGCGCGGCTGCCGGCGGGCCCGCTTCACCTCGCGGGAGAGGGCCCAGGCGTCGGCCACCGGGCCCACGTGCCGAAGCTTGTCCGGGTTGAGGACGCAGCGGACGGTCATGATCCGCCCGTCGACCACGTCGAGCACCAGCGTGTTGAGCACCCTGCCGTCCCGGTCCCGGGAGATGACACCCGGCTGGCCGTTGACCTCGCGCGACTCGAACGTCACGCCGGCCCGGGCCATCGCGGGGAAGGCGGAGGCGAGCAGCCGGGCCGTCCTCCCGGCGCCGACGAGGGTCCTCGGCAGCTGGGGGGCCTTGCCCCCGCCGTCCCCCACGAGCCGCACGTCGGCGGCGAGCAGGTCCTGCAACCCGTCCACGTCCCCGTCCTTCAGCGCGACAAGGAACCGCGACGCCAGCTCCCGCCGCTCCCGACGGTCCGCCGTGAACCGGGGCCGCGCGTCCTCCATGTGCCGCCGCGCCCGTACGACCAGTTGTCGGCACGCCGCCTCCGACCGCCCCACCGCCGAGGCGACCTCGTCGTACCCGAAGCCGAAGACCTCCCGCAGCACGAACACCGCCCGCTCCAGAGGGCTGAGGCGTTCCAGCAGGAGGAGCGCCGCCATGGACACGGAGTCGGCCAGTTCCGCCGACCGCGCCGGGTCCTGGTACGGGTCGCTCAGCAGCGGCTCGGGGAACCAGGGGCCCACGTACTGCTCCCGCCGCACCCGTGCGGAACGCAGCACGTCGATCGCGATCCGCGTCACCGTCGCCGACAGGAAGGACTTCGTCGACGTGGGCCGGGTGGCCGCGCCGTCGTAACGCAGCCACGTCTCCTGCACCGCGTCCTCGGCCTCCCCCACCCCGCCCAGGATCCGGTAGGCGATCGAGAACAGCAGCGGCCGCAGCTCCTCGAACTCCTCGACCTTGCTCGCGTGGTTCACGCGCATGCGTCTTTCCTCCCCGCACACCTTCCCACCCGGCCGTACGCGGCGGCGCGGGCGGCTCCCGTCGATCGGCCGGCCGGTACCGGGCCGCGGCGCGGCGCCGGTCCGAGCCGGGCACGGTGCCCGCCGACCGGGCCCGTGCCGCTCGTTCCGGCGCCCCGTCGGTGACCCGGGTGCCGGCGCCCCGTCAGTGGGCCCGGCCGGACTCGTACGTGCCGGTGGCCGGCTGCCTGGTGATGACGTTCATCCGGTTCGCCGCGTTCATGAAGGAGATCAGCAGCACCAGCGTGGCGAGCTGCTCCTCGTCGAAGTGCCGGGCGGCCCGCTCCCACACGGCGTCGCCGACCCCGCCGACCGCGTCGGCGACACGGGTGCCCTCCTCCGCCAGCTCCAGCGCGGCCCGTTCGGCCTCGGTGAAGACGGTGGCCTCCCGCCACGCCGCGACCAGGTGCAGCCGCACCGGCGTCTCGCCGGCGGCGGTGGCGTCCTTGGTGTGCATGTCGATGCAGACGGCGCAGCCGTTGATCTGGCTCACGCGCAGCGCCACCAGCTCCTGCGTCGCGGCCGGCAGCGGCGCCTCCTTGAACACCCTGCCCGCCGACATGAAGTGCTTGAGGACCGTGCCCGACGTCCGGTGGGCGAAGAAGTCCAGTCGCGTGTCCATCGTGTGCTCCCTGCGGTGGCGAAGTGGCTGACACACCCGAGACGACACAGACCGACCGCCTGTGACACGGCCGGCTGTGACCTGAGTCTCACGCACCGAAGGGGGCGTGCCGAGGCCGGCGCCGGGGGTGGAGTCGAGGTCTCCACCCCCGGCGCCGGCCGGGGTGTGCTCCGCTGGGGCCGTGGCCGCGCTACCGCCCCGCCCCCGGTGTCGCGGACGAAGCGGACGCCACCGGCGCGGTGGACGCCGAGGCGGGTGTGAACGTCTTGCAGCGCATCAGGAACTCCCCCAGGTAACCGTCGTGCGGCAGCCCGGGGACCAGCACGTGCGTCGGGTGGTCGCCGACGTGGAGGCTCCGGATGGTCGGCTCGTCGAGCAGCTCCCCCACGAGCTCCGGGTCGGACGTCAGGGCGGTGAGCACCACCGTGTCGCGCAGCGGGGCCACGCCGTCGGCGCGGGTCCACGGCGCGACCCACACGCAGGGGAACGGCATCTCCGCGCGGGTCTGCGGCGCGTCGGCGCGGTCCAGCTGGAACACCGCCGGGCGCAGCACCGCGGAGCCGTCCCCGAGCTCGTCGACGATGGTGTCGCCGCCGAGCCACGCCCTGGCACCGGCGGCCTCGGAGCGCACGTACTTCTCCAGGGTCCGGGCGGCGTCCAGCCGCCGGACCGGCAGCACGGCCCGGTCGTCCTCCGGCGGCAGCGAGGGGAGGGCGGCGAGGCGTTCGGCGATGGCCCGGGCGACCGGCGCGGGGTCCCCTTCGACGAAGACGGCCGTGGCGTTCACGCACGCGGCGCCGGCCTGCCGGCTGATCGAGTCGACGATCGTGTCGAGGTGCCGGGTGACGTCGGTGTCGGCGGTGAGGAGGATCTTGGCGCGTCCCGGTCCGTGCGGCAGCACGCTCGTGCTGCCGCGGTACTTGGCGATGACGTCGTCGCCGCCGTAGACCATGGCGAGGTCGGCGCCGTCGACCAGGTCGTCGGCGACGCCATGGTCGGTGGGCAGCATGACGACGTGGTCCGTGCCGAAGCCCGCCGCGTGCAGGGCGGTGACCAGGCGGTGCGCGGTCAGCGGTTCGCGGCGTGAGGGGCGTACGGCGACGCGGTAGCCCAGTGCCAGCGCCTCCACCCACTGCACGTGGATCCCGGGGTGGTTGCCTGCGGTGACGACGGCGAGGACGTCGGCGCGGCGGATCCACACCGCCGTGCCGGCCCCGTTCGACGTGTCGCGGCTGCCGCGCGGTCGGGCCTGGCCGGCGGAGCCGTACGCGCCGGCCAGGCCCGCGGCGGTGTTCCCGGTGGCTTCCCGCACCAGCGCGACGGGCAGGCCGCTCACGCGGGCGACGGCGTGCTCGTACTCGTCGACGCTCAGGCCGCCGAGGGTGGCGGTGGCGAACAGCCGGCCGGCCTCGGCCAGCGCCGCCGTCCGCTCGTCGGTGGGGAGCGTGCGGGCCCGCTTCAGGGCGGTCAGGCCGCGCCGCACGTACAGCCGCGGCACCATGCTCAGCTCGGCGACCGGTCGGCCGGTGACGTCGGTGACGACCTCCCGCGCCTGCGCCCGGTAGGGCCCGCCGGGGCCGAGGGCGTCGAGGTGGACGACTGCCGGAGAGCCGGGCACGTCAGTACACCCCCTCGATGACGGTGGTGCCGTCGAACGTCGGGACCGGCTTGATGTCGGCGACCGCGTCCCCGCCGAACCCCGCGGTGGGGGGCCTGCGGATCGCGGTGTCCCGTTCGAGGTTGTTCGGTATGAGCATGCTGCGGCTGACGTGGTGCATGACGACCTGGCCGCGTTCACCGTACGGCACGGTCTCCCCGGTGTCCGGGTCGACGACCCGCATGCTGACGAACGGGTATGGCGGGTCGAACGTCGACGGCTCGTCCTCGGCGAGTCCCGCCCGCTCGTACATGCCGCAGCCGACCATGGTGCTGCCGTAGAAGCCGAGCAGCTGCGCCTCGGGGAACACCTCCGTGCGGAACAGGCTGCGGGTGTCGACGTCCATGGAGGCGCCGCCCCAGATGAGGGTGCGGACCTTCCGGTTGACGAGGTCGGCCAGCTCCTCGTCGCCCGCCAGGGCCTCCAGGAGGGGCGGAGTGGTGAAGACGACGCCGACGTCCTGGCTTCGCAGGATCCACCGGACCTGGTCGAGGACGTGCTCCAGGTACCTCTTGGTGTCGTCGTGGCGGCCTTCGGCGACGCATTTCTTCACCCAGCGCGGGTCCAGGTCGACGGTGAGGGGGTGGCCGCCGCGGCGGTGTGCCAGGGTCCGGCCCATGGGGCCGAACATGTGCGGTCCGCTCGGGCCGATCGTCAGCCAGTTGACCCCGCGGGGGACACCGCGGTCGTCCAGGACGCCGCAGTGCCACGCGTTCAGCTGCTCGTGCAGGTCGGGCAGCCAGGCGACGCGCTTGGGCGCGCCGGTCGTGCCGCCGCTCTCGAAGACGTCCAGCGGGATCGGCCCGTCCCCGTACCCGCGCGGCACGAGGTCCTCGGCGCGGACGTCGCGCAGCTCGTCGACGACGTTCGGGAACAGCGCCAGGTCGGCTTCGGTGTGGACGTCCTTGCGCGGGTCGAAGTCGAGGGTCCTGGCCCGCTCCAGCCAGAACCGGGAGCCCGTCTTCGGGTCGAAGTGCCACTCCATGGCGGCGGCCAGCAGGTCCGGCATCGACGGCGGCCGGTCCCACGGCGCGTCGAGCACCGACGGCTCGCGGGTCGGCGCGCCGGATACGCCGGCCTTGCCCCCGGCCGCGCGTGTGCGGGCGGCCCTGGTGGAGTGCTCGGTGAGGACGTCGATGACCGCGGCCGCGACCTGGTCGGCCTCGTCGAGCCCCATCACCAGCGGCGGGCTCAGCAGGACGGTGTTCGGGTTGTTGCGGATGATGATGCCGCTGCGCTCCCGGACCAGGGGCGGTACCCAGTCGGCGGACAGCGGTTCCCCGGTGGCCGGGTCCTGGGCCAGCTCGATGCCGATCATGAGGCCGACCTGCCGTACCTGGCCGACGGTGGGCAGCTCCTCCAGGCGGCGCAGCTGGGTGCCGAGGTGGTCGCCGACCTTCACGGCGGCCCCGAGGAGGCCCTCCCGCTCCATGATGTCGAGGTTCTCCAGGGCGACCGCGCAGCCCGTCGCGTGGCCGCTGTAGGTGTAGCCGCCGATGAACCCCTCGTCGCGGGTGACGACGTCGACGACGTGGTCGGCGACGAGCAGGGCGCCCATCGGGAAGTAGCCGGAGGTCAGCCCCTTGGCCGTGACGAGGAAGTCCGGTGTGACGCCCATCCGTTCGGCGGCGAACCAGTGCCCGGTCCTGCCGAACGCCGTGATGACCTCGTCGAGGATGAGGAGGATCCCGTGCTCGGCGAGGAGTTCACGGACCCGCGGCCAGTAGTCGGCCGGCGGTTCGATGACGCCGGCGACGCCGAGGATCGGCTCGCCGATCATGACGGCGATACGGTGGGCGCCGATCTCCTCGATGGTCTCCCGCAGCTCGCGCAGGCAGAATTCGGTGGGGTCCTCGCCGCCGTACATCTCGGGGTGGAAGGGCATCGGGGGCGTCAGGTGCCGGACGTCGGGCAGCATGGGTCCGAAACCCTGGTGGAACATCGGCATTCCGGTCGCCGCGCCGCCGCCGTAGGTGATTCCGTGGTACCCGAAGTTCCGGGCGAGGACCCAGGTGCGTTCCGGTTCGCCGCGCCGGTGGTGGTAGAGGCGGGCCATGCGCAGCGCGGCGTCGACGGATTCCGCACCGCCGCTGGTGAAGTACACGCGCTCCATCGGGGACGGCGCCAGATCGATGAGGCGTTCGGCCAGTTTGATCGAGGGTTCGTTGGTGAACTCGTGGAAGCTGCTGAAGTATTCCAGTTTCCCCATCTGCCCGGCCGCGGCCTCGATCATCTCGCGCCGTCCGTGGCCCACGTGCGCCAGCATGAGCCCGCCGGTGGCGTCCAGGTACTCGCGGCCGTGCGCGTCGCGTAAGCGACAACCGGAACCCGCCACCATCACGATGCGATCGGTGACGTCACCGGGCAGGTGCGGGTGGATCAACCGGGATCGATCCTTCTTGACCAGGGCGTCTGCTTCTACCAGTGGTCCCGTCATCGCATCCTCACATCGGGAATCGGCCGAATTTTCCATTCCAGGCGTTCTCCGCGTGGATGCTAGTGCGCGGTGGAAGGAAGGGAAACGCTGTTCAAGTGAAGCGGTTCCCGAGGGAATACGGACGGGTGGATTCCCCCGTGCCGCTTCGGATCTCCCGAAGACTACGGCGCGGCGATCGGCGGTGAATTCCGCACGGCGGCGAAAAACACCGATTCCCGATCCGGTCAGGGGGGCGACGGGGCGTTCGGGTCCTCGTCGGCCGTCGGGAGGCGCGCCTGGCCCTGGGCCCAGTCGTCGACCCAACCGCACACCCCGCACGCGTACCGGCCGTTGAGCCCGGACACCTGTGACCCGCACGCCTCGCACATCGTCGTCGTGATCTCCGGCGTGGTCGGCCGCGTCCCGGCCGCTTCACGCTCCGGCTCCCACCTCCTGGCCATCGCCGCTCGACCCTCCCCCCGGCGACGGGGTCACGCGCGACCAGCCGCAGCCCTGCGAGCACGTCCACCGCGGGCCCTGCTGTAACGCCTGCGCACCGCACCGCTGACAGTTCACATCCGTCCTCCGATCGGTCGCCGCCGGTCGCACCCGTCCGGTCCCCTCCAGTCTCACAGCGCGACGGCGTGACGGGGATGCCGCCCGGCGACCGCCACCCTTCCGTGGGAGCCCGCGGCGGGGAGCCGGTGCGGGCGCGCTCCTGTCACGGCGTCCCGGGGTGCGCGCTCCGGCCGGGCTCGCCAGAAATTCCGGTGCGGGCACCGCCGTTGGGGCCCAGTATGTGCGGGGCGACGTCCTCGGCCCGTCACTCTCCCTCCGTCTTGGCAGGAACAGGGCAACCTTTTGCGGGGGGCGCGAGTCTACGGACCGATCACATCTACGAGGAGACCACCATCACCGCCATACGCAAGACCCTCACCGCCACCGCAGTCGTCGGCGCCGTCCTCGCGGGTTCGGCCGCGTGCGGCACGGTGGAGCAGCTGTCCGCGGGACAGAAGCTCGACCGGGCCTTCGAGAAGCTCGACAAGGAGAAGTCGCTCTCCTTCGAGCTGTCCCTGGACACCGACGCGGCGTCGCTGAAGGCGCTGGACGACACGTCGGACCCCGAGCCCGGCGACGAGATCCCGGACGAGGCGGTGGAGCTGCTCCGCGGAGCGAAGGTCAGCGTCACCGTGCAGTCGAAGAAGCCGTTCGGCGAGGCCGGTGAGAAGGACTTCGACGGCATGGCCATGAAGGTCAGCACCCCGGACGGGGACCTCCTGGAGTACCGGGTCGTCGGCGACCACACCTACTTCCGCTCCGACGTGGACACTCTCGGCAAGGCCATGGGCAGCCCCCTGCCGAAGGCGGGGGACCTGCCCCCGGAGGCCGGCGCGCTCAAGAAGGTGCTCGAGGGCGAGTGGGTGAAGATCGACAACAAGAAGATGGAGGAGCTCGCGGCCGAGAAGGGCGGGGAGCCCGGTGCGAAGCCCTCGCCGGAGCCCAGCCTCGACGCCGCGACACAGAAGAAGCTCGTGGAGGCCCTGCGCGAGGTCGTCGCGCGCGAGGTCGACTTCGCGACGGCCGGAGGCGAGGGCGGCACCGAGCACATCACCGCCACGGCCCCCTTCCGCACGCTGATCACCGAGATGATCGGCGAGATCCGCCCGCTGGCGAAGGACCTCCCGCCGGGTGTGGAACTGCCGACGGACAAGGACCTGAAGGACGCCCCGAACACCAAGGTGACGGCGGACTTCACGCTGAAGAACGGTGAGCTGACCGAGGTCCGCGTCGACCTCGCCAAGCTCGCCGAGAACGCCAAGGTCAAGAAGCTCGGCCTCGTGGTGCGGATGAGCGGGGGCGTCAAGCCCACCGCCCCGACCGGCGCCACGGAGCTGGACATCGAGGAGCTCATGGAGAACCTCTTCGCCGGCCCGGGGATGGGCGCGGAAGGGCCCACCGGGAGCGAGTTCCCCGAGGAAGGCTTCGCGGACGAGGGGTTCGTCGAGGAGACCGCGTAACCCTCCGCGCGAGGCCCGCGCCACGAGAACGCGGGCCCGCTAGGGGCTCGGCCGCCCGGCCGCCCGCGGCGGCGGGGCGGCCGGGCCGGCGGGGCGTACGGCGGCTGACGACGCCGGGCCCGCCCGGTCCCGGGCGGGGCCGGCGGCACGCCTTGCCCGGCAGTAGGCGGCCCGGCAGTACACCGGCCCGGCCGCTGCCATCACGAGCGCGCCCGGTCAGGTCGGCTGCGCCAGGTCACGTCGGCCCGGTCAGGTCACGTCGCCCCGGCCCGGCAGCTTCGGGCCGGCCCACGGTCACGGGTCGTGGGCGGCCCGGCGGCTCACCGGCTGACGCCGCAGCCGTCGTCGGAGACCGTGTTGCCGCCGAGGTCGACGAATTTGGCGAGTACGGCACGGCAGTCGTCCGGGCCCGCCAGGCTGGTGTTGCCGGTGACGGTGCTGTTCTTCAACCGGACGCTGCCGGGGCCGACGGGCACGGGCGGGCCGGGCACGTAGGCGAGAGTGATGTTGACGCCGCCGCCGCCCTTGTCGGCGTGGTTGCCGGTCACCTTGGTGTCCACGAGCGTGACGTCCCGGATGCCCCGCACGTCGATGCCGCCGCCGTAACCGGCCAGCTCACCGGGGCGGGTGGGGTCGTGGGGGTCGACGACGCGGTTGCCGGTGATGGTGGACCGCTCGACCAGCCCCGCCGAGTCGAACCGGATGCCGCCGGCCTCGCCGGCCTCGTTGTGGTCCACGAGGCTGTCGCGCAGGGCGAAGGAGCTCAGCGGGATGTTCTGGACCGCGCCGCCGATCCTCCCGGTGTTCCGGGTGAGGTGAACGCGCTCCATCGTCAGGTCGGACGAGTTCAGCACCGCGCCGCCGCCGTAGTAGTTGTAGAGGGACGCCGTGGGTTCCGAACGGCCCCCGGTGATGGTGAGGTCCGAGATCGTCGACGGCCGCATCACGGTGAACACCCGGTCGATGCCGTGGCCGTCGATGACCGTCCTGCCCGCTCCGGCCCCGGTGATCGTGGTGGGCGCGAAGACCTTCAGGTTGCCGTGTGCCGTGTCGGCCAGCGTGTAGTCGGTGAAGGCCCGTCCGAGGAGGGGCGGGATGGCGAGGTCGTACCGGCCTGCCGGGAGCACGATCGTCGAGCCCGGGTGCGCGTTGGCCTCCATGATCGCCGCGCGCAGCGTGCAACCACCCTTCGTCGACAGGCACTTGCCGTCGGAGCGCGACGCGTCGGGCGCGTCGGTACGGCTGTCGACCACGATCCGCTGGGCCTGTGCCGTCTGCGCGTGCGCCGTGCCCTGGCCGGGCACCAGGGCCGCGGCGAGACCCAGGACCGCGCCGGCCACGGCCGTCGCGCGGACCGTCGTCTGTGCTGATGTCCCCTTGGTTTTGATCATGGGGCAGGACGTTATCCCCGAAAGCTACCGACAAGTAGGACGAAGATCACGGAATGGGTTTTTGGCTGCATACCGGCGCAAAACCACTCCAGACCCGCCCCGTTCCCGGCTCCGCCTTCCCCTCCCCCGCGCCCCCACACCCCGACGGACGCGAACGCGGCGGGCGAATCCCCCGGTGACGCGCGCCGGCGCCGCCGGGTCGACGGGCGCGTACCCGCTCCGGCGTACCGGCACGAGCGGGACACTCCGGCCGAGAAGGCCGTCTTGCCGAACGCCGGAGGAACCACCATCTGGAGCGGGTCTTCGACGGCGCCCGCTGAGCCACTTCGCCGCGATCTGCGTGCCCACGTGCCGCCGCTCCCCCGCGCCGCCACGCCCCGGGTCGGGACGAGCCGGACCCCGGGGCACTACCCCCGACGGTGCGGGGAGCCGGCGTCGCCGGAACCCTCCGAGCCGACGGAACCCTGCGGGCGGCGGGAGGCGTGGGGGCCGTGGGAGGAGAGACCGGTCAGGTCGGCCGCCTTGTGGGCCGGCTCCAGCCGCGGGCCGATCCACTCGCACAGCAGGACGGTGGCGTCGTCCTGGAGGTGGCCGTCATGGTAGGCGAGCACGGCGTGGACGAGCCGGCGCAGCGTCTCGGGGACGGGCAGGCCGTCGGCGTGGTGGCGGATGAGGAAGTCGGTGAAGCGTTCCAGGCCGAACTCCGGGCCGCCGGGCCTGCGGGCCTCGGTGATGCCGTCGGTGTAGAGCACGATGCGGTCGCCGGGCTGCAGCTGCTCCCGGCACTCGGTGCTGGGCAGGCCGAGGTCGGTGCCCATGGGGTGTGCCGGCGGGCAGGCGAGGTTCGTGGTCCAGCGGTTGTCGCGGATGACGATCGGCGGGTGGTGGCCGCGGTTGACCCACCGCAGCAGGCCGGTACGGGTGTCGAGGGTGGCCAGGATGCCGGTGACGTACCGTCGGCGGTCGTACTGCTCGATGAGCGCGGCCTCGACGGCCTCGGCCCTGCCGACGAGGTCGGCGCCCTGGCGGCGGGCGTTGCGGCACGCGCCGAGCGCCAGCGTCCCGGACAGGCCGGCGGCGGTGTCGTGCGGTACGCGGGCTCCAGGGACGCCGCGATCGCCACCCGCCCGTCCGCGTACGTGCGGGGCGGCAGCAGGTTCCACTGCATCTCCGCGGCGACGCTCATGGGTTCGACACGCACCAGCTTGGCGAGCGCGTCGCTGGTCCCGCGCTTGCTGACGAGGATCAACGCGATGAGCCCGGCCAGCGCCTCCATGTCGTCACGGACGTCCGGGCCGTCGCGTTCGGCGCTCACCCGGAGCAGGCCGATGCGCTCGGTGCCGTCCAGAAGCGGCACCCACCACTCGCACCCGCCGTCGGCGGCCGGTGCGGCCGGCAGGACGTCGCTGTACTGGTAGGCCCGTCCCGCGGCGGTCCCCTCGACCGGCACCATCGCCTCGTACGGCGGGTCCGCTTGCTCCTCCTCGCCGGTGAGCAGGCACAACATGGTGCGCTGCACGTCGGCCAGGTAGATCGCCACCCGGTGGAAGCCGGCGGCGCGGGCGACCTCGGACGCCTTGACCGGCAGCAGCTCGACGGGCATCAGATGGCTGGCGGCCAGCAGGTCCGCGAGCATGAGCCGTCCGCCCTCGCTGCTCCCTCGCCCCACCCGGGCACCTCCGGTCGTCCTCGCCGTCCGCCCCGGGACGGCTGCTTTCCGTCGTGCGGCCCCGTGGACGGGCCCGGTGTACGTGGCACCCGATCCGCCTCCCCACCTCCCGCTGGACCATTACCCCCTCGGGAAGGTCTCATCGCCCCGGGCTCCGCCGTCCGCGCGGCTCCGCCGTCCGCGCGGGTGCCCGCCCCGGCCGGACGGACGGCAGGGGCGCACGCCCCCCGCCGCACGCTCCCCGGGCCGTCCACGGCGTCGACGGGTCCGCAGGGGCTGACCGCGTGCGGCGCGTCGGGCGGGGCTTCGGAACGGCTGCGGCGGCGGAGCCAGGGGCGCCGCAGCGGGTGCGCCGGCGGAGGGCGGGTGCGCCGGCGGAGGCGGGTGTGCCGGAGCGGCCCCGAGGGCAGGGGCGGGTGATGGTGGGCGGCCCATCGGGGCAGGTGGGACACCATGGACGACACACGGCACCTCCCCGTCTCCGGCCTCCGCGGACGCGATGGTGGTCGCATGGGACAGACGACGACCCCCGGCATCTTCACCCGCCGGTTCGGGCCCCCGCCGCGCGACGACGTTCCGGTCGTGGTGCTGGTGCACGGGCTCGGGCTGTCGGGCCGGTACTTCGTGCCGCTCGCGCGACGGCTGGCGGCGGGCGGGGCGAGCGTGCTCGTACCGGACCTGCCGGGCAACGCACGGTCACGGTCCGCCGTACGCCGCATGCCGGACGTCGGTGCGCTCGCCGAGGCGGTCGGCGACTGGCACCGGGGGCTGTCCCTGGGGCCGTGCACGTTCGTCGCCAACTCGGTCGGCTGCCAGGTCGTCGCGGCCTTCGCCGCCCGCCACCCCCGCCGGGTGGACCGGGCGGTGATGGTCGGCCCCGCGCTCGAACCGGGGGCGTCCGGCTGGCGCCAGGCGGGGCGGCTCCTCGCGGACGCGCCCCGCGAGCCGCTCCCGCTGCTCGCCGTGGCGACGGCCGACTACCTGCTGACGGGCCCGCTGCGCTTCGCCGCGTCGTTCCGGCACGCCCTGCGGGACGCGGCCACGTCGTTCGAGGGGAACCTCGCCCGGGTCCGGGCGCCGACGCTCGTGGTACGGGGTGCGCGTGACCCCCTCGCCTCCGGCGCCTGGGTACGGCGGGTGGCGCGCACGGTCGTCGACGGGCACCTCGCCGAGGTGCGGAACGCCGCGCACGCGGCCCACTACAGCGCGCCGGACGCCATGGCCGCGCTGATCAGGACGTTCGTGACAGGAGGACGCGCGTGAAGCCGTCGAAGACCACCACCCGCACGCCCAGGTCCGAGGAGGACGGCGGCAAGCCCTCGCCGTGGCTGCGCGTCCTGCCCGGTGTCTCACCGGAGCGGCGCGGACTGGTGCTGGCCTGGTGGGGGTTCGCCCTCACCTTCGGCGGTATGCGTCTGCTCACCTGGCTCATCCACATCGACGTGGCCGGCATGGGTGACGTCCAGGCCGGCGGGGTCCACCTCCACCACTACGTGTGGGGCATCCTGCTGCTCGCGGCCGTCGGTGTGGCGGGCCTGGTCCAGCGCTCCGCCCGGGCACGCGCGTGGATGGGCCTGGCCTACGGGGTCGGCCTGGCGCTGGTGGTGGACGAGGCCGCGCTGCTGATCAGCTTGGAGGACGTGTACTGGGACACCGAGGGCGGCGTCAGCATCGCCCTGGCCATCGGGGTGATCGCCGTCGCGGGCGGCGTCCTGGCGGTCACGCGGGACCGCGGCTCCTCGGCGGCGCGTCACCGGGACGACGGCTGAGGGCGACGGCTGAGGGCGAGGAGCGGTGCGCGGCGGCGGGCGCGGAAGGCACCGCGGGACGGCGGACGCGCGCGGAAGGCACGGCGGGCACCCGCGGGACGGCGGACGCGCGCCGGAGGGCGGATACCGCGCGGGAGGAGCGGCGCCGGGTGGGGGCGGCGCCTCCGGTGCCGGTCAGGGATGGCGGACGAGCTCCGCCGCCAGGAGGTCCATCAGCAGCCCGTCGTGCCAGGTGCCGTCGGCGCCGCGTTCGTACTGCCGCATGACCCCCACCGGCCGGAAGCCGACCTTGGTGTAGCAGCGGATCGCCGCGGCGTTGTCGGCCGCCGGGTCGATGACGAGCCGGTGGTAGCCAAGGACGTCGACGAGGTGGCGGGCGAGGGTCCGTACGGCGTCGGTGCCCAGCCCCCCGCCGTGCGCGGCGGGGTCGAGGAAGAGGTCGATGCCGGCGTGCCGGTAGTCCGGCTCGTCCTCGGCGTACCACTGGATCATGCCGACGATCCGGTCCCGGTGCTCGACGGTCAGCCACCGGTTGTCGGGGTCGTCGAACTCCCGCGCCATCTCCGCCCCCAGGTCGTCCCCTCCCCTCCACCGGGCGCGCACCTCGGGTGTCGCCCGGATGGCCGCCAGGGCGGGGATGTCCTCGCGGACGGTGGGGCGCAGGACGACGGAGGCGCCACGCAACACGGTCATGGGCGGGAACGGTACGCCAACGGGCAGGCCCGCGCCCCTGGAATTCCCCGCGGCGGGGCAGCGGCGCGGCGCGTTCCGGGCAGCGGCGCGGCGCGTTCCGGGCAGCGCGGGGGCGTGGCGCGTCGCGCGCGGCAGGACAGGGGCGCGTTCCGCCGGTCGGTGCAGCGCCGACAGGCCCGGAGGTGATTTCCGCCCCGCTTCCGGTAACAGTGCCAGGAGGCGCCGGCCGCCTTCCCCCACTCCCGGACGAACTGCGACGGAGCGCGATGTGGAAACACCCTACGAGCGCTATCTGCGCCTTCCCGCGCTGCTGTCCCTCCAGCAGCCTCGGACCTCCCGGGACGACACGGCGCGCTGGCCGGACGAGCGTCTCTTCATCGTCGTCCACCAGTCGGCCGAGCTGCTCGTCGGCCAGGCGCTGGTGGACCTCGGCACCGCCCTGGAGCACACAGAGGCGGGTCGGGTGCGGCCGGCCTGTACGTCGCTGCGGCGCGTGACGGCCCTGGTCGAAGCCCTCGACCAGCACCTGGTCCTGCTCGACCACCTGGATCCGGCCGGCTTCGGCGCTTTCCGTCCGCTCCTGGAGGAGGCGAGCGGGTCGCAGTCACCCCAGTTCGCCGCGTTGTTCGACCTGGTCGACGAACACGGCCACTTCGGGCGTACGACGGACACCGGGGGCGCGGCCGGCACGCCACCCGTCCGCGGCGAGGAGCAGGAGGAACCGGCCCCGTCCTGGCGGGCCCTCCACAACGCGGTCACGCGCTGGCGCGTCCGGCACCTCTTGATGGTGGAGCGCATGATCGGCGACGGGGCCGGCACCGGGGGCACCACGGGGCTGGAGTACCTGCGTTCCCGGATCCACCTGCCACCGCACCGCCCCCCGGTCTGACGGGCGTCCGGGGAGCGGCGGAGGTGGGAGGGAGGCTCAGGACGCCCGGGCCCCGCGGTCCGCTGCGGCGCCCCGGTCGCCGGACGCCGCCTCGATGACCTCGTCCAGGACGCCGCGCGTGAGGGCCAGGTCGGCCATCATGCGGTCGATCCGCTCACGTTCGGCGAGCAGCTCGCCGACCAGGCGCGAGGTGGCGGACGCGTTGGGTCCGCCGTCCGCGTCGCGCATGCAGGGGAGCAACTGGGCGATCTTCCTGCTGTTCAGGCCCGCCGCGTACAGTGCCTGGATCCGGACGACGCGGTCGACGGCCCACGCGCCGAACTCCCGGTGCCCGCCCGGGGTCCGCTCGCTCCGCAGGAGCCCCTGCTGCTCGTAGTAGCGCAGGGAGCGCTCGCTCACCCCGCTGCGCCGGGCCAGTTCACCGATCCTCATGCCTCACCCCACGCCGCCCGACGGGCACTTGAACCTGACACCGATGTCAGTTCCTACGGTACCGGCATGACGCAGACACCCCGCATCCCGCAGCTCCTCGAACCCGCCCGCCTCGGCCCGCTCCACCTGCCGAACCGTCTCGTGATGGCGCCTCTGACCCGCAACCGCGCGGGGGCGGACGGCGTCCCGCAGCCGCTCATGGCCACCTACTACGCACAGCGCGCCTCCGCCGGACTGATCATCGCCGAGGCCGCGACACCGAACGCCGTCGGGCAGACGTACCCGAACATCCCGGCGATCCACAGCCAGGCGCACGTCGACGGGTGGCGGCGGGTCACACGGGCCGTGCGGGCGGCGGGCGGCCGGATGTTCCTGCAGCTCCAGCACGGGGGCCGGGTCGGGCACCCGGACACCAGCGGCCTCACTCCCCTCGCCCCCTCCCCCGTGCCGCTGCCGGAAACCCTCCACACGCCCTCCGGGCGCCGGCCCGCCGTCGTACCGCGCGAGATGACGACCCGGGACATCCGGTCCACCGTCGCCGACTTCGCGTCGGCCGCCCGCAACGCCGTCGACGCCGGCTTCGAGGGCGTCGAGGTGCACGCCGCCAACGGGCATCTCCTGCACCAGTTCCTGGCCGGGAACACCAACCGGCGCGGCGACGCGTACGGCGGCCCGGTTGCCCACCGGATCCGGTTCGTCGTCGAGGTGGTGCGGGCCGTCACCGACGCGATCGGACCGGATCGGGTCGGACTGCGCGTCTCCCCCGGCAACACCGTGAACGGCGTACGGGAGGACGACACCGACAGCATCTACCCGGCGCTCGTCGAAGCCCTGGCGGACAGCGGACCGGCCTACCTGCACGTCGTGGCCGCCGATTCGGACCAGCCGCTCTTCCGCACGCTCCGCGACGGCTGGCCGGGCACGCTGATCGCCAACCCGGCCCTCGGGTGGGGAACGCCGCTCCCCGCCGATGGCGGCCGGCGGGCGGGCGAACGGCTGCTGGCCGCCGGCGCGGACCTGATCGCCCTCGGCCGCGCGTTCATCGCCAACCCCGACCTGGTCGAGCGGATACGCCTCGGCGCTCCGCTCAATCCGGTGCGCGAGGCGTACCAGATGTACACGGGAGGGGAGACCGGGTACACCGACTACCCCTTCCTGGCCCCCGACCACGCCGGCAGCGGGTCCCCGGAGCCGGTGGGCCGGTGAGCCGGTGGCAGGCCGGTGAGGGAGACGGCGGCGGCCGCCACTCGGCCCGCCGCGCCGCCGGGGCAGGATGGGCGCATGCGCCATGACGAGGCGGCGGGTTTCGCCCTGCCGCGAGGAGCGACCGGCTTCTTCCGCCCGGAGGACGGCCCGCTCCCCCGGACCGGCCTCCGCGCCTTCCGCACCGCACCCCACGCCGCCGCCCGCAACCAGTTCGTGACCCCACCCGCGTGGGCCCGGGCCTTCTCCGACGCGGGTCTCGTCCTCCTCACGCGCGAACGGCTGACCACGCCACTTACGGACGCGGACACATCGGTGCTGACCAAGGCGGAACGGCGGCAGGTCCACTGCCACGGCGTGGACACGCTGGGCGGGGTGCTCTTCAACGCCTGGGCCTGACAGGTGACGTCCGCCGAGCCCCCCCCCGACGCCGGGCGGGCGGGACGCACCGCCGGTCGCGGTCACGCGGGAAGGTATCCCGGCCACCGGGGCGGCAGGTCGCCCGGGCCGTGCACCACGTGCGCCACACGGGTGACCGGGTGAGCGCGCCGGAGTCTCGGGGTCAGGTCGCGCAGAACTCGTTGCCCTCCGGGTCCTGCATGACCCACCAGTGGCCGGCGGGCCCCTTGTCCACCTCGCGGACCCGAATCGCTCCCAGGGTCTCCAACCTCGTCACCAGGTCGTCGAGGCCGCCGGGCCCGCCGTGGACGTCCAGGTGCAGTCGATTCTTGGCGGACTTGGGCTCGGGCACGTCCTGGAAGAGGAGCCGCCGGCCGTGGCCGACGCCGCTGGTCGCGTCGTAGGGGTCCTCGGGGTGACGGATCGCGGCGTACCCGCGGAAGGTCTTGCGGCCGCGGTGCTCGACGACCGCGCCTTCCGGGAGGTGGCCGGCGGCCAGCAGCTGCTCGACCAGAGGAGTGGGGTCCTCCACCTCGTACTCCAGTGCCGCGGCCCAGAAGTCGGCGAGGGCGGGCGCGTTCGTGCTGTCGATGACGAGCTTCCAGTGCAAGGGCATGTGCCCATCTGACGTGCCGTCCGGGGTCCCGCGCAACCCGGCTTTCCAAACCGACGGCCGCGAGAGCTCCGCCCTGTACCCACATGGTCCGGCACCTACCAGCGCCGCGGCGGCCGGCAGTTTGGCCGGTGGTGCCGGTGTGACGCCCGGTGTGACGCCCGGCCGCACGGTCGCCCCGGGCGACGCACTCCGGCAGGAGGCGCATCTCGTCGGGCGTCCGGTCGAGGACGTGGACGGCCGGTTTCGCCACGTCCTCGGAGGAAGCGCCGGCCCCGGCCCGGGCGGTGGCGGCGTCGGGGGGGCACTGCCCGGCCCGTGCGGCGAGGCCGCCCGCCTCCGCTTGCCTCCTGACGGGTCGATCTTGGTCGGGTCACGGTGCCGGAGCCGGCGTGGTGCTGGCGCGAGGCGGGGCGGGGGCGGGCGTGGGGCGGGCGCGGGGCAAGGCGGGCGCGGGGCAGGGCGGGACGGGGCAGGGCGGGACGGGGAGGACGGGGAACAGTGGACACGGATGTGCGGACACAGGACTCGGCGTACGCGGTCGCCGTGGACGACGACCGGTTGCTGCCGGCCCGCCTGTCGGACGCGTCCCCGGTGTTCGCCCCCGGGCTCTGGCACCTCCCGGGCGGTGGCATCGACCCCGGGCGAGCAGCCCGTGGAGGCCCTGGCCCGCGAACTCCGGGAGGAGACCGGCCTGGAGCTCCCCTCCGCCCATCTGCTCGACGCACGGAGCTACGGCGTGCGGCGGCACGGTGTGAGCTGGCACCTCACGGCGCTCTTCCACGCCGTCGACCTCCCGGGCGGGGCACCGGTCGTGACCGAGACCGACGGCTCCACCGACGCGGCCGTGTGGGTACCGCCGGCGGACCTGCGGACGTCGACGCTGTCGCCGGCGGCCGCATGCTCGGGAGCCGGTCCGGTCGCCACGGGTGACGGTGCCGGCTGCTCCCGCCGCTTCGGCCCCCTGCGCGCGCCCGACGAGTTCGACGAGTCGGACGAACCGGGCGACGGGCCGGACCCCGGCGGGTCCGCCGACGACCGCGCCGGCCGGGCCCCCGCCACCGGCACGGTTCGTCGTCAGCGCCCGCGTACGATGGCGCCATGGCGAGCACGCGCACCGTGACCAGCAGGCACCCCGTCGGGTGCCTGCTGTCGTCGCTGGTGCTCGCTGTGCTGGCCGGTGTGCTGGGCATGCACGGCCTGGTGCCCGGATCGATGCCCGTGGCGGCCGCCCACACCGGTCACCACACGGCGCCGGCCACGGCGGCGGAGGTGCCCCGGCTGGTCGGTGACTGCTCGCACTCCGACGGCGGGGCGGGCCACGTGGCCCACGCCGACGGGACGTGCGCGGCGGCCGGTACCGGCTCCGCCTACACGCCGCCCGCGCTCACCGCCACCGTGTCAGCGGTCCCCACCGCCGTGGCACCCGGGGACGGCCTTCGGGCCTCGACGGCGAGCGGCAGGGGCCCTCCCGACCTGTCCGAGCTGCAACTCCTGCGGATATAGACCGACGCGCCGCACGCGCGCCCTCCGGCACCGGCCGGTGGAGCGCCGTGCCCCGGTACGTACGTCTTCCGTCCGTGACACCCCGCGCGGCGCGCGTCGCCGCGTGCGAAGGAGCAGCACCCATGAACAGCAGGAGTTCCCTCCACCGCCGTACCGCCGCCGCCCTGACCGCGGGCGCGGCCGCGCTCGCCCTCGCCGCTTGCGGCGGGAGCGGCAGCGGATCGACCGGGCACGACGAGCACGGCGCGACCCCCTCGTCGGCCTCCTCCGCCCCGGCGTCCGGGCCTGCGTCGCAGGACCGGCACAACGCCGCGGACGTCGCCTTCGCACAGGGCATGATCCCCCACCACCGGCAGGCGGTGCAGATGGCGGACCTGGCGCCGTCGAGGGCCGCGTCTCCCGAGGTGAGGAAGCTCGCCGAGGACATCAAGAAGGCGCAGGACCCGGAGATCAGGACGCTCTCCGAGTGGCTCGTCTCCTGGGGCGAGACGGTGCCCGTCGAGGGCTCCGCGGACCACTCCCACCACGCGGGCATGGAGGGCATGATGAGCGCCGAGGACATGGCCGCACTGGGCAAGTCCTCGGGGAAGGCCTTCGACACCGCCTTCCTGGAGATGATGATCAGGCACCACGAGGGGGCCGTCACCATGGCCAAGGCCGAGCGGGACCGGGGCGCGTACCCGGCGGCCACGAAGATGGCCGACGCGATCGCGGCCTCGCAGAGCGCCGAGATCGCGGAGATGAAGAGGCTGCTGGCCCGCGACTGAGCGGGGAGCGAGCCGGGCGGCGGGGCCGGGCGCGGTGCCCGGCCCCGCCGCGGGCCGGGGCGTCCCGTCGGGCCGGTCGCGGCGACGTGCCGTCACGTCGGCCGGCCACCGGGCGCCTCGCCGCCGGCGGGCCGTCAGCGGCGCGGCCGCGTGCTCTCGGGCCCGAGCTGTCCGTCGAGGTACTCGATCAGCCGCGTCTCGCTCCGCTCCAGCCGCTCCCGCCGCTCGGCGGGCAGCGGGGCGAGGACGTCGACCAGGACCTGGTCCCGGGGGACGTGCGCCATGGCGCCCGAGTAGACCCGGCAGCGGGAGCACCAGGCGAGGGCGACGCACCGTTCGAACGCGGGGGATGCGGGCGGGTGGAAGCGGTGGCGGTACGAGCGGACGGCCGTCCCGCAGGTCGCGCAGATCCGCCGGTCGCCGTCCGGAACGGTCTCCCAGGTCCCGGACTTGCGCCATCGAGGGCGCCCCTCCGGTGCTCTCCACATCGTCACACCGGGCATGGTCGCGGACGCGGTACCGTCCCGGCAACCCACCACTCCCCGCGCCTACGCCGGTCGCGCGCGCCCCGCTGCCCCGCTCAGGGCCGGGGGTTGCTCCGCTCCCACCGGGGCGACGCGTCCGTGCCGCGGCGCCCCGCCACGGCGGCGCAGCGGTGGCACAGCCGCTGGACCCGGTCGGCGGAGCCGCCCGACTCGGGGATCGTGTCGGCCCACGGCACGTGGGAGAAGCGGGCCAGCTGGGAGCGGCTGAGCGAGAGCCCGCACACCGTCTCGTTCCGACCCGGTTCCCACGCGTGGACCTCCCCGGCGGGGAGCCTGCGGCGGAGCCCGTCCTCTTCGTCGGTCCACTGCCCGGAGGCCGCGACCGCGTACTGCCGTCGTCGTGTCGCCATACCCTGCGACTACCCCGCCGGGACGGTCCCCACCGGGTCGCGCCCGCCTCCCGGTGAGAGGCGTCGAGCAGGGCGTCGGGGGCGTCCTCTAGAGTGCCACTGTCCCTTACACGTGCCGTGGTGTCGGCCCGGCGGCGCGTGCCGATCCCGCCACGGGCCTGACCGAGGAGCAACCGTGACCGGCCTGGCGCCCATGTCCCTTCAGCAGGAGATCGCCCGGGATCTCCACGTGAGTCCGTCCTTCGACGCGAAGGAGGAGATCGAGCGGCGGGTGGCGTTCCTCGCCGACCGGCTGACGTCCGCGGGTCTGCGCGCACTGGTCCTGGGCATCAGCGGCGGTGTCGACTCCACGACCGCGGGCCGGCTGTGCCAGCTGGCGGTGGAGCGGGTGCGGGCCGCCGGGCACGAGGCGACGTTCTTCGCGATGCGGCTGCCGTACGGCGCCCAGGCGGATGAGGCCGACGCGCAGCTGGCGCTGGAGTTCATCGGGCCCGACCGCGTCCTCACCGTGGACGTGAAGCCCGCGAGCGACGCCGCGCTGGAGGCGCTCCTGGCCGGTGACACCGTCTTCCGCGACGCGCACCACCAGGACTTCGTGCACGGCAACATCAAGGCGCGGCAGCGCATGATCGTCCAGTACGCGGTGGCGGGCGCGCACGACGGCCTCGTCGTGGGCACCGACCACGCCGCCGAGGCGGTCTCCGGGTTCTTCACCAAGTTCGGTGACGGGGCGGCGGACGTGGTCCCGCTGACGGGTCTCACCAAGCGGCGCGTCCGCGCGGTGGCGGAGGCGCTGGGCGCGCCGTCGTCGCTGGTGGGCAAGGTTCCGACCGCGGACCTGGAGAGCCTCAGCCCGGGCAAGCCCGACGAGGAGGCGCTCGGCGTCACCTACGGCGAGATCGACGACTTCCTGGAGGGCAAGCCGGTCGGCGAGGCCGCCTTCGAGGCGATCGTCCGCCGCTACCGCCTCACCGAGCACAAGCGACAGCTCCCGATCGCCCCCTGACCCGACCCCGCCGTGACCGATCGGCCCCTGCGGCGGCCGGTCGGTCGGCGGCGCCCGCCCGCCGGCCTCGGGTGTCGGCCTCGGGTGTCGCGGCCCGGGACAGTCGGCGGGTGGGCACATCAGTCGGGGCTGCCGGCGTCCGTTGACCGTTGACGGCGCCCACGGTGCGTGGGCGCCGTCGCCTTGGAGGGCTCGTGCACGTCTTTCTTCTCGTCTTCGGCCTGGCCGCCTCCGGAGCGGGCTCCTGGGTCGCGTGCGACATACGCGGCGCCGCGTCGGCCCTGGAGCGGTACCAGCGGCGCAGCGTCGAGCTGCGGGCGCGGGGCGCGCTCGACCCGCCCGACCGGTGGGTGTCGGCCGCGGGCTTCCGCTGGCTCGGGGCCGTCACCTGCGTGTGCGGCCTGCTGCTGGCCCTGCTGTCCGCGATGTAGCCGCACCACTCCGCAGCACCCGGAGCCCGTGCCCGCCCGCGGTTCACGGGTGGGGTGTGCAGGTGAGGTGCGCCGACAGGGACCGGAGGAAGTCCGGGGCGTCGAAGGCCGCGCCGGCCGAGGCGACGCCGACCGTCCTGGTCCGTCCGGTGAGGACGCGGTGCACCGCCTCCCCCACGAGCGGCGCGGTGACGGCGTAGATGTCACGGCCCGTCGCCACGGCGCGGCGTTCCGTGCCGCCGCGGCGAACGACGGTGTCCACGACGAAGGTCTGCCCGGACCGCCCGCGCGCGTCGACCGCGGACGGGGCGGGGGTGTCCGGGGCGGACAGGTCCGCGGCCGCCTCGACCGTCATGTACGTGCGGACCTCCGGGACGGACAGGTGGCTGGGGAGGGTGACGACGTCGGCCATCGTGAACTCGCCGATGACGGCGCGCGGACCGGTCGGCGCGGGGAAGGGCCACTGAAGCGTCGGCGCGGCGTCGGTACGGTACTCCAGCCGGCCCTCGGTGTAGCGGACGCGTCGACCGCCGCGCCGCTCCCGGGAGACGCGGCCCGCGGCGCGCGTGCCGGGCGTGGGGTGCCAGTGGCTCAGGGCGTACGCGACGTGCGCCTCGTCGGCCTCCGTCCACTCCCCCATCGCGGCGGTCGCCAGCAGGTCGCCGAGCCCGCCGTAGAAGGCCATCGCGGGGACGACCAGCACTCCGGCGGCGCGGGCGCGGTCCGTGAAGCGGGCGAACGTGTCGGCGTTGGCCTCGATCTCGGCCGCCACGTCCACGTACGGGATCCCGGCGCGCAGTGCCGCCTCGATCACCGGGGCGGCGGTCACGGCGAAGGGCCCGGCGCAGTTGACCACCGCCGCGACGCCGTCGAGGGCGCGGTCGAGCGCCGCCGCGTCGTCCACCGGCGCCGGCCGGGCGACGGTTCCCGGTGCGGCGGACGCCATCTCCGCCAGCCTCCCGGCGTCCCGGCCGCTGAGGACGGGGACGAACCCGCGCTCCCGCAGCTCCGCCACCACGAACCGCCCGGTGTGCCCGTACGCGCCGTACACCGCCACCGTCTGCCGCTCTCCCATGACCTCTCCCCACGCTCGGATGATCCGCCACGGACATCCTGTCGAGGGCGGACCCCCCGACGTGAGTGTCCGGAACGACATGACCCGTACACTTCCGGACATGGGTACTGTCGCGCTGGCCGTCACGGACGGGATGCTGCACTTCGAACTGGCCGTGGCGTACGAGGTGTTCGGTGCCGCGCCGGCCTCGGTGGACGTCCCCTGGTACGACGTCGAGGTGTGCGGGGCGCAGGACGGTGTGCGGGTCGGCCGGTTCGGGCTGCGGCCCGACCACGGGCTGGACCGGCTGCCGCGCGCCGACACCGTGATCGTCCCGGGCTGGGCGGACGTCGACGCCGACCCGCCGGCGGAGTTGGTCGACGCGGTGCGCGCGGCCCACGAGGCGGGCGCGCGGGTGGCGTCCCTGTGCACGGGCGCGTTCGTCCTGGCCGCCGCCGGTCTGCTGGACGGGAGACGCGCGACGACGCACTGGGCGCACACGGCGGTGCTGGCCGCCCGTCACCCGGACGTCGAGGTCGACCCGGACGTGCTGTACGTGGACGGCGGCAGCGTGCTCACGTCCGCCGGGAAGGCCGCCGCGCTGGACCTGTGCCTGCACCTGGTCCGCCTGGACCACGGCCCGGCGGTCGCCAACGCCGTCGCCCGCCGCCTGGTGGTGCCACCGCACCGGGCGGGCGGCCAGGCGCAGTTCGTCGCCGCGCCGGTGCCCGCACGGGACGACCACCCACTGGCCGCGCTGCTCCCGTGGGCGATCGAACGCCTCGACCGCCCGCTGACCGTCGAGGACCTGGCCCGCCGGGCACGGATGAGTTCGCGGCACCTGGGCCGCCACTTCAGGGCGGTGACCGGTACGACCCCGCTGCAGTGGCTGCTGACCCAACGGATTCGCCGCGCCCAGGAGTTGCTGGAGGCCACGGACGACAGCGTCGACACCATCGCCGCGGCCACCGGGATGGGCACGGCCACGACGCTGCGCCGGCACTTCCACCGCACGGTCGGCGTGCCTCCCGACACCTACCGCCGTACCTTCCGCTCCCGGCCCGCGGCGGGAGACGGCTCAGGTGTACGTCACCGTCACCCGCTCGAACCCCAGTGAGCCCAGCAGCCCCTTCAACATCGCGGTGGTGTTCCGCTCGGCGCGCGCGGTGAGGCCGCTTTCGGTGGCGGCCTCACCGATGCGCCGGGCCGCGAGGCGCTGCACCGCGCGCTCGTCGTTCGGGTTGTCGGAGAAGAGGTCGCCGAGCCGGTCCAGCAGTCCGCGCTGCTTGGACACGGCGTAGGAGCGCTCGGGGTCCAAGGCGGGCGCGCCCAGCCGGGCGTGCGGCAGTCGGATCACGGCGGACGTCCGCTCCTCGTTCACGGTGACGTCCTGGGGCCCGGCCTTCCCGAGGTCCACGTACGCCCCGACGGTTCCGGCGGCGACGTACAGCGTCCGTGTGCCGCGCAGCGCGTCCGGCAGGAACCTGGCGTCCTTCTCCAGGTCCACCACGATCTGGTAGGAGCCCGCCGCGCCCTCGTAGCGGCTGAGGTCCTGGATCGACTGGAGGAGGGCGGGCCCGGACCGGTCCCGTGTCTCCTCACCGAAGAGATCGCCCCAGCCGGGGACGATGTCGAACCGTCCGGCGGCGGTGAAGAGGAGCACCAGGGCCAGCAGGACGGCGGGGACGGTGAACCACCAGGGGGTGCGGCGGCGCGCGGCGGTGGCACGCGGGAGCTTGTCGTCGGAGGTCTCCACGGGGTGCGGATGCCCGCGACGGCCGGGAGTAGTCACGCGGGCCCGGGCCGTGGGGTGACGCGGGTACCACTGCCCCGCCCCTGTTTTGACGCCCTATCAGAAGGCGGGGCGGCCGGCGGTGGGCGTGGATTCCGGTCCTCGGGCGCGTCTCCCCGCCGGTCCACACGGCTGGACGGGGTACACGGCTCGATTTGCTCGTGTCGAATAATCCTGTTATCGCCCCATGTGCCTATGTTTCTGCCGTAGCCCTTCCCCCCTACTCACCTGGGAGAGAGCATGCGTCAGTCCGTACGAATCTGGGGTGCCGGTATCGCCGCCGCGGCCGTGGTGGCCGGTTCGGTCGGCGCGGCGGTCGCCGTCACCTCGCCGTCCCCCGTGCGGCACCAGCCGGCCGCCGCGGCCCCGGCCTTCACGGCCAAGGCCTCGACGAAGAGCGTGCGCGCCTGGGAGCAGTTCCGGGTCCGCGGCGTGGCCAGGAACCTGGCCCCGGGCAGCCGGGTCACCCTTCAGCAGAAGCTGAGCGGGCGCTCCTGGACGACCCTGCCCGCGTCCATGAACACCAACTCCCGCTCGAAGTACAACATGCGCGTGGTGCTTGGCATGAAGGGGCACAACAAGCTGCGCCTGGTCGACAACAGCAGGCGGGTCGTCTCCCCGGTCATGGACGTCTTCGTGCGCTGAACGCGGGAGCCGCAACGGCACACACGACGGACGCCTCCACCGGTTCACCGGGAGGAGGCGTCCGTCGTGTCCCGGGCCCGCGCCGCGGTCCGCCCGGTCAGCCGCGCGCGAGCTCGTCCACCGTCCGCACGACCGTCTCCCGTGACAGGTCGACAGTCTCGCGGGACGCCTCGCGTGCGCGGCGCAGCCTGGTCCGCCCGTACCGTACGAGCGCGGAGGCGCCGGTGGCGTACGCCAGGGTCAGCACCCCCGCGGCGACCTCCGGCGACCAGGCCCGGGACAACCGTTGCTGGATCGCCGAGTGGGCGGTCAGCGTGGCCAGCAAGCCGCATGCCCCTCCCGCCGCCAGGGCGGACAGACCGCCGCGGCCCTCGGTGACGGCCTCCGTCACGGTGTCACCCAACTCCTCGCGCGCGCTCATCGCCGACTCGACCACGACGGCGACGACGTTCTCGGCTGCTTCCGACATACGTCGCGCCTACCCGCCCCACCCCCGCTCATACAGTGCCCCCGGCCGCGGTCGTGCCCCGGTCCCGGTCGTCGTCGCCCGCTCGTGGTCGCCCGGTCGCGTACCGGTGGCAGGGCCATACGGGTGCCCGACCTGTTCGGTGACGTGCGCAAGGCAGCGCTGCGGGGCTCCGCCGACCCAGGGCCCCGCCGACCCAGGGGCCGGCGGAGCCGGGGGCCGGCAGGGGGCGACCGGGGCCGGGGCCCGGCCGGGGTCAGCGCGGCGGGGGGGCCGGGGGTCAGCGGTCCGAGGAGCGGCGGGGGCCGGCGCTCAGGGGGTGTCGCCCTGCCAGTCGAATCTCCGGGGGTCACCGGGCCGGGGGCCGTACAGGGCGTGGCCGCCCGGTCCGTACCGGCCGATCTCGGTGCTCAGCGCGACGCCCCCGGCCCCTTCGGCGTCGCCGCGGCCGGTGACGTCCAGGAGGAGTCCGTCGAGGGGGCCGCCGACGAGTTCGGCGTAGTCGCGGCCGGGCCGCGGGCCGGGGTCGGGGTCGTCGTGGTCGGCGCCGTAGACACGGCGCCGCATGATCTGCTCGTCCATACCGGCCAGCGTCGCAGCCACCACTGACAAGGGCCGCCCGTCCGCCGCCCCGGCGCCCGGTCCGGGCACCCGCCCTCAGGCGGTGCGCGCGCACCACCGCGGGTTCAGCCGTGGGCCGCGCCGGCGGCCTCCGCGGCGGCGACGATCGCCTGCAGGGACGCCAGGTGGCCGGCCAGGGCCTTGTTGCCGGCGCGGGTGGCGGCCAGCCACGTCTTGGGGCGCTTGCCGACGTACCCCTTCTTCACGGTGACGTAGCCGGCCTCCTCCAGCGCGGTCGCCGTCTTGCTGAGGACCGAGTCCGACACCTGGCAGTAGTCGCGCACGGCGGAGAACTCCGCCTCGGTGCACCCACTGAGGAAGGCCAGCACGGTCAGCCGCGTCGGGTGCTGGAGGAGCGGCTCCAGCGCGGTCACGCGGCCACCGCACGGCCGCGCCGGATGCGGGCGTTCAGCGTGGCGCACCCCAGCCAGAACGCCGCGCCCGCGGCCACCCCGGCGGCGCCCGCGATCCACCGCACGTCGCCGCCGACCGCCCACGCGACGCCGGCGGCCAGCCCGCCCGCCGCGAGGACGCCGAGCACCGCCAGCGCGGCGGGGAGGCCGAGCTCCGGCGCCCACCGCTTGGCCACGCCGCCGCTGCGCACGGCGACGGCCGCGACGGCCCCGCTGCCCGCGGCGAACACGGCGGCGAGGACACCGACGAGCCAGCCGCGTCCCGTCCCCAGGGCCTGGCCGACCGCGACGCCGTAGACGGAGAAGGCCACCGCGAAGACGGGGCCGTACCAGCGCGGGGTGGGCCGCGGCGCCCCGGCGGCGGCGCGGGCGCTCTCCGCCAGGGCGAGCGCCCGCGCCGCCGGAAGTGTCGTGCCGGAACCCTCGATCGCCATGATCTTCCCTCTCGTCGATCTCTCGTTCCATCATGGCATGTACTTTCCGGGTAGGAAAGTACTTTCCCGCGTGGGGCGCCGCACCTGGGCCGGGGTCTACGCGCCGTCGGCCTCCAGCCCGCCCCCTTTCGCTTCCCACCGCAGCAGGTCCCCCGGCTGACAGGCGAGGACCTCGCAGAGCGCGGCGAGAGTGGTGAACCGCACCGCCTTGGCGCGGCCGTTCTTGAGCACCGCCAGGTTGGCGGGAGTGATGCCGACACGGTCCGCGAGCTCACCGACCGACATCTTCCGTCGGGCCAGCATCACGTCGATGTCCACGACGATCGGCATCAGATCACCTCGTTCAGCTCGGCCCGCATCCGCGCGGCCTCGACGTCCCGAGCGACGGCCTGGGCGAGCAGCGTGCGGAGCACGACCACGATCAGCGCGACGCCGAGGACGGCCAGGGCGACCCCGCCCAGCAGCAGGACCACGCCCGGCGCGACGGCCTCACCGGGCGCGAGGACCACCCCGAGGGCGAACACCAGGAGGGCGACCGCCACGAACCCGCCGGCCACCACGTCGACGTAGCGGAAGGCGGCATGGGAGAACACCGTCCCGCGGCGCACCATCGTCACCAGCCGCCACACGCAGACGAGGATGACCTGCGCCGAGACCAGCCCCAGGAGAGTGATCACGACGATCGGCGCGCGCAGGTGCGCCACGTCCGCGTCGAGCCCTTCCAGATCGGCGGCGAGCAGCGGCACCATCACCGCCTGGACGAACAGCGATCCGGTGAGCAGCGCCACGAGGACGGCACGTAGGGCGAGCACGGCGAGCTTTCCCATCATCTTCCCTTCGATCGAGTCACGATGGGAATCTATCGAAATTCGATAGGTAGAACAAGGCGGGAGTCAGGGAGGCAGGTCCGGGTGGGCGGGAAGACGACCGGGGGCGGCCACCGTGTGGCGGCCGCCCCCGGCGGAAGGCGGGACGATCAGCGCTTGACCGTGCCCTGCTCCGTCAGCACGCCCGCGCCCGCCGTGCGCGCCAGCTCGGCGGGGAGCGACGCCGCCGCCGAGCCCAGGCCCGCCGTCAGGGTCGGCGTCCAGTCGGCCGTCGTCCCCAGCTTCTTCGACGGGTTCGCCGCGTTGTGGGCGGCGACGACGTCCGTGGCGGCGCCGTTCACGACGTTGCCCCGGCCCGCGACCACACCCGTGCCGTCACCGCTCAGCAGCTGGGACGTCTTCCGGTCGCCCGACAGCGTCCAGGCGTTGTGCTCGGCGACGATCTGCGCGCGGGCCCGGGCGTTGACGCTGTAACCGTGCGCGTAGCCGTTGAGCGGCGTCGTGTCGTAGTGGTTGTTGTAGAGGTGGATGCGGCCCAGCCGGGCCAGCGGCGCCCGCTGCGTGACGCCCTTCCACACGTTGTGGTGGAGGGTGACGCGCAGCTTGCCGACACTGTCGGTGTCACTGCTGCCGATGAGCATCGTCTTGTCGTGGTTGCTGAACACGTTCTGCTCGACGGTCACCAGGTCCGAGCCGTTGGTGATGTCGAGCGCCCCGTCGTGCACCTGGTACTTCCGCCCGAAGTACGTGGGGAGGGTGGCGTCGTGGCGGGGCGCGTCGGTGAAGGTGTTGTGGTCGGCCCACACGTGCGTGGCCCCGCGCAGGGTGACGGAGTCGTACGCGGAGTTCCACTCGCCCTTCGACCCGTCCTTCGGGTCCCACTGGGGGAAGCAGTCCTCGGTGGCGCTGAAGGTGAGGTTGCGGATGATGACGTTGTCCGCGTTCGCCACCATGAGGCTGCCGCCCCTGATGCCGGCGCCCGTGCCGGGCACGCCGACGAGGGTGGTGTTCGACGGCACGCGGAACACGATGTTCTTCGCCTGCTTGGCGGCCGCGGCCTTGCGGGCGTTCTCCTGCGTACCGGACGGCGCCTTCGACCGGCCCCACACGGCCGGGTCGTACGCCTTCAGGTACGCGGCGAGCGAGTATCCGGTCCCGGCCGCGTAGTCGTCGCAGGAGCTGCCGCCGTTCGCGTCGATCAGACCCTTGACGCGGATGATGCGCGGCGTGGTGCCGGATCCGGAGCCGAGCGCCTTCGCCAGCCCGGCGCGGTCGGAGACCGTGTACACCTGCGCCGTGTCGGCCTTGGCGCCGCCGGTCGTACCGGAGCCGGAGGCCGCCCAGCCGTCGCCGGCGGGCAGCGTCTGGTGGGCCAGGTCGACGGCGGCGCTTGCGGTGGTGACGAACGGGACGGCGCCGAGCCCGGCGGCCACCACGGCCGCAGCGGAGATCATGACCGTACGTCGCCGGCGGGACGACCGGCGATGGGTGGGGGATGCCACAGATGAGTCCTCACGAAGTCGAGGCACGCCCCGGCTGTCGGGGCGTCCGCCCTGTGGTCGCCACGGCGGCGCGAAAGGTTGCCGCCCTCGCCGCCCGAAGTCGCGAGACACCCGGCCCGTGGCCGCCCGCCGGGACTCGGCGACGCTGCGGCGCCTCGGCGAGGCGTCCTCGCCCGACCCTCCCCAGGCGGCCCGGGCTCCCCGACCGGCCCCTGCCCTCCCACCGCTCGGGTCGCGCGGCCGGGGCCGTGTGGGAGGGGCGCCATGGGGCAGGTGCGCTCAGAGGTCCGGGCCGGAGTCGGGGCCGGAGTCGGGGCCGAGGGCCGCGGCAGGGGCTCAGGGGTAGCGGCAGGGCCGGGGCCCAGTATCCGGGCCCAGGGCTCAAGGGACAGGTCGAGTCGGTGGAGGTAGCCGTGTTCGAGGGTTTCGCATTGACGCGCCGTGCGGGTGACGGGGCGGAGTTGAGGGTGCGCCACGGCGGGGACGGTCCCGCCGTGCTGCTCCTCCACGGCCATCCGCGCACCCACGCCACCTGGCACCGCGTGGCGCCGCTGCTGACGGCCGCCGGGTACACCGTGGTCTGCCCCGACCTGCGGGGGTACGGCGAGTCCTCGAAGCCGCCGACCGACGACGCGCACCGCCCGTACTCCAAGCGGGCCATGGCGCGGGACGTCCTGGCGGTGATGCGCGGCCTCGGGCACCCGCGGTTCGCCGTCGTCGGCCACGACCGCGGCGCCTACGTGGCGACCCGTCTGGCGCTGGACCATCCGGAGGCGGTCCGCTCGCTCAGCGTGCTGGACGCGGTGCCCATCGGTGAGGCGCTGCGGCGCTGCGGGCCGGGCTTCGCCACCCGTTGGTGGCACTGGTTCTTCCTCGGGCAGACCGACAAGCCCGCCGAACGGGTCATCGACGCCGACCCCGACGCCTGGTACGGGGGCAGTCCGGAGCGGATGGGCGCCGAGGCGTACGAGGACTACCGCCGCGCGATCCACGACCCGGCCACCGTGCACGCGATGTGCGAGGACTACCGGGCCGGGCTCGGCGTGGACCGGGAACACGACGACGCCGACCGCCGGGCCGGCCGCCGCGTCGCCTGTCCCGTACAGATGCTGTGGGCCACCCGTGACGACATGGTCGACCTGTACGGGGACGTGCTGGGCGTCTGGCGGGACTGGGCCGGCGACCGGCTGGAAGGCGGCCCGATCGAGTCCGGCCACCACATGGCGGAGGAGGCCCCCGACGCACTCGCCGCGGCGCTGCACGGCTTCTGGCGGACCGTCCCGGAGTGACCCCGCGGGCCGCCCGCCGCCTTCCCCCAGGGGGCGTGGCGGCGGGCGGCCTTCCCGCGGGCGGCGGGCGGCCCGTCAGGAGGTGTGCCGGTGCGCCTTCCTGCCGTCCCGGCGCCGTACGACGACGTACGCCACGAGGGCGAGGACGAGCAGGGCGAGGACGACCTTGGTGAAGACGCCGACGTAGGTGTCGACGACCGACCACTGCTCCCCCAGCCAGTAGCCCGCCAGGACGAGGACGGAGTTCCAGATCAGGCTGCCGAGCGCGGTCAGCGCGACGAACACGGGCAGCGGCATGCGCTCCACGCCGGCGGGGACGGAGATCAGACTGCGGAAGACGGGCACCATCCGGCCCAGGAACACCGCCTTGGTGCCGTGCCTGGCGAACCACGCCTCGGTGCGTTCCAGGTCGGAGGCCTTCACCAGCGGCAGCTTCCCCCAGATCGCCCGCACGCGGTCACGGCCGTAGAGCCGGCCGATCCAGTAGAGCGCGACGGCTCCGACGACCGATCCGAGGGTCGTCCAGAACAGCGCCGAGGCGAGTGACAGCACGCCCCGGGTGACGGCGAACCCGGTCAGCGGCAGGATCATCTCGCTGGGCAGGGGTGGGAAGAGGTTCTCCAGCGCGATGGCCAGGCCGGCTCCCGGCCCGCCCAGGGTGTCGACGAGATCGACGACCCACCCCGCGATGCCGCCCTCGGGTTGGTGTGCCGCGGCCACGGACATGTGCTGCATACGAGACTCCCAGCTGGCTCTCGGTCGCCGGGGCCCCTCGCCCCGATCCGCCTCCGAAGTGAGAATGAACCGTTCGGCGCCGGTGTGAGGCCGTCCGACGGCCGGCAGGGCGGTCCGCGGCGGCCATGCCACGCCGATCGCCGTACCGGATGCGGGCCTCACCCCGCCGGCCGGCCGGCCCGCCCCGGGTGGGGCACCCCGGGTGGGGCACCCCAAGGGCGCCTCGGCCCCGGATGGGCCGCGGCCCGGTCAGCGTCCGCGGCCCCGGCCCATCCGGCTGCCGCCGATGCCCGCCACGTGCAGGGCAAGCGCCATGAGACCGAGGAGCATGATGTTCCCGGACGAGAACACGTCGTTCGTCGCGATGTCGGCGGCGTTGATCAGGAACGCGATGAAGAACAGCACCGCTGCGGCTATACCCAGCATGGGAACCCCATTCGTCGTCGTGGTGCTGCTCGTCTTCCCCGGCTTCGCCCGCTCAGACCGGCCGGGCGGGGGATGTCGATCAGGCGCACCGGTGTCCTCCGGCCGCAGGAGCCCGGAGCCCGGCGTCCGGGCGTGGCGCACGGCTCTGCCGACAATCGGTCTCGCGCACGGCTGCCTCAGGGTGACCGTGCGCGTCCGCGGCTGTTCCGGGCGCGGCGGCACCAAGGGACCCGGGGCGGTGGCCGTTGGAGGTGCCGGTCCCTGCGATGGCACGGCCGCCGCCCCGGGCCGTGCCTTGTCGGCTACCCCGTCGGCGGCCTCTTACGGGGGTCGATGTGGCCGGACCGGCACCCGGCGCGCGCGAAAGCGCCGCGGCCCGCACTCGAGGGTTCGAGTGCGGGCCGCGGCGTCGGATACGGGGACGCCGTCTACCAGCGGTACCAGCGTCCACGCTTGCCGCCGGCACCGGCCGAGCGCATGACGAAGCCCAGGAGCCACACCACGAGCACGATGACCGCGACCCACCACAGCGCCTCGAGCGCGAAGCCCGCACCGAACAGGACGAGCGCGAGCAGAAGGACAAGAAGCAGGGGAACCATAGTTATCAACCTCCGCTCCCACGTGTGCCCCGCCTCGCCCCATGCACACGTTCTGCTTGCCCGTGCCGTCAGCGGCGTGGCTCCGAGAGCGCAGGTGGGGACAGCGGACCGGGGGCGGGCGGGGCCCGTGGGTGGGGGTGAGCCGGGCCGCGGACCGCGTGGAGATTTTTTTTCCCCGCCTTGTCGATCCGGCCGTGGGGCGTTCGTCGTCATGGTGTGCGGCCCCCGCCGCACGCGAGCCACGAAGGTGACAGGAGTTCTGACCGTGAAGTACATGCTGCTGATCAACGCGGGTGCCGTCGACGGGAGCGGCGCCGCCGCCGGCTGCGACGTCCGGGAGTGGATGGCGTACGACGAGGAGGTGCGGGACGCGGGCGTCCTCGTCTCGGGTGAGTCGCTGGCGGACCTGGTCACCGCCACCACGGTCCGGGTCGGCGAGGACGGACGGCGGTCGGTCGTCGACGGTCCGTTCGCCGAGACCCGCGAGGTACTGGGCGGTTTCTACGTGATCGACGTCCCCGACCTGGACGCCGCGCTCGACTGGGCGGCGCGCTGCCCTGGTGCGCGCGGCGGTGGCGCGGTCGTCGTGCGGCCCGTCGCCGACTTCGGGGCCTGAGCGCCGTGGGAGACCGGGCACTCGGGGCGGACCGGGCCGTGGAGGCGGTGTTCCGGGAGGAGCACGGCCGGCTCCTCGCCTCGCTCGTCCGCCGCTTCGGGGATCTGGACCTCGCCGAGGAGGCCGCCTCCGAGGCGATCGAGGCGGCGCTGGTGCACTGGCCGGAGCGCGGCGTCCCCGAGCGGCCGGGCGCCTGGTTGCTGACCACGGCCCGGCGCAGGGCCGTGGACCGGCTGCGGCGGGACCGGGCGTACGCCGCACGGCTCGGTGTCCTGCGGGCGGAGGCGGAGCGGGCGGAGCCCGCCCCGCCCGCCGACGCCGGCACCGGGACCGGCGCCGACCTGCCCGACGACCGTCTGCGGCTGTTCTTCACGTGCGCGCACCCCGCCTTGCCGGACGAGGTGCGCGGGGCGCTGGTGCTGCGCTGCCTCGCCGGGCTGACGACGCCGGAGGTCGCCCGGGCCTACCTCGTGCCGACGGCGACCGTGGCGCAGCGGATCGTGCGCGCCAAGAAGAAGATCAGCCAGGCCCGCGTGCCGTTCCGCGTGCCCGGCCCGGACGAGCTGCCCGAGCGGCTGCCCGGGGTGCTCCAGGTGCTGTACTCCCTCTTCACGGAGGGGTACGCGGCCAGCTCGGGGCCTGACCTCCAGCGGCCGGAGCTCGCCGGGGAGGCCATCCGGCTGACGCGGATCCTGCGGCGGCTGCTGCCGGCGCAGCGGGAGGTCACCGGACTGCTGGCCCTGATGCTGCTGGTCCACGCGCGGCGGGAGGCCCGCACGGGCCCGGGCGGGGAGATGGTGATGCTGGCGGAACAGGACCGCGGGCGCTGGGACCGCGCGATGATCGACGAGGGCCTCGCCCTGGTGCCGGCCGCGCTGACCGGTGGCCCGCCGGGCCCGTACGGGGTGCAGGCGGCCGTCGCCGCCCTGCACGACGAGGCGCCGGACCTGGCGACCACCGACTGGCCGCAGATCGCCGCGCTCTACGACGTGCTGCTGGGCCTGGACCCGTCACCGGTCGTCGCCCTCAACCGGGCGGTGGCGGTGGCGATGCGCGACGGCCCGGCGGCGGGGCTGGCGCTGCTCGACGCGCTGGTGGACGGGCGGCCCGGCCCGCCGGACGGCGGTTCGGGCGACCGGGCCGACGGGCGGCGACTGCGCGCCTACCACCCGTTCCACGCCGCGCGGGCGGACCTGCTGGAACGCCTCGGCCGGCGGGAGGAGGCCGCGCGAAGCTACCGGCGGGCGCTCGAACTCGCCGGGACGGCGGCGGAGCGCACCCGCCTGCGGCGCGTCCTCGACGCCCTGGAGGCACCACCACGCCCGGACGGGGCGCGGGCGCACCGGAGCGGCGGGACGGACGTGCGCCCGGTCGGCGCGGACGGTCCGGGGGGTCCCTGAGGCGGGGCGTCAGTCGAGCAGGCCGAGGCGTACCGCCTGTACGCCCGCCGCGAAGCGGCTGTCCGCGCCGAGCTTGCCCACCAGCGCGGTCAGCAGGCGGCGCAGGGTGCGTTCGGAGCAGCCCAGTCGGCGGGCGATCGCCTCGTCCTTCGCCCCGGCGGCGAGCAGGGCCAGCACCTCGCGCTCCCTGGGCGAGTAGTCCTCCGGCGCGGCACCGGTGCCGGCCGGTTTCACGTCCGCCGTGGCGGGGCGGCCCACGCCCCAGTGGTGGTCGAAGACCCGGGCGAAGCAGTCGGCGAGACGGGGGCTGTGGAGGATGACGTCACCCGAGGAGCCGTCCCGGCCCTCCACCGTTCCGACGGCCATGACCGTGACGGTGCGGTCGACGACGTTCAGGTGGAGCGGCACGGTCGAGGCGACCCGCACCTGGGCGCCGTGGTCCATCAGCGCCGAGAGGTAGTGGGCGACACCGGTGCGCCGCAGGGCGCGGGCGGAGACGAGCAGCCGGAGTTCCACGCCGCGTGCCAGCATCCGCAGGTCGGATTCCAGGCCGTCTTCCAGGACGTCCCGTTCCGGGAAACTGGTGCGCATGCCGAGGACCTGCTCCTGGCAGAGCGCGTCGAGGTCCTCGATCCGCCCGCGCAGCCGGGCCCGGTCGTCGAAGAACTCCGCCTCGACCGTCTCCCGCCGCGTCGCCGGCGCCATGACGGGGAGGAGGCGCAGGACGTCGTCGAAGGCTTCCAGGCCGCGGTGGAGGTCCTCCCGGTACCGGTCGATCCGTGACCGGTGCTCGGCGAGGAGCTCGTGCAGCGCGCGCTGCGGCGACTGGACCTGCCGGCGCCGCTCGTCGAGCAGGCGCCGCTCGGTGAGCCAGCGCCGCACCTCGGGCGGCAGCAGCGCCACGTCGCCGGGGACGGTGCCGGCCGCACCGGCCGCGGGGGGCGGGGCGGAGGCTCCCGCGGGGGCGGCGGCTTCCGTGCGGGCGGCGGCTTCCGTGCGGGCGGCCGTCTCGCCGACGCGAGGGGGGCCCGCTGCCGTGCTGTCCTCCCGGTCGTCCGGGGTGTGCCGACGGGTCAGGTCGTCCTGGTGGTGCCGCTGGTGTCCGGGGGCCGGATCGTCCGGGGCGTGCCGGTCCTCCCTCCGGTCACCGTGGTCACGGTCGTCCGGGCGGCGGCCACGGTCGTCCGGGGCGTGCCGGTCGGGCTCGTGGCTCCGGTCGTGCCGGTGCAGGAGGACCTCGTAGGCGGCTCGGGCCGCCGCCAGTACATCGCCGTGTCCGGCGCTCGGTTCCGCCCGGGACTCCCCCGGCGCGCCGATGGGTGTGTCGGGAGCCGCGGCGGGCGGTGCGAAGGGTGGTTCCCCGGGGCGGAGACGCGCGGTCTTGCGTGACATGGACAGGACCCTAGAGCGGCGGTCGGCGCCTTGGCCATGGCCGGTCCCCCGCCGACACCCGCGTGTCCGCCCCCGGTCACGCCTGATTCGGCCGTGGTCAACCCGCCGTCCGCGTCGCTATGTTCGGGGCCGCGCCGAGAAACGCGCGGACCGGCCGGGCGGCGACCCCGCCTCACGGTCCGTCCTCCCGGTGCGCGCCGGCGCCGCGACGAGGAGCAGTGCCCGGCCGGTGCGGGCCCTCGTCCCGCACCGACGACGCACCCGCTGACGCACGCCGCACCCCAGCCGCACGACGTCCGCCGCCGTGCCGCGCTGGCCCATCCCCCGCACGCCGCCGTCCCCGACGGGACGGTCACCCCGGTGCCCGCCCGCTCGGCGCCGTGCGCCCCCACACCGGCTGCACCCCTCAGCCGGCCTCACGATGAGGTGTTCGCTTCCCCATGCGCAGAATTCACATCGCCGCCCTCGCCCTCGCCTTCCCCGTGGCCATGATCCCGGCCGCCGCCTCCGCCGCCACGGCCGTGGAGCCGACGCCCGCTCCCCTCCTCACGGTCGCCCAGGCTCCGGCCGCCCAGGAGATCAAGGGCCGCTACATCGTGACGCTCAAGGCCGGCGCGGACCCGGCCGGTCTCGCCAAGGGCGAGTCCGTCCGGACCCGGCACGTGTACCGGAAGGTCCTCAACGGCTTCGCCGCGGACCTGAACGCCACGCAGCTCGACGAGCTGCGGCGGGACTCGCGCGTCCTCTCCATCGAGGAGGACCAGAAGATCAGCGCCTCGGCGACCCAGACCAACGCCCCCTGGGGACTGGACCGCATAGACCAGCGCAGCGGCCGCAACGGCACGTACACCTACACGCGCAACGGCTCCGGCGTGACGGCGTACGTCATCGACACGGGCATCGACACGGCGCACAGCGACTTCGGCGGCCGTGCCCGCAACGTCTTCGACGCCTTCGGCGGCAACGGCCAGGACTGCAACGGCCACGGCACGCACGTCGCGGGCACCGTCGGCGGTACGACGTACGGCGTGGCCAAGGGCGTCCAGCTGCGCGGTGTGCGCGTGCTCGACTGCCAGGGCTCCGGCTCGTTCTCCGGCATCATCGCCGGCTTCGACTGGGTCCGGCAGAACGCGGTCAAGCCGGCGGTGGCGAACGCCTCGCTGGGCGGCGGTTACTCCGCGGCCCTCAACAACGCCGCGACGGCCCTGGCCAACTCCGGTGTCCACCTGGCCGTCGCCGCGGGCAACGAGAACCAGGACGCGTGCAACGTCTCCCCCGCCAGCGCCTCGGGTGCGATCACGGTCGCCGCGTCGGACTCCTCCGACCGCAAGGCGAGCTTCAGCAACTACGGCAGCTGCACCGACCTGTACGCGCCGGGCGTCAGCATTTCCTCGGCCCGGGCGGGCGGCGGCTCCACGGCGATGAGCGGCACGTCGATGGCCTCGCCGCACGTCAGCGGCGTGGCGGCCCTGTACAAGTCGACGTACGGTGACGCCTCCAGCTCCACCGTCAACAACTGGCTCACCGCCAACAGCACCACCAACGTCATCGGCGGCAACGTCGGCAGCACCCCGAACCGGCTGCTGTTCAAGTCCACGCTCTGACCCCCGCCCGCCGGCGCGGCCGACGGCGGGTCCGAGCACGGATCCGACCACGGGACCTCCGGCAGGGTGAGGGCGAGGGCACCGGGCACCGGGCCCGGTCGGCGCGTACCGCCGACCGGGCCCGGTCGGGCGTCGCCCCGGGCCGGCGCCCGCCCGGGGCGTCCGGGACGGGAAACCAGTGGTGGCGAAGGCGCCCGAGGTCTACCGTGACCCGCCATGCCATCGAACGGACAGATCATCGAAACGGCCCTGGGGCGCATCACGGCCGGGTACGTCTTCCCCGAGAAAGCCACGGCCGTGGACACCGCGATCCGGCGTCGCCTCGCGGCAGGCGACTACGACCACCTGGACGGTCGCGCCCTGTGTGAAACGGTGACCGCGCACCTCCAGGAGGTGTGCCCGGACAAGCACCTGCGGCTGCTCTGGACGGACCGGCCGCAGTCGCCGGACCCGGCGGACGAGGACGAGGGACGGGCCGCGTTCCTGGATGTGCTCAGGGCGGAGAACCAAGGGATCCGCCGCGTCGAGCAGTTGGACGGGAACATCGGTCTCATCGACGTCCGGCGCATCCCGTATGCCGACACGGGCGCCCACGCGATAGGCGCGGCCATGCACCTGGTCGCCCACAGCGCGGCGCTCGTGCTCGACCTGCGCGAGTGCCGCGGAGGGGCCCCGGAAGGGGCCGCGATGTGGTGCAGCTACTTCTTCCGCGACGACCAGGTCCACCTCAACGACATATACGAGCGCTCCACCGGCGCCACGCGCCAGTTCTGGACGGCCGCACACCTCCCCGCACCGCGCTACCCGGACCGCCCGGTCTACGTGCTCACCGGCCCCGTCACCTTCTCCGGGGGCGAGGACGTGGCGTACACCCTCCAAGCGCACGGCCGCGCCGTCCTCGTCGGTGAGAGGACACCCGGCGGCGCGCACCCGACGGCCCGCCACGCGGTGACGGAACACATCCTCGTGACCGTGCCGACCGCCCGGACCGTCAGCGCCGTCACCGGCACCAATTGGGAAGGCGTCGGCGTGGTCCCGGACGTGTCCGTCCCGGCGGCCCAGGCCCTCGACAGGGCCGTCGAGGCGGCCCTGGCACACCTCGGTGCTCGACGGCAACCGGGCCTCTCGGGACGGAGCTGACCGAAGCACGGCGCCGGCGCGGCGGGGCGCCGGCGCCGTCCGGCAGCGGCTGACCGGACTTCCGCTGCCGACACCGCAGTCCAGGGGGGTGCGGGCGCGCCGGTTCGGCACGGCGGGCGGCTGCGGGACGCCGGCGGGTGGGGAGGGCGGGGCCCCTCGTGCGGCGCGTCACGCGGGACGGTCGTGACCGAACGCCGCCTCCGTGTGGCGGGCCGGTGGCACGATGCTGCGCACCGCGACCGCCACCGGACCGACCGCCGCACACGGCCCGGCGTACCCGGGCCCTCAGCGGCAGGGTGGCCGCCGCGTCCCGTCGATCCCGCGCACCAGCCCTGGAGAGCCCATGCCCTCGCACCGCTCCCGCCCGACGACGACGTCGCCCGCCCCGTGTGATGGGGCGTCATGCCACCGTCCGGCCGTCGCCGTCGCCGTCGCCGTCGCCGTCGCCGTCCTCGTGATCGTCGTCGCGGCCGTCCTCGTCGTCCCGGCCGTCTCCGGCGCATGGCCGATGCCCCCGCTGCCGTGGTGGTGCGGCACCTGCCTGTCGGCGGTCACCGTCGCGCGTCTCGTCGCCGCGCCGCCGGTCCGCCGCACCGCGATCCGGCTGCGGCTGCGGCTGCGGCTGCGGCTGCGGCTGGCGTACGTCACCGAGCCGTTCCCCCTGGCCTAGGCGGTGACGGGCGTGGTCGGCCACCGGGGCCGTCCCGTGAAACCCGTGCCCCCGGGACCCATCGGCGAGTTCGCCGAGCGGCTGCGCCTGGCCCGGCGGTACCGGGGCCTGTCCCGGGAGGAGGTCGCGAAGGCGATGGCCTGCTCCCTCGCCACCGTCCGCCGCGCCGAGGCGGGGGACACGCTCCCGCAACTCCCCATCGCCCGCTCCCACGCCGCCGCCTGCGGGGTCGACCCGGACGAGGTGGAAATCCTGTGGAAGCGGGCCCGCCGGGCCGACCGCCGCCGGCGCGCCCCCGCCGCGCCGGACCTGTCGGCGGAGCTGCGCTCGGTGTGCGGCTTCGCGGGCCTCGGCGCCGTGCTCGCCGACGCGTACGACGAGGCGGGGGCACCGTCGTACCGGGAGCTGGAGCGCAGGGCCAGGCGCGCCCGGGACCTGCCGCCCCTGTCCCGCTCCACCATCGGGCGCGTCCTCGCGGGCGCGCCCCTGTCGGAACGACGGATGCTGGCCTTCCTCACCGCGTGCGGGGTGCCGGAGGAGACGTTCCCGCGGTGGCTGCGGGCGCACCGTCGCGCCCACCGCAGCCGCACCCTCGCCAAGCGGCGGCTGAGCGGGGTACGGGCGGCCGAGGCGGCCTGGGCCGGCCGGTCCCGGCTGGAGTACGAGCGGGCGCTCGGCTCGCTCCGGTCTCCGTGACCGACCGCTCGACGGATGCCGTCGCACAGACGGCCCCCGCGAGCGGCCCGGGGCCGACCCCCGGTGGGCGGGCGCTCGGGGCCCGTACGCCCGGGCGCGTCCGGGCCGGGACCGCACGCCGTCCCGGCCCGTACCGCCCGGGACGGTGGACGGCCCGCTGTCAGTCGTTCGCCGCCCACTGATGGGCGCCGCCCTGGTGGACCGCGGCGTACACCCGGTCGCGGAGCCGGTTCGCCTCACGGTCGGCGAGGGTCCGGCCCAAGGGCCGCAGTACCACCTTCAGCAGGACGTTCTTCTGGTCGGGCCGGGCGCCGAGGCGCGCCAGGGCCTGGGGTGGGAGCTCCCCGCACGGCGTCTCCGCCAGGATCTCCACCGACTCGACGCAGTCGGCGTCCGCGCCCAACGCGTCGCGGACCCGGTCGCCCAGGTCCTCGACGAGGTCGTCGCGGTCCACGGCGACGGAGATGTCGCGGCGGACGGCGGGCATCGCCGAGACCGGCCGGTACGGCGTGAGGTCCGTCATCTGCGCGGCGACGGACGGCTCCGTCGACCGCAGCAGGCGGATGTCGGGGATGCCCTTGAGCAGCATCAGCACGCGGTCCAGGCCCATGCCGAGGGCCAGCCCGCTCCACTCGCCGTCGAGGCCGGCGCGCGCCGGCACCTCCGGGTGGGCGAGCCCGCACTCGGCGACCTCCACCCACGTGTCGCCGGAGGCCACGTCGACCTGCCGGCCGGCCAGGGTGTAGGGGTGGACGCGCTCCTCGCAGCGGTGGGGCGACCCGGGGAGCAGCGCGCCCAGCAGCACGGTGACCATCTCGTCCAGGTCGTCCGGGGTCAGGCGGGCGGGGCGGCGGGTGACGCGCCACAGGTCGAGCTGGTGCGGGGTGCCGGTGTGCAGCCGGTCGATGGAGTCGCGGCGGTACACCAGACCGGGGCAGACCAGCAGCACGTCGTCGGACGGGTCGGCGGCCAGCGCCCGCAGCGCTCCCGGGACCAGCGCGCTGGAGTGGCTGCGCAGCATCCGCCGGTCGTCGACGTACCGGGTGTAGCGGGCGTCGCGGCTGATGTCGTCGGCGCCGTAGCCGAGGTGGTCGTAGTTGTCGGCGACGGCGACGATCCGCTCGCCGCGCCACCAGCGGACCTCACACCCCCAGTGGTCGGCGAGCGCGCCGACGGCACGTTCGAGGAGTGATTGGAGGGCGTGGGGGCCGGCGGCGGGGTCGGTGAGGTCGCGGACCGCGAGGGCGTCGGCGAGTCGGGCGGCGGAGAGGTGGGCGTGCACGGTGACTCCTGGGGAGCGGTGGCGGGTGGTGGTTCGGGATCACCCCCCGGCCCCTGGGTCCACCGCTCGACGGGTCAGTTCACCCGGCGCGTGCGCGGACGCGGCGAACTCCGACCCCTGCGGCGCCCTCGGGGGGCCGGGGGGCCGGTAAATCGACGCGAGTTCGCCACGACGGCCACGGACGCAGCGTAAGCGCGGGCCCGTCCCGACCGCCACGGGTTATCTCACCCGTGGGCGTCGTCCCGGGGGCGCCGGACGAAGCACTCCGTGAGCCGCCGCGCGTCGGCCAGGACGACCGCGCCGAGCGCCTCCTCCGCGAGGTCGCGGCCGAGCGTCGGGCCCGGACGGGGAGCGGAGCTGCGCCCCGGAGGGCGAACAGGTACGGGTGGAGATCGCCGGCGAGGCTGACCCGGGCGGGCTCGCGTCGTCCTCGTTCAGGCTTCCTTGTCAGCGAGCCTGGTCGCTCTTCGGCCCGATGCCCAGGCCTTTGATCCTGGTCGGGGTTCCCTCCGGGGCGAACGAGTGGTGGAAGGTGAAGGCGTGCGGCGCGGAGCCGTGGTCGTGGAGGTGTTCCAGCCTGGAAACCCCGTCCTGCCAGGTGGGTATCACGCCGTCGGGGACCCACCAGAACACGTGATTGGGGTGTCCTGTCCTCTCGAACCAGTCGTGACGCCGGTTCAGCGCCTGTCGGTGCAGACCGGTGTAGACGGCGTCGAAGGCGGGGCGCAGGTCGGTCCAGAGTGAGAGGGTCGTGGCCAGGGCGGTGGTTTCCACCGTTCGGCCCTTGCCGTACCAGGTCGGTACGGCGAACTCTCCCCATGCACCCCAGTCCAAGTCGAAGTGTGTGCTCCGGTCGCCGGCCGCCGCTTCGGCATGAGCGAGGTATCCGGGGTGTCGGCTGATCGTCCGATAGATGGCCTCGCCGCTGTCGTGGAGCTCGCGTGTGAGAGGTGCGGGATCGGCGAGAGGTGACTTCAGGACGCCGAAGGTGTACAGCGCGAGATGGGGCATGCGTCTCTCCCTGGTCGGGGGTGCCTGGTGGACCCGTTTCGGTGGCCTACGCACAGGGGCGAGGATTCGTGGGGCGTGACCGACTCGTCCCGTCGCGGGTGGCTCAGCCGGAGGAACTCCTGTGCGAGCGATCGTGGGCGATCGCCGAGGACCAGGTGAAAGTAGCCGCCTCCGCGGGCCATGTCGAAGTTGCGTTTTCCCCGTCCGAGTGGCCTCCTCCACCGGACATTGCGGGGCTGGGGCGGGGCGGTGACGGGCGGGGCGGGCTGCGGGTACCAGTGATCCACTTCGGGCGGCCGGCTCACCGCGGCGTTCCCGAACGCGGTCATGGTCCACACGCCCGTGCACGCCTCCTGGCTCGACCACGTCGAGGTCCACTTCTCCGCCGTCCGGCGCAAGGCCCTCCCGCCCGACGCCGTCACCGACCTCACGACCTCACGACCTCACCGAGGTCAGGGACCGGTTCAGCACCTGCGAGGACCGCCACAACGCCACGGTGCCGCCATCCCGGCAGCGTGGACGACCCCCGAAGGGTGTACGGAGGCGACCACTCAGTCAGCCACGCGGGGAGTGTTCCGGCGCCTCGGGCTCGGAGACGACGAGGCGGTCCGCCAGGCGGTGCGCCTGTACGAGCAGGGTGCCGTAGGTCGCCACCGCGTCAGGGTCGTCCGGCCTCGACCGGGCCGCGTCGTGGCGGAGCTCGTCGAGTGAGCGGCGCAGTTCCTCGACCGCCTCGCCCAGCTCCTGCTCGCACCGCTCACCGAAGCGGCTGTGGCCGTAGAGGCGCAGGGTGTGGGCGGTCTGGCGCAGGAAGCTCGCGTAGCGCCGGGCGAGGGCGGTGTCGGGACGGGCCGCGGCGCGCTTCTCGGAGGCGGCGTCGCGGACGGCGCGGGTCACCTCGGCGGTGTGGACGGCCGCGTAGTCGAGGACCAGGACGGCGTCGTCGTAGTCCTTGTCAAGTGTCGCGGTGCCGTACGCGCGGCGGCGCGGGTTGGCGCGCAGGCTCTCCCGGGTGCGGCCGATCGCCTCGCGGGCCTGGTCGACGAGGCGGTGCAGGTGCAGGGCGCGCTCGTGGCAGGCGTCCGCCTCGTCCGGGTCCCACCGGTCCGCGTCCAGGCCGTCGGCGACCGCGTGGAGGATGTCGTGGGCCTCGCGGGTGGCGTCCTGGAGCGCGGCGCGCGTGTCGCGCAGGTACACCGGGGGCCGGACGACGGCGTTGACGGTGATGCCGACCACCGCTCCGAAGAGGGTCTCGACGATCCGGGCCGTGGAGGTGGCGACGCTGACGGACGGTCCGGTCAGGACGAACAGGGCGCCGGTGGCGGCGTAGATGCCCTGGCTGCCGAGGCGCCGCCAGTTGCCGAGCAGCACGACGGTGGGCAGCACGAGGGCCATCGCCGCCATCTTGCTGTCCAGCAACAGCGCGACCGCGGTGGCCGCGACCGTGCCGGTCGTGATCGCCGCGACCTGCTGGAGGCCGTGGGCGATGGACCGGTACACGGTCGACTCGACCAGGACGATCGCCACCCAGGGCGCGACGAACGCCATGGGTGCCTCCAGCCACAGGCCCGCGACCGCCCAGGCGATCCAGGCGGCCAGCGCCGCCTTCACCGCCTGCACGGCCACGTCGCGTTCCCGCCCCGGCCCGGCGAACGCCCGGGTGAGGGTCCGGCCCACGGTCTTGAGATGGCGCCCTGCCTGTCGGGCCGTGGCTGGTATCGGATGCATGGGAGTGCGGGTGCCCGGTGCGGGCGACGTATGCACCCCGACGGTGTGGCATACCTATCGTTCCGGCCTGGGACCCGGAGGCCGACGGGCACCGGTGGCGCCGGTCGGCGCGGCAGGAGGAGTGGTCCGTGGGTCCGGGTGGGCAGGTGCGGTTCCACGCCGCGTGCGGGCACCTCGTCGCGGCTCCGGCCGAACGTGCCGGACGGGACGTCCGCTGCCCCCACTGCGAGCGGGTGGCGCGCGTACCGGACGACGACGTCCCCTACGCCTCACCCGTCCCGGCCGCGGGCTGCGGCGGCGGCTCCGTCCCGGGCCCCGTGCCCGGCTCCGGCGGTGGCGTCGAGCCGTTCGCTCTCACGGCCGTCCACGTGGCCGCCCTGCCGGCGGGCCGTGGACCTTCCTCGCACGCGGGGGCCTCGGCTGGGGCCCCGGGGGGGGTGGGAGGATGGCGCGGCGGTGGACCGCGCTCACGCAGTGGAGAGGGGAACGTCCATGGAGCCGGCAGCGACGGGCAGGCGAGTCCTGGTCAGCGGCGCGTCACGGGGGCTGGGCCGCGCAGTGGCCCAGGCGTTCGCGGCCAACGGTGACCGGGTGGCCGTCCACTTCGGTTCGCGCGCCGAGGACGCCCGCGCGACCCTCGACTCCCTCGCCGGCACGGGCCACGTCCTCACCGGCGGCGACCTCGCCGACCCGGCGGGCGCGGCGGCCGTGGTGGACGCGGCGGCCGAGGCGCTCGGCGGGATAGACGTGCTGGTGAACAACGCCGCCGTGAACGTGCGCCATCCACTGCCGGACACCCCGTACGAGGAGTGGGTGGCGGTGTGGCAGCAGCACGTGGCCGTCAATCTGCTGGCCACGGCGAACCTGAGCCACCTCGCGGCCCGGCGGATGATCGACCGGGGCCGCGGCGGCCGGATCGTCAATGTCGGGTCCCGCGGCGCCTTCCGCGGCGAACCCGACCACCCGGCCTACGGGGCGACCAAGGCGGCCGTCCACGCACTGGGCCAGTCCCTCGCGGTCTCCCTGGCGCCCTACGGGATCGGGGTCGCCTCGGTCGCCCCCGGCTTCTTCGCCACGGAGCGGGTGTCGCCGCGCCTCGACGGCCCGGAGGGTGCCCGGATCCGCGCCCAGAGCCCCTTCAACCGCGTGGCGGCACCCGAAGAGATCGCCGCAGCGGTGCTGTGGCTGGCCTCCCCCGCCGCCGAGTGGGCGTCCGGCACCATCCTGGACCTGAACGGCGCCTCGCACCTGCGCAGTTAGGGCGACACCCGGCGCGCCCCGGCGCGACATCCGACCCGCCCCGGCCGCAGCCGGCATCGGAGCGGCGGCCACAGGGGCACCCGAGCGGCGGGGCGTGGGCGCCCGGCGCGGCCGGGGGCACCCGCCCGGCCACGGGCAGCCCCGTTCGCCGGGCGGCACGGCCGCGGCCGTGGGGTCATCGGGTGTCCGCGGCCACCGCCGACCCGGCCCGGTCGCGGGACAGCCGCCAGACGCGCACCTCGCCGGTCTCCCCGGGGGCGAGGCTCTCCGCGGGGCGGCGGGGCCGTTCGGTGAAGCCGAGGCGGACCGGTACGGCGCCGCTGGCGGTGTTGGCCGGCGCGTGGACGATCTCGACGTGGTCGACGCCGGGCAGACGGAGGGCCTGCTCGGTCAGGGCGCGCGCGGCCCGGGTGGCCACGCCGCGACCGGTGGCGGCGGGGTGCAGCCAGTAGCCGATCTCGCGGGTGTCGTCCGGGGTGTCGTCGTGCCGCAGCAGCGTGGCGGCGCCGACGAGGGCGCCGTCCAGCACCACGGCGTAGGTGTACTCCTCGCCGCTTGCCCAGCACGCGGCGCGGTCCGCCAGGAAACCGGCGGTCCTCGCCCGGCTGTGCTCGGCGACCCAGGGCATCCAGGGGCGCAGGTGCTCCAGCGACTCCTCGATGACCCGGAACAGCTCCGGGAGGTCCGCCCCGCCGTCGAAGGCGCGCAGGGTGAGGTCGTCGAGCTCGATCACTTCCGGGGGGAGGTCCATCCGAGGATGATCGTACGGCCGGCCCGGGACGGCAACGGTTTCCACTCCCTGTCCGACGGCCCACCCGACGGCGTCGCGGGTCTGCGCGTGCGAACGGGGCGTACGGGGCGCGCGCCGGCTGCCGCGCCCGGGATCCCGGCACCGGGCGCGGCAGCCGCACCCGGCGGGTCCCCGCCCGGGGAGCCGGGCCGGGGAGCCGGGGAGCCGGACCGGAGCCGGACCGGGGAGCCGGACCGGGGCGGCCGTACCCAGCGGGTCCCCGCCCGGGGAGCCGGGCCGGGGCGGCCGGACCGGAGCCGGACCGGGGCGGCCTCCCGGGCGCGCCCGGGTCCGTCGGCGTCCAGCCGCCCGCCCGGACGGCGGGCCGGTCCGGGCGGGCGGCGAGCGGCGGGGCGGGTGGCTACCGGTAGGTGATGTCCGAGGCGGCGTACCGGCAGTGGGTGCCGTCGGGACCGCTGCCGTTGGTGGTCGGCTCCTTGCCGGTGTTGTTGCCGATGTACTTCTGGCAGGGGACGATCTTCCTGTCTGTGTCACCGACCACGGTGATGTTCCGGAGGGTCGCGGAGTCGCCGTAGTTGGTGTTGATGCCGACGATCCTGCTGCCCTTCCAGCTCACCTCGATGGTGTCGAGGTTGATCGTCCGCTTGTGCTGCGTCTTGCAGTTGCCGCAGGAGCGGACGAAGGTGCCGAAGTTCTTGACGGCGAAGTTCGACACGTTGAGCGTGCCGGCGCCGTTGAACTGGAACACCTTGTCGCCGGCCTCCTTCGCGCCACCGCCGTTGATCGTGTACACGCTGGAGGCGGAGGTGCCGCGGAAGGTGGCGGCGTCCTCGCCGACGTCCTCCCACCAGACGTTCTGCAGGGTGCAGCTCCCGAGGCAGTGGATGCCGTCGGCGGCGGGCGAGCCGATGACGACGTTCTTCAGGACAGTGCCCGCAGCCAGCTGGAGGATCGGTCCCTGGCCCTCGTCCTGGCTCCCCGAGCCGAGGTCCCCCGTGCCGTAGAGGCGCTTCATCCCGTAGTCCTTGGTGCCGGACAGGGAGATGGTGGAGGCCACCGCCTGGCTTCCGTTGGGCGTCGGCCAGGTAGCAGCGCTCGCCGAGGACGACCCGCCAGTCATGAGCATGCCAATACTGAGCGTGAGTGTGGCGGTGGCTCCCGTCAGTACGCGCCCGTGTCGGCGCGGCCGTGCCGCAGACCTCATGGTCCGACTCCTTCTGTCGTGGTGCGTCGCGACGGGCGGAGGGGGTGCGGCGCTCACCGAAACGGCGTTCATGTTTGTGAACGGCGTTCACCAGGCAAAGCACTCCTGCAGGAGAGCCGCACCGCGAGGGCCACGGCGGGACATCTCCCACCACGTACACCCAGGCACACGACCCCACCCACCCGCCACGCAACCCGTGGGGGAATCACATTTCTGAACGGAAGGTAGAGTGCAAGCGCTTTCCCGTCAACGCTCCGCACAGAAACCCGTGAACGACGACGGACGGGACGCCCCCTTGAGAAGGGCGCCCCGTGGCGTGACACGGGCACGCGGGAGTCGGCGGGGGCTACTTGTCGCCGCCCAGGGTGAACAGCAGGTACAGGAATCCGGAGAACAGATGGCCGGCCACGATGTACGCGAACAGCCGGAGGACCAGTCCACGGGGGAAACGGCCGTCTCCGCGTTCGACGCCGGTGTCTTCACGAGGCATGGGTGCCACCTTCGAAGGGGTTGGTGTGCCGCGGCGCGGCACCGGGGAACGGACGGTCGGCGCCGCCCAGGCAGAGGTCGCCGGTGTGGCTCTGCAGCAGCGTGTGGACGAAGAGGAGGTCGGCGCCGCCGGGCGACATGGCGCCGAGCCGGTGGGGAGTGAGGCTGTCGTAGTGGGCGGAGTCCCCCGCCGCCAGGTGGTGTTCCACCCCGCCGAGGAACAACCGCAGGCGGCCCCGCAGCACGTACAGCCACTCCTCGCCCGGGTGCGAGCGGACGAGCTCGTTCTGAGGACCGCTCGGCGGGACGTGCACCCGCAGTGCCTGCATGGCCCGCTGCGGCCCGCCGGCCTGCCAGTACACCCAGCCGTCCACCTCCACCGGCTCCACGCTGCCCTCGCGGATGACGGGTTCCCGCTCGGGTGCCGTCTCGCCGAGGAGGTCGGATACCGTGGTGCCGTAACTCCTGGCCAGGGTCAGCAGCAGGGGCAGCGACGGTTGCCGCTGCCCGGTCTCGAGCCGGGACAGGTGGGCCGGCGACATCTGCAGTCGTCTGGCCGCCGCCTCCAGGGTGAGGCCGGCTCGCCGCCGCAGGTCACGCAGCCTCGGCGCGACGCCGGACAGTTCCACGCCCGCACCGGCTGCTTCTTGTCCCATGTGCCCATTGAGCCACGTTCGTGCCCCAGAGGCAAAGAAGTTGCCTCAGAGGCAAAAACTTCCCGGCGGCGCCGCGCCTGCCTCCCGGCCCGCCCCTTCACCGCGCCCGGGGCAGGCGGTGGAGCCGTACGTCGTCCAGGCGTCCGTCCGCGACCCGCGCCGTCATGTAGGTGCAGAACGGCTGGCGCCGCCGGTCGGTCGGCGAGCCCGGGTTGAGCAGCCGCAGGCGGTCGCCCGCCGTGGAGTCCCACGGGATGTGGCTGTGCCCGAAGACGAGCACGTCCACGTCGGGGTAGCGCTCGGCGCAGCGCCGCTCCCGCCCCTGTGCCGGACCGGTCTCGTGCACCACGGCGAACCGCACCCCGCCCAGGTCGGCGTAGGCGACCTCCGGCAACCGCGCCCTCAGGGGCGGCCCGTCGTTGTTGCCGTACACGCCGACGAGCCGCCGGGCGCGCTCCTCCAGGAGGTCGAGCGTCGGGGTGTCGATCCAGTCCCCGGCGTGGACCACCACGTCGACGCGGGGCACGAGGTCGAGGAGTTCGACGGGCAGGGACTTCGCCCGCGCCGGGACGTGCGTGTCGGACATCAGCAGCAGTTCCACCCGGTCGACGGTAGCCGGTCGGCGGGAGGTGCGCGGCGGCCCGCTCGGCACCGGTCCGGTCCGGGGCGTGCCGCCTCCGCCCGCCGGCCCCGCCCGCGGAGCGCCGCGGGCGGGGCCGGCCGTCGGGCTGGACGGGGCCGTCAGGCGGTCACGCCCCACAGCTCGGCGATCCGCAGGTACGGCCCCGCCTCGGCCGCCCTCCCCTGGCGCTCGAGCGTGCGGCCGAGGAGCAGGTGCGCGTAGGCGTCCGCCGGGTCGCGGTCGAGCAGGGCGCGCAGTTCGGCCTCCGCCCGGCCCAGCCGGGCGGAGTGGTAGTAGGAGCGGGCCAGCAGCAACCGGGCGGCGTCCTGCTCGGGGAACTCGCGCACGAGGCCGTCGAGGAGGCCGGCCGCCGTCAGGTAGTCCTTGGCGGCGAAGAACCGCCCCGCCCGCTCCCAGCGCTCGGCCGCGGTGCCCCAGGTGCTGCTGGTGTAGGCCGTCGTCGCGTCCATGTCCCTCTTCTCCCGTTCTCGCACCTGCCGGCCGGTCGGCCACGGGCCGCGCCGCCCCCCCGTCCTCGGGCGGCGTGCCGTCAGGTCCACTCCAACCCGGCTGCTGCGGGGATTGTTCCGGCCACCGGCCACCGGCGACCGGCCGACCGGCGCGCGGTAACCGGCCACCGGCGGCCGGCGTGTGGCGTATGGGCGTGGCGTATGGGCGTGGCGTATGGGTGTGGCGGGTGACGTGCGGTGGGCCGGTCAGTGGTACGCGAGCTCCGTCCGTGAGGTGACGTCCGAGTCGGCGAGGACGCGGAACTGGCCGCCGCCGTCACCGCCTGCGGCGCGGCGCGGGTCAGAGCATGCGGCGGAGAAGGCCGTCGCGGTCGACGAGCTGATGCTTCAGCACCAGGCCCACATGGAGGGCGAGGGCCGCGAAGAACGCCGCCTGGGCGGCGACGTGTACCGGGAGGACGGCATCGTCGTCCGCGGCCAGCAGGGCGAGTCCGGTGGCGGGTACGACGAAGGTCAGCCAGTACAACGCGGTCTCGGTGTGGTGGGCCAGGCGGCGTTCGGCGGCGGAGAGCGTCGGCGCCCACGGCGGCAGCGGCGTCATGCGGCGCCGGGCCAGCCTCACGGCGCCGAGGACGACGATCGTCGCGCCGAGCAGGACGTGCGCCGTCAGGAGCGGATCGTCGCCGAGGACCTCGTAGCCGCGGTCCTCGCCGCCCCGGCCGCGTCCGCGCCCCGGGTCGTCGCCCCGGCCCCGGCCCCGGCCGCGCCCCCGCCCCGGCCCGTCGGCGTCGAGGAGGTACCCCACCGCGAACTGCGCGGCGAACGCGACCGCCACGCTCCAGTGCAGGACCTTGGTGAGGGGCCGGTACCCGGCGCTGCCGCTCATGGTCCCAGTGTGCGGCGGCCCCTGGGCGCCGTCCTGCGGGGCCGCGTGCCCGGCCGGTGGCCCCGGGGAGAGCCGGAGCGGTCGGTGAGTCCACGACACCGGTTCGCCGCAGCAGGGCGCCGCGTGCTGCGAGAGGCCGGTCGGGCGGTACTCCGGCGGACGGCGGGGCGGAGGTGGGCGGTACCCCGGCGGGTGGCGGGCGGGGTGTCAGTCGGAGGGTTCGCGCGCCACGGCGAGCGCCGTCTCCGCGGGTACGGCGGCCACCACCTCGTCGCCCTCCGTCTCGCCCGTCGGCCGGAAACCGACCGAGGTGTACAGGTGGTGGGCCGCGGTGTTCTCCGGGTGGTACGCGAGGCGGAGCTCCCGGCAGCCGTCCGCACCGGCGAGCCAGGCCATGAGCGTGAGCAGGGCGGCCCGGCCCACGCCTCTGCCCTGCTCCGCGCCGTCGACGACCATGCCGCCGATCCAGTGGGAGCCGTCCTCGTCGCGGCCCCACATGACGTGTCCGGTCACGGTCCCGTCGGCGCAGACAGCCAGCGAGTGCCAGACCTGTTCGCGCGCCGACAGCAGCAGGTAGCGGGCGGCGAGCGCGGCGACGAAGCGGCGCTGGCCGTCCAGGGGGGCGACGTCCGCGACGGCCCGCCAGTTCTCGTCGTGCACCTCGTGCAGGGAGATCCGCCGTCCCCGCCCGTCCACCCGCCCGCAATCGATCACAAGGACGAGGGTACGAACCGGGGTGCGGGGCCCGCGAGTCCTTTCCGCGTCCACCCGCGCCCGGGTCCGGCGTACGGGGACAACGGGACGACCGAACGGCGCGGTGGGGTTTGCCACCCGCGACATGCGGTCAGGCGTCGAGGAAGCCGACCAGAAGGAGACACGTGATGACCACCCTTCTGCTTCTCGTGACGCCCCTCGTGCTGGCCCTCGCCCTCGTGGCCGTTCCGACGCAGACCGCCAGGCACCGCAAGCCCGGCTCGTCCACGCTGCGCGCCGCGGGCGGCAGGCCGCGGAGTCTGGCGCGCCACCGCTGAGCGACAGCACGGGCGCCCTGGGGCCCGTCGGAGAGGAGCACCGCCTGCCGGGCGGCTCCCTTCCGGCGGGCCCTACGGCGTGGGCGTCGCGTCGTGGACGGCCCGGTGGACGGCGCGCGCGAGGCGGGCGCCCCACTCGGAGCGCGGCCCGGCGAAGGCGTGGGGCCGGTCGCCGGGCAGGGGGGAGCGGGCGGCGACGCACACCGCGTCGGTGGGCGTGCCGGAGCAGTCGTACCCGCGGTCCAGCAGGGCCTGGACCTTGGCTTCCGTCGCCGTCGCAACGGCGTTGACCAGGGCGGCGTCGGTGAGCGTCACCGGCAGGACGGCGATGATGTTGATCGTGCCGGGCCCGGCCGGGACAGTGGGGCCCCGGTCGGGGGCGGCGGCCCAGCCGCGGACTTCGACGCCCGCGGTGGCGAGGGCCTCGGCCCCGCCGTCGTACGCGTGGGCGTACGACGACACGTCGGCCGCCGTCATCAGCCCCACCCCCGCTCCCGGGGCCCCCGCGCCGGCGGCCAGCTCGGCGAGGTGCCGGTCGGGGTCGGTGCGCCGGTAGCCGTGGGCGACCTGGGCGTTGAGCACCCAGCCGCGCTCGCCGAGCCCGCCGCCGAGCACCGCGCTGCTCACCATGCGCCAGCCCGGGCCGGCGTCCCACAGCAGACCGTGCAGCCGCTCCCCCTCCTCCGTGCGGGTCAGCCGCCGGACGGCGAGGTGGCGGGTGGGAGCGATGCGGGGCGACGGGAGCAGGGCGGTCACGTGCCGACATCCTAGGCGGTGGCCGGAGAGGCCCGCCCGGCCGGAGAGGCTCGCCCGGCACGGAAGGATCCGCCCAACCGGCGAACACCGCCCGGCCGGGGAGGCGGCCCTGCCGGCGAGCACCGTCCGGCCGGGCGGCCTCTGAGGCCGACCGGCCGGACGCCTCGCGGGCGCCGGCGCTCGAACGGGGCCGTCAGTCGGTCGTCGGGGCGGGTCCGACGAGCTCCTCCAGGACGTCCTCCATGGTGACGAAGCCGATGACGGTTCCCTTGTTGCCGGTGACCGCCGCCAGGTGGGTGCCGGCGGCACGCATGGCCGTCATGGTGTCGTCCAGCGGGGTGTCGAGGGCGACCTTCGTCATGGGGTGCAGGGCGCCGCGCGGGAACGGCTTCGTCCGGTCGGCGACGCCGAGGGCGTCCTTGATGTGGAGGTACCCGAGCAGGGTCCCGCCGGGGCCGGTGACCGGCAGGCGGGAGTAGCCGTGCAGGGCTGCGGTCCGCTCCAGTTCCTGCGGGGTGACGCCGTGGTCGACGGTCACCATGCGGTTGAGGGGGACCATGACCTCGCCGGCCGGGCGGGTGCCCAGTTCGAGGGCGTCGCGCAGGCGGTCGCCGTCCTCGGGCTCCAGGAGGCCGGCCTCACTGGAGTCCTTGACCAGACGGACCAGTTCGTCGTCGGTGAAGACGGCCGTCACCTCGCCCTTCGGCTCGACCTTCATCAGCCGCAGAATGGCGTTGGCGAGGGCGTTGATGCCGAAGACGACCGGGCGCAGGGCGCGGGTGAGGGCGACGAGCGGCGGGCCGAGGAGCAGGGCGGTGGGCGCCGGGGCGGCCAGCGCGATGTTCTTCGGGATCATCTCGCCGACGAGCATGTGCAGGTACGTCGCCAGGGTCAGGGCGATGACGAAGGCGATGGGGTGGATCAGCCCCTCGGGCACCCCGACGGCGTGGAACGGCGGTTCCAGCAGGTGGGCGATGGCCGGTTCGGCGACGGCGCCGAGCACCAGCGAGGAGACGGTGATGCCGAGCTGGGCGGTGGCCATCGCCGCCGACAGGTGCTCCAGGCCCCACAGGGTGCTCTTCGCGCGGCGGTCGCCCTTGAGGGCGGCCGGCTCGATCTGGCTGCGCCGCACCGAGATCAGGGCGAACTCGGCGCCGACGAAGAACGCGTTGGTGACGAGGGTGAACGCGCCGATGAGGAGCTGGACGGCGGTCATCGGGACACCTCGCGGCCCGTGGCGGTGGCATGCGCGGCCGTCGGGGCGGGCGCGGTGAGCAGGACGCGGTCGGCGCGGTGGTGTTCGACGTGCAGCACGTCGAGTCGCCAGCCGTCGATGTCCAGGCGGTCGGTCACGGCGGGAATGCGCTCCAGGCGGGTGGCGATGAGGCCGGCCAGTGTCTCGTACGGGCCGTCGGGGGCGGTGAAGTCGATCTCGGCGAGCTGGTCGACGCGGACACTGCCGTCGGCGCGCCAGACGCGGCGCCCGTCGGCGGCGGGTTCCGTCTCGACGAGGTCGGGCGTCTCGTGCGGGTCGTGTTCGTCGCGTACCTCGCCGACGACCTCCTCGACGATGTCCTCGACGGTGGCGACGCCGGCCGTGCCGCCGTACTCGTCGATGACGACGGCCATGGTGCGGGCCCGACGCAGACGGCCGAGCAGCCGGTCGACCGGCAGGGAGTGCGGGACGAGCAGCGGCTCGGTGGCCAGGTCGGCGACGGTGACGAGGCGGCGCTTGTCCTCGTCGAGGGCCAGGACGTCCCTGATGTGGACGGTGCCGACGACCTCGTCGAGGGTGTCGCGGTAGACCGGGAAGCGGGACAGGCCGGTGGCGAGGGTGAGGTTCGCGGCGTCGGCGGCGGTCGCGTGGACCTCCAGGGCCTTCACGTCGACGCGGGGCGTCATGACGTTCTCGGCGGTCAGGTCGCCGAGGTGCAGGGTGCGGACGAACAGCTCGGCCGCGTCGGCCTCGATCGCCCCTTCGCGGGCGGAGTGTCGGGCGAGCGCGACCAGTTCCTCGGGGGTGCGGGCGGAGGCCAGTTCCTCGGCCGGCTCCAGCCCGAAACGGCGCACGAGGTGGTTGGCGGTGTCGTTGAGGTGGTGGATCAGCGGGCCGAAGGCGGCGGTGAAGCCGCGCTGCGGTGCGGCGACCACCTTGGCCACGGCGAGCGGGCGGGAGATCGCCCAGTTCTTCGGTACGAGCTCGCCGACGACCATCAGGACGACCGTGGAGGCGGCGACGCCCAGCAGGGTCGCGACGGTGGAGACGGCCCCCTCGGGCAGCCCCGCGGCCAGGAGGGGGCCGCGCAGCAGGGTGGCGACGGCGGGCTCGGCGAGCATACCGATGACGAGGGAGGTCACCGTGATGCCGAGCTGCGCGCCGGAGAGCTGGAAGGTGAGGCGCTTGGCGGCGGCCAGGGCACTGCCGGCGCCGCGCTCACCGGCCTCGGCGGCGCGCTCCAGCTCGCCGCGCTCGACCGTGGTGAGGGAGAACTCGGCCGCGACGAACACCGCACAGGCGAGGGTGAGCGCGAGGGCCAGGAGCAGCAGGAGCACTTCGGTCACCGTGCCACCTCCCGTCCCTCGGCCTCGAGCGGGCGGAACGCGGCACGGCTGGTACTGGGAGGTTCACCCATTGCGGGTCTGCTGCTCCTTCTCGCTGGGCGGGCCGCCCCGGGCGGCCACGCGTGATCCTCCGGGGATGCCAGGTGATCCCCTCCACCAAGGGTAAAGGAGGGGCAAATGACCTGTGAAGTCCTCCCCCGCCGCTCCGTACCCGTGTACGGAACGCGGACACCCGCGGTGTTCTTCCCGCACCCGCGCAGGACGCGGGCGCCACGCGCGGACCGGCGGCCGGAGGACTCCGGTTCCGCGCGCCGCACGAGGGCTGTCGACGCACTGTGGAACCGCTCGGCGGACTCGGCACTCCGCCGGGCCGGCGCTCCTCGCGGCACCCGGTCGGTCGTCGGGGTCTCCGCTTCGGCGTGGCGGGTGGGCAGGGGGCGGGAGGGGGCCGTGGGAGGGGCGTCGGTGGGCCGTCCGCCCGGGCGGACGGGCTCATGGATCCGGTGGCACGGGTACGCCGGGCGATTCGGCCTGTTCCTCGTGGGCCACTTCCGGACGCCCGGGCCCGTCGCCTCGCACGGGACGCGGTCCGGCCGCGACGCCGGTCGCGTGGGGCGTACGCGACAAGGGCCGGGGTAACCGGGCGTCCTGGAGGTCCGGTCTCAAGAAGGGGGGCTGTTCGGCCATGCCGTGGACAGTCCGGCGGAGTACCGCCGCGCACGAACACGAAGGTCATCGGGACTACGACGGGCGAGAAGGGCCCGAAGGACGGGAGGGGTACGAGAAGTACGGAGCGGGTGGGGGGCGTGGACCGGAGGACGGCGCGCCGGCCCCCGGTCCCCGGTTGTCGCGGAGCAGCCGGGTCCTGGCCATGCTGCTGGCCTTCGCGGGCATGGTGGTATTCGCCGTGGTCCTGGCGCGACTGACGCTGGAACCGTCCATCGCCTCCGAGCAGCTGACGCACAGCAACCTGCGTCCGGGCGACTCCATCAACCAGTACCTGTCGCAGCCCGCCTTCCGCGACACGGTGAAGCAGATCGGCGGCAACATAGCCCTGGGTGTGCCCTTCGGGCTGCTGCTCCCCGTCCTGGCGCCCCGCACGCGGGGACTGCTGCGGGTGGTGTTCGTGACGGCGGTCGTGATGACGCTCGTCGAGCTGGTGCAGGGCGCCCTGGTGACGGGGCGCGCTTTCGACGTCGACGACGTGATCCTCAACAGCTCGGGTGCCCTGCTGGGGTACGCGCTCCTCGGCCGCAGGCTCGGCCGTGCCGTCCATCCCCGGCGGCGGCACTGGTGGCACCGGTTCCGCAAGCACCCGGTCGCTTGACGTCCGTCCGGAATGCCGGCGCGTACGCGGTGGCGCTGGGCCCGGCCCGGCCGCGGGTGTCGACACCCGCGGCCGGGCCTCCGTTCGTTCCGGGAGCGGGACGGCGGCGGTCCCGGTCCCGCCGGTGCCGCCCGGGCCGTACGCCCGCGTGAGGTGTCGGTCGATGCGGGCAGGACGCGCGCCGGCCGGCCCGTCGCTTGGCGCGCCGACACAGAAGGCGAAGGCCACCGACGGCGTGACCGGATGGGACCGGCCCGGACCGGCCGAGACGGACATGGCATTTGCCTAAAGGCTTTAGGCACATGCATGATGACTTCAGGCACGGCAGGGAGGTGGGCCCGATGGGACGGGCAGGGCTGACCGTCGAGCGGCTCACCCGCGCGGGCGCCGAGCTCGCCGACGAGGTCGGGTTCGCGCAGGTCACGGTCTCGGCGCTCGCGCGGCGCTTCGACGTGCGCGTGGCGAGCCTGTACTCCCACGTGAAGAGCTCACAGGACCTGAAGACCCGGATCGCGCTCCTCGCGCTGGAGGAGCTCGCCGACCGCGCGGCGGACGCCTTGGCCGGCCGGGCCGGCAAGGACGCCCTGGTCGCGCTGGCGAACGTCTACCGCGACTACGCGCGCGAGCACCCCGGGCGGTACGCGGCCACCCGGACGCCCCTGGACCCGGGGACCGCGGCCACCAGCGCCGGTGTGCGGCACGCCTCGATGACCCGGGCCCTCCTTCGCGGCTACGACCTCGCCGAACCCGACCGGACGCACGCCGTCCGGCTCCTGGGCAGCGTCTTCCACGGCTACGTCAGCCTGGAGCTGGGCGGCGGCTTCAGCCACAGCGCCCCGGACACCGACGAGACGTGGGCCCGGATCCTCGACGCGCTCGACGCGCTGCTGCGCGACTGGCCCGCGCCCTGACCCGCCCGCCGCACCGGTCCGACGGGCCCGCCGCTCCCAGGAACCGCACCACCGGCGGTCCGCCGTCTCCGCGACCCGCACCGCCGGCGGCACGCCCTCCCGGGGCGACCCGCACCGCCTGCGGCCCGCAGCGCCCAAGACCCCGCCACCGACGGCTCCCGCTCCCCCGCCCGCACCGCCGGCGGCACGCCCTCCCGGGCCGGCCGGGACCCGTACGGTACCCCTCGACCCACAAGCAGGGACGATGAACTCCGACCACCGCTGGATCACCACACCCCTCACCGCCGACCTCCTGCGCGGTGCCCTGGACCTGGAGCGCACCGAGCGTGGCGTCCTGCCGCACCGGCTGCCCGCACGGGCCCGCGCCCAGAGCGACGACGGGCAGCTGGCCATGGCGGAGTCGCAGCCCTCCGGCGTCCGCCTGGTGTTCCGCACCCGGGCCACCGTCGTCGAGTTGGACACGCTCCCCACCAAGCGGGTGTACGCGGGCGCCCCGCCCCGCCCGGACGGCGTCTACGACCTGGTCGTCGACGGCCGTCTGACCGGCCAGGCCGGCGCGAGCGGCGGCGACACCCTCACCATCGACATGGTCGCCGGTACCGCCGAGCACCGGGCGGGGCCGATCGCCACCGTCCGCTTCGCGGGGCTCGGCGGGGGCGACAAGCACGTCGAGCTGTGGCTGCCGCACAACGAGACCACCGAGCTGATCGCCCTGCGCACCGACGCGCCCGTCGAGCCCGTGCCCGACCACGGCCGCAGGGTGTGGCTGCACCACGGCAGCTCCATCAGCCACGGGTCCGACGCGGGCAGCCCCACCGCCACCTGGCCGGCGGTCGCCGCCGCGCTCGGCGGCGTCGAACTGGTCAACCTGGGTCTCGGCGGCAGTGCCCTCCTCGACCCCTTCACCGCCCGCGCCATGCGGGACACCCCCGCCGACCTGATCAGCGTCAAGATCGGCATCAACCTCGTCAACACCGACGTGATGCGGCTGCGCGCCTTCACCCCGGCCGTCCACGGCTTCCTCGACACCCTCCGCGACGGCCACCCCACCACTCCCCTGCTGGTCGTCTCCCCGCTCCACTGCCCCATCCACGAGGACACCCCCGGACCGGCCGCCTTCGACACCGCGGCGCTCGCCACCGGCCGGCTGCGGTTCCGCGCGACCGGTGACCCCGCCGAGCGCGCGAACGGCAAGCTGACCTTGCGCGTCATCCGCGAGGAACTGGCCCGCATCGCGGAGCGCCGCGCGGCCGACGACCCGCACCTGCACTTCCTCGACGGCCAGGCCCTGTACGGCGCGGCGGACTACTCCGAACTGCCGCTGCCCGACGAACTCCACCCCGACGCCGCGAGCCACCGCCGCATCGGCGAACGCTTCGCCGCCCTCGCCTTCGCCCCCGACGGCCCCTTCGCCCTCTGCCCCACGCTCTGACCCGACCCCCTGCCCCACCCCACCGCCTCGGACGGTGACGAGCCCGCCCGGGCGCCGGCGGACGTCGAGCCGCCGGCGCCCGGGGGTCACGGGCGGGGGCCGATGGTGTGGGGGCCGTCGCGGACGACGATGGCCAGGGCGGGGCAGGAGTCGGCGGCGTCCAGGGCGCGCTCGTCCGCGGGGATCCGGGCGTGCACCGGTGCGGCGTGGGTGTCCTCCAGGCGGAAGAGGTCGGGCGCCAGCGCGGCGCACATGCCCGAGCCCATGCACCGGCCCTGGTCGACCTCCGTGGTCCAGGTCACCGGGTCACCACCCCACCGGCATCTCGCGGGGGCCGCGGACCAGCATCTGGTTCTTCCAGACGATGTCGCCGGCGAGGTGGAGGTCGGGGAAGCGGGTGAGGAGCGCCCGCAGGGCCTCCTGGAGTTCGAGGCGGGCGAGGGGCGCACCGAGGCAGTGGTGGACGCCGTGGCCGAAACCGAGGTGCTGCACGTGGGTGCGGGTGATGTCGAGCCGGCCGGGGGCGGTGAACTTCAGGGCGTCCCTGTTGGCGGCCCCGACCGCGACGAGGACGGGCTCCCCGGCGCGCACGAGCGTGCCGCCCACCTCGATGTCCTCCTTCGCGTACCGGGGGAAGGCGGCGCCGCTGCCCAGCGGCACGAAGCGCAGGAGTTCCTCGACGGCGCCCGCGAGGAGTTCGGGGCGGTCGCGGAGCAGCGCGAGCTGGTCGGGGTGTTCGAGGAGGGCGTACAGGAAGTTGGGGATCTGGCTCGCCGTGGTCTCGTGCCCGGCGACGAGGATGCCGACGCACAGGTCGACCAGTTCGAGTTCGGTGAGGCGGTCGCCCGAGTCGCGTGCGTCGATGAGCGCGGTCATGAGGTCCTGCCGGGGGCGCTCGCGGTGGTCGCGGATCAGCCCGGACATGTACGCGCGCAGCTCCTCGCGGTTGCGCTGGAACTCCTCGGCGGTCAGGGAGCTGGTCGACAGGACGGCGTCGCTCCAGACGCGGAACTTCGGCCGGTCCTCCTCCGGGACGCCGAGCATCCGGCAGATGACGGCGACGGGGATGGGCAGGGCGTAGTGCTCGACGAGGTCGACGGGCGGGCCGGCGGCCTCCATCCCGTCGAGGAAGCCGTGCGCCAGGTCCCGCACCTGCGGGCGCAGCTTCTCGACCTGGTGCACGGTGAACGCCTTCGCCACGAGGGTGCGCAGGCGGGTGTGTTCCGGCGGGTCCATGCCGAGGATGCCGGAGTCCTGCTGCGCGGGGGACTGCCGCGGCTCGTCGTGGAACACGGCGTCCGCCCGGCCGAAGCGCCGGTCGCCGAGGACGAGGCGGGCGTCGGCGTAGCGGGTGGCGAGCCAGGCGGGCTCGCCGTAGGCCATGCGGACGCGTAAGAGCCCCGGGTGGTCCAGGGCGTCGGTGTAGGCGTCGGCCAGGCCCAGACCCTCCGGTTCGTTGAAGGGGTAGGCCAGCGGTGCCTGCTCGCGAGCGGTCGTCACGGGGAAACCTCCCTGGTGTAAGCAGCTGCTTACCAACCTAGAGTTGGCCCCGAGAGCGGTCAACGGCGCCTCCGGCCGACGGGGTTGGAACGCGCCTTCGAACGACGGGACGGGGGCGGCCGGTGGGCGGGTGGGCGGGTGCCGGAACGGCGCGGTGCGGTGACGGAGCGGTACGGACGGAGCCGGGCGGGACGGTGGGAGCGGGCGGGACGGTGGGAGCGGGCCGGACGGTGGGAGCGGCCGGGCCCGGGGCGGGTCGGGGTCGGGAGGGTGCCGAGGCGGCTGCGGAGGCGGGCGGTGGTGGCCGTGTCGTGCGCGCGTCGGGCGGGACGACGCGCGAGCGGCTGCTCGCGGCCGCGTCCGAGCTGTTCGCCGAACGGGGTTACGAGCGGGCGACGGTACGGGACATCGCCGGGCGGGCGGGACTCAACCAGGCACTGCTCTTCCGTCACTTCGGCTCGAAGCGGGCCCTCTTCGGCGAGGTGGTGTCGCGGGACGGACTGGAGCAGCTGCGGGGCACCCCGCCGGAGCGCCTGGTGGAGACCGTGCTGGCGAGCATGCTCACCCCGGTGGGCGACGGCGCGGACGACGACGGCGCGGCGGACGACGGCCGGACGGGGGCCGCGCGGTCGCTGGAGACGCTGCTGCGCTCGGTGGGCGCGGGTGACGAGGTGTCGGCGGCGGTCACGACGCTGGGCGACGAGTACGCCCGGGTGCTCGCCACTCTCAGCGACGCCGACGACCGCGGGCTGCGGGCGGACCTCGCCCTGTCGTGGCTGCTCGGCATCGGGCTGATGCGCGTCGTGGTAGGCAAGCGCCCGCTGGCGGACGCGGATCCGGGCGAGGTCAGCCGGCTCGTCGTGGGCGCGCTGGGCGGCCTGCTGGAGGGGATGCCGCCCGTCGACGGGCGCGCGGAGCCCCCGCGCTGACGCCCGGCGGCGCCCCCGCGAGGTCGCCCTCGCGAGGTCGTCCTCGACGGGGGCGCGCACGGCTGAGGTGCGCGCGTGCGTCCCCGGCGCCCGGGGTCGCTACCGCGCGCGGGTCGCCTCCAGGGTGCGCGCGAGCCGCGGCCCCAGCCACCGCTTGAAGCGGCGCAGCGGCTCCAGCCCGTGGGCCGCACGGTCGAGCCGGTAGTAGAGCTGGGGCGGGACGTACGGCAGGAGCGGGGAGTGCCGCTGCCCGAGCAGGGCGAACATCTGCGCCGGGTCGAGCCGCGCGTACCGCGGCAGGTTCTCGTACCAGCGGGCGCTGTAGCGGGCCGCGCTGCGCAGCGGGAGGAGCGCGGCGGTGCGTTCCCGCTCGTACCGGGCGAGGGCGGTGGGCAGGGACGGCGCGGTGCGCAGCGCGCCGGCCAGCGCCATGGCGTCCTCCAGGGCGAGGGTGGTGCCCGCGCCGACGGAGTAGTGGGTGGTGTGGGCGGCGTCGCCCAGCAGGACGAGGTTGTCCCGGTGCCAGGTCCGGTTGGTCAGGGTGCGGAAGGACCGCCACCGGGCGCCGCCCTCGCCCTGGGGGCCGCCGATCAGCCGGTGGCCGTCCAGCGGCCCGGCGAAGAGCTCCTCCAGCAGGCGCAGGCCCTCCGGGTCGGACACCCGGTCGAGGCCGAGGCCCCGCCACGCCTCGGGCGGGCACTCGACGACGCAGGTGCTGCCGTCCGGACCGTACGGGTAGGCGTAGCACCACACCCAGCCGTGCGGGGTCTCGGCGAAGGCGAAGGTGAAGGTCGCGAAGGTCTTCGTGGTGCCGAGCCACGCGTACGTGTTCCGGCCGGTCTCGATCTCCGTGCCGAAGTGGTCGGCGTGGTGGGCGCGCAGGGCGCTGTGCACGCCGTCGGCGGCGACGACGAGGTCCGCGTCGGGCGGTCCGTCGGCGGGGGTGACCTCGTGGGAGTGGACCAGGCGCACGCCGAGCTCCCGCGCGCGGTGGGCGAGGACGTCGAGCAGCCGGTGCCGGCCGATGCCGAAGCCCTCGTCGCCCGGGCGGGCGGTCGTGGTGCCGCGGATGTGGGCGACTCCGCCGCTCCAGCGGACCGAGGCGTCGCGGACGGCGCGGGCGGACGCGGGGTCGTGGGCGTGCAGCCGGTCGAGGAGCCCGCCCCAGTAGGTGACGCCCCACCCATAGGTCGAGCCGGCCGGGTCGCGTTCGAGGACGGTGACGTCATGGCGCGGGTCCTGCCGCCTCATGAGGATCGAGAAGTAGAGCCCGGCGGGGCCTCCACCGACGCAGACGACCTTCATGTGCCCTCCCACCGCCTGCCCGATACGCCTGGTTCGCCGTGGAATGTACCAGTCGGTATCGCGGCGGCCCGGACAGCTCGCCGGACCGTCCACCGTCGGGCGGCAGGGTCCCGTGACCGGGAGGCGCCGTGGGGGCGGGCGGCCACACCGGGCCGCGAACGCGCCGGATCGGCGGCCGCGTCCGGGCCGGGACTCCGGCTGCCCGGGGCCGCCCCGGCAGGGCGTGCTCCGGGTGGCGCCCGGGCGGCCGGACACACGGTCCCGGTCCCGGGTCCGGGCAGGTCGGAGGGGTCGCGGGGGGGCGGGGCAGGTGGATGAGGGGGCGGGCGGCGGGTACACGGTGGGGATGACACACGACAGCCACGGGCCCGCCCTGCCGGACGGTCGCGGACCGGTATCCGGCGCCGTCGCCGCGTACCTGCGCGGAACCGGCCCCCTGCCCTCGGACGAGGCGGTACACACCGCGGACGTCTACGGTGACGACCTCCAGCTCGCCCTGTACCTCTGCTACGAGCTGCACTACCGCGGCTTCGCCGGTGTCGACCCCGACCTTGAGTGGGAGCCGCGACTCCTGGGGACCCGCCGGGCCATGGAGCGGCGCTTCCTCGCCGCGCTGCGGGCGGACACGCCCGTGCACGACACGGTGGAGGACGCGCTCAAGGAACTGCTGGTGGAGCCGGCCGAGGGGACCGGCGTCTCCCACTACCTGCGGGACGAGGGGCAGCTGTGGCAGCTGCGCGAGTACGCGGTCCACCGCTCGCTGTACCACCTGAAGGAGGCCGATCCGCACGCCTGGGTGCTGCCCCGCCTGTGGGGGCGGGCCAAGGCCGGCATGGCGGCGGTCGAATTCGACGAGTACGGCGGCGGCCGGCCCGAGCGCGTCCACGCGCGGCTCTTCGCCGACCTGATGGAGGACCTCGGCTTGGACCCCGCCTACGGCCGCTACCTCGACGCCGGCTGCGCCCCCATGCTCGCCCTCGTCAACCTCATGTCCCTCCTCGGCCTGCACCGCTCGCTGCGCGGGGCCCTGGTGGGGCACTTCGCCGACGTCGAGATCACCTCGTCGCCGGGCTCGCGCAGGCTGGCGGAGGCCATGCGCCGCACCGGTGCGGGCCGGGCCGCCGAGTTCTTCTACGACGAGCACGTCGAGGCGGACGCGGTGCACGAGCAGATCGTGCGCAGGGACGTCATCGGCGGGCTGCTCGCCGAGGAACCGCACCTGGCGGACGACGTCGTGTTCGGCATCGACGTCACCGAGTACCTGGAGCGGCGGCTCGGCGACCATCTGTTGGGCCTGTGGCGTGAGGGACGGTCGTCACTCAAGACGACCCAAGAGAATTCTGTTGCCGTATGAGAATGCCGGGTACTCGGAGACGCATGAATCTGCTGGTACCGCCAGGGGTCTACACCCCGCAGGATGACACGGCCCTCCTGACGGAGGCGCTCGACACCGTGCCGCTGCGTGAGGGCACGCGGGTACTCGACATCGGTACGGGGTCGGGCGCCCTCGCCCTGGAGGCCGCCCGTCGAGGCGGGCGGGTCACGGCCGTGGACGTCTCCCGCAGGGCGGTGCTCGCGACCCGTCTCAACGCCGCGCTCGCCGGGGTCCGGGTCCGCGCCGTCCGCGGCGACCTGCTGTCCCCCGTGGCCGGCGAGTCGTTCGACCTGATCATGGCCAATCCGCCCTACGTACCGGACCCGGACGGTGCCCGCCGGCCGCGCGGCGCGGCACGCGCCTGGGACGCGGGCCACGACGGCCGCCTGATCCTGGACCGGATCTGTCGCGAGGCTCCCGGGCTGCTGCGTCCGGACGGCACGCTGCTGCTGGTGCACTCGGTACTGAGCGACCCGGACCGCACCCTGGAGCACCTCCGGTCCGCGGGGCTGCGGGCCGAGGTGGCGGACCGCCGCTGGGTCGCCTTCGGGCCCGTCCTGCGCTCCCGGCACGGCTGGCTGCGCGAGCGCGGCCTGCTCTCCCACGACGACGACAAGGAAGAGCTGGTGGTGATCCGTGCCCAACGATGACGCTCCGCGCCGCGTCACCCTGCCGCGCAAGGGCCCGATGCTGGTGGAGGGACCGGTCGAGGTCGAGCTGGAGGACGGAACGGTGGTCTCGTCGGACCGCTTCCGCGTCGCCCTGTGCACCTGTCACCGCAGTCGGCGCTACCCCTGGTGCGACACCAGCCACCGCCGCTCCGCCCCACCCCGGGAGACCCGCCAGTAGGCCGCCCGCCCCGGACGAACCGCCCGCCCCGCCCACCCGGTGGGGCGGGCGCCGCCGTGTTCGGTGCTCCCCGGCGGCCGTTCCGCGGTCACTCGGCCCCTGATGCCGCCGGCTCGGGCTCCGGGGGCCCGTCGCAGAAGCCGGTCCGGCAGCAGACGGGCAGGAGGTCGGGGACGGCCTCCCGGACGCGCCGCAGCCGGGCCCGGTCGGGCTCCACCACGGTGAGGATCTCGAAGGCGGTCCCGGCGTCCCCCACGCAGCGGCCCGACACCACCTCCCCGTACAGCGACCACAGGCCCTGCCGGGTGATGGTCCGGCACCGCTCCGGCAGGTCGAGGCCGCGCCGGGCGGACACGGGGTCGGTGCCCTCACCCGCCACCGTGAGCTGCAGGAGGTCCAGGAACCAAGTGCGGGCCGCCGGCGGAATCGTGTCCGCGAGGGCGGCGAGGGCGACAGAGGTCACCGCGGGGGCCGGCTCCCACAGGGTGGCCGGGGACCATACGTGGCCCTCCAGGAGACCGTCGGGGCCGCCGGGGGCGGGAGTCTCCCGGGCGGACTCCAGGAGGTCCCGCGCCAGGTGGGCGGCGGAGGCGCCGCACCCGCACGTCATGCGCTCCCAGTCGTGGCGGGCAGCCTCCGCCCTGATCAGTCTCATGGCCGCCCACCCTACGGGGCCGCCGGAGCCCCCACCGAACGCGTGTCGGGGGCCGCGGCCGGACGGCCGCGGCCCCCGACACGGGTGGCGCGCACAGCGCTGCTGGTGGTGCCGGCACGCCGGAGCCGGGCGTGCCGCCGGGACTCAGATGCGGCCGCCCGTCAGACGGGTGACCGGGCCGTGGGCGCGCAGGACGGACCTGCGCCCACCGGCGTAGGCGCCGACGGCCACGGCTGTCGCGGCCGCCGCGACACCGCCGGCGGTGACGGCGTTGGCCTTCAGGAGGCCGAGCGCCGGTACGGCGGCCTTGCGCCACACGCCGTTGACCGTCGACGTCAGGGCCTGGGCCTGGGTGGCGAGCACGCCCCCGGTCGCCTTGCCCGCCTCGCCCGCGCCGTCGGTGGCGGCGCGGGTCGTGTCGCGGGCCGTCCTTCTGGCCGTGCTGGTGGCGGTGCGGGCCCGCCCGTTCGCGGCACTGGTGTCGGTGGCCGTGTCCTTGCCGCTGCTCTTGTTCTTGTCCGTTTCACTCATGGGGTGCGCCTAACCCGTCTTCAGCCGCGAAAACCGGTTCAGGTAAGGCGGCTTGAAGTGGACGGGTTCCCGGGCGCCCGCCCCGCTCGTGGCTCCGGCTGCCGACTCCGCTCGGGCGCCGGTGAGTTGTCCGCCCTCCGGTGCGGGCGGGTGCGTCCGACCCGGTGCGGGCGGGTGCGTGCGGGTGCGTGCGGCCCGGTGCGGGCTCGCCCAAGGCGGTGGTGGGGAGGAGGGTGTCGGGCGCCGCACCCGCGCGGGCGTCGTCGCCGTACGGGGTCTCCGGCAGGGCGGGCCGGTGTACCGGCCGTCCTCGGCGCCAAAGGCAGGTAGCCGCCCGGCGCCGTGGGGAAGGGGGGGTCGCGGGCGGAGTGCGTCGCGCCACGCGGGGAGGGCCGCGGAACGGACCCGTGGGGGAAGTCCTGGGGAGGGCGAGAGGTGGAGTCGTGGGAGGGAGGGGCGTGGGACCGTCGGTGGGGTGGGGTCAGCGACGGCCGGCCGGCTCGCCGGCGCCCGTGGTGTCGAAGAGGGAGTACGCCTCCGTGAGGTCGAGCAGGTGCCTCGGCTGGTCCTGGAGGCCAGTGAGGACCATGCGGCTCCCGTCGCCCTGGACGCGACGGCGCAGCCTCAGCAGCAGGTTGAGGCCGGTGGAGTCCATGAAGGAGACACCCGACAGGTCGAGGCGCAGCGTCTTGCCGCCCACCGGGAGGACGGTGCACGCCTCCTCGACGCGGGGGCAGGTGGTGAGGTCCATCTCGCCCGTGACGGCGACGACGGTGCCGTATGGGTGGTGGGTGACGGCGACGGTGAAGGTATCGGACATGGTTCGCCCCTCTCGGGGATCGAGCCCATGACGGCCGCCTCGGGGGGCGCCCGTCGAGCGCGCGGCGTCGGGCCGCGCGCAGCCGAGCGAGAACCACCCGTACCGTGACCGGGCCACCGACCGTGACCCCGGGACGGCGCGGGGTTCCCCCGCCAGACCAGGCTGGCTCCTGCCACAGTGACACACCGCGAGCGCCCGGTGCCAGTGGCTCCCGCCTCCGTACGCGCGCGGGGCGGGGCACGGCCGGCGACCCGTGCGCGGGGGCGCGGGACGGCCGCCGTGCGGGCGCCCCGGGGCGTGGGCGGGGCGCGTTCCCCCACCGGTGTGGTCCGTTCGGCTGACATGTGGCCGCCGACTTCCTAGAGTTACGGGTCTCAGGTGTTCCGGGGGGTGCCATGAGACAACCGGCCGGCAGGGGGCGACTCGTCCTCCTCTGTGTCTTCCTGGTGGTGCTGGGCGGTCCGTGGTCACGTGACGTACTCCTCGAATGGTCGACGGACCACGTCGGGCTGGAGCTGCTGCGCCGGGCACTGTTCGTACCGGGATGGCAGCCGGAGCCCGGGTCGCACCCCTTCCTGCGCGCCTACGCCTGGTTGGGCGGGCTGACGCTGATCGGGCTGATCGCCGGGATCCTGCTGCTCGTCCCCCGGCTGGTGGGCCGGGCGCCCGCGGGCGGTGTGCGGTGGGCGGCCTCCGCCGGTACCGGGGTGTTCCTCTCGGTGGGCAGCAGCACGCTGGCCTGGCTGGCCGTCGAGACCGTCGAGCCGGGCCTCCTCCTCGCCTTCGGCCAGGGCGGCTCCTTCCCGGTGCTGTTCGTCGACGGGCTGGTCTTCGGCGTGCTGCTGGGCCTCCTCATCGCCGTCGTCGGGTACGGCCGGGCCCCGAAGGCCCCGGGCGCCGTGCGCCCCGCGGCGTCCCGCAACCGTGAACGGAGTGCCGCCGTGTCCGACTTACCCGACGATCGGCCGGTGGCCGTCGCGACCGGCACGTCGCCCGGCGACGTGACCCGCTACCTGTGCGCCGCCGCGTACACCGACCCGGCCTTCGCCGACCGCGTCGTGGAGGACGTGCTGGGCGACGGGCTCGGCGCCATCGCCGCCTCGCCGGGCGTCGACCTGGTGCCGGTGGCGCGGCACAGCCTGACCGCGGGCAGGCTGCGCCGCGAGCGGGACCGCAGGCTGACCGCCGCCTTCGGTCTCGTCGCGGTGTTCGCCCCCCTGTGGCTGCTGTTCGCGCGGCTCGCCCTGGGGGCGCTCGGGTCGGCGTCGCGGACGCGTCGGCGCGCGGTGCGGGGGCGGGAGCTGCCGCCCACGTCGGCGACGTCGTGGCGACTTGCCGGTACGGCGGGCGCGCTGCTCGTCGCCGGGGTGCTGCTGGGCGCCGCCCTGTCGGCGGTCCCCTTCCCCGGGCCGCTGGCCTGGCTGACCGGCGGCTACCTGTGGGGGGTCCCCGCGCTCCTCGCCGTGGTGGCCTGCTGCGCCCTGGTGGTGCGGACCGTCGTGGACGAGGAGCTGGACGTGGACGCGCGACTGCGGGGCGCGTTGCGGCGCGACACGTTCGACCCGGAGAGGTTGCCGCGACCGGGGCACCTGGAGCCGTGGGCGGCCGCGCGGATCGCGGCCGTGGCCGACGCCCAGCGGGGCAACGTCAGCTGCTACAGCGGCCATTCACCGTTCGTCGGGTACGGCAGGCGCGACGGGGAGTGGACGCTGTCGGTGCCGCTGCTGCCCGCCGACCCGGGTCCGGGCGGGGAGCGCGGTCCCCGGACCGTCGGCGGCTTCGACGCCTGGGACGTCGTGGAGCGGCTGCGGCACCGGTTGCGCGGGGCGGCACAGGAGCCGGGGGCGCCCCTGCGGGGCGTCGGAAGCGGGGATCGGGCCACCGGACGGGCCGCCGCGGAACGTGACGGGGCCGGTGGGTGGGACGGCGCGGGCGGGCGGGACGGCCTCGGCGGGCGGCCCGGCGCGGAGGGGCGCATCGAGGGGCTGGTGGTGGAGGACCGGGTGTTCGTCAGCGGCAGGGAGGTCGTACGGGACGGGCGGCTGCTGCCCGACCCGCTGCGGCCGCCCGCCACGCGGCTGCCCACCGAGGCGCTGCGGTGGATCGCGCGGCGCCCGGACGGTGTCGCGCGGCACTTCCTCGCCTCCCACGTACCGCTGTGGGGCGGGGAGATCGTGCCGACGCACTTCCTGCACGTGGCGGTGGAGGGTAGGACGTTGCACCTGCGGTGCGAGCGGTTCGTCCTGGGGCCGGTACGGCGTGACCTGCATGTGGTGGACCTGCTGCCGGCGGGCGCCCCCACCGCACGGCGGCGCCGCTCGTTGGCGCTGCGGGCGCTGCGGCGGTCGGGGGGCGCGCTGTGGGCGGCGCCGCGGTCGTGCCTGTCGGACGCCCTCGCCGACCGGCGCAGGCGGGTGCGTCGGCGCCACGAGGCGCGGGCCGCGGGCGACGACCCCGCGTACGACCGCGGCGCGCGGATCAGCGTCCGCGAGGCCGCGCAGGGGCCCGAGTACTTCCACCACTTCCAGCTGGTCGACGCCCTGCGGACGCTGAACGCCCTCGACCGGCACGCGCTGGCGGCCGTCCGGGACTTCCTCGACGACCACGGGGTCGACACGACCGACTTCCGGACCCAGACCCAGACCATCCTCAACCACGGCGTGCTGCAGACGGGCGGGGTGAGCGTGGTCGGGAACCAGGCCGTCGGCACCGGCGCCCAGGCGACCGCGAAGTCGACCACGGCGCGGGCCGGTGGCCCGCCGCCGCCGTCCGGCCCCACGGCCACCCGATGACAGGAGGGAACGTGCCCCGTCAAGCCGATCCGTCGCCCGGCGAGCCGGGCGAGGCCCGCGTGCTCAACTTCGGCGTCCAGCAGTACGGGGGGCAGAGCTCCGTCGGCAACCAGGCGGTCGGTCCGGGCGCGCGCGCCGTGGCCGCCCATGTCTCGGTGCAGGCGCCGTCGGCGGACCAGCGGGCCGAGGTGGAGGCCCTGCTGCTGCTCGTCGAGCGGTTGCTGGACGAGCACCGGGCCGCGCTGCCGGACCAGGAGTCGCCCCGTACCGAACTGCGCCGGTTGCGCGAGGAGCTGGACGAGGGAGAGCCGGAGCCGGGGGTGGTGCGGCGGGCCCTGGAGCGGCTGGCGCTGTTCGCCCAGCCCGCGGCGCCGCTGGCGGCCGCCGTGGCCGAACTGACGCGGGTCGTGCAGTCCTTCTGACGCCGCTCACCTCGTGCGGGCTTCTGGTCCAGACCTCTTGACGAAAGGTCTGGACCAGAAGACCCTGGCCTTCCGTCGAGTGCCGTCGAGCGCCTGTCGCATCCGTCGGGCGCCGTCGAGGGTGGCGCCCGGGGGACGTCGAGGGACGCCGGGGAAGGAGCGCGGACATGCCGCGACACGGAAGGACGTCACTGGCTCTGGGGCTCGCCGCGGCGGTCCTCGCGCACCTGCCGGCCGCGGCGCTCCCCGCGGCCGCCCGGCCGGCGCCCGTCGGTGCCGGGGCGCCCGCCGGCGGGGTGCCCGCCCCGGCGACGTGCCCGCTCAAGCCACGGCCCGCCGGGAAGGTCCTCCAGGGGTACTGGGAGAACTGGGACGGCGCCGCCAACGGCGTCCACCCGCCCTTCGGCTGGACCCCGATCACCGACCCGCGCATCAGGCCGCACGGCTACAACGTCGTCACCACCGCCTTTCCCGTGATCCGGTCGGACGGCACGGCGCTGTGGGAGAACGGCATGGACACCACCGTGAAGGTGCCCACGCCGGCCGAGATGTGCGAGGCCAAGGCGGCCGGGCTCACCGTGCTGCTCTCCATCGGCGGCGCCACCGCGGGGATCGACCTGAACTCCACCGCCGTCGCGGACCGGTTCGTCGCCACGGTCGTGCCCATCCTGAAGGCCCACAACTTCGACGGCATCGACATCGACATCGAGACCGGCCTCGTCGGCAGCGGCGACGTCACCCGGCCCTCGCCCTCTCAGGCCAACCTCATGCGCATCATCGACGGCATCCTGGAACGCATGCCCCCGGGCTTCGGACTGACCATGGCCCCGGAGACGGCCTACGTCACCGGCGGAAGCGTGGTCTACGGCTCCATCTGGGGCGCCTATCTGCCCCTCGTGAAGAAGTACGCGGACAACGGCCGTCTGTGGTGGCTGAACATGCAGTACTACAACGGCAGCATGTACGGGTGCTCCGGCGACTCCTACGAGGCCGGCACGGTCGCCGGCTTCACCGCCCAGACCGACTGCCTGGACCGGGGGCTCGTCGTGCAGGGCACCACCATCCGCGTCCCGTACGACCGGCAGGTGCCCGGGCTGCCCGCGCAGCGGGGAGCCGGTGGCGGCTACATGCCGCCGGCCACCGTCGCCCAGGCGTGGAAGGCGTACGGCGGCCGGCTGAAGGGGCTCATGACCTGGTCGCTCAACTGGGACGGGTCACGGAACTGGACCTTCGGCGACAACGTCCGGGCCCTCCAGGGCCGCTGACGGACCGCCGGGACCGGCCCGGCCGAGTGTCTGCCCGGTACGCGCGCGGGGATCCGCCCGGCGCGGGCCGGGCCCCGCCTCAGGCGACGGCCACCCCGGCCGGGAGCACGACCTCCCACGTGTCCACCGCGTGGAGCGTGCGCATGCCGTGCGCCTCGTAGACGCGCAGGGCGCCCGTCTCGTTCTGCGTGTCCACACCGAGGCCGATCGTGTCGCGCCCCCGCGCCGCGTAGACGGCGAACGCGTGGCGCAGCAGGTGCCCGGCGACGCCCCGGCCCCGGAACGACCGGCGCACCCCGATGTTGCCGATCCAGGCCATGTTCTTGCGGTCGTCGCGCGAGAACAGCACGGCGGCGTCCTCGGCCCCGACCGAGGCGATCCACACGAGCGACCAGTCGATGCGGTCACCGCCCCCGATGTCGTCGAGCCACTGCGCGTAGGTGCGGGGCTGGTGGTCGAAGTGCTCCGAGAACGTCTCCTGGAGCAGGGCGTGGGCGCGCTGCCGGTCCACGTCGTCCCGGCAGTCGCGCAGCACCACACCGGCGGGCGGCTCGGGCGCGGCCTGGTCGGCGGCGGAGAGCGGACGGGTCATCACGTGGTAGCGCCGCACCCGGCGCCAGCCCCGACGGGCGATCATGTCGAGGTCGGTGGTGGGCTCGGCGTTGAGGTGCAGGTGGAGCACCGCGCGGGACGCGCCGTTGGCGCGGGCCCGGTCCGCGGCGCGGTCCTCGGCGAACGCGAGCAGCCGCTCCCCGGCGGCCTCGTGACCGGGCAGCACGTAGTGGTCGGCGTCGATGCGCTCGCCCTGGGACTCGTCCCACACGAGGGCGTAGGCGACGAGCCGGTCGCCGTCGAAGGCGAGCCAGGAGTCCCGGGCGAGGTCGACCTCGGGGTGGGCGAGGTCCGCCTCGACGGAGTGCAGGTCCGTGTCGGGCCTGCCCGTCTCGATCGTGTCGATCTCGTTGAGCAGCGCGCATATGAGCGACGCGTCCCCGGTGGTGGCGGGGCGGACGGCGTAGGGGGCTTCCGAATGCATCAGGCCACTCTCGGACCGTGGCCACGTCCCCGGCAAACGATTTCCCGCACCCGACGCCCCTCCCCCATGCCCGATCGGTACCGAACCGGGAGCGAGGGCCACCGGCCGGCGTCACGCCTCCGCCAGGGGCCCGCAGCGCACACCGGCGGGCGACGCCGTTCACGGGACGTCGTCCGGGCCACTGCCTCGTCCGTGCGCGCCCGCTCGTCGTCGTGCACGGGGCCCGTGCGGTCGGTCACGCGCGCGGTCCCGTACCGGGGCACGACCCGTCGGCGGTGGTGGCGGCCGGGATCCCGACCCGGGTGACGCGGTCCCCGGCCGCCGGTGCCGTGCACGGCGTTCTCGAAGGGGAGCATCGCCCCGGGGAGACGGTCCGACGCCCTGCTGACGGGTGCGCGCCACGAAGCGTGTCGAGACGACGGCGCGCACGTCCGCCGGGGCGGCGGACGTGCGCGGGGTGCCGTCGGCAGGCCGGGCGGGTCGCACGGGGCCGGTCGGCCGGGGCCGCGGACGGGGGCGTGCGGGCGGTGGACGGGAGGGTCAGGGGCGCAGGGAGACGGGCTCGGTGGGGGCGTCGGGGGTGCCGCCGGCGGCGTGGGCCGACAGCGGTGTCGCGATCTCCTCCAGGGACTTGCGCTCCGCCGCGACGGCGAAGAAGAGGGCGACGAGACCGCCCACGACCATCACGGCCGCGCCGAGGCAGAAGGCCAGCACCGTGTCGCCGACCACCCCGCTCTCGGTGAGCTCGGCGAAGATGAGCGGGCCGGAGATGCCGCCGGCCGCCGTGCCGACCGCGTAGAAGAACGCGATGGCCATGGCTCGGGTCTCCATCGGGAAGATCTCGCTGACGGTCAGGTACGCCGAGCTGGCGCCCGCCGAGGCGAAGAAGAGGACCACGCACCAGCAGGCGGTGAGCGTCGTCGCGGTCAGCACCTCCTGGCCGAAGAGCCACGCGGTGACGAAGAGCAGGGCGCCCGACAGCAGGTACGTGCCGGCGATCATCGGGCGGCGGCCCCAGGTGTCGAAGAGCCGGCCCAGCGTCAGGGGGCCGAGGAAGTTGCCGAGCGCGATCACCGCGAAGAAGTAGCCGGTCGAACCGCTCGGGACGTCGTAGAACGTCGCGAGGATCGCGCCGAAGCCGAAGGTGATGGCGTTGTAGAGGAACGCCTGCCCGACGAAGAGGGCGAAGCCGAGGACGGCGCGCCGGGGGTAGGTGCGTACCAGGGTCCGGGCGATCTCGGCGAAGCCGATGCTGTGCCGCTGCTTGATGGTGATGGAGCCGGCGGGCGGGGCGAGCGCCTTGCCGGTGTCCCGTTCGACCCGCCGCTCGGCGTCCGCGACGATCGCCTCGGCGCCCTCTTCACGGCCGTGGATGAACATCCAGCGCGGGCTCTCCGGGACGTGCCGCCGGACGAGCAGGACGGCGAGGCCGAGGACGACGCCGAGCCCGAAGGAGACGCGCCAGCCGATGTCCTTGGGGAGGATGTCGGTGTCGAGGAGCACGACGGACAGCAGCGAGCCGCCCATGGCGCCGAGCCAGAAGCTGCCGTTGATGACGAGGTCGACGCGGCCGCGGTACTTGCTGGGGATGAGCTCGTCGATCGCGGAGTTGATGGCCGCGTACTCACCGCCGATGCCCATGCCGGTGAGGAAGCGGAAGAGGAAGAACCACCAGGACGAGTAGGAGAACGCCGTCATCGCGGTGGCGCCGAGGTAGACCGCGAGGGTGATGAGGAAGAGCTTCTTGCGGCCGTAGCGGTCGGTCAGCCAGCCGAAGAGCAGGGCGCCCGAGCAGGCGCCCGCCACGTACAGGGCGGCGGCGACACCGGTGACCTGGGTGCTGCTGATGGCGAGGCCGCTGCCCTCCTCGGACAGCCGGCCCGCCATGTTGCCGACGATGGTGACCTCGAGCCCGTCGAGGATCCACACGGTGCCGAGCCCGATGACGATCATCCAGTGCCACCGCGACCACGGCAGCCGGTCCAGCCGGGCGGGGATCTGCGTCGTGACGGTCCCGTCCAGCGCCTGCCCGTCTTCTCTCATCGCTTACCTCCACGGCGTAAGGGGCCGCATCCACGTACCCCATGATCAATCCGGGGAAACGGGGCCTCACCCGTGCGGCCTGACGCTCCGGGGCGGGGCGGGAGGGTCGGAGCGGACGGGACGGGCAGGCCGGAGCGCACGGTACGGGCGGAGGGGCCCGGGCCGGTGGGAACGGGGCCCGCGGTACGGCTGGGGCCGGGTGTGACCAGTAGTGCCCGTGGGGCGTCGGGGTGCTGGGGCGCCCGAGGTTACTCGTGCGTTCCGCACGGCTCATTGCTGACAGCTGCGACTGTCGGCGGCCCTGTGCCGGGTGGCAACGTTCTTCCTGTCGCCGTCGCTGACCGAAGGAGCAGGTGTGATCAAGGGATACGCCACCTTCTGCGACGCGGACCGCCACTTCTACGACGCACCGCACCGGCTGTCCGCGGAACGCCAGGGGGGCAGGGGTGCGCTCTACGCGGCGGCGCTGACGCCGGTGCCCGAGGGCTGGCGGCGCAACCGCAGCGGTGACTGGCTGGCGCTGCGCCCGGTCGGAGCGGAACTGCCGGCGCAGGGGTGGAAGATCCACGTGTCGGCCTGCCTGGAGAACGCGGAAACGATTCTGGCCCGGGTGTCGGAGTACTGCCTCACCCACCGGATCGCCTTCAAGTTCGTCCCGAGCCGCTACCTGCTCCACACCCGCAACGCCAAGTACGCCGACCGCGCGGCCAGCGGCAAGTTCATCACCGTCTACCCGGCCGACGACGACCAGTGCCACCGCGTCGCCCGCGACCTGGACGCGCTCCTCGCCGGCGAGGACGGCCCGTACATCCTCAGCGACCTGCGTTGGGGCGAGGGCCCGGTGTACCTCAGGTACGGCAGCTTCACGCAGCGGCACTGCTACGACGAGGACGGCGAGCTGCGCCCCGCCGTGGAGGACCCGGACGGGAAGCTCGTCCCCGACCTGCGGGGGCCGGTCTTCCGGACGCCGCCCTGGGTGCGGGTGCCGGACTTCCTCCGGCCGCACCTGGCGGACCGCCACGCCGTGACCCTCGCCGACGTGCCGTACACCGTCGAGCGGGCCCTGCACTTCTCCAACGGCGGCGGCGTCTACGTCGGCCACGACTCCCGCACCGGCGAGAAGGTCGTCCTCAAGGAGGCCCGGCCGCACGCCGGGCTGGCCGCCGACGGCGCCGACGCCGTGACCCGGCTGCAGCGGGAGCGCGAGGCCCTGGAACGGCTCTCCGGGCTCCCCTGCACGCCCGAGGTGCGCGGCGGGTTCGAACTGGGCGGCCACCACTTCCTCGCGATGGAGTACATCGAGGGCAAGCCGCTCAACACCTTCTTCGCCCGCCGCCACCCGCTGATCGAGGCGGACCCGACGCCGGAGTCCCTCGCCGAGTACACCGCGTGGGCCCTGCGCGTCCACCGGATGGTGGAGGAGGCCGTGGCGGCGGTCCACGCCCGCGGCGTGGTCTTCAACGACCTGCACCTCTTCAACATCATGCTCTCCGAGGACGAGTCGTCCGTGGTCCTGCTCGACTTCGAGGCGGCCGCGCACATCGACGACAACCGCCGCCAGACCGTCGCCAACCCGGCCTTCGTGGCCCCCGCCGACCGGCGCGGCTTCGACGTCGACCGGTACGCCCTGGCCTGTCTGCGCATCGCGCTCTTCCTCCCGCTCACCAGCCTCCTCCCGCTGGACCCGGAGAAGGCCCGGCACCTCGCGGACGTGGCCGCGGCCCAGTTCCCGGTACCGCGCGCCTTCCTCGACGAGGCGGTGGCCGAGATCCTCAAGGGGCGGCCGGACGCGGTCGGCGACGGGCCGTACCTGCCGGTGGAACCGGGTGACTGGCCCCGCAGCCGCGACTCGATGGCGCGGGCCGTGACCGCGTCGGCGTCGCCCGACCGGGAGGACCGCTTCTTCCCCGGCGACATCGCCCAGTTCGCCACCGCGGGCGGCGGGTTGACGCTCGGCTACGGCGCCGCGGGCGTGCTGTACGCCCTGGCCGAGACGGGCGCGCCGGCCCACCCTGACGCGCAGGAATGGCTCCTGCGGCGGGTCAAGGAGCCGCCGTCGGGCAGCCCCCTCGGGCTGTACGACGGCCTGGCCGGCATCGCCTGGGCCCTGGACCGCCTGGGCCATCCCGCCCCGGCCGCGGACCTCGCCGGACTGGCGATGGCCCGCCCCTGGGAGGGCGTCGCGCCCGACCTGCACAGCGGCCTCGCGGGGGTCGGCCTGGCCCTGGACGCCCTCGGCCACCGGGACGCCGCCCTGCGCTGCGCGGAACTCGTCGCCCGCGCGCTGCCCGGCATCACCCGCGCCGGCCTGCTGTACGGGGCGTCCGGACCCGCGCTGCTCTTCATCCGCCTGTATGAACGCACCGGCGACGCCGCCCTGTTGGACCTGGCCGCCGACGCGCTCGGCCGCGACCTGGACCGCTGCGTCGTGAGCGCCGGCGGGACACTCCAGGTGGACGAGGGATGGCGGACCATGCCGTACCTGGGCGCCGGCAGCGTGGGCATCGGCATGGTGCTCGACGACTTCGCCGCGCACCGGACCGACGAGCGGTTCGAGCGGGCGCGCGGCGAGATCGTCCGGGCCGCACAGGCCACGTTCTACGCCCAGCCCGGGCTGTTCCGGGGCGCGGCGGGCATGGTCCTGCACCTGAGCCGCACCACCACCCCGGGTCCCGGCACCCACCCCTCGGACGTACGACGCCAGATCGACGCCCTGGCCCGCCACGCGGTGCCGTACCAGGGACATCTGGCCTTCCCCGGCGAGCAGATGATGCGGTTGTCCATGGATCTCGCCACGGGCACCGCCGGCTGTCTGCTGGCCCTCGGCAGCGCCGCGACCGACGGCCGCGCGCACCTGCCGTTCCTCCCGCCGCTGCGGCGGCCCCAGACCCGGTCCCAGTCAGGGACCGCGGAAGAGCACACCGTGCCCATGAAGGAAAGGAATCGATCATGACGCTTCTCGACCTGCAGTCGATGGAGACCCCGAAGGAAGAGGCCACGGGCGACGTCGCCACCGGCAGCCGGGCCAGCCTGCTGCTCTGCGGTGACAGCAGCCTCAGCGTCACGACCTGTAACTGAGCCGGTCCCGGCCGGACCGCGCGGTGTTCGCACCGCGCGGGTCGGCCGGCAGCGGCTGCGGCCCCGGGCGGTCTCCATCCGCCCGGGGCCGCGGCCCTGCTCCCGCCCGCCCCGGCTCGTTCTGCCCGGACGGGGCCATCCCGGTACGACAGGCGCGGGGCCGGGTCGGTCATGGGCTCGTACCGACACGCACGACACGCAGAACCCGCACGGCCCGTGCGGTACCCCTCGGCGCACACGGCGCTCGCCGCGCGCGGCCCGTGCGCGGGACGCTCCGGCCGCCGTCCCGGGCCCGTGCCGGCCGGGAGAGGAAGGAGCCGCCCACCATGCCCGCCGCGCGCACCCCGCAGACACCGCCGGATCCCGCCCGGACCGCCGCAGACCGAGTGCTCCGCGGAGCGCTCCGGCACGGCGCCGGGCACACCGCGGCCCTCCTGCTCTGCTCCCTCGCCTCCGCCGCCGCCACCCTCGCCGAGCCGGCGGTCCTGGGCCGCACCCTCGACCTGCTGCTCGCCGGCGACGCACGGGCGGCGCGCTGGACCGCCCTGTGCGCGGCGCTCATCACGGCCGACCTGTTCCTCGACGCCGCCGTCGCCCAGCTGACCGGCGTCACCAACGCCCGTACGACGCGCTGGCTGCGCACCCGCGGCGTGGCGGGGCTGCTGCGGGCCGCGCCGCACGACGCCGCCCGCCTCCCGCCCGGTGACCTCGCGACCCGGCTGACCGCCAACGCCGCGGAGGCGGGAACCGTGCCCGCCGGCGCCGCGGCGGCCGCCGCTTCGGTCCTGCCTCCGCTGGGCGGGCTGGTCGCCCTGTTCCTCATCGACTGGCGGACCGGCGCCGCGTTCCTCGCCGGCGTCCCGGCGCTGTGGCTGCTGCTGCGCGCCTTCGCCACCGACTCCTCCGACAGCGTCAAGCACTACCAGGCGGCGCAGTCGCGGATCGCCGCGCGCCTCGTGGAGGCCCTCGCCGGGGCGCGGACCGTCGCCGCCGCCGGGACGGCCGCGCACGAACGGCGGCGCGTTCTCGGCCCGCTGCCCGAAGTGGCCCGCGAGGGGCGGCGGATGTGGCGGGTGTACGGCCGGGCGGTGGCCCGCAGCGGGATGCTGCTGCCGCTGCTGGTGTGCCTGGTCCTCGCCGTGGGCGGCCTGCGCCTGGCGTCCGGGGCCATGGGCGTGGGCGAGCTGCTCGCCGTGTCGCGGTACGCGGCGCTCGCGGCGGGTGTGGGCGCGGTGGCCGGGCTGCTGGGCGCGCTGGTCCATGGCCGCGCCGCCGCCCGGCGCGTGGCCGCCCCGCTGGCGCTGGCGCCCCTGCCGTACGGGGACGGCGCCCTGCCGGCGGACGGTCCGGGCACGGTGGAGCTGCGCGGCGTGTCGGTGGTGCGCGACGGCACCGCCGTCCTGCGGGACGTGGACGTCGTGCTGCCGGGAGGGGCGCGGGTGGCCGTCGTGGGCCGCTCGGGCGCGGGGAAATCCGTGTTCGCCGCCGTGGCGGGCCGGCTCACCGACCCCGACGCGGGCGAGGTGCTGCTCGACGGAGCGCGTCTGGACGCCCTGGACGAGGAGTGCCTGCGCAGGGAGGTCGGGTACGCGTTCGCGCGCCCGGCGCTGTTCGGCGCGACGGTCGGCGACGCCCTGGCGTTCGGGGTGGACGCGCCACCGGGTGGGGCGCTGCGCGCGGCCGCGCGGGCGGCTGACGCGGACGGCTTCGTCGAACGACTGCCCGCCGGGTACGACACGCCCGTCACGCGGGCACCGCTGTCCGGCGGCGAACTGCAACGCCTGGGCCTGGCCCGGGCGTTCGCCCACGCGGGCCGGCTGCTGATCCTGGACGACGCCACGTCGAGCCTGGACACGGTCACTGAGCGGCAGGTCGAGCGGGCACTGGCCCGTGACGTGCGTCCCGGTACGCGGCTCGTCGTCGCGCACCGGCTGTCCTCCGCCACCCGCGCCGACCTGGTGGTGTGGCTGGAGGAGGGGCGCGTACGGGCGGTGGGTGCCCATGCGGTGCTGTGGCGGGACCCGGAGTACCGCGCGGTGTTCGCCGTACGGGACCCGTCGGGCGGTGACGGGCCGGCCGGGGGGCGCGGGGACGCGGACGGGGAGGGGCACGGGTCCCGGCCTCCGACGGAGGGGGCGGGAGCGGGGAGCGGAGAGGTGGCGGGAGTCGTGCAGGTCGAGGGAGCCGGGCAGATCGCGGGTGCCCCCGACGTGGAGGGGGGCGCTCCGTCCGGGGGCGCCGCGGAGGTGTCCGGCGCCGCGCCGTCCGAGGGCGCGCCGGGGGCCGGCCGTGCGGCGCGAGCGGGTCGCCGGGCGGCCCGGTGAGGGGGCGGGGGGCGCTGCGCCGCCTCGCACCCCAGGCACGCCGGTTCCTGCTGCGCCGGCGGCGGGCGCTCCTCGTCCTGACCGGCTGGTCCCTGCTGGAGTCCGTGCAGACCTTCCTCCTGGGGTACGGGGTGGCCCGCGCCCTGGACGACGGGTTCCTCGCCGGCCGCCCCGCCACCGGGCTGTGGTGGCTGTCGGTCGCCGCGGGCGCGGCGCTGGTCGGCGGCCTGGCGATGCGCGGGGTCTTCGACGGGCTCGCCGGGCTCGTCGAGCCGTTGCGCGACGGCCTGGTGCGCCGGGCGGTGGCGCAGGCGCTGGCCTCGGCGGTCGCCGACCCGGTGCGGGCCGGTGGCGCGTCCGCGGACGGTGCGGCGGTGTCCCGGCTCGTCCACCAGACGGAGATGGCCAGGGACGGTTTCGCGGGGCTCGTCCTCGCCGGGCGGTCGTTCCTCTTCACCGCGCTCGGCGCGCTGCTGGGCCTGGCGTCGCTCGCGCCCGCGCTGGTGCTGGTCGTCCTGCCGCCGCTGCTGCTGGGACTGGGGCTGTTCCTCGCGACGCTCGCGCCGATGGCCGCCGCGCAGCGCGCCTTCCTGGACACCGACGAGGCGCTGTCGGCCCGGGTCGGCGCCGTGGGCGCGGGGCTGCGGGACGTGGTGGCGTGCGGGGGGCGGCGGCTGGTCGCCGAGGAGGTGGGCGGGCTCGTCGTCGCGGAGGAGCGCCTGGCACGCCGGTTGGCCCGCTGGGCGGGCGTGCGGACCCTGGCCCTCGGCGCGGCGGGGAGGCTGCCCGTCGTCGCGCTGGTGGTGGCGACGCCGTGGCTGTTGGCGCGGGGGGTCACGGCGGGCGCGCTGCTGGGGGCGCTCACGTACCTCGTCCAGTCGCTGTTGCCGGCGGTGCACGCGCTGATGAGCGCCCTGGGCGCGGCGGGGACGCGGCTGGTGGTGGTCCTGGACCGGTTCGGCACCTGCGAGCCGACCCTGCCGGGCGACACCCCGTCACCGGCCCCCGCGGGCACGGCCGATCGCGCCGGGACGGCACCCGACGCGGGGCCGGGCGCGGGGCCCGGTGCGGAGCCAGGCACGGAAGCCGACACGAAGCCGGGCGCGGAGACCGGCGCGGTAGTCGACGCGGGGCCGGGCACGAAGCCGGGCACGGAAGCCGACGCGGTAGCCGCCGCGAGGCCGGGCGCGGAGCGCGGCGCGGAGACCGGCACGCAGCCGGGCACGGAAGCCGACGCGGGGCCGGGCGCGGGGCCCGGGGCGAAAGCCGATGCGGGGCCCGGGGCGGAACCCGGTGGCCGGGAACCGGGCACCGGCGCCCCGCCACCCGCCGCCGCAGCGGCCGCCGGGACTCCGGGTGGGGCGCCCCCCGGAGCGCCGGCCGGGTACGCCGAGCGGCGGGCCCGGCGCGGCGGGCGGGCCGCCGCGGTCGAACTGCGCGGAGTCACCTTCGCCTACGGCCCCCGGGCGCGGCCGGTCCTCGACGGCCTGGACCTTCTGGTGGAGCCCGGGGAGCACCTGGCGGTCGTGGGCCCCAGCGGCATGGGCAAGTCCACGCTCCTCGCCGTCCTCGCCGGGGTGCTCGACCCGTCCCGCGGCACCGTCCTGGTCGCCGGCTCCCCGGCCCGTCCGGCCGGGGCGCCGGGACCGGACCCGCGCCGCGCCCTGCTGCCCCAGGAGGCGTACGTCTTCACCGGGACCGTCCGCGACAACCTCCGCTACCTGCGGCCCGACGCGCCGCCCGGTGACGTCGGGGCGGCGGTGGAGGCGCTGCGCCTCGGTCCGCTGGTGCGGCGGCTCGGCGGCCTGGACGCCACGGTCGACCCGTCCGCCCTGTCGCAGGGCGAGCGGCAGCACCTGGCGCTCGGCCGGGCCCACCTCTCCCCCGCTCCCCTCCTCCTCCTGGACGAGGCGACCTGTCACCTCGACCCGGAGGCGGAGGAGCACGCGGAGCGCACGCTCGCGGCACGTCCCGGCACGCTCGTCGTCGTGGCCCACCGGCTGTCGTCGGCGGTACGGGCGGATCGCGTGCTGGTGCTGGACGGGACACGGTCGGCGTGCGCCCCGCACGAGGCCCTGCTCGAGGTCTCGCCCCTCTACCGCGACCTGGTGGGTGTCTCCCCGGTCTGAAGCGGCCCGGCCGGTGTCTCCTCCCCCGCCTGACGCCACCCGAAGGGCGTCCACCGGGCTCGGGGCCGCCGGGGCCGGAACCTCCCGGCGCCGGTCACACCCATCCCGCCCCCTGGGATATCCGTATCGCGTCGATGCGGTTGCGCGCGCCGACCTTGCGCGTGGCCGACGCCATGTAGTTGCGCACCGTGCCGTTCGACAGGTGCAGGCCCCTGGCGATCTCGGCGATCGTGTCCCCCTCGGCCGCCCTGGCGAGCACGCTCAGCTCGCGGGCGGTCAGCGGCATCCTGGACGCCTCCAGAAAGCCGAAGGCGAGCGATTCGTCGACGAACCGCTCGCCCCGCGCCACCGCGCGGATGGCCCGCACGAGCCGGCGTGGGGACCCGTTCTTGTCCACGAACCCCAGCGCCCGTGCCTCGAACGCCTTCCGCAGCGCCCCCGGTCTGGCCGCGGAGGCCAGCACCAGCAGTCGCGTGCGCGCGTCGAACGCCGTTCCCCCGTCCTCCTGCCCGCCCTCCAGGATGCCCGCGGCACCCGGACAGTCGAGGTCCACCACGCACACGTCCGGGCGTAAGGACTCCGCGCTCCGGCGCGCGGTGCGCCAACCCGAATCGAACACGTCGAACGACTCCTCCGATCTGAGCAATGCCGACAACGCGGACCGCATCAGGCCGACGCTGTGCAGCACAAGGACCTTCGTCATGGCGGTTCCCCTCCCGGTGGACACCCGACCGACGGGCCGGGCGCTGGCACACGGCACTGCCGCGCGCATACCACCCATGCGACTGCCCCGCTGCGCCGCGCGGGAACATCGCTGTGGGGCGTATGGGGGCGCGCGATATGGCCACGCGGGCGCCCCTCATGCAAATGTGCGCCCTGTGTGCGCCCCTTACGTCAACCGGCGTACGCGTGCCCGGGATCACGCGGCGGACGCGGCGTCAGTTCAGGTTGCCCTCCAGCCCGCTGTAGATCTCGGTCGCCTCGCAGAAGGCGACGCCGAACACCTCGGCCACGCCCATCGCCTCGTCGATCTTCCGCAGCTCGCGCTTCTCGCAGTCCAGCCGGTCGCGGTGGGTCAGGAGCCGGGACCGCGCCCCCGGCACCGCGGACGCGGGCACGAGCGCGCCCACCGTGTAGTTCCCGGTGATGCTCGCGGGCGCGGGCGGCCACTCAAGGGCGGGGAAGCGCTCCCGCAGCAGCCCGGTGAGGGCCGTGGGCGCCTCGAAGCCCTCGGCCGGGACACCCGCGTCGGCACACAGCCGGGTGGGCCAGGTGTGACCGCGCGACATCCAGCCGGGTAGCAGCGCCGCGGCGAAGTCCAGGACGTTGAAGGGGACCTCGCGCGTCACGAGGGCCGCCGCGTCGAGCTCCCGCCCGTCCCCCGGGCGGCGCACGGTGCGCTCGCCCGCGCGCAGGGCCCGCGCGGCGCCGCGCAGGACGCGCAGCGGGCCGACCAGCGACTCGGCGAGCACGTCGTCGGCGGGGAGCCGGCCGCCCTCGTCGGGTCGGACGCGGTCGCGCAGCGCGGGGTCGAGCCGGCCCACCATCTCCGAGGCGAGCGCGTCCACCCCCTCGACCGGCGTCGCCAGGTACCGGCGTATGTCCTCCGCGATCCGTTCCGGCCCGTCGCCGACGATGAGGAACGGGCGCCCCCACACGTGGAGATGGGAGTCGAAGGGCAGGTCGTCGCGGTCCCGGGCGTGGGCGAGGAGACCCAGGGCCCACGCCTTGGCGCGGAAGCGGACCTTGCGCGTCTCGACGGCCTGCGCCACCAGGTCGTCGATGGCGTCGTCCTCCCCCAGACCGGCGAGGTAGGGCAGCAGCCGCTCCTCGATCAGCCGGAGGTCGACGGGGTGGAAGCTCGTGTCGTAACCCATGATCGGCAACCTAACGCCGGCCACTGACAAGGACCGGCGCGGGGTGGGGCCGTACCTGTGGGCGAGGCCGTACGGGCGGGTGCCCCGCCACCGTAGGTGCGGGGAAAGCCGGTTGTCCTCCCCCGGGCGATGCGCTTGGGTGTCCGATCATGAACGCGATCGACCGTCTCGTACGCCCGGACCGCTACCCGCGCTCCTCCCGGTACGACCCCGACTGGCTGCTCGACCTCGACATGGGGCCGCACCCGCTGTGGTTGCTGGAGGACCTCGCCAGGGACCTCGACCTGCGTCCGGGCATGCGGGTCCTCGACCTCGGCTCGGGCAAGGGCGCCACCTCGGTCTTCCTCGCCCGCGAGTTCGGCGTGGAGGTGGTGGCCGCGGACTGGTGGATCGGCGCCGAGGAGGCGACGGCCGTCTTCGCCGCGGCCGGCGTCACCGACCGCGTCTCCGCGGTACACGCCGAGGCCCACGTCCTGCCGTTCGAGGAGGGGGCCTTCGACGCGATCGTGAGCATCGACGCGTTCGAGTACTTCGGCACGGCGGACGGCTACCTGCCCTACCTCGCGCGGTTCCTGCGCCCGGGCGGTCAGCTCGGCGTCGCCACCCCGGCGATGCGCCACGAGGTCCGCGAACTCGGGGCGATCCCGGCGCACGTGAAGGCGCTCGTCGGCTGGGAGGCCCTCGCCTGGCACACCCCCGCGTGGTGGCGCTTCCAGTGGGAGATCACCGAACTCGTGACGGTCACCTCGGCCCGCATGCAGCAGGACGGCTGGCAGGACTGGCTGCTGTGGGCGCGGGCCTGCGCCGCGCACCGGCCGGAGGGGCGGTCCGCGCACCAGCCGGTGATCGACATGCTCATCGCGGACGGAGGGGAACACCTGGGCTTCGCCCTGGTGACCGCGCGGAAGCACTGACCCGGTGCCCCGCCCCCGACGCCCGGCCGCAGTCCCACGGCCCGGCCCCGGGACCGGGCCCGTGGCTGGGGGACCGGCCCGCGGGAACGGCAGGGGGCGCCGCTCAGCCGGAGGACAGGTGACGCTCGGGGAAGCGGCTCACGTGCTGCCGGACCAGGGAGACCGCGCGGCCCGGGCCGAGGGAGCCCGCCATCCCCGCCCGTCCCCCCGCCGTCATCGACCCCTGCGCGAACCCCGCCAGCACGTCTGGGGCCGTCCTCGGTGCGCTCGGTCGGTCGGGCCGGTCGGGCCGGTCGGGCCGGTCGGGCCGAGGCTCCGTAGCCTGCGTCATATGGCTGACGAAGGCTTCACGGACCCGCGGCTCGCCGCGCTCCACGACCCGCTCGACCCCGACCGGAGCGACCTCGACGCCTACGTGCGCATGGTCGAGGAGTTCGGTGCCCGCCGCGTAGTGGACATCGGGTGCGGCACGGGGGTGTTCGCCCTGCTCCTGGCGGGCGCGGGCGTGGAGGTGGTCGGGGTCGACCCGGCCGCCGCCTCGCTCGACGTGGCCCGCCGCAAGCCGGGGGCCGCGGCGGTGCGGTGGGTCCTCGGCGACGCGTCGGACCTGCCGCCCGTGGGGGCCGACCTCGCCACGATGACGGCGAACGCCGCCCAGGAGGTGGTCGGTCCGGAGGCGTGGCGGCGGACCCTGCGGGGTGCCCGCGCGGCGCTGCGGCCGGGCGGCCGGCTCGTGTTCGAGACGCGCGATCCGGCGGCACGCGCCTGGGAGGAGTGGAACCGGGAGGCGTCGTACCGCGTGACGGAGGTGCCGGGCACCGGCGCCGTCGAGAGCTGGGTCGAGGTGACCGACGTGAGCCTGCCCCTGGTGACGTTCCGCTGGACCTACCGCTTCGCCGCCGACGGGCAGGTCCTCACCTCGGACTCGACGCTGCGGTTCCGCGGGCGCCCGGAGGTCGAGGCGGACCTGCTCGCCGAGGGGTACGTGCCGCTCGAGGTGCGCGACGCCCCCGACCGGCCCGGCCGCGAGTTCGTCTTCGTGGCCCGGCGGCCCTGAACCGGCGCCACCGCGGCCTCCCCTGCCCCTCGCACACCCCGCCCCCCGCCCCCGGCACGCCTTCGGTGCTTCCTCCAAGCAAACCGCAGATGCCATGGAGAAAGCCGACAATCCTTGCAGGTGCGGCCCACAGGGGCCTAGCGTGGCGCACATGCAGTCCTACACTATCGGTCAGGCCGCGCGGCTCCTCGGGGTGAGCCCCGACACCGTGCGGCGCTGGGCGGACGCCGGCCGGGTCGCGACCCACCGTGACGAGGCGGGCCGCCGCCTCATCGACGGACGCGACCTGGCGGCCTTCTCGATCGAGGTCGCCCAGGGCGGAACGGAGGACGAGGACACCCCGTACACCTCCGCCCGCAACGCCTTCCCCGGCATCGTCACCGCGGTCAAGCTCGGTGACGTCGCGGCCCAGGTCGAGATCCAGGCCGGGCCGCACCGGCTCGTCTCCCTGCTCACGCGGGAGGCCGTCGAGGAGCTGGGGCTGGAAGTCGGCATGCGGGCCACCGCCCGTGTGAAGTCGACCAGCGTGCACATCGACCGCGTCTGACCGCGCGCCCGCACGGCGAAGCCGCCCGTCCCCCGCACGGCCCTCCGCCCGCGCACCGGCGGCCCCGCCCGTGCGCACGCCACACACCGGAGTCCATCGCCATGTCCCGCACCACCACCAAGCGGTCCGTCCTGCGGCGCCGCGCCGCGGCCCTCCTCGCCACCGTCCTGCTCGTGCCGCTCGCCTCCTGCGGCGCGGACGGGACCGGCGGTGAGGGCCCGTCCGCGCACGGCACGAAGGGCGCGAAGGACGCCGAGGACGTGCGGCTCACCGTCCTGGCCGCCGCGTCCCTCACCGACGTCTTCGCCACGGCCGGCGACGCGTACGAGCGCTCCCACCCGGGGACGGAGGTCACCTTCTCCTTCGCCGGCTCCCAGGAGCTCGTCGCGCAGGTCCGGCAGGGCGCCCCCGCCGACGTGCTGGTCACCGCCGACACCAAGAGCATGGAGAGCGTGCGGGGCGAGACCGGTACCCCCGCCGTCATCGCGAGGAACCGCCTCGTCATCGCCGTCGCCGAGGGCAACCCCCGGGGCGTCGACGCGCTGGAGGACCTCGGCGACCCGAAGCTGAAGGTGGTCCTCGCCGCGCCGGAGGTACCCGCCGGGAAGTACAGCGCGCAGGTCCTCGACACACAAGGCGTCGCCGTGGCCCCGGTCTCCCAGGAGCCGAACGTCCGCGCCGTCCTGAGCAAGGTCGAGCTCGGCGAGGCCGACGCCGGGGTGGTCTACCGGACCGACACCGAGAGCGCCCGCGACAAGGTCGACGCGGTCGCCGTCCCCGACGACCGGAACGCCGTCGCCTCCTACCCGGCGGCGACCCTGAAGGGCTCCGACGACGCGGGGGCCGCCGCCGCGTTCGTGGCGTGGCTGTCCGGGCCGGAGGCACAGCGCATCCTCCGGGCCGCCGGCTTCCAGCAGCCCTGACCCTCGGGGCCGCCTCGCCGAGCGGGTCCGCGGGACACTCCCGGCAGCCCCGGCCCGGCGGCCACCGCCCGACAGCCCCCGGCCGCGGCCACCGCCCGGCCCCGCCCGACGGGGAGGACGTCCCCCGCACCCCGCGCCCCGCACCACCGACAGGACCTGCCATGAGACGCCTCCGGCCGCGTACGCCCGCCGCCCTGGCCCTGCCCGCGATCGCGGCGATCGCCTTCCTCCTGCTCCCCCTGGTCGGCATCCTCGCCCGCACGGCGTGGGGTGACCTCCGGGCGCACCTGACCGACCCGGCGGCGGTCGAGGCGCTGCGGCTGTCGTTCGTCGTGTCGCTGTGGTCGCTGGGCCTGTCGCTGGCGCTCGGCGTGCCGCTGGCCTGGCTGCTCGCACGGGTGCCGTTCCGTGGGAAGGCGCTGGTGCGGTCGCTGGTGCTGCTGCCGATGGTGCTGCCGCCGACCGTCGGGGGCGTCGCGCTGCTGCTCGCCTTCGGACGCCGCGGGCTGCTCGGGCCGTGGCTGGAGGACCGGCTGGGCGTCACATTGCCCTTCCACACCTCCGGCGCGGTCCTCGCGGCGACGTTCGTGGCCATGCCGTTCCTCGTCATCAGCCTGGAGGGGGCCCTCGGTGGTCTGGACCGGCGGTACGAGGACACCGCGGCGTCCCTCGGCGCCGGGCCGCTGCGGGTCTTCCGCACCGTGACGCTGCCGATGGTCGCCCCCGGGCTCGTCGCGGGCGCCGCGCTGACCTGGGCGCGGGCGCTGGGCGAGTTCGGCGCCACCATCACCTTCGCCGGCAACCTGCCCGGCGCGACCCAGACACTGCCGCTCCAGGTGTACCTGCTGCTGCAGGAGCAGCCGGAGGCGGCGACCTCCGTGTCACTGCTGCTGCTCGCGCTCGCGATGGCCGTGCTCGTCGCGCTGCGCGGCCGGTGGAGCGCGGCCCCCGCCGACCGCGCGGCGGCTGGCCCGCGCGACCTCCCCGACGGCGACGACACCCCTCCCCCGCCGCGGGCCGAGGCGGCGACCGGCGCGCCCACCGCGACCGGGTCGTGGTCGCTGCACGCGGAGGTGACGGGCTTCAACGACCTGGTCCTCGACGCCCCGCCGGGCACGACCATCGCGTTGGTCGGGCCCAACGGCGCCGGCAAGACCACCCTGCTGCGGGCCCTGCTCGCCCTCACCGCACGCTCCCACGCCCGGCTCGTCCTCGGCGGCACGGACGTCACCGCCCTCCCCGCACACCGCCGGGGGGTCGCCTGGGTGCCGCAGGACGGCGCGCTCTTCCCGCACCTGTCCGCCCTCGCGAACACCGCCTACGGACTGCGCGCCCAGGGCGTCCCGCGCGCCCGGGCGCGGGCCGACGCCCGGGAGTGGCTCGACCGCCTCGGGGTCGGGCACCTCGCCCACCGCCGGCCCGGCCGGCTGTCCGGCGGGCAGGCCCAGCGCGTGGCGCTCGCCCGCGCGCTCGCCGCCCGGCCGCGCCTGCTGCTCCTCGACGAGCCGCTCGCCGCGCTCGACCAGACCACCCGCGCCCACGTCCGCCACACGCTCCGCCGCCACCTCGACGGCTTCGGCGGCGTCTGCCTCCTGGTGACCCACGACCCGGTCGAGGCGGTGTCGCTGGCTGACCGCGTCCTCGTCCTGGAGGACGGCCGCACCCTCCAGGACGCCGCCCCCGCCGAGGTGACCCGGCACCCCCGCTCACCGTGGGTGGCCCGCATGCTCGGGCGCAACGCCTGGCCCGGCACGGCCACCGCCGGGGGGCTCGCCCTGCCGGGCGGCGCCACCGTCGTCGCCGCCGAGCCGGTGGCGGCGGGCGCCGACGCCCTCGCGGTCATCGCCCCCGAGGCCGTCTCCCTGCACCGGGAGCGGCCCACCGGCAGCGCCCGCAACAGCTGGCCCGGCACCGTGCGCGAGATCACCGCGGTCGGCAGCCGCCTGCGGGTGCTCGTCGTCTCGCCGCTCGTCCCCGACCTGGTCGCCGAGATCACCCCCGCGGCCGCCTGCGACCTGGGGCTGGCCGAGGGCACGGAGGTGTTCACCAGCGTCAAGGCCACCGAGGTGACCCTCGTCACGCGCTGATGGGCGGCAACCTTCCGGGCCGCCGCGGCGACTGGGGGGTGACCAGCAACCGGGCCTGCCACCGCGCACGCCCCCCAGTAGTGGAGCCGCTCCATGAACACCACCCCGGGCACAGGACGCCACCGGAGACGCGCGAAGGGCCTCGCCATCGGACTCCCCCTGGCCGTGGTCGCGGCGGGGTCGATGGCCTACGGCGGTGCGTTCGGTCTCTTCGGCGAGGACTCCCGGCCGCGCGCGGCGGCCGCCGCGCCGGCGTGGGCGACCGAGGCGGCCGACGGGTTCGCCTCCGTCAACGCCCTCGGACAGAACGGCACCTACGGCGGCCGGGGCGGACGGACCGTCACCGTCCGCACGCTCGCCGACCTGGAGAAGTACGCGACCGCCCCCGAGCCGTACGTCATCGTGGTCGCCGCGGCCATCACGGTGCAGCCGGTGGGCAAGGAGATCAGGGTCGCCTCCGACAAGACCATCGTCGGTGCGGGGACCTCGGGCCACATCGTCGGCGGCGGCTTCTTCCTCGGCCGGGGCGTCCACAACGTCATCATCCGCAACCTGACGATCCGCGACTCGTACCAGGGCGTGTGGAACGACAAGGAGCACGACTTCGACGCGGTCCAGATGGACGGCGCCCACCACGTGTGGATCGACCACAACGACCTGCGGCGCACCGCCGACGGCCTGATCGACGTCCGCAAGGACAGCACGTACGTGACCGTCTCCTGGAACCGGCTCAGCCAGGCCAACAAGGCCTTCGGCATCGGCTGGACCACCAACGTGAAGACCGACATCACGGTCCACCACAACTGGATCCGCGAGACGGAGCAGCGCAACCCCTCCACGGACAACGCGGCCCACGCCCACCTGTACAACAACTACCTCCAGGACGAGCCGGGCACCGCCGTCACGTCGTCCTACGGCAACTACGCCCGCGGCCGGACCCGGATGGTGCTGGAGAACTCGTACTTCGAGGGCCTCCGCAACCCCGTGACCCGCGATGCCACCGCCGCCCTGGTGCAGCGCGGCAACGCCTTCTCCCGGACGAGCGGGCGCAACGAGAGCGGCGGCACGGCGTTCGACCCGAAGGCGTACTACGCCTACACCCTCGACCGGACCGCCGACGTCCCGGCGGTCGTGAAGGCCGGGGCGGGCCCGCGCGGCTCGATCGGGACGACGACCGCCGCAGGTACCGCGGCCACCGCCGCCGGGGGCGCCGCGGCCGGGACCATGGCCGCCGGGGGCGCCGCGGCCGGGGCCGCCACCACGCTGACCGTCGCGAAGGACGGCTCCGGCCGGTACACCAGCGTCCAGAAGGCCGTCGACGCCGTCCCCGCCGGCAACACCGCGCGCGTGGTGATCTCGATCGCCCCCGGCACCTACCGGGAGACGGTCAGGATCCCGGCGAACAAGCGGCACGTCACCCTCCAGGGCTCCGGCTCCAGCCGCCGGGACACCGTCATCGTGTACGGCAACGCCTCGGGCACCCCCCGGCCGGACGGCTCGGGCACGTACGGCACCGGCGGCAGCGCCACCGTGGCCGTGGAGGCCGACGACGTCCAGCTGCGCAACCTCACCGTCCGCAACGACTTCGACGAGGCCCGCAACCAGCACGTCGACGGCCACCAGGCCGTCGCCCTGCGCACCGCCGCCGACAAGATCGTCATCGACGGCCTCATCGTCGACGGTGACCAGGACACCCTGCTGCTGGACACCGCGGCCAAGGAGCGGCTCGGGCGGGTGTACGTCAGGAACTCCTACGTCTCCGGCAACGTCGACTTCGTCTTCGGCCGGGCCACCGCGGTGATCGACCAGTCGGTGCTGACGCTGAAGAAGCGCTGGAACGGCACGTCCGCCGGGTACGTGACCGCCCCCAGCACGGCCGCCGGCCGCAGGGGCCTGCTGATCAACCGGTCGGTGATCGAGGGTGACGTGACCCCGGGGAGCTTCTTCCTGGGCCGCCCCTGGCACGCGGGCGGCGACGCGTCGCTCGATCCGCAGACCACCGTCCGCGACAGCAGGCTCAGCGCCGCGATCAGGACCAAGCCCTGGACGGACATGGGCGGCTTCTCGTGGAAGGGCGACCGGTTCGCCGAGTACGCGAACACCGGTCCGGGCGCGGCGGGCGCCGGTACGACCGACCGCCCGGAGCTCACGCCCGTCCAGGCCGCCGACCAGGAGGTCGCGGACTGGCTGGCCGGCTGGCGGCCCACCACCTCCTGACACCACCGGCCCCGGGGCGGCGCGCCCCGGGGCCGGCACCGGCGTCCACCGTCGGGCCGGCGGTCCGTGGCGCCACGTCGCGCCGGGGCACGGGCCCTGCGGCCGGGCCTTGAGGAAGTCCCGCGGCGGGCGGCGCGGCGGCCCGGCACCGTACCGGCCGGGCCCCTGTATGACGCGCTCACGGCGGGCGGAGGGGTTCCGCGGAATCGAGCGTCCCTCACCGGGTTCACAGGCCGGGTGAGGGATATGACTGCATACAGCACCGACCGGGGCAGCGGGTCGTGGCGGGGATGCGAGGATGGACGTCATGGACATCCTGCGCAGGAACAACGTCACCGTCACGGGCAACCCGCACGGGCCGGTCGTGGTCCTGGCCCACGGCTTCGGCTGCGACCAGAACATGTGGCGCCTGACCGTCCCCGCGCTGGCCGACACGTACAAGGTGGTGCTGTTCGACTACGTGGGGGCGGGCCGGTCGGACCCCTCCGCCTTCCGCGAGGAGCGGTACGCCTCGCTGGACGGCTACGCCAGGGACGTCGTGGAGGTGTGCGAGGCGCTGGACCTGCGGGGGGCGACCTTCGTCGGCCACTCGGTCAGTGCCATGGTCGGGGTCCTGGCGGCGCGGGAGGCACCCGAGCGGATCGGCGCGCTCGTCATGGTCGCGCCCTCCCCGCGCTACCTCGACGACGAGGGGTACCGCGGCGGCTTCGACGCGCGGGACATCGACGAGCTGCTGGGATCGCTGGAGTCGAACTACCTCGGCTGGTCCGCGGCGATGGCACCGGTGATCATGGGCAACCCCGAGCGGCCCGAGCTCGGCGAGGAGCTTACGCACAGCTTCTGCGCCACCGACCCGGACATGGCACGGGTCTTCGCCCGGACGACCTTCCTCTCCGACTCGCGCGAGGACCTCGCGACGGTCACCGTGCCCACGCTCGTCCTGGAGTGCTCCGAGGACGCCATCGCACCCCGCGGGGTCGGCGCCTATGTGCACGCCGCGATCCCCGGGTCCCGGCTCGTCACGCTCGACGCCACCGGCCACTGCCCGCACCTGTCCGCGCCGAACGCCACCAACGCCGCCCTCACCGGGTTCCTCGCGGACCTGCGGTGAACCCCCGGACCGGCGACCTCCGGGGGCCGTACCAGCGGGACCGGACGGACCAGCGGGACCAGGCGGACCAGCCGGACCGGGCGGAGCGGCGGGACCGGGCGGAGCGGCCGGACCCACGGGACCGGGCGACGGCCGACGGGGCCGTGTTCGCCGCGCTGATGGACGTCAGCGCGGAAGAGCTGTACGAGACGGCACCGTGCGGGTACCTGTCGACCCTCATGGACGGCACCATCGCCAGGATCAACACCACCCTGCTCACCTGGCTCGGCCTCGACCGCGCGGCCGTGGTGGGGCGGATGCGCTTCACCGACCTGCTGTCGGTGGGCGGCAGGCTGTACCACGAGACGCACTACGCGCCGCTCCTCCACATGCGGGGCGAGGTGGGCGGCATAGCCCTGGAGATGCGGCGGGCCGATGGCGGGCGGCTGCCGGTCCTCGTGTCGTCGGCGGTGAAGTACGGCAGCGAGGGCGAGCCGCTGCTCATCCGGACCACCGTCTTCGACGCGCGCGACCGCCGGGCGTACGAGGAGGAGCTGCTGCGCGGCCGCCGGGCCGCCGAGGAGGCCGCCCGGCGGGCGGAGGCGGACCGGGCCAGGCTCCAGGAGGCGCTGGCGGCCCTCCAGCGGAGCCTGCTGCCGACGACCCTGCCGGACGTCCCGGGCCTCGCGGCGGCCGCGTACTACCACACGGCCTCACCCGATCGGCTCGGCGGCGACTTCTACGACCTGTTCCCCCTCGACCGCGAACGCTGGGGCTTCTTCCTGGGCGACGTGTGCGGCAAGGGCCCCGAGGCGGCGGCCGTCACCTCGCTGACCCGCTACACGCTGCGCGCCGCCGCGCTCCACGACAGGGACCCGGTCGCCGTCCTGGCCACCCTCAACACCGTCCTGCACGAGCGGTACGCGGGCGGGGGCGGCGACCCCCGCTACTGCACGGCCGTCTTCGGCACCCTCGAACGCCGGCCCGGCGAAGGCGGCGACCGGGTCATCGTGCGCCTGGCCTCCGGTGGGCACCCGCCGGCCGTCGTCGTGCGCGCCGACGGCCGCAGCGAGCTGGTCAGCACGCCCGGCGGCCTGCTCGTCGGTATCCTGCCGGAGCCGCGTTTCACCGGCGCCTCCACGATCCTGGAGCCCGGTGACACACTGCTGCTGTACACGGACGGGCTCACCGAGGCGCGCACGGGGCCCGATCGGGCCCGGTACGGCGACGAAGCGCTGCGCGACTTCGTCACCCGGCACGCCGGGGCTTCCCCCCACGCGCTGGTCGAGGCGCTCACCGGACTCCTCGAAGGGTTCGGCGAGGGTCTGGACGACGACACCGCCCTGCTCGCCCTGGGCGTCCCGGCCGGTGACCACCCCTCCCCCGACCCTGCGACGGACACCTGAGATGAGCCGGCTGACCATCACCACGCGAACGACCGCGACCGGCCCCCTCCTGCGGATCGCCGGCGACCTGGACTACGCCACCTCCGAGGATGTGCGCACGCACGTCACCGGCCTCCGTCTGGAGCCCGGCCAGTGCCTCGTCCTGGAGCTGGGCGGGATGGAGTTCTGTGACTCCAGCGGCATCACGGCACTGCTCGTGGCCCGTCACCACGCCACGGCGGCCGGGGCGGACGTCGCCCTGACGGCCGTACCGGACCACACGATGCGGATCCTGCGCATCGTCGGTCTGGACCAGATCTTCACCATCCGCCCGGACAGCGCGCCGGCCGCGTCCTGACGGCACGCGGACACGCCCGCCGCGGCGCCGTCGGCCCGGGGCGCGGGGCTGCGGCGGTCCTGCGGCACGGCCCGCGGCCGTGTCGGTGTCCGCCGCTACGGTGACGCCATGATCGATGCCGAGGTGGTGCGCCGTGTCGCCCTGTCCCTTCCCGAGACCGTGGAGAAGGAGGCGTGGAGCATGCCGACGTTCCGGGTGGCCGGGAAGATGTTCCTGACGGTCCCCGACGACGGGACGTCCGTCGCCGTCCGCTGCCCCCGCCACGAGCGCGGCGAGCTGATCGCCGCCGAGCCGCACAAGTTCTGGGTGCCGCCGCACGAGGTGTCCTCCGCGTGGGTCAGGGTGCGGCTGGCCTCGCTGGAGGACCTGGACGAGCTGCGTGACGTCATCGTGGACTCGTGGCGGCAGGCCGCGCCGGACCGGCTGGCCGAGGACCACCCCGACCTGCGGCCCGGCGCCCCCCACGGAGGCTGACGCGGCGCCGGGGCTAGCGGCGCCGGGGCTACTCGAAGCGCGCCGGGTCGCCCGCTCCGCGGCGGACGATCTCGGGCGCGCCGCCCGAGAAGTCGACGACGGTGGTGGGGGCCGTACCGCAGTCGCCGGAGTCGACCACCGCGTCGACGACGTGGTCGAGACGGTCCTTGATCTCCCAACCCTGGGTCATCGGGTCCTCCTCGCCCGGGAGGAGCAGCGTGCTGGACACCAGCGGCTCGCCCAGTTCCGCGAGGAGCGCCTGCGTCACCCGGTGGTCGGGAATGCGCACGCCGACGGTCTTCTTCTTCGGGTGCTGGAGCTGGCGCGGCACCTCCTTCGTCGCCGGCAGGATGAAGGTGTACCGGCCGGGAGTGGCCGCCTTCAGCGCCCGGAACACGTCGTTGTCGATGTGCACGAACTGGCCGAGCTGGCCGAAGTTCTCGCACACGAGGGTGAAGTGGTGGCGGTCGTCCAGGGAGCGGATGGTGCGGATGCGGTCCAGGGCCTCGCGGTTGCCGAGCCGGCAGCCCAGCGCGTAACAGGAGTCGGTGGGGTAGGCGACGAGCGCGCCGGAGCGGATGCTGTCGGCCACGGTGCCGATGATGCGCCGCTGGGGATCGTCGGGGTGCACGTCGAAGTACTTCGCCATCCGCCGAGCCTACGCCCGCACCGTCCGCCCCGGCACGTCGGGCGCCCGCACGCCTCCGGGGCCGGCACGTCGGGCCGGGTGCCGCGGACCCGATCCGATCGGCAAGGCACCCCCTAGGGTGGGCACTTCGACGTTCCGGCACGTCGGTGTGCCGGGGACCGTATGGAGGGGCGATGACCATCCGCAGCCTGACCCGCGCCGAGGCCGAGGAGCGGGCGGCGCTCGTCCGCGTCGAACGCTACGACGTGTCCGTCGACTTCACCGGCCTGCTCAGCGGCCCGGACGTGCGGTGCGTGTCGACCGTGACGTTCACCTGCGCCGAACCGGGCGCCGGGACGTTCGTCGACTGTGCCGCGACCGTCGTCTCGGCCACCCTCGACGGCGTGCCGCTGCCGCCGCCGGCCGGGGGCCGCATCGCCCTGCCGGCCCTGGCCGCGAGGAACGTCCTGCGCGTCGAGAGCGTGCAGTCGGACACCGCGCGGGGCCCCGGGGTGCACCGGGCGGTGGACCGGTCGGACGGCGAGGTCTACGTGTGGACGTCGTTCGAGCCGGACGAGGCGCGGTACGTGTGGGCCTGCTTCGACCAGCCGGACCTGAAGGCACCGCACGCCTTCACCGTCACCGCGCCCGCCGCGTGGACGGTCACCAGCAACGCCGGGGCGGCCCGCACGGAGCCGGTGGACGGTGGTACCCGGCGGTGGAAGTTCCCCGACACGCCGCCGCTGTCGCCGTACAACACCGTGGTGAACGCCGGCCCGTTCCACGAGGTGCGCCGCGAGACCGCCGGGTACGACCTGGGGCTGTACGCCCGCAAGTCCCTCGCCCCGGTCCTGGAGCGGGAGGCGGACGAGATCCTCACCCTCACCGGCCAGGGCCTCGGCTTCTACGCGGACGCCTTCGCGATGCCGTTCCCGCAGCGCCGGTACGACCAGGTGTTCGTGCCGGAGTACGGCGGCGCGATGGAGAACTACGGGTGCGTCACCTGGTCCGACGACTTCCTGAGCCCCGCGGAGCCCACCCCGGCCGAGCGGGAGCTGCTCGCCAAGGTGCTGCTGCACGAGATGGCGCACATGTGGTTCGGCAACATCGTCACCATGCGCTGGTGGGACGACCTGTGGCTGAACGAGGCGTTCGCGGAGTTCGCCTGCCACTGGGCCGCGACCGCGGCGACGGCCCACACCGACGCCTGGGCCGGCCACCTCGCCGTCGGGAAGCTGCGGGCGTACCTCGCCGACCAGGGCCCCACCTCGCACCCGATCCGCCAGCCGGTGCGCGACGTCGCCGAAGCGGCGTCGATCTTCGATGCCATCACCTATCCGAAGGGCGCCTCCGTCCTGCGGCAGCTGATGGAATACGTCGGCGAGGAGGCGTTCACCGCCGGCATGAGCCGGTACTTCGCCCGGCACGCGTGGGGGACGACCACCCTGCGGGACCTCACCGACGTGCTGGCCGAGGCGTCCGGGCGCGACCTCGACGCGTGGCGCGCCGGCTGGCTGGACACCGCGGGCACCGACCGGCTCACCCTCGAGAAGGGCCCCGACGGACCGGTGCTCCACGCCACGGGGCCGGGCGGTGGCGCGCCCCGCCCGCAGGTGCTGACCGTGGGCGCCTACCACCGCACGTCCGACGGCGGGCTGGAGCGCACCGCGCAGGCGACGGTGGAGGTGGAGGGGCCCCGCACGCCGCTCGCCCTGCCCCCCGGCGCGGACCTGTACCTGGTCAACGACGACGATCTGACCTTCGCCACCGCCCGGCCCGACGCCGCGTCCCGCGACACCCTCCTCACCCAGGCAGCGCGGCTGCCCGGCGCGCTGCCGCGGGGCGTGGCCGTCGCCACCGTGTGGGACATGCTCTTCACCGGTGAGGCCACCGCGGCCGAGGCCGCGCGCGCCGTCGGCGCCGTCGTCGCGACCGAGACGTGCGACGCGGTCGTCGAGCCGTACCTGACGCTCGCCGGGGACATCACCGAGCTGTGGGCGCCGGAGGAGCACCGCGCCGGGTTGACCTCCGTGCTCGCCACGACCTGCCGTCGGATCGCCGACGGCGCGCCGCACCCCGCCCGCCGCCGGGTGGCGCTGCGCGCCCTGGCGCGGACGGCGTCCGGCGACGCGTTGGAGCGCCTGCGGGCCGAGACGGAGGCCGGCGACGACCGTGACCTGCGGTGGCGGGTGCTCGCCCGCACCGCCGAACTCGGCGGCGCCGCCGCGGCGGACGCGGCCCGGCTGCTGGCCGCCGACCCCGACCCGGAGGCGTGGGTGCGGGAGCTGTGCGTCCGCGCCGCCGCTCCGGACGCCGAGGGCAAGGCCGACGCGTGGCGGGTCCTCGTGACGGAGCGGGCCGTGCCCGTGGCCTGGGTGGGCCGGGTCGCGGCGGCGTTCTGGAGGCCCGGGCAGGACGCCGTCCTCGCGCCCTACGCCGACCGCTACCTGGAGCTGATCCCCGACCTGGACCGGGGCGGCATGACCCCGGCCATGGTGTACACGGGCCGTCTGCTGCCCCGGTACACCGTCGACGACGGCTACCTCGACGAGGCGCTGGCGCGCGCGGTGGGGGCGGCGCCGGTCGTGCGGAAGACCCTCACCGAACAGGCCGACGTGGTACGGCGCATGCTGCGCTCCCGGTCCGCCGGGGTCGACCGTCCCTGAGCGAGGGGACGCCTCCTACGCCGTCCCCGGTGCCGGTGGCCGCCCCCGCGGTCGGCTCCCCCTCGGTGTCCGGCCGCAGGTCGGCGGCCGGCTCCCCGGCGGACCCGTCCGCGGCGGCCCGTCCACCCGACGGCGTCACGAACGCGAGGTCGTTGCGCCGAACACGTAAAGTGTTGGTCAAAACGACGCCTCCTGCCGGGTGGCTCGTCGTTCGCGTCGTCCACGAAGGAGTTCCGCCGTGCCCGCTCCGCGTATGAGCCGTACGCCTCTGCCAGGGATCGGGGTCCGCTACGACCTGACGACCCGCGAGCACCGCCACCTGTCGGTGGTGGCGCAGCGGGACGGCGGGCGGGTGCTCAGTACCTACCGCGTCGACGACCCCGACGAGTGCGCGATGTCGCTGAAGCTGACGGCGGGCGAGGCCGAGGCGTTGATCGACGCGCTCATGCCGGCGCACCACAGCCCGAACCTGCTCTCCACCACCGACCTCGGCCTGGTCGCGGAGCGCGTCGAACTGCCCTCGTCGTCCCACTGGAGCGGGCGGGTCCTCGGAGACACGCGGATGCGGACGGAGACGGGGGCGTCCGTGGTGGCCGTCCTGCGCCGCGCCGACGCGATCCCGTCGCCGGCGCCGGACTTCCGGCTCGCCGGAGGTGACACGCTCATCGTGATCGGCACCCGTGAGGGCGTCGAGGCCGCCGCGACGATACTCGGACGGGAGTGAGCGCATGCACTCCTCCGCCCTCTTCCTGATCGAATTCGGTGCGATCATCCTCGGCCTCGGCGTGCTCGGCCGGCTGGCGGGACGGTTCCGCTTCTCCCCGATCCCCCTCTACCTGCTCGCCGGGCTGGCGTTCGGCACGGGCGGGCTGCTGCCGCTCGGCGCGAGCGAGGAGTTCGTGGCGATCGGCGCCGAGATCGGCGTCATCCTGCTGCTGCTGATGCTGGGTCTGGAGTACACGGCCAGCGACCTGGTGACCAACCTCAAGACGCAGTACCCGGCCGGTCTCGTCGACGCCGCGCTCAACGCGCTGCCCGGGGCGGCGATGGCGCTGCTGTTGGGCTGGGGGCCGGTCGCCGCCGTCGTGCTGGCGGGCGTCACCTGGATCTCCTCCTCCGGGGTCATCGCCAAGGTCCTCGGCGACCTGGGGCGGCTCGGCAACCGGGAGACACCGGTCGTGCTGAGCATCCTGGTCCTGGAGGACCTGTCGATGGCCGTGTACCTGCCGATCGTCACGGCCCTGCTGGCCGGTGTGGGGCTGGCGGCGGGCAGTCTCACGCTGGCCATCGCGCTGGGCGTGGCGGGCGTGGTGCTCTTCCTGGCGCTGCGCTTCGGCCGGGTCATCTCCCGCTTCGTCTCCAGCGACGACCCGGAGAAGCTGCTGCTGGTCGTCCTCGGCCTCACGCTGCTGGTGGCGGGGATCGCCCAGCAGCTCCAGGTGTCGGCGGCGGTCGGCGCGTTCCTGGTGGGCATCGCGCTGTCCGGGGAGGCCGCCGAGGGCGCCCACCACCTGCTGAGCCCGTTGCGGGACCTGTTCGCCGCGGTGTTCTTCGTCTTCTTCGGCCTGCACACGGACCCCGCCAGCATCCCGCCCGTGCTGCTGCCCGCCCTGGCGCTGGCCGTGGTGACGGCCGGCACGAAGATCGCGACGGGGTACTGGGCGGCGAAGCGGGCTGGAATATCCGCCAAGGGCCGGTGGCGGGCCGGTGGGACGCTGGTGGCGCGAGGCGAGTTCTCCATCGTCATCGCCGGGCTGGCCGTGACCGCCGGGATCGAGCCCTCGCTCGGCCCCATGGCCACCGCCTACGTCCTGATCCTCGTCATCGTGGGACCGCTCACGGCGCGTTACACCGAGCCCGTGGCCACGCGTCTGACCGCGCGCTTCCGGGGTGGCGCCGCCGGTGCCGCGGTGTCCCCGCCGCGCGAGGAGATGCTCGAACCGGTGGAGGACGGCACGGCCGGCCGGACCTGACCCGGCTGCCCTGCCCCCGCTCCCCCGCCCCTGGCCGTTCCCGGCCGGGGGCGGCCGCGTTCACGTGCCCGGGGCCCCACCCGCGTCCCGCGGCCGCCGCGTCCTCGCGTCGGGCACGGCGTCGTCGGGCCGGTACCGGGGCTCGTGTCGGCGCGGCCGGTCAGCCGCTGTTCCGGCGGCCGGCGCGGGCCGCGCGTCGCCGCAGGGTGCGCCGTTCGTCCTCGTTGGCGCCTCCCCACACACCGAAGTCCTGGCCCGTCTCCACGGCCCACTGCAGGCACTGCTCCCGTACGGGGCAGCGGCCGCAGATCTTCTTGGCCTCCTCGGCCTGCATGACGGCTGGCCCGCTGGTCCCCACGGGGAAGAACAGGTCAGGGTCCTCGTGACGGCACGCGGCCGCCTGTCGCCAGTTCTCCACGGGAGTCTCCTCCTCCGTTCGTCGGTGGCGCGGTTCCGGATCGCACACCGCGCACTGTGTGCGCCTGACCGCCTCCACCGCATTGAAACGGGCGAGACGGTCCGAGTTGGTGAAAGTGGGCAAACAAGCACATGCCAGCCGTGAGTGCGGTAAGGGGCTTCGTGAGGGGCGGGTTTGGATCCGCCGCGACGGCGCAAGCGGTCCCCTGAGAGGCAACGGCCCGAGACGACGGAGGACATCCCATGGGAATCATCGCGTGGATACTGATCGGTCTGGCCGCCGGTCTGATCGCCAAGGCCCTGATGCCGGGACGCGACCCCGGCGGCCTCCTCATCACCATGCTCATCGGTATCGCCGGCGGGCTCCTGGGCGGCTGGCTGGGCAAGGTCCTCTTCGGTGTGGATTCCATCGACGGCTTCTTCGACCTGTCCACCTGGGTGGCCGCGGTGGTGGGTTCGGTGATCCTGCTCGCCGTCTACCGCATGCTCACCGGCGCCCGGTCCACGCACCGGCACGCCTGACCGTCGTCCACCGGCGGCGGCTCCCCGTCCCCGGGGAGCCGCCGCCGTCGTCTCCGCCCCAGGTTTGCGCACGGGCGGGGCGGCAACCCGGAGGCAGACATGGCCAACGCATCAGAAACCCTGCGCCTCGCCTGTGAGCAGCTTTCCCAACTCACCGGGCAGGCCCCCGAGTCCGTGTCCTCCTTTCAGCGCACGGACGACGGCTGGCGGTTGACCGTCGAAGTCGTCGAACTGTCCCGCATCCCCGACACCACGAGCCTGCTCGCCTCGTACGAGGTGGAGCTCGACGAGGAGGGCGAACTCACCGGGTACCGGCGGGTCCGCCGGTACGAGCGGGGCAAGGCCGACGACCGGTCCCGCTGACCACCGATCAGAGAGGGAGCAAGCACATGACTGTTGAGGCAAGGACCGCCGCGGGCGGTTCCGGCGGCTCCAGCGGCCTGTACGACGTCCTGGAGCTCGTCCTGGACCGCGGGCTCGTCATCGACGCGTTCGTCCGCGTCTCGCTCGTCGGCATCGAGATCCTCAAGATCGACGTGCGCGTCGTGGTCGCCAGTGTCGACACCTACCTGCGCTTCGCCGAGGCGTGCAACCGCCTCGACCTGGAGTCCGGCCCGCGGAAGAACCCGGGCCTGCCCGAACTCGTCGACGGCATGACCGAGTCCGGCGCGCGGGGCAAGACCAAGGGCGCGATACAGGGGGCGGCGCAGTCGCTCTCCGACACGCTCGGCGGCCGGTCGTCGTCCCGGTCGACGTCGTCGTCCGGCAAGAAGGAGGAGCAGGAGAAGTGAGCACCTACGTCTACGGCATCACCCGGCGTTCGCACCCCGCGCTCCCGGAGAAGGCCGACGGCATCGGCGAACCGCCCCGCCCCGTGCGCGTCCTCACCCACGGCGAACTGGCGGCCCTCGTCAGCGACGCGCCCGAGGACCTGCGGCCCAAGCGGCGCGACCTCCTCGCCCACCAGGGCGTGCTCGCCGAGGCCGGCTCGGCCGGCACGGTACTGCCGCTGCGGTTCGGCGGGGTGTCCCCCGACGACGACGCCGTCCTCGCCGTGCTGCGCGAACGCGAGTCGCACTACCTGGAGCGGCTGCGGGCGCTCGACGGCAAGGTCGAGTACAACGTCAAGGCCGTCCATGACGAGGAGGCCGTGCTGCACCAGGTCCTCATCGACAACCCGGAGCTGCGCGCCCTCAGCCAGGAGAGCCGGTCCGCCGGCGGCGGGTCCTACGAGCAGAAGCTGGCCCTCGGCGAACGCGTCGCGGCGGCGGTGCGCGCTCGTGAGGCGCAGGACGCGGTCCTCGTGCAGGAGGCCCTGCAGGAGGCGGCCGCCGACTGCCGGCCCGCCCCCGACACCGGCCGCCTGGCGAACCTGTCCTTCCTCGTGGAGCGCGACAGGGCCGACGAGTTCACGGCCACTGTCGACGCCTTCCGCAGGGAGCACGGGCACCTCGTCGTGCAGGTGAACGGGCCGCTCCCGCCGTACAGCTTCGTGGAGTAGCCGCCATGGGCCTGCTCGGAGAGCTGCTCATGCTGCCCGCGGCGCCGCTGCGCGGCACCGCCTGGGTACTGCGCCAGGTGGTCGAGGAGGCGGAGCGGCAGTACTACGACCCGGCGGCCGTCCACCGTGAACTCGCCCGTCTGGCCGAGCGGCTGGAGGCCGGCGAGATCGACGAGGCCACCTTCGACCGCCAGGAGGACGAGCTGCTCGACCGACTGGAGAAGGGCACCAGACAGACATGACCACCCCCGGCCGCCTCCCGGCCTCCTACCCGTCCGACAGCGGCGGCGGGGCCAACCTCGCCGACATCCTCGAACGCGTCCTCGACAAGGGCGTCGTCATCGCGGGCGACATCAGGATCAACCTGCTCGACATCGAGCTGCTGACCATCAAGCTGCGGCTCGTCGTCGCCTCCGTGGACCGCGCGAAGGAGATGGGCATCGACTGGTGGGAGAGCGACCCCGCGCTCTCCTCGCGCGCCCACCGCGACGAGCTGGCGAGTGAGAACGCGGAGCTGCGGCGCCGCCTCACCGAACTGGAGGAGCGCACGTCATGACCACCCCGACGAACCCGCGCCTGCGGTACGTGTACGCCGTGTGCCGGCCCTTCGACGGCGTCCTCCCCGAGGGTGCCGCCGGGATCGCCGGGGACCCTCCCCGGCTGCTCCACCACGACGACCTGGTCGCCGTGGTCGGCTCGGTGCCGGCGGAGGAGTTCGACGAGGGACCGCTGCGCGCCCGTCTGGAGGACCTGGACTGGCTGGCGGACACGGCCCGCGGCCACGACGCCGTGCTGGCCGCGCTGACCACCGTCACCTCCCCGCTGCCGCTGCGGCTCGCCACGGTGTGCCGCGACGACAGCGGGGTGCGGCGGCTGCTCCAGGAGGGGCACGACCGGTTCGTGCGGGCGCTGGACCGGCTGGACGGGCGGGTCGAGTGGGGGGTGAAGGTGTACGCGGAGCAGGTGGCCGACGCGCCGGCTCCCGCGCCGCGGGAGCCGGTGTCGGCGGGCGCCGCGGGCGCGGCCGGCTCCGGTCGCGACTACCTGCGGCGCCGGCTGCGCGAGCGCAACGGCCGGGAGGACGGCATGCGGCGCGCCGACGCGGTCGCGCGCGCGCTGCACGAGCGGCTCTCCGGCCACGCCGAGGCCGCCGCCCTGCACCAGCCGCAGGACCCGCGCCTGGCGGGCGGCGCGGCCGGGGTGAACGTGCTCAACGCGGCGTACCTGGTCGGCCGGGACCGCAGCGAGGCGTTCGTCGGGCTCGTCGGGGAGTCGTCCGGGGACGGGGTGCGGGTCGAGCTCACGGGGCCGTGGGCGCCGTACTCGTTCGCCGGGATCGCGGAGGAGGACCCGGTGTGAGCATCGAACAGCGCAGAGTCGCCTTGGTCGACCTGTTGGACCGGCTGCTGGCCGGCGGGGTCGTCATCGGGGGCGACCTGACCCTGAGCATCGCCGACGTGGACCTGGTGCGCGTCGACCTGAAGGCCCTGATCAGCTCGGTCAGCGCCGAGGTGCCGTCGCCGTGGGGGCGGCCGCTGTGAGCGGCGACGAGCCGCGCCGCCGCGTGGAGCTCGACCCGGACAGCGTCGAGCGCGACCTGGCCTGCCTGGTCCTCACCGTCGTCGAGCTGCTGCGGCAGCTGATGGAGCGGCAGGCGCTGCGCCGGGTGGAGAGCGGTGAGCTGAGCGAGGACCAGGAGGAGCGGATCGGTCTCACGCTGATGCTGCTGGAGGACCGCATGGAGGTCCTCCGTGACAAGTTCGGTCTCACCCCCGAGGATTTGAACATCGACCTGGGACCGCTCGGCCCCCTCCTCTGACCCCGGTTCACCGTCGGTGGCACACCGACGGCACGTACCTCCGACACGGCGCCGCCGCGGACCCCCGCGCGCGGCGCCGTCGGCCGTCCGTGCCAGGCTGGCGCCGGACGACCCGACGAAGAGAACGCGGAGAACGCCTCCCGTGCACGTGCCGAGCCTGCCCGAGGACCTGGACCGCCCCGCCCGCGTGTGGGCGCGGGCGGTGACGCTCGCCCTGCTGGAGCGGGCCTGTTCGCGGCGGAGGGAACACGACCTGGACGACGAGGGGGTGTGGTGCCACACCACCGGTGCCGGCGGCTGGTGGCGGGTCGCGCTGCTCGACGCCGACCGCGCGGTGATCTGCGGCCAGGACCCCGACGGGAGCCACACCCACGTGGGCGGCGAGCAGATCGACTTCCTGGCCGGAGGACCCGACTGGCTGCCGTGGGAGCGGCTGCGCGATGACGCCGAGGGCAACCTCCTCGGCTTCGTTTACTGGTGGGACGAGGGCGCCTGGCACCGGATCGCGTACCCGCGGGAGCTGCGCGAGGACGGCATGGTCGGCACCGCCGCGTGGGCGGGGTCCGCGGAGGAGTTCCTCGTCACCGCCCTCGGGGAGTGCGGCGACGGGATGGCGCCCGGGCAGGAGGCCGTCTTCGCCGACGCCCTGTCCGCGTTCCTGGCAGGGGCGGAGGAGGGCGCGGCCGACGGTGGGGCCGTCACGGCCCTGCTGGCGGCGACCCGCCCCGGCGGAGTGTCCGAAGAGCGGCTGCGGAAGGCTTTGGACCTGGCGGACCGGGCGGGCCTCACCGGCCGACGCCCGCTCGGGACGGCCCGCTGACGGGGAGCCTCGCCTCGGGGCTGCCCGCTGACGGGAAGCGGCGTCAGCGGCGGACGCGCGCGGTCCGGTACAGCTCGGCGGTGAGGTCGGCGGTCTCGGTCAGGGAGCCGCCGGGACGGTTCACGAAGGCGACCGTGCTGTGGTCGGCCCAGACGCAGTACACCTCCTCCTCGGTCCTGCGGTGTGCGGGGTCCGTGGCCGTCTCCTTGACGGTGACCGCGCGGCGGCAGGTCATGACCGCCCCTTCGAAACCGGGGAGAGGGAAGGACCGCGGCGGGCCGTCCCACGCTCCGAAGCGGAACGAGTAGTGCTCGTTCGCGCGCAGGGAGCGGAACATCCGGCCCACCGCCGCGCCGGGGTCGGCAACCCGGCCCTGCAGTCCTCGGAAGCTCATGTACGACGCGTCCTTCGCGTCCGGCTCGCCCTGCCGGTAGAGGGCTCCGCTGCCCACCGCCCCACGGGCGATCCTGTCGGCGTCCCCGGGCGTGATACCGATGCCGCGGACCTCGGTGGCGTACAGCTCGCAGTCGGTGTCGGAGGGTTGATCGGAGCAGCGGATCCTGCCGACGTAGGTGTCCCGGAAGACGCGCTCCGCCCGGTAGTCGCCCACCCGGTCGGGCGGTGCGAGCCGGTGACCGCGGGTGTCCGCTTCGGCCTCCCCGGACGTCGCGGTGTGGAGGAGGAAGCCGGCCAGGACGGCGAGCGCCGCGGCGCCCGCGACCGTCAGTACGCGCGGGCGCCGTACGGCGGTCGCGGACGGCTTCGTGTCATCGGTCCCCATGGCGGGCCCCTTTCATCGGTCCACGCGGTTCGACCCGCGCGGGCCGGTGATGGTTGCCCTCAGGGCGCCGGCGCCCGCCCGGTCACTCTTCGCGGTCGTCCTCGCGGGGGTCCTTCTCCACGCCCGCGAGCGCTTCGCCGCCCGCCGTGCCCTCGCCGGGGCGGTAGCCCTCCGCGGTGCTCGCCGTGCCGGGCACGTCGCGGCGGCCGGCGTCGCGCTCGGCCCCCGAGCCCGCCCCCGGTGCCTCCGCGGCCCGCTCGCGGGCCCGCTCCGCTGCCCGGTCCGCGGCCCGCCCGGGGATCGCGTCGTCGCGTGCGGCGTCGTGCTGGTTCATGTCGCCTCCCATGTCGGTGTGGGCCCCGCCGGGTACCCGTGGACGGGAGCCGGTACGCCCCCGCTCCGACACACCCGGGCCGGCGGGCGGGCGACCGGGCGGACACGACCTAACGTCGGTGCCATGACGTGGCTGCGCGCCCTCGGGGCGACCGCCCGCTCGGGCCTCGCCGTACGCCGGGGGCGGCTGGAGCCGCTCGTCGCGCTGCGCGCGGCCGCCGGGCTGGCCCTCGTCGTCGCGGCGAGCCTCGCCCTGGGCGGGCCGGGCATGGCGGCGAGTTCGGCGTTCGGGGCGTTCCAGGCGGCGATGGCCACGTTCCAGCGCAGCTGGCGGCCCCGGCCGACGCTGGCGCTGGTTTCCGGGACGAGCCTCGCCGTGTCGACGTTCGCCGGCTACCTGTGCGCCGCCCACCTGGTGGGTTTCCTCGCGTTGCTGGTGGTGTGGACGTTCCTGTCGGGGCTGGCCTGGAGGGCGGGGCCCACGGCCGGGCTGATCGCCTCGTCCAACGTGGCGATCATGCTGGTGACCGTCACCCTGCCCACGTCGGTCGCCGACGCCGCCGTGCACGCCCTGGTCATCGCGGCGGGCGGCGTCGTCCAGGCGGGACTGATCGTGCTGCTGCCCGTCCGCCGCTGGGGTCCGCAGCGTGACGCGCTCGCCGACGCGCTGGCGGCGGAGGCGGACTACGCGCGGCGGCTGCGCCAGGACCCGTGCGCGCCGTTCGACCCGGTCCCCCTCATGACCGCCCGGAGCGCGGCGGCGGTCACGCCGCGGCAGGCGCGCCGCCGCCCCGCCGAGCTGCACGGCGCCCGGGGGGTGGCCGAGCGCATCCGGCCCGTCCTCGCCTCGCTCGCCGACCCGGCGGTGGGCGTACCGCCGGAGGGCCCGGCCCGTGCCCGGGTGCGGGAGCTGCTCGACGCGGCGGGGGCCGTGCTCGACGCGGCGGCCCGGTCGATCCGGGCCGGCACCCCGCTCGACGTGCCGCCCGGCGCCCTCGCCGCGCTGCGCACGCCCGACACCGGGGCGCTGCTCGGCGCGGCCCCCGCGCGGCGGGCCGCGGCGCGGTTGGCGGCGCTCCTGGAGGACGTGGTGGAGGCGGCCGCCCCGAGGGGCCGCGGGGCGGGCCCCGACGAGCTGCGCACCCGGCCGAGCCTGGTCAGTCTCGTCCCGGTCGTCGCCCGTGACGTGCGCGAGGAGCTGCGGCGGCACGACTCTCCGTACCTGCGACACGCCGTGCGGCTCACGGCGGTGGCCGCCACCGGGTACCTCCTCGGCACGGCCCTGCCGTTCGGGCACGGCTACTGGGCGCCGCTCGCCGCCGTCATGTCGATGCGGCCGGACTTCAGCCAGACGTACGCCCGTTCGGTGGCCCGGTTCGCCGGCACGCTGGTGGGCGTGGCGCTGGCGACGGCGGTGGTGCGGGCGGCCGGCCCCGGCACGTACACGTCGGCCGCGCTCGCCGTGGCCAGCGCGTTCGGGGCGTACCTGCTGATGCGCAGCGGGTACGCCGCCGCGCAGGTGTGCATCTCGGCGTACGTGGTGTTCCTGCTGGGCATGGCGGGCGAGCAGTGGACGCAGACGGTCCCGGAGCGGGTGGTGCTGACGCTGCTGGGCGGGGTGCTCGCGATGCTGGCGTACGCGCTCTACCCGGCCTGGGAGACGCCCCGGTTGCGGGCCCGGCTCGCGGAGTGGCTGGTGGCCGCGGGGCGGTACGGTTCCGAGGTGCTGGAGGGGTACGCGCGGCCGGACCTGCCGCCGCGCGGGGCGGTGCGCGAGGCGCTCCTGGGCGCCCGGGCCGCCCGCCTCTCCTGGCAGGAGGCGGTCGACCGCGCGGCCCACGAACCGGTGCGGCACCGGGGGTTGTCCGACACGGCCGCCGACGCGGCCGGCGCGGCCCTCGCCCGGTTCGCCCGGGCGGCGATGCTCCTGGAGGCCCACCTGCCCGACCCCGCCGCCGCCTCTTCGCCCGGCGCCGCCGCACTGGCGGAGGCGGTGCGGCGGGCGGCCGAGCGCGGTGCCGGCGAGGTCCACGAGGGGCGGGTGCCGGACTGGGGCGACGTCCGCGCGGCGCTCGACGGGGCGGGACCCGACGTCGATCCGGTCGTACGGGCGGGTGGCCGGCAGTTGCTGGAGGCGCTGGAGGAACTGGCCGAGGCGCTGGAGACCGCCTCCTGACCGCTGCGCGCCCCGCGCCGGACGCCTGGCCCGTGAACCGGGGAACCTGACGGGCCGTCCGCTCATCCTCCACGGCGAGACGACGTCGACGGGACAGCGGGGCGAGGACGATGGAGCGGACGCGGGGGCGCGGGGCAGCCGGCACGGGCCGGGAGGACGGTGGCACGGCCCCGGGGAGCGGTGGGGTGACCTCCGAGAGCGGTGGGAGCAGCCGGCGGCGGGTGCTGGGCGCGGGCGCCGCGGCCCTGTCGGGGGCGTTCCTCACGGCCGGGATCGTCCCGCCGGGGGCGGGGGGCGGGTCCCCGGCGCCCGCGGCGGGGCGCGTGGCGCGCCGGCCTGTGCGCACGGCGCGCAGGCCGGCGCGGGCCGCGGACTGGGCGGCCCTCGCGCGGGGTCTGGACGGGTCGCTGGTGCGGCCGGGTGACCGCGCCTACGACGCCGCGCGGACGCTGTTCAACCCGCGCTTCGACGCCGTCCGCCCGGCCGGTGTCGCCTACTGCGCGCGGCCCGAGGACGTGCGGTCCTGCCTGGAGTTCGCCCGCCGCCACGCGGTGCCGGTGGCGGTGCGCAGCGGCGGCCACTCGTACGCGGGCTGGTCGTCGGGGCCGGGGCTCGTGGTGGACGTGCAGCGGATGGCGTCGGTGACACTGTCGGGGGGCGAGGCGCGGATCGGCGCGGGGGCGAAGCTGATCGACGTGTACGACCGGCTGACCGCCCGCGGCAGGACCGTACCGGCCGGCTCGTGCCCGACGGTGGGCGTCTCGGGGCTGGCGCTGGGCGGCGGGATCGGCGTGGTCAGTCGGGCGTACGGGCTGACCAGCGACAACGTGACCGGCGCCCGGATCGTCACGGCCGACGGGCGGGTGCGGGACGTCGACGCCCGGCACGACCCCGACCTGTTCTGGGCGCTGCGCGGCGGCGGCAACGCCCGGTTCGGTGTGGTCACGGAGCTGCGGATGCGCACGCACGCGGCCCCGGAGTGCACGACGTTCTTCCTCCGCTGGCCGTGGGCCCGGGCGGCCGCGGTGGTCCGGGAGTGGCAGCGCTGGGCGCCCACCGCGCCGGACGGGATCTGGGCCAACCTCCACCTGTCGGCCCCGGTGGGCGGGCGGCCCGGTGCCGTACGGGTGGGGGGCCTGGCCCTCACGGGCCGCGCGGACCTGGAGAACCGGCTCGACCGGCTCGCCGACGCGGTCGGCACGGCGCCCTCGTCGTCCTCGGTGCGGACGCGGCCCTTCATGGACGCGATGAAGGTGATGGGCGGCGTGTCGGGGTGGACGATCGCGCAGGCCCACCAGAAGGGCGACCTGCCCGGCCGCACCACGCAGGGCAAGGTGGCGCGCGAGTCGTACGCGGCGCGCTCCGACTTCTACACGCGGGCCGTCCCGGCCGACGGGGTCGCAACGCTCCTGGCCCGCGTGGAGCGGCTGGCCCGACTGGGCGGGGGCGGGGCGGGCAGCGTGGCCCTGGACGCCATGGGCGGCGCGGTGAACCGGGTCCGGCCGGGTGACACGGCGTTCGTCCACCGGGACGCGCTCTTCCTGGCGCAGTACATCGTCTCGTGGCCCGACCGGGCGGCGGCGGGCACGGTCGCCCGGCACCGGGCGTGGCTGGACGGCACGTACGACGCGATGCGCCCGTGGGCGAGCGGCCGGGCCTACCAGAACTACACCGACCCGGCGCTGCGCGACTGGCGCCGGGCCTACTACGGTGCGAACGCCGACCGCCTGGCGCGGGTGGAGGCGGCCTACGACCCGGCGCGGCTCTTCCGCCACCCGCACTCCTTCTGACCGCTCCGGCGTCACCGGTTCGTCCGTCACGGGGCGCGGGTGGGGGGCGGCGGTGCGACGCTGGTCCCGTGGGCCCCGCCGCACCCGCGGCCCCTCCCCCGCCCGTGACGGAAGGAACCGCGCCGTGATCACCACCGACTTCGTCCCCGGATCCCCCTGCTGGCTCGACCTCGGCGCGCCCGACGTCGGCGCCGCGGCCGCGTTCTACGGGTCCGTCTTCGACTGGGAGTACCGGTCGTTCGGGGAGGAGGCGGGCGAATACGGCTTCTTCCAGCTGAACGGCAAGACGGTGGCCGGGCTCGGCGCGCTCTCCGAGGAGGGTGCCCGTTCGGCGTGGATGATCTACTTCTGCACGCGGGACGCCGACGCGACGACGGAGGCGGTGCGCCGGTCCGGCGGCTCCGTGCGGGTGGAGCCGATGGAGGCCGACGGCGAGGGCCGGATGGCGCAGTACACCGACCCGCAGGGTGGGCAGTTCGCCGTCTGGCAGCCCGGTACACACAAGGGCCTCGACGCGGTGGACGAACCGGGGTCGCTGTCCTGGGTGGAGCTGTACACGACGGACGCGGCCGCCGCGAAGGCGTTCTACGGCGACCTGTTCGGCTGGCGGACGCAGGACATGGACCTGCCCGGCGGGGGCGGCACGTACGCGCTGATCACACCGGCCGACCTGCCGGAGGAGCGCATGCACGGCGGTCTGATGGAGCTGCCGGCGGAGCAGCTGCAGCCGACCGGCGGCCGCCCCTACTGGCACCCCGTCTTCGCGAGCGAGGACTGCGACGCCACCGTCGCCCGGGTCACGGCGGCCGGCGGCAGCGTGCAGATGGGCCCCGAGGACGCGGAGGGCGTCGGGCGGCTGGCCGTCTGCCTCGACCCCGCGGGCGCGGACTTCGTCGTCCTGACGCCCTCCCCCAGCTGAGCCGGTGGGGCCGGAAGGAACGGCCCCGCCCGGCACCCGGACCGCGGGCCCCCGCCCGCCGGACCCCGGCCGCGGAGGCCGCGGCCGGCCTCCCGTACGAGGGTGATGGCGATGGACACGCCGCTGCGAACGTTCAGCGAGAGCCCGGAGGACCCCTTCGCGCTGCACCGCGCCGCCACGGCCGTCCTCGACGGGCGGGGCACGGTCGTCGGCTGGAGCCCCCTCGCCGAACGACTGCTGGGGTACCGGCCCGAGGACGTGATCGGCCGGCGGGCGCTGGAGGTGCTGGTGGACGCGGCGGACCGGACGGCGGCCGTGACGGCGATCGGCGCGTGCGTCGCCGGGGGCGGCTGGTTCGGCGTCCTGCCGGTGCGGCGCCGGGACGGGCGGCGGCTGCGGATGGGGTTCCGGTCCCGGCTCATCGTCCGCGCCGGGCGCGGTGAGGAGTGGTTCCTCGTGGGCGCCCCGGCGGACGACGTCATCCAGTGGGAGACGGACCGCTCCCTGCTCGACGGGATCTTCCGCCGCTGCCCCATCGGGGTCTCGGTACACGGCCCCGACCTGTCGATCCTGCGGGTCAACCGCGCCATCGCCACGTTCGGTGGCGCGTCCGCGGAGGACATCCGCGGCCTGCGCATGGGCGACTTCCTGGTCGCGCCCGACGCCCTGACCGCCGAACGGGGGCTGCGGTCGGTGCTGGAGACCGGCCGTCCGCTCATCTTCACCGAACAGCCCTGCCGCCTGCGCACCGATCCGCCCGGCCGGGAGCGGGTCGTCGCCGTGTCGGCCTTCCGCATGGAGGACCCCGCCGGGGAGGTGCTCGGCGTCACCCAGTTCATCGAGGACGTGACCGACCGGGCGCTCGCCCGCCGGCGGCTCGCGCTGCTGAACGAGGCCAGCGCGCGGATCGGCACCACCCTCGACATCACCCGGACGGCCGAGGAGCTGGCCCGCGTGGCGGTGCCGGGCCTCGCCGACTGCGTGGCGGTGGACCTCCTGGAGCCGGTGGTGCGGGGCTGGGAGCCCGCGCGCAACGCCTCGGGGCGGCTGTGCCGGGTGGCGCTGGCCTGTGTCACGTCCGAGCCGCCGCCGGCCGCCCGGCGGGCCGACGGGGAGGACGCGTTCGCGCCCGGTTCGACCCAGGCGCGCTCCCTGCGCGAACGGCGGCCTGTCCGGGAGGCGGTGGTCGGGGCGTCCGCGGCCGGTGGCGCCCCGGAGGCGGCGGGGCACGCCCCGGACGCCCACTCGATGATGGCGGTCCCGCTCACCGCCCGGGGAGTGCTGCTGGGGGTGGTGAGCCTGTGGCGGGCGTACCGGCCCGAGCCGTTCGAGGACGACGACCTGACGCTGGCGGCGGAGTTCGCCGCGCGGGCCGCCGTCTCCATCGACAACGCGCGCCGGTTCACGCAGCAGCGCGAGGCGGCGCTGTCGTTGCAGCGCAGCCTCCTGCCGTCGGACGTGCCGGAGCACCCGGCGGTCGAGGTCGCGCACCGCTACCTGCCGGCGGGCGGCGCCACGGAGGTGGGCGGGGACTGGTTCGACGTGATTCCCCTGTCGGGCTCCCGGGTCGCGCTCGTCGTCGGTGACGTCGTGGGCCACGGCGTGCCGGCGGCGGCGACCATGGGGCGGCTGCGCACGGCCGTGCACACGCTCGCCGGGCTCGACCTGGAGCCCGACGAGGTGCTGTCCCAGCTGGACGACCTCGTCGGCCGGATCGCCCGGGAGCAGGAGGCGACCGGCCCGGTCACCGGGGACCAGATCGTCGGCGCGACCTGCCTGTACGCGGTGTACGACCCGATCTCGCGTCGCTGCGCGCTGGCGCGGGCCGGGCACCCGCCGCCCGTCCTGGTCACCCCGCGCGGACGGGCGGCCCTCGTCGACCTGCCGGCGGGGCCGCCGCTCGGACTGGGTGGGCTGCCCTTCGAGGCGGCGGAGTTCGAACTGCCGGAGGGCAGCCTCATCGCCCTCTACACGGACGGCCTCATCGAGTCGGGCCGGCACGACGTGGACGAGGGGCTGCGACTGCTGTACGCGGCGCTCGACGCTCCCGAACCCGACCTGGACGCGCTCTGCGGCCGGGTGACGCGGACCGTGCTGCCGGAGCGCCCCACCGACGACGTGGCGGTGCTGCTGGCCCGCACCCGCGTCCTGCCGCCGGGGAACGTCGCCACGTGGACGCTGCCGACGGACCCGACGGCGGCCCAGCTGGCGCGCCGGCTGACGGCGGCCCAGCTGGCGGAGTGGGGGCTGGAGGAGTACGCGTTCACGACGGAGCTGGTCGTCAGCGAGCTGGTCACCAACGCCTACCGGTACGCGGCCGGCCCGGTGCAACTGCGGCTGATCCGGGACTCGGCGCTCGTCTGCGAGGTGTCGGACGCCAGCACGACCGCCCCCCACCTGCGCCGGGCGCGCAGCACCGACGAGGGCGGCCGCGGCCTGTTCCTGGTCGCCCAGCTCACCGACCGCTGGGGTACCCGGTACACCCGCGACGGCAAGACGGTCTGGACGGAACAGGCCCTGGACGGGCGCGCCGAGGCCCTCGCCGCCCTCCTGTCCGACGCGTGACCGTACGTCAACGGCCACCGCGCCGACCGTCGCCCGTCCCCGCCCCGTCCGCCACGCCGCCCGTCCCCGTGCCATCCGCCACGTCGGCCGGGGCCGGGCCGGTGTCGTAGGCGCGGGCGAGGGCGCGCACCGTGGCGGCCATCGCCCGGCGCAGCTCGGGGGGTGCGACGACCTCGACGTCGGCCCCCAGCCGGAGCAGTTCCCCGCAGGCGTGCTCGACGCCCTCGGTCGGGACGACCGCCTCCACCCAGCCGCCCTCCCCCACGGGCACGGCCGTGGCGTCGACGGCCCGCACCACCTCCGGCGGGGCGTTGTCCGGCAGCCTCGCCCGGCCGCGCGGGGAGAACCGCACGGTCGCCGTACCGGTGTGGCGGCGCGCCGTGAAGTCCTCCAGGTACGCCGTCCAGTACGCCTCCAGGTCGAAGTCGCCCGGCCGGTCGAAGACCTCCCCCGTCGGTACGGCGTCGAGCACCCGGTCGACCCGGTAGGTCGCGACCCGGCCGCCCGCCGCCACGAGGTACCAGGTGCCCGACTTCAGCACCAGCCCGTAGGGGCGCAGCCGTCGGCTCACCTCCCGCGGGGTGCGCCACCGCCGGTAACGCACGTCCACCGCCCGGCGGCCGAGGACCGCGTCGACGAGGACCGGCAGGTGCGGGGCGGGTTCGGATGCGCGGTACCAGCCGGGGGCGTCCAGGTGGAACACCGCCGCGGTCCTCGCCGCCTCCTGCCGGTGCCCCGCCGGCAGGGCGGCGAGGAGCTTCAGGCGGGCCGCCGCGACCTCCGCCCCGAGCCCGAGGTCCACCGCGGGGCCGGGCAGCCCGGCGAGGAACAGGGCGCGCGCCTCGCCCTCGCTGAGGCCGGTCAGCCGGGTGCGGTAGCCGTCGACGAGCCCGTACCCGCCACCGGGTCCCGGTTCGGCGTACAGCGGGACACCGGCGTCGCGCAGGCGGGCGAGGTCGCGGTAGGCGGTGCGGACGGAGACGTCCAGCTCCTTCGCCGCGCCGCGGGCCGTCACCCGGCCGCGGGACTGGAGCAGCAGCAACAACGAGAGCAGACGGCCGGCGGACATGCCGGTGATTGTGCCCGGGAACACTGACAGACCCTGGCACGCCCCTCCCCTACCGTCGGCCGCACACCGGCGTCGACGAGGAGACCACCGTGCCCGAACCCCCCCTGCCCGCCACCGGGGCGCCCGTGGCGGCGCCCGCTGTGGGGCCCCGCCGCCCGTCGGTGGTCGAGCTGCGCCAGTACACGCTGCGGCCCGGTCGGCGTGACGAGCTGGTCGAGCTCTTCGACCGGGAGTTCGTGGAGTCCCAGGAGGAGGTGGGGATGGCCGTCCTCGGCCAGTTCCGCGACCTGGACGACCCGGACCGGTTCGTCTGGCTGCGCGGCTTTCGCGACATGGAGGGCCGGCACCTGGGGCTGGGCGCCTTCTACGGCGGCCCGGTCTGGGCGCGGCACGGGCCGGCGGCCAACGCCACGATGGTGTCCTCGGACGACGTGCTGCTGTTGCGGCCCCTCGCCGGGGCGGGCCTCACCGCGCGCGTGGCGCCGCGGCCGGCCGTGGGCGCCCCGGACCCGGGCGGCGTGGTGTCGGCCGTCGTGTGGTCCTTCCCGCCCGGTCGGCGCGAGGGCGTCGACCTGGTCCGCGACGGGCTGCTGCCGGCGCTGCGGCGGACCGGCCCGGCGCCGGTCGCCGTGCTGGCCACCGAGCCGGCGGCCAACACCTTCCCCCGGCTCCCGGTCCGTACCGGGGAGAACGTCGTCGTCGCGCTGACCCCGTACCCCGACGAGGCGGCCCGGCGGCGCCACCTGGCCCGTCTGCACGGGGACAGGGGCGCGCGGGAGGAGGTGCTCGTCCCCCTGGAGAGGGAGCTGACCGCGCCTCCCCAGGTGCTGCGGCTCGGGCCGACGGCCCGCTCGCTCCTGCGCTGACCCCACGCGCGTGCCGGCCGGTGGCGGGGAGCCACCGGCCGGCACGGGCCGGCCGGTCCGGCGCACGGCCCGGGGGGTCACGCGCCGGCCGGCCGCGCCGTCAGTCGGTCCTGCGGCGGCGGGTGGAGAGGAAGCAGGCGGCCGTGATGCCCACCGCGGCCACGCTGGCCAGGGTCTGGGGCAGGACGGTCTGCTGCTCGCCGGGCAGGTCGCCGCCGTGGCCGTGGTGGCTCACGGTCGACTTGGACAGCCCCGCCTCGATCTGCTTCTCCGTGGGGGCCTGCGGTGCGGCCGCCGCGGCCTTGGCGTAGGTGACGTCCGAGCAGCTGTAGAACGCCTCCGGGCTGTCGTTGCGCTGCCAGATCTTGTACAGCAGGTGGCGACCGGTGCGGTCGGGGAGCGTCCCGCCGAACTCGTACCAGCCGCTCGGCGCCGTCCTCGCCACGTTGGCCACGGCCACCGGCTTCTCGTCGAGGTCGGACCACTTCAGGGGCTTCGTGGGGTCGTAGCCCTCCTTGGTGATGTAGACGGTCATGGTGCCGGGGTGCGCGGCCGTGACGCGGTACTTGAAGGCGAGCGGGCCGGCGGAGACCGGCGTGGCGGCCCAGTCGGTGCGCGCCCAGTCCAGTGCCTTGTACTTCTCCCGGTTGGCGGAGCAGAGCTTGCCGTCCGGGATCAACTGGCGGTGCCGGCCGTCGGCGTTGGCGATGTTCACCTCGTTCCAGTCGTAGAGCGGCTGGGTGCCGCTCGTCGCGACGAGGTCCTTGCAGACCTGGGTGTCCGGGTGCTCCGGGCCCTCGGCGTAGCACGTCGCGACCCGGCTGACCGGGCCGTACATGGTGCCGTGGGCGCTCGCCTGAGTGGGGGTCAGGACGACGAGCAGCGGCACCGTGGCCGCTACCGCCGCCAGGCGGGTGAACGTTCTCGCTGTCATGTGGGGGGTCCCTTCTTTTCCCCGGGGGACACAAGTGGGGCGGCTCACAAGCAGCTTCGCATTGGACTAGACCAAGTTCAAGGGGTGGTGCGGCACTCGGACCGTGTCGTCGCCTCCCGCCGGTCGTTGCACATCACGGCTGGAAGACCACCCATCCAGCCCGTACTTCACGTATCTCACGTACCGCGCGTACCTCACATCTGGAGCGACACATGAGCATCCGTACCGGCACCCGCCTCCTCACGGTCTGCGCCGGCATCGCCGGTGCGGGAATGGCCGCCGCCGTCCCCGCCGCGGCCGCCGAGGCGCCGCCCGCGTCGGTCGGCGCGCCGGTGGTGTCCAACCTCAACACCACCGGCCTCCTGGGCAGCCCCGCGCAGGGCGAGGGCGCCCACACGGGCAAGCCGGCCGGGCTGCCGATCGGCGGCGGGCTCCTCGGCGGCCTGCCGACCGGCGCCCTGCCCGCCCTCCCCCTCGGCTGACCGCCCGCCGCGGGCGCCCGGGACCGGCCCGCCCGCGGACCGTCGGCCGAGCCCGCCGGCACCCGACCGGACCCGTCGTACGCGGCGGCGAGGGGGGTGTAGGGGTGGGCCAGGGGTTTCCCTCTTTCCCGGTGCGGGCGGCGCGCGCTTCACTGGCGGTCATCCCAGCGGGACACGCACCCGTCCCGCCGGCCGGCGTCCGCCGGGCCCCTCCCCCGGGGCCTCCCCGCGGCGACGGAGGGCGGCGAACGGGTGAATGCCGGGTCGGCACGCGGTTCTCCGCGTGCCGTGCGGCCCGGTCGCCGGTTGGGCAGGGGGACCCGGGGACCGGGTCCCCGACACGAAGGATGAACCATGATCAAGAAGGTGCTGGCCACGGCCGGTCTCGCCGCGGTCGCCGTGGGCGCCTGGGCGCCGGCGGCCTCCGCCGTGGGCGACGACCGGGTGAGCACGCAGCTCGGCAACCACTCCGAGCAGTCCTACGGCAACACCGGTACCGACGAGGCCGAGACCCCGCTCCGCACCGCGGAGCCGGCTCGCGCCCTCCTGCGGGCGCTGCGGTGAGGAGGGCCGCGCGGGCGGCCGGCGGATGATCCCGCCGCCTTCCGCGCGGACACCGTGAGCGCCGATACCCGGCCCCGGTCCCCCTGATGGGGGGCCGGGGCCGTTCGCGTACGCGCGGGGCAGCCCGACCACACGCGCAACCGTGCGGGGGGCACCCGGGTGGGTGACCCGGGTGGTGGCGGGCGCGCGGGTGTGCGGCGCTGGTAGCGAGGTGAAGGCAACCTCGGCGGCCCGGCCCGCATCTTCCCCGTGCGGCGGGTACCGGAGGGGCGTCCCGCATCGGCGTGCATGGAGTGGGTCAGCAATGGTGGAGATCTCGGTCGTCGTTCCGTGTTTCGACGAAAGCGAGGTGATCGACGTCTTCCACGAGACGGTGCTGGCCGCGCTGGAGCCGACGGGGGCGGACTTCGAGCTCTGCTACGTGGACGATGGCAGCCGCGACGCGACCGTCGACCGGCTGCGGGAACTGGCCCGCGCCGACGTGCGCGTCCGCTACACGTCCTTCAGCCGGAACTTCGGCAAGGAGGCGGCGATGCTCGCCGGGATGCGGATGGCGCGGGGCGCCGCCGTGGTGCTGATGGACGCCGACCTCCAGCACCCGCCGGAGCTGCTGCCCCGCATGCTGGAGCTGCACCAGCACGGCTACGACCAGGTGGTGGCCCAGCGGGACCGGTCCGGTGAGGGCGCGGTCCGCAAGGCGTTCAGCCGGACGTACTACCGCCTGGTGCGGCGGTTCATGGACGTCGAGGTCGTCGACGGCGCCGGTGACTTCCGGCTCCTGTCGCGCCGCGCCGTCGAGGCGGTCCTGACCCTCCCGGAGAGCAACCGCTTCTCCAAGGGTCTGTTCTCGTGGATCGGCTTCGACACCGTGAGCTTCCGCTACGAGAACGTGGAGCGGGCCGCCGGAGCGTCCAAGTGGGGCGGCAGACGGCTGCTGAACTACGGCATCGACGGGCTGCTGTCGTTCAACAGCCGGCCGCTGCGGCTGGCCATCCACACCGGGCTGTGGCTGTTCCTGTCGGCGTTCGCCTACGCCCTGTGGATCGTGGCGAACGCGCTGCTGGACGGGGTCGACACCCCCGGCTACGCGACGCTGATCACGGCCATCGTGGGGCTGAGCGGGGTACAGCTGGCGACGCTCGGCGTGATCGGCGAGTACGTCGGGCGGATCTACCACGAGTCCAAACGGCGGCCGCACTACGTGGTGCGGGAGACCGAGCGGGACGCCGGGCGCCGGGCGGGGGCCGGCCGGTCCACGGCCCGGGCGGGCCGCCCCTGACCGGGCGGTCCGCTCCCCGGGGGACCGCCGGACGCCGCCGGCCCGCCGGGTCTTCCCGGACGGGGCCTACGGGGTCGGCCCGCCGTAGGTGACCCGGTCGAGGTGGTAGTAGTCGGCGACGCACCCCGCCGGCCACCGCTTCTTGCCGCCCGCGCCGAACGGCTCCAGCATCCGGGCGACGGAGTTGGGGGTGTACGGGACGGTCCGGGCGCCGCTCGCGGCCTGTTCCCGCAGGTGGCGGTCCTGCCGGTCCCAGCGCTCGGCGCGCGCCCGCATGTCGTCGCCGAGGTGGTGCAGCGGCACGGCCAGCCCCAGGACGGTCGCGGCGCACACGGCGGCCGACGCGGCCGCGGCGGCGAGGACCACGGGCCGCCGCGCGCGGCGCACGGACCGGCCCAGGGCGGCGCCCGCGGCGACGAGCAGCAGCACGTACAGCAGCAGGTAGTCGTTCCAGGTGCGCTCCGTGGTGAGGACCCGGGTGCCGAAGACCGGGTAGGTGATCACGGTGCACAGGTATCCGCAGACGAGGACGACCAGGGCGCCGAGGGAGAGCAGCCGCACCGGCCGCCAGGGCAGCAGGACGGCGGGGCCCGCGTCCGGGCGGCGCCGCACGAGCAGCCCCAGCAGGACGCCCGCGGCGACGGCCCCCGCGTACTGCCAGGTCGTCAGGACGGTCTCCGCGATCCGGGCGAACAGCTTCAGCGAGGTGACGAGGGAGTCGGGGGCGAGCATGGAGACGGTCTCGGCGTCGTAGCGCTCCCTGCGGTTGCGCGACCCGGGCGAGGTGACCAGCAGCAGCGTGCCGACCGCCACGCCCGCCATTCCGGTCAGCGCCCAGACGCGGAACGGGCGCCGGACGCGCTCGACGAGGACGAGGGGGGCGAGGACGGTGGCGGCTGCGAGGACGACGAGGGCGACGACCGAGGCCTCCTCCGACAGGGTGCCCATGAAGACCCCCGCGAGGAGGACGGTCACGAGCGCCGCGATCCGGCCGCGGCGGCCCCGGGCGCGCAGCAGCGGCAGGGCGGCCGCGGCGGCCAGGACCGGGGCGAGGGTGTGCGAGACGGAGGCGGCGGGCCAGTAGAAGGTCTTGTACGTGTTGGGGGTCGCGAAGAGGAACACCGCGGTGGTCATCCCGGCCACCGCGAGCGCCGTGCCGCGCGGGGCGGCGAGCCCGGCGCGGCGCAGGAGCAGGGCGGTGAGCGCCCACAGCAGGCCGAGCATCAGGGCGCCGCTGACGGGGCCGTACCACTGGTGCCCCGCCACGGGGAACTTCGCGTAGAGGCCGACGAGCAGGCCGTTGGCGAGGCGGCCGTTGTCGGTGACGTAGAACTGTTCGACGAGGCCGGCGATGCCGTGGTCGCGGACCACGGGCAGGAAGCACCACTCGTCCGCTCCGGGGCGCACGTGGCGGCCGAGGACGGAGGCCATCACCAGCAGCCCCAGGGGCAGGGCCGCGAGGGCGAGGAGCGCCGCGGGCACCGTGCGCCCGGTGGGCGGCGGGCCGTCCCCCCGCCCCGTGTCCTCGTCGTCGCGGTCGGTGACGCGGGGCGCGCCGACGGCCATTCTCACCACTGCCTTTCGGGGGGAAACACTGATCCGCCACCGTAGAGGGCATTCGCCGCGCTCCCGTTCCGTCCATGGCGCGGCACGCCGCGTCGTCGGTGCGTCGGTGCGTCGGTGCGTCGGTGCGATGAAAGGAGGCGAAAGGGGCATTCGGCGTGTAAACGGTGGAAGGATGGAGTGCGGGCGCGACGCGCGAGGCGACACCGGGACGGTTGGCAGCACATGACGACAGAACCCACACCTGCCGCGACAGAGGCGGCGACATCCAGCAGCACGGTCTACGGCGCGCCGTGCTGGGTCACGCTCATGACCCGGGACCTGCGCGCGGCGCACGACTTCTACGGGGCCGTCATGGGGTGGGAGTTCCGCCCCGCGCGGCTCGGCGAGGGGTTCAGCGTCGCGCTCTCCGGCGGCCGGGCCGTCGCCGGGATCGGCGCGCTGGCGTCCGCCTTCCACGTGGCGGTGGCGTGGACGCCGTACTTCGCCGTGCGGGACGCGGACGAGACCGCGGCACGCATCCGGGAGCGCAGCGCGACGGTCGCGGTCGGTCCGGTCGCGTTCGTCCTGGGCCGCGGGGCGCTGGCCGCGGACCGCGACGGGGCGGTGTTCGGCATCTGGGAGGGCGAGCTGCCCACCGGGTGGGAGGCGTGGCGGTCGACGGCGCCCGCGTGGGTGCGGCTGCACACCCGGGACGCGTTCGACGCGGCGATCTTCTACGGGGAGATCCTCGACTGGGCGTGCGGGCGGCCCGGCTGCTGTGACGTGGAGTACGTCGGCGACGAGGTCGTGCTGCGCAGTGGCGACCGGGCGGTGGCGCGGCTGTCGTCCGGCGCGCTGGGCGAGGCCCCCGACCCGGCCATCCGGCCGCGCTGGCAGGTGCACTTCCCCGTCTCGGACGTGGAGCGGGGCGTCACGGTCGCGCTGCGGCACGGCGGCACGGTGATCACCCACGAGCCCGGGGTGCAGGCGACCCTGCGCGACCCGGACGGCGGGCTGTTCACCCTGACGGACGCCGCGGCGGCCGACGGCTGACGGCTGACGGCTGACGGCTGACGGCTGACGGCCGACCGCCGGTGACCCCGCGGTTTCTCCCCGGCGGCCGGCGCGCCGCCGGGCGAGGGGCCGGCCTCGCGGGTCCGCCGGGGCGAAGACTCCGGCTTGGCGCGTCCGCCGGGGCGCGGGGCCGGGCGGTCAGCGACCCCCGCGGCCGTGCAGGGGCGCGGTCGGCATGCCGGCCCCTCCGCGCAGGCCCCGGAGCAGTTCCCCGACCGCTTCCAGGGCGGTGTACCGGGGCCGCCAGCCCAGCTCGTCGCGGGCGCGGGAGGCGTCCATGAGCGGCAGCCGCAGGAAGGCGTCGAACAGCTGCGGCGAGGACCGCGCCAGGCGCAGCCGCCAGGCGGCGCTCAGCGCGGCGCGGACGGCGGGGCGCGGCAGGCGGACCACGCGGGCGTCGAGGAGGGCGGCGAGCTCCTCCGGGCCGACGGGGGGCTCCGCCGCGAGGTTGTACGCGCCGCGGGCGTCGTCGTCGAGGGCCGCGCGGCGGTAGGCGTCGGCGGCGTCGTCGGTGTGCAGGGCCTGGAAGCGCAGGCCCTCGATGTCGGGCACGACCGGCAGGAACCGGGGGCTCGCGAGGCGGCCGGGCACCCAGGGCCCCGCGAAGATGCGCAGCTGTTCGAGGGCGGCCGCCTCCTTGAAGAGGAAGGCGGGGCGGAGGCGGACCACGCGGACCTCCGGGTGGCGCGCCTCGAAGCCGTCCAGCACGCGCTCCAGGTACGCCTTCTCGCGGCTGTACGCGGCCTCCGGCCAGCCGTGGGTGGGCCAGGACTCGTCGACGTACCGGTCCTTCGGCCCCGGCGAGTAGGCCCCGACGGACGAGGCGTACACCAGCGCGGGCACGCCCGCCTCGGCCACCGCGCGGAAGACGCGCATGCCGCCCAGGACGTTGGTGCGCCAGGTCGCCAGCGGGTCGTGGGTGGGCTGGAACGCCCAGGCCAGATGGACCACGGCGTCGGCGCCGGCGAGGAGCTCGGCGAACTCCCGGTCGCCGTCCTTCTCGATGTCGGCCCGCGCCCACTCGGTGCGGGGCGGTGACCAGTCGGGGCGCCGGCGGGCGAGCCCGAGGACGGACGCGACCCGGTCGTCCGCGGTGAGCGCGGTGACGACGCTCGTCCCGACGTTCCCGGTGGCACCGGTGACGACGATCCTCTTGCCCTGGGGTGCGGTCACGGCTGCGTCCCTCCGTCCTGCTCCGCCGGGGCACGCGGACGCGCGCCCCGGGGGTGCCGAGTACCCGGTTCGCGCCGGTTCACCTCCGGTGGCACCGCGGGTCGCGGCCGGGCCGTGGAGCGCCGGTCCGGCGCGTGCGTCACCAGGGATCCGGCCAGCGTGGCCGGAAGCCCGTCGGCCGCAGGCATATGCCATGAGCACCACCGGATCGAGTGTGGCGAAATCCCTTACGACCGGTCCTGAGCTGTGTCAGAGTCGATAGCCGGTCCTTGCTCTCCAGGCCCCGGCCACCGCGCCCGTATCGGAGTACCAGATGCCGTCCCCCCTCTTCGCGGACCGTCCCAGCCCGCAGCCGCCGCGGCGCGGCGCGGTGGACGCCCTCATCTCGCAGACGCGCCGTCTGCGCGGCGAGGTGGACGCCGTGCGGCGGGACGCCGGGGCCGACGAGGACGACCCCCGGCTCCGCTGGCGGCGCGCCCTGTGCGACCTGGCCGTCCACCAGCTCGACGACCTGCGGGCCCACCTCGGCCAGCTCCGGGACGGCGTTCCCGAGCACCTGACGCCCCACGGCGTGGCGGCCCGCGGCTCGGGGGCGAGCGCCCGGGACGGCCGCCCGTCGGGGGAGGCGGCCACCGGCTCCCTCCTGAGCCGTGTCGGCAGCGCCGAGTGGAACCTCCTCACGGACGAGGTCAGGTGGTCCGACGAGCTGTTCGCCATCTTCGGGCGCCCGCCCGCGGCGGGCCCGATGTCGCTCGACGAGCTGCCGTCGGTGGTCTTCGCCGAGGACCAGCCGCGGCTCACCCAGCTGGTGACGGGCTGCCTGGTCGACGGCAAGCCCATCGACGGGGAGTTCCGCGTCGTACGGGCCGACGGTCGGGTGCGCACGCTGCACATGGTCGGTGAGCCGGTGCTCGACGGCGACGGCCGCACGGCGTCCATGTGGGCCGTCCTGCGGGACGTGAGCGAACTGCGCCGCAGCGAGCGCGCCGTCCGCGAGTCGGGGGACTCGCTGCGCCGCCGGCGCGAGGTCGAACACGCAGAGCACCGCGCGGCGGTGGAGCTCCAGGAGGCGGTCCTGCCGCCGTGGCGCGGCCCCCTGCCGCTCGCCGGGGACGCCCCCGCACCGCTGGACCTCGCCGGGCACTACCTCCCCTCCGGCAGCAGCACGCGCATCGGCGGCGACTGGTACGACGCGCTGGAGCTCCCCGACGGGGACGTGCTCCTCTCCGTCGGCGACCTCACGGGCCACGGGGTCCTCGCGACCTCCGCCATGGCCATGCTCCTCGGCGCGCTGCGGGGGCTCGCCGTCGCCGGCATCGAGCCGGGGGCGCTCCTGGGTCACCTGAACCGGCTGATGGAGTCCTCGGCCCAGCCCGCGCTCGCCGGCGCCCTGTGCTGCCGCTACGCACCGGGGACGGGGACGCTGCGGTGGGCGCAGGCCGGACACCCCGCCCCGCTGCTCTTCCGCGACGGGACGGGGTGCGCGCTGACCGCCCCGAAGGGCGTCCTGCTGGGCGCGACGCCGGGCTCCGCCTACGAGCAGGCCGAGGCCCGGCTGCGCCCCGGTGACGTGCTGCTGCTCCACACGGACGGGCTCACCCGCGGCGCGGCCGGACCCGGGCAGGACGCGCCCGGCACGGAGCGCCTGCTGGGACTGGCCCCGCGGTTCGCCCGCGCGCGCGACGCGCAGGAGTGCGTGCGGGCGGTGGTCGAGGAGTTCGGCGACGGGGAGCGCACGGACGACGCCTGCGTCGTGGTCGCCAGGATCGGCGCCCCGTCGTAAGCCGGTCGCGCCCCCGGCGCGGGGGACGGCGTGCGTGGTGCGGCGTGCGGATGGGTGTGGTGGGGCGTACGGGTGAGTGGCGGGAGCGGCCGGTGGCCGTCCCGGCTAGACGGAGCGCGGGCCGAGCTTCCTGGCCTGGTCCTTCGGCAGGGCCACCTCGATGCGCTCCCGCAGGTCCTTGATCTTGGCGTAGTCCGCGTACCGGGCCGTGAGCCGGTACATCTCGCGCAGCCGGTCCCAGGTGCGCTGGGAGGAGTTGGCGCCCATCGCCGACAGGGCGAGACGGGCGTACCGGTCGGCCTGCTCCGGGTCGTCGGCGATGAAGCAGGCGGAGGCCATGGACAGGTGGTCGAAGATGAGCGACCGTTTGCGGTGGTCGACGCGCAGTTCCATGGCCTTCTGGGCGTAGTACTGCGCCTGTTTCGCCGCGGCCGGCTCGTGCTCGGCGAGCGTCCGGTAGGCGAGCGCCTGCATGCCGTACAGGTCCTCGTTCTTGAAGGTCTGCATCCAGCTGGGCAGCGGGACGTCGCCCCGGTCGGAGACGAACAGGTCCTCCGCCTCGCCGAGGGTGCGCCGCATGGCCTGGCCGCGTCCCATGGCGGCCTGGGCCCACGCCTCGATGGTGTGCAGCATCGCCTGCGTGCGGGGCAGGACCTGCTCGCCCGAACCGGATTTGGCGAGCTGCATCAGGTCCAGCGCCTCGTCGGGGCGGCCGAGGTGGACCATCTGGCGGGCCGCGCGGGACAGGGCCTCGCCCGCGCGGGGCAGGTCGCCGCCCTCGCGGGCCGCGTGCGCGGCGATGATGAAGTACTTCTGCGCCGTCGGTTCCAGGCCGACGTCGTGGGACATCCAGCCCGCCAGGACGGCCAGGTTGGCGGCGACGCCCCACAGGCGCCGCTGGATGGGCTCGGAGTGGCGGTAGGCGAGCATCCCGCCCACCTCGTTGAGCTGGCCGACGACGGCCTTGCGCTGGAGGCCGCCACCCCTGGCCGCGTCCCAGGCGCGGAACACCTCGACGGACGTCTCCAGTTCGTCGATCTCCTGCCACCCGATGGGAGCGGCCTCGTAGCGGTCGTGTCCGGCGGGGTCGGCGTGCAGGGGATCGGACAGGCCGTGGCCGGGGGTGTCGGTCTTCCGGGGGTCGGTACGGAGCCAGTCGTGCAGGGAGCTGGCGATGGCGGAGCCCGCGGTGAGCGCGGCACCCGCGCCCACCAAGCCGCGTCGGTTGAGCATGAGGTCCATTCCCGTGAATTCGGTGAGGACCGTGGCCGTGCGTTCGGGCGCCCAGGGCAGCTCGTCAGGGTTGTCGGTCTGCCTGACATCCCGCCGTTTCCCGGCGCGCCCGTGCCGTACGAACCCGAGGTCCTCGATGGTCACGACACGGCCGAGTCGCTCGGTGAACAGGGCCGCCAGCACCCTCGGCACCGGATCGCGCGGGATCTCCCCCATGTCGATCCAGCGCCGCACCCGCGAGGTGTCCGTCGCCAGCTGCGGGTGGCCCATGGCCGCCGCCTGCCGGTTCACCAGCCGCGCGAGTTCGCCCTTGGACCAGCCGGCGAGGCCGAACAGGTCGCAGAGGCGGGCGTTGGGTTGTCCTGTCACGTCAAGCCCCCAGGTTCTCGGCTGAGTTGACAGTAGCCCGCCGCCATGGGGGTGGCGACTATTCGCCAGGGTTCGCCAGGGTGCGCAAGATGGTTAGCCACCCGCGGGCGGGTGTCAGGTAGGAAAGCGCCACCCCGTCCCGGCGACGGCCCTCATTCCCCAGGGTGTCGACCGGCGACGGGACGGGGCAGCGTACGCAGTCGTCGGCACACGAAGGGATCTGTTTCGCCCATGTACACAGCATCGTCCTCCGTGTCCGCCCCGCCCCGGCCCCGCACCGTCCCGGTCGGCGGCGGACCGTACCTGGGCCCCGCCCAGGCGGGCCGGGCCAGGCGCTGGGCGGGGACGGTGACCGGCCCGCTCAGCGGCAGGATCGACCTGTCCGGTCCGCAGGGGGCCCAGTTGCGGAAGGCCATCGCGTCGGTCCACCGCATCTGCCCCGAGTTCAACCCGGTGCAGGTGATGCGGCGCAGCGGGCGCTCCGTCCTGCTCGTCGGCACGACCGGTCGGGCCACGGCGGTCGCGAAGTGTCTGCTGGACCACTCCCCCGTGTGGGTCGAGCGGTTCCAGCACGAGATCGCCGCCTACCGGACCTTCGTGCGGCACCGTCCGCCGGTGCGCGTGCCCCGGCTGATCGCGGCGGACCCGGAGAACGGCACGCTCGTCATCGAGCGGATGCCCGGGCGGGCCGCGGCGCTGAGCCGCCACCCGGTCGAGGCGCCGCCGCGGGCGGACATCCGCGCCGTCCTCGGCTCGGTCGCCCGGCTCAACGCGTGGCGGCCGCCGGCCGGGACGTTCGACGCGCCCCTCGACTACGCGTCGCGGATCTCGCGCTACCACGAGCTGGGGCTCTTCACTGACCGGGACCGCGACGACCTGCAGAAACTGCTCCACGGCCTGGCGCAGGCCGGCGGCCGGCAGGGCATGGGCCAGTTCTGCCACGGCGACGCGCTGCTGTCGAACATGCTGCTGTCGCCGGCCGGCCCCGTGCTCGTCGACTGGGAGCACGCGGGCTGGTACCTGCCGGGGTACGACCTGGCGACCCTGTGGGCCGTGCTCGGTGACGCGCCGGTGGCGCGGCGGCAGATCAGCCAGCACGCCCAGGCGGCCGGGCCCGCGGCGCGTGACGCGTTCCTGGTGAACCTGATGCTCGTGCTGACGCGGGAAATACGGACGTACGAGACGGCGGTGCAGCGCACCATGCGGGAGGCACCGCCGGCCGGCTCGATCCCGATCCAGCCCGGGGCGGTGTCCCCCGGGGAGGAACAGCGGCTGCTGCTGCGACGGCTGCACGACGACTGCGCGCTGGCGCGGCGGGCCGTGCGGGCGGCGGTCGGCACACGCTGAGACCGCACCGCGCGGATGGCGCGCCGTGCGCCCGGTGACCCCCACCACCGGGCGCACGGCGCGCCGTCGTGCGCGGACGCCGATCCCGGGCGGAGGAGAGCGGAGGGGAGGCGTGTCCTGCGGGGCGGCGGCGTTCCGCGGGCCCGCGCCGGCCCCCGGGCGGATCGTGACCTCCACCCCGATGCCGGCGTTCATACGACTGACGCGCGTTTCGCGTGGGTCTCCCGTGCCACGGGTAGGGGCTCGCGCGGTAGGGCTACGTTCATCGAAAGGCATGACACGCATGGCACAGCCGTTCGCACTCCCGGAGTTCTACGTGCCGTACCCGGCACGCCTCAACCCCCATGTGGACGCGGCCCGCGTGCACACCCGGGAGTGGGCCCGCCACATGGGAATGCTGGAGGGATCCGGGATCTGGGACCAGGACGACCTGGACTCCCACGACTACGCGCTGCTGTGCGCGTACACCCACCCGGACTGTGACGCGGAGGCGTTGTCGCTGGTCACGGACTGGTACGTGTGGGTGTTCTTCTTCGACGACCACTTCCTGGAGACGTTCAAGCGGACCCTGGACCGCGCGGGCGGCAAGGCGTACCTGGATCGGCTGCCGGCGTTCATGCCGACGGACCCGTCGGCGCCGGTGCCGGAGCCGGAGAACCCGGTCGAGGCGGGCCTCGTCGATCTGTGGGCCCGGACGGTGCCGGCGATGTCGTCGGCGTGGCGGGAGCGGTTCGCGGTGGCGACCGAGAACCTCCTCAACGAGTCCCTGTGGGAGCTGTCGAACATCGACGAGGGGCGGATCGCCAACCCCGTCGAGTACATCGAGATGCGCCGCAAGGTGGGGGGCGCCCCCTGGTCGGCGGGGCTGGTCGAGTACGCGGCGGGGGCCGAGGTGCCGGCCTCCGTGGCGGAGTCGCGGCCCCTGCGGGTGCTGCGGGACGCCTTCTCCGACGCCGTGCACCTGCGCAACGACCTGTTCTCGTACCAGCGCGAGGTGGAGGACGAGGGCGAGAACAGCAACGGCGTGCTGGTGCTCGAACGGTTCCTCGGCTGCTCGACGCAGGAGGCGGCGGACGCCGTCAACGACCTGCTGACGTCGCGGCTCCAGCAGTTCGAGCACACGGCGCTCACCGAGGTCGCCCCGCTGTGCGCCGAGAAGGGGCTCGACCCGCGGGAGACGGCGGCGGTGCTGGCGTACGCGAAGGGGCTCCAGGACTGGCAGTCCGGCGGCCACGAGTGGCACATGCGCTCCAGCCGGTACATGAACGAGGGGGCCGTCGGCGCCGACCCGGGCGGCGGCGCCTTCGGCATGGCGGCCGCGTCGATCCGGCTGACGCCGCGCGCGGAGGCCGCGCGGTGGCGCGGCTTCTCCCACGTGCCCTTCCAGCGCGTCGGACCGTCCCTGCTGCCGCACGTCGAGATGCCGTTCCAGGTGACGCACAACCGGCACCTGGAGGGCGCGCGGGGACGGTGCGTGGAGTGGGGCCGCGCCATGGGATTCCTGCGGGAGCAGCCGGGGCAGCCGGGGTCGGGCGTCTGGAACGAGCGGAAGATCGCCGGGTACGACCTGCCGCTGTGCGCGGCCGGGCTGCACCCGACGGCGAGCGCCGACGACCTGGACCTCGCCTCGCACTGGCTGGCCTGGGGCACGTACGGCGACGACCTGTACCCGGTGGTGTACGGCAGGACCAGTGACCTGGCCTCGGCCCGGGCGCAGAACGACCGTCTGAAGTCCCTCATGCCGCTGGACGCCGCCGCGACCGACGTGCCGGCCCCGGCGAACGCGCTGGAACGGGGGCTCGCGGACCTGTGGCCGCGGACGGTCGGTCCCATGGCGGAGCGGGACCGGGCGGCGTTCCGCGACGCCGTCTGCGTCATGATCGACAGCTGGGAGTGGGAACTGGTCAACCAGGCCCATCACCGGATCCCGGACCCGGTCGACTACATCGAGATGCGGCGGGCCACCTTCGGCTCCGACATGACGATCGCGCTGTGCCGGATCGGCCACGGCAACCGCGTGCCGCCGGAGGTCTACCTCAGCGGCCCGGTGCGGTCGCTGGAGAACGCGGCGATCGACTTCGCGACGCTGCTGAACGACCTCTACTCGTACCAGAAGGAGATCGAGTTCGAGGGCGAGGTCCACAACTGCGTGCTGGTCGTGCAGCGGTTCTTCGACGTCGACCACCCGACGGCGGTGGCGATGACCGGGGAGCTGATGAACTCCCGGATGCGGCAGTTCCAGCATGTCGCCGCACACGAGTTCCCCGTGCTGTACGAGGACTTCGGGCTGGACCGGGAGACGCGCGCGGTCCTCGACGGGTATGTGCGGGAGCTGGAGAACTGGATGGCCGGCATCCACACCTGGCACCGCGACTGCAAGCGGTACCAGGAGGAGGTCCTGCTCCAGGACCGGGCCGAGGCCCTGGCGGGGGCGCCCTCCCTGGGCGGGCCGACGGGCCTCGGCACCTCTGCGGCCCGCGTCGCGGCGCTGCTCGTCCCCTAGCCGGGGCGGGTTCCGGGCGGCCGGCCGCCTACGGGCGGCGGGGCTGTTTCCGGGCCGTTCACGGGCGGCTCGGTTCTCTGCCGGCGGCCGGCCGTCTACGGGGGCAGGGCCCTCTTCGGGCTGCGGGCCGTCTACGGGCGGCCGGCCCGGTTACGGGGTGGCCGGTTGCCCTTCGGACGGCTGCCGTCTTCGGGCTGCCGGGCCGTCTACGGGCGGCGGGCGCCGCGAAGCTGATCCAGTTCGCGGCGCTCGCGCTTCGTGGGGCGGCCGGCGCCCCGCTCGCGGACGGCGGCGAGGGCGACGTGCTCACGGGGCGGTGGGGCCGGGGTGCGGTCGGTGTACGCCTCGGCCGCCACGGGGGCGCCCACCCGCTTGGCGAGGGCCCGCCGGACCTCGACGACGCGCTCGCGGCCGGCGTGGAACACACGGACCTCGTCGCCCGGCTTGACCGTCTGCGCGGGCTTGGCGCGGTCGCCGTTGACCCGGACGTGGCCGGCGCGGCAGGCGGTGGCCGCCTGCGAGCGGGTCTTGGTGAGGCGTACCGCCCAGATCCAGCTGTCGACGCGCACGCCGGCGTTCGCCTGGGCCTCGTCCGTCACTGCCATGGATTCGGTCCCCCGTCGGGTCAGCCCTGCTGGAAGAGTTCCGCGGGGAGGGGCTTGAGGAGCGCGTACAGGTCGTCGGTGATCGGGCGGTCCCAGCTCGCGATGGTCACGAGGACGTTGTCGCTGCGGTCGAACTGCACGCAGGAGATCCGGCTCTCGGTGAGCTTCAGTCGGCGCACGATGAGGAGGTTGTCGCCCTGCATCACCGGGACGTCCTCCGTCTCGGCGACCTCGACGTGGTCGTCCATGTCCAGGGCCGCGAGGAGCTGGGCCACCTCGAAGGGGATCTGCCCGTTGGCGATGTCCCGGGCCGGGGAGCCCTCCGGGAGGTTGCCGATGATCATCGCGGGGCCGCGGCCGCCGAAGAGGTCGTAGCGGAGGAAGACGCCCTGGCAGCTGCCGTCGGGGGCGGGCAGCAGGCCGGCGCCGAGGTTCCCGGGCCAGTCGCCCGGATCCATGGCCAGGACGTCGAAGTCCGGGCCCGCGGGTGTGGCGGGGCTGCGGCGGCGGAGGAAGGACATGGAGCCATGGTACGTGGCCGGGACCGGCGCGCGGCGGGTGGGGCGGCGGCGCGGGCGGGGCGCCGTACCGCCCGGACGGCCTGTCGCCGCCGGGTGGTTCACCGGTTCGGGGGACGGCGTGCGGGCCGGGTGGGGGCCGGCGGTGGCCGGGGAGGGCGGCCGGTGCGGCACGCGTGTCGTGCCCCAGGTGAGTGGGTGGGGTCGGGGCCGCGGCGGGTCACCTCCTCGGGGTCGGCGGCCTCGGGTACCGCGGAAGTGGACCCGCTGTCGCCGCCGACCCCTGCGGGGGCGACCCACCACGCCCCCTCCCGACCGCCGTGGAGCGCCGGGGCGTGGGTCGTATACGGCTTGATCAGGTCCGGGTCGCGGGGCGTGGGATGCGTCGGGCTTGGTCGGGTCCGGGTCGCGGGGCGTGGGATGCGTCGGGCTTGGTCGGGTCCGGGTCGCGGGGCGTGGGATGCGTCGGGCTTGGTCGGGTCCGGGGGCTTGCCGCTGCGGGGGGCGGCGGGGTAGGTGGAGGTGTGGCGACCGAACGGTCGGTTGCCCGGGAGGAAGGACGGCACATGGTGGAGGACCTGCGCGACGCCGGGGAGCGGATGGGCCGTGACGAGCTCGCCGCGGTGCAGCGGGAGCGGCTGCGCGCCACCCTGCGGCACGCGTACGAGAACGTGCCGTTCTACCGGCGGGCGTTCGACGCGGCGGGGGTGCGGCCGGAGGAGTGCGCGTCACCGGCGGACCTCGCCCGCTTCCCGTTCACCACCAAGGCGGACCTGCGGGACCAGTACCCGTTCGGGATGTTCGCGGTGGAGCGGTCGCGGGTGCGGCGCCTCCACGCGTCGAGCGGCACCACCGGGCAGCCGACGGTGGTCGGCTACACCGAGCGGGACCTCGACGTGTGGGCGGACGTGGTGGCCCGCTCGATCCGCGCGGCCGGGGGCCGTCCGGGGCAGGTGGTGCACGTGGCGTACGGGTACGGCCTGTTCACCGGCGGGCTGGGCGCGCACGGCGGAGCCGAGCGGCTGGGCTGCACGGTGGTTCCGGCGTCCGGGGGGATGACGGCCCGCCAGGTGCGTCTGATCCAGGACTTCCGGCCGGAAGTGATCATGGTGACGCCGTCGTACATGCTGACGCTGCTGGACGAGTTCGAGCGGCAGGGCGTCGATCCGCGCTCGACGTCGCTGAAGGTCGGGATCTTCGGGGCGGAACCGTGGACCGAGGAGATGCGGCGGGAGATCGAGGAGCGGTGCGCGATCGACGCGGTCGACATATACGGGCTGTCCGAGGTGATCGGGCCGGGCGTCGCCCAGGAGTGCGTGGAGACGAAGGACGGGCTGCACGTGTGGGAGGACCACTTCTACCCCGAGGTCGTCGACCCGGTGACGGGTGAGGTGCTGCCGGACGGCGAGCGGGGCGAGCTGGTGTTCACCTCCCTCACCAAGGAGGCCATGCCACTGGTGAGGTACCGGACCCGCGACCTGACACGGCTGCTGCCGGGGACGGCGCGGCCGGCGTTCCGGCGGATGGAGAAGGTCACGGGCCGCAGCGACGACATGGTGATCCTGCGGGGCGTGAACCTCTTCCCGACGCAGATCGAGGAGGTCGTCCTGCGCACCCCCGGGCTGGCGCCGCACTTCCAGCTGCGACTGACGCGCGAGGGCCGGCTCGACGCGCTGACGGTGCGGGTCGAGGCCCGCCCCGGCACGGCGCCGCCCCGGCGGGCCGAGGCCGCCCGCGAGGTCGAGGCGGCGGTGAAGGAGGGCGTCGGAGTGACGGTGACGGTGGACGTGGTCGCCCCGGAGACGTTGGAGCGCTCGGTGGGGAAGATCAAGCGGATCGTGGACCTCCGTACCCAAGGCTGATCGCGTATCCGTCCCAGGGAGGATGACACCGGGCCGTCACGGATGAGTGCATGGACCAACTGACCTCGTCCGCAGTTCTGTTGGGAGGCACGGTGCTCCTCCGCACCCATCTGAGACGTCTGCTGCCGGCTGCCGTCGCGTTACTGGCGACCGCCGCGACCACGCTTCCGGCCACCGCGGCCGGACCGCCCGCCGAGGGGAGGAACCCCTCGGCGGGCGGCCTGTCGGCCACGATCCGCTACACCGAGTACGGCATCCCGCACATCCTGGCCCGGGACTACGCCGGGCTCGGCTTCGGCACGGGCTGGGCGCAGGCCGCCGACCAGGCGTGCGTCCTCGCCGACGGGTTCGTCACCGTGCGGGGTGAGCGGTCGCGGTACTTCGGGCCGGACGCCGTACCGGACGGATCGCTGTCGTCGGCCCGCCGCAACCTCTCCAGTGACCTGTACTTCACCGGGGTACGGGAAGCGCGCACCGTCGAACGGCTCCTGGCGCGGCCCGCGCCGGCCGGTCCGAGCCGGACGCAAAAGGAGCTGATGCGGGGCTGGGCGGCCGGGTACAACGCCTGGCTGGCGAAGAACCGGGTGACCGACCCGGCGTGCGCGGGCAAGCCGTGGGTCCGCCCGGTGACCCCGCTGGACGTCGCACGGCGGAGCTACGCGCTCGCGGTGCTCGGCGGCCAGGGAGCCGCCGTGGAGGCCATCACGGCCGCCGCCCCGCCCGCCGCGGGCCCGGCCGCGGGCCCGGCGCCCGACGCGCGGCGCCTCGCCGAGGCGGCCCGCGGGATGTTCGACGAGCGGACCGCGACGATGGGCTCCAACGCCGTCGCGTTCGCCGGCGGCACCACGGCGAACGGCCGGGGCCTGCTGCTGGGCAACCCGCACTACCCCTGGCACGGCGGGCGGCGGTTCTGGCAGTCGCAGCAGACGATCCCGGGCGAGCTGAACGTCCAGGGCGCCTCCCTGCTCGGCGCGCCGCTGGTGCAGATCGGCTTCAGCGACAAGGTGGCGTGGAGCCACACCGTGGCGACCGGTCGCACCTTCAACCTCCACCAGCTGTCCCTCGACCCCGCCGACCCCACGGCGTACGTGGTGGACGGCCGGTCGGAGCGAATGGTGCGCCGCACCGTCACGGTGCCCGTCGCGAGCGGTGATCCGGTGACGCGCACGCAGTGGTGGACCCGGTACGGGCCGGTCGTCACGGCCTTCGCCGGCGACCCGCTGCCGTGGACGGCGACCACCGCGTACGCGCTGCACGACCCCAACGCCGAGAACCTCCGCATGGCCGACACCTCGCTCGGCCTGGCCAAGGCCCGCTCCACGCGGGACGTCGAGCGGGCGCTGCGCCGCACGCAGGGCCTGCCGTGGGTCAACACCGTGGCGTCCGACCGGAACGGCGGCACGCTGTTCGCGCAGGCCCAGGTGCTGCCCCGGATCACCGACGAACTGGCCGAACGCTGCTCGACGCCGCTCGGGCGGGCCCTCTACCCGGCGGCGGGCATCGCCGTGCTCGACGGGTCGCGCGGCGCATGCGCCCTCGGCAGGGACCGGGACGCGGTCCAGCCGGGCATCATGGGCCCGTCCCGCTGGCCGGTGCTGAGGGACGCGGCGTACGCCGAGAACTCCAACGACAGCGCCTGGCTGGCCAACGCGGACCGGCCGTTCACCCGGTACGAGCGGGTCTTCGGCGACATCGGGACGGAGCGGTCGCTGCGCACGCGCGGCGCGATCGAGGACGTCGCGGCGATGGCGGACCGGGGCGGGCTGACGGTGGCCGACCTCCAGCGCCAGCAGTTCGCCAACCGGGTGCCGGCCGCCGACCTCACGGCCGACGACGTCGTACGGGCGTGCCCGGCGGCCCTGCCGGACGAGCCCGCGGCGTGCGGGGCCCTCGCCCGCTGGGACCGCCGGGTGGACACCACGAGCAGGGGCGCGCTGCTCTTCGACCGGTTCTGGCTGCGCCTGCAGCGGGAGGTCCCGGGGCCCGACCGTTGGAAGGTGCCGTTCTCCGCTGCCGACCCCGTGGGCACGCCCCGGTCGCTGAACACCGCGGCCCCCGGCTTCGCCACGGCGCTGCGGGGCGCGGTCACCGAGGTGCGGGCGGCGGGCATCCCGTTCGACGCGCCCCTCGGCGAGCACCAGTACGTGGTGCGCGGCGGGGAGCGGATCCCGGTGCACGGCGGTACGGGGACGGGCGTGTGGAACATGACGGTGCCCGTGTGGGACGCCGCGCGCGGCGCCTACACCGAGGTGCAGCACGGTACGAGCCACGTCCAGGCGGTGGGCTGGGACGACAGCCGCTGCCCGGTGGCGCGGACGCTGCTGTCGTACGCGCAGTCGTCGGACCCCGGCTCACCGCACCACGCCGACCAGACGCGGCTGTACTCCCAGGAGCGGTGGGTGACCGCGCGGTTCTGCGAGCGGGACATCCTCAGCGACCCCGCACTGCGGGTGGTGCGGGTGGCGCAGTGACCCTCAGGGGCTGAACGACAGGAAGACGAAGGCGGCGAACAGCACCAGGTGGACGCCGCTCTGCAGGAGTGTGGCGCGTCCGGGCACCACGGTCAGGGCGCTCACCACCGCGGTGAGCGCCAGCAGCACCAGGTGGACGGGGCCCAGCCCCAGCACCAGGGGCCCGGACAGCCACAGGGAGGCGAGCGCGATCACCGGCACGGTCAGGCCGATGCTGGCGATCGCCGAGCCGTAGGCGAGGTTCAGGCTGGTCTGGACGCGTTCCCCGCGGGCCGCCCGCACGGCCGCCAGGGTCTCCGGCAGCAGCACCATGAGGGCGATGACGACGCCGACGACGGCCGTGGGCAGGCCGGCCGTCTCCACCCCGGACTCGATCGTCGGTGAGACGACCTTGGCGAGGCCGACGACGGCCACCAGGGCCACCGCCAGCAGCCCGAGGCTCCACCAGGTGGCGGCGCGGGTGGGCGGCACGGCGTGGGCGACCGCGTCGAGCGGCTCCCCGGTGCGGGCGACCGGCAGGAAGTAGTCACGGTGCCGGACCGTCTGCACGGTGACGAAGAGCCCGTACAGGCAGAGCGAGGCCACGGCGGCGAAGGCGAGCTGCGCCCCGGTGAACTCCGGGCCGCGGCTGCCGGTGGTGAAGGTGGGGAGCACGAGCGTCGTGGTGGCCAGGGTGGTCACCGTGGCGAGGGCCCCGCCGGACCCCTCGGCGTTGAAGACGGCCACGCGGCGGCCCCGGAGGGTCGCCACGAGCAGGGACGCGCCGACGATGCCGTTGCAGGTGATCATCACGGCGGCGAAGACGGTGTCGCGGGCGTACGTGGCCGCGCTGTCGCCGCCCGAGGCCATCAGCATGACGATGAGGCCCACCTCGATGACCGTCACGGCGACCGCGAGGACGAGGGAGCCGAACGGTTCGCCGACCCGGTGCGCGACCACCTCGGCGTGGTGGACGGCGGACAGCACGGCCCCGGCGAGGCAGAGCCCGACGACCGCGACGAGCACGCCCGGCAGGTCCCGGCCCCAGCACAGCGCGAGGACGAGCACCGCCACGGCCGGGACCCAGGTGGTCCGTTCCCGCCAGGGGCGCGGCGTGGCGGCCCCGCCGTCGGCGCCGCCGGGGCCGCCCCGGTCCGCGTCCGTCTGCTTGCCCATGCGGCCACGCTGCCAGAGCGGTGCGCGGGCCGCACCCGGTCGGCGCGGCGGCTGCTCCGGTCGGCGGCGACGTCCGCGGCGCCGGTTCCTGCGGGCGCCGACGGTGGTACCGGCGGGGCGCCGACGGCGGGCGTCCGGTGGGCCCCGGGCGGGTGCGGCGGCGAGGTCGTCCCGCCCGCCTCCTTGACGGGTGGGTGCGGCGGTAAGAACGTTTCACCCGGTACGCGCGAGGGTCGAGGTTTCCTTCAGGCGGGGAGGGCGGGGCATGGGGCGGGAGCCGGCGGGCGGGCACGGGATCGGACGGCGGGCGTTCGGCGGCGGGGTTCTGGCACTGGGAGGTGCGCTGGTGATCGGTCCGGTTCCGGGGGTCCGGGGGGCGCAGCCGGAGCGGCCCGGAAGCGGCCCGCACGGGGCTGGGCACGGGGCGGGGCCGGTGCTGCGGCGCGGGACGGCCGAGCGGGCCGGACTGCTGCCGGACCACCTCGACCGGCTCGTCGACGACGCGGAGCGGTTCCTCGGCCCCTCCCCCACGCACCCCTGGTACGCGGGCGCGGTGGTCCTCGCCGGGCGCGGCACCACCGTGGCCCTGCACCGGGCGGTCGGGTACGCGCTGCGGTACGCGGCGTACGACGAGACGACGGACCGGGGCGTGGAGCTGCCACCCGAACGGCGCATCCCCATGCACGAGGACACCGTGTTCGACCTGGCGTCCCTCACCAAGCTCTTCACCTCGCTCCTCGTCGTGCAGCTGCTGGAGCGCGGCGAACTGGAGCTGGAGGGCCGGGTCGCGGAGCGGCTGCCGGAGTTCGGGGGCGGCGGAAAGGGCGGCGTGACGGTCCGCCAGCTGCTGACGCACACGTCGGGGTTGCGGGCCTGGCTGCCGCTGTACCGGGAACCGACCCGCGAGGGCAGGCTGCGGATGCTGTGGGAGGAGCGGCCGACCGACGCCCCGGGCACGCTGTACCGCTACTCGGACCTCAATCTGATCGCCCTGCAGCTGCTGCTGGAGGAGGTGACCGGCCGGCCGTTGGACGTACTGCTGCGGGAGCGGATCACCGGGCCGCTCGGCATGCGCCGCACCCGGTTCGCCCCGCCGGCCTCCTGGCGTCCGCGCATCGCCGCGACCGAGGACGCCCGGCCGCCGTGGTCGGGGCTCGACCGGGGGCTGGTGTGGGGCGAGGTGCACGACGAGAACGCCCACGCCTTCGGCGGGGTCGCCGGGCACGCGGGGGTGTTCTCCCGCGCGTGGGACCTGGCCGTCCTCGCCCGCACGCTGCTGAACGGCGGGGCGTACGGCCGCGCCCGGATCCTGCGGCCGGACTCCGTCGAGCTGCTGTTCACCGACTTCAACACCGCGTTCCCCGGGGACGAGCACGGGCTCGGCTTCGAGCTGTACCAGCACTGGTACATGGGGGCGATGGCGACGCCCCGCTCGGCGGGGCACACCGGGTTCACCGGGACGAGCCTGGTCCTGGACCCGACGACCGACGCGTTCCTGGTGCTGCTGGGCAACTCGGTGCACCCGGTGCGGACGTGGCGCTCCGGGTCGGCGCCGCGGGTCGCGGTGGCCGACCGGCTGGCGCGGGCGGTACCGGTGCGGGCGGCACACGGCCGTACCGCCTGGTTCTCCGGCATGGCGTCCGCGACGACGGCGACGCTCACCCTGCCCGCCGTGCGGCCGGCCACGGCGCGGGCGAGGCTGCGGTGCGCCCTGTGGTGGGACACCGAACCCGGCACGGACGCCCTGGTGCTGGAGGCGTCGGCGACGGACGCTTCGGAGGGGGCGGTGTGGCGGCCGGTTCCGTTCACCACCGTGCCGCCGGGCGGGGAGCCCGCGGCGCACCCGGGCGGCGCGGTGTCGGGCTGGTCGGGGCGGGTGTGGCACCGGGCGGAGGCGGACCTGTCGGCCTGGTCCGGCTCCGGCCCGGTGCGGCTGCGCTGGCGGTACACGACCGACGGCCGGTACGTCGGGCGGGGCGCGTACGTCGACCGGCTGCGCGTCCTGGACGGGGACGACGCGCTGTTCGACGAGGCCCGGCCGGCGGACGCCGCGCGCGTCGAGGCACGGGGCTGGGTGCCGTCGGCCGACTGACCGGGGTCGCGGTCGCCGGGCGGCCCCGTCGCGCCGACGGAGAGGCGGCGGCCCGGCCGACGGCCCGCGCGGTGAGCGCGCGGATGCGCGGGCCGGGACGGGCGGGGAGACTGGAGGCCAGGGGGTCACTCGGCGAGAGGACGACCCATGGCCATGATGGACAAGCTCAAGAGCATGCTCAAGGGGCACGAGGGGCAGAGCAGCAGGGGCGTCGACAAGGTGGGCGACATGGTCGGCCGCCGCACCCGCGGCAAGCACAGCCGCCACGTCGGCACCGCCCAGGAACGGCTCAAGGACCAGCTGGGCCGGCGCCGGGGCGGGCACGGCGGCGAGCCGCCGCGGCCCTGACCCACCTCGCGCACCACGTCCGGGTCCCCGGTCCGCCGTCACGGACGGACCGGGGACCTCCGCGCGTGTGCGGTGCCCGCGCCACCCGGTCGAGCGCCCCGGCGTGCGGTGCGCCCGCGGCTGATGGAGAGTCGTGCCGAGTCCCCACACTCGAAGGAGAGAAACATGCTTCGGCGCATCTCGATCGCTCTGGCCGGTCTGCTCGCTGTCGGCTTCCTCACCGCCTCCCCCGCCGCCGCCGACTCGGACGGCGTCAAGGGCTGCTGGGTGTCCGGCGGCCACGTCTCGGCGGGCGACGTCCACGTCGCCGGATTCGAAGGCACCTGCTGGCGCGTCGGCTGACACGGCTGTCGCACGGTCGCGGGTGGGCGCCCCACGGGGTGCCCACCCGAACCGTTTCCCCGCACGCGCCGCGCGGTCGACGCCGTGCCGTCGGCCCAGGGGGCGCGGACGGTGTCCCTCAGCCCGGGGTGCGCCGGCGGTGGGCGGCCGCCACCCGCCGGTGCAGCTCCACCGCCTCGGTGTGCCGGCCCAGCTGCTCCAGGCACTGGGCCTCGTCGTTCCGGCTGGCGAGCGTGTCCGGGTGGTCCGGCCCGAGCACCCGCTCGCGGGCCCCGGACACGAGCCGGTAGCCGGTGAGCGCCTCGGCCCAGCGGCCCAACCAGCCCAGGCACACGGCGACCTCCCGGCCGCTGACCAGCGTGTCCGGGTGGTCGGGGCCCAGGACGCGGGCGCGGGTCGCCGCGACGTCGCGGGCCTCGCGCAGGGCCTCCTCCCAGCGGCCGAGCCGGCCGAGGTTGACGCCCAGGCCGTGCCGGGCGCGCAGCGTCTCGGGGTGCTCCGGTCCCTGCACCCGGCTGCGGGCGGCCGTCAGGTCCCGGTACAGCTCCAGCGCCTCGTGGCCCCGGTCCAGGCGGCCGAGGGCGATGCCGACCTCGTACCGGGCGGCGAGCGTGTCGGGGTGGTCCGCGCCCCGCGCGCGGGCGCGCGCGTCGGCGACCTCACGGCAGGTGCGCAGCGCCTCCTCCCAGCGGCCCAGTCGGCCGAGCGCGTGGGCGACCTCCTGGAGCGCGGCCACGGTGTCCGGGTGGCCGGCGCCCAGGACGCGCGCGCGGGCGGAGAGGACGGCGGCGTGCACCCGGTGGGCGTCGGCGTGGCGACCGAGCCGGGTGAGGACGTACGCCGACTCCTGACGGGTCGCCACAGTGTCGCGGTGGTCCGGGCCGAGGACGCGGTCCCGGGCCTCCGCGACGCGGTCCAGCTCGCGCAGCGCCGCGGCGACCCGACCGGCGCGGCTGAGGGCGACGCCGCGTTCGTGGCGGCTGGTCAGGGTGTCGGGGTGGTCCGCGCCCAGGACCCGTTCGCGTTCGGCGGCGACGGCGCGGTGCGCCTCGCCCGCCTCGGCCCAGCGGCCGAGCCGGGCGAGGCGCAGCGCGGCGCCGTGCCGGTCGGCCAGGGCGGCCTGCGGCTCCGACCCCCGGGGCGGCCGGCCGGGCGGCGGGGGGAGCGTGAACCGGTGCGTGCCGGAGTCCGTCCCCGCTGCGGGCGCGTCGGGAGCGGCCCCCTGGGGCCGCCACGGACCGCCACCCGTGCCGAGGGCGCCCGGACCCGTACGCGCGCCGGTACCGAGGTGGGACGTACCCGCGCCCGTGGTCCACGTGCCGGTGAGCGTCGTCACCGGATCGTCGTCGTCCGGCGGGGGCACGGGGCGGGGGTGGTGCGTGCCGACCGCCTTGCGGCCGGTGGTCATGGTGCGCGTCCACGCCGGGGCTCGCGGCGCGGGCACGGCGGACGGCGGGTCGGTCCGCCGCGCGGCACGCCCCTGGGCGCCCGTGTCCGGGCCGGGTGGGGTCGCCAGGAGGACGGGCGCGCCGTGCGGTGGCGTTGCCGGGTGCGGTGGCGTCGCCGGGTGCGGTGGCACCGCCGGCAGCGGAGTGGCGCCGGCCGGTACGGCCCGGCGGGCGTCGCTGATGCGGCGCCGGACGTCCCCCGCATCGGCGGGGCGGGCGTCGGGCGTCTTGGCGAGCAGGTCCAGCACGATCCGCTCGAACGGCGCGGGCAGCTCCGCGCGGTGCGTACGGGGCGGCTCCGGAGGGGTGTCGCGGTGGCCGACGAGGATCCCCCACGCGTCGTCCTGGTCGAACGGCGGGACGCCGGTGGAGATCTCGTACAGCACGCAGCCCAGCGAGTAGAGGTCGCTGCGGTGGTCGACGCGGCCGCCGCCGATCTGCTCGGGTGACATGTAGTGCGGCGTGCCGAGGGTGATCTCGCCGCTGGTGAGGCGGGAGGAGTGGCCGGGGCCCGCGTCGAGGCGCGCGATCCCGAAGTCGCAGATCTTCACCGTGCCGTCGGCGAGCCGCATGATGTTCGCCGGCTTCAGGTCGCGGTGGACGATGCCCTGCCGGTGGGTGTAGGCGAGGGCGTCGGCGACCTGCTCGGCGATGTCGACGACGTCGTCCACGGGCAGCGGGTGGTGCTTGTTGTCCTCCAGCAGCTGGCTGAGGTTGCGGCCCTCCAGGTGCTCCATGACGAGGAAGGGCGTGCCGTCGCACTCGCCGAAGTCGTGGACCACCGTCACGCCCCGGTGCTGGAGCGACGCGGCGACGCGGGCCTCGCGGCGGAAGCGCTCGCGCAGGACGCGGACGGAGCCCGGGTCGTGCTGCGGGCCCAGGGGCTTGAGGCACTTGACGGCCACCCGCCGCCCGAGCGACTCGTCGGTGGCGCGCCACACCTCGCCCATGCCGCCCCGCCCGATCACCTCCAGCAACCGGTAGCGGCCGTGGATCAGCCTGGTGTCCGCCATCGCCCGCTGTCGCCCCCGTCGGTCCGCTCCGCCCTCCCCGGCCCGTCCAGTATGGCGCCCTGTCTGCGAAGTTCGTACGGGGCCGAGCGGGTGTCGGCCCCTCGGGCCGGGCGGCGCGGGCCGTAGGTGCCGCGTCCGCCAGGCGGCGGGCGCGGGGCAGTGCCGCGGGGGGCGCGGCCGCGGCGCGCCCCTTGCGGTCCGTGGCGGCAGGGGCGCGCCGCCCCCGGGGACGCGTGGCCGTCAGGGGTGCCTCGCCCGCGGCGGTCCGGGCCGGGCGGTCACATCGCGATCATGATCGCCATCACCGCGAAGAGCGCCGCGACCAGGACGACGATGACCAGGATCATGGCGAGCGGGGCCTTCGCCCAGCCCGTCGGCGGATTGTGGGTCTCCCGGGGACCCGCCCCCGGTGTGCTGCCCTCGGCGGGCGGGGTCTCGCCGGGCGGTACGCCGCCGCCGGCGTCCAGGCCGGTCGTGCGGTCCGGGTCAGGGTCGGGGTTGCTGTACGTCATGGGGTACGAGTGCGCAGCTCCGGGGGTTTCATGCGCGATCTCCGGGTACCTCGGATCTCTCCGGGACCGCGTGGCGGTCCGGCCGTCGACGAGGAGTGCGCTCATGGCCTACGACGCCCTTACCGGTTCGCTGTGGTTGGAGTACGCGCCGGGACCGCCGCGTCCCGCGCTCGACGGGGCCGTGGAGACCGAGGTCGCCGTCGTGGGCGGTGGCATCGCCGGTATCTGCACGGCGTGGGAGCTGGCCCGGGCGGGGCACTCGGTGGTCCTGCTGGAGGCCGACCGGATCGCCACCGGCGTGACCGGCCACACCACGGCGAAGCTCTCGGCCCTGCACGGCCAGGTGTACGCCGAGGTCAAGAAGGTGCACGGCGCGCGCGGCGCCCGGTTGTACGCCCACTCGCAGCAGCTGGCCGTCGAGCGGGTCGCCGAGGTCAGCGAGGAGCTGGGCATCGACTGCGACCTGGAGCGCCTCCCCGCGTACACCTGGACGGAGGACCCCGGCCGGACCGACGAGCTGCGGGCGGAGGCGGACGCCGCGCTGGAGGCGGGGCTGCCCGCCTCGTACGTGACGGAGACGTCGCTGCCGTTCCCGGTGGCCGGCGCGGTGCGGCTGGAGAGCCAGGCCCAGTTCCATCCGCGCAAGTACCTGCTGGGGCTCGCGGCGCACATGGAGCGGCTCGGCGCGCGCATCTACGAGCGGACGCGCGTGACGCGGCTCAAGGAGGGCTCGCCGTGCGAGCTGACCACCGAGCGGGGGCACACGATCGTGGCCCAGTACGTCGTGGTCGCGACGCACTACCCGGTGTTCGACCGGTCTCTGCTCTTCACCCGTCTGGAGCCGAAGCGCGAGCTGGTGGTGGCGGGTCCCATCGCGGCCGACCGGGATCCGGGCGGCGTGTTCCTGACCTCCGAGGGCGGCACGCGGTCCGTGCGGACCGCGCCCTCGGGGCGTGAGGGGACGCGCACGCTGATCGTGACCGGTGAGCAGTTCGCGCCGGGCACCACCGAGGAGGGCGAGGTCGGCGAGCGGTACGCCCGGCTGGAACGGTGGGCGCGGGAGCGGTTCGGCGAGGTGGAGTTCAGCCACCGGTGGGCGGCGCAGGACAACTCGACGACGGACCGGGTGCCGTACGTGGGCCGGCTGCACGCCGGGACGCGGCACGTGTTCGTGGCGACCGGGTTCGCCGGCTGGGGCATGAGCAGCGGCGTCATGGCGGGATCGCTGCTGGCGGCCCGCATCCGGGGCAGGGAACCGGCGTGGACGTCGCTGTACGACCCGGTGCGGCTGCACCCGACCCGGGACGTCCCGGCGATGCTGAAGCTCCAGGCGCACGTGGCCAAGCACTTCGTCGGCGACCGGACGCCCGGCGCGTACGTCGACTCGGTCGACGAGGTGGGACCGGGCCAGGGCGCGGTGGTGCGGGTCGGCGGGCGGCTGCTCGCGGTGCACCGGGACGAGGCGGGAGCGCTGCACGCGGTGTCGGCGCGCTGCACGCACCTGGGGTGCGTGGTGCACTTCAACGACGAGGAGACGTCCTGGGAGTGCCCGTGCCACGGATCGCGCTTCGCCGTGGACGGGCGGGTCGTCGAGGGCCCGGCGACGCGCCCGCTGGAGCGGACGCGCGTGGACGACGGTGAGGGGCGGCAGGAGGAGGACGGCGGGCGGTGACGCGGACGTCCTGACGGGCGGGCCGGACGGACTGCGGCCCCCGGTACCGGGTGCGGTGGACGCGCCGGTACCGGGGGCCGCCATCGTGTGGGCGGGGTTGGGCGTGGTTGCGCGTCCTGTGGTCGGGGCGGGGCCGCTGTTGTAAGGAGGCGCAGGCCCCGGGGGCGCCAGGCGCGCGGGTCGGCGGCCCCGGCGTGGAAGGACGCGTGCCCCGCGGGGGCGCGTGCGGGGAAGAAGGGGCCGTGCCGCGGCGGTGCCGCGGCACGGCCCCGGGGGCGGAAGGGGTCAGGGGAGCAGTTCGTCGAGCGCGGCCCTGCCCTTCTCGGCGAGCCTGCGCTCGGCCCAGGCCATGTTCTTCGGGTTCACGTCGCGCCCGGAGGCGAGGACCAGGTCCTCGGCGGTGAACTCGCCTTCGGCGCCGCTGTGCAGGATGGCGTCCGGGGAGACGCCACCCTGCCGGGGCCTGGAGGTCGTTTCGGGCTCTTCTTTCATGCCGCCTCCTTGTTCGTCCGGCACTCGCCATTGTCGTCCCCGCCCCGCGCTCACGCATCCCCTCGCCGACCGCGCGGCGGGCGGCCGGGCCGGCGGGCCCGTCAGGTCACCGCGACCCGCGCGGGGCGCCGGTGACGGGGGTGACGCCGCCGGTCACGGAGGCGTGCCCGCCGCCGGTGGAGGTCGCGGTGACCGTGTACCGGTCGTCCCCGGCGTCGCGGCCGCCCTCGGCGTGGTTGTACTGGGCGGCGAAGACGTGCTGCCCGGCGGGGACGCCCCGGCCGGGCCGCAGGGTCCAGGTGTAGACCAGGGCGCCGGCCTCCTCGCGGGTGGAGACGGCGAAGTCGTCGGCGGGCAGGGTGCGCCAGTTGCCGGTCGGGGCCACCCGGCCGGTCTGGGCGACCCGCAGTTCCACGGTGAGCTCCCGCAAAGCCGTGGTGGTGCTGAAGGTGATGTTGGACTGGGCCCAGTAGCGGTTGCTGTGCGGGTCGACGACGGCCGCGCCCCGCAGGAAGCCGTCCACGGCGCGCCCGGCGAGCGGGGAGGTGGGGTCGTCGGGCGCCGGGACGGCGACGTGCGCGGGGGCCGGGTCCTCGTGCAGGACGGCCCGCGCGGTCAGTCCGCCGGCGGCGACGACCGCGGCGACGGCGGCCGTGGCCACGGCGATCCGGGCCCACCGGGGGCCGGCCGGGCGCCGGAGGGCGGGTACCGGGGGCGGGGCGGCCATCCCGCGCTCGACCCGCGCGAGGATGCGGGCGCGGTCGGGCCGGTGGGTCCGCGCGGCCTCCTTGAGGGCCCGCTGGAGCTCGTCCACTACTTCCTTCCTCCGACCAGTTCCGAGGCGGCGGCCCCGTGGCCGAGCAGCTGTTCCAGCTGTGCCACGGCCTTCGACGTCTGGCTCTTCACCGTACCCACCGAGATGCCGAGGGTCAGCGCGGTCTCCCGCTCGGACAGGTCGAAGGCGTGCCGCAGGACCACGCAGGCCCGCTTGCGGAAGGGCAGCCGGCGCAGGGCGCTGCGGACGTCCAGGACGGCCGGGACGTCGGGGCCGTCGACGTGCTCGGCGCGCTGCGACCAGAACAGGGCGACGCGGCGGCGCTCGCGCACGGTGCTGCGGATGCGGCTGCGGGCGAGGTTGGCGACGACGCCCCGCGCGTAGGCGACGGGGTGCTGCGCGGCGCGGACGCGGTCCCAGCGGTGCCAGAGGGCGAGGAGGGCGTCGGCGGCGAGGTCGTCGGCGGCGTCCGCCTCGCCGGTGAGGAGGTGGGCGAAGCGGGCCAGTTCGGCGTGGTGACGCTCGAAGAAGTCGTGAAACTCGGTGGCGGCGTCATCGGCGGATGTGCCCACGGGCGCCCTCTCCCCGCGCTTCGACGCGCGTGTTTCGTCGCGGTGCTGCCACGGGTGCCGCCGTCGGCGGCGTGGCCGGTGTGCGCCCCGGTCGGTAGTCGGTCGGACCGCGGCGCGGATCGTCCGCGCCGGTGATCACCGGGGATGGCGGAGGATGTTAGCGCAGGCGACGGTCACCCGGCGAACGCGTGTGCCTCCCGCCCCTGTCCGGCATCGGGGAGGACGAGCAGGGAGCCGGAGAGCGGGTGCGGGTCGGCGAGGCCGGTGCGGGCGGTCGTGACGTACAGGTCGCGCAGGCCCGGGCCGCCGAACGCGCACGCGGTCGGACGCCGTACGGGCAGGGGCACGATCCGGTCCAGCCGCCCGTCGGGGGTGTAGCGGCGGACGGCCGCGCCGTCCCAGAGGGCGACCCATACGCAGCCGTCGGCGTCGACGGTGAGCCCGTCGGGGAAGCCGGCGCCGGGTTCGACGGTCGCCAAGGTGCGCCGCTCGACGAGGTGCCCGCCGTCGGCGCGCAGGACGTCGACGCGGCGGGTGGGGCTGTCGACGTAGTAGACGAGGCGGCCGTCGGGGCTCCAGTCCGTGCCGTTGCTGACGGTGACCCGGGGCAGGACGGTGGTGGTGGTGCCGTCGGGGGCGACGCGGGTGAGGGCGCCGCCGCCGTCCGCCTCGTCGTAGCGCATGGTGCCGGCCCACAGGGATCCGTCGGGGGCGACGGCGGCGTCGTTGCCGCGGCGCCCGGGGACCGGCGCGTGGACGAGCCAGCGGAAGGCGCCGTCGGGGTCGTAGAGCCCTATGCCGTCGCGGAGGTTGACGACGAGTCCGCCGCCGGCGCGGGGCTTGGCCGCGCCGACGTGCTGGCCGGTGAGCAGCACGCCGCGCCGGCCGTCGGCGGGGGTGTGGGTGTGCACGCGGGAGCCGAGGACGTCGACCCAGACGAGCCGTCCGCCGGCCGGGTCCCACGTCGGTCCCTCGCCGAGGGCCGCGGCCTCCCGGACGGCCACCTCGGCGCGGGGCGCGCTCACCGGCCGCCCCGGTGGCCGAGGCTGGCGGAGAGGTCGGCGGCGCCCTTGGCGGCCAGCTCGGCGAGCTCCGCCTCGCGCTCCTCGCTCCAGCGGATCATCGGGACGGAGATGGACAGGGCGGCGACGACCCGGCCGGCGCCGTCGCGGACCGGGGCGGCGACGCAGCTGACGTCCGGGTTGGACTCGCTGTGCTCGGTGGCGACGCCGCGCTCGCGGACGGTGGCGAGCACGGCGCGCAGCCGGTCGTGGTCGGTGATGCTGTTCGGGGTCATCGCGACGAGCTCGCGCCCGTCGACGCGGGCGTCGAAGTCGTCCCGCGGGAGCGAGGCGAGCAGCATCTTCCCGACCGAGGTGCAGTGGGCGGGCAGCCGGCGGCCGGCGGCGGAGACCATGCGCACGGCGTGCGTGGAGTCGACCTTGGCGATGTAGATGACGTCCAGGTCCTCCAGGACGGCGACGTGGACGGTCTCGTCGCAGGTCTCCGCGACCTCGCGGGCCACGCGCTGCCCCTCGGCGGCGAGGTCGAGCTGTTCGGCGTACCGGCTGCCGAGCTGGTAGGCGCGCACGCCCAGGCGGTAGCGGCCGGGCCGGCCGGAGGCGGGTACGAGGTAGGACCGGGCGGCGAGCGTGGTGACCAGCTCGTGCACGGTGGTGCGGGGCAGCGCCAGCCTTCTGGTGATCTCGGGTGCGGAGAGCGTGCCGTCCCCGTCGAGGAAGAGCTCCAGTATGTCGAGCGCCCTGGTCACCGCGGGAACCAGACGTCCCATGACGCCACCCACCCCTTCGTTCGAAACCCCGGCCAGTGACCGGCATGACGAACACAGGCTACTCACGGCGGCGTTCGCGGGCAATCGCCGGACCGGCCCGGGGCCTCCGCTCCGGCCCGGCACCCGCGCCGCCATCCCGACCCGGCGCCGTCACCCGGTGTCGAACGACGCGATGTGCGCGGGCCATTGACACCCCGTGCGGGGGCTGATTACGGTCACGCCACGATTTCGAACGTGTGACGAAATACCGAACACACTCAACGTACCGAACGGACCCTAGGGGCAACTACCGTGCGCATCACGGGAATCACCACTCATGTCGTCGGGACCCCCTGGCGCAACCTCACCTACGTACTCGTCCACACCGACGAGGGGTTGACCGGCGTCGGCGAGACACGCATGCTCGGCCACACGGACGCCCTGCTCGGCTACCTGCGCGAGGCGGAGGTCAACCACATCGCGGGGTCGGACCCCTTCGCGGTGGAGGACCTCGTCCGGCGGATGAAGTACGGCGACTACGGCCGCGCCGGCGAGATCGTGATGTCCGGCATCGCGGTCGTCGAGATGGCCTGCTGGGACATCAAGGGCAAGGCCCTCGGCGTCCCGGTGTGGCAGTTGCTGGGTGGCAAGGTCACCGACCGCGTCAAGGCGTACGCGAACGGCTGGTACACCACCGAGCGCACCCCGGAGGCGTACCACAAGGCCGCCGGGGAGGTCATGGCCCGCGGCTACCGGGCGCTGAAGATCGACCCGTTCGGCACCGGCCACCTCGAACTCGACGCCGAGCAGACCCGCTACGCGGTGTCGCTGATCGAGGCGGTGCGGGACGCGATCGGTCCCGACGCCGAGCTGATGGTGGAGATGCACGGCCGGTTCAGCCCGGCCACCGCCGTACGGCTCGCCAGGGAGCTGGCGCCGTACCACCCGGCCTGGCTGGAGGAGCCGGTCCCGCCGGAGAACCTCAAGGCACTGGCGAAGTTCGCCGACAAGGTCGACGCGCCCGTGGCGACCGGCGAGCGGATCCACGACCGGATCGAGTTCCGGGAGCTGTTCGAGTCACAGGCCGTCGACATCATCCAGCCGGACCTGGGGCACATCGGCGGAATCCTGGAGACCCGCAAGCTCGCGGCAACCGCCGAGACGCACTACATGCTGGTCGCGCCGCACAACGTCGGCGGCAGCGTCCTGACCGCGGCGTCGCTCCAGCTCGCCGCCTGCACGCCCAACTTCAAGATCCTCGAACACTTCAACGACTTCGCCGACGCGGAGATCAAGAAGGTCGTCAAGGGCGCGCCGCAGGTGGACCCGGAGTCGGGCTGCTTCGAGGTGTCGCACGCACCGGGGCTGGGCGTCGAGCTGGACGTGGACGCGGCGGCCGAGTTCCCGCAGCAGCAGGCCCGGTTCGACCTGTGGGCCGAGGGCTGGGAGAAGCGCGCCCCCAAGGGCGGCAGGTGACCGCGGACGACCCCGCCGGCGGTGGGGACGCCGCCGGCAGGGCCGTCGTCGTCGACCGGCCGGGCGTCCACCGCCTGGTGCGGCGGGAGGTGCCCGTGCCGGGCCCGGGCGAGGTGCTGGTGCGCGTCGCCGCGGCCGGGATCTGCCTGAGCGACCGGGAGGTGCTCGACGGCCACCGCGCCGCCGGGTACGTCCGCTATCCCGTGACCCCCGGTCACGAGTGGGCCGGGACCGTGCTGGCCGTGGGCGACGGGGTCGACCCGGCGCTGGTGGGCCGGCGCACGGTGGCCGAGGGGTTCCGGGCGTGCGGCGCCTGCGAGCGGTGCCGGTGCGGCGAGACGAGCCTGTGCCTGGGCGGGTACGCCGAGACCGGGTTCACCGAGCCGGGCGCCTTCGCCGACCACCTGGTGGTGCCCGCGCGGCTGCTGCACCCGCTGCCCGACGACGCCGACCTGCGGGCCGCGGCACTCCTGGAACCGGCCGCGGTGGTCGCCGCGGCGGTGCGGGCCGGGCGGCCGCGGCCCGCGGAGCGGATCGCGGTGGTGGGCGCGGGCACCCTCGGGCTGCTCGCCGTGCAGTTGCTGGCCGCGACCTCCCCCGCCGAACTCGCCGTGATCGACCCGCGGGCGGCGCGCGCCGACGCGGCCCTGCGGTTCGGGGCCACGCGGTCGCTCGGGCCGGACGGCGCCGACGCGCTGCACGGCCGGTACGACCTGGTGGTGGAGACGGCGGGCGCGCCCTCCACGGCGGCGTCCTCGTGCCTGCTGGCGCGGCGGGGCGGGCGGGTGGTGCTGACCGGGATGTTCACGGCCGGCGCGACCGGGATCGACCCGGTGCACCTGTCGGTGAGCCAGCTGGAGGTCCGCAGCGTCTTCGGCGCGTCCTCCGCCGCGTGGTCGGACGCGGTGCGCGCCTTCACCCTCGGGCTGCTGGACCCGGCGCCGCTCGTCACGCACGAGTTCCCGCTGGAGCGGTTCGGGGACGCGGTCGCGCTGGTGGGCGGCGGCGACCCCGCGACCGGGAAGGTGCTGCTGCGCCCCTGACCGGCGCCTCGAACGCGCGGCGGTACGGGCGGCGCCCGGCCCCCGTACCGCCGCGTACCCACCGATCCGAATGACGTCCGACATACCGAACAGACTCGCCGAACGACCCGCCCCCGAACCGACCCGCCGAACGGCCCGCCGCCGCACCCGCCCGCCAACGGCCCACCCCGCACCGGCCCGTCCGACGACCCGGTGCCGAACCGACCTGTCGCAGCACCCGACCCCGAGGAGACCCGTGACTCCCCCGTCCGCCCCCCGCCGACCGGGCGCCGACGCGCTCGCCCGCATCGGCCACCCCTCCCCCGGCCCCGACCCGGCCGACGCCTCCCCGCACACCTTCCCCGACGGCGGGACGTGGCGCACCGAGATCCCCTCGGTGGAGGGGCCCGAGGCGCTCGCCGTGGTCCTGAAGGAGAGCGCCCGCCTCGACGTGCCCGTCCACCGGGTCAGCCAGGGCAGCGGCGTGTGGATGCTCACCGACGCCGAGATCACCGACATGGTCGAGTCCTGCGCGGCCCGCGACGTGGAGCTGTGCCTGTTCACCGGCCCGCGCGGCACCTGGGACATCGGTGCCGGCACGCGCACCGACTCGGGCGGCGCGGGGCTGCGCGCCCGCGGCCACGACGCGCTGGCCGGCTGCGTCGAGGACGCCCTGCGGGCCACCGCGCTCGGCGTGCGCTGCCTGCTCGTCGCCGACGAGGGCGTGCTGTGGACCCTGCACCGGCTGCGTGCCTCCGGCGCGCTGCCGGCCGACACCACCTTCAAGCTGTCCGCGCTCACCGGCCCCGTCAACCCGGCCGCGTACGCCGTCTACGAGCGGCTCGGCGCCGACTCCCTCAACGTGCCCTCCGACCTGACGCTCGACCACCTCACCGAGATCCGCCGGGTCAGCGGCGCGCCCATGGACATGTACGTGGAGGCCCCGGACGACCTCGGCGGCTACGTCCGCATGTACGAAGTGGCCGAACTGATCCGGCGGGGCGCGCCCCTGTACCTCAAGTTCGGGCTGAGCCGGTCGCCCGGCATCTACCCGTACGGCGCCCAACTGCGCGACACCGCGCTCGCCACCGCGCGGGAGCGGGTCCGGCGCGGGCGCCTCGCCCTCGACCTGCTGGCCCGGCACGGCGCGGACGGCGGCATGTCGCCGCTCGGCACCCGACTGCCGGGCGAACTCCGGCGTTTCCCCGTCCCGGAAGGTGACTGACCCATGCGCACCCGCACAGCCCGCCTCGCGGGCGCCGCCCTCGCGGCGGCCCTGCTCTCCGTCTCCCTCACCGCCTGCGGCCAGGAGGCCCGGGGCGGCAGCCGCTACCAGCCGCCGGCCGGTGGGGGCGGCACCGTCGGCCTGGCCATGCCGACCAAGGCGTCGGAGCGGTGGATCGCCGACGGCGAGAACATGGCGGAACAGTTCCGCAAGGCCGGTTACGCCACCGACCTCCAGTACGGCGACGACAAGGTCGAGAACCAGATCGCCCAGATCGAGAACATGATCACCAAAGGGCGGACGCTGCTGGTGGTCGCCGCGATCGACGGTTCGGCGCTCACCGAGGTGCTCCGGCGGGCCGAGGACGCCGGCATCCCCGTGATCGCCTACGACCGCCTCATCATGGGCACCGAACACGTCGACTACTACGCCTCGTTCGACAACGAGCGCGTCGGCGAGCTGGAGGCGCGGTACATCGTCGACAAGCTGGAGCTCGGCCCGCCGGGCTCCGCCGGCAAGGCGTACAACATCGAGCTCTTCGCGGGCTCCCCCGACGACAACAACACCCGGTACTTCTGGAACGGCGCCATGAAGGTCCTCCAGCCGTACCTCACGAGCGGCCGGCTCGTCGTGCGCAGCGGGCAGACCCGCATGAACCAGGCGACCACCCTGCGCTGGGACGGCGGCACCGCGCAGAAGCGCATGGACGACCTGATCAGCAAGAACTACGGCGCGCAGCGGGTCGACGCGGTCCTCTCCCCCTACGACGGCATCTCGATCGGCGTCATCTCGGCCCTCAAGAGCGCCGGTTACGGCACGAAGAGCCGGCCGCTGCCCGTCGTCACGGGGCAGGACGCGGAGCTGGCCTCCGTGAAGTCGATCATCCGGGGCGAGCAGACGCAGACCGTCTTCAAGGACACGCGCAAGCTGGCCGCGCAGGCGGTGAAGATGGGCGACGCCGTGCTCAACGGGAAGAAGCCCGAGGTCAACAACGTCACGGACTACGACAACGGCAAGAAGACGGTGCCGTCGTTCCTGCTGAACCCCGTCAGCATCGACAAGACCAACACCCGGCTCCTCGTCGACGAGGGGTACTTCACCGCCGGGCAGCTGAAGTGAGGCCGGGGACGGACGGGGTGGCGCCGCCCGTGCTGGAGATGCGCGGGATCACCAAGAGGTTCCCCGGCGTCACGGCCCTCTCGGGTGTGGACCTCACGGTGCGGGCCGGGGAGGTCCACGCGATCTGCGGCGAGAACGGCGCGGGCAAGTCGACGCTGATGAAGGTGGTCAGCGGCGTCCACCCGCACGGCTCGTACGAGGGCGAGATCCGCTTCGAGGGCGAACCGGTGGCCTTCCGGGACATCCGGGCCAGCGAGCGCCACGGCATCGTGATCATCCACCAGGAACTGGCGCTCGTGCCCTACCTGTCGATCGCCGAGAACATCTTCCTCGGCAACGAGCGGGCCACGCGCGGCGTGATCGACTGGAACGGGACGCTGCGCCGGGCCGGCGCCCTGCTGGAGCGGGTGGGGCTGCGGGAGAAGCCGCAGACGCCCGTGGCGGAGATCGGCGTGGGCAAGCAGCAGCTCGTGGAGATCGCCAAGGCGCTGGCGAAGGAGGTGAAGCTGCTCGTCCTCGACGAGCCGACGGCCGCGCTCAACGACGAGGACAGCGCGAAGCTCCTCGACCTGGTCCTGGAGCTGCGCGACCAGGGCATCGCCTGCATCGTCATCTCGCACAAGCTGAACGAGGTCCGGCGCGTCGCCGACACGGTGACGATCCTGCGCGACGGACGCACCATCGAGACCCTGCCGGTGCGCGCGACGCCCGACGGCGGGTCCGGCCTCTCGGAGGACCGGATCATCCGGGGCATGGTGGGCCGCGACCTCGACCAGCGCTTCCCCGACCGCACGCCCTACGAGGGCGAGGACGCGGGCCGGGTCGCGCTGGACGTGCGCGGCTGGACGGTCCGCCACCCGGTGGACCACGAGCGCACGGTCGTCGACGACGTGTCGCTGACCGTGCGGCGCGGCGAGATCGTCGGTGTCGCGGGGCTGATGGGCGCGGGCCGCACGGAGCTCGCGATGTCCCTCTTCGGGCGCTCCTACGGCCGGTACGTGGCCGGGACGGTCGAGGTGGGCGGGCGCGAGGTGGTGATACGGAACGTGCCGGCCGCGATCGGGGCGGGCCTGGCGTACGTCACCGAGGACCGCAAGCAGTACGGCCTGAACCTCATCGACACCGTCAACCGGAACATCTCCCTCGCGTCCCTGCCCGGGATGCGGCGGCGCGGCGTCGTGGACGAGCACCACGAGCGGCAGGTCGCCGAGCGGTACCGCACCACCATGAACATCAAGACTCCGACCGTCTTCGAGCAGGTGGGCCGGCTGTCCGGCGGCAACCAGCAGAAGGTCGTCCTCAGCAGGTGGATCCACGCCGACCCCGAGGTGCTGATCCTCGACGAGCCGACGCGCGGCATCGACGTCGGCGCCAAGTACGAGATCTACACCGTCATCGACCGGCTGGCGGCGCAGGGCAAGGCGGTGCTCCTGATCTCCTCCGAGCTCCCCGAGCTGCTCGGCATGTGCGACCGGATCTACACGATGGCCGAGGGCCGGCTGACCGGCGAGGTCGACCGCGCCGACGCCACCCAGGAAGTCCTGATGCGTCAGATGACCATGAACAGAAGCTGAGGCCCCGCCATGACCACCACGACCACCCCACCGAAGGACGCGGCGCCCGGCGCGGCGCCCGGCCAGCCGTCGGCGCGCGAGGTCCTGTTGCGCGGGCTGCGCGGCAACATGCGCCAGTACGGCATGCTCATCGCCCTTGCCTCCATCGTCCTGCTCTTCCAGATCTGGACCGACGGCACGCTGCTGCTGCCGAACAACGTCTCCAACCTGGTCCAGCAGAACAGCTACATCCTCATCCTCGCCATGGGCATGATGATCGTCATCATCTCCGGGCACATCGACCTCTCCGTCGGCTCGCTCGTCGCCTTCGTCGGCGCCATGTCGGCCGTGATGATGGTGAGGCACGACATCCCCTGGGTGCCGGCCCTGCTCCTCGCGCTGCTCATCGGCGCGGTCGCGGGGGCCTGGCAGGGGTACTTCATCGCCTACCTCGGCATCCCGTCCTTCATCGTGACGCTCGCGGGCATGCTGCTCTTCCGCGGCCTGACCCAGATCGTGCTGGAGGGCCAGTCGATCGCGCCCTTCCCCGAGGGCTTCCAGAACCTCGCCAAGGGGTTCCTCCCGGAGATGGGGCCGTACACCCAGTACCACAACCCGACGCTGCTGCTGGGGCTGGCCGCCGTCGTCGTCCTGCTGCTGCGCGAGTGGCGGGACCGGCGCCGGCAGCTCGCCTACGCGCTGGACGTGCCGCCGACCGGCGTGTGGGTCCTCAAGTGCGTGGCGATCACCGCGGCGGTGGTGGCGTTCACCCTCACGCTGGCGTCCTTCCACGGCGTGCCCGTGGTGATGCTCATCATGTGCGCGCTGCTCATCGGCCTCGGCTTCGTGATGCGCAACGCCGTCATCGGCCGCCACGTGTACGCCCTCGGCGGCAACAAGGCCGCCGCCAAGCTGTCCGGCGTCAAGGACAAGCGGGTCACCTTCCTCGTCTTCGTCAACATGGGCGTGCTGGCCGCCCTCGCGGGGTGCGTGTACGCGGCCCGGCTCAACGCCGGCACCCCGCAGGCGGGCCTCAACTTCGAACTGGAGGCCATCGCCGCGGCGTTCATCGGCGGCGCGTCCATGAGCGGCGGCGTCGGCACCGTGATGGGCGCCGTCATCGGCGGGCTCGTCCTCGGCGTGCTCAACAACGGCATGTCCCTGGTCGGCATCGGCACCGACTACCAGCAGGTCATCAAGGGCCTGGTGCTGCTGGCCGCCGTCGGCTTCGACGTGTGGAACAAGCGCAAGGCCGGCACGTGAGGCGCTCCACCACCCCGACCCCACCCGCCTCATCCACCCTCTCTCCCTCTCCCTCCCTCTCCCTCGTCTGGAGCCGCGATGGACACGAACAGGCGCACCCTCCTGGCGGCGGCCGCCGCCGGCCTCACCGCGGTCGCCGCCCCCGGCACCGCCCACGCCCGCGGGAACGGCGCCGGGGGCCGGCGGCCCGTGCGGGAGGTCTTCGGCACGCTCGCCGACGGCACGGTCGTCCACCGCTGGACGCTGGCCAACGGCGGCACCCGCATGCGCGTGCTGTCGTACGGCGGCATCGTCCAGTCACTGGAACTGCCCGACCGGCACGGCCGGTACGCCAACGTCTCCCTGGGCTTCGACCGCCTGGAGGACTACGTGGCCGCCAGCCCCTACTTCGGGGCGCTCATCGGCCGCTACGGCAACCGCGTCGCCGGCGGGCGCTTCACGCTCGACGGCCGCGAGCACCGGCTGTCGGTGAACGACGGGCCGAACAGCCTGCACGGCGGCGAGGCCGGCTTCGACAAGCGGGTGTGGGACGTCTCACCGTTCAGCGGCCCGAGCGGCGTCGGCTTGGTGCTGCGGTACGTGAGCGCGGACGGCGAGATGGGCTATCCGGGCCGGCTCGACACCACCGTCACGTACACCCTGACCGGTGACGGCGACTGGCGGATCGACTACGTGGCCACCACGGACCGGCCGACCGTCGTCAACCTGACCGGCCACACCTACTTCAACCTGGCCGGCGAGGGCAGCGGGGACGTCCTCGGCCACGAGCTGCGGCTCGCCGCGTCCCGGTACACGCCGACCGACGCGACGCTGATCCCCACCGGGGAGCTGGCGCCGGTGGCGGGCACGCCGTTCGACTTCCGGCGCGCGGAGCGGATCGGCCGGCGGATACGCGAGGCGCACCCGCAGCTCGTGACGGCCAAGGGATACGACCACAACTGGGTCCTCGACAAGGGCGCCACCCGCACCCCCGGGTACGCGGCGACCCTGCGCGACCCGGGGTCCGGGCGGACCATGCGGATCTCCACGACGGAGCCGGGGACGCAGTTCTACTCGGGGAACTTCCTGGACGGAACGCTCGCCGGGCCCTCGGGGCGCACCTACCGGCAGGGCGACGGGCTGTGCCTGGAGACCCAGCACTTCCCGGACTCGCCGAACAAGCCGCACTTCCCCTCGACGGTGCTCCGCCCGGGCGAGACGTACCGGTCGACGACGGTGCACGGCTTCTCGGCCCGGTGACGGGCGGCCGGTGACGGGCGTTCGGTGCCGGACGGCCTGTGACGGGCGGCCGGTGCCGGGCGGCCGGTGACGGTTCTGCGTGCGGCGGCACGGCCCCCGGCGGGGTCGTGCCGCCGCGCGCGTGGGCGCACGTGCGGGCGGGAACGGGGCGGGGTGCCGTCACGGGTGCGTGCGCAGCAGGACCAGGGCCATGTCGTCGTTGCGCGGGGCGGTCCTGCAGGCGTGCTCCACGACCGCGTCGGCGAGGGCGTCCAGGTCCGTGGGGTCGCCGCGGCTGATCCGGGCGGCGAGGTCGGCGGTGGTCGTGTCGAAGTGGACGCCGGGCACCTCCACCAGCCCGTCCGTGAACAGGGCGAGCAGGGTGCCGGGCGGCAGGGGGACCTCCGTCTCGGGGTACGTGGCGGTGGCGTCGATGCCGAGGAGCAGGCCGGGCGGGACGTCCAGGCTCGCGGTGCGGCCGTCCGGGTGGCGGCACAGGGGCGGCGGGTGGCCCGCGGTGGCGAGGACGGCGCTGTGCCGGGCGAGGTCCAGCTGGGCGTAGAGGCAGCTCGTGAAGAGGCCCGGGTCCAGGTCGAGGAGGAGCCGGTTCGTGCGGGCGAGCACCTCGCCGGGCGGTGCCCCGGCGGTGGCGTGGACGGCGGTGCGGACCTGCCCCATGAGGGCGGCGGCGTCGACGTTGTGCCCCTGGACGTCCCCGATGGTCACCGCGCAGGTGGTGTCGCCGAGCCGGATGACGTCGTAGAAGTCGCCGCCGACGTCCATGCCGACGGCGGCGGGCAGGTAGCGGGCGGCCACGTCGAGGCCGGACACCCGCGGCAGGCCGTGCGGCAGCAGCCCGGCCTGGAGGCTGTGCACCAGGTCGTGCTTGGCGTCGTACAGCCGGGCCCGGTCCAGGGCCTGTGCGATCAGGCCGGCGAGGGAGCTGAGGACGGCCCGCTCCGGGGAGTGGAACCCGCGCGGCCGGTCGAAGCCGAGGGCGAGGGAGCCGACCGGCCGGCCGGAGGCGATGAGCGGGACGAAGGCCCAGGCGCCCTCGGGGGTCCGCTCACCCGCCGAGGGGTAGGCGGCGCGCAGTTCCCGGGCGCTCTGGAAGAACAGCGGGGTCCCTCCGGTGAAGGCCCGGACCTCCGGGGTGCCGGCGCCGACGGGGACGGAGTGCAGCCGCTCGGCGAGGTCCGGGTCACAGCCGCTGTGGCCGACGAGCCGCAGCCGGCCGTCCCCGGCCAGGAGCAGGGCGAGCGACCGTGCCCCCAGGGCGGGGGTCATCTGCTCGGCCGTCCGTTCGGCGACGTCCCGTACGCCGACGGCCTCGGTGAACATCGCCGCGAGGTGCATCAGGTGGTAGAGGGTGCCCGCCCGGCCCGGTACGGCGGGCGTCGCGGACCGCCGCCGGGCGGGCTCCCGCGCGGACCGGGGCCGGGACCCCGCCTCCGGGGCGTCGGGCAGCGGGATGACGCGGACGCTGATGCCGGTGGCGTCCGGGTGGAGGCGGAAGCGGAGCCGGTGGCCGGGCGGGCGCACGGCGGTGAACGCGGTGGTCTCCCGGCTGATGAGGGCCGCCCGGTAGCGGTCCTCGACGACGGGGGCGTCCAGCCACGGCAGCGCCTCCCAGGGGAAGGTGCCGACGAGCCGTTCCTCGGGCAGCCCCAGCAGCTCGGCGGCGGTCCGGGTGACGAAGGTGACGCGGCCGTCGAGGTCGAGGGCGCAGCTGCCGCCGGGGAGCCGGTCGGCGAAGGCGAGGGCGGCGGCGGCCTGCCCGGCATCGGAGGCGGGGCCGGGTGAGTGGGCCAGGAACGGCTGCGGGCCCGGGAGCAGGGGGGCGCCGGCGCCGGCGGCCGTCCGCAGGACGTCCGCCATCCGCCCGGCCCCGGTCCGCAGCGCCTCGGCCTCCTCCGGCGAGAGGGTCGGCGGATGACCGGCCGGCCAGAGCACGACCAGCCCGCCCCACGGGGTGCCGTCCGCGGTGAGGGGCAGGGCCGCGAGGGAGAAACGGTACGGCAGGACCAGCCCGGGCCGGGGATAGCGGCGGGCCATCTCCTCCTGGTCGGCCAACCACACCAGCCGGGCCTGGGCCACCGCGTCGGCGACGGGGACGGGATCGCCGAGCGCCACCCGGGTCCACGGGGCGGCGATGTCGAGCGGGACGCCGCTGAGGACGGCGAGGCGCAGGGCCCGGCCCTCCGGCGGCAGGAGGTACACCATGCCGACGGAGGCACCGGTCCGCTCCATGGCGGCCGTCAGGGCCGCGCCCAGCTCCCGCGTCTCCCGCCGTACGCTCCGCTCCACGCCTCCAGCGTGCCGTGCCCGGCGGAGGGCCGCAGTCCGGGCGCGTCCCGGACGGCGGGGCGCCGCACGGCACGCGGCGGGCGAGGCGGGGCCGGCGCCGGGCTCCGCACGACCCACGGCGGCGGGGTCGGGCCGGCGCCTGGCGCGGCGGGGCGAGCCGGGTCGCGGCCGGGCGGGCGGCGCCCGGCGCGCGGTCAGGCGTCCGCGGGGGTGAAGCGCAGTTCCGCGAGGCGTACGGACCCGGTGAGGGTGACGCGCAGGTCCCGCACACCGCGCAGCTCCCGCACACCGCCCGCGGCGACCGGCAGGCGGTGGACGGCGTAGTCGTACGGCCCGCCGGGCACGGCCACCTCCAGGGGGACCGGGTCGGGGCCGTCCGCGACGGCGAGGGCGACCGTGCCGGTGCCGGAGACCTCGACGGTGACCCCGCCGATGCCGGCGCCGAGGTCACAGGAGCGGAAGAGCAGTTCGCCCGGGCGCGCGCCGGCGGGGGTGACGCAGTCGCCGGAGGTCCGGCTGCGGTCGGCGATGACCGTGCCGTGCTGCTCGTCGTAGTCGGCGGCGGCCAGACCCCGGGTGAGGACGGGGCGGGGCGCCGGCGGCGGTCCGTCCACGCGGACCACGGTGTCGAGGCGGATGTCGGCGCTGGAGGCGCCGGCCTGGAAGGCGTACTCCCCCGCCGGCACGGTCCAGCGGCCGTGGGCGACGTCCCAGCAGCCGAGCGCGGTGACGGGCACGTCGAACGCGAGTCGGCACGCCTCCCCGGGGGCGAGGTGGACGCGGCGGTGGGCGGCGAGTTCGCGGTGCGGGCGGGCGACGGCCGGGGCGAGGGCGCGGACGTACACCTGGGCCACCTCGTCGGACGCGGCCGGTCCGGTGTTGGTGACGGTGAACGCCACGCGGAAGGCGTCCCCGCGGCGCTCGACCGCGAGGTCGGCGTAGGCGAAGGACGTGTACGTCAGGCCGTGGCCGAAGGGGTAGAGGGGGCGGCCGTCGAAGTAGAGGTAGGTCTGGCGGCCGCCGATGACGTCGTAGTCCAGCAGGTCCGGCAGGTCGTCGTCGGCGGCGTACCAGGTCTGGGGCAGCCGGCCCGCCGGGGAGACGTCGCCGGCGAGGACGCGGGCGAGCGCGGTGCCGGCGGCCTGGCCGCCGTGGGCCGTCCACAGCAGGGCGGGCAGTTCGGCGGCGGCGTCGGGCACGGCGTAGGGGTAGGACGAGGTGAGGACGAGGACGGTGCGCGGGTTGGCCGCGCGGGCGGCGCGCCACAGGCGGTCCTGGTCCGGGGGCAGGGCGAGGGTCGCGCGGTCCTCGGTCTCGCGGCCGTTGATGTGGGGGTCGTTGCCCGCGACGACGATGACGACGTCCGCGTCCGCCGCCGCCGCGGTGACCTCGTCCACGCCGCGGCGGACCGTCTCGACGGTGAAGGGGGTCGGGGGCTCCTCGTCCGCGGCGGCAACCTTCACGCCGTCGGCGGCGACATGGACGTGACCACCCGTTCCGATGTGCCGAAGGAGGTGGCCGTCACCGTGCGGTTCGAGCCGGAACGTCTCCTGGACCACCCAGCCACCCGGCCGGTCGGCGGAGGCGCGCACCCACCGATCGTCGGCGACGGAGAGGTGGCGCCCGTCGGGGGCGCGCAGCGTGAGGACGCCGCCGCCCCAGTCGGTGAGGGCGAACTCGCTGCCCCGGTCGTCGGCGGTGAGCGGCGGCAGGTCGGTGCGCCCGGCGAGGAGGGCCGGGTCGAGCGCGACCCGCTCGGCGAGGTCGGGCCCGTCGGCGCCGGCGCCCTCGGGGACGCGCAGGAGGCCGGCGGCGCAGCGCAGGCGCACGGTGTCGACGCCCTCGGCGTGGGTGACGCGGTCGGCGCCGAAGCGGTCGCGCACGCCGTCGAGGGGGGTGGAGCGGTGGATCAGGGTGCCGCTGTACCAGTCGAGTTTGCAGGTGTCGGCGAGGGGGCCGACGACGGCGACACGGGGGCGGGCGGCCGGGTCGAAGGGGAGGGTGCCGTCGTTGGCGAGGAGCACGACGGCCTGTTCGGCGGCCTCGCGCGCAAGGGCCCGGTGCTCGGCGGTGTCGAAGGCGCCGGTGCCGGCGTACGGGTCGAGCTCGGGGTCGAACTCGCCGAGCGCGAAGCGCACGTGGAGCAGCCGGCGGACCGCGGTGTCGACGTCGGACGCGTCGATGAGGCCGCGGTCGAGGGCGCCGCGCACCCGGGCCGTGGTGGGCGCGCTGTCGGTGCCGTGGTCGGTGAAGCTGTCGACGCCGGCGCGCAGGGCGGCGGCGACGGCCTCCTCGTGGGTGTCGAGGTAGTGCTCGGTGTCGACGAGGTTGCTGGGCGCGCCGGCGTCGGAGCAGACCAGCAGCTCCTGGTCGGTCCAGGTGCGCAGGTGCTCGGCGAGGTACGGCGAGAGGTGGTTGGGGCGTCCGTTGACGAGGTTGTAGGCGGGCATGACGCCGGCGACGGCGCCCGCCTCGACGGCGGGGCGGAAGGCCCGCAGGTCGTACTCGTGCAGGACGCGGGGGCGCACGGAGGACGAGGTGGTGTCGCGGCGGGTCTCGTTGTTGTGGGCGAGCCAGTGCTTGAGGACCGGGGCGGTGCGCCAGTAGACGGGGTGGTCGCCGCGCAGCCCGCGGGTGTAGGCGGTGGCGATGGCGGAGGTGAGCGCGGGGTCCTCGGAGTATCCCTCCTCGCCGCGGCCCCACAGGGGGTTGCGCAGGAGGTTGACGGTGGGGGCCCAGACGTTGAGCCCGACCCGGTCGTCGTGGGCGCGCATGGCGCGCGCCTCGGTGGAGACGGCCTCGCCGACGCGGCGGACGAGCTCCTCGTTCCAGGTGGCCCCGAGGCCGACGGCCTGCGGGAAGACGGTGGCGGGGCCCATCCAGGCGACGCCGTGCAGGGCCTCCTGGCCGGTGCGGAAGGGCGCGACGCCCAGACGCTCCACGGCGGGTGCGAACTGGTGGAGCATCGCGATCCGCTCGTCGGGCGTGAGCCGCCCGAGCAGGTCGTCGACGCGCTTGCCGAACGGCAGCTGCGGGTCACGGAAGGGCAGCCGGTCTGCGGTCACGTGGGGTTCCCCTTGTGGGTTTCCTGGAGCGGTCTTTCGAAGCGCTTCGATGCTGGGTGCCGTGACGCACGGGTGTCAAGACACACCCCGGCAACATCTCGATGGCGTCCGGGAGCCGTGGGAAGTTTCGGGATGTTCCGGGTCCGAGGAATCTTGCCGACCACCCTTGTGCGGCCGGATGTGTTCACTTAACCTCGCAGCAACATCGAAGCGCTTCGACTGAGGTGGCCGACTTTCGGCCGCGACGCGGCGGACCGCTTCGGATCGGTCAGTTCCGCACGTCCCGTCTCAGACACCGCAGCCGACCGGCGGTCGACGCCGGGTGTCCTGGCGCGCCACGAAGGGTTGACGCAATGACGCCGAACTCCCCCTCAGCCCGCACCTCCGGCCCCAGCCGCAGGGGCTTCCTCGCCTCGACGGCGGTCGCCGCCGCCGCGGTGGCGGGCGGGGTGCCCCTGCTCTCCGCGTGCGGGGGCGGCTCGCGCGGCGAGCGGAAGGACGGCGCCACCAGCGGGAAGGACGCCGAGAAGCTCCTGCCCACGTACGTGGCGCAGGACGTCGTGCGGCCGGACATCCCGGCGAGGAACGGCTCGGCCGCCGGCTTCACCAGCGCCCTCGCGGCCGCCCGGCTCAAGACCTCCGTCCCGGAGAAGCTCGGCAAGGGCGGCACCGTGCGGATCATGGCGCCGCTGTGGGGCTCGCCGCCCAAGAGCGACAACCCCTACTACCGGGCGATGGACGCCGCCATCGGCGTGCGGACGCGGTGGCAGAACCAGGACGGCAACACCTACGACGAGAAGCTCGGCGCCGTCCTGGCCTCCAGCGACATCCCGGACGTCGTCGTCGTACCGGGCTGGAACCTCACCGGCAAGATCCCCAGCGCCGTCAACGCCAAGTTCGCCGACCTGGGCCCCTACCTGTCCGGCGACAAGGTCAAGGACTACCCGAACCTCGCCGCCGTGCCCACGGACGCCTGGCAGCGCTCCATCTTCGGCGGCGCGCTGCGCGGCATCCCGATGCCGGCCTCGTACGTCACCAACATCGCGCCGTACTACCGGCAGGACGTCTTCGAAGCGCGCGGCTACCGGGTGCCGAAGAGCGCCGACGAGTTCCTCGCCTGGGCGAAGGAGGCCACCAGCGCCAAGGCGAAGGTGTGGGCCTGCGACGACATGAAGTGGACGGCGTTCAACGTCTTCGGGGTCCTCCCGGGCAGCGACAAGGCGCTGTGGTGGAACCTGGTCGACGGCAAGCTCGTCAACCGGATCGAGACCGAGGAGTACCTCGAGGCCCTGGAGTGGGTGCGCAAGCTGTACGCGGCGAACGTCGTGCACCCCGACGCCCGCGCGCAGAACCAGGGCGACGCCGGCAACCGGTTCACCGCCGGCCAGGTCCTCGTCTACAACAACGACCTCTCCCACTGGTACGTCAAGAGCATCGAGCAGGCCGCCCAGAACCCGAAGTTCCGGATGGCCGCGATGGACGTCTTCGGCCACGACGGGTCGGCGCCGAAGCTCTACGCCCAGCAGCCGGCGAACATCTTCACCTTCGTCAGCGCGAAGGCCTCGGAGGCGGTCGTCCGGGACTTCCTGGCCGTCGCCAACTTCTGCGCGGCGCCCTACGGGACGAAGGAGCGGCTGCTCACCGACTACGGCGTCGAGGGCACCCACCACACGCTGCGCGACGGCATGCCGGTCAAGAACGACACCGGCCACCTCCAGGTGACGGGCGCGTTCGACCTGGTCGGCGACCCCGCCCCGTACAACGCCCACCCGGACCGCCCGGACCTCGTCAAGGCGCAGGTGGAGTGGCAGCAGCGGATGGGCGCCTTCACGACGAAGACCTCCTTCTACGGGCTGACGGTCACCGAGCCCGGCCGCTGGACCAACCTCGCGGACGACTTCGAGCAACTGGAGGACGACGTCGTGCGAGGCCGGAAGAAGATCGGCGACGTCCAGCAGGCCGTGTCGGAGTGGAAGAGCAAGGGCGGCGACAAGCTGCGCGACTGGTACCGCAAGCTCCTCGACGACACCGGTTCCGCGAGCTGATCCGCCCCCGGCCCACCGTCGACGGTTCGACGACAGCCCGACAGACCGACACGCAAGGAGAGAACCGTGTCGCAGCACCGCACGGTACCCGGCGCCGATTCCGGCCGGGACGGCGCCGCACCGGAGGGGACGCCGCCCCGCGGGCCGGCGGCCCGCGACTCCGCCACCGGCGCCGTCCCACCCGCCCGGGCCGCGGCCGCCGTCACGCGGGCCGGCCCGCCGGCCGGCGGCCCCCGCGGCACCGGGATCGCCGCCGGCATGGCGAGCGGGAAGGGGGCCGGGGGCCGGGGACGGAAGCTGCCCCTGCGGGTGCGGTTCCGGCGCGACCGGACGCTCGTCCTGATGACGCTGCCGGCCCTGCTGCTGGTCGCGGTCTTCCACTACGTCCCCGTGCTCGGCAACGTCGTGGCCTTCCAGGACTACGACCCCTACCTCAGCGAGAACGGCTTCACCGCGATGCTGGAGAGCCCGTGGATCGGGCTGGAGAACTTCGACCGGATCCTCGCCGACTCGGCGTTCTGGCGCGCGGTGGAGAACACCCTGGTGCTCTTCCTCCTCCAGCTGGTGCTCTTCTTCCCGGTGCCGATCGTGCTGGCGCTGCTGATCAACAGCATCGTCCGGCCGCGGGTGCGGGCGGTCGCCCAGGCGATCGTGTACCTGCCCCACTTCTTCTCGTGGGTGCTGGTCATCACCGTCTTCCAGCAGATCTTCGGCGGCGCGGGCATCATCGCGCAGACGCTGCGGCAGTACGGCGTCGAGGGCTTCGACCTGATGACCGACCCGGGGATCTTCAAGTTCCTGGTGACCTCCGAGGGCATCTGGAAGGACGCCGGCTGGGGGGTCATCGTCTTCCTCGCCGCGCTCTCCGCGGTCAGCCAGGACCTGTACGAGGCGGCTGCCATGGACGGCGCCGGGCGGTGGCGGCGGATGTGGCACGTGACGCTGCCCGCGCTGCGCCCGGTGATCGCCCTGCTGCTGGTGCTGCGCGTCGGCGACGCGCTCACCGTGGGCTTCGAGCAGCTGCTGCTGCAACGGGACGCCGTGGGTCCGGACGCCGCCGAGGTGCTGGACACGTACGTGTGGTGGAACGGCATCCGCAACCAGGACTTCGGCTACGCGGCCGCCGCGGGCCTCGTCAAGGGCGTCGTCGGAGTGGGACTGGTCCTCACGGCCAACAAGATCGCCCACCTCATGGGCGAGCAGGGGGTGTACCGGAAGTGATGCCGGCACTGCGCAGGGGGTGGGCGGCGACGCCCCGCCCCGTGTGGGAGGAGGAGCCCCGCAAGGCGGGGCTCGCGGCCAAGGGGATCGTGCTGGCCGGGGCGTGCCTCGCGGTCCTCTTCCCGCTGTGGATCGTCGTCGTCACCAGCCTGTCGTCCCGTCAGACGATCACGGAGGCCGGGGGTCTCGTCGTCATCCCGAGGGACATCACGTTCATCGCCTACCAGGAGCTGCTCAGCGGCGGCCAGGTGCAGCGGGCGGCGCTGGTCAGCGTGGGCGTCACCGTCGTCGGCACCCTGTTCAGCATGGCGGTGTCGGTGCTGTGCGCCTATGGGCTGTCGCGGTCGGGGTCGCTGGGCCACCGCTGGATCCTGATGGCGCTGCTGGCGACGATGTTCTTCGGCGCGGGGCTGATCCCGACGTACCTGCTGGTGCAGGCGCTGGGGCTGACCGACACGTACGCGGCGCTGATCCTGCCGAGTGCGGTGAGCGTCTTCAACATCCTGGTGCTGCGGGCGTTCTTCATGAACATCTCGCAGGAGCTCGTGGACAGCGCGCGCATCGACGGGGCGGGCGACTTCCGGATCCTCTGGCAGATCGTCATGCCGCTGTCGCGGGCGGTCATCGCGGTGATCGCGCTGTTCTACGCGGTCGGGTACTGGAGCGCGTGGTTCAACGCCTCCATCTACCTGACCGACCAGGACATGATGCCGCTGCAGAACGTCATGATCCAGATCGTGCAGAAGCAGGAGCCGCCGACCGGCCTGGCCCAGATGATCAGGACCAACCAGCTGTCGCCGCTCTCCGTGCAGATGGCCGTCATGGTGCTGGCGCTCCTGCCGGTCGCCGTCGCGTCGCCGTTCGTCCAGAAGCACTTCAAGAAGGGCATGCTGACCGGCGCGGTCAAGGGCTGAGCCGGGGCCGTCCCCGCCCCCTTCGGCCCGCCCCTCCCCACCCGGCCCGGCGGACGCCGCCCCCGCCGGGCCCCCTCCCCCACCCCACCTCCCCCAGAGATCGAGGCGTGTCATGTGTCTCTCCCCGCTCAGCCGGCGGTCCGTCCTCGCCGGCGGGGCCGCCACCGCGGCGCTCGCCGCCGTGTCCGTCCCCGCCCACGCCGCCCCGGCCTCCCCCGGCGCCGCCCCGGCCACCGCCCCCACGACGGGCGCGGCGAGCGCGGCGGCCGGCAGGGCGCCGTACCGCTGGCGTACCGCGGTGATCGGCGGCACCGGCTTCGTCACGGGCGTGCTCTTCCACCCGCGGGTGCGCGGCCTGGCCTACGCGCGGACGGACATCGGCGGCGCCTACCGGTGGGACGACCGCACGGCCCGGTGGACGCCGCTCACCGACCACCTGGGCTGGGACGACTGGAACCTGCTGGGCGTCGAGGCGATGGCCGTCGACCCCGCCCACCCCGACCGGCTGTACCTGGCGCTCGGCACGTACACGCAGCCGTGGTCCGGCAACGGGGCGGTGCTGCGCTCCGACGACCGGGGCGCCACGTGGGCCAGGACCGACCTCGACGTGAAGCTGGGCGCCAACGAGGACGGGCGGGGCACCGGCGAGCGGCTGCTGGTCGACCCGCGCGACCCGGCCACGCTGTGGCTGGGCACCCGCCACGACGGCCTGCTCGTCTCCCGCGACCGCGGCGCCACCTGGTCGTCGGCGCCCTTCCCGGCGACGCCGTCCCCGACGGGGCAGGGCGTCACCCTGCTGGTCGCGGCGGGCCGCACGGTGTACGCCGGCTGGGGCGACGGCGACGGCGCCCTCTACCGCACCACGGCCGGCGGCGCCTGGGAGGCGGTGCCGGGCCGGCCGGACGGCCCGTCCGCCCGGGTGCCGGTCCGCGCCGCGTACGACGCGGGGGCCCGCGCCCTGTACGTGACGTACGCGGACGCCCCGGGCCCCAACGGCCAGGCGGACGGGTCCGTGCACCGGCTCGACACGGCGAGCGGCACCTGGACCGACGTGACGCCGGTCCGGCCGGGGCCCGGGGACACGTTCGGGTACGGCGGCGCGGCGACCGACCCGCGCCGCCCCGGCACGGTCGTCGTCTCCACCAACAACCGCTGGGGGCAGGTCGACACGCTGTTCCGGTCCACGGACGGCGGCGCGACCTGGACGTCGCTGAAGGACTCCGCCGTCCTCGACGTCACCGAGACGCCCTTCCTGGAGTGGGGCGGTGAGGGGCCCAAGTTCGGCTGGTGGATCCAGGCGCTGGCGCTCGACCCGTTCGACTCCCGGCACATCGTCTTCGGCACCGGCGCCACCCTGTACGGCACCCGGGACCTGCGCCGGTGGGCGCCGGAGGTCCGCGGCCTGGAGGAGAGCTCCGTCCGCCAGCTGGTGTCGCCGCCGCGCGGTCGGGCGCACCTGCTGAGCGGTCTGGGCGACGTCGGCGTGATGTACCACGAGCGGCTGACGGCCTCCCCGTCGCGGGGCATGGCCGCGAACCCGGTCTTCGGCACCGTGACGGGCCTGTCCCTGGCGCCGCTGCGGCCGGAGTACGTGGTGCGCGCGGGCTGGGGGGAGGGCGGGAACGGCGCGTACTCCACGGACGGCGGCCGGACGTGGGCGCCGTTCGCCGACCAGCCCGCCGTCGCCGCCACCGCGCCCGGACCGATCGCGGCCGGCGCCGACGGCCGGGTGCTGCTGTGGTCGTTCACGCACTGGGACGGCACCCGGCATCCCACGCACCGCTCCACCGACGGCGGCGCCCACTGGGCCGAGGTCGCGACCTTCCCGAAGGGGGCCGTCCCGGTGGCCGACCCGGCCGACCCGCGCCGCTTCTACGCCTACGACACCGCCGCGGGCACCGTGTACGTCAGCACGGACGGCGGGGCCACCTTCACGGCGGGCGCGACCGGACTGCCCGCCGGGGACGTCCAGTACCGGATCGCCGCCGCGCCGGGGCGTCGGGGCGACCTGTGGCTGTCCGCCAAGGAGCACGGCCTGTTCCGCTCCACGGACGGCGGGCGCGCCTTCACCCGCGTGGCCGGCTGCCGGGCGTCGTACGCGCTCGGCTTCGGCAAGGCGGCGCCCCGCGGCGGCGGCTACCCGGCTGTCTTCCAGACGGGCACGGTCGGCGACGTCACCGGCGTGTACCGGTCGGACGACGCCGGGCGCGGCTGGGTGCGGATCAACGACGACGCCCACCAGTGGGGGTGGACCGGCGAGGTCGTCACCGGCGACCCGCGCGTCCACGGCCGGGTCTACCTCGGCACGAACGGCCGCGGCGTCCAGTACGGGGACCCCGTCTGATGCCCGCGCTCGGCGACGCCACCCGGGGCCGGATCCTCTTCGGCGGCGACTACAACCCGGAGCAGTGGCCCGAGGAGACCTGGGCCGACGACGTCCGGCTGATGCGGGACGCCGGCGTCAACTCGGTGACCGTCGGCGTCTTCTCCTGGGCGCGGATCGAACCCCGTCCGGGGGTGCGCGAATTCGGCTGGCTCGACCGGCTGACGGAGCTGCTGCACTCCCACGACATCGGCGTGGTGCTGGCCACGCCGACCGCCTCGCCCCCGCCGTGGATGGGCGCCCGGCACCCCGACACGCTCCCGCGTGACGAGGACGGGCGGACCGTGTGGTGGGGGTCCCGCCAGCACTTCTGCCCCAGCTCGCCCACCTACCGGGCGTACGCGACCGCGCTCACCGAGGACCTGGCGGCACGCTACGGCGACCATCCGGCGCTCACCCTGTGGCACGTCAACAACGAGTACTGCACGTTCTGCTGGTGCGACGCCACCGCGCGCCACTTCCGCCGCTGGCTGGAGGCCCGGTACGGCACGGTGGACGCGCTCAACGAGGCGTGGGGCACGGCGTTCTGGTCGCAGCGGTATGACACGTGGGACGAGGTGATCCCGCCGCGCCGCGCCCAGTACCTGCGCAACCCGGCGCACCTGCTGGACTTCCGCCGGTTCACCTCGGACGCGCTGCTGGAGTGCTACGTGGCGGAGCGCGACATCGTCGCCCGCCACTCCCCGCACGTGCCGGTCACGACGAACTTCATGCCGTTCTGGACGGGCCAGGACGCCTGGCGGTGGGCCGCCGAGGAGGACGCCGTCTCGGTCGACGTGTACCCGGACCCGAAGGACCCGCTCGGCGGCCAGTACAACGCGATGATCGGCGACATGACCCGTTCCCAGGCGCGCGGGCCGTGGATGGTGATGGAACAGGCGGCGGGTCCGGTCAACTGGCGGGGCGTCAACCACCCGAAGCCGCGCGGCCTGAACCGGCTGCACTCCCTGCAGTCCGTGGCGCGCGGCGCGGACGCCGTCTGCTACTTCCAGTGGCGGCAGTCCCGGCAGGGGGCGGAGAAGTTCCACTCGGGGATGGTGTCGCACGCCGGTGAGCACGGCCGCACCTTCGGGGAGGTCAAGCGGATCGGTGCCGAGCTGGCCGCCCTCGGTCCGCGGGTCGCGGGCACGCGGGTCGCGTCGGACGTCGCGGTCCTCCACGACTGGCACGCGTGGTGGGCCGCCGAGCAGGAGGGCCGGCCCTCGCGGGAGGTCGCGTACCCGGAGGTGGTGCGGGCCTGGCACCGGGCCCTGTGGGAGGGCGGGCTCACCGCGGACTTCGCCCACCCCGAGCACGACCTGGGCGGCTACCGCGTGGTCGTCGTGCCCCAGCTGTACCTGCTGACCGACGCGGCCGTCGACAACCTCGTCGCGTACGCGGCCGGGGGCGGCACCCTGGTGTGCGGGTTCCTCACCGGGGTGGCCGACGAGGACGACCGGGTCCGGCCGGGCGGCATGGACGAGCGGCTGCGCGCCCTGTTCGGGATCGGCACCCTGCACGAGTGGTGGCCGCTGGACCGGGACGAGAAGGTCGCGTGCGACGGCTTCGCGGGCACCCTGTGGTCGGAGGAGCTGGAGGCGCCGGACGCCGAGGTGGTGGCCGCGTACCGGGACGGGGAGCTGGCGGGCCTGCCGGCGGTGCTGCGCCGGGACCGCGCCTGGTACCTGTCGACTCTCCCCGAGCCCGCCGCCCTGCGCGACCTGCTGGCGCGGATCGCCGACGGCGCCGGGGTGCGGCCGGTCCTCGACGGGCTGCCCACGGGGGTGGAGGCGGTCCGGCGCGGCGACCTGCTGTTCGTCCTCAACCACGGGCGGACACCGGTCGAGGTGCCGGTGCCCGGGGAGTACCGGGAGCTGCTGGCGGGGACGCCGGTCACCGGGACGCTCGCCCTGGAGCGGTACGGGGTGGCGGTGCTCCGCGAGGGGGCCGCGTGACGGGCGGCGCCCTCGCGGACGGCGCCCACTCGGACGGCTCCGCCACGGGCGGCGGGGGGCCGGTGCACGGCACGTGGGAGCCGGAGCCGGCGGCGCGGTGGGAGGACGCGTTCCTCGCCGGCAACGGCCGCCACGGAGCCCTGGTCTTCGGCGACCCGGCCGACGACCGGCTCGTCGTCACGCATCACACGCTCGTCCGCCCGGTGCCGCGGGGCGACACGCTGCCGCCCCGGCTGGCGTCGGGGCTGGAGGGGCTGCGGGACCGGCTGCTGGCCGGGGACACCGCGGCCGGGGAGGCGTTCACGGACGGGCGCGGACTGCGCTGGGTGGGGGCGTTCCACCCGGCCTTCGCGGTACGCCTGCGGCGCCCCGGCCCCGGCGGGGCGGGCACGGCCGGTGAGGCGGGCACGGCCGGCGGGGTGCGGGGCGTGCCGGCGGGGTACCGGCGTGACGTCGACTTCACGACCGGCGTCGTCCGGGCCGAGTGCGCCGGGCGCGCGAGCCGGTCGTTCGTCTCGCGCGCCGACGACGTGATCGTCCAGTACGTCACCGGTGCCCCGCTCGACGCCCACATCACCCTCGATCCGGACCTCCCCGGCGCACCGGCGGGGCTGGCCGTCGGCCGGGGCGTCGTACCGGCGCCGGACGGCGCGCTCCTCACCCTGCGGGCCCGCCACCCCGGCGGTGAGGAGTCCTTCACCGGTGTCACGCTCGTCGTCGCGGCCGGCGGGACGACGGCGGTCGACGGCGACGGCGTCCGTGTGACCGGCGCCCGGGAGGCGCTGCTGCTCACCCGGGTGCGCCGGCACACCGGCGACGCCGACGCCCGCGGGACGGCGGCCGCGCTGCGTGCCCTGCTCGCCGCGGACGCCTCACCGGGAGACGCCTCACCGGAGGGCACCCCGCCGGGGGACGCGTACCGGCGGCTGCTCGCCCGGCACGAGTCCGCGCACCGCACCGCCTACGAGCGCGTGGCCCTGGACCTCGGGGGGCTCCCGGAGGAACGGGCCCTCCCCGGCAGCGCCCTGCTCCGCCGGCCGGAGAGCGCGGCGCTGCTGGAGCGGCTCTTCGCGGCCGGGCGGTACCACCTGCTGTCGTCGAGCGGGATGCTGCCGCCGCGCCTGGTCGGCCTGTGGACCGGCGACTGGGACACGGCCTGGTCGGGGGCGTTCACCACCAACGCCAACCTGAACCTGCAGACGGCTTCGGCCGCGGCGGCCGCGCTGCCGGAGGTCACGGAGGCGCACGCGGCGTTCGTGTACGGGCAGTTGCCGGATTGGCGCGACAACGCCCGCGAGGTGTTCGGGACGCGCGGGGTCGTCGCGCCGTCCCACACGGACGGGACGTCGGGGCACGCGTACCACTTCCGGCGCGACTACCCGCTGCACGTGTGGACGGCCGGCGCGGACTGGTTGCTGGTGCCGCTCGTCGAGCACGCCGAGACCACCGGGGCGACCGACCCGCGTCTGGTGGCTGCCCTCGCCGAAGTGGCCCGGTTCTACGAGGACTTCCTCACCCGCACCGGCCCCGACGGCAGGGTCGTCGTCGTACCGTCCTACTCGCCGGAGAACCGCCCGGCCAACGCGGGCTGGGTCACCCTCGACGCCACCATGGACATCGCCGCCGCCCGGCACGCCCTGACGACCGCCGCCGACCACCTGCCCGACGACGCGGACCGGTTGCGCGCCCTCGCCGCGCGCCTGCCCGACTACCGGATCAACGACGACGGGGCCCTCGCCGAGTGGGCGTGGCCCGGGCTCGCCGACCGCTACGACCACCGCCACCTCAGCCACCTCTACCCGGTCTGGCCGCTGCACGAGATCACCCCGTACGACACCCCCGCCCTGGCGCGGGCCGCGCACCGGGCCCTGGAGCTGCGGGGCGCGGAGAACGACTCGGCCCACGGCCACCTCCACCACGCCCTGGTCGCCGCGCGGCTGCGGGACGGCGACCGGGCGGCGGCCGCGCTGGGGCGGGTGCTGCGCGGCGACTTCTTCCACGCGTCGCTGATGAGCGCGCACTACCCGGGCCGCGACGTGTACAACGCCGACGCCGCGCACGCCCTGCCCGCCCTGCTGGTCGAGCTGCTGGTGCAGTCGACGCCGGAGCGCCTCGTGCTGCTGCCGGCACTGCCCGAGGGGTGGACGCGGGGCGCGTTGAGCGGCGTGCGCACGCGGTGCGGCGCCCGCGTGGACCTGGAGTGGCGCGACGGCACCTGCACCGCCTCGATCCGGCCGTCCAGGTCGGCGCGGATCGACCTCCGCACCCCCGCCGGCGGGCATCCGCTGGAGCTGACCGCCGGCGAGGACCTGGTGCTGACGCTGCGCACCGGTTGACCCCATCCCCACCCCATCCCCCCACCCATGGGAAGGACACCATGGCACGACACATCCCCCGCCGCCGGATCCGCAGGGCGCTCCTCGCACCGGTGCTGGCGTTCGGCGTGACGCTCGGCCTCACGGCGGCCCCGGCACAGGCCGCCGCCTGGCACAGCTGCGAGCAGTGGGGCAACACCTCACTGGGCGGCTACACGCTGTACAACAACATCTGGGGCAGGGGCGCCGGCGCCCAGTGCACCTGGGCCGACTCCCCGGCGAGCTGGGGGGTCTGGGCCGACCACCCCGGCACGGGCGGCATCAAGTCGTACCCGAACGCCAAGAAGAGGCTGGACCGGAAGATCAGCGGACTGTCCTCCCTCTCGAGCGACTACCGGGTCACCGTCCCGACGACCGGCGCCTACAACACCGCGTACGACATCTGGGACACGGACTACGACTACGAGGTCATGCTCTGGATGAACCACCACGGCCCGGTGGGCCCGCTGGGCAGCCCGCAGGGCTCCGCGACGCTCGGCGGGCACGGCTGGAACGTCTACAAGGGGCGGGTGACCGACCCCGACGGCTCGTACCACGACGTGTTCTCGTTCGTGCGGACCTCCGATTCGACCTCCGGCACGGTCGACATCCTGCCCGTCCTGCGGTGGATCAGGGACGTGAAGGGCTGGTGGGGCGACGAGACCATCGGTGACGTGCAGTTCGGCTTCGAGATCACCTCGTCGCCGGGGGGCCTGGAGTTCCTCACGCGGAACCTGACGGTCTCCGCCCGCTAGGAGGTGTCCGGGCGCGCCGCGCGCGCCCGGTCCGTACCGCCGCCGCCGTGCGTCTTCGAGGGGGGACGCGCGGCGGCGGCCCGCCCCGGGCCGGGGCCCGGGATCCGCCGGCCCCGCGGGTGCCATGATCGGCGCATGGACAGACACCTGGTGTTCGAACGGCTGCACAACTTCCGGGACTTGGGTGGTTACGCGACCGAGGACGGGCACGTCGTACGGTGGGGGCGGCTCTACCGGTCGGACTCGCTGGGCAAGCTGCGCGGGGGCGCCGACTGGGACCGGTTTCTCGGGCTCGGCGTCCGCACCGTCATCGACCTGCGCTACCCGTGGGAGATCGACGGGCGGGGCCGGGTGCCGGCCCACCCGTCGTTCACGTACCACAACCTCAGCGTGGAGCACCGTCCCTACGACCAGTCGCGGCTCACCGCGGACGTCGCGATCGGGCCGTACCTGGCCGAGCGCTACCTGGAGGTGGCCGAGGACGGGGTGCGCGAGCTGCGCCGCGCCCTGGAGCTGATCGCCGACGCGGGGAGCGGACCGGTGGTCTTCCACTGCGCCTCCGGCAAGGACCGCACCGGCCTGCTGGCCGCGCTGGTGCTGGGGCTGCTGCGGGTGCCCGAGGACGCCGTGGTCGAGGACTTCGCCCTGACGGGGCTGGCCACGGAGCGGCTGGTCGCGGACTGGCGCGCGAACCACCCCGGCCGAGAGCTCACCTGGCCGGACTTCGGGCGCGCGCCCGGCGAGGTGATGCGGCTGTTCCTGGACGGCCTGGCGGCGCGGTACGGGTCGCCGGCCGGTTACGCGACCGAGCGCCTGGGCGTGGACGGCGCCCTCGTGGACGCGCTGCGCCGGAACCTGCTGGAGCCGGCCTCCGTCCGCTGAGGCCACCCGGCCGGCCGCCCCTGGCCCCCGCCCGTCGAGACGCCCGGCGCGTCAGGGGCGGGGGACGGGGACGACCGGGCGGGGGCCGGTGCTCTCCCGGACGGTCAGTTCCGGCGCCAGCAGGACGAGCTCGTCGGCACCGCGTCCCTCCAGCTTCGCGACGACCTGCTCGACGGCGTGCCGGCCCATCCGCTGGGCCGGCACGGCGACGGAGGTGAGGGGGACGGAGGCGTGCGCGGCGACCTGCTCGGGGCAGATCGCCACCACCGAGACGTCCTCGGGGACCGCACGGCCCTGCTGGCGCAGGAGGGCGAGGAGCGGATCGGTCGCCGCCTCGTTCTGCACGACGAAGGCGGTGGTGCCGGGGCGCTCGTCGTAGACGCGGGCGAGGGTCGCGGCGACGGCCGCGTAGCTGCCCTCGCAGGGCCGGTGCAGGAGTCTCAGGCCGAGTGCGCCGCTGCGCTCCCGCAGCCCGTTCAGCGTGCGTTCGGCGAAGCCGGTGTGGCGCTCGTAGACGGCGGCGGCCTCGCCGATGACGGCGATCTCCCGGTGGCCGAGCCCTGCCAGATGGTCGGCGCAGAGCGCGCCCGCGGCCTCGAAGTCGAGGTCGACGCAGCTGAGGCCGGTCGGGTCGGCCGGCAGGCCGATGAGCACGCCGGGGCGGGTGGCCCCGCGGAGCAGGGGCAGGCGGTCGTCGTCCAGCTGGACGTCCATGAGGATCATGGCGTCGGCGAGCGCGCTGCCCTCGATGCGGCGCACCGCGGCCGGCCCCTCCTCGCCGGTCAGCAGCAGTACGTCGTACCCGTGGGCGCGCGCGGTGGTGGCGACGGCGATGGCGATCTCCATCATCACCGGGACGTACATGTCGGTGCGCAGCGGGATCATCAGGGCGATGATGTTGGACCGGCTGCTGGCGAGGGCGCGGGCGCCGGCGTTGGGGTGGTAGCCGAGCTGCGCGATGCTGCGCTCGACGCGGGCCCGGGTGGAGGCGGAGATGGACCGCTTGCCGCTCAGGACGTAGCTCACCGTGCTGGCGGAGACTCCGGCGTGCTGAGCGACATCGGCGAGGGTGACCATCGGCTCTCCCGGACGGTAGGGCACAGGCGAAGTGAAGCGCTTCGACTGACTGTGCACTGACATTAAGGGCGCCGCCGACCCCTGTCCAGAGTGTCCGTCGAAGCGCTTCGACAGATTGTGCCACGCCGTCCCCGGCACGGGGAGGGGCCGGGGAGGACGACGGTCCTCCCCGGCCCAGGGTAGTGAAGGGACCGGGCTTGCGGTCCCTTCCGGCCGCCCGGTGCGGCGGCCGGCGGCGGCCCGCTACCGGGTGGCGATCCGCAGGAAGGTGACCGAGTGCGGCGGGAAGGTGTGCGTGAACGTCCTCGCCACCCCCGTCACGGTCGACGCGACCGGCCGGACCGGCTGGTCGTCGGCGGTGTTGACGGCGTCCGGCGCGGCGCTCAGCGTCGTCGCCCGGGCGGTGCCGGAGGCGGGGTCCGCGCCCAGGTCGATCCGGGTGCGAGCGGGGGCGGCCTGAGCGTTGACGACCTTGACGACGAGCTCGCCGGTGGCGGCGTCGCGGGTCACGACCTGCCGGAACGGCTCGGCGCGGTTGTCGTCGGTGAAGCCGCCCCAGCGCTGCCCGTCGACGTACAGCGTCACCTGACGGCCGCGCACCTGGACGTGGAGGTCGTAGGTGCGCCCGGTCTCGACGGTGGTGGTGTCCTCGACGAGCGTCTCCTTGGCACCGTCGACCGCCTTCTCCACGGCGGAGCGGGTGTTGTTCCAGCCGCCGAGGTTCCACCAGTGGAGGTTGCCGGTGTCGCGGACGCCGAAGGCGACGAGGAAGCCCTCGCTGCCGGCCTTCTTGGTGGCCTTGACCCGCAGGTCGTAGTCGTGCCACGAGGGGTCGCCCGCCGTGACGAGGGTGTCCTGGGCGGTCTCGTCGGACTGGACGAGCGCCCCGTCGCGGACGCTCCACGTGCCGCGCCCCGCGGCCCGGGTCCACCGGCCGTCGCCGGCCGAGAAGTCGTCGGCGAGCAGGGTCGTGCCGTCCGCCCCCGTGACGCGCACGTCGTCGTAGGCGGCGCTGGTCGCCCAGGTCGACAGCCCCACGGCTCCGGTGATCGGGGCGGCGGACTGCGGTGTGCCCGTGGCCTCGCTGGGGACGACCCGGTCACCCGTGTTGTTCATGAACAGCTTCTGGACCTCGTAGCTGGTGGAGCCCCAGGAGCGGGTCGAGTCGAACCAGATCATGTCGGGCCGCCACTGGTTCTCGCCCACGTCCGCGAGCAGCGGGGCGTAGGAGGCCATCTTGACGACATCGGCGTTGCGCTCCAGGCCGGTCATGAAGGCGGCTTCGGCCAGGGCGTTGGAGAAGCGGTCACCACGGGAGGCGTACTCGCCGAGGAAGACGTCGGGGCCGCCGCGGTCGTAGGCGTCGTACCGCTCGTTGTTCTCCAGGAACCACTGCGGGCCGTTGTAGTAGTGCTCGTCGACCATGGCGACACCCGCGTCGCGGTTGAGGCGCCACAGGCGGTCGAAGGTGGTGCCGGAGTCGTCGGGGCCGGAGTTGCCGACGACGGTGACGTCCGGGTGCTTCGCCTCGATCGCGGCGCGGAACTGCTGGAAGCGCTCGAAGTAGGCGTCGGGCAGGTTCTCCTCGTTGCCCACCGCGAGGTGGGTGAGGCCGAACGGCCTGGGGTGGCCCATCTCGGCGCGCTTGCGGCCCCACGGCGAGGTCACGGGCCCGTTGGCGAACTCGATGAGGTCGAGGGTGTCCTGGATGTGGCGCCGCAGGAGGGCCGGGTCGTCCGTGACGCGGTTCTGGCCGCAGCCGGTGACGAGGGCGGGCACGACGGGCAGCGGCATGGCGCCGATGTCCTCGGCGAACTGGAAGTACTCGTAGTACCCGAGACCGTAGCTCTGGTGGTAGCCCCAGAAGTTGGCGTTGACGGCCCGCTGCTCGACCGGGCCGATGGTGTCCTTCCACTGGTAGGAGCGGGCGCGCTCCCAGTTCGGGGCCTCGTACGCCTGGTGGGAGCCGGTGTTGACGAGGCAGCCGCCCGGGAAGCGCAGGAAGCCCGGCCGCAGCGCGGCGATCTTCTCGGCGAGGTCCTTGCGCAGGCCGCCGGGCCTGCCCTTGTAGGTGTCGCGCGGGAAGAGGGACACCATGTCGAGGCGCAGCACACCGGTGCCCTGCGCCGTGACGGCGAGGCGCGCGCCCGACGCGGCGGCGCGGGCGGTGAGGGTGCCGGTGTACTTCGCCCAGCGGTCGCCGCGCACGGTGAGGGTGAGCGGCTCCGACAGGGCCGCGCCGGCCGCGTCCTGGAGCCGCGCGGTGAGACGGGTGCCGCGACGCTGGTCGGTCCTGGCCCAGACGGAGAAGTCGTAGCGCGCCCCGGCGCGCAGGGCGACCCCCGGGCCGTGCCCGGTGTTGACCAGACCGTACCCGGAGCCGGGCGCCCCGCCGCCGGACAGGTCCAGACGCGCGTGGGCGCGGTTGCGCTCGTTGAGGCGGTGGGCGTCGTCGACGACGCGCACGGTGCCGGTGGCGCCGCCGTGCGACGTCTCCCGCCAGGCGGTGAGCGGGGTGTAGGCGCGGTTGTCGGTGGTCGAGAACTCGAAGGACCGGTTGCGCACCAGCTCGGCGTAGAGCCCGCCGTCGGCCGCGTTGTTGATGTCCTCGAAGAAGACGCCGTACATGGTGCGGTCGATGGCGGGGCCGGCGCGGCCCGGATGGACGGTGAGCGTGTGGTCGACCGGATCGGCCGCGGGGGTGCCGTCCGCCCGGGTGGGGGCGGCGAGCAGGGTGCCGACCAGGGCGGCGGCCAGCGCGAGGACGAGCCTCGGCCGTATGGAGGTCATGTGGGTGCTCCTGGAATCTCATCTGTTCGATATGTCGGACATTGACCAGGACTTCGAACAGGAAGATAGGCACGGGGAGTTGACGCGTCAACGGTCCGGACCGGATCGGCTCCGACGGCCACGACACCGCCTCCGGCACTGACGTTCCGTCACCGGCCGGGCGTCGCGACGGTCGTGGGGCGCGCCGCGCGGGCCGGTCGCCGGCCGCGGTGAGCCGCGGCGACAATGGGAGGGACCGGAACGCTCGCACGCGGCGCCCGACCTCGGGGAACGTTCGTCCCCCAGCGCCTTCCGGGTACGGCGGAACGAAAGGGAACACACGGGGTGGGGATGGAGAGGGCAGGTCTGGCGGACCTCCTGCGGGAGCTCAAGGAGCGGTCCGGGCGGAGTTACGGGGCGCTCGCCAAGCAGATGCACATGAGCACGTCGACGCTGCACCGGTACTGCAACGGGGACGCGGTGCCGACGGAGTTCGCCCCCGTCGAGAGGCTGGCGCGACTGTGCGGGGCGGACCGCGAGGAGCTGCTGCGGCTGCACCGGAGCTGGATCGTGGCGGACGAGGCACGGCGCCGGGCCAAGGCCGCCGCGTCGGCCGCCGCCGAGCCGTCCGTGCCGCCCGTGGGCACCGCGACGGCGCCCGCCGCGCTACCGGACCGGGGCCCGGCGCCGGTACCGGAAGCCGGGGCGGGGCCGGAGGCGGAACCCGGGGCGGGGCCGGAGGCGGAACCCGGGGCGGGGCCGGAGGCGGCGTCCGGGACGGACCCGAAGCCGGCAGCCACGACGGGGCCGACAGCGGGACCGGCGTCCGGCCCGGAGGCGGCGTCGGCTCCGGGGCCCGCGCCGGCCCGGGCAGCGGGACCCCGGCCGGAAGGGGCGCCGGCCCCCGTACCGGCTCCGGACCCGACGCCCGCGCCGCCCGCGTCCGGGGGCGCCCTCGCCGACGGCGAGCGATCCCCGGCCGGCGAGAACCGGGCCGACGGTACCGCGAGCGGGCCGGAAGCGGAGGCGCGCGCAGGACGGCAACCGGAAGCGGCCCCGCCGGAGCGCCCCGACCACGCGGCGGGCCGCCGCCGACGCGTACGGCTGCTGGCCGCCGTGGCGGGGACGGCCGTCCTCGCGGTGTCCGGCGCCGCCGTCGCGCTGACCCACCGCTCGCTCCCCTCCCCCGCCGGCCCGGACGTGCCCACCGTGGTGGAGGGCTCCGCCGCGCCCTCCACCCACGCCCGCCCCGGCGCCGGCCCGACGACCCCCGCCCGGCGGCCCGCGACCTCGCCCCCGGCCGCCGCCTCCGCGCCCGTCGGCGGTACGGCGCCCGCCCGCCCCTCTCCCGGCGGACCCGGCGGGCCCGGCGGTTCCGGCGGGGGCGGTGCGGCGCCGGGGGGCGCCGGCGTCCGGCAGGTGCCCGCCGTGCCGCTGACGGCCGACGTCGACCCGTACGTCTGGAAGGACCCGTGCAGTCAGGTCTACGTCGTGGACCGGCCGCCGGCCGGGATGCCGCCTCCGCCGTCCGAGCAGGGGGCCCGCGGCTGGGTGACCGCCCTGGGCGGGGCACCCGGCGGGGAGATGGTGATCGGCGTGTCGCTCCAGGGGGTCGGCGACGAGACCGTCGTCCTCAAGGCGCTGCACGTGCGGACGGTGGAGACGTCGCAGCCGCTGCCCGGCAACGCCTACGTGATGGGCGTCGGCTGCGGCGGGGAGGCGCGGCTGCAGGGCCACGACGTCAACCTGGACGCGGCCCGGCCGCGCCCGGTGCCGGTGGCCGGGTACCAGGGCGACCGCTTCCTGCCCGCCTCGGACTTCCCGTACACGGTGTCCCGCGACGACCCGCAGGTGCTGAAGATCACCGCGCACACGAGCGCCCGCCACGTGCGCTGGTACCTGGAGCTGGAGTGGAGCAGCGGCGGCCGCAGCGGCACGCTCCGGCTGGACGACCGGGGGCGGCCCTTCTCCACCAGCGCCGCGCGGGGCGTGCCGACGTACCAGTTCCCGCCCGGGGCCGGCGGCTGGGGCCCGTTCGCGGCCGGCTGACCGACCGGCCCCCGGCTGACCGGGCCGGCGGGTCGCCGAGCCGCCCGGCGGGCCGGCGGACCGGCGGACCGGTCGGGCCCGCACCCCGCGGGCGACCGGGTGGCGGTCCGCCGGGAGCGTCCGCCACCCGGTCGGCCCGACGCGCCCACCGATGCCTTGGCGTTCGCCGGGGCCGGGCTCGACAATGAGGGGGATGACGGACAACCGGGCACTCGGCGCGGAGCGGGAGCACGGCGGCGAGATCCAGCCGACCGAGCGGCTCGCCATGAACCGCACCGGCAGCTTCGACTGGGACGTGGACGCGGGCACCATCGACGTGGACGACGCCGGGTTGCTGGTGTTCGGGCAGGCGCCCGAGACGTTCGACGCGCGGCCGGCGACCCTGGTGCGCCGGCTCGACCAGCCGGAGCGGGAGCGGCTGGACACCGTGATCCGCGACGCCCTGACCAGCGGCCGGTCCTCGTACGCCGCGTACTTCCGGCTGGAGCGCGACGACGGCTCCGAGCAGTGGACGCACGTGCAGGCGCGCATCCTGCGGACCCGCGACGGCCGGGCGCACCGGATCGTCGGGATCGTCCGCGACGCGACCTCCGAGGTCACCCACTCCGAGTTCGTGCGGGAGCTGGAGAAGCGCCGCAAGCGCCAGACCGACATGGTGGAGCGGTCGACGCGCGCGCTGTCGCGGGCGGTGACCGTGGACGACGTGACGGCGGCGCTCACCGGGCCCGGGGGGCTCGCGCGGCTGGGCGCCGACGGGTTGGCGCTGGGTCTGGTGGAGAACGGCTCGCTGAACATCATCGCGTTGAGCGGGGAGTCCCTCGACGTCCTGGACGACCTGCGGTTGCGCCGCCTGGAGGAGGGGCTCCCGCTGCACGAGACCGTGCTGAGCGGACGGCCGCTGTTCACGAGCGCCTTCCAGGAGCTGATCCAGGGCTATCCCCTGCTCGCCCCGCACGCCGGGCGGCTGCCGTTCCGGGCGGCGGCGTACCTGCCGCTGGTCGCGCAGGCGCGCACGCTGGGCGGCATGGCCCTGCTGTACCGGCGGCACACGACGTTCACCGCCGACGAGCGGAACCTCACGCTGGGCCTCGCGGCGATCGTCGCCCAGTCGCTCCAGCGGGCCATCCTCTTCGACGAGGAGCGGGAGCTCGCCACGGGCCTCCAGGCGACGATGCTGCCGCGCCGCATCCCGGAGATCCGCGGCGGCGAGATCGCGGTGCGGTACCACGCCGCGTGGAGCGGCCGACAGGTCGGCGGCGACTGGTACGACGTCATCCCGCTGCCGAAGGGACGCGTCGGGATCGTCGTCGGGGACGTACAGGGCCACGACACCCACGCGGCGGCGATCATGGGTCAGCTGCGCATCGCGCTGCGGGCGTACGCCGGTGAGGGCCACGCGCCGTCGACGGTGCTCGCCCGGGCCTCCCGCTTCCTGGCCGAGCTGGACACGGAGCGGTTCGCGACCTGCACGTACGCCCAGGTCGACCTGGGCAGCGGCACCGCCCGTGCGGTACGGGCGGGGCACCTGGGGCCGCTGATCCGGCACACCGACGGCCGCGTCGGGTCGCCGAAGCTCCAGGGCGGGCTGCCGCTCGGCATCGCGTCGGTCTTCGGGGACGAGGAGTACCCCGAGACACGGCTCGACCTCGTGCCGGGCGAGACGCTGGTGATGTGCACCGACGGCCTCGTCGAGGAGCCGGGCACGGACATCGGGCAGGGCATGGAGGCGCTGGCGGAGGCGATCGGCGCGGGTCCGCCGGGCGCGGAGGCGCTCGCCGACCACCTGTCGCAGCGGTTCTGGGAACGGTGGGGCGCGGGTGACGACGTGGCGCTGCTGGTGCTGCGGCGCAGCCCGGACCCGGGGACGACGCGGGCCCCGCGCATCCACCAGTACATCCACCAGGCCGACCCGGAGGGGCTCTCGGAGGCACGGGCGGTGGTGCGGCGGGCGCTGCGCGACTGGGGGATGCGGGAGTACGCCGACGACGCGGAGCTGCTCACCGGCGAGCTGCTGGGCAACGTGCTGCTGCACACCGAGGGCGGCGCGGTGCTCACCCTGGAGGTCCTGCCGGAGCCGGTGCGCCGCGTGCGGCTGGCGGTCCAGGACCGGTCCAGCGCCTGGCCCCGGCGGCGCACCCCGGGTGAGGCGGCGACGTCGGGGCGGGGGCTGCTGCTGCTCGACGCGCTGGCGGCGCGCTGGGGGGTGGAGCCGCGGGGCGAGGGCAAGGCCGTGTGGTGCGAGATCGGCCCGGTCGCCGGGCGGGACGGCGCGAGGGTGGTGCCGTGATGGAACGGGTGGAGCCGGTGGAGGCGCTGGAACGGATCGCCTTCCTGCTGGAGCGGTCACTGGCCCCCTCGTACCGGGTGCGGGCCTTCCGCACGGCGGCGGGGGCGCTGCGCGCGCTGGACGCGCGGGAGGTGGCCGAGCGGGCGCGGGCCGGGACGCTGGAGGCGCTGCGGGGGATCGGCCCGAAGACGGCGCAGGTGGTGCGCGAGGCGCTGGACGGGGAGGTGCCCGCCTACCTGCGGCGGCTGGAGGAGGAGGCGGAGCGGCCGGCGAGCGGGGCCGGCGCGGAGCTGCGGGCCCTGCTGCGGGGCGACTGCCACCTGCACTCGGACTGGTCGGACGGCGGCAGCCCGATCGAGGAGATGGGGCGTACCGCGGCGGGGCTCGGTCACGAGTGGGCGGTCCTGACGGATCACTCGCCCCGGCTGACCGTGGCGCGCGGCCTGTCGGCCGAGCGACTGCGCGAACAGCTCGACGTGGTCGCCGAGCTGAACGCGCGCTGGGCGCCGTTCCGGCTGCTGACGGGGATCGAGTGCGACATCCTGCCCGACGGGTCGCTGGACCAGGAACCGGAGTTGCTCGACCGGCTGGACGTGGTGGTGGCGTCGGTCCACTCGAAGCTGCGGATGGACGCGCCGGCGATGACCCGGCGGATGGTGCGGGCCGTCTCCGACCCGCTGGTGGACGTGCTGGGGCACTGCACGGGACGGTTGGTGTCGGGGCGCCGGCCGGAGTCGGAGTTCGACGCGGAGCGGGTCTTCGCGGCGTGCGCTGAGGCCGGTACCGCGGTGGAGATCAACAGCCGCCCGGAGCGGCTCGACCCGCCGCGTCGCCTCCTGCGCCTCGCGGTGGCGTCGGGGGCGTACTTCGCGATCGACACGGACGCCCACGCGCCGGGGCAGCTGGACTGGCAGATCCTCGGGTGCGCGCGGGCGGAGGAGTGCGGCGTCCCGGCCGAGCGGGTGGTCACCACCTGGTCGGCGGCGGAGCTCCTGGAGTGGACGCGGACCCGGACACCACCCGTGTGAGGCGCGGGACCGGGGCGTACAGCGGGGCCGGGGCGTACGACGGAACGGACGCGCACTGCGGGGCCGGGGCGGGCGCGGGCGCCGAGGGGGAGGCCGTATCACGGGGGACGTACCGAGAGGATCGGTTTTGCGTCCGGAAGGCCCTGGCAGTGACCTTGCGGTATCCGCACGATGCCCGGCAGGACACGCTGCCCGTGCCCTGCTCTGCCCGGTTCTGGCATGAGGCGCGGATAACGACCCCCGTAATAACGGCTCCGTGGAGTCTCGGCGCTCCTCGAAGGGCCGGTTGACCTCCCGACCTCCTCCAGGATGCAGCAGCCCCGGCCCGTTTTTCCTCTGATGCTTTTTCATTTAAAAACCGACCGGGCGCGTGGGGTCACCCGGTCGGGTCGCCGCTCCCGTCCCCCCGTTCGCCCTGGTCACCGCCCGCCCCACCGGTGTCGGCCGCCCCCAGGCGCTCCGGGGAGAGGGCCCACTGGTAGGCGAGGGCGGCGAGGGTGGTGGCGCCCCAGCGGGCGCGGAGCCGGCCCAGCTCCTTGGTGAGGGTGCGCAGGCCGATGTTGAGCCGGCGGGCGGTGATGCGCTGGTCCACGCCGGCGGCCGTGTCGATGAGGATCTCGCGCTGGCGGTCCGTCAGCGCACCGGTGCCGTCGTCGGTCGCGGCGCGGCGCGGGTCGCCGTGCCAGACGTCCGCGCGGCGCCACGCGTCCTCGAACCCCTCCGCGACGAAGGCGACGAACGCCCGGTCCATGACGTGCCAGGCGGTCCGCTCGGGGTCGCCCCCGACGACGTGGTCGGAGATGAACGCCTGGCGCCGGTCGACGATGACGCACCGCTGGAACGGGGCGAGGAGGGTGCGGAAACGCGTCCCCCGCCCGGACATGACGCTGGCCCAGGCGCGGGCCGCCGCGTCGTCGCGCACGCCGTCGCCGAACAGGGTCCGCAGGCGCACGCCGCGGGCGAGCGCGCGGGAGGCGCGGACGGTGGCGTCGTCGAGGAGGTCGGGGCAGGCGGGCCCGGCGGGCAGCGCCGTGAGGACCTCGCTCTCCGCCCGGTCCACCGCCTCCCCGATGCGCGCGGACACCTGCTCCCGGCCGGCGAGGAACTCGCTGCCGCTGCCGGCGCGCCACTTGGCCCGCTCGAAGTGCAGGCCCAGCTCGTCGCTGACGCCGGGGATGGCGGCGATCCGGGCGGCGCGGGCGGCCATGTCGCGCAGTTCCTCGTCGAGCCTGCGGCGGCCGGCCTCCTGCGGATCCAGGGCGATCGGCGGGCCGGGCCCGTCCGGGTCGACGGTCACGAGCCGCCACCCGACCAGTTCGGCCAGCGCGTCGGCATCCCCCGGCCCGACGGGCTCCCCCCGGGTGACCCGCGCGTAGAGCGCTCTGGCGGCCTCTGACAACGGACCCGCCGGGTGAGCCGTACCATCCCTTTCGCCCATCTCTGCCCCCGTTCGCGACTGCGTGTGTGCGCCGTGCGCAGGTACGCACCACGTGGGCACTTGATCGCCGGCGCACGACGGGTCAGCGTACCGGTGCGGCTGCCCACGCCCCGCGCCCCGTGGAGGGCGGTGGTGGGTGCCGTCCCTTCCGCATGCCCATGAACGGACGCCCCCCGATGCAACGCCCCGCTCCCGCCCCCGCCACCCGCCACCCCCCGACCGCCCACGGCCCGGCAGCCCACGCACCGGAACCGGCGCCGCACCGCTGAACCGCCACACCGTTCGCCGCGACGGCCGCCGACCGACGACCACCGGGCGGCCGTCCCTCTGGGGGAGGGACCCGTCTTGGACAAGGTCGCCCTGCGTTTCCTGCTGCGGGAGCGCCGTGCCCTGATCGCACCTGAGAGCCATGGGCTGTCGCGCCCCGCCCGGCAGGGCCGGCGGGCCCCGGGCCTGTCGCAGGCGCAGATCGACCAGCTGCTGCACCGGGCGCCGGACACGTACGGCCGCCTGGAGTCGGGCCGGTACGCCAACCCGCCGGTGGACCTGCTGGAGGACGTGGCGCGGCTGCTCGGCATGAACGAGCACGAGTGGGTGGCCCTGTGGCGGTACGCCCTCGGCCAGGACCCGCCGCACCCGCTGAACGCGCGGGCCGGCGAGGCGGTCCCCGGCACGTGGCAACTTGCCCTCGACGGCGTCACCCACATGGCGTACATCAGTGATCGGTCGTGGAACCTGCTGGCGTACAACGAGCCGTTCGCCGCGCTCTTTCCCGGCCGCCGGGTGCCGGCCAACGTGATGCGGTGGATGACGGTCGAGCCGGAGGCCCGGTCGGTGCTGCGGCACTGGGAGACCTCGTGGGCGCCGCTCGTCCTGCCACAGCTGCGCGCCGCCATCGCGGCGGACCCGGAGGACCCGACGCTGTGCGGCATCGAGAAGGAGGTGCTCGACGACCCGCCGGCCGCGCGCGTGTACGAGTCCGCGAGGGCGTACGTCCACCCCGACGGGAGCGAGCGCCCGGTGCACCACGCCGAGCACGGTCCCGGGTGGATCACCGTGTGCGCCGCGCAGCCCATGGCGGCGCCCCGCGCCCGGCTGCTGATCCTGCCGTTCCGCGCCGGGGAGCACCACTCCGGGGGACGGCTGCGGCCCCTGCGGGCCAGGGGCTGACGGGGGGCTCACGACCGGCCCGCCCGCCCGGCCGGCCCGGATTGGTGCGGTGCAGTGCCGTGCGGTTCGGTGCGGTTCGGCGGTGCGGATCGCACCGACCTGGCTCGACTCGGCTGGGTTCGACTTCGACTTCGGCTTCGGCTTCGGCTTCGGCTTCGGCTTCGGCTTCGGCCCAGGGTCCGGGAGGTGCGGCCGGCCCGGGAGAGTGCGGCGGGTCCTCGGGCACCTTCCGGCCGGCCCCGGGCCGGCTCCCGGGCGGGACCGGGCGGCTTCGGGCCGTGCGGGACGGGTACCCGCGGTGCATGGCAGACGAGGGACGGTTCCGGCGCGCCCCCGGGCGCTTCACCGACCGCATCACGGCAGACGGCGAGGACGGCTGGCCCGTGGAGGCGGGACGCTACCGGCTGGTGGTGAGCCGCGCCTGCCCCTGGGCGAGCCGGTCGCTGGTGGTGCGGCGGCTGCTCGGGCTGGAGGAGGCCCTGTCGCTCGGCGTCGCGGACCCGGTGCAGGACGACCGGAGCTGGCGGTTCACGCTCGACCCCGACGGACGCGACCCGGTGCTGGGCATCCGGTACCTGGCCGAGGCGTACGAGGCCCGCGACCCGGAGCGGGCGGAGGCCGTGAGCGTCCCGGCGGTCGTGGACGTGCCGAGCGGCCGCCTCGTCACCAACGACTACCAGCGCCTCACCCTCGACCTGGAGACGGAGTGGACCGCGCTGCACCGGCCGGGCGCCCCCGATCTGTACCCCGAGCACCTGCGCGACGAGATCGACGCGCTCATGGACGACATCTTCCGGGACGTCAACAACGCCGTCTACGAGGCCGGGTTCGCCACGGAGCAGGACGCCTACGACGAGGCGTACGCCCGGCTGTTCGCGCGGCTCGACCAGCTCTCGGACCACCTGGCGACCCGCCGCTACCTGGTCGGCGACACCCTCACGGAGGCCGACGTACGGCTGTTCACGACGCTGGTCCGGTTCGACGCCGTGTACCACGGGCACTTCAAGTGCAACCGCACCAAGCTGACCGAGGACCCGGTGCTGTGGGCCTACGCGCGGGACCTGTTCCAGACGCCCGGGTTCGGCGACACCGTGGACTTCGACCACATCAAACGCCACTACTACCGGGTGCACGAGCACATCAACCCCACGGGGATCGTGCCGCGCGGACCGGACCTGCGGGGCTGGCGCTCCCCGCACCACCGCGAGGAACTGGGCGGCCGGCCCTTCGGCGACGGGCCCCTCCCCCGCCGCCCCCGTCGGACGAGGTGGTCGTACCCCTGTGAGGTCCGGCCCTCCGCTGCGGCCCGACCGCCGTGAGGGCGGCGGAGGTCCGGGCCTCACAGGGTCGGCGGGGGGCGGCCACCGTCGGGTGACCGCCCCGCGGGCCCTCGGCGCCGTCCGGCCGTCGGCGCCGTCTGCCGTCCGGCGGGGGTCAGTCCGCCTGCCAGACCGTCGTGGCGTTGCAGAACTCCTTGATGCCGTGGCCCGCCAGCTCACGGCCGTACCCGGACCGCTTGACCCCGCCGAACGGCAGCGCCGGGTGCGAGGCGGTCATCCCGTTGACGAAGACGCCGCCCGCCTCCAGCTCGCGCACGCAGTGCGCCACCTCGGCCTCGTCCCTCGTCCAGACGTTGGAGCTCAGCCCGAACGGCGAGTCGTTGGCGATGCGCAGCGCCTCGTCCAGGTCCTCGGCGCGGTAGACGGCGGCGACCGGTCCGAACGTCTCCTCCTGGTGGACGCGCATGGCGGGCGTCACGCCGGTGAGGACCGTCGGCTCGTAGTACCAGCCCCGCTCCAGGTCCCGCGGGCGGCGGCCCCCGCAGCGGGCCTCGGCGCCGCGCCCCACGGCGTCGTCGACCAGTTCCTCCAGGTCCGCGCGCCCGCGCTCGGTGGCGAGCGGGCCGACCTCGGTGGACTCCTCCAGCGGGTCGCCCACCTCCAGGGCGGCCATCCCGGCGGTGAACCGCTCCACGAAGTCGTCGTAGACGTCCGTGTGCACGATGAAGCGCTTCGCGGCGATGCACGACTGGCCGTTGTTCTGGGCGCGGGCCGTGACGGCCGTCGCGGCCGCGCGGGCGATGTCGGCCGAGGGCAGGACGAGGTAGGGGTCGCTGCCGCCCAGCTCCAGCACCGTCTTCTTCACCTCGTCGCCCGCGACGGCGGCGACGGCGCGGCCCGCGGCCTCGCTGCCGGTGAGGGTGGCCGCGGCGACGCGCGGGTCGCGCAGGACGCCCTCGACGGCGTCGGAACCGGTGAGCAGCGTCTGGAAGACCCCCTCGGGGTAGCCCGCCCTGCGGAACAGCTCCTCCAGGTACAGGGCCGTGCGAGGGACGTTCGACGCGTGCTTCAGCAGCCCGGTGTTGCCGGCCATCAGGGCGGGCGCGGCGAACCGCACGACCTGCCACAGCGGGAAGTTCCACGGCATGACGGCCAGGACGGGGCCGAGCGGCCGGTAGTGCACCCGGGCGGCGGTCGCCCCCGCGTCGCGCACGTCCGCGTCGTCGGGCCGCTCGTCGGCGAGGAGTTCCTCGGCGCGGTCGGCGTACCAGCGCATGGCCTTGACGCACTTGGCCGCCTCGGCACGGGCCGCCGTCACCGGTTTGCCCATCTCGGTGGTGACGGTCCGGGCGATCTCCGGCACGTCCGCCTCCAGCAGGTCGGCCGCACGGCGCAGCAGCGCCGCGCGTTCGGGGAAGCCGGTGGTGCGGTAGGCGCGGAACGCGCGGTCGGCGGCGGCCAGCCGCTCCTCGATCCCGTCGGGTCCGAGCGGCCGGAAGGTCTCGAGCGTCTCACCGGTCGCGGGGTTCACCGTCGCGATGGGCATGGAGGTCCTCTCTCGTCACGGCCGCGCGGCAGCCGCCGGCGGCCTGGTTGAGCTACCCGTACCGGGTAACCCTTGCCCGTATGACGAACCCTGGCGGAGGGCCGGCGGACCTGTCCGCCCGCTCGTGGCGAACGGTACTCAAGCGCACGGCCAAGGAGTTCTTCGACGACGAGCTGCCCGACCGGGCCGCCGCGCTGACCTACTACGGCGTCCTGTCGGTCTTCCCCGCCCTGCTCGTTATGGTCTCCCTGCTGGGCGTGGTCGGCGACTCGGCCACCCGGTCGGTACTGGACAACCTGGGCGGGCTGGCGCCCGGCGCCGTGCGGGACCTGCTGAGCGACGCGGTACGGCAGTTGCAGGGCAGCGGGTCCACGAGCGGGGTCATGGCGATCGTGGGCCTGGTGGCGGCCGTCTGGTCGGCGTCGGGGTACGTGGCGGCGTTCATCCGCGCGGCCAACACCGTGTACGACCTGCCGGAGGGCCGGCCGGTGTGGAAGCTGACGCCGCTGCGGGTCTTCCTCACCCTGGTGCTCATGGTGCTGCTGGCGGTCAGCGCGGTGATCGTGGTCTTCACCGGGCCGGTCGCGCGGCGCGCCGGGGAGGCGATCGGCGCCGGCGAGGCCGCCGTGGTCACGTGGGACATCGCCAAGTGGCCGGTGCTGGTGGTGCTCGTGGTGCTGATGGTGGCGCTGCTGTACTGGCGCGCGCCCAATGTGCGGGGGCCCGGTCTCCGCTGGCTCGGCCCCGGCAGCGTGCTCGCGGTCTTCCTGTGGCTGCTGACGTCCGGCGGCCTCGCCCTGTACGTCGCCAACTTCGGCGCGTACAACAAGACGTACGGGACGCTGGCCGGTGTGGTGGTCTTCCTGGTCTGGCTCTGGCTCTCCAACCTGGCGGTCCTGCTGGGCCTGGAGCTCAACGCCGAGCTGGCCCGGCAGCGGGCCATCCGCGGTGGCCTGCCGCCCACGGAGGAGCCGTACGTGGAGCCGCGCGACACGAGGAAGTGGCCGTCCGGGCTCCGCGGACGCGCCGCCCTGTGGAAGCGGGAACGCGGCGCGCAGGCCGACGGGGGTCCGGGGGGAACCGGCGGGCACCGGCTCAGGGACCGGCTCCGCCGCCACGGCGGCCGACGGCGCGCCTGACGCCCGATCCGCGGTCCTCGCCGGCCCGCCGCCCGGCCCGCCGTACCGGACGGGGGGACACCGGACGAGGGGACACCGGCGCCGGACCGCGGCCGTGCCGGACCGGTCCGGCGGGACCGGTCCGGCGAACGACCGGACGCCCGGCTCAGGGCAGCGGCGTGCCGCCGGTGGCGTTGACGATGTCGCCGGTGATGTAGCTCGCCCCCGGCGAGGCCAGGAAGACGTACGCGGGTGCCATCTCGACCGGCTGCGCGGCCCGCCCGAGGGGCGACTGCTTGCCGAACTCCGACGTGTCCGGCATGGTCGCCGGGATCAGCGGCGTCCACACGGGCCCGGGCGCCACGGCGTTGACACGGATGCCGCGCGGGGCGAGGTCCTGCGCGAGCCCCTGGGTGAAGGTGACGATGGCGCCCTTGGTCATGGCGTAGTCGAGCAGCGGCGGGCTCGGCTTGTACGCCTGGACGGAAGCGCTGTTGATGACGCAGCCGCCCGCCGGGATGTGCGGGAGGGCGGCCTTGGTGATCCAGAACATGCCGTACAGGTTCGTCTTCATGACCCGGTCGAACTGCTCGGTGGGGATGGCCTCGATCCCCTCCTGCTGCGCCATCTGGTAGGCGGCGTTGTTGACCAGCACGTCGATGCGGCCGAACTCGGTGACGGCCCGGTCGACGAGGGCCCGGCACGCCTCCTCGTCGCGGATGTCGCACGGCACGGCGACGGCCTTGCGGCCCGCGTCCTCGATGAGCCGGGCGGTCTCCCGGGCGTCCTCGGCCTCCTCCGGGAGGTGCGCGAAGAGCACGTCGGCGCCCTCGCGGGCGAAGGCGAGGCAGACGGCGCGGCCGATGCCGGAGTCGCCGCCGGTCACGAGGGCGACGCGGTCCTTGAGCTGGCCGCTGCCGCGGTAGGACTCCTCGCCGTGGTCGGGGCGCGGGCTCATCTCCTCGGTGCGGCCGGGGTGCTCCTGCTGCTGTTCGGGGTAGTCGGGACGCGGGTGGGCGGTCGTGGGGTCGGGGCGCGGCGTCTGCTCGTGCGGCACGGGGGCCTCCTGTCACGTGTCGGGTTCCGTGTTCGCGTTCCCCGGGGACCCCCTCGCACAAACAGCGCATCAGGCGCATTCCGGGACGGAAAGATAAAATTCCCTCATGGGAGAGCGGCCCGGCATGCCTACCGCACCCGAGCTGGTCGTCGAGGTCGGCGGGCACCTCACGGTGCTGCGTCCCGACCGCGACTACCGCGTCGGGCGCGACCCCGCCAGCGACATCGCGCTGGCGGACGTCCGTGTCTCCTGGCACCACGCCGTCTTCCGACCGGAGGACGGCCGGTGGACGGTGTACGACGAGGGCAGCACCAACGGCACGTTCGCCGGCGGGGCGCGGGTCGGCGCCGCGCACGAGGTCGGGCCCGGCACCACCCTGCGGTTCGGCCACCCGGCGGACGGGCCCCTGGCGACGGTGTCCGCCGCGGACGCGCCCGCGGCGGCGCCGGGGCCGCCCTCCGTGCCGCCCGATCCCGACCCCGCGCCGCCTCGGCCCGCCGCCCCGCCGCCGGTGCCGCCGCCGCTCCCCGCCTTCGAGGGGCCCGAGCCCGGGCCCGTCGTCGCGGAGCCCGAGCCGGGACCGGCCGAACCGGGGCGTCCGAAGCCGGGGCATCCGGAGCCGGGCGCCGCCCGGCCGGGGTCCGCGGCCCGTCCGTCGTCGGTCTCACTGCCGGGCGCCACCGGCACCTTCCGGCGCCCCACCTCCGTACGCCCCCTGCCGTCGCGGGCCGTCCGCATCGGCCGCAGCGCCGACAACGACGTGGTCGTGGACGACCTGGTGGTCTCCCGGCACCACGCGGAACTGCGTTCGCTGCCGGACGGCACGTACCGCATCCACGACCTGGGCAGCCACAACGGCACGTACCTCAACGGCCACCCGGTCGACGACGCCCGCGTGACGGCCGACGACATCATCGGCATCGGCCACCGGGCGTACTGCGTCGTCGGCGGCCGGCTGGTGGAGTACACCGACACCGGCGAGGTCTCCCTCGACGTGCAGGAGCTGGCCGTGACCGTCGACGGCGGCAGGACCCTGCTCGACGGGGTGTCGTTCCCCGTCGGGGAGCGCACCCTCCTCGGCGTGGTCGGCCCCAGCGGCGCGGGGAAGTCGACGCTGCTGAACGCCCTGACCGGGCTGCGCCCCGCCGACCGGGGCACCGTCCTGTACGACGGGCGGGACCTGTACCGGCAGTACGCCGAGCTGCGCCAGCGCATCGGCCTCGTCCCGCAGGACGACATCCTGCACCTCCAGCTGACCGTGCGGCGCGCCCTCGGGTACGCGGCGGAGCTCCGCTTCCCGCAGGACACCCGCCCGGCCGAACGCCGGGCCAGGGTCGACGAGGTGATGCGCGAACTGGGCCTGGACCAGCGGGCCGGGCAACCCGTGCACAGCCTCTCGGGCGGCCAGCGCAAACGGGTGAGCGTCGCCCTGGAGCTGCTCACCAAGCCGTCGCTGCTCTTCCTCGACGAGCCGACGTCCGGCCTGGACCCGGGCATGGACCGGTCGGTGATGCACATGCTGCGCGGGCTCGCCGACGACGGGCGGACCGTCGTCGTCGTCACCCACAGCGTGCTCAGCCTGGACGTCTGCGACCGGCTGCTCGTCCTCGCGCCGGGCGGCCGGATCGCCTACTACGGGCCGCCCGGCGAGGCGCTCGACTACTTCGGCTGCGCACAGTGGCCGGAGGCGTTCGAGGCGTTCGAGAACGACCGGGAGCAGGACTGGGCGGGGAGGTTCCGCGCCTCCGCGTACCACGAGCGGTACGTCGAGGCCGCGATGCGGCGCCCCGTCCCGGACTCCCCCGGAGCGGCCGCGCCGCCCCCGGCGCCGCCGCCCAAGCCGCAGAGCTGGGGCGCCCAGTGGCGCACCCTCGTGCGGCGGTACGCGGCCGCGTTGAGCGCCGACCGCACATTCCTGGCGATCATGGTGGCGCTGCCGTTCGTGATGGGCGCGATGGCCCGGGCGCTGTCCGAGGGGCGGCTCGGTGCGGAGTCCACGCTGAACGTGCTGCTCATCCTGTGCGTGGGCGGCGTGCTGACCGGCGCGGCCAACGCCGTGCGGGAGCTGGTGAAGGAGCGGACCATCTACCGGAGGGAACGGGCCGTCGGCCTGTCCCGGTCGGCGTACCTGATGTCGAAGGTGACCGTGCTCGGGCTGGTCACGGTCGTGCAGGCCGTCGTGCTGACGCTGGTCGCGCTCGTCGGCGTGCCGATGGGCGTGCCCGACGGGCGCGGTGTGCTGTTGCCGCCGCTCGTGGAGGTGGCGGTGGCCGTGGCGGCGCTGTCGTTCACGGCGATGATGCTCGGCCTCTTCGTCTCCGCCCTGGTGCGCAAGGAGGAGGTCACCATGCCGCTGCTGGTCCTCCTCGCGATCGTGCAGGTGGTCTTCTGCGGGGCGCTGCTGTCGGTGCGCGGCACGCCCGTCCTGGAGCAGCTGGCGTGGCTGGTGCCCTCCCGGTGGGCGTTCGCCGCGATGGCGGCGACGGTCGACCTCGGGGCGACGGTGCCGGGCGAGCGGGCCCAGGACCCGCTGTTCGACCACACGCTGTCGGCCTGGCTCCTCGACATGGGCGCGCTCGTGGCGCTCGCCGTCGTCCTCGGCTTCGTGGTGGTGCGGCTGCTGCGCCGCCACGAACCGGTGATCATGCGAAAGTAGGCGCCCCATGGCCTCTGCCGCCGTCCCCGCCGACGAGCCGGCCGTCCGGGACTTCCGCCCTACGCACGTGGTGCCGCGCCACGGGATGGCGACGTGGGAGTCGCCGGACACGGCCCGCCCGACGGTACCGCTCGATCCGTTCCTGCCGGTGCGGCTCCTGGAGCGCACGGGCGACTGGGCGCGGGTCCTGTGCGCCAACGGCTGGGCGGCGTGGGTGGACGGGCGGCTGCTGGTGTCCGTGCCGGAGGACCCGCCCGCGGCGGCGCGCGACACCGCCCGCGCCGCCGATCCGCGGCCGCTGCTCACCCGGGCGGAGGAGTCGCTGGGCCGGTACCGGCGGGCCGTCGAGGACCTGGCCGCGGGCCGCTCGGACGGCGAGCGGTTCCGGCGGAACACGGGCGGGCTGCGGATCGGGGTGGTCGTCGACGGCGAGGCGATGTGGCTGTACGACGCCGGGCACGAGCGCTGGCTGTACTGCGACGGCTCCCGGCTCGCCGAGTACGCCGGGGCGGCCGCCCCGTCGCTCACCCCCTCGGTGGCCCGGCCGGCGAGCCCGCCGGTGACCCCGCCGCCGGGCGTGCCGGCGGTGGGCGCGGCGCCCGGGCCGGGCGCCGGTCACGAGCCGACCCGCGTGGTGGCGACCGGCCCGGCGGTGCCCGGTGCCGCGCCCGAACCGACGCAGGTGGTGCCGCTGCCCGAGGGGCCGGGCGGCGCCGGAGGCCCCGTCCGCATCACCGGACCGGGCACCCCCGACGACCCGGACGGCCGGCACGGCCCGGACCCCAGCGCCGGCTCGGACGGCTCGGACGGCTCGGACGGTAAGGACGGCTCGGACGGTAAGGACAGTACCGACGGTACGTACGGCGCCGACGGTGCGTACGCGCCCGGGCCGGAGGCGCAGGGTCGGCGCGCGCGGGACCCGGCGGACCGGTCGGTGGATCCGTCGGCGGCCCAGCCCACCCGGGCGGTCGCCCGGCCTCCCGGGCGCGCGCCGGGCGCCGGGGGCGGGGACGCGCCGGCGGGTGACGGCTGATGGACCCGGACGCGGGGCTGCCCGCCGGGCGGGCCTCGGGGCTCGTGGGCCGGCAGGTCGCCGAGTACCGGATCGAGGCGGAGATCGGCCGCGGCGGCATGGCCGTGGTGTACCGGGCGACGGACCTGCGGCTCGGCCGGACGGTGGCGCTGAAGCTCCTCGCGCCGGAACTGGCGCGCAACGACACGTTCCGCCGGCGGTTCGCGCACGAGTCGCGCGTGGCCGCCGCCATCGACCACCCGAACATCGTGCCGGTCTTCGAGGCGGGCGAGACGGAGGGGCTGCTGTACATCGCGATGCGCTACGTCCCCGGGCAGGACCTGCGGGCGCTGCTGGACCGCACCGGCCCGCTGCCGGTCGCCGCCGCGGTGCGCATCGCGGTGCAGGTGGCCTCGGCGCTGGACGCGGCGCACGCCCACGACCTGGTGCACCGGGACGTCAAGCCGGGCAACGTCCTCGTCGCCGAGGGCACGGACAGCGACCGGCCCGAGCACGTGTACCTCACGGACTTCGGGCTGACGAAGAAGTCCCTGTCGCTGACCGGCTTCACCAGCGTGGGCCAGTTCGTCGGGACCCTCGACTACGTGGCGCCGGAGCAGATCTCCGGGCGGCCGGTCGACGGCCGATGCGACGTGTACAGCCTCGGGTGCGTGGTGTACGAGACGCTGGCGGGCGCCCCGCCGTTCCGCCGGGACGACGACATGGCGCTGCTGTGGGCGCACCAGTACGACCCGCCGCCGCCGCTGAGCGGGGAGCGCCCGGGCCTGGCGCCGGGCGTGGACGACGTGCTCGCCAAGGCACTGGCGAAGGCCCCGGACGACCGGTACGCCTCGTGTCTGAGGTTCGTGACCGAACTGCGGCGGGTGGCGCTGGAGCAGCGGCCGGGCGGCGGGGGCGACCGCGCGCGGAGCCTTCCGGGCGGGACGCCGCCCGCCGGGCCGCCGCCCCCGCCGCCGGCGCCACCGGAGTGGGCGCTGCCGGTGTTCCGCGGCGGCGGCCCACCGCGGTGAACGGCGCGGCGCCCGGGCCGGGGCCGCGGGCGGGGAGCGGCGGCCCCGGCGGGTGAGCGGCGCCCGAGCGGGGGCGTGGGCCGGGCCGGGCGGGCGGGGCGTGTGGCGGGGCGGGCGGGGCGTGTGGCGGGGCGGGCGGCCGGGCAGGGGTCACCCGGAGGGGTGGTCGGGCCGGCCGTCGACCTCGCCGTGGTGTCGTGCCCGGGTCGCGAGGAGCCCGCCGAGGAGCCCGGCGACCGCACCCCACAGCAGTGCCAGGCCGGCAGTCGTCCACAGGTGCGGGTGGAGGGCCACGTGCCCACCGATGTCCTCGACCTCGAAGATGCCGAGCAGGGACAGGCCGAGCCGCGCGTCGAGCCGGGTCAGCGGGAGCACGACGAGCAGGGTGAGGGCGAACGCCACCGCGAGGTGCAGCGCGTGCCGCCACGGCCGGGTGCGGGTCGGCGAGCGCACCGCCGTCACCCAGCCGGCGACGAGGAGGAGGACCGCCGCCACGGGCAGCAGCCACCACGCGCGCTCGTCGTGCGCGGCGAGCGACCGCACGTCCAGGGTGGTGTTCCGGGGGCCACGCAGGACCTGGTCGAGGACGTGGGGCATGGGCAGGCCGAACGGCCCGTCGACCCGGCCGTCCCAGGACCCGCCGATCCCCAGGCCCAGGGCGAGCCACGCGACGTTCGGCAGGCCGAGGAGGAGTACGGCGAAGGTGTCGGCCGGGTGACCGCGCGTGGCGGCCACGAACAGCCCCGCGACGAGGCCGGCGACGACGTACGCGAGGAGCAGCAGGAGCATCGCGGACGCCGCCGGACGCACCGGCTCCTGGTAGCGCAGCAGGCGGGGCGGGAGCGGCGCGCGCCGGGAGACCAGCAGCGTCACGGCGAGGACGCCGAGCACCCAGAGGAGGCCGTAGAGGAGCGTGACGCCGGTGTCGGCGCGGAAGCCGATGGTCGGCGAGGCGTCGAGGAGCTCCCCGAAGAGGTCGGCGGGCGAGTCGGCCGGCAGCAGGTCGGTGAAGGTGTGCCGGGCCGTGGCGCTGAGCACGGCCAGCGCCACCAGCCAGAGGACGGCCGTGGCCGCCACCCGGGCGAGGAGCTCGCGCGCGGGGACGACGGCCCGGTGCCGCAGCGGCCGGACGAAGCCCGCTCCCAGGGTGAGGGCGCCGACGAGGGACACGGACAGCGGCATCGCCGTCAGTTCGGCGTCCGTGCGGGCGAGGTCGCCGGCGCCGCCCGCGATCCCGACGTCACCGCCCGCCGCCATGACGACGACGGCGGCGACGATCCGCGGGAAGGCGCCGCCCGGAAGGGCGGTCGCGCCCGCGGCCCACAGGCCGAGGGCGGCGGTGGCCGCCATCACGGCGACGGCGGCGAGCACGGCCACGAGGGCGTCCCCCACCCCGCGCACCGCCGGGCGCGCGCCGTCCGGTGGGGTGCCGCGCTCGGCGGCTCTCTGGCTGCTCACGCTGCCACGCTAGGCCCGTCGCGGGCGCTCGGCTTGCGGACGGCACCCGGACGGGGCACACAATGACGCGGAACGGAAGAAAGGGACGAATGTGAGCTCCGACCCCGCATCCGGCCGCCCCACGGGTCCCCCGTCGGGCCCGCTCTCCCACCCCAGCCCCGATCCCTCGGCCACCGGGCAGCCCCCTGCCCCGCCGCCACCCCCCACGGGCGGCGGTGGCGGCGGTGCCGGTGGCGGTGACGGCGGTACCGGCGGTGACGGGGGCGCGAGGCGCGGCGCGGGAGGCGGCCGAAGTGGCCGCCCCTGGTGGCGGTCCGTCCCGGTGGTGGCCTCCCTGGCGGGCGTGGTCGTCGCCGCGGTGGCGCTGGCGGTCGTGCTGTCGCGTCCCGACGAGGCCGAGGCCGCCGTCAACGCCGAGAGCGTCTCCTACCGGCCTCCCGACAGCTGGACGCCCAGCACCGCGACCTCGGCCAACCGCGGCGTCGAGCGGCTGCCGACGCAGCAGCGCCACCAGTACGCGGGATCGGCCCCCGAGCTGTACGGCGGCAGCGGCGACCGCGCGGCCTGCGACGTGGAGCGGCAGATCGCGTACCTGGAGTCCGACCCGGCCAAGACGCGCGCCTTCGCCTCGGTGCTCGGTGTGGCCCCGGAGTCCCTCCCCGGGCACCTGCGCGGACTGACGTCGGTCCAGCTGCGGTTGGACACCCTGGTCACCAACCACGGTTACCGGGACGGCCGGGCGCGGCCCTACCAGGCGGTCCTCCAGGCCGGGACGGCCGTCCTCATCGACGAGTACGGCGTACCGCGGGTGCGCTGCGCCTGCGGCAACCCGCTGGACCGGCCCCGCGTCCGACGGCCCGACGAGATCCGGGGGAAGACCTGGCCGGGCTTCCGGAAGGAGGAGATCGTGGTCGTCGTGCCGGCGCCGACGCCGGTGCCCACCTTCACCATCGTCGACGTGGGGAACGGCAAGCGCACCGAACGCCCCCACGCGGGCCGGACCAGCCCGTCGGCGAGCCCGGAGCGGCCCTCGTCGCCCTCGTCGCCCTCCTCACCCGCGTCGCCCGCGTCGCCCCCGGTGTCGCCGCGGACGCCGGAGCCCCCCGCGCCCCCGCCGTCGGAACCGCCGGTCTCCCCCGACCCGCCGTCCCCCGACACACCGCCGGACGAGCGGAGGGTGCCGGAGAGCCCGGGCGAGACCTCGCCCCCGGTCGCCCCGCCCCCCGAGCCGCCCTCCAGCCCCGGTTCGCCGTCCGACCGGACCGACACGGACACCAGCACGGACACGGACACGAGCACGGAGACCGGCACGAGTGCGGACACCGCACCCGATTCGGAGCCGGCCACCGGGGCCGGGGCGGCCGCGGTCGAGCTCCCGCGCGGCACCCGCTGACGGGCGACGCCGCCGGCCGCGGGTCCCCCACGACGGGGTCCCGCGTCCGGCGGCGGCACGGGCGGGCGCGCGGCGGACCCGGGCGGACACGGTCAGGCGCAGCCGGACACGGCCGGGCGCGAGCGGGCACAGTCCGGCGCGGCAGGCGCGGGCAGGCGCGGGCAGGCGCGGCAGCCGGCGCATCGACGCGGACGTACGGCGGAGTCACACGCCAGGACCGCGCGGCGGCCCGCCGGCCCGCCGGCCCGCGAAAGTACGCAAGGGCTCAGGCGGAGGCGCGGCGGACCAGTTCCGTCGGGAGGATGACCGCCGCCGGGTCCTCGCCGCCGATCAGGGCGAGCAGCACGCGGACCATCTCGGAGCTGATCCGGTCCCAGGGCTGGCGGATCGTGGTGAGGGCCGGCTCGGTCGCCGTCGCCGCGGGCGAGTCGTCGAACCCGCCGACCGCGACGTCCTCGGGCACCCGCCGTCCCGCCCGCTGCAGGGCGGTCAGCGCGCCCCGCGCCATCAGGTCGGACGCGACGAACAGGGCGTCCAGGTCGGGGACGCGGTCGAGCAGCCGGGCCGCGCAGGCCTCGCCGCCGGCCCGGCTGTAGTCACCGGTGGCGACGAGCCGTTCGTCGAGGGCGACGCCCGCCTCGGCGAGGACCTCCCGGTAGCCGCCGAGGCGGTCCACGCCGCCGGGGGTGTCGAGCGGACCGGTGATCGTGCCGATGCGGCGGCGTCCGAGGGACAGCAGGTGGCGGACCATGTACCGGGCGCCGTCGCGGTCGTCGGCGGCGACGTAACTGATCCTGGAAGCCTGTCCGATCGGCTTGCCGCACGCCACGAGGGGCACGCCCGCGTCACGCAGCCGCTCGGCGAGGGGGTCGCCGGAGTGGCTGGAGACGAGCAGGACCCCGTCGACGTGCCCGGCGGTGATGTAGCGGGTGATGCGCCGCCGTTCGGCCTCCGTCCCCGCGATCATCAGCAGGAGCGGGATGTCGTGCGCGGCGAGGGCCTGGGTGCAGCCGCGCAGCAGGACGTTGAAGTTGGGGTCCTCGAAGAACCGCTCCTGGGGTTCGGTCAGGAGGAAGCCCACCGAGTCCGAACGGCCCGTGATGAGGGAGCGGGCGTGCCGGTTGACGACGTACCCGGTCCGGCGGATGGCGGCGTTGACGGCCTCCTGCGCGGCGGGGCTGACGTAGTGCCCGCCGTTGAGGACGCGTGAGACCGTGCCCCGTGAGACGCCCGCCTCACGGGCCACGTCGTGGATCGTCGGCGGCCTGCGCCTGCCCCCCGTCTGCTGCATGGTCACGACTTTACGGCTCCCGACAGCAGGTCCAGGCTCCAGAACCGCTGGATGAAGAGGAACAGGGCGATCAGCGGCAGCAGGGCCAGCAGCGCCCCCGTGATGACCAGGGTGTAGAGGGCGGGGGTGTTGGAGCCCTGGGCGAGGAGCGTGTAGAGGCCGAGCGTCATCGGGAACTTCTCGTCGTCGCCGAGCATGATGTAGGGCAGCAGGAAGTTGTTCCAGATGGCCACGAACTGGAACAGGAAGATCGTCACCAGTCCGGGGGCCATCATCGGCACCCCGATGCGGGTGAAGACCCGCCACTCCCCCGCGCCGTCCATCCGGGCGGCCTCGACGACGTCGGTGGGCACGGCCGCCGCGGCGTAGATGCGGGCGAGGTAGACGCCGTACGGGGAGAGCAGCAACGGCAGCAGCACCGACAGGTAGGTGTCGGTGAGGTCCGCCTCGGCGAGCAGCAGGTACTGCGGGACGGCGAGGATCACCGGCGGTACGAGCACCCCGGCGAGGAGGACCTTGAAGAGGGCTTCGCGGCCGGGGAAGCGGTACAGCGCCAGCGCGTAGCCGGAGACGGCGGACACGGCGGTGGACAGGAGGGCGCCGAGACCGGCGTAGAAGGCGGAGTTGGCCATCCACCGCCAGTAGATGCCGTCGCGGTAGGCGTGCAGGTCGGTGAGGTTCTCGGTGAAGCCGGTGCCGGGCAGGAAGGTGAAGGTGGAGAAGAGTTCGCGGCCGGACTTGGTGGCGGCGACCACGACCCAGGCGGCCGGCAGCAGGCAGTACAGGGCGCCCAGGAGCAGGGTCGCGGTGGGCAGGAGGGCGACGCGGCGGCGGAGCGGGGGGCGCGGCGCGGCGGGCGGCGGTCCCTGGGCGGTGCCGGGGGTGGTGCCGGCGGCGGGGGCGGACTTGCGCTCGGCGAGGCCGATCATCGGGGTTCTCCCTGGGTGCGGCGGGAGTCGGCGACGCGGAGGAAGCCGAACGACAGGGCGAGCGTGACCACCGCGATGATCACGGCGGTGGCGGCGGCGGTGTGGAGGTCGCCGTTGCCGAAGGCGTCCTGGTAGACCTTCATCAGGGGGCTCCAGGTGGTGGAGACGGAGTTGGTGAGCGGCTTGAGGGTGGTCGGCTCGGCGAAGACCTGGAGCGTGGCGATGATCGAGAAGAAGAAGGTCAGCACCAGCGACGGCGCCACCATGGGGATCTTGACGCGGAGCGCGATCTGGAGCTGCGAGCAGCCGTCGAGCCGGGCCGCCTCGTACACCTCGGCGGGGATGGACCGCAGGGAGGTGTAGATGACGATCATGTTGAAGCCGGTGCCGCCCCAGACGGCGATGTTCGCCAGCGACAGGAACAGCGGTCCGCCGTCGAGCAGGTCGGGCCGCGGCAGCCCCGCCGCGTCGAGGACGTGGAAGAAGGGGCTGACGTCGGGCAGGTAGAGGAAGCCCCACAGGAGGGCGGCGATGACGCCGGGCACGGCGTACGGGAGGAAGATCGCCAGCCGGGTGAAGGGGGTGAGGCGGACCCGTTCGGCGTCGAGCAGCAGCGCGAACAGCAGGGCGAGGCCGAGCATGGTGGGGACGACGATGGCGCCGTAGCCGAGTACGCGCAGCGCGCCGTCGAGGAGTTCGGGGTCGGTGAGGGCGTCGGTGTAGTTGCCGAGTCCCGCCCACACCTCGCTGCGGGCGCCCTTGCCGAGGCCGAGGCCCTTGACCTCGACCTTGTGCAGGCTGAGCCAGACCGCGTAGCCGATGGGCAGGGCGAAGAAGAGCAGGAAGAGGACGGCGGCGGGGGCGAGGAAGGCGTACGGCGCGCCGCGGCCGCGCCGCCGCGCGCCGGTGCGGCGGGCGGCGGCCGTGGCGGCGGTGGTCGCCCCGGGGGCGGCGGTGGTCACTCGGCGACCTCGAATCCCTGCTTCCGCAGGTCGGCGACGGTGGTGTCGTGGACGGTGCGCAGTGCGGCGCCGAAGTCGGAGCGGTTCTTCGCGGCGCGGGCGAAGGCGTCGCGGAAGGCGGTGTAGGCGACGTTGACGTTCGGGCCCCAGGCGGAGGGGGCGGTGGTCCCCGCGATGGCGGCGGCACGCTCGTAGAAGTCCGGCTGGTCGGCGAAGAAGTCGGGGGCCTCGGCCAGGGCGCCGCCGGTCTGCGCGGCGGTGGCGGCCGGGTAGATGCCGCCTTCCTTCACGAGGGCGGCGAGAGCGGTGGGGTCGGTGTTGAGCCAGGTGACGAACCTGGCGGCGGCGGCCTTGTGCTTGCTGTCGTTGGTGACGGCGGTGGAGGAGCCGCCCCAGCTGCCGGTGGCCCGGGCGCCGGCGGTCCACTGCGGCAGCGGGGCCATCGCCCACTTGCCGCGGGTGTCGGGGGCGGCGGTGGTCAGGGTGCCGGGGGCCCACACGGCGCTGACCCAGGCGATCTGCTTGCCGGTGTTGAGGGCGTTGTTCCAGGCGGGGGTGTACATGGGCTGGTTGTCGACGGCGCCCTCCTCGACCAGGCCGCCCCAGAACTCCGCGACCTTGCGGGTGGCGGGGTCGTCGATGCCGACCTTCCACGTGTCGCCCTCGGTGGTCCACCAGCGGGCGCCGGCCTGCTGGGCGAGGCCGGCGAACAGGCCGGCGTCGTTGGCGGAGAAGGTGGTGAGGGACTTGTCCGGCGCCTTCTGCTTCAGGGCGCGGGCGGTCGCGGCGAACTGGTCCCAGGTGGTGGGGACGGTCAGGCCGTACTGCCGGAAGAGGTCCTGCCGGTAGTAGAACATCATGGGCCCGGAGTCCTGCGGCACGGCGTAGACGGCGTCCGTGCCGAGGGTCGTCTGCTGCCAGACGCCGGGGGCGAACTTCTTCTCGACGCCCGCGACCTCCCGGGATATGTCGGCGAGGACGTCGTTGCTGACGAGGGTGGGCAGGGCCTGGTACTCGGCCTGGACCAGGTCGGGGGCCTGGTGTGCCTTGGCGGCCGTGAGGATCTTGGTGACGAGGTCGTCGCCGGACGCCTGCTTCTTCACGGTGACGGTGATCCCGGCCTCCTTGCCGGGGCCCTCGTTCCACAGGGCCGCGACCTTGTCCATCCCGGGGGCCCACGCCCAGTAGGTGAGGGCGGCGGGGCCCGCCCCGGCCGCCGTCCCGTCGTCGCCGGACGAGCCGCAGGCGGTGAGGGCGGAGGCGCCGAGGAGGGCGGCGACGGATGAGGCCACGAGGCGGCGGCGCAGCGTGAACGGCATGGATGTTTCTCCCTGACCCGGGGCCCCCGGGTGTATCGCGGGGGCCTGCCAAGCTTCTGTGAGCGTTCACAGTAGAGAAACATTCGAGACACTTGTCAATGGTTGCTGCTGTGCGGTTATGTTGGCTTCGCGCTCACCATGGCGTCTGTGAACGTTCCCAGTCACACAGGATCCAGGAGATCACCCCATGCCGGATGCACCCCGGTCCCTGACACCGCTCGCCTTCGGTGCGGACTACAACCCCGAGCAGTGGCCGGAAAGCGTCTGGCGCGAGGACATGGCCCTGATGCAGGAGGCCGGGGTCACCATGGTGAGCGTCGGCATCTTCTCCTGGGCGCTCCTCGAACCGGAACCGGGCGTCCACGACTTCGGCTGGCTCGACCGGCTCCTCGACCTGCTGCACGACCACGGTGTGCGCGCCGACCTCGGCACGCCCACGATCTGCCCGCCGGCCTGGTTCTACCGCGCCCACCCCGACGCCCTGCCCGTCACCCGTGAGGGCGTGCGCCTCTCGTTCGGCTCGCGCGGCGCGATCTGCCACACCTCGCCCGCCTACCGGGCCGCCGCGGCCGACATCACCGAGCGGCTCGCCCGCCGCTACGCCGACCACCCGGCGCTGGCGCTGTGGCACGTCCACAACGAGTACGGCGTCCCCGTCTCCGCCTGCTACTGCGACACCTGCGCCGCCGCCTTCCGCGTCTGGCTGGCCGGGCGGTACGGCACGGTCGACGCGGTCAACGACGCCTGGGGCACCGCCTTCTGGGGACAGCGCTACGGCGACCTGGAGCAGATCACCCCGCCCCGGCTCACCCCCACGGTCGCCAACCCGGCCCAGCGGCTGGACTACCGGCGCTTCGCCGACGCCGCCATGCGGGAGAACTTCGTCGCCGAGCGCGACATCCTGCACCGGCACTCCCCCGGCGTCCCGGTGACCACCAACTTCATGACGGCGCTGAGTCAGTGCGACTCCGTCGACTACTGGGCCTGGGGCCGCGAGGTCGACCTGGTCACCAACGACCACTACCTGATCACCGACGGCCGGCGCACCCACGTCAACCTCGCCATGGCCGCCGACCTGACGCGCTCGGTGGCGGGCGGGGCGCCCTGGCTGCTGCTGGAGCACTCCACGAGCGGCGTCAACTGGCAGCCCCGCAACCCCGCGAAGGCGCCGGGCGAGATGGCGCGCAACTCCCTCGCCCACGTCGCACGCGGCTCCGACGGCGCGATGTTCTTCCAGTGGCGCCAGTCCCGGCGCGGCGCCGAGAAGTTCCACTCCGCGATGGTGCCGCACGCCGGCACCAACTCCCGCGTCTGGCGGGAGGTCGTACGGCTCGGCGCGGACGTGGGCGCGCTGGCGGAGGTCCGGGGCACGCGCACGGAGGCCGACGTCGCCGTGGTGTGGGACTGGCAGTCCTGGTGGGCGCAGCAGCTGGAGTGGCGCCCGAGCGAGGACCACGACGCCCGCGAGCGGGCCGACACCGCGTACGAGGCCCTGTACGACCGGCACCTGACCGTCGACTTCGCCGCGCCGGAGGCCGACCTCGGCGCCTACCCGCTGGTGGTGGTGCCCGCGCTGTATCTGACGACCCCCGCGGCGGGGCGCAACCTGCGCGCGTACGTGGAGGGCGGCGGCACGCTCGTCGTGTCGTACTTCTCCGGCATCGTCGACGAGCACGACGCCGTGCACGAGGGCCCCTACCCGGGCGCGCTGCGCGACGTGCTGGGGCTGACCGTCGAGGAGTTCTCCCCCCTGCTTCCCGGGGAGCGGGTCCGGCTCGCCCCACCGGCCGGCGGGGACGGCGGGGCCGGGGCGGCGCCGCCGGAGCTGACCGGCGACGTGTGGACCGAGTTCGTCGTGGAGCGCGGCGCGCGGACGGTGTGGGAGTACGCCGACGGACCCGCCGCCGGCCGGCCCGCCGTGACCCGCCACCGCCTCGGCGACGGCACCGCCTGGTACGTGTCGACCCGCCTCGACGCCGACGGGCTCGGCGCGGTCCTCGACCTGGCCGCCGCGGACGCGGGCATCGCCCCGCGCACCGCACTGGCCCGGGACGTGGAGGTGGTCCGCCGCAGCGGCGACTCCGGCCGCTTCGTCTTCGTGGTCAACCACACCCAGGCGGCGGCCGACGTGCCGCTGGAGGCGCCCGGCACCGAACTGCTCGGCGGCGCCCGCGTCGACGCCGCGCTGACCGTGCCCGCCGGGGCCGTGCGGGTCGTACGGCTCGACGGCTGACCGGCCCCCGGGCGGGCCCCGCAGGCGCCCGCCCCACCGACCCCGGCCCGGACGCACGAGGGGCGTCCGGGCCGGTCCCCCGCCCCCCTCACCCCGTCGAAGGGACGACGATGTTCCCAGCGAGCCGCCTGACCCGCACGGTGCGGGCCCTGTTCCTCCCCCTGGTCGCGGGCCTGGCCCTGACCGCCCCCGCCCCCGCCGCCCACGCCGCGGCCACGCTCGCCAACCCGGGCTTCGAGTCCGGCACGGCCGGCTGGTCCACCCGCTCGGCGACCGGGCACCACTCCGCGTCGTTCGTCGAGGCCGGCGGGCGCAGCGGCGCGTCCCGGCTGTCGCACTGGGCGTCCACCGCCTACCGGGTGGAGACGTACCAGAGTCTGACCGGCCTGGCGGACGGCCCGCACACGCTGACCGCCTGGGTGCGGTCCGGCGGCGGCCGGCACGCCGCTTACCTCTCCCTGCGCGACTGCGGTGCGCCCGAGCAGCGCACCGACCTGCCGGCCACCCCGGACGGGCGGTGGATGCGGATCGTCACCTCGGTGCGGGTCACGTCCGGCCGGTGCACGGTCGCCGTCACCTCCGACGCCCACGCGGGCGGCTGGATCAACGTCGACGACGTGACCTTGACCCCCGGCTCCACCGGGCTGTCCGTGCGGGGCGTCGACGTGTCGTCCCTGAAGAAGAGCGAGGACCTCGGCGGCGTCTACCGCGACGCCTCCGGCGCCCCCGCCGACGCGCTGGCCGTCCTGCGCGCGGCCGGCGCCGACCACGCGCGCCTCAAGGTGTGGGTGGACCCGGCGGACGGCTACCACGACAAGGCCCGCGTCCTGGAGACCGCCCGCCGCATCAAGGCCCGGGGCATGCGACTGCTGGTGGACTTCCACTACTCCGACACGTGGGCCGACCCCGGCGCCCAGACCAAGCCCGCCGCCTGGGCCTCCCACTCCTACGAGCAACTGCGCGCGGACGTGTACGACCACACCCGTGACGTGCTCGCCGCCCTCAAGGCGCAGGGCACCACGGCCGACATGGTGCAGATCGGCAACGAGACCAACACCGGCATGCTGTGGCCCGAGGGCTCGACCACCGACTGGTCACGGCTGGCGGGGCTGCTGAACGCGGGGGCCTCGGCCGCCAAGTCGGTCTCCTCCTCCACCCGGGTCGCCCTGCACCTGGCGCACGGCGGGGACAACGCCCTGTACCGGTGGTGGTTCGACGCCGCGACCGCGCACGGCGTGCGCTTCGACGTCATCGCGCTCTCCTTCTACGGCTACTGGCACGGCCCGCTCTCCGCGCTCCAGGCGAACCTGGACGACGTGTCGGCCCGGTACGGCAAGCCCGTCCTCGTCGTGGAGACGGCCTACCCGTTCCGGCTGGACGACGAGGACGGCCACGAGAACATCATCGACCGGACCGACGAGCTGGTCGACGGCTACCCGGCGACCCCGGCCGGCCAGGCGACCTGGCTGCGGGACGTCATGAACGTCGTGGAGGCCGTGCCGCACGGGCGCGGGCTGGGCGTCGTGTACTGGGAGCCGACGTGGACGGCCGTGCGGGGCAACGGGTGGGATCCGGCGGACCCGGCGTCCGGCAACGGCTGGGAGAACCAGGCGCTGTTCGACTACGCCGACCGGCCGCTGCCCGCGATGGCCTGGCTCCGCCACCGCTGAGCCCGACCGCGCGGCCTCGCGGCGACCCGCGCGGCCGCGCCACCGCTGGGGCACGCCCCTCCGGTGACCTGCGCGGCAGCCCCTCCGGCAGCCTTCGCCGTACCCCCTGCGGCGGCCCGGACGGCGTGTCGTCCGGGCCCGGACGGGGAGCGGGGGAGAATTTCCCCGGTCCCGACCGTGACCCCCGGGCGCCTCGGCAGTTGTTCTGGGCATGAAGAAGCGCAGCATGCTCGCCGTGGCGTCCCTGGCCGCCGGAGTCGTCACCGCCCTCGTCACCCCCTCCTCGCACGCCGTCGTCGGCGGCGGAGCCCTGCCCGACCCCGGTTCCCTGGTGGGCTCGGACACCGTCAGCTCCCTGATGGAGGGCGCCACGGACGACAACGCCGACTCCACCGCCCACGCGGGCGGCGAGACCGTACGGCACTGACACACCCCCTCCGCCGCGTGGCATGCCCGTGCCGCGCGGCGGAGCCGTGCCCGGGCCCGGGCGGGACCGGGCCGGGTCAGCCCGTCTCGTCGCCCGCCGCGGCACCGGACGACCGGGGCGCCGGGCCGGTGTTGATGACCGTCGCCAGCTGGGCCCGGGACCGCACGTCGAGCTTCTGGTAGATCCGGGTCAGCCGCGCCTCGACGGTCTTGACGCTGAGGTACAGCCGGGCTGCCGCCTCCTGGTTGCTCGCCCCCTGCCCCACCATCCGCGCCAGGCGCACCTCGGCCTCCGTGAGGCGCGCCAGGGCGCCGTCCCCCGTCGTGACCGCCTCCGTCCGGGCGGGGCTCTCCGCCACCAGGTCGAGCCAGGGCACGGCCCCGGCCCGTTCGAAGACGGCGGCCGCGGCGTGCAGCGCCTGCTGGGCCGCGGAGCGCCTGCGGCGGCGCCGCTCCACCCGCGCCAGGGCGATCAGGCAGCGTCCCTGCTCCAGGACGAGGCCGTGCGCGGCGAACCGTTCCGCCGTCTCCACCAGCAGACCGGCCGCCTCCTCCGACTTCCCGCCCGCCGCCAGGCACTGCGCGTAGGCACGGTCGCAGCCGAGCAGCACCGTCGTCCGGCCGAGGCGTTCGGCGACCGGGCCGACGTCGGCGAGGAGCGTCTCGGCCTCCTCCCGGGCGTCGTGGGCGAGCAGCGCCTCGGCCAGCTCCTCGTGCCAGCGCAGCATCGACGGGTCGACGCTCCCCTGGGCCCGCTCGCCCTCCCGCACCCGGCGCAGGGTCTCCAGGGCGCCGGCGACGTCGCCGGTCACCAGCTGGACCCGGCCGAGCGCGTAGAGGCTGCGCGAGAGGAAGACGTGGTCCCCCTCCTCCTCCGACGCCTGGGCGCTGCGCCGGGCGTAGCTCGCCGCGCGGGCGAAGGAGCCGCCCGCGGTCTCGGCGAGGGCGAGGGTGTACCAGGCGGGGCCGGGCGACAGCCCCGCCTCCAGGGTGAGGGCGAGGGACCGGTGGGCGTGCTGCAGGGCGGCGGCGCACTGTCCGCGGCGGGCCTCGACGGCGGCGAGGGTGTGGAGCAGTTCGATGGTGTCCTCGACCGGGCCGCGCCGCTCGACCAGCGGCAGCAGGGCGTTGACGCGGTCGCGGGCCTCGGTGAGCCGGTCGTCGAAGAGGGCGTGCCGGATGGTGAGGATCTGCGCGGCGTTGTGCACGCCGAGGGGCCGGTCGGCCGTCTCCAGGGCACGCGCCTCGGCGAGGGTCCGCTCGGCGTCGGGCGAGCCGAGGACGCGGTCCATGCGGGCCTGCTGGGTGAGGGCGCGGGCCGCGGTGTGCCGGTCGCCGACGGAGGTGGCGAGCGCGGCCGACTCGACGGCGGCGGCGCGGGCGCGGACCGGGTCGCCGTCGGCGAGGACGTGTTTGACGGCCAGGCGCAGCTGTACGGCGGCGCGGAGCGCGGGGTGGTCCTCGGAGTCCTCCATGGCGTGGACGTACAGCTCGTCGAGGTCGGTGAGGCCCTGCCCGGCGGTGTCGAGGACGGCGAGCCGCGCCCGTACCCGGTCCTCCGGGGAGGCGTCGCGGGCGAGCAGGTCGGCGGCGGCGCGCACGGCGAGGTCCGCGCGGGCGGCGCGGGCGGCCTCCTCGGCGGCGTCGGCGAGCCGCGCGATGCGGCGGCGGCCCAGGTGGACGGGGGTGGACTCGGCGGCGAGCAGGGCGAGTTCGGCGGCGAGGGCGCTGTTGCCCCGGCGGCGTACGGTCTCCACCGCGGCGGCGACCTCGGCGGCGAGCCGCTCGTCGGGCACGTCGGTGGCGAGCGCCCGGTGCCGTACCGCTTCGACGGGGTCGTCGACGACGCGGGCCAGGGCGGTGTGCGCCTCGCTGCGCTCGGTCCAGCAGGTGTCGTGGACGAGGGTCGTGGGGAGCAGTCCGGCGGTGAAGGTGACGGCGCCGTCCTCGGTGAGGGCGACGAGCCCGGCGCGTTCGGCGGCGGCCAGCTCCGCCTCGGCGGTCGGCCGGCCGGCGCGGCGCACCAGGGCGGCCGTGGGGCGCAGGGCGAGCGCGGCGAGCAGCAGCGCGGCGCGTACGGGCGGTGGCGCGGGGGCGAGCATGCGCCGGGCGAGGTCGCGGGCGCGTCCGGACAGGGGCAGCGCCTCCGCGTGGTGCACCGGGGTGCGGGAGTCGGCGAGGGAGCGGCCGACGGCGAGGGCGAGGCGGGGGTTGCCGCCGCTCGCCTTGTGGATGCGCCCCGCCATGCGGGAGGCCAGGCGGTGGTGGACCAGGAGTTCGGCGATCTCGTCCGCCTGGAGCGGCGGGACCAGCAGGACGTCGGCCTCGGAGGGCACCCACAGGGCGACGGGCGCGCCGTCGGCGCCGGCCTCGGGGTCGGCGCCGACGGCGCCCTGCTCCCGCCACGGACCGGTGCCCGGCTCGCCGTAGGGGGCGTCGGGGCCGTAGGGGGCGGGTGTCTCGACGGCGAGGACGCGCAGGTCCGGCGGGGCGAGGTGGAGGGCGAAGCGGAGGAGGTCCGCGCTGTCGGGGTCGACGTGGCGGGTGTCGTCGACGACGAGGAGGACGGGTCCCTTGTCGGCGAGGGTGCGCAGGACGCGGGCGAGGCCGAGCCGCAGGGCGATGGGGTCCCGGCCGGTGTCCGGGGCGGCGGCCTCGCGGCAGAGCACCGCGACGGCGGCGCGCTGCGGTCCGGGCAGGCCGTCGAGCGCGGAGGGCGGCACGGAGGCGACGAGCGCGGCGGCGGCCGCGCCGGGCATGTCCCGGTCGGCGGGCTGCGGGGCGAGCCACAGGACCGTCTCGCCACGGGCCGCCGCCTCGGCGGCGGCCGCCTGGGCGACCTCGGTCTTGCCGACGCCGGCCGGTCCGGTGAGGACGGCGCGGCCCCGGGTGTGCAGGGTGCGGTCGAGACGGTCGAGGAGGTGCGCACGCCCGACCGGCGCGGCGCGGTACGGCGTCGTCCTCATGTGCCACCACCCTCCGGCGCGTGGGCCCCGCCCGCACGCGGCGGGCCCCCTGCCCGCGCCCTGTGAGGATACGAAGTAGGGGCGGGGAGTCCAGGGCCGGTGTCCGGCATGTGGACGTCGGGCACCGCTCACAGAACCGGGCGTGCCCCCGGCGGAACGCCGGGGGCACGCCTTTGACCTGCGGTGATGCGAATCGGACCGGGGTCTCAGAAGGTGAGACTCCAGGAGTCGATGTATCCGGTGTCACCCGTGGCGACGTCGCGGACCTGGAGCTTCCACGTGCCGTTGGCGACCTCGGAGGAGGCGTCGACGGTGTAGGTGGCGAGGACGTTGTCGGCGGAGTCGCTGCCGCTGGAGCCCTTGAGCCGGTAGGCGGTGCCGTCGGGGGCGACGAGGTCCACGACCAGGTCGCCGCGGTAGGTGTGCTTGATGTCCACGGCCGCCTTGAGGGTGGCGGGGGCGTTGCCGGTGACACCGGTGACGGCGATCGGGGAGGTGACGGTCGCGTTGTCCGAGATCGTCACGTCGGCCGCGTTGGTGAAGGTGGCGCCGCCGGGGGTGGTGGCCCCGCCGCCGGTGACGGCCTCGACCGTCTTCGCGGCGTCGGCGATGCCGGTGCCGCAGCCGCCGGAGCAGGTGCCGGGCAGCGGTCGGGCGTTGCCCTTGATCGCGGACTCGATCTGGGCCGGGGTCAGGGTCGACTTGGCCGACTTGAGCAGCGCGGCGAGCCCGGCGATGTGCGGGGCGGCCATGGAGGTGCCCTGGTAGGGCTTGTAGTTCTCCAGCGACTGGGTGGTGGTGCCGGCGTTCAGCGTGGAGAGGATGCCGTTCTCCGGGGTGGTGACGGTGCCGGGCGTGTCGGTGGCGCGGCGGGTCTCACCGCCCGGGGCGGAGACGTCGATGATGGTGCCGTAGTTCGAGTAGTACGAACGGTTGCCCTCGCGGCTGGTGGACGCCACGTTGATGACGTTCGCGCAGTTGGCGGGCGTGAAGCCGGACGCGTTGGCGTTGCTGTTGCCGGCCGCGACGACGACGGTGGCCCCCCGTGCGACCGCCCCGTCGATGGCGGTCTTGTAGACGGTCGGGCAGGTCGAGCTGGCGCCGCCGAGGCTCATGTTGATGACCTTGGCCGGGTTCGGGTTCACCGGGATGCCGGGGACGCTGCCGCCGGAGGCCCAGGTGATCGCGTCGGCGATGTCCGAGGACGAGCCGCCGCACTTGCCGAGCACGCGGACGTGCTGGACCTTCGCCCCGTACGCGATGCCGGCGATGCCCTTGGCGTTGTGGGTCACCGCGCCGATGGTGCCCGCGACGTGCGTGCCGTGCCAGGAGGAGTTGCTCGCGCGGGAGCCGGTGCCGCACTCGCCGTCGGTGGCGTTCCAGTCGCCCTCGTCCTTGGGGTCGGCGTCGCGGCCGTTGCCGTCGCGGGCGTCGGCCGAGGTGGAGATGAAGTCGTAGCCGGCGACCGTGTTGGCGGCCAGGTCCGTGTGGGCCGCGTAGCCGGTGTCGATGACGGCGACGGTGACACCGCTGCCGGTGGTCTTGTCCCAGGCGCCGGGCACGTTCATGCCGCCGGTGGGCTCGAAGAGGTCCCACTGCTTGGCGTAGTCGGCGTCGTTGGGGGTGACGGCCATCGGGTAGGCGCGGATGTCGGCCTCGACGGAGGCGACGGCCGGGTCGGCGCGGAAGGCGTCCATGACCTCGGAGACGTCCTGCCGGGTCGGCGCGGTGCCGAGGTCGACGAGCGCGCCACCGCCGGCGAGGCGGCGTTCGAAGGAGAGGCGCTCGCCGGTCTCGGCGGCCTTCTCGGCGGTGTCGGTCTTCGCGGCGGTGTTCGACGTGGCCTCCGCCGTACGCGCCTTGTAGGTCACGATGACCTTCTCGACGGGCGCCGTCGGCGTGGTGGTGGCCGGGTTCATGGCCTGCGAGGCCGGCGCGGCCGGCTTCGGGGAGGGGGTGGCCTCCGCGGCGAGCGCCACCGCGGAGGTGGCCGTGACGCCGAGGATCGTGGCACTCGCTGCCACGACGGATATGAGTCTCCGCCTGGAACCGTTCAAGGTGTTCCCTTTCAAGGGGCGTCTCCGGCGACTCCCGGAGCAGCTGACGGTGCGGAGCGCGGGCGGCGGCGCGGGACTCTGGCTGCTTGTGGGGTGCCTCCACAGTCCCTGGGGCCGGGTGCGCCCCCCGCGCCGCCGCCGGCGCGACGGCCTCGTCATCGGGGCCGTCCCCGGTGGTGCCCTCCTGGGGTCGCACGCATGGGGTTGCATGCACCTGACATTCACGTGTCAGAGGGGGGAACCACCGGTGCGGGAACAGTAGGGAAACGCGCCATGAAGCCGATACGGGGAAAACCCTTGTCACCCACGGGCGGGGGGTGGCGGGGGGCGGGGGTACCCCCGCCGGGGGCGCCGCGCACCAGGCGTTTCCCGCCGCGCCGCCCCGGCGCGGTGCGCCGCGGCGAGGGTACCGGCGGCCACCGCGGGGCCCGTGTACCGGCCACCCGCCCCGTGTCCGCCGTCGGTCGGCGGCGGCCGACGGGCGGGCCCCGCCCCCGGCCACCGCAGGCGCGGCCGTCCGCGGCCGGCCGGTACGGCGGTCCGGCCCGGGCGCGGCCGTCCGCGGCCGGCCGGTACGGCGGTCCGGCCCCCACCGGCCCGGCGCCCGCTCCGGCATCGCCCACGTGACGCCCCGTCGACCGGCGCACGCGCAGCCGGCCCCCACCGGTGCGGCCGGCAGGGCACCGCCGACCGCATACGGATCGGGAGGAACCCGCCCCTGTCGGTCAGTACCTGGACGACCGTCATGGACCGGCACGGTCCGACGTCGGTCCGCCGGGACGGTGATCACCGCCCGGACACCCCGCTCGCGCGGGTGCTCGCGGACGGCGCGTGATGAGTACGCCCTGTCGGCCGCCCCCGCCTGTCCTGGTGCGGGACCGTCCGCGTCGGCGGGGACCACGCAGGGGGGCCGTCACCTGCGCGCCGGCGGGTGCCGCACCGATCTGTCCGGCGCAGGGACGGACGAAGGCAAGGGGACAGACGAAGGCAAGGGGACGGACGAAGGCGAGGAGGCGGACGAAGGCGAGGAGGCGGCGGTGCGCGTCGGCGGCGAGGTGCGTCGCCGTGACCGGTCCACCGCGGGAACGACCGATGGCGAGCCCGTCCGGCTGGTCGGCCGTGGCCCCTCCCGACGGGCCCCGTCTCTCCACGGGCCCCGTCCTTCACCGGGCCCCGTCCGGCCGGCCTTCGCCGGCTGCACGGCGACGTACCGCGCTGGCTGGGGCTCGCGCGGCGGCAGGCCCGGCCCCGCCCGAGTGGACCGGCAGCCGAGCGGCTTCCACGGCCCGCTCTCCGCCCCCATGGAGGCGGCCGTGCCCGCGAGGCGTTGTGCGAGCGGCACCCCGCCCCGACGGGTCCACCCCTTCGACCACGACCGTCCCCCACCGGGGCGGCGCTCACCGAGGGGCGCACCCGAACCGCGACCGCCTCCCACCATCGGATGATCCGCAAGAAGACGGCCCGGCCCCCCGTGCGGCCGGGCGCGGTCCCCCGGCGCGGCGGCGCCCGCGCGCTGTGCCATACTCGGCGGCGCTCAGATGCGGGTACGGCTCTCGGGGGATCATGAACGGCATAGTCCTGGACACCCCCTACCTGGACACCGACGCCGACCAGCTGTCCTTCGCCCTCGGGCTCCCCTCCCGTGGGGCGCTGGCCGAGCGCACCGTCACCGTCGCCGGGGTCGAGGTGCACCTGCGCCTCCTCGGGGCCTCGCACCAGGTGTTCGCGGGCCCGGTCCGCGAGACCGTCGCCTGCCTGCCCGGCTCCGCGCCCCGGGGGCTGCCCGAGAGCGCGGCGCGGGACTTCGACGGCCGGCGCTACTCCTTCGGCGCCCGCACACAAACCCTCGACGCCGCCGCGTTCGGCGCCGAGGTGGCGCGGATACGGGATCGGGCGGACGCCCACCCGAGGGCCCTGTACGGATTGTTCCCCGGCTCCGTCGACGCGGTCACCGCGCTGACCGTCGACGCCGACGACACCGGGCTGAGCTGGCGCACCTGGCACACGTACCCGGGGAGCCGCCGGATCGTGGCGACCCGCTCCCGGCTGGAGGCACGATGAGGACCGCCCGACGCGTCTGCGCGCTGCTGCTGGTCGCGGCCGCCCTCGGTGGGTGCGGCGGCGACCCCGACCGCGACGACGACGGCAACTCCGTCCCGTCCGCCTGGATCAGCCGACAGTACCGCGCCCTCGGCGCCGACCGCCTCGACCCGCGGGACGCGCCGGCGGCGGTGGCCCGGGAGATCGACGGCCACGCCGGGGCCACCTCCCGGTTCGACTCGGGCGACCGCGTCTTCCTGCGCTACCGCGACGACATCGTCGCCATCAGCCCGCACCGCACCGGCAGCCGGATCGAGGTCACGGACTACCGGACCGGCTACCGCCGCTGGAAGTCGCACCTGCGGTCGGTGTGGCCGGACCCGGACGGCGCCGGCTTCCGCGGTGGCGGGCCCGGCGCCGGCAAGTGACCCGCGCTCCCGCCGCGCACCCGTGACCCCCGACGACGTCCCCGAAAGGCAACCCCCGTGGCAGAGATCCTCGAGTCGGCCGGCACGGCCGTGCTGTACGGCCTGGTCGGCTTCGCCGTGATGGTGGCCGGTTTCGTCGCGCTCGACTGGGTGACCCCCGGCAAGCTCTTCCACGTGGTGTGGACCGAGCGCAACCGCGGCGCCGCGGTGCTCCTCGCCGGCCAGACCGTCGCCGTCGGCCTCGTCATCGAGCAGTCGATCCGGGCCAGCGAGTCGGAACTCGGTCTCGGCCTGGGGCTGCTCAGCACCCTGCTGTACGGGCTCGCCGGGGTCGTCGTCATGACGCTGGTCTCGCTGGTGGTCGGCACCCTGACGCCCGGCAGGCTCGGCGCCGCCGTCCTCGACGATCAGGGCGACCGCCCGCACCCCGCCGCCTGGGTCCAGGCGGCCCTGTACCTCGGTACGGCCTTCATGGTCGGCGCCGCGGTCTCCTGACCTCCCCGCCATGAGCACCACCACCACCGCCCCGGCCCCTTCCCCCTCCCCCACCGCCCCGCCACCGTCCCACCCGCGGGGCACCCGCGTGCTGCTGCTCCTCGCGGTGTTCGTCTGCGCCGCCTGCGGACTGGTCTACGAGCTGGCGCTGACCGCCCTCGGCAGCTACCTCATCGGCAACTCCGTGATGCAGACCTCCGTGGTCATCTCCGTCATGGTCTTCGCGATGGGCGTCGGCTCGCTGGCCGCCAAACCGCTCCAGCGGCGCGCCGTCGGCGCGTTCGCCCTGGTGGAGCTGGTGTTGGGGCTCGTCGGCGGCCTCTCCGTCCTCCTGCTGTACGTGGCGTTCTCCTGGCTGCGGATCTACATGCCGGCCATGGTCGTGGCGTCGTTCGTCGTCGGCCTGCTGATCGGCGCGGAGATACCGCTGCTGATGACGCTCCTCCAGCGGATCCGGCGGCAGGAGGCCGGCAGCGCCGTGGCCGACCTGTTCGCCGCGGACTACGTCGGCGCCCTCGTCGGCGGCCTGTGCTTCCCGCTGCTGCTCCTGCCCGCCTTCGGGCAGCTGAAGGGCGCCCTGGTGGTCGGCGCGGTGAACGCCGTCGCCGGGGGCGGGGTCGTCCTGTGGATCTTCCGGCGGGAGACCCGCCGCGCCGTGCGGGCGGGGCTGCTCGCGGGGGTGGGCGCCGTGCTCGCCGTGCTGGGGACGGTGTACGTCCTCGCCGACGACATCGAGGTCACCGCGCGGCAGCGGCTGTACCGCGACCCGATCGTGCACGCCGAGACGACGCCGTACCAGGACGTCGTCGTCACCCGGTCGACGGCGTTCACCGGGGCGCCGGACACGCGGCTGTTCCTCAACGGCGACCTGCAGTTCTCGTCCGTCGACGAGTACCGGTACCACGAGGCGCTGGTCCACCCCGCCCTGTCCGGGAAGCGCGCGTCCGTGCTGGTGCTGGGCGGCGGCGACGCCCTGGCGCTGCGGGAGGTGCTGCGCTACGGCGACGTCCGGGAGGTGACGCTCGTCGACCTCGACCCGGCCGTGACCCGGCTGGCCCGCACCTTCACACCGCTTGTCGACCTGAACGGTCGGGCCCTGGAGGACCCGCGGGTGACGGTCGTCAACGCCGACGCGTTCACCTGGCTGCGTGACGCCGGCCGGCGCTACGACGCGGTGGTCGTCGACTTCCCCGACCCGGACACGGCCGCGCTGGCGAAGCTGTACAGCGTGGAGTTCTACCACCTGCTCGGCCGGGTCCTGGAGCCCGAGGGACGGGTCGTGGTGCAGGCCGGGTCGCCCTTCTTCGCGCCCCGGACGTACTGGTCGGTCGCCGCGACGATCCGGGAGGCCGGGTACGCGACCACCGCGTACCAGGTGGACGTGCCGAGCTTCGGCAACTGGGGCTTCGTCCTCGCCACCCCGGGGGCGGACGGGCCGCCGCCGACGCCGCGCCTCGCCCGGGACGCGCCGCCGCTGCGCTTCCTGGACGGCGCGGTGCTGGAGGCGGCCACGGTCTTCCCGCGCGACCGCCGCCCCCTGGACGTCCGGGCCAGCACCCTCTTGGACCCGGTGGTGCTGGAGTACGCGCGGCACGAGTGGCAGAACTACTGAGGGCCGCGTCCTCCTCTCGGTACTGTGCGGGTACGTCTCGTGAGGAGTAGCCGTGAGGATGCTGATCAACGTGCCCGAGACCGTCGTCGCCGACGCCCTGCGGGGCTTCGCGGCGGCGCATCCGGAACTCACCGTCGACGTCGAGAACAGGGTGGTGGTCCGCCGGGACGCGCCGGTCGCCGGGAAGGTCGCCCTGGTGTCGGGCGGCGGGTCGGGGCACGAACCGCTGCACGCCGGGTTCGTCGGCCCGGGGATGCTCTCCGCGGCGTGCCCGGGCGAGGTGTTCACGTCGCCGGTGCCCGACCAGATGGTCCGGGCCGCGGCCGCGGTGGACAGCGGCGCCGGCGTGCTGTTCGTGGTGAAGAACTACACGGGTGACGTGCTGAACTTCGACATGGCGGCGGAGCTCGCCGAGGACGAGGGCGTGCAGGTCGCCCGGGTTCTCGTCGACGACGACGTGGCCGTCTCCGACAGCCTGTACACGGCCGGGCGGCGCGGTACGGGGGCGACCCTGTTCGTGGAGAAGATCGCCGGCGCCGCCGCCGAGGAGGGCGCGCCGCTGGAGCGGGTCGAGTCGATCGCGCGCCGGGTGAACGCCGCGTCCCGCAGCTTCGGGGTGGCGCTGAGCGCGTGCAGCACGCCCGCGAAGGGCGGCCCCACCTTCGACCTGCCGCCCGGCGAGCTGGAGCTGGGCGTCGGCATCCACGGCGAACCGGGGCGCGAGCGGCGCCCGATGATGACGTCGCGGGAGATCGCCGACGTGGCGGTGGACGTCGTGCTGGACGACCTGCGGCCCTCGGGTCCGGTGCTGTTGCTGGTCAACGGCATGGGCGGGACGCCGCTGCTGGAGCTGTACGGGTTCGGCGCCGAGGTGCACCGGGTGCTGGGCGAGCGCGGGGTGCCGGTGGCCCGCACGCTCGTCGGCAGCTACGTGACGTCGTTGGACATGGCCGGTGCCTCGGTGACGCTGTGCCGGGCGGACGAGGAGCTGCTGCGGCTGTGGGACGCGCCGGTGCGGACACCGGCGCTGCGGTGGGGGTGGTGAGCGCGGTGCTGGACTCCGGGACGTTCCTGCGGTGGATGGCCGCGATGGCGGCGGCCGTGGACCGGGACGCCGACCTCCTCACGGAGCTGGACTCCGCGATCGGCGACGCCGACCACGGGGCCAACCTGCGGCGCGGCTTCACGGCGGTGGCGGCCGCGCTGGAGGAGGAGCCGCCGCGGGCGCCCGGCGCGGTCCTGGTGCTGGCCGGCCGGCGGCTGATCTCCACGGTGGGCGGGGCGTCGGGGCCGCTGTACGGCACGCTGCTGCGGAGCGCCGGCAAGGCCCTGGGCGACGAGCCCGAGGTGGCGCCCGCGCGACTGGCGGAGGCGCTGGACGCCGGTGTCGCGGCGGTGGCCCGGCTCGGCGGGGCGCGGGCCGGGGACAAGACGATGCTGGACGCGCTGCAGCCGGCCGTGGCCGCGCTCGGCCAGGACCGGCCGGACGCCGTCGCGGCGGCCGCGCGGGCCGCCGCGGAGGGCGCGGCGGCGACCGGGCCGATGCGCGCCCGCAAGGGACGGGCCAGTTACCTCGGCGAGCGGTCGGTGGGACACCGGGACCCGGGCGCCACGTCGGCCGCGCTGCTCTTCGCGGCACTCGCCGACGCCACGGGGGAGGCGGCGTGAGCGGGGCGGGGGCGCCCGTGGGTGTCGTGCTCGTCTCGCACAGCGCCCCGGTCGCGGAGGCCGTAGCCGCGCTCGCCCGGGGACTGGCCGGGGGCGCCGGCGGGGTACCGGTGGCGGCGGCCGGCGGCGGGCCGGACGGCGGGCTCGGTACGAGCGCCGAGCTGGTCGCGCGGGCGGCCGCGGAGGTCGACGGCGGCGCCGGCGTCGCGGTCCTGGTGGACCTGGGCAGCGCCGTCCTGACGGTGAAGGCGCTGCTGGAGGAGGAGGGGGAACTGCCGGCGGGGACGAGGCTGGTGGACGCGCCGTTCGTGGAGGGCGCGGTGGCGGCCGTCGTCACCGCGGCGGCGGGCGGCGACCTCGACGCGGTGGAGACGGCGGCCTCGGAGGCGTACGGCTACCGCAAGCGGTAGGGCGTGGCGGGTGCCCGCGAGCGCCTGCCCGTGCGGCGAGGCCCCCCGTGCGCGCGGTTGTGATGTACCTGGTCAACGCACTAGTGTCGCAGGGCCTTGGTGTACGGGAAGCCGGTGTGGAACCGGCGCGGCCCTCGCCACTGTGATCGGGAAGTCCGGCCCCACCCCCCGCGCAAGCGGGGAAGCCACTGGACCGCCGCGGGAGACCGCGGCGTCCGGGAAGGCGGGGTCGAGGCGGTAGTACCCGTCAGCCAGGAGACCGGCCAGGGCGCGTTGTCCATCCACGAGGTGCTGGAGAGGGTCTCCCCCACATGCATATAGCCGAAGGGTTCCTACCCCGGGAACACGCGGTCGCCTGGACACTGGCGGCCGCTCCGTTCGTCGTCCACGGCGTCCGGGCGCTGACCCGGGAGGTCAGGGCCAACCCCGAGTCGACGCTGCTGCTCGGCGCCTCCGGGGCGTTCACGTTCGTCCTGTCCGCGTTGAAGATCCCGTCGGTGACGGGCAGCTGCAGCCACCCCACCGGTACCGGGCTCGGCGCCATCCTGTTCCGGCCGCCCATCATGGCCGTGCTCGGCACGATCACCCTGCTGTTCCAGGCGCTGCTGCTGGCGCACGGCGGTCTGACGACGCTCGGCGCGAACGCCTTCTCGATGGCGGTCGTGGGACCGTGGGCCGGGTACGGGCTGTACCGGCTGCTGCGCCGCACGGGAGCGCCCCTGATGGTGGCCGTCTTCTTCGGCGCGTTCGCGGCGGACCTGTCCACGTACTGCGTGACGAGCGTGCAGCTGGCGCTCGCGTTCCCCGACCCGGGCAGCGGCTTCACGGGCGCGCTCGCCAAGTTCGGCGGGATCTTCGCGGTGACGCAGCTCCCCCTGGCGGTGAGCGAGGGCCTGCTGACGGTGCTGGTGATGCGGCTGCTGCGGCAGTCGAGCGGGGGCGAGCTGGCCCGGCTCGGCGTGCTCCCGGCGTCGGGCGCGGCGAAGGAGGCGGCGGTCCGATGAGCCGGAACGCGAGGATCAACACCCTGCTGCTGCTCGTCGTGGTGGCGCTGGCGGTGCTGCCGCTGGCGCTCGGCCTGGGCGATCACAAAGAGGAGCCGTTCACGGGCGCGGACGCGCAGGCGGAGGTGGCGATCACCGAGAACGCCCCCGACTACGAGCCGTGGTTCAGCCCGCTGTACGAGCCGCCGTCGGGTGAGGTGGAGTCGGCGCTGTTCTCCCTGCAGGCCGCGCTGGGCGCCGGAGTGCTGGCGTACTACTTCGGGCTGCGCCGCGGGCGCCGCCAGGGTGAGGAGCGGGCCGGGGCCGGCGGGGCGGCCGAGCCGCCCGCGGCGTCCGGGGAGTAGCGGGGGTGCTGCCCATCGACGTGGCGGCGCACGGCAGCCGCTGGCGCCGCCGCCACCCGGGCGAGAAGGCCGTGCTCGGTCTCGGCCTGACGGTCTGTGCGGTGTCCCTGCCGCCGTGGCCGGGCGCGGCACTGGTGGCGGTGGTCGCCGTCGTGGTGCTGCTGGGGCCGGCCGGGGTGGCTCCGCGGCAGCTGTGGCGGGCGTGGCGGGTGCCGCTCGGCTTCTGCGTCACGGGCGCGGTGCCGCTGCTGTTCCAAGTGGGCGGCCCGGCGGGCTGGGTGGCGCCCGCGCCCGGTGGGGCCGTGCAGGCCGGGGAGTTGCTGCTGCGGTCGTCGGCGGCGTCGCTGGGGGTGCTGCTCTTCGCCTTCACGACGCCCGTGTCGGACGTGCTGCCCCGGCTGGTGCGGGCGGGCGTGCCCGCGCCGGTGGTGGACGTGGCGCTGGTGATGTACCGCATCGGCTTCCTGCTGCTGGACGCGGTGGCGCGGATCCGGCAGGCGCAGGCCGCGCGGCTGGGGACGACCAGCCGGGCCGCGGCGTGGCGCTCGGCGGCCGGGCTCGGGGCCACCGCGTTCGTCCGCGCCTTCGACCGGGCGACACGGCTGCAGAGCGGTCTCGCCGGCCGCGGTTACGACGGGACGCTGCGGGTGCTGGTGCCCGCGGCGCGACTGGACCGCCGCTTCCTGGCGGCGACGGCGGTGTTGCTGGCGGCGCTGGTCGCGGCCGCCCTCGGACTCGAACGGGTGGTGTGATGACCGGGTCGCCGGTGGTGGAGCTGGTGGGGGCGGGGTTCGCCTACGAGGGCGGACCCGCCGTGCTGAGCGGGGTCGACTTCGCCGTGCCGGAGGGGCGGTCCCTGGCGGTCCTGGGCCGCAACGGCGGCGGCAAGACGACGCTGCTGCGGCTGCTGAGCGGCGGTCTGCGGTGCGCGAGCGGGCGGCTGCGCCTGGCCGGCGAGGACGTGACGTACGACCGCAGAGGCCTGACCCGGCTGCGGACGGCGGTGCAGCTGGTGGTGCAGGACCCGGACGACCAGCTCTTCGCCGCGTCGGTCGGGCAGGACGTGTCGTTCGGCCCGATGAACCTGGGCCTGCCGGAGGAGGAGGTCCGCGCCCGGGTCCGCGAGGCGCTGGAGGCCCTGGACATCGTGGCGCTGGAGGACCGGCCGACGCACCTGCTGTCGTACGGGCAGCGGAAGCGCGCGGCGATCGCGGGGGCCGTCGCGATGCGGCCCCGGGTCCTCATCCTCGACGAGCCGACGGCCGGGCTCGACCCGCACGGGCAGGAGCGGCTGCTGGCGGTGCTGGAGGGGTTGCGGGTGTCGGGGACGACCGTGGTGATGGCCACGCACGACGTGGACCTGGCGCTGCGGTGGGCGGACGACGCGGCGGTGCTCACACCGGACGGGGTGCGCACGGGCCCGGTGGAGGAGCTGCTGGCGGACGGGGAACTGCTGGACGCGGCACGGCTGCGGCGGCCGTGGGCGATGGCGGTGGCGCGGCTGCTGCGGGCGCACGGGTTGCCGGACCCGGGGGCCGGGACCCCGCCGGGCGGCGGGAAGGCGACGCCGTGGGGGACGGTGCCGTGCACGCCGGAGGGGCTGGACGCCTGGGGGGCGGACCTCGCTCAGCGCGGCTGACGGCGGCGGGGAGTGCGGGCGCACCCGGCGTACGTAGCGCACCTCACGCCCCGACCGTTGTGCAACTTGTTGCATAAAGGGGGCGCGGTCGTCTACAACAGGGGCGATGACACCGCGCGCGAGGAGGCGCCCCTCATGACCCCGACCCCGACCCCGTCCCGGTACCCGCACCTGCTGCGCCCCCTGGACCTGGGCTTCACCACCCTGCCGAACCGGGTGCTCATGGGGTCGATGCACGTCGGCCTGGAGGAGGCGGAGAACGGTTTCGAGCGGATGGCCGCCTTCTACGCGGCCCGCGCCCGCGGCGGGGCCGCCCTCATCGTGACGGGCGGCATCGCCCCGAACGAGGCGGGCCGGCCCTACGACGGCGGCGCCAAGCTGACCTCCGCGCAGGAGGCGGAGCAGCACCGCGTCGTGACGGACGCGGTACACGCGGCCGGCGGCAGGATCGCGATGCAGATCCTCCACTTCGGCCGCTACGCCTACCACCCGCGGCTGGTGGCGCCGAGCGCCCTCCAGGCGCCGATCAGCCCCTTCGTCCCGCACGCCCTGACGGACGCCGAGGTCGAGCAGACCGTCGAGGACTACGTGCGGGCGGCGGAGCTGGCGAAGTCGGCCGGCTACGACGGCGTCGAGATCATGGGCTCGGAGGGGTACCTCATCAACGAGTTCATCGCCGCGGCGACCAATCACCGCGAGGACCGGTGGGGCGGCTCGTACGAGAACCGGGTGCGCTTCCCGCTGGAGATCGTCCGCCGCACCCGCGAGCGGGTGGGCGAGGACTTCATCCTCGTCTACCGGCTGTCGATGCTCGACCTGGTGCCCGGCGGGTCGTCGCTGGACGAGGTGGTCGCGCTGGCGAAGGAGATCGAGGCCGCGGGCGCGACGATCATCAACACCGGCATCGGCTGGCACGAGGCGCGCATCCCCACGATCGCCACGTCCGTGCCGCGCGCCGCGTACACCTGGGTCACGAAGCGGCTGATGGGGGCGGTCTCCGTGCCCCTGGTCACGAGCAACCGCATCAACACGCCGGAGGTGGCCGAGGAGGTCCTCGCCGACGGCCGCGCCGACATGGTGTCCCTCGCCCGCCCCTTCCTCGCCGATCCGGAGTTCGTGGCGAAGGCCCGCGCGGGACGGCCCGAGACGATCAACACCTGCATCGGCTGCAACCAGGCGTGCCTGGACCACACCTTCAGCGGGAAGATCACCTCCTGCCTCGTCAACCCGCGCGCCTGTCACGAGACCGAGCTGGTGCTCTCCCCCACTCGGCTGCGCCGGCGCGTCGCCGTCGTCGGGGCGGGCCCGGCCGGCCTCGCCTGTGCGGTGTCGGCGGCCGAGCGCGGCCACGAGGTCGTCCTCTACGACGCCGCCGACGAGGTCGGCGGCCAGCTGAACGTCGCCCGGCGGGTGCCCGGCAAGGAGGAGTTCGACGAGACCCTGCGCTACTTCCGCACCCAGCTGGACCTGCGGGGCGTGGAGGTGCGCCTGGGCACCCGCGTCTCGGCGGACATGCTGGACGGGTACGACGAGGTGGTCGTCGCGACCGGTGTCACCCCCCGCGTCCCGGACTTCGACGGCGTCGACCACCCGAGCGTCGTCGGCTACCTGGACGTGCTGCGGGGCGACGCGACGGTCGGCGAGCGCGTCGCGATCCTCGGCGCCGGCGGCATCGGCTTCGACGTCGCCGAGTACCTCACGGACGGCGGCGAGGGCGCGAGCCGCGACGCCGAGACGTACTTCCGCCAGTGGGGCGTCGACACCTCCTACGCCGAGCGCGGCGGCCTGCGCGCCCCCGAGCGGCCGCGGGCCCCCCGGCAGGTGACCCTGCTCCAGCGCAAGACCACCAAGGTGGGCGCGGGGCTCGGCAAGACGACCGGCTGGATCCACCGCACGGAGCTCAGGCACCGGGGGGTGGAGACGGTCGCCGGGGCGTCGTACGAGCGCGTCGACGACGAGGGCCTGCACATCACGGTCGACGGCGAGGCCCGCACCCTGCCGGTCGACACCGTCGTGCTGTGCACCGGCCAGGAGCCGCGCCGCGACCTCTACGAGGAGCTGACGGCCGCGGGGATCCGCGCCCACCTCATCGGCGGCGCCGACGTCGCGTCGGAGCTGGACGCCAAGCGGGCGATCGACCAGGGCACCCGCCTGGCGGCGACCCTGTAGGCACCGCCGCCCGGGCGGCCCGGCGGCCGGACACCCCGCCGCCCGGGTGGGCGGGCGGCACGGCGGCCGGACGCTACCGCCCGGGTGGTCCGATGGCCGGACGCGGCGGGGCCGGGCGCCCCGCCGGCGAGGCGTCCGGTCGCGGCGGTCGCCGTGCCCGCCGGCCCGGGCGGCCGGGTCCCTAGGATGCGGGCATGTCACTCCCGCACGCGATCCTCACCGCTCTGCTCGAGAAGCCGTCCTCGGGTCTCGAACTGACCCGCCGCTTCGACCGGTCCATCGGCTACTTCTGGTCGGCGACCCATCAGCAGATCTACCGCGAGCTGGGAAAACTGGAGCAGGCCGGTCACATCCGCGCCCTGTCGGCCACGGCGCCGGCGCGCGGGCAGCGCAAGGAGTACGAGGTGCTGCCCGCCGGCCGGGCCGAACTGGCCGACTGGACCCGGCGCGTCGAGGACCCGAAGCCCATCCGCAGCGCCCTGCTGCTGCGACTGCGCGCCGCGGCGGTGGTCGGCACCGAGGGGATGGCCGACGAGCTGCGCCGCCACCTTCGGCTACACCGGACGCAGCTGGACGAGTACCTGGCCATGGAGCGGCGCCAGTTCCCTCCGGAACGCGACACGGAAGCGGACCGGCTGCGCCACCTCGTCCTGCGCGGCGGCATCGAACTGGAGCGCTTCTGGGTGGCCTGGCTGACGGAGGCGCTGGCGGGCGTGGCGGACCTCGGAGCCGCGGCGGACGCCACGGACACGACAGACACCAGGGGCACGGCGGACCCGACGAACACGGCGGACACGGGGGGCTCGGAGCGCGCGGGGGGCGCGGGACGTCGAGGGGGCGCGGGGAACTGAGCGGTTCCGGCCCGGTCACCCACCGCGCCCTGACGGACCGTGGATACTGGTCGCTCCCGGATCTCCGACGCGAAGGGGCTGACATGTCGGACGAGTTGGGCAGCGGTCACCGGACGGCGCGCGGCACACGGCACGCGGTGGTGATCGGCGGCAGCGTCGCCGGGCTCCTGGCGGCCAGAGCGCTCGCCGACCACGCCGAGAAGGTCACCGTCGTGGAGCGCGACCGTTTCCCGGCGGAGGCCGAACCGCGGCCGGGGGTGCCCCAGGGCCGGCACCTGCACGTGCTCCTGGAGGGGGGCCGACGGGCGATCGAGCGGCTCCTGCCGGGCGTCGTGGACGAGCTCGCCGCGGCCGGCGCGCCCCGCGTGGGCATGCCCTCGGACATGGTCCAGTGGCAGGCGGGCCGGTGGTACCGGCGCACGCCCGCGACCGTGCACATCCTCAGCGCGTCACGGCCGCTGCTGGAGCACGTGGTCCGGCGGCGCGTACTGGCCGACCCGAGGATCACCGCCGTGGAGGGCGCAGAGGTGGTCGGCCTCGCCGGGGACGCCACCCGGGTGCGCGGCGTCCTCGTGCGCGAGCGGGGCACGGGCCGCGACGCGGAGCCCCGGACGATCGCCGCCGACCTGGTCGTGGACGCGTCCGGGCGGGGTTCGCGGGCACCCCGGTGGCTGGCCGCGCTCGGCGCGGAGCCACCCGGCGAGGAGGTACTGGACACGGGACTGGCGTACGCGACCCGGTTCTACCGCAACGAGCGGCACAGCGCCGACATGGACGCGCTGGGCTTCAACATCATCCCCAATCCGCGGCAGACGTACGGCGGGGTGGCCCTGCCGGTCGAGGGCGGTCGCTTCGTCGTCACGCTGTCCGGCCTGCGGGGCCAGGAGCCGCCGACGGACGGCGCGGCCTTCGAGGAGTTCGCGGGCCGGCTGCCCCATCCGCTGGTGCGCGACTGGCTGGCCAAGGCGGAACCGGTGTCCGCGGCGCACGGGTTCCGCGGGACCGCCAACGTCCGGCGCCGCTACGACCGGCCCGGGCGCCGACCGGCGGGCTTCCTCGCCGTGGGCGACGCCCTGTGCACCTTCAACCCGGTCTACGGTCAGGGAATGGCGGTCGCGGCGCTGGCGGCGGTGGCCCTGCGCGACGCGCTGGCGGACCGCCGCCGCACGCCGACGACACTGCGCGTGCAGCGGGCGCTGTTCGCGGCGTCCCGGCAGGCGTGGGACATCTCCGCGGGCGGGGACAGGAGGATGCCGGGTGTCACCGGGGGGACGGGCGCCGCCGGGCCGCTGGGCCGGGCCGCCGACTGGTACATGGGCCGGGTGGTGGAGCGGGCGCCGCGCGTCCCGGAGGTGGGACGGGCCTTCCGGTCGGTGGTGACGCTGACCGATCCGGCGACGGTGCTGTTCACCCCGTCCGTGGCGCGGGCGGTGCTCTTCGGGGCGGCGCCGCGCGGCCCGGAGCAGCCGCCCCTGTGGCGGGACCCGGGCGACCGCTGACCGGGGCCGGGGCGCCGACCGCCGACCCGGTCAGGGGCGCATGACGACCTTGCTGACGCCGTCCTCCTTGCGCTGGAACATGCGGTACGCGTGCGGCGCGTCGGAGAGCGGCAGGTGGTGGGTGGCGAAGGTGTCCACGCCGAGCGGGTCGTCGTCGGTGAGCAACGGCAGGATGTCGTCCACCCAGCGGCGGACGTTGGCCTGGCCCATGCGCAGCTGGACCTGCTTGTCGAAGAGGGTCAGCAGCGGCAGCGGGTCGGCGGCGCCACCGTAGACGCCGCTCAGCGAGATGGTGCCGCCGCGGCGCACGAGCTCGATGGCCAGGTACAGCGCCGCCAGCCGGTCGGAGCCGGCCTTCTGGTGGAGGCGGGCCGCCCAGGCGCGCGGCAGCAGACCGGCCACCTGCTGCTGGGCCTTGGCGACCGGGCTGCCGTGGGCCTCGGTGCCGACGGCGTCGACGACGGCGTCGGGGCCCCGGCCGCCGGTGAGGTCCCGCACGGCCGCGACCAGTTCGTCCTGGTCGTCGAAGGCGGTGAGGTCCAGGGTGTCCACGCCGCGCGCCCGGGCCCTGCCGATCCGCTCGGGGACGAGGTCGATGCCGATGACCCGGTCGACGCCCTGGTGGAGGGCGATGCGGCAGCACATCTCGCCGATCGGGCCGAGCCCGAGGACGGCGAGGGAGCCGCCGGGCGGCACGTCGGCGTACCGGACGGCCTGCCAGGCGGTCGGCAGCACGTCGGAGAGGTAGAGGTAGCGGTCGTCGGACGGGCCCTCCGGCACCTTGATCGGGCCGAACTGGGCCTGCGGGACGCGCAGGTACTCGGCCTGGGCGCCGGGGACGGAGCCGTAGAGCCGGGAGTAGCCGAACAGCGCGGCGCCCATGCCCTCCCCGGTCACCTGGGTCGTCTCGCACTGGGTGGGCAGGCCGCGCACGCACATCCAGCAGCTGCCGCAGGCGATCTGGAACGGCACCACGACGCGGTCGCCGGGCCGGAGGTCCGGCACGTCGGGGCCGACCTCCTCGACGATGCCGATGGGTTCGTGGCCGAGGACGTCACCGGGCGTCATGAACGGGCCGAACACCTCGTACAGGTGGAGGTCGGAGCCGCACAGTCCGGTGGAGGTGACACGGATGACGGCGTCCGTGGGCTGCTCGATGCGCGGATCGGGGACGTCCTCGACCCGGACGTCGCGCTTTCCCTGCCAGGTCACGGCCCTCATGGCGCCGTCCTCCCTCCGTCGGGTCTCCCTGCTGCATGCGCTGGCCCGGGTACCCGGGCGGTTCTCCGCGAATCCGTTTCGGCCAGAGTTCGGGCGGAGTGCCGGGGAATGCCAGGACTCCCCTTCCCCATAGGTTTAGACCAATGATAGGGATGAGCTCACCGACACGGCTCATTCAGCTACGCTGAGCGAAATTTGAGGGTTGAACATGGCTGAACCCCACGCCTCCGCGGCGCTTCCGCTCTACCTCCAGGTCGCGGCGGCTCTCCGCGACGATCTCACCGGGCGCCGCGTCGCCCCCGGCTCCCGACTGCCGTCGGAGCGCTCCCTGGTGGACCGCTTCCAGGTCAACCGCCAGACCGTGCGCAGCGCGCTGCGGCTGCTGCGGGACGAAGGGCTCGTGGTCACCGACCGGCGCGGCACCTACGCGGCGGCCTCGGACGCGGCAGGCGGCGGCCCCGGCCCCGTCCTGGCACCCGGGCTGCTGGAGTTCCCCAGCGGCCGGAGCGGCCGCGACCGTCCCGCCGAGGCGGCACTGACCTGGGAGGCGCCCCCCGCGGAGACCGCGGGGCTGCTCGGGCTGCTGCCCGGCGAGTCCTCCCTGGTGCACCGGCAGCGGGTGTTCGGCGCCGACGGCTCCGTCGAACGGCACGCCGTCTCGCGCTTCTCCCGGTACGCGCTGGCGGAGGTGCCCGAACTCGGGCGCTACCGGCGGTCGGAGGCGCGGGTGGGGCGCCGTCCGGACCTCCGGCTGCTGTACCACTGGATGCACCGGGCCGGACTGCGGCTCACCCGCCGCGAGTCGATCGGCGTGCGGGCGCCCGCGGCGACGGCGTGCCTGACGGTCCACCGGGAGGTGCACGACCAGCACGGCCACGTGCTGGAGGTGACCGACATCCGGTTCGCACCCGAATCGGCGCCGCTGACGTACGAGTTCACGGGCTGACGCCCGCCGCCCCCGGCCACCCGCCGGCCCGGCCACGGCCCCGGGGCGGACGCGGTCCCGGGGACCGTCAGGATCCCGGAGGCGGTCACGGTCCCGGGGGCGGTCACGGGGCGAGGGGGAGGCCGGCCGCGCGTGCGGCGTCACCCAGGACGTCGGTCAGCATGTCCGGCGTGAGCACTCCGGTGAAGGTGTTGCGCTGGCTGACGTGGTAGCAGCCGAACACCTCCAGGTCCGGCCCGCCGTCCCGGGCCGGCAACCGCGCTCGGGCGCCGTGCGCGAAGCGCGGCCTCGGGCGCGGCACCACCCAGCCGCCCGCCGCGAGCGCAGGGAACACCGCCTGCCAGCCGAACGCCCCCAGCACGACGAGGGCCCGCACGGTGGGGCGCAGCAGCTCCAGCTCCCGGGCGAGCCACGGGCGGCAGGTGTCGCGCTCGCCGGGCGTGGGCCGGTTCGCGGGCGGCGCGCAGTGGACGGGCGCGGTCACCCGCACGCCCGTCAGGCGCAGCCCGTCACCGCGGTGCGTCGCCTCCGCCTGACTGGCGAGGCCGAGGCGGTGCAGCGCGGCGTACAGCACGTCGCCCGAGCGGTCGCCGGTGAACATGCGTCCCGTGCGGTTGCCGCCGTGCGCGGCCGGGGCGAGGCCGACGACCAGCAGCGCGGCGTCGTCGGGGCCGTACCCCGGGACGGGGCGGGCCCAGTACTCCCACCCCGCGTAGGCGGGGCGCCCCTCCCTGCCCACCTGTTCGCGCCATGCGACCAGTCGCGGGCAGGCCCGGCACCGCGCCACCTCCGCGTCGAGGACGTCCAGCGATACGGCCGCGCGCCCCGCACGGCCGGGGAACGCGGGATCGTCGGTGCCGGAAAGCCTCCCAGGGTCGGAGACACCGCCGGTGGCCGGGGGGCCGCCGGGGCCGGTGGGTTCGCGAGGGCCGTCCGTGGGAGTGTCGCAGCCTTCGGGGTGGTCGTGTCGCATACCGGACGACGGTAACGCGGCACGGCGGGGAGCGGCGGGCAGACTGGCGCCATGGTCGTGAAGCGCAGCGCGGGTCTGCTGGTGTTCCGTACGTCCGGCGGCCGCCTGGAGGTGCTGCTCGCCCACATGGGCGGCCCCTACTGGGCGGCGCGGGAGGCGGGGGCCTGGACGGTTCCCAAGGGCGAGTACGGGGACGACGAGACGGCGCAGGCCGCGGCGCGCCGGGAGTTCGCCGAGGAGTTGGGCCTCCCCGCGCCGGACGGGCCGCCGGTGCCGCTCGGGGAGGCGCGCCAGGCCGGCGGCAAGGTCGTCACGGTGTGGGCCGTCGAGGGGGACCTGGACCCGGAGCTGGTGGTGCCGGGGACGTTCACCATGGAGTGGCCGCGCGGGTCGGGTGAGACGCGCGCGTTCCCGGAGGTCGACCGGGTCGCCTGGTGCACCCCCGAGGAGGCGGCCGAGCGACTGGTGGCGGGTCAGCGGGTGTTCGTGGAGCGGCTGTCGGCGCACCTGCGTGGGCGCGACGCGGGATGACTGTCAGTGCCGTGCGGGACAGTGGGGGGCAGGGACCCGTCGACAGGGAGCGAGAGATGACCACCAGCCTCACGATGCGGGAGCGTGCCGCGGCGCAGGCCTACCTCCGTCTGGTGGAGACGGCGCGGGCGGTGCTGGCGGACCCGGGCCTCGCGCCCCTGGCCGGGGTGTACCTGTCCTCGCCCATGGCGGAGGCCGACGAGGCGCTGCGCCGGGCGGGCCTGGCGGGCAACGAGGCGCGGCTGCTGAGCCTCGCGGCGGCCCTGCGCGGCTCGGACGCGGCACCGGAGCCGTCGCGGGACGGCGCCGGGCACGGCGCGGGACACCGTCTGGACGGCCCCTGACGGTCCGGGCGGCACCGCCGGGGCCGTACGAACCACGCCGGCCCGTACGAACCACGCCGGCCGCACGGGCCGCCGGACCGTCCGCCCCGCGGGGCGCCCGCCCGCCGCGCCCGCCCGCCGCGCGGGCCGCCGGGCACGGCCACGGGCGGCGGCCGGCGCCACCGGCTGCCCGGCACCGACTACGGCCGTCGGCCGAGCAGTTCGGCGAGGCCGCGGCGGGTGGCGGCCAGGACCACCCGGTCCTCGGGGCGCAGTACGTAGCCGGGGTGCAGGTCCCACACGAGGCCGGCCCGCCGGTCGCTGTCGTCGGCGTCCAGAGCCGTCAGGTCGGGGCGGCGCTCGCCCGGCGCAGTGGGGTCCAGGGCGATGACGCGCCAGGCGCCCGGGCGGAACGCCTCGGCGACGGTGCGGCCGGCCAGTTCCGGGTGGCGCGCCGCGACCACGGCGGCGAAGAGCAGGACGCGCCGCTCCACCGGTATGGCGCCGAGGATCTGTCGGCCCATCATGGCTCCGGCGAAGGCGGGGGCCGCCAGGTGGGAGACGCTGCGGCTGCGGGTGAGGGCCTCGGGGTGGGCGGCGCGCAGGGTGCGGTAGACGGCGGTGGCGATGTCGTCGTCGTACAGGCGCAGCACCACCCGCAGGTCGGGTCGGACGGACCGGGCGTACAGCACGGCCTCCAGATTGGTGACGTCCACGCTCGTCAGGGCGAGCAGCGAGCGCGCCCGGTGGATGCGGGCGGACTCCAGGACGCCGTCCTCGGTGACGTCGCCGAGCACGACCGGCACGCGCAACCGCCGGGCCGTGGCGATGCCGCGGGCCTCCGGGTCGGACTCGACGCAGACGACGGGGATGCCGAGCTCCCGCAGCCTGGTCAGCACGCGGGTGCCGACCTTGCCGAGGCCGAGCAGCACGACGTGGCCCGAGAGACCGCGCGGCGGACGGCGCAGCGAGGTGGCGGTGCGGAAGGTGCCCAGCGCCTCCAGGAGCGCGGCGACGAGGATCGGCAGCAGGAGCAGTCCGACGAACCCGGCGAGCATCTGCAGGACCTGCCGCTCGGCGGGGGCCTCCAGTGCGGGGTCGCCGATGGCGAAGATGTCCAGCATCGTCAGGTAGGCGGCGTGCAGCGGGTGGTCGTCGGTGGTGAGCCAGGTCGCCACGGCGATGGCGGCGACGGCGCAGAAGAGGCCGGCGAGCGACCAGCGCAGACGGCGCGAGAAGAGCGAGCCGAACGGGACGGACGAGGTGGGCAGCCGGGTCGCGGGGAGGGTCGGTCCGGCGTACGTGATCGCCTCCAGGACCACGCTGCCGCGCCCGGTGGCGGTGGCGGCCGCGCGGTCGTCGGGGAGGAGGCGGGGGCCCTGGTCGCCGCTGCTGTCGGCGCCCTCGCTGCCCGCCGGGTCGCTGGCCGTGGAGGAGAGCAGGGCGAGGGTGCACAGGCCGGGGTCGGCTACCTCGCCGGGGGCGGGCGGGGTGCGTTCGACGGCGCGCAGCAGCAGCCCGCCGGCGTGGACGATCTTGCTGGTGCCGGCGACGGCGGTGGCGGCCAGGGCGGGGGCCGCGGTGTCCGCGTCCGACAGGACGGTGGTGGAGGCGTCCAGCACCTCCGCGTCGATGTCCGGGACGGCGACGGCCGCGGCCTGGTCGAGGAGCTGCTCCAGGTGCTGGCCGAGTCTGCGGTTGTACATGCGGATGACCAGGCGCAGCCGGGGGTTGAGGCGGCGGGCCAGGAGCGCGGTGCGGATGTTGGTCTCGTCGTCCTCGTGGACCAGGGCGAGCGCGGCGGCGTGCTCGACGCCCACCGCGACGAGCGCCGCCTCGTCCGTCTCCCGGACGTGGACGACCTCGACCGCCCGCCGGAGCCCCCGGCCGCCGAGCGTGTCGTACGGGGAGGCGGACGGTCCCGGGGCCGGCGCCGTCCTGCTGCCGCCGCGCCCGGTCTGGCCCGTGCGGGGGTCGATCGCGCCGGGGGGTCGGGTCATCGCCGCGGAGACCCGGCCGAACAGGGCGAAGGGACCGCGGCCCGTGCCGCCGTCGGGGTGCCGCGGGGCCGCCTCGCGACGGCCGGCCACGACGAGGGTCACCCGCTCGCGGTAGACGTCGTTCAGCTCGTCGGCGAGGCGGTCGGCGAGCGCGTCGTCGCCGCAGACGACCATGTGGCCGCGGTCGGCGGGGTCCGGGATCTGAGGGGGTATCGGAAACACGGTCCCAGCATGGCGCCGCCCCTGTGGGCCCTGTCCACGGGGTGCCGCCGGAGGTGACGGTGATCACTGCGGGCGGGGTGTGGCCGACGAGGGACGGGGCCCCGCCGGGTCTCCCTGGGGCCGTGCGTCGACCGGATGGATCACCCGGCCGGAACCGGACGGTGGAATCGGGCGATCTCCGCCATGTCGTGACGTTCGTGGCATACGATCGCCGCCGGCGGCTCCCCCACGCGTCCGCCGCCCATGCCGCCCCTGGAGGTCAACCGTGTCGACGACTGCCGGCCGCAAGAGCCCCCGCTTCCGCGCCGCCCTCGCCGCCGTCCCGGCGGCGCTGCTGTTCACCGCCGGCTGTTCGTCCGACGGCGAGGGGCCCGGCGAGGCCGCGGGCGGCGTCCCCGTGGTGGAGAAGGGCAGGCTGACCACCTGCACGCACCTGCCGTACCCGCCGTTCCAGTTCGAACGGGGCGGGAAGGTCGTCGGGTTCGACGTGGCGCTGGTCGACCTGGTGGCGGAGGACCTCGGCGTCGAGCAGAAGATCCTGGACACGCCGTTCGAGAACTTCAAGACGGGGGCGTTTTTGAACTCCGGCGAGTGCGACCTGGCGGCCGCCGGCATGACCATCACCGACGAGCGCGAGAAGAACGTCGACTTCTCCGTACCGTACTTCGACGCCACCCAGGCCGTCCTGGCGTCGAAGCGGAGCGGTGTGCGGACGCTCGCGGAGATCAAGGCGCGCAAGCTGCGGCTGGGCGCGCAGGCCGAGACGACCGGCGAGAGCTACGCCAAGAGCCAGGGATTCGATCCGGTCGCCTTCGAGAGTTCGGACGCCGTCCTCAACGGGCTGCGGACCGGGCAGGTCGACGCGGTCGTCATCGACTACCCCGTCGTGCAGGGGTGGCTGAAGGACAAGGCGAACGCCGCCGCGTTCGTCCTCGGCGAGAACGTCGACACCGGCGAGCGGTACGGGTTCTCGGTGAAGAAGGGCAACGACCGGCTGCGCGCCGCGATCGACAAGGCGATCACCGACGCGAAGGCCGACGGCACGTACGACAAGCTGTACGAGGAGTGGATCGGCCCGCTGCCCGAGGCGCGCCGGTGACCTCCCGGCTGACCAGGCGCCAGCGGCGCCGGGTGTCGCAGGGCCTGCAGTACGCGCTCTTCGTCGCCGTCGTCGTGGCCGTCGCCCTGAAGGCCGACTGGGGGCGGCTGCAGAACCAGTTCGCGCAGGAGGACCTGGCGCGGCAGCTGTTCCCCGAGATCATCACCACGGCGCTGCGCAACACGGTCGTCTACACGGTCTCCGGGTTCGTCTTCGGCCTGGTGCTGGGGCTGCTGGTGGCGTTGATGCGGCTGTCGTCGGTCGCTCCGTACCGGTGGCTGGCCACGGTGTACATCGAGCTCTTCCGCGGCCTGCCGGCGCTGCTGATCTTCATCTTCGTCGGGGTCGCCGTGCCGCTGGCGTTCCCCGGCACGGCGATCCCCGGCGGGACGTACGGCAAGGTCGCCCTGGGGCTGGGGCTGGTCGCCGCCGCGTACATGGCGGAGACGATCCGCGCGGGCATCCAGGCGGTGCCCCGGGGGCAGATGGAGGCCGCGCGGTCGCTCGGCTTCTCCCACGCGCGGGCGATGGTGTCGGTGATCATCCCGCAGGCGTTCCGCATCGTGATCCCCCCGCTGACGAACGAGCTGGTGCTGCTCTTCAAGGACTCGTCCCTGGTGCTGTTCCTCGGGGTCACCCTGACGGAGCGGGAGCTGACCAAGTTCGGGCGGGACCTGGCCAGCCAGACGGCGAACTCCACGCCGATCCTCGTCGCGGGCCTGTGCTACCTGCTCGTGACGGTTCCGCTGAGCCTCGTGGTGCGCCGCCTCGAGGCGCGTACCAGGAAGGCCGGGTGACGGGGGTGACCATGGAGGGGACGGACGCGGGCGGGCGGGCCGAGATCGAGGTCCGGGGCCTGCGCAAGTCCTTCGGCGACACCGAGGTGCTGCGCGGGATCGACCTGGAGGTGGCGCGGGGCGAGGTGGTGTGCGTCATCGGACCGTCCGGGTCGGGCAAGTCGACGCTCCTGCGGTGCGTGAACCTGCTGGAGGAGCCGACGGCGGGGCGGGTCTTCGTCGGCGGTACGGAGGTCACCGACCCCGACGTCGACATCGACGCGGTGCGGCGCCGGATCGGGATGGTCTTCCAGCAGTTCAACCTCTTCCCGCACCTGACGGCGGAGGAGAACCTCGTCCTGCCCCAGCGCCGGGTGCTGCGGCGGGACAGGGCAAAGGCCGTACGGGTCGCGCGGGCGAACCTGGAGCGGGTCGGGCTGGCCGGGAAGGCCGGCGCCCACCCGGCGCAGCTGTCGGGCGGGCAGCAGCAGCGGGTGGCCATCGCGCGGGCGCTGGCGATGGACCCGGAGGTCATGCTGTTCGACGAGCCGACCTCCGCCCTCGACCCCGAGCTGGTCGGCGACGTGCTCGCCGTGATGCGGGGGCTCGCCCGGGACGGCATGACGATGATGGTCGTCACCCACGAGATGAGCTTCGCCCGCGAGGTCGCCGACCGCGTGGTGTTCATGGACGCCGGGCGCGTGGTGGAGGAGGGTCCGGCCCGGCAGGTCGTGGGCGCGCCCCGGGAGGCCCGTACGCGGGACTTCCTCCTGCGCGTCCTGGACCCGGCCGCCGCCGCCCCGCCGGGGCCGGATCAGGATCCGGCGGACGGGACCGCGTGAGGGCCGTCCCCCGCGACCGGTCGCGGGACCGGGCGCGGGACCGGCGGGAACCCGGCGGAGTGCGACCGTCGCACCCGGGGGCCCGGTGGTCCGTCCGCCGTACGGGCGAGTGATCGCGGGGCGGGCAGCATACGCCGGGCCGGGGCGGGGTACCCGATCGCCCTCCCAGTCCGACGAAGGGGGCGGAGACCGTGAAGGACCGCGCAGACGAGGCCGCGTACCTGGCCGTGGCACCGACGCCCGGCGAATTGGCGAGCGGGGCGCCCCTGCCCCTGCCACCGGACCGCACGCAGTCCATCCTGGAGGCGACCAAGCAGGTCGCCGGGCTGCTCAAGGCCGGGGGGCACCGCTTCGCGCTCGCCGGCAGCGTCGCCGCGTACGGGCACGGGGTGCCCGCCAGGTTCCAGCACGACACCGACTTCGCCATCCTGCGGGAGGACGAGGAGGCCGTCACGCGGGAGCTGGAGAACGCGGGCATCAAGGTGCGCAAGCCGCCGGAGGACTGGCTGATCAAGGCCACCTGCCGCGGCGAGGAGATCGACCTGATCTTCGAGCTGGCCCGGCACCCGGTCACCGTGGAGATGCTGCAGCGGGCGGAGGTCCTGCCGGTCGACTCGGTGCACATGCCGGTGCTGGCGCCGACCGACCTCATGGCCAGCCAGCTCGCGGCCTTCTCCGAGCACCACTGTGACTTCGGGTCGGTCCTGCCGATCGCCCGGGTCCTGCGGGAGAAGATCGACTGGGACCTGCTGCGCCGGGAGAACGAGGGCGCCCCGATGCCGGAGGCGTTCCTCTTCCTGCTGGAGCGGCTGAACGTGATCGAGCGGAGGGAGGCATCCGCATGAGCGGTGCCGACACGGCCGAGTACCGCATCGCCCACCTGCGGGACCGGCTGGCGAGCGACGACATCGCGGAGCTGGGCGTGAGGATCGAGCAGCGCGGCGCGGGCGTCATGCTGTACGGGACGGTGTCCAGCGACGCCTGCCGCCGCGAGGTCCTGCGGATCGCCCGGGAGGAACTGGCCGGGCTGGCGCTCCACGAGGACCTGATGGTGGCCTGCTCCGACGCCCCGACGCACCCCGAGGAGCTCTCATGATCAGGGTGGCCGCGGTCGGTGACATCCACTTGTCCCCCGAGAGCGCCGGTGCCCTGCGGCCGGCGTTCGAGACGCTCGGTGACTGCGCGGACCTGCTGCTGCTCGCCGGGGACCTCACCCGGCACGGCACGGTCGAGGAGGCCCGGGTCGTGGCCGGCGAGGTCGCCGGGCTGCCGGTGCCCGTGGTGGCGGTCCTGGGCAACCACGACTACCAGAGCGACCTGGAGGACGAGGTGACCGGCCTCCTGGAGGAGGCGGGCGTGATCGTCCTGGAGGGCGGCGGCACGGTCGTGCCGGTCGACGGGACGCGCGTGGGGATCGCCGGTACGAAGGGGTTCGGCGGCGGGTTCGCCGGACGCAGCGGCGGGGAGTTCGGCGAGCCGGAGATGAAGTCGTTCATCCGGTACACCCGGCGGTGCGCGGACGAGCTGGGCGCGTCGCTGCGGCGGCTGGAGGACGACGGCTGCGCCGTGCGGATCGCGCTGACGCACTACTCCCCCGTGCCGGACACGCTGGCCGGCGAGCCGCTGGAGATCTACCCGTTCCTCGGCAGCTACTTGCTGGCGGAGGCCGTCGACGCCGCCGGCGCGGACCTGGCCGTGCACGGCCACGCGCACATGGGTTCCGAGCACGGGATGACCGGTGGCGGCGTCCGGGTGCGCAACGTCGCGCAGCCGGTGCTCGGGCGGGCCTTCGCCGTGTACCACCTGCCCGTGTCCGAGCCCGCCGCGTCGGTGGCCGGAAGTGGCGCGGCGGAGGGGGCCGGGGCCGGTCGGGGCGGCCCGGCCCGTTAGGTCCGCCCTCGGGGTGGGTAACGGGGGTACTGCGACATTTCGGATTATTCCGACAGCGCAGTACCCCGAGAGGAGCCGGACATCGTGACGGACGACAGCCGGAAGGTGCTCACCAACCGCCAGGGGCACCCGGTCCACGACAACCAGAACCAGCGCACGGTCGGGGCCCGGGGCCCGGCCACGCTGGAGAACTACCAGTTCCTGGAGAAGATCAGCCACTTCGACCGGGAGCGCATCCCGGAGCGCGTCGTCCACGCCCGCGGCGTCACCGCCTACGGGTTCTTCGAGGCCTACGGGTCGTGGGGCGACGAGCCGATCAGCCGCTACACCCGGGCGAAGCTGTTCCAGGAGCGCGGCAAGCGCACGGACCTGGCCGTGCGGTTCTCGACCGTGATCGGCGGCCGTGACTCCTCGGAGGCGGCCCGCGACCCGCGCGGCTTCGCCGTGAAGTTCTACACCGAGGACGGCAACTGGGACCTGGTCGGCAACAACCTGGGCGTGTTCTTCATCCGGGACGCGATCAAGTTCCCGGACGTGATCCACTCGCTCAAGCCGGACCCGGTCACCTTCGAGCAGCAGCCGCGGCGGATCTTCGACTTCATGTCCCAGACGCCGGAGAGCATGCACATGCTCATCAACCTCTTCAGCCCGCGCGGCATCCCGTCGGACTACCGCCACATGCAGGGCTTCGGCGTGAACACCTACAAGTGGGTGAACGCCGAGGGCGGGACGGTGCTGGTGAAGTACCACTGGATGCCGAAGCAGGGCGTCCGCAGCATGACCGAGGAGGACGCCGCGAACGTCCAGGCGCAGGGCCTCGGCCACGCCACGAAGGACCTGTACGAGGCGGTCGCGCGCGGCGAGTACCCCGACTGGGAGCTGCTCGTGCAGATCATGTCGGACGACGAGCACCCGGAGCTGGACTTCGACCCGCTGGACGACACCAAGACCTGGCCCGAGCAGGAGTTCCCGCCGAAGCCGGTGGGACGCATGGTGCTCGACCGCATGCCGGAGAACTTCTTCGCGGAGAACGAGCAGATCTCCTTCGGCACGGGCGTGCTCGTCGACGGCCTGGACTTCTCCGACGACAAGATGCTGGTCGGACGGACCTTCTCGTACAGCGACACCCAGCGCTACCGGGTGGGCCCGAACTACCTCCAGCTCCCGGTGAACCAGGCCAGGAACGCCCAGGTGCGCACCAACCAGCGCGACGGCCAGATGACGTACCACGTGGACGGCGCCGGGGAGAACCCGATCGTCAACTACGAGCCGTCCGTGACGGGCGGCCTGAGGGAGGCGGACCACCCGGGCCACGACGAGCAGGGCCCCGAGATCCACGGCCGGCTCACCCGGCAGCGGATCCCGCGCACCAACGACTACCTGCAGGCGGGGCAGCGCTTCCGGCTCCTGGAGGAGTGGGAGCGGGACGACCTGGTGCACAACTTCGTCACCCTGCTGAAGGAGTGCGACCGCCCGGTGCAGGAGCGCATGGTGTGGCACTTCCTGCTGGTCGAGAACGAGCTGGGGCTGCGGGTCGGTGAGGGCATCGGCATCTCCCCGCAGGACGTGGCGGGGCTGGAGCCGCTGCCGCACCAGAGCCTCACCGACGAGGACCGCAAGCGGCTCGCCAACCTCGGGAACAACCCGCCGCGGGACGTGTCGGGGCTGACGATGACCCACTGCGTGCCGAACGAGAGGTTCGTCGTCACGCGGTGACCCGTGTACGGATGCGGCCCGTCCCCCGGTGTCCCGGGGGGCGGGCCGCGTCCGTCCAGGGACCGGGGTGCCGTACGGGTCAGGGGCGGCGCCAGGCGTCGCCCTCCAGGTGGGAGCCGGCCATCGGGCCCATGCGGAGCATGCCGCCGTCCACGGCCCATGACGCGCCGGTGACGTAGGAGGACTCCTCCCCCGCCAGGAAGGCGATCACCGCGGCCACCTCGCGGGCGTCCCCCGGGCGGCCGATCGGGATGCCCGGCCGGCGCTCCCGGTGCACGTCCCGGTCCTCCTGGCCGGTCATCGGCGTGGCGATCTCGCCGGGCGCGACGGCGTTGACGGTGATGCCGTGCTCGGCCAGCTCCAGGGCCATGACCTGGGTGAGCAGTCCCAGTCCGCCCTTCGCCGCGCAGTACGGGGCGGCGCCGACGCGCGGCTGGTGCTCGTGCACCGACGTGACGTTCACGATCCGTCCGCCGCCGCCCTGCGCGATCATGCGGCGGGCGGCGAGCCGGCCGCAGAGGAAGGGACCGATCAGGTCGACGTCGACCACCTCCCGCACGGTCTCGTAGTCGATGTCGAGGAAGGGCGTGGCGGTGCCGGTGCCCGCGTTGTTCACGAGGACGTCGATCCGGCCGAGCTCCTCGGCCAGGTCGTCGACGGCCCCGGCGGCCCCGGGCAGGTCGGTGAGGTCCATGCGCGCCACGGCGGCGCGGCGGCCGTGCGACCGCACCTCCTCCGCGGTGCGCTGCCCGCCCTCCTGGTCGGTGTGCCAGGTGATGCCGACGTCCATGCCGTCCCGGGCGAGCCGGACGGCGGTGGCCCGGCCGATCCCGGAGTCGGCGCCGGTGACGACGGCGACGCGCGTGCCTTGGTTCATGTGGCGGCCGGTACCACGCCCGGTCGACGGTAAACACCCCGTGGTGCGAGTGGCAGACGTGACAGGGGTGACAGTCATACACACGAATTAACCGGAGTGACACGAGTGACAGGTCGACACGAGAGGGCAGGGGAACGGGATGCCGGACGTATCGACAGCCCCCGTGTTCAAACTCGTGCGACGGACCAGGGAACCCGTCGCCGCGCAGACACTCCGCTCGACGGTGGCCGCCGTCATCTCCTACGTGGTGGCCCTCATGGTGCTGCCCGCGCAACCCGCTCCCCTGACGGCCCCTCTGACGGCGCTCCTCGTGGTGCAGGTGACGCTCTACGCCACGCTCACGACCGGGATCCGCCGGGTGAACTCGGTCGTCGCCGGTGTGGTCGTCGCGATCGGGTTCAGCGCGCTCGTCGGCCTCACCTGGTGGAGCCTCGGCCTGACCATCTTCGCGGCCCTGATCGTGGGTCACCTGGTGCGGGTGAGCGAGTTCGTGCCCGAGGTGGCCATCAGCGCGATGCTGGTCCTCGGCGTCACCCAGGTGGGCTCCGCCGCCTGGCACCGGATCCTGGAGACCCTCATCGGCGCCGGTGTGGGGCTGCTGTTCAACCTGCTCCTCGCCCCGCCCGTGTGGGTGCAGCCCGCCGGGGCGTCCATCGAGGGCCTGGCCGACGACATAGGGCGGATGCTGCGGGCCATGGGCGACGACGTCGCCGGGCTCGGGCACGTGCCGGTCGCGCACGCGGCGGCCCGGCTGCACGAGGCGCGCCGCCTCGACCACGCCATCGTCGAGGTGGACGCGTCGCTGCGGCAGGCGGAGGAAAGCCTCCTGCTCAACCCGCGGGTGCGGCAGGGACTGCTCGCCCGGGTCGTGCTGCGGACCGGTCTGGACACCCTGGAGATCTGCGCCGTGGTGCTGCGCGTGCTGTCGCGCACGATGACGGACCTCGCGAAGTTCCGAACGGACGAGTCGCTGTTCCCCGCGGACGTGGCCGCGCTGCTGCGCGAGCTGTTCGGGCACATGGCGCGGGCCGTGGAGAGCTTCGCCCGGTTGACGACCACCCAGGTCGCCGCCAACGCCGAGGAGGCGGAGACCCGGCTGACCGAGGCACTCGCCGCGGGGCGCGCCGTACGGGACCGGGTCGCCGACCTGCTCCTGGAGGACGTGCAGGAGCACCCCCGCCAGTGGCAGCTGCACGGTGCGCTGCTCAGCGAGGTCGACCGCATCCTGGACGAGCTGGACGTCGACAAGCGCGGTGAGCGGTTGATGCAGGAGCTCGACCGCAGGGCGGCCGAGCTCGGTGAGCGCCACCCCCGCCTCGCGGCGCTGGCCGCCCGGCTGCGGGGCACCGGCTCGGCGCCCTCGCGGCCCAGCGTGGAGACCTGACGGCGAGGGCGCCGTGGACCCGGGCCCGGGGGCGGGCGGGGTCGCCGCCGGGCCCGGGCGCTCCCGGCACCCTCCGGAAACCGGGCGGGGCCGCTTCCGTGACTGAGCGCCCTGGCCGACCCGGCCGGCCGACCGGAGCGCCCGCGGGGGAAGTACCGTCGGCGCGGTCGCCGGAGGCGGGACGCCGCGCCGGCTCCGATCAACGGGTGGCGAGGAACTCCAGCGTGTCGATCACGCGGTTCGAGAAGCCCCACTCGTTGTCGTACCACGCGACCACCTTGACGTGGCGGCCGTCGACGCGGGTGAGGGCCGAGTCGAAGATCGACGAGGCGGGGTTGCCCACGATGTCGGAGGAGACGAGCGGGTCCTCGGAGTACTCGAGGATGCCGGCGAGCGGCCCCTCCGCCGCGGCACGGTAGGCCGCCAGCACGTCGTCGCGCGTCACGTCGCGGGCGACGGTCGTGTTGAGTTCGACGATCGAACCCACGGGCACCGGCACGCGGATCGAGTCGCCCGCCAGCTTCCCGTCGAGGTTCGGCAGCACCAGGCCGATCGCCTTGGCGGCGCCGGTCGTGGTCGGCACGATGTTGACGCCGGCGGCCCGGGCGCGACGGGCGTCGCGGTGCGGACCGTCCTGCAGGTTCTGCTCCTGCGTGTAGGCGTGCACCGTCGTCATGAACCCGTGCTCGATGCCGGCGAGCTCGTCGAGGACCGCGGCCAGCGGCGCGAGCGCGTTGGTGGTGCAGGAGGCGTTCGAGACGATCGTGTGCACCGCCGGGTCGTAGGCGTCGGTGTTGACCCCGAAGGCGAGCGTGACGTCGGCGCCGTCCGACGGCGCGCTGACGAGTACCTTCTTCGCGCCCGCGTCGAGGTGGGCCCGGGCGGCCTTGGCCGAGGTGAAGCGGCCGGTGGCCTCCAGGACGACGTCGACGCCGAGCTCGGCCCACGGCAGCTGTGCCGGTTCGCGCTCGGCCAGCACCCTGATCCGACGACCGTCGACGACGAGGGCGTCCCCGTCGACGGTCACCGGGCGCCCGAGCCGGCCGGCCGTGCTGTCGTAGGCGAGCAGCCGGGCGAGGGTGGCGGGCTCCGTCAGGTCGTTGACGGCGACGATCTCCAGGGTGCTGTCGCGCTCCAGCAGTACGCGCAGCACGTTGCGTCCGATGCGGCCGAACCCGTTGATGGCGATGCGAGTCATGAGTGATGTCCCTTCCTTCCCCACCAGACTCGCCCGCGACCGGCCGCGCGGACAGTGGCGGGATCGCCACGGTTCGAAAGGATCCCGCCATAGGGTGCCGAGCGGGGGTCACTCGCCCCGGGTGAAGGTGCGCCGGTAGTCACCCGGTGTGGTGCCGAGAATGCGCTGGAAGTGCAGGCGCAGGTTGGCGCCGGTGCCGAGCCCGGTGTCGGCGGCGATCTGTTCGACACTGCGCTGCGAGCGCTCGAGCAGTTCGCGGGCCAGGTCGACGCGGGCCCGCATCACCCACTGCATCGGCGTGTACCCGGTCTCCTCGACGAAGCGCCGGGAGAACGTGCGCGGCGAGACCCCCGCCTGCCGGGCCAGCACGTCGAGGGTGAGGGGCTCGCCGAGTCGGTGCAGCGCCCACTCGCGGGTGGCGGCGAACCGCTCGCCGAGCGGTTCGGGGACGCTGCGCGGCACGTACTGGGCCTGGCCGCCGCTGCGGTAGGGGGCCGCGACCAGACGCCGCGCCGCGTGGTTGGACGCGGCCACTCCGAGGTCGCCGCGCAGGATGTGCAGGCACAGGTCGATGCCGGAGGCGGCGCCGGCCGAGGTGAGCACGCTGCCCTCGTCGACGAACAGCACGTTCTCGTCGACCCGGACGAGCGGATGCCTGGCCGCGAGTGCCCGCGCGTAGTGCCAGTGCGTCGTGGCGCGCCTGCCGTCGAGCAGGCCCGTGGCGGCGAGCGCGAAGGCGCCCGTCGAGATGGCGGCGAGCCGCGCGCCCCGGTCGTGGGCGGCGATCAGCGCCTCGACGACCGCCTGTGGCGGGTCGTCGCGGTCCGGGAACCGGTAGCCGGGGACGAAGACGATGTCGGCCCAGGCGAGCGCGTCGAGGCCGTGGGCGACGTCGTACGCGAGGCCGTCACCGCCGGCCACGAGGCCGGGTGTCGCCCCGCACACCCGCACCTCGTACGGCATGCTCGCGCGGGTCGTGAAGACCTGCGCGGGGATGCCGACGTCGAGCGGTTTCGCCCCCTCGAGCACGAGGACGGCGACGCGGTGCAGACGGGGTGCGGGCACAGGAAGAGGTTACGTGGGGCGGGACCGCGCTCCGCCCACCGCGCGGTCCGGACCGTGCGGTGGGCGGTCCGGACGAAGGGGCGGTCCGGACGAACGGGCGGTCCGGACGACCGGGCGGACGACCCGCCGGACGGGTCGTCCGCCCGGTCCACGTCGCGGTCCACCGCCCGTCGCACCCGCCGCCCGCCGCCCGCCGCCCGCCGCCGGCCGCCGGCCGCCGGCCCCGGACGATCCGACACCGGAACGCGCCGGGACCGGCACGCGGGGCGGGCCGCCGCCGGCGGCGGGCGGGCCGGTGCGCGGGGGCCGTCAGCCGCCGGGGGTCTCGATCCGCAGCCGGACGAGCTCGGCGAGGCTGCTCAGGCTGCCCTCCAGGGCCTCGTTCACCCGCTCCTCGCCGGGGTCGTGGGACCCGTCGAAGAACGACAGGTGCACGGTGACCTCGCTGGCGCCGCTGTCGATGCCGGCGACCTGGAGCCAGCCGGCGTAGGAGCCCTGCTCGCGGGTGCCCCACTCCAGCCGCATCTGCTCCTTGCGCGGACGCAGCAGCGCGGGGGTGTCCTCGTCGGTGCGGTCCTCGTGAACCGTGACCGCGGGCGGGTCTCCGGCCCGGACGTGGAGGTCCCCAGGCAGCCACTCGCCCAGCCGGCTGACGTCGGCGGCCTGGTCGAAGACCTGCTCGGGCGGGGCGGGCATGGTGCGGGAGCGTTCGTATTCGGTCATCCCTCCACAGTTCCTCGGCACGCCGAAGTCATGCCGGAAGGCGAGGGGGAGGACGGGACGGCGGGAACCGGACGCCGCGGGGGGGAGAGAGACCGGGTGGTGGGACGGTGGCCACCGGGCCCGGAAAGGGAGAAGCCCCGGCTGGACGGGGGGACCAGCCGGGGCAGCTCACGCGGGATGTGAAGGGCTCCTTCACCACCGCATGGATGAACGATAAACCATCCCTGTCCGATCGAGCCAATCGGCCGAAACCACCCCGTCGAGGCCCCACCTGTCCCCCACCCCGGCGGCGCCCGGGCGGCGTGGATCGCCCTGCGGAACCGCGTGATCCATGCATAAGGTGACCGAAACGGGCATTTTCCCGCCCTCATGACCGGCACAGGATCGGGAGGCGCCGCCCCATGAGCTCTCCGCCCGCCCCGTACGCCGTGGTCGTCCCCACCCTCGGGCGGCCCTGCCTCGCCGACTGCCTCCGGGCCCTCGCGGCCGGGGAGGGACCCGCGCCGGCCCGTGTCGTCCTCGTCGACGACCGGCCGGGCGAGCCGCCGCCCGGTGAATGCCCCGCCCCCCTTCCCCTGGACGCCCTCGGTCCGCTCGCCGACCGGGCGGTCGTGCTGCGCAGCGGCGGCCGCGGTCCCGCGGCCGCCCGCAACACCGGGCTGCGGGCGGTGCAGGAGCCCTGGACGGTCCTCCTCGACGACGACGTGCGCGTCGGCCCCGCCTGGCGGACCGAGCTCGCCCGCGACCTCGCCGGGGCGGACCCGGGCACGGGTGGCGTCCAGGGCGTCCTGCGCGTCCCGCTCCCCGACGGGCGGCCCCCCACCGACTGGGAGCGCAACACCGCCGGTCTGGAGCGCGCGCTGTGGGCGACCGCCGACATGGCGTACCGCACGGAGGCGCTGCGCGCCGTGGGCGGCTTCGACGAGCGGTTTCCGCGCGCCTTCCGCGAGGACGCGGACCTCGCCCTGCGGCTGATCGACGCCGGCTGGACCATCCGGCGCGGCACCCGGCGCACCGAGCACCCGGTACGGCCCGCCGACCGGTGGGTCTCCCTGCGGGTGCAGCGGGGCAACGCCGACGACGCGCTCATGGCGCGGCTGCACGGCCCCGACTGGTGGGAACGCGCCGCGGCCCCGCGCGGCCGGATCCGGCGGCACGCGGCGATCACCGCGGCGGGCGCGCTCGCCGTGGTGCTGGCGGCCGGTGGGCGGCGCACGGCGGCCGCCTGCGCGGCGGGCGCCTGGCTGCTCGGCACGGCGGAGTTCGCCCGCGCCCGCATCCTCCCGGGGCCGCGCACCCGCGACGAGGTGGTGACCATGGCCCTGACCAGCGCCGCGATCCCCGTCCTTGCCACCTGGCACCGGTTGGCGGGCGAGGTACGGCACCGCTCGGCCGGGTGCTGGGACGGCGGCGGCGCGTGAGCGGGCCGTGCCCCGGCCGCGGGGCGGCGGACGGCGGCCTCGCCGAGGGGTGTGCGGGCCGCGCCCAGGCGGGGAGGGACCTCGCCGGGGCGGGTGCCGGCCGTGGCGCCGGAGCGGGTACGGGCATCGCCGGCGCACGTGCCGGCCGTAGCGGGCGGCGTGCGGTGGACGGGGTGGCCGCGCGGGCCGGTGAGGGCGGCGCTCAGGGGTGCGGGGACGGCGGGCTGCCCGGCGCGGTGCTCTTCGACCGCGACGACACGCTCGTCGTGGACGTGCCCTACAACGGCGACCCTGAGCGCGTGCGGCTCATGCCGGGCGCGCGCGCGGCGGTGCGGCTGCTGCGGGCCCGAGGCGTACCCGTGGGCGTCGTGTCCAACCAGTCCGGGATCGGCCGCGGGCTGATCACGGAGACGCAGGTGCGGGAGGTGAACGCCCGCGTCGACGCCCTGCTGGGCCGCCCCCTGGACGTGTGGGTGCACTGCCCGCACGTGCCGGAGGACGGCTGCGCGTGCCGCAAGCCCGCCCCGGGCCTCGTCCTGCGGGCGGCGCGCGCGCTGGGCGTGGCGGCGCAGCGGTGCGTCGTGATCGGCGACATCGGTGCGGACATGGGGGCCGCGCGCGCGGCGGGCGCCCGGGGCGTACTGGTCCCGACGACGCGGACGCTGCCCGTCGAGGTGGCGGAGGCGCCGGACGTCTGCCGGGACCTGCTCGGCGCGGTCCGGCACGTGCTCGGGCACCCCTCTACTGTCCGGAGGCCCGTATGAGGACGCTCGTCGTCCGGCTGGACAGCTTCGGCGACGTCCTCCTCGCCGGTCCCGCCGTCCGCGCGGTCGCGCACCGGTCGGAGCGGGTGGCGATGTTGTGCGGCCCGCAGGGGGCGCCGGCGGCGCGGCTGCTGCCGGGCGTCGCCGAGGTGCTGGTGTGGGAGGCGCCCTGGGTGGGGTTCGACCCGCCCGCCGTGGACCGGAGGGACGTGGGCCGGCTCGTGGACCGGGTGGCCGCCGGCCGGTTCGACGCGGCGCTGGTCCTGACGTCGTTCCACCAGAGTCCGCTGCCCGCGGCTCTGCTGCTGCGCATGGCGGGCGTCGCGCACATCGCCGCGGACAGCGTCGACGCGCCCGGATCGCTGCTGGACGTGCGCCACCGGCGGGCGCCGCACGCCCACGAGGCGGAGGCGGCGCTCGCCCTCGCCGAGGCGGCCGGCCACCCCCGCCCGCCGGGCGACGACGGGCGGTTGCGGGTGCGGCACGCCCGGGCCGCGCCGGAGCTGACGGGCCCCGGCCCCTATGTCGTGGTGCACCCGGGAGCGAGCGTCCCCGCGCGCAGGTGGAGCGCCGAGCGGTGCGCGCAGGCGGTCCGGCTGCTCGCCGTGGCCGGCCACCGGGTCGTGGTCACGGGCGGCCCCGACGAGCGGGAGCTGACCGCGTACGTCGCCGGCGCCCACGGCGTGGACCTGGGCGGCCGTACCCGCCCGCCGGAGCTGGCCGCGGTGCTGGCGGGGGCGGGCGCGGTGGTCACGGGGAACACCGGCCCGGCCCATCTCGCGGCGGCCGTCGAGACCCCCGTCGTGTCGCTCTTCTCGCCGGTCGTCCCGGCCGAGCGCTGGGGCCCCTACGGCGTGCCGCACGTCCTCCTCGGCGACCAGGGCGCGCCCTGTGCCGGCACCCGCGCGCGCGTGTGCCCGGTGGCGGGCCACCCCTGCCTCGACGGGGTGACGGCGGAGGACGTGGTCGCGGCAGTGGACAAGCTGCTGGAGACGGGGGCGGCGTGAGGCCCCGCGTCCTGGTGCTGCGCGCGCTGGGGCTCGGCGACCTGCTGGCCGGGGTGCCCGCGCTGCGCGCCGTGCGGCGGGGCTTCCCCGGGCACGAGGTGGTCCTCGCCGCGCCGGAGGCGCTGCGTGACGTGGTGGCGGCCGTCGACGCCGTGGACACGCTGCTGCCCGCCTCGGCGCCCGGGCGGGCCGTGCCCGTGCGTCTGCCGTGGTCCGGCCCGCCGCCGGAGGTCGCCGTCGACCTGCACGGCAAGGGGCCCTCCAGCCATCTGCTGCTGGAGCGGACGCGGGCGGGCCGGCTGCTGGCCTTCGCCCATCCCGGGACCCCGCACGTCGCGGGCCCGACGTGGACGGCGGACGAGCACGAGCGGCACCGCTGGTGCCGGTTGCTGGCGTGGTACGGCGCCCCCGCGGACCCCGGCGACCTCCGGCTGCCGCCCCCGGGCGGCCCGTCCCCGGCGCCCGGGGCGGTCGTCGTGCACCCGGGCGCGGACGCGGACGCGCGGCGCTGGCCGCCGGAGCGGTACACGGCCGTCGTGCGGGAGCTGCGGCGGCGCGGCCACCGCGTCGTGCTGACCGGCGGGCCCGGGGAGGACGCGCTGCTCACGCGGATCGCCGGCGCCGCCGGCCTGGACGGCGCGGACGTGCTGGCGGGCGGGCTGCCGTTCCGGCGGCTCGCGGCGCTGTGCTCCGGGGCGGCCGTCGTGGTCAGCGGGGACACCGGTGTCGCCCATGTCGCGGTGGCGTACGGCGCGCCGTCGGTGACCCTCTTCGGTCCAGTGCCGCCGCACCTGTGGGGGCCCCCGCCGGACCCGCGGCACGCGGCGCTGTGGCACCCGGGGCCGCCCGGTGACCCGCACGCCCGCCGGCCGGACCCGCGGCTGCTGCGCATCGGGCCCGACGAGGTCCTCGGCGCCGTGCTGGCCCGCCTGGACGGGCGCCGGACGTGACCCCGGGCCCGCGCCCGGTGCCCCCCACAGCCGCGCTGCGCCACCCCGGCGACCACGGCACCCCGCGGGGCCCCGCGCCGGCACCTCCGCCCGCCTGCCGGCTCCGCCGTGGCCGGCTCACGCGGCGGCCGGCCATGGCAGAGACCGGGGGCCGCGAGCCGGGGGCCTGGGGCCGGGTCCGCCGCACCGCGCTGACCTGCGCGGCCGCGGTCCGCACGCCATCATGAGCCGTTCGAGTGAGCGGGACGCTTCGCAGCTCATGCCCGATTTGTGAGGGTTTTTACGGGTACCCGACGCCACATGATCACAGTTGGGGTCGAGGAAGAGTACTTCCTCGTCGATCCGGTCACCTGCCTCCCCGTGCCCCTCGCCGACGAGGTCCGCGCGGCGGCGGGGCTGGGCCCGATCGTGGACGACCAGGAGGTCCAGTCGGAGCTCCTGCAGTCGCAGATCGAGGTCGCCACGCCGGTCTGCTCCCACCTCGACGAGGTGGGCGGCCACCTCCTGCGCCTCCGGCACGCCCTCGGGACGGCCGCCGAGAAGAACGGCTGCCGGATCGTGGCGACCGGCACCGCCCCCTTCCGGGGGCCCGGCCCCGAACCCGTCACGGAGAACGCCCGGTACCTGGCGATGCGCTCCCAGGCGCCGCAGCTGGTCGACGAGCAGCTCGTCAACGGCATGCACGTGCACGTCGCCGTCCCCGACCGGGCCCGGGCCGTCGCCGTCCTCAACCGCATCCGGCCCTGGCTCCCGGTCCTCGTCGCGATGTCCGCGAACTCGCCGCTCTGGGACGGCCACGACACCGGGTTCGCGAGCTGGCGGACGGTCATCTTCGGCCGGTGGCCGGTGAGCGGCCCGCCGCCGTCCTTCGCCGACTCCGCGGACCACGACCGTCGGGTGCGCGTCCTGCTCGACTCCGGGGTGATCAGCGACACCGGCCAGATCTACTGGCAGGCGCGGCTCTCCGAGCGGTATCCCACCCTGGAGGTGCGCTGCACCGACGTGCAGCTGAGGGCGGACGCCGCGGTCATGTTCGTGGGGCTCGTACGGGCCATGGTGACCACCGCCCTGCGCGCCCACGCGGCCGGGGAGCCCCCGCCCGACTGCCCGCCCGAGCGGCTCCAGGCCGCGAACTGGTACGCCGCCCGGCACGGCCTGAGCGACCTGCTCATGGACCCGGAGGGCAGGAGCCGGCGTTCCGGGGACGTGCTGGCCCGGCTCCTGGACTCCGTTGCGCCCGCCCTGGAGGAGGCCGGGGACGACCGGGAGGTCGCCTCGCTGGTCCACCGGCTCCTCCAACAGGGGACCCCCGCCGACCTGCAACGCCGGGTGCTCGCCGAGGGCGGCACGTCCGCACTGACCGACCTGCTCATCTCCGAGACGGTGGCCCCCTGACCGAACGCAACGCCCCGCCCCGCTCCGACCGGCCCCGGCCCCGACGACCCGTCCGGCCAGCTCCGACGACTGACCGGGCCCACCGCCGGCCGACGACGGACGGGGATCGGCCGGCCGACCCACCGAACGACCCACCGACGACCGACCGACCCACCGACGACCGAAGGAGCACGCATGAGCACGTCCCCCGCGCAGAAGTGGCAGCACGCCGTCGTGACGGGCGGCGCCGGCTTCGTGGGTTCGCACCTCTGCAGCTCGCTGCTGGCCGCCGGCACGGCCGTGACCTGTGTGGACGACTTCAGCACCGGGCGCCGTGAGAACGTCGCCCACCTGCTGGGCGACCCCGGGTTCACCCTCCTGGAGGCGAACGTCGCCGAACCGTTCGACGTCGACCGCCCGCCCGACCTCGTGCTCCACTTCGCCTCGCCCGCGTCGCCCGCCGACTACCTGCGGCTGCCCATCCACACCTTGGAGACGGGCAGTTCCGGCACCCGGCACGCGCTGGCGCTGGCCCACCGCGCGGGGGCGCGCTTCCTGCTGGCCTCCACGTCGGAGGTGTACGGGGACCCGCAGCAGCACCCGCAGAACGAGCGGTACTGGGGCAACGTCAACCCCGTCGGCCCGAGGAGCGTGTACGACGAGGCCAAGCGGTTCGCGGAGGCGCTGTCGACCGCCCAGGCCGAGGCGTGCGGCACGGACGTCGGCATCGTGCGGCTCTTCAACACCTACGGCCCCCGGATGCGCGGCCGCGACGGGCGCGCGGTGCCCACGTTCGTCCGGCAGGCACTCGCCGGTGAACCGCTGACCGTGACCGGCGACGGCCGCCAGACGCGCTCGCTGTGCTACGTCGACGACACCGTGCGCGGGGTGCTCGCCGCCGCGGCGCACGGGCTGCGCGGCCCGGTGAACATCGGCAACCCGACCGAGCTGACCATGCTGGAACTGGCGCGGCTGGTCATCGAACTGACCGGCTCCTCCTCCGAGATCCGCTACATCGAGCGTCCCACCGACGACCCGGCCGTGCGCTGCCCCGACATCACCCTGGCCCGCGACAAGCTCCAGTGGGAGCCGCGCGTGACGGCCGAGGACGGGCTGCGCCGCACGATCGACTGGTTCCGCTCGACCACGACCGCGGACCCGGCCACCTGACAGCCGGCGTCCTGCCCCCGGTGCCCTGGCGCCCACGCCCGACCCGGGCCTCCTGACACCCGCGCCGGACCCCCGGCGCCCCCTCCCCGCTTCACCTCCCCCTCCCTCCTCCCCTTCACCCGCCGTCGCCTCCCCGGCCGACGTGCCGAAAGACAGGGACCCCATGCGCATTCTCGGAATCAACGCCCTCTTCCACGATCCCGCCGCCGCGCTGGTCGTCGACGGACGTGTGGTCGCCGCCGCGGAGGAGGAACGCTTCTCACGGCGCAAGCACGGCAAGCGACCACTGCCGTTCTCCGCCTGGGAGCTCCCGGAGAAGGCCGCCGCCTGGTGCCTCGAACGGGCCGGGCTGCGCCCGCAGGACCTGGACGCCGTCGCGTACTCCTTCGACCCGGCGCTCGCCCGCCCCGCGGACGAGATGGGGCTCGACGACCCGTGGGACCACCTGCGGCTCACCTACGCGCGCGAGGCGCCCGGGTTCCTGCGGACCGCGCTGCCCGGCCTCGACCCGGAGGCGGTCCGGTTCGTGCCCCACCACATGGCGCACGCCGCGTCGAGCGCCTTCGCCGCGGACGGCGCCGGGGCGGACATGTCGTCCGTGCTGGTGCTGGACGGCCGCGGCGAGCGGGCCTCGCACCTCGCCGCCCGGCGCGTGCACCACCGGCTGGAGCCGCTCGCCGCGCAGGACCTGCCGCACTCGCTGGGCCTGGTGTACGAGGAGCTGACCGAGCATCTCGGGTTCCTGCGCTCCTCCGACGAGTTCAAGGTCATGGCCCTCGCCTCGTACGGCCGGCCCCGCCTGCGCGAGGAGCTGCGCCGGTACGTGTACCCGACCGGTGACGGCGGCTTCCACGCGGCGGGCGTCCCCTGGCGCGAGCTGTGCCCGCCGCGCGGCGCGGAGGAGGCGTGGACGCAAGGCCACGCGGACCTCGCGGCCAGCGCGCAGGCGGTGCTGGAGGAGACACTGCTCGACCTGGTGCGCTGGCTGCACGGCCAGACCCACGACTCCCTGCTGACCCTCGCCGGCGGCGTCGCCCTCAACTGCGTGGCCAACGCCCGCGTCGCGCGCGAGGGCCCCTTCTCGCACGTGTGGGTGCAGCCCGCCGCCGGCGACGCCGGCACCGCGCTGGGCGGGGCGATGCTGCTCGCCGCGGGCGGTGGTGACGAGGTGCTGCCGATGGCCGGCGCCGACCTCGGCCGCGACTGGTCCGACGCGGAGCTCGGCGCCTGGCTCAAGACCGCGGCCGTACCGTTCGAGCGGCCACCGGACATCGCGGCGACCGTGGCCGGGGCGCTCGCCGACAACGCGATCGTCGCCTGGTTCCAGGGGCGTTCCGAGTACGGGCCGCGGGCGCTGGGCCACCGCTCGTTGCTGGCCCACCCCGGCCACGCCGGGAACCTGGAGCGGCTCAACGACGTGAAGGGCCGCGAGCAGTTCCGGCCCGTCGCGCCGATGGTGCTCGCCGACCGGGCGCCGGAGATCTTCGACGGGCAGCTGCCCAGCCCGTACATGCTCTTCGTGCACGAGGTGGCGCCCGAGTGGCGCGAGCGCATCCCGGCCGTCGTGCACGTCGACGGCACGGCGCGCGTCCAGACCGTGGACCGGACCGCGGAACCGCTGGTGGCGCGGATGCTGGAGGAGTTCGAACGGCTCAGCGGCCTGCCGGTGGTGGTCAACACCAGCCTCAACACGGCCGGCCGGCCGATGGTCGACGACCCCCGCGACGCGCTGGAGTGCTTCGGCTCCACCCCCGTCGACCTGCTGGCGATCGGGCCGTACGCGGTGCGCCGCGGCGCCTTCTTCACCTCCGACTCGCAGGACTCCCAGTCCGTGAGGAGGGCCGCGCGGTGAACATCCTGCTCTGGCACGTGCACGGCTCGTGGACGACGGCGTTCGTCCAGGGCCCCCACACCTACCTCGTCCCCGTGCTGCCCGACCGCGGCCCCGACGGGCGCGGACGGGCCCGGACCTTCAGCTGGCCGGACAGCGTCCGGGAGGTGACCCCGGAGCAGCTGCGCGGGGAGCACGTCGACGTGGTCCTGCTGCAGCGGCCCGAGGAGTTCGCGCTCGCGGAGCGGTGGCTGGGCGGGCGCCGCCCCGGCCGCGACGTACCCGTCGTGTACCTGGAGCACAACGCCCCCGACGGCGACGTGCCCGATACCCGGCACCCGTGCGCCGACCGCGACGGCCTCACGCTCGTCCACGTCACCCACTTCAACCGGCTGTTCTGGGACAGCGGCAGGACCCGCGCCGTGGTGATCGAGCACGGCGTGGTCGACCCGGGTCACCTGTACACGGGGCGGCTGCCCCGGGCGGCGGTCGTCGTCAACGAACCGGTGCGGCGCGGCCGGTACACCGGTACGGACCTGCTGCCCGCGTTCGCGGAGGCGGCGCCGCTCGACGTGTTCGGCATGCGCACCGAGGGCCTCGCCGCCCACCTGGGCCTCGCCGGGGACCGGTGCCGCGCCCAGGACCTGCCCCAGCGGGAGCTGCACGCCGCGATGGCCGAGCGGCGGGTGTACCTGCACCCGGTGCGGTGGACGTCGCTCGGACTGTCCCTGCTGGAGGCGATGCACCTCGGCATGCCCGTGGTGGCGCTGGCCACCACGGAGGCGGTGGAGGCGGTCCCGGCGGGCGCCGGGACCGTGTCGACCCGGCCCGAGGTGCTCGCCGAGGCCGTGCGGCGGTACGTGGCGGAGCCCGGCGCGGCCGCCGAGGACGGTGCCCGGGCCCGGCAGGCGGCCCTCGAACGGTACGGGCTCAAGCGCTTCCTGGCGGACTGGGAGCGCGTGTTGACGGAGGTGCGCTCATGACGACCACCCACGGTTCCGCGGAACCCCTGTCGGTCGTGCTCGTCTCGGAGCACGCGAGCCCGCTCGCGGCGCTCGGCGGCGTGGACGCGGGCGGCCAGAACGTGCACGTCGCGCGGCTCGCCGCCGCCCTGGCCGACCGGGGCCACGAGGTGACGGTGTTCACCCGCCGGGACGACGCCGCGACGCCGGAACGCGTCGCGATGCGGCCCGGCGTCGTCGTCCACCACGTGCCGGCGGGACCGTCCGAGCCCGTCCCGAAGGACGAGCTGCTGCCGTACATGCCCGCGTTCGGCCGGTATGTGGCGCGGGTCCTGGAGTCGCGGCCGCCCGACGTGATGCACTCCCACTTCTGGATGTCGGGCGTCGCCGCCGTCCTCGCGACGCGCACGCTGCGAGTGCCGCTGCTGCACACGTACCACGCCCTCGGCACGGTGAAGCGGCGCCATCAGCGGGCGTCCGACACGAGCCCGCCGGAACGGATCGCCGCCGAGTGCGAGGTGGGTCTGGCCTGCGACCGGATCATCGCCACCTGCCGCGACGAGGTGCGGGAGCTGACCCGGATGCACATCCCGCCGGAGCGGGTGAGCGTCGTGCCCTGCGGCGTCGACACCGAGCAGTTCTGCCCGGCGGGCCCCACGGCCGAGCGCGGTCCGGCCCGCTTCCGGCTGCTCCAGCTGGGCCGGCTGGTGCCGCGCAAGGGGGCGGCGGTCACCATCACCGCGCTGACGCGGCTGCCCGAAGCGGAACTGGTCGTCGTGGGCGGCCCGCCCGCGGACCGGCTCGACGGGGACCCGGAGGTGCGGCGGCTGCGTGACGTGGCCCGGCTCGCCGGGGTCGCCGACCGGGTCCGGTTCACCGGGGCGGTGTCCCGGGACGAGGTGGCGCCGCTGCTGCGCAGCGCCGACGTGGTGGTGTGCCCGGCGGACTACGAGCCGTTCGGCATCGTGCCGCTGGAGGCGATGGCCTGCGGCCGGCCCGTCGTGGCCAGCGCCGTGGGCGGGCAGCTCGACACCGTCGCCGACCCGGAGTGCGGCCGTCTCGTGCCGCCGCGCGACCCGGAGGCACTCGCGCGCGCGGTGGCCGACTTCCTCGCCGACCCGGCGCTGCGCGCGGGGTGCGGGGCGGCGGGGCGGCGCCGGGTGCTCAGCCGGTACGACTGGGCGCGGGTGGGGGCGGCCACCGAGGCCGTGTACGCGCGGGTGCGGGCCGCCCGGCCCGCCGTCACCGACGCGGTCTGACGCCGCGGACCAGCAGCAGCCAACGGACAGAAGGAGGTGCGGGTCCGCCGCGGCGGCCACGCCGGAGCAGGCGCCCCGACCAGACATGACCGAACTCCCCCTCTCCGATGAGTTCCCCGCCGCCGCCCTGGAGGCGGCGAGACGGCACTGCCGGTCACTCGAGGACGCGCTCGGCCGGTTCCGCGTCGACCACCTGGACCGGATCGCCCACTGGGGCGGGCGGCTCGCGGCCGTCCTGCCGGGCGGCGGGCGGCTGCTCGCCGCCGGGAACGGCGGCAGCGCGGCCCAGGCTCAGCACCTGACGGCCGAACTCGTGGGCCGCTACCGGCGCGAGCGGCCGGCGTACTCCGCGATCTCCCTGCACGCCGAGACCTCCAGCCTGACGGCCGTCGGCAACGACTACGGATTCGACCAGGTGTACGCCCGGCAGGTCGCGGCGCACGGCCGTCCCGGGGACGTGCTGCTGCTGCTGTCGACGTCCGGGCGGAGCGCGAACCTGATCGCGGCGGCGGCGACCGCGCGCACCGCGGGCCTGCGCGTGTGGGCGTTGACGGGCCCCGGGCCCAACCCGCTGGCCGAGGCGGCCCACGAGGCGCTGTGCGTCGACGCCGCGACGACGGCGACCGTGCAGGAGGCGCACCTGGTGGCCGTGCACGTGCTGTGCGAGTCGTTCGACATGGCGGTCGCGGCGGGCCCGCCGGTGCGCGGCGGCCGGGCGGCGGGCGCGTTCGCGCCGGCGGCGGCCCGGCGGAGGATGTCGTGAGCGCCCGCCGTCCGCTGGTGGTGGTCGGGGACGCCCTGCTCGACGAGGACGTCGAGGGCGTCGCGACGCGGCTGGCGCCGGACGCGCCCGCTCCGGTCGTGGACGTGACGGGGGACCACCGGCGGCCCGGCGGCGCCGCGCTGGCGGCGGCGCTGGCCACGCGCGGCGGCCGCGAGGTCGTCCTCGTGACCGCGCTGGGCGACGACCCGGCGAGCGACGCGGTGCGCCGCTCCCTGGAGGGCCGCGTCCGGCTCGTCGAACTGCCCCTGCGCGGGACGCTGCCGGTCAAGACCCGGGTGCTGGCGTCGGGCCGGCCGCTGGTGCGGATCGACCGGGGCGGCGGCGCCCCGGGGCGGCCGGACGACGCGGTGCGCGAGACGCTGGCGGCGGCCCAGGCGGTGCTCGTCGCCGACTACGGGCGGCGCACGGCGGGCGCGGTCCGCGAGCAACTGGCGGCCATCGCCCCGCGCGTCCCGCTCGTGTGGGACCCGCACCCGCGGGGCGGGGCGCCGGTGCCGGGCGTGCGGATCGTCACGCCGAACGCCGCGGAGACCCGGTCGTTGGAGCCGGGCGCGGGCGGCGAGTCCCTGCGGGCGTACGCGGAGCGCGGCTCGGGGCTCGCGGAGCGGTGGCGGGCCGCCGCCGTCGCCGTGACGCTCGGCGAGCGGGGCGTGCTGCTGACCCGGCCGGGGCCCGACGCCGGTACGCCGATGCTGGTGCCGGCGCCGTACCGGGCGTCCGGTGACCCGTGCGGTGCCGGTGACTGCTTCGCCGCGGCCACGGCCGCCGCGCTGGCGGACGGCGCGCTGCCGGAGGAGGCCGTGCAGCGGGGCGTCGCGGAGGCGGCGGCGTTCGTCGCGGCGGGCGGTGCGGGCAACCCCGCGCTGTGGCGGACGCCGCCGTCGGCCGGGCGCCACGTGGCGCCGGTGACCGACCCGTTCGCGGTGGCGGAGCGGGTACGGGCGCGCGGCGGGACCGTGGTGGCGACCGGTGGTTGCTTCGACCTGCTGCACGCCGGCCACGTGGGTCTGCTGGAGAGCGCCCGGCGGATCGGCGACTGCCTGATCGTCTGCGTGAACTCCGACGCGTCGGTGAGCCGGCTGAAGGGGCCGGGCCGGCCGCTGAACCCGATCGCGGACCGTACGCGGGTCCTGGCGGGGCTGGGCAGCGTCGACGCGGTGGCGGTCTTCGACGGGGACACCCCGGCGGAGCTGCTGACGCGGCTGCGGCCCGACGTGTGGGTGAAGGGCGGCGACTACTCGGCGGAGGACCTGCCGGAAGCCGAGGGGCTGCGGGCGTGGGGTGGCCAGGCGGTGGTCCTCCCCTACCTGGACGGGCGCTCCACGACCCAGCTGGCGCACCGCGCGGCGCGGGCGGCGGCGACCTCCGCCCGCCACCCCACCGGCTGACGGGCCGACGCCACCGGGCGCCACCGGGCCGGCCACCGGCGCCGGCGCGTACCCGGCCCGGTGGCCGGCCCACCGGTGCGCACCGGTGGGCCGGAGCGCACCGGCCCGGCGGGAACGGGGCCCGGGCGTCCGGTGGTCCGGGCGGTGCCCTCCCGGCCCCTTCCGCGCCGCCCCGGTGGCCGTGTGCCCACCGGGGCGGGCCGTGCCGTGCGGGGCCCGCCCGGTCAGGCCGCGGTGCCCAGCGCCGTCGGGCGCTCGGCGAGGACCGGCACGGCGGCGGGCACGGGCACCGGGACCGGGGCGCGGCGGGTGTGGGTGGCGTACCCGGCGGCGATGACCGCGGCGATCAGCAGGCCGCCCGCCACGAGGGCGCCGCGGGCCCCGGCCAGCTCCAGGAGCAGACCCAGCGCCGGTGGCCCGGCGAGGGCCCACACCGTGCGCACGCTGCCCCAGACGCCCAGCACGCGGCCGCGCAGGTGCGGCGGCGGGTCGGTCTGTAGGACGGTGGTGCCGGCCGTGTCGGAGAGCGACTCCACGACGGCCATGGGCAGGACGAGGACCATCAGCACCGCCAGGGACGGCGACAGGCCGGCGGCGGCCTGGAGCAGGCCGCCGGACGCGGCGAGCACGCCCACCAGGCGCACGGAGGGCCTGCGCAGCCGGGCGCCCAGCACGGCGCCCACGATGCCACCGACCGCGAGGACGGTGGAGACGGCGCCGAAGGCCTCCGCCCCGCCGGCGAGCGGTCCGGTGACGAGTACGGCGAGGGTGAGGCCGTAGTTCCGCCCGAGCACCGAGCTGACACCGGTGACCACGGCGAGGCCCACGAGCCGCGGGCGGCGGGCGAAGAAGACCAGGCCCTGCCGGAGCGTCATGCCCCCGTCGCGGCCCGCGCCACGAGCCCCGCCGTCCTTGCCGCGCCGCCCGGCACCGGCGCCGGGACGCCGGGTGCGCGGCGCCGCCGGGGCGGCGGCCCGCAGGGGGCACAGGAAGGGGATCACGGCCGCCACGAAGAGGAACGACAGGCCGTTCGCCGTGTACGCCGCGGCCGTGCCGAGGAAGGCGACGGTGACCCCCGCGAGGCCGGCGCCGGCCAGGCGGCCGGCGTTGTGGACCAGCGAACCGACGCCGATGGCGGACGGCACGTCCTCGGTGCGGACGAGGTCGTTGCCGAGCAGGGCGCAGGCGGGGCCGTCCACGGTGGCGATGAGGCCGGTGACGGCGGCGAGTGCCATGAGCACGCCCAGCCCGAGCCGGTCGGAGGCGACGAGGACGGCGGTGGTGAAGGCGACGGCGCCGAGCAGGGCCTGGCTGACGGCGGCGGTGACCTTGCGGGGCCAGCGGTCGACGGCCGCGCCACCGGCCACGCCCATCAGGAGGCCGGGTGCCGCCTGCACGGAGAGGGACAGGCCGGTCGCCGCGGCGGAGCCGGTGATCTGCAGGACCAGCAGGTTCTGCACGGTCAGCTGCATCCAGGTACCGGCGTTGGAGACGAAGTTGGCGACGGACCACCAGCGCATGCTGCGGTACCGGAGCGAACGCCAGGGCGAGCGGTCGGCGGACGCGGTGGGGGCGGAGGAGGGCACGGGGGCAGGAGAGAGTGACACGTCTATCGGGGGCTCGAATGGCGGATCGGGGCGGACGGTCGACACCGGCCGCGCTGCGCGGCCCCGCCACCGGGAAATGTGCGTCGCCCATGGTGGCAGGCCGGCCGCCGCCCCGGCCGTGACCTGCGCCGCTCCGGAGGGCGCCGGCCGGGCGCGCGGGAGGTGGGGCCCTTGTGCCGCCTGGGTTCCGGCGCCTCGGGTGGGGTTGCTCACAGTGACCGTCCGGGGTGCCGGAGCGCGACGCCCGGGTCACAGTGGGTGGCACTGGCACCACACCCACGGAAGGCGGAGGCGGCATGAGCAGCGGTGGAGTGCGCGTGGACCTGCACGGCAGGCAGGCCCTGGTGACGGGGGGCGCGCGGGGCCTCGGGGCGTCGATCGTCCGGCGGCTGGCCGGGGCGGGGGCGTCGGTTCTGGTGGCGGACGTCCGCAAGGAGCTGGCCCGGGAACTGTGCGAGGAGCTCAACGGCGACGGGGGTGACGCCCGCTTCGTGGAACTGGACGTGCGGGACCCCGACGCGGTGGCCGGGGTCTTCCGCGAGCTGGACGGCGCCGGCCGGGGCGTGGACGTGCTGGTGAACAACGCCGCCGTCGACGTGTCGAAGCCCATCGAGCACCTGACGGCCGACGAGGTCACCCGGGTGGTCACCACGAACCTGCTGGGCCCGGTGTACCTCTGCCTGGAGGCCTACCGGCGGATGGTGGCCCGCGGCGGCGGGCACATCGTGAACATCCTGTCGACCGCCGCCAACCGCACCTGGACGGAGGCCGGTCCGTACGCGGCGGGCAAGTCCGGGCTGCGGGCGTTCACCCACACGCTCTTCAAGGAGGCGCAGCGCGACTGCCCGGGCATCGGCGTGACGGGGATCATCGCGGGCGGCATGGAGACGCCGTTCATCATGGACCGCTTCCCCGACACGGACGTGTCGATGCTGCAGAGCCCGGACGTGGTCGCCGACGCGGTGCTCTACGCCCTGTCGGTACCGGCCGGCAGCGTGGCGGGCGAGATCGTCGTCGTCCCGCGCAGGGAGCCGTCCTGGCCGTAGGGCGACGTGCCGGTCGGGGCGGCGGGCGGCGGTCAGGCGCCGGGCGGGCGTCCGGTGCGCAGCATGCGCAGGACGGCCTGTTCGGCGGGTCCCTGGGTGGCGGGCACGCCGTGCGTGGTGTCGGCGCCGAGCCCCGGGAGGGCGGCGGCGACGGTGACGCCCTCCTCGTACAGCTCGATGACCCGCGGGTTGATGTAGGAGGCGCGGCACACGGCGGGCGTGTTGCCCAGGTAGCCGGAGACCTCGCGGACGGCGCGGGCGATGGCGCGGCGGCGGGCCGTCTCGCTGTGCGCCACGGCCCGGGAGACCGCGAGGGCGACGGCCGCCATGACGGTGGCGTGCCAGGTGCGGAAGTCCTTCGCCGTGACCTCGACGCCGGCGAGGTCACGCAGGTAGGCGTTGACGTCGGTGCCGTTCACCTCGTGCCACGTGCGGCCCTCCCGGTAGGCGAGGAGCCGCTCGCCGTCGTCGCGGCGGCGGATGAGCGCGGTGAGGCTGCGGCAGGTGGGCGGGTCGGCGACCACGTGGAGGCGCTGCTTGCCGTGTTTGCCGGGGTAGCTCAGCAGGACCTCGCCGCGGCTGCACCGGGAGTGGTCCCGCAGCAGGGTGGTCAGGCCGTAGGTCTGGTTCCGGTCGGCGTACCGCTCGCTGCCGATGCGGAAGAAGCCGAGGTCGAGGAGGCGTACGGCGGTGGCGAGGACCCGCTCGCGGGTGAGGCCCCGGTCTCCGAGCGCCGCCTCCACCGCCTCGCGCACGCGCGGCAGCGCCTCGGCCACGTCGAGGACGTGGTCGTGCTTGCTCTGTTCCTGCCGGGCGCGGAACGCCGGGTGGTAGAGGTACTGGCGGCGGCCCGCGGCGTCGGTGCCGACGGCCTGGAGGTGGCCGTTGCGGCGGGCGCAGATCCAGACGTCCTGCCAGGCCGGGGGGATGACGAGGCCCTTGACGCGGTCGAGTTCGGCCGGGTCGCGCAGGGGCCGGCCCGCGGTGTCCAGGTAGCGGAAGCCGCGCCCGTGGCGGACGCGGGTGTAGCCGGGGTCCGTGGGACGCACGTGGGCGAGGCGCACGGACGTCGCTCACGCCCGCCGGGCGGCGGTGGTCGGGGCGGACGCTGCCATGGTGGGCTCCCGTCGTTCGTACGGCGTCTGCGCGGCGCGCGGTGTACGCGCGGTGCGCGTGCGCGCGGTGGGCGCGGTGCGCACTCAACGGATTGCCGTCGTTTCGGTCCGCAAACCCGGCGGAACGCGAGGACGCCCCCTACGGCGCGGGCAGGGCCTGTTCGGCCCAGATGGTCTTGCCGGTGGCGGTGTAGCGGGTGCCCCAGTGCTGGGTCATCTGGGCGACGAGGAAGAGCCCGCGGCCGCCCTCGTCGTCGATGGCGGCGCGGCGCAGGTGGGGCGCGGTGTGGCCGGTGTCGGAGACCTCGCAGATCAGGAGGGAGCGATCGCGGACGAGACGCAGCTGGACGGGGCCGGCGGCGTAGCGCAGGGCGTTGGTGACGAGTTCGCTGACGACGATCTCGGTGGTGAAGCCGAGCTCGTCCAGCCCCCAAGCGGCGACCTGCCGGGCGGCGAGGGCGCGGGCGCGTCCGACCTCCTCCGGTCCGGCGGCGAGGTCCCAGGTGACGATGCTGTCGCCGCCGAGCATCCGGGTGCGGACCAACAGCAGGGCCGCGTCGTCCTCGACCGGGCCCGGCAGGAGGGCGGTGACGACCCGGTCGCACAGCTCGGGCAGGGGGCGGTCCCGGTGGTCGGCCAGGAGGACGCCGAGGCCGTCGAGCCCGGTGTCGGGGTCGCGGTCTCGGTCGCGGACGCGGACGAGTCCGTCGGTGTACAGGGCGAGGAGGCTCCCCTCGGGGAGGTGGAGCTCGACGGTCTCGAAGGGGAGGCCGCCGAGGCCCAGCGGCGGCCCCGGCGGGACGTCGGGGACGGTGACGGCGCCGGTCGCGGCGTCGAGCACGACGGGCGCGGGGTGTCCGGCGCGGGCGAGCCGGCAGACGCCGGTGACCGGGTCGTACACGGCGTACAGGCAGGTGGCCCCGACGGCCTGGTCGTCGGGGATGTCGCCGGATCCGCGTACGGCGGCGGGCGGGGGGCCGCCGGTGACGGAGCCGGGCGCGGCGGCCTCCTCCTCGGCGGCCTGGGTGATGAGGTCGTCGAGGCGGGTGAGCAGTTCGTCGGGGGCGAGGTCCTGCCGGGCGAGGACGCGGACGCTGGTGCGCAACCGGCCCATGGTGGCGGCGGCGCCGAGGCCGTGGCCGACGACGTCACCGACGACGAGCCCGACGCGCGCGCCGGAGAGGGTGACGACGTCGAACCAGTCGCCGCCGACGCCGGACTTGCTGTCGGCGGGCAGGTAGCGGTGGGCGAAGTCGACGGCGGAGAGCCGGGGCAGGTTGCGGGGCAGCAGGCTGTGCTGGAGCGTCAGCGCGGCGGTGTGCTCCCGGGTGAAGCGGCGCGCGTTGTCGATGCAGACGGCGGTGCGGGCGACGAGCTCGTCGGCGACGGGCAGGTCGTCGGCGTCGAACGGGTCGGGGTGCCGTTCACGGCGGAAGGTGACGACGCCGAGGGGCGCGCCGTCGGTGCGCAGCGGAACGACGAGGGAGGAGGGGCCCCGCCCGGTGACGACGGCGTGACCGGTGGCCAGGCAGCGCAGTTGGGGCGCGTCGGGCGGGTACTCGACGGCCTCGCGCGCGGCGGGGCCGACGGCGATCGCGCTGCTCCCGTCGGGACCGGGGTCATCGGGCCCGGTGTCATCGGGGCTGGTCGCCGGGCCGTCCGGGGCCGGCGCCCGCGCGGCGCCGGTGGGCGGCGCCGCGCCGTCCGGGCCGTCGGCGGGCGCGGCGGGGTCCGCCGCGGCGTCGGGTCGCCCCCAGACCCGGACGAGCCGGCCGGAGCGCGCGGTGCCCGGCGCGGGCTGGTCGCCCTCCAGTACGGCGTCGACCAGGTCGACGGTGACGCTGTCCGCGAACTGCGGGACGGCGACGGCGGACAGCTCCCGGGCGGTGCGGCTCATGTCGAGGGTGGTGCCGACGAGACCGCCGGCCCGGACGAGGAGGTCGAGGCGCTGCTGGGCGAGGTAGCGGTCGGTGATGTCGACGGTCTCCTCGCACACGCCGAGGACGGTGCCGTCAGTGTCCTGGAGCCGGTAGTACGAGCAGGACCAGACATGGTCGTGGTCCGGGTCGACGGGCGGGCGGCCCCGGTAGTGCAGTTCGATGACCGGCTCCCCCGAGTCGAGGACCCGACGCATGGTCTCCTCCAGGGTCGGCGGGTACCCGGCGGAGAGGACCTCGCCGGCGGTGACCATGTCGTCGGGGCCGAGGCCGGCGTACTGGGAACTGCCCATCTCGCGGTAGAGGGCGAAGTTGGTCCACACGACGCGCAGCTCGGTGTCGTAGATGGCCAGGCCCACGGGCGACTGGGTGGCCAGGCCCCGGAGCATCGACTGGAGGGCTTCCCAGCGTTCGGTGTCGTCGGCGTCGGCCACGGCGAGGAGCCGGGCGGGGCCCGCCTCGCCGTGGGAGAGCGGCAGGGTCGCGGTGGTGACGCGGACGATGCGGCCGTCTCGGTGGCGCATGTGGAGCACCTGGCGGCGGGCGTGGGCGGCGCCGGGGAGTTCGGTGGCGACCTGGTAGGCGCCCGCGCGGTCCACGACGAGGCGGCCGATGGGGTGGCCGAGCGCCTCGTCGGGCGGGTAGCCGAGCAGCCGTTCGGCCGCGGGGCTCCAGCCCACGATGCGGTTGTCGGCGTCCAGTACGGCCGTCGCCGCTCTCGTCGCGTCCAGGGGGCCTCGGAAGTCGGAGCCCTCCGCTGCGTTCACCGCGCCCATGGCACCTGCCTCGTCCGTCGTCCTCATCGTCGGCCGCCGCTCACGGGGTCACAACCGCGGTGGTCCGGCCGGGTCACCGGCCGGCCGCGCGGACGCCGGTTCACCGGCCGGCCCCTCCGCCGTGCGGACCGCGGCCATCGGCCCGCGGACCGCCCCCGGCACCGTGCGGACCGTCCCAGCCGAGTCCCGGGCCGCCCCCGTCCGCACCGGGTACGGCGGCACGGGGAGCGGCGGCGGGGCCGGGTGCGGCGCGGTCGGACCAGCGGGCGGCAAGGAGCAGGGCGATGTCGTCGGCCCGGTCCTCGTCCTGGCCGGCCCCGGCGATGAGGGCGTCGGCCGTCGCGGCGAGGGAGGCGGGGCCGACGGCGGACAGCGCGGCGCGCACCCGTTCGATCCCCACGTCGATGTCGACGCCGGGCTGCTCGACGAGTCCGTCGGTGAACAGGGCGAGCACCCCGCCCGGTGGCAGCCGCAGGTCGGTGACGGGGTACCGGGCGTCCGCGTCGACGCCCAGGACGACCCCGCCGGGAAGGTCGACGACCTCGGTTCGGCCGTCCGGGTGACGCAGCAGCGGCGGGAGGTGACCGGCGCGCACCGCCTGGAGATGTCCGGTCTCCGGCGCGAGCACGCCGTAGCAGCAACTGGCGAACTGGCCGGGGTCGAGGTCGATGAGGAGGCGGTTGGTACCGCTCATGACCTCGCTCGGGTCGTGCCCGGCGAGGGCGAAGGCCCGTACGGCGCTGCGCAGCTGGCCCATCGTGGCCGCGGCGGACACGCCGTGCCCCTGCACGTCGCCGATGACGAGGGCGAGGCCGCGCGGGGTCTCGACCACGTCGTACCAGTCGCCGCCGACGTCCATGCCCTGGGTGCCGGGCAGGTAGCGGCCGACGGTGTTCACGTGGCGCAGGCGCGGCAGCCGGTGGGGCAGGAGGGCGTCCTGGAGTCCGCGGGCGAGGGCGGCCTCGGAGTCGTAGCGCCGGGCCCGCTGGAGGGCCTGGGCGATGAGCCCGGCGAGGGCGGTGAGGACGGTGCGCTCCTCGGGGCTGAAGCCGCGGGGCTGGTCGAAGCCGAGGATGCAGGAGCCGACCGGCCGGCCCGAGGCGATGAGGGGGAGGAAGGCGCGGGCGCCGACGTGCGCGTCGAGGGGGATGCCGGGATAGGCGGCGGCGAGGCGCTGCATGGACTCGAAGAAAATCGGCCGGCCGGAGGTGAGCGTCTCGACGCCGGGCAGTCGGGCGTCCAGGCCGACGCCGTCGAACCGGTCGAGGAAGCCCTGGGGGAAGCCGGTCTCCCAGGCGAGGTGGAGGTGGCGTTCGCTCAGCAGGTAGATGGCGAGCTGCCGGCCGCCGAACGCCGGCAGGAGTTCCTCGGTGACGACCTCGGAGACCTGTCGGGCGGTGACGGCCTCGGTGAGGGCGATGGCGAGGGCGACGGGCCGGTAGAGGACGGCGGCGCGGTCGGCCGGGGAGCCGAGGCCCCCGCCGGGGGCGGCGACGGAGCGGGGGGCGTAGGCGGGTTCGTCGACGGCGGAGAGGGTGACGGTGAGGCCGTCGTGGCCGGGGTGGAGGGAGAGCGACAGCCAGGACGAGTCGGCGCGGTGGGCGAGGAAGTGCACGGGGTCGGCGGAGATGAGCGCGGCGCGGAAGTGGTCCTCGTAGGCGGGGCGGCCGGTCCAGGGCACGGCGTCCCACAGGACGCGCCCGAGGAGGGTCGGGCGGCCCTGGCCGAGCAGGGTCTCGGCGCGGCGGCTGACGTAGGTGACGCGGCCTAGCCGGTCGAGGGAGAGGACCCCGGTGGCCAGCCGGTCCGCGGCGGCGGCGACGATCGGGCCGGTGCCGGGGTCGACGAGGACGCCGGTGAGGTGCGCCGGGTGGGAGTCGGGGCCGTGGGCCGTGGGCGGGAGGCGGCGGCGGGTCAGTTCGAGCAGGTGGGGCCTGCCGTCGCGGCCGCTCAGCCAGACCCGGCGGCCGGCCGGGCGGTCGGGGTCGGTGGCCGTGGTGATCTGGTGCGCGGTGGCCCACAGGCCGTAGACGTCCTCGGGGGCGAGGAGCGCCTCCAGTCCGGCGACGGTGCCGGGGAAGTCGTCGGGGTCGGCGCCGAGGATGCGGCACAGTTCGGCGTCGGCCGTCAGGGTGCCGCTGTCGACGTGCCACTCCAGGTGCCCGACGCGGACGGGGGGCGTGGCGCTCGCCGGGAGTTGGAGGGGCGCCGGTTCGCGGTCCCAGGCGACGCGGGTGCCGGCGGCGTCGAGGCGGGCGAGGTCCGCGCCGAGGCGGGAGGCGGCGTTGCGCATGCGCTGGCGGTCTGCGGCGTCGACGGGCCGGCCGGGGGTGGCGGGGCGCAGGGCGACGAGGACGCCGTACCGGTCGCGGCCGGCGGCGACGGGCACGTAGAGGGAGCCGAAGGGGTAGGGCAGGCCGGCCATGAGCTGGGGGAAGCGGCGCATCGACTCTTCCGCGTCGGCGAGGTGGACGGGGTGTCCGGAGCGGAACGCCTCGGCGACCGGGAAGGGCCGGTTGATGTGCATGCGCCACCAAGGCCGGAAGAGGTCCACGGGCAGTCCGGCGAGGACGGCCAGGCGGAGCAGGCCCGTGGTGCGGGAGCGCAGGTAGACGCCGCCGGCGTAGCCGCCGACGGAGTCGATGGCGTCGACGGCGGCGGGCGCCAGCGCCATGGCCAGGGTGTCGGTGGCGCGGCCGTCGTCCGGCGGCCCGCCGCCCCGTCCCGGACCGTCCGGCGGGGGCGGGACGTGGCCGGGGGCTCCGTACCGGGTCACACAGCCAGGATGCGCCCGGTCGGGGGGCGGCCGCACTCCGGTGGCGGGGGATCGGTCCCGGTGGGGGCGGACCGGGCGTGCGTTATGTTGTGCGCAATTGGGACGAGAAGGAGGCGGATCGTGCCATCAGTGCCATCCGGGCAGCAGGCGCGAGCGCAGGCGGCCGCGATCAGGCAGGGGCGGCAGGCCCCGGAGCCGGATCCGACACCGGCGGAACGGGTACGGGCCCTGTTCACGGGGCACCGGCTGTCCCCGGGGCAGCGGCGCATCGCGCAGTACCTGGTCGACCACCTGACGGAGGCGGCGTTCCTGTCGATCACGGACTTGGCCGACCGGGCCGGGGTGAGCCAGCCGTCGGTGACGCGGTTCGCCACCTCGCTCGGGTACAGCGGCTTCCCCGCGCTGCGGGAGGCGCTCCAGCCGATCGCGTTGAGCGCGGTGGCGGGCTCCCCGGACGCGCGCGAGGGGGTGCGGCACAACGAGCTCCAGGCGGCGATCGACGCGGAGATCGAGAACCTGGAGAGCCTGCGGCGGGTTCTCGCCGATCCCCGGCAGGTGCTGGAGGTGGGCCGGCAGCTGGCTCATTCCGTGCCCTTGACGGTGGTGGGGCTGCGGATCTCGGTGTCGCTGGCGGAGTACTTCGCCTACGCGGCGCGGCGGATCCACCCGGACGTGCGGGTGGTGACGCGGGGCGGCAGCGTCGCGTACGACACGCTGCTCCAGGCGCGGGAGGCGGGCGGTTCGTGGGCGCTGGCCTTCGCCATGCCGCGGCACGCGAACGAGACGCTGGCGGCGGTGCGGGCGGCGCGCAGCGCGGGGCTGCGTGTGGCGCTGATCACTGATCTGACCATGGGACCGCTGGTGGAGGCCGCGGACGTGACACTGACGGCGCCGGCCGGCGCGCGGCTGGTGTTCGACTCCTACGCGGCACCCGGGGTGCTGTCGGCGGCGGTGCTCCAGGCGATGGCCGACGCCGAACCGGAGCGTACGCAGGCACGGTTGGAGGGGTACGAGCAGGTCGCGATGCAGCACGACTTCTTCATCGACGACTGAGGGCGGCCGGTGCGCGGGCGGTTCCGTCCGGCGCTCCGGCGGGTGTCCCGGTGGGCCCGGTACGGTCGGGTGGCACCGGCTTTTTCCGGCCATCGGCGAGCATGAAATTTTTCATGCTCTTGCTTACTCAACGGTATATATATTTACTGCTCGCACGACACCGCGGCACCGATAGGCGCCACGCGGTGCCCGCTGACCGAACACGGTGGGGCGGCGCTCCCTCCTCGCGCCGCCCTCGTGTTCGTCACCGGGTGCTCCGCTCTCCCCTGCGGACACCCGTGGCGGCCCCGGTCTACCCCTGGGCCGGGGCCGCCGAACCCTTCCCGTCAGTCGTCAGCCGGCCGCCGTCGCGGCGAGCCTGGCGCGGGCGGCGGCCAGCGCGTGCTCCAGCTGCCGGGTCCCGGTGGTCACGCACAGCGTGTACGTCACGTCCTCCAGGCGGCGTTGCAGATCCGGCGCGATGGCGCGCTCCTGCGCGGCGGCGCAGAGGGATTCATACCGGGCCACGAGCTCGCGAAGCACAGCGGGATGCGCCAACAGCATGGGGCGTACCTGCCTTTCCGACGCCATGGAGTGAGGGAGGACGGCGACGCGCGTCTCCCGGGGGCTTGCGAAGAGGTCGGGCGACACGGCGGCGCCCGGACGCGGGGCACCGCCCCCCGCGGGGATATGCCCGCACTGACCGACCTTCACACGACATTGTGATGCAACCGTGATGGCTTCGCCCTGCGGAACGCCGGGAGGTGTGACCACACATGCCGGTGGTACTCGGCGGCCATGGCTGTGAACCCCATCGAGATGCAGAAGAACCTGGGCGGCGTCAGCTACCCGGCCTCCAAGGACGAGATCGTCCGTCAGGCCGAGGAGCACGGCGCCAGCGAGAAGGTCGTGGACGCGCTGAAGTCCATGCCCGACAAGGAGTACGACTCCCCCGCCGCCGTGAACAAGGAGGTCGGCAGAGGTTCCTGACACCGGTCCCGTCCCGCGTCGCGCCGCCCCGCCGTCAGCCGGGGCGGCGCGCCACGACCAGGCGGCAGCGCGGCGCCCCGTCCGCGCGGGTACCGAGCGCGGGCAGGGGCAGGAGCGCCGTGTCGAAGCCGGCCCGGCCCAGGTCCGCGAGGACGTCGGGGAGCCGGAAGGTGCGGTGGTACATCACGAAGGGCGGCCGCCACAGCGCGTTGCGCACGCGCATCGCCGCGTCGAAGCCCCACAGCGCCCAGTAGGCCGCGGACGCCGGGCGCGGCGGCGCCGCCACGGGGAACGCGAACCGCCCGCCGGGCCGCAGCACCGCGTGGACCCCGGCGAAGAGCCCCGGCCGCTCGGCGGGGAGGAAGTGCCCGAACGCGCCGAAGCTCACGGCGAGGTCGAACGCCTCCCGGAACGGCAGCGCCCGCGCGTCCGCCCGTACCCAGGCAGGGCCCGGGCGGCCCTGTTCGGGCGGGAGCGAGGCGCGGGCCCGCGCGAGCATCCCCGCGCTGAAGTCCACCCCCGTCACCCGCTCGCGGCACAGCCCCCGCAGGACGGCGGTGCCGGCCCCGGTGCCGCAGCACACGTCAAGCCCGCAGCGGAAGGGGCCGAGGGGGCGCAGGGCGTCGGCCACGGCGTCGAGGACCCGAGGCGGCGTGCGGAAGGGCGTCTCGTCGAACTTCGGGGCGAGCAGGTCGTATCCCCGCTGGGTGGAGGAGAGCGCCTGCACGGCCAGCTCCACGGCGGTCGGTCCGGTGGGGGTGAACATGCCTGCCGAGCCTAGGGGGTGTCGTGCCGGTCGGGTCGGATCGGGGAGCGGTGTCCGGTGCGTGCGATCGCACGGCGGAGGAGGGTCAGGGCGGAGCCGTGGCGACCGGCGACAACGCCGCGAGGGCGCGTGCCGGGCGCCGCGAGCCCGGCCTGATCGGCCCGGTGCCCCAGGGGGTGTCGCGCCGGTCGGGTCGACCGGGCGGCAGCCGTCCTCGGGAAGCGCGGGTCGTGGTCGGTCGGCTCGGGTCGGGGCGGGTTCGGTCGGGGGCGGGTTCGGTCGGGTCGAGGCGGTCGGGTCGAGGCGGTCGGGTCGAGGCGGTCGGGTCGAGGCGGTCGGGTCGAGGTGGTCGGCTCGGGCCGTGCCGTGTCGGATCCGTCAGAGGGGGTCGGCGTCGAGGGCGTCGAGGAAGAACTCCGCTCCGCGCCCGGCGCCGAACGCGGCACCCGGACCGGTCAGCTGCTGCTCGGCCCAGATGACCTTTCCCTGCCCGGTGTAGCGGGTCCCCCAGCGCTCGGAGAGCTGGGCCACGAGGAACAACCCCCGGCCGCCCTCGTCGGTCGTGGCCGCGTACCGCAGGTGCGGGGAGGTGCTGCTGCCGTCGGACACCTCGCAGGTGAGGACACGGTCGTGGATGAGGCGTACGTGGACCGGGGCCGTGCCGTAGCGGATGGCGTTGGTGATCAGTTCGCTGAGGATCAGCTCGGTGGTGAAGGCCACGTCGCTCAGGCCCCAGGCGGCGAGCTGCTCCGCGGCGGCGGCCCGCAGTCCCGAGACGGCGCCGGGGTGGAAGGGCACATCCCAGTCGGCGACGCGGTCGGGGCCGAGGCTCCGGGTCCGGGCGATGAGGAGCGCGACGTCGTCCTTGGGGCGGGCGGGCAGCAGGGCGTCGAGCACGGCCCGGCAGCTCTCCTCGGGGGTGCGGTCGACTCCGTCGGGCGGGGCGAGGGCCAGCCGCAGCAGGTCGAGGCCGACGTCGATGTCGCGGGTGCGCTCCTCGATGAGGCCGTCCGTGTAAAAGACCAGCTGGCTGCCCTCGGCGAGCTCCAGCTCGGCCGTCTCGTACGGGATGCCGCCCAGCCCCAGCGGGGGGCCCACCGGCAGGTCGGGGTACTCGACGTGGCCGCCGGGGTGGACCAGGGCGGGCATGGGGTGCCCGGCGCGGGCCAGCGCGCAGCGCCGCGTGACCGGGTCGTACACGGCGTACAGGCAGGTGGCCCCGGTCATGCCGGCGCCGCCGTCGGGGCCGCCGTAGCCGGCCTCGGCCTCGTCCTGGTCGATGCGGCCGACGAGGTCGTCGAGCCGGCCGAGGAGTTCGTCGGGCGGCAGGTCGAGGGTGGAGAAGTTGTGGACCGCGGTGCGCAGCCGGCCCATGGTGGCGGCGGCGTGGAGGCCGTGCCCGACGACGTCGCCCACGACGAGGGCGACCCGGCTGCCGGGCAGCGGGATCACGTCGAACCAGTCGCCGCCGACGCCGGACTGGGCGGGCAGGTACCGGTGGGCGACCTCCACGGCGCTCTGCTCGGGCAGCGCCCGCGGCAGGAGGGAGCGCTGGAGGGTGACGGCCATGGCGTGCTCGCGCGTGTAGCGGCGGGCGTTGTCCATGGCGACCGCGGCGCGGGCGACGAGCTCCTCGGCGAGCGTGACGTCCTCGTCCTCGAAGGGCTCCGGCTTCTCGGAGCGCCAGAAGTTGGCGACGCCGAGGACCACCCCGCGGGCCTTGAGCGGCACGGTGATCAGGGAGTGGATGCCGTACTCGACGATCCGCCCCGCCCGCTCCGGGTCCTGCGCCTGCCAGCCGGGCGCGCGGGACAGGTCGGGCACCAGCTCGGCGCGGCCGGAGCCGAAGCCCTTGGCCTGGGGCGTCGACGCCACGAAGGCGATCATGCGGCCGACCGTGTAGAGCGGGTGGTCGTCGCGGATGCCGCGGGAGGCGGTGCGGCGCATCTCGGTGCTGCTGCCGGTGGGTTCCTCGCCGCGCAGCACGGGGTCGGCGAGGTCGACGGTGACGTAGTCCGCGAAGCGCGGCACGGCGACGTCGGCCAGCTCCTCGGCGGTGCGGCCCACGTCGAGGGTGGTGCCGATGCCCACGCCGGCGTCGTACAGCAGGTTGAGGCGTTTGCGGGCGACCTGGGCGCGACCGGTGAGGGCGCGCAGTTCGGTGGTGTCCCGGATGGTGGCGACGGTGCCGCCCGGCCCTCCGTAGGGGTGGGTGAGGCGCTGGTTGACGGCGAGGAGCCGGCCGGCGGCGGGCACGACCTCGTCGGTGGCGGGCCGCCCGGACACGAGCAGCTCGGCGATCCGGGGGTCGAGGCCGGGCAGCTCGGAGACGTGCCGGCCCTCGGCCCCCGGCGGGAGTTTCAGGAGCCGTAGCGCCTCGTCGTTGGCGAGGACGAGGCGACCGTCGCGACCCACGATGACGACGCCCTCGCGCACGGCGTGCAGGACCGCGTCGTGGTGCTCGTAGACCCGGGTCATCTCGGCGGGGCCCAGGCCGTGGGTCTGGCGGCGCAGGCGCCGGGTGACGAGGGCCGAGCCGGCGGTCGCGACGGCGAGCCCGGCGGCGCTCGTGCCGAGGATGACGGGCAGCTGGCGGTTGACGACGCCGGTGACGTTGGCGACCTTGAGTCCGGCGGAGACGAGGGCGACCACCCGGCCGTCCGCGTCCGTGACCGGGACGACGGCCTGCACCTCGTCGCCGAGCGGCCCCTGGACGCGTTCGGTGAGGACCCGGCCGGCGAGGGACGGCTCGATGGTGCCGACGAAGCGCTGCCCGATCCGCTCGGGCTGGGGGTGGGTGTAGCGGATGCCGTCGGTGTCCATGACGACGATGAAGTCCACGCCCGCCCGCTCACGGGCGGTCTCGGTGAGCGGCTGGAGCTCCTGGGACGGGGCGGGGGCCTCCAGCGCCTCCAGCAGGCCCGGGGAGTGGGCGAAGGTCTCGGCCACGGCGACGGACCGGTTGCGGGCCTCGCGCTCGCCGTCGTACCGCGACTGCAGGAGGAGGGCGAGGACGGCGCCGAGCACCAGCAGCACGATCAGCGTCACCTGCAGGGCGAACACCTGCCCGGCGACGCTGCGGGGAAGCCTTTCGGCCAGTGACCGGACCGACACGCCCCGGAACCGGTCTGTGAATGCGGCCACGCTCATTTGTAACACTGTCCCCCTCGTCCGGCGCCAGATCAGGGGGACCAACAGTGCCGGCGGGCGCATCTCGTGCCGGTGGGCGCCGCTCCCCCGCGTCCCCTCCGGGCGGCCCCGCGGGTGCCGGGCGTGGCGCCGATGAGGTTCGGAGGGTGCATTTCCCGCCGTCCTGGCGCGGGTATGGTCCCCGCAGGGCCGACGGTGGGGACTGGGGGCGCGGCGTGGCCGAGCGGGAGTTCGAGGAGCGGGGCGTGCTGATCCGGCGGGGGTGGCGCCAACTGACGACGGCCGGCCGGATCCGGGTCGCCGGAGGACGGCTGACGCTGCTCAACAGTCGGGGCAGCGAGATCGACAGCGCGCCCTTGTCCGAGGTGCGGCTCCGGGAGCCGTGGTACGTGCCCCGCGGCTGCGTCCGCGCGGTGCTGGGGAGAACCGTGTACCTGCTGCGGCTGCCGCCGTCCCGCGCGCGGGACGTCGCCGAGGCCGCCTACCGGGCGCGGGGCTAGACACCCGCAGGAGGCGTGTCCCCGGTGGTTCTCCCGCCCGCCGCTCCCCCGCCGGTGAACCCGGTCGCCGGCGTAAGGGGGCGCCGGTGTAGTCGCCGGTTCAGGACCCGACGGGGAGCGCGGGAAGGTCCTCCCACACCTGCCGCAGTTCCGTGTAGCGGCGGTCGGGCAGGGCCTCCAGGACCGCGCGTACCTCCGGGCGGGCCCCGGCGGCGGCGATGAGCAGGTCGCTCCGGCTCAGCGCCCCGTTGGCGAAGACGGCGGACAGGTGGTCGGCGATCTCGGTACGGGTGACGTCGTCTGCCATGGCTCCCCCAGGTGTGAGCGCGCGAAGAGGTCGGCGGCGTGGGTGGCGGTGGGGTCTCGCGAAGTGGTCGGTGCGGCCGCCGGGGGCGGCTCGGGCGCCGTCCCGGCCGTACGGGGCGGGAGTCGGCGCGCGCATCAATCTAGCGCAGCCGAGCGGCCCTTGAGCGGGGCGACGGACCGCTGGGCGGGGTGCTCCGGGCAATTCCCCGCGCGGTCGCGGGGAGGCCGCCCGCACGTCCCGCGGCGTTCACCGGACCTCCGGCCGCAGGGCCGGGGAGCCTCCCTGCCCGTGACGGTACGATCGCGTTCGGTGACGGGGCGGACGCGGTGGGAGGACGACAGTCATGGCGAGGGTGACGCGGCAGGAGATCACCGCCTGTACCCGGGGGGCGTTCGGTTCGGGCTGGGTCGGCAGGGACGGGCTGTGCGCGGCGGCGCGGGCGGCGGGCGCCCGCCCGGAGGCCGTCGCGGTGCTGGCGGGGCTGTCGCCGTACGTACGGGTGTGCGGGGTACCGGACCTGCTCCTGCTGCTGCCCGGCCTGCCGGACGGCTCCGAGGCGGAACCCGCGGACGGCGGCGCGGACGGCGGAGCCCCGGCCGCCGTGTGACGTCCCGGTCTGCAGTGACCCGGGCCAGGGACGGCGGATCGCCGGAAACGGCAGGTCACACGCCGGACGACACCGGCCGGCAATGAGCGCGAGGGCCCGTTGCGGGGCGGGCGTCCCTGTGCGGCCCTGTGCGGCCCTCAGGTCCCGGTCGGCACTTCCGGCACGGAACTGCCCGCCGCCCGCCACGGCCCGACCGATCAGGTGTCCCGTCACCGAAGGCTGACCGATCTCATCGAACGTCGACCGTGACCTGCCGACAGCCGATGCGGAGTCGGCGGTCACACTGTGGGCATGGACTGGAAGACCGATACAGAGGCTCGGGAGGCTGAACTCGCTGTGGCGCGTGAGCGCGGCCCTGCTCACGTCGTCGACCTGCAGTGGCGGCGACTGCGGGAACAGGCTGTCGAAGCGGATTACTCCGACTTCCTCGTCCTCCTGGATGCGGCGGCTTCCGAACCGAGGCTGCGGCAGCTCTTCCCGTTCACCAGCATGTGGGTCCTGTGCTTCAGTTCCAACATCGAGAAGCCTTCCCTTGCGGAGGCGCCGGCTGTGGTGGCTCAACTTGATGGCCGGTTCGAGGTGAAGACCGATCGATGGGGCGACATCATCGGCGAGACCGACTCCGCCCACGAGGCCATTGCGCTGGTCGTGGCCAACCTCCCGGAGCGTCTCGGCCCGGCCGGACGGCACATACCGGACGACCTACGGTGAGATTGCTCAGTCTTCGGTGAGACGGGACACCGCCGATCACAGCGCACCGTGCTCGCCGCTTGGAGCTGGGGGAGCGCGAGTGCACCGGCGGGTGCTGCGGCTTCCTGACCGTGGTCGTGCAGCGGTTCGGGGAGATCGTGCAGTGGTCGGACTGGGAGGTTCCGTGGGCGGCGCACACGGACATGCCGCACCCTCCGCCGGAGCTCCACTTCGACGCGAGTCAGTACGACGCCGAAGTGGCTCGTGCTGAGGCGGACCGCTGGTGGCAGGTGCACTCCTAGGGCCCAGCACGGCGCGGCCCTGCCCGGCGGCTGCGGGCTCTTACCGGCCCCGCGCTCCTGGTCAGCAGGAACGCCTTGGCAGGCTCAGGTGCTGTCGAAACTCGTGAACATTCCGGCCAGGCGGTGACCGCCGACTGCCTCCCGAAGCGCCGTCGAAGTGCTGCCCGGATGTGCCGGGCCTCGTCGCGGGCGGCGCGGCCGGTGGTCGCGGTGGCTCGGGCCTCGGGGAGGCGGCGAGCCGGCGACCGGCCTTCTCCGGGCGGCCCATGAGGTCGGCGGCCTTCTCGGCGTCGGGGCGCGGCGGCACGAGGTGGATCTCGGGGCGGCGACGCCGCGGCGCAGCTGTTCCATCCGCTCCGGGAGCGGGCTCCAGCCCTCGACGCCGGCGAGTTCGGTGTTCACCTTGGCCAACGCCGCGGTGTACGCCCGTCCGGCGCCCCGCGGCTGCCGGGTGGTGCCGGCGGGCCGGTGCTGCGGGCCGGTCTCCTCCTCGACGGTGCCGCAGTGGTTGCCGCGCACCGGGACCCACAGCGCGTCCGCGCTGCCGGTGACCTCGCCCTTCAGCAGGCGGCGCACCAAGAACCAGCGCCGGCGGTCAGGGATGGAGGGGCGCCCCGGCGGGTGGCGGTGCGGGCGGTGGCGACGGGTCGGTCCCGGGGTCCGTGGGCTGTGTCAGCACCGCCGTGAGGACCAGCCCGACCACCGCCACCACGACCGCCACGAGGAAGGTGACCTTGCGCCAGTCGCGGGGGTCCCGCCCGCCCGGTCCGTCGGCCGGGCGGTCGCGCGGGCGGTCGGCCGGGCCGCCGTGTTCGAAGGGGTCTCCGGTCAGCTGCCTGCCGAGGGCCGACATCCGGGCGTCGAGCTCGGGGTCCTCGCGCGCGAGGAGCCGCTCGATCTCGGCGAGCAGGCGGTCCTCGTCCATGCCGGACGCCATCACGACCACCTCCGGTGCGTTCTCCTGCTGGGACGGGTCTCCGCGCCGGGCGGCGCCCGGTCGCCCGCACCGGGTACCCGTCCCGAGCCCACCCGCACGGCCCTTTCCCGACCTCGTGCGTCAGACCTCGGGGAGCGGCGCGTCGTCGCCGTGCCGGACGTCGACGCGCCGCCCGCTGACCCGGTGGGGCGTGACGGCGACCCACAGGTCACGCCCGTCGCCCGCCCACGGAGTGGTGTACGCCCGCTCCGCCAGCTCGCGGACCGCACCCGGTTCCGTGACGGTGCGGGCGTCCCCGACGAGGAGGACGCTCCAGCCCCGGCTGAACGCGTCGTCGATGTGGTCCACCTCGAAGGCGACCTCCGCGCCGGCGGCCCTGGCCGGGAGGGACCCGGAGGAGGTGCGGAACGCCACCTCGCCCTGGGCGACGAGGTAGTTCACGGGGAGGATCGCGGGCCCCTCGTGGGTGGTCACGGCCACCCGGCCGACCCCGTGGGTGCCGAGCAGCGTCCAGCACTGGGCGGGGGTCAGTTCGACGAGTTCCGGGTGGAGGGCCGCGTGCCCGATCCCGGGCGGTAGGTCCGTGGTGCCGCCGGCGAGGGCGACGGCGGTGGTCTCCAGGGCGTCGGCGAGGCGCAGCAGGAAGCCCATGCCGGGGGTTGCCGCCTGTTCCTCCAGGTACTGGATGTAGCCCGGGGCCGACCCGGAGCGCAGGGCGACCTCCTCGCGGGACAGCCCGAGCTGTTCGCGGCGGGCGGCCACGCGGCGGCCGATGTCGCTCCTCAGTGGCTCGGGTCCGGACATGGCCTCACGCTAGCCGCGCCCCCGGGCGGCCGCACGGCGACGCCCGCGGGCGGGCGGCGCCCACGAACCCGTCCGGGGACCGCGGACCGGCCGTGGCGGCTCCGGACCGGCCGTGGCGGCTCCGGACCGGCCGTGGCGGCTCCGGACCGGCCGTGCGCGCCCCCAGTGGGCGCCCCGGAGCGGCCGGGAAGGCCCGGGAGCCGGATCGGGGACGTCGGCGAGCCGGCCGATCGCCCGGGCGAGGGCCGGGGCCCGCGGGCGGGGCCTACCGGCCGGTTGGTGAGTAGGCTCGAAAGACACCGTCGTACCGGGCGGGGCGCGCGGACGGGTCCGGTCGCGCGCCCGGCGCACCCGGTGGCACCGCCGGGCTCCGGCGGCGCGGACGACGCTGGTGCGCGGGTCCACCAGGAGGTTCACATGAGCAGCACAGCACCGAGGATCAACGCCCTGCCCGCTCCGCACCGGGAGCGGCTGCTGGCGCTCGCCGAGGAGGTGTCGTTCGAACCGGGCGAGCGGGTCTTCGACGAACACCGCCCCGCGGACCGGTTCTGGGTGGTCCGCACGGGCGCGGTCAATCTGGACTCGCGCGTGCCGGGCAGCCGCCGTCCCGCCGTCATCGAGATGCTCGGCCACGGCGAGCTCGTGGGCCTGTCGTGGCTCTTCCCGCCGTACGAGTGGGAGCTCGGCGCCGAGGCGATGAGCCTGGTGCGGGCCTACGAGTTCGACGCGGCGGTGGTGCGCACGCTGTGCGAGGCGGAGCCGCCCTTCGGACTGGCGCTGACGCAGTGGGTCGGGCAGGTGCTGTCCCACCGGTTGCAGGCGACGCGGGAACGGCTGCTCGACATGTACGCCCCGCACGGCAGCGGCGTTCTCTGACGGCCGGGCGGGGACGGTTGCGGCGTTCCGTCCGTTTCCCGGGTGTCACCGGCGAGTGCCGGCCGCGCGCGAGCGGCGCGTCCCCCATCCTCGGTGGGGGGACCGAGCGAAGGGACGAGCGAGCGAATGAGGCACCGCAGCGTGGCCGATCTGATGACGCCGGAGGTCGTCGCGGTGCAGCGCGGCACGTCCTTCAAGGAGATCGCGCGGCTGCTCGACGAGTTCGGCATCACCGCTGTCCCCGTGGTCGACGGGGACGGCCGGCCGGTCGGCGTGGTCTCCGAGGCGGACCTGCTGCACCGGCACACCTCCGGCGAGCAGGGACCGAACACGAACACCGCCGAGGGGCTGATGTCCAGCCCCGCCGTCGTGGCGCGGCCCCACTGGAGCGCCGTCGAGGCGGCCCGCGTCATGGAGCGCCGGCGCATCAAGCGGCTGCCCGTCGTGGACGGGACGGGGCGGATCATCGGGGTGCTCAGCCGCAGGGACCTGCTCCAGCTGTTCCTGCGGCGCGACCGCGCGATCCAGGAGGAGATCCTGGAGGACGTCGTGACCCGCACGATGGGACTGGCGCCGTCGGCCGTCACGGTCGACGTGAACGACGGGACGGTCACCCTCAGCGGCATGCTGGAGCGCCGCAGCCTCGTGCCGATACTGGTGCGGCTGTGCGAGACCGTCGACGGGGTGGTGGACGTGGACGACCGGCTCGCCTACGAGACGGATGACACGGGCGCGCTGGCGTCCGGCGACATGACGGGCTGAGGGCCGGCGACCCGGCGGGGACCCTCGCCGCCCCGCCGGTCCCCGGCCGAGGCCGCCGGCGGGCGGGCCGCGTCCCCGGTCACACGCGCACCGGGCACGCGTCGCCGGGGCCACACCGGCGCACGGGGTGCCGGGGGCCCACAACGGCGCACGGGCCCGGCGCCGGAGCCCTGCCGGGCCCCACACCGGCCCACGCCTGCCGGACCCCTGCCGGGCGGCCCACACCGGCCCACGCCTGCCGGCCCCTGAGCGGGCGCACGGCCGGCGGGCGCCCGCGCCTATCTCCGCGTCCGCGGCCCCTCCCCGCCCGGGTGCGGCCGCGCGACCGTACGCCGCGGCCCCTGCGCTCGTGCGGCGGCACTCGTCCCGGCACCTCAGCTGACCGGCGTCGACCAGCCGTACGGCGCGTCCTCCTCGACCTCGCCCGACAGGCCCGCGCCCGCCTCGCCGATGTCCTTGTAGGCCAGGCGCATCAGCTGCCGGGACAGATCGCCCATCGCGCGGCTGGCGGCCAGTTCGTCACCGATCAGCGGGACGTCGGCGTCCTCGGGGTTGCGGCGGGCTGAGCCGCGGCCGGTGACGGTGGCCTTGCCGGTGTCGAGCACCGCGCGCGCCTCGGTGGTGTCCCCCTCCTCCACCAACTCCATGTTGATCTTCCACTCGAGCGTCCGGGCCATGGTGTCCTCCTCGACACGTCGATCGGGTGCGGGCCGGTGCGCTGCCGGCCCCGACTTCAGGATCCACCCGTATGCCCCGGATGGACGAGCCGGAACGTCGGCCGTCCCCGTCCGGGCGCGTTCGGGGCGGCCCCCGGTTTGCCGCCCCAGTGCCGGGGAACCGGGGCCCTCCGACCCTTGGGGAGCGGCCCGCGGCCGCTCCCGCCCGTCGGGTGACGCGGCACCCGGACCTGACGTGACGTACGGAGGAGGAACCCATGGCGCAGGCCCCGGCGCACCGCGCGGTCGCGGTGGGAGTGGACGGCTCGCCCGAGAGCCTCGCGGCCGCCGAGTGGGCGGCACGGGAGGCCGCGCTGCGCGGGCTGCCGCTGCGTCTGGTGCAGGCCTGGCTGCGGCAGCCCGTGGACGGCGCGCCGGAGCGGGACGGCGCCGCCGAGGAGCTGCGGGCGCGCCACCTGCTGGAGGAGGTGGCGGCGGAGGTCCGCACCCGGCACCCCGGGCTGGAGGTGACCTCCGCGCTCCTGCCCGCGCCCCCCGTACCCGCGCTGCTGACCGCCGGGAACGCGGCGGAGATGCTGGTCATCGGGTCACGCGGGCACGGCGCGCTGCTCGGCTTCCTGCTCGGGTCGTCCGGGCAGCAGGTCATCGCGGAGGCGGACCGCCCGGTCGTGGCCGTGCGCTCGCCGCGCGAGGACGGGCCGGGGACCGGCGCGGACGGCGGCGAGGTCGTCGTGGGACAGCAGGGCGACGCGCGGGAGAGCGCGGCGGTACTGGGCTTCGCCTTCGCGGCCGCGGCGGCCCGGGGCGTCGGGGTGCGCGCGGTACGGGCCTGGAGCCTGCCGTCGGTGTACGCCTACACCCCCGGGGCGCTGCGCCCGGTCGACGAGGCCGGGGGTCTGGTGCCGTACGAGGAGAAGGCGCTGGCGGAGGCGCTGGCCCCGTGGCGGGAGCGGTACCCGGGCGTGCCGGTGAGGGAGCACGTCGAGCTGGGCAGCGCGGGCCAGGTGCTGCTGTCGGTGGTCACCGGCGCGGGCCTGGTCGTCGTGGGCCGCCGGGTGCGGCGCGCGCCGGTGGGGACGAGGATCGGTTCGGTGGCGCACGCGGTGCTGCACCACGCGCCGGGCCCGGTCGCGGTCGTGCCGCACGCCTGACCGGCTCCCGCCGCACGGTGCCGTGACCGCTCCGGCGCGGGGCGGGCGGTCCGGGCACCCGCGGTGGCACGCTGGTCCTGGAGGGAACCCGCCCGTTCGCACCGACCCACTTCAGCCGGAGGACGTGCAGCGATGGTCCGTTACGTGTACGACGTCGCCGAGGAGCCGGGAGACGGCCGCGACGGGTCCGGTCCGCCGGGCGGTCCGGGCGTCGACCCCGTCGGGCTGCTGGGCGAGAAGGGCGCCGATCTGACCGGGCTGCTGCGCCTGGGGCTGCCGGTACCGGCCGGCTTCACCGTGACCAGCGAGGCGTGTCGGGTGTTCCTCGCGACCGGGGCGCCGCCCCCCGGACTCGACGCGGAGCTGGCGGCGCACCTGGCCCGCTTGGAACGTGCCGCCGGGCGGCGGTTGGGACGCGTGGACGACCCGCTGCTGCTCTCGGTGCGGCCCGGGGCACGGGTCGCCGTACCGGGGCTGATGCCGACGGTCCTCGACGTGGGGCTGAACGATCACGCCGTGCTGGGGCTGGCCGGGACCCCGGCGCGGGAGCGGTTCGCGTGGGACTCCTACCGGCGCCTGGTACGGGCGTTCGGCACCGCGGTGATGGGGGTGGACCCGGCGCTCTTCGACGGCGTGCTGCACCGGATCGAGGACCAGCACCATGTCGCCGACGACTCGCGGCTGGACGCCTGCGACCTGATCCGGATCGTCGAGACGTACAAGGACGTGGTCCGCGAGCGGACCGGGGAGGACTTCCCGCAGGACCCGGTCGAGCAGCTGCACCGGGCCGTGCGGGCGGCGTTCGCTTCCTGGGCCGGCGAGCCCGCCCGGCTCCACCGGCGCCGGGCGGGGCTGCCGGACGAGCCGGGCGTGGCCGTGACCGTGCAGACGATGGTCTTCGGCAACCGGGACGCCGCGTCGGGCAGCGGCGTGGCCCTCACCCGCGACCCGGTCGCCGGCGGGCCCGGGGTGTACGGGGGCTATCTGCCCGGCGCGCAGGGCGAGGACGTCGCCTCCGGTACACGCGACCCGCTGCCGCTGGCGGAGTTCGCGCGGCTCGACCCGGACGCGTACGCGGCGCTGTGCGGGCACCTGCGGCGGCTGGAGGAGCACCACCGGGACGTGTGCGGCGTGGCGTTCACCGTCGAACGCGGCAGGCTGTGGACGTTGCGGAGCTTCGTCGGCGAGCCGGCCGTTCGGGCGGCGACGGCCGGCGCGGCGGCGCGGCCCGCCGCCGACGGCGCGGCACCCGGGCGGACAAAGGACGACCGGCCGGACTGAGGCCCGAGCGGCCGGGCCGAGCCCAGGGCGGCCGGACTCGGTGCGGGCCGGCCGCCTCGCGGGCGGGCTGTCATCCCTGGCCGGCGGGGCCCTCCTCGTCCAGCACGCGCCGGACCGCCTGGGCCGCCGTCGTGAGGCCCAGCCTGTCCAGCGTCTCGACGCACTCCAGCAGGATCAGGTCGGTCACCACGGCCATCTCCGTGCCGAAGCGGTCCCGCTCCGCCAGGTCCTCGGGCGTCACGGCGCGGCGCAGCTCCCCCACCCGCTCGGCCAGGGCCTCGCGCCGCTCCTCCAGTTCGGCGATCGCGCGCACCGCGCCGACGATCTCCTCGTCGCTCACACCGCTCATCGGACTCCCGTCTCCTTCGCTCACACCAGGAAGAGCAGACGCCGGGCCCCGGGGTCACGTCCGCGGGCGGGAATGTGACGAGGGCCGCACCCGGCAGCGCAGGGGCACCGTGGAGTGGAGCGTCAGCCCCGTGTCGACCGGCACGTCGTGCTCCTCCGCCTCCAGTTCGTACTCCTGGAGGACCACCGCCAGGGCGAGGGCCGACATCAGCATCGAGAAGTGCTGACCGATGCAGGCCCGGGGGCCGCCGCCGAAGGGGTACCAGGCGTAGCGGTGACGATTCTTCTCCTGCTCGGGCGTGAACCGTCCCGGGTCGAAGCGCTCCGGGTCGGGCCAGTGGCGGGTGTGGCGGTGGGTGACCCACGGGGCCACGAAGACATCGGCGCCGGCCGGGATGACGTGGTCCCCGACCGGGGTGGCGGTGACGGCGCGCCGGCTGACGATCGGACCGGCCGGGTAGAGGCGCAGGGCCTCCTTGACGACCCGGCCGAGGTACGGCAGCGCGGTCAGGTCCGCGGCGCGCGGCGCGCGGCCGCCGAGGACCCGGTGGACCTCCTCGCGGGCGAGGCGCTGCTCGCGCGGGTGGCGGGCCAGCAGGTGCAGGGCGAACGAGAGCGAGCTGGCGGTGGTCTCGTGGCCGGCGAGCAGGAAGATCAGCACCTGGTCGCGGACCTCGGACGGGTCGAGGCGGTCGCCGTCCTCGCTGCCGGCCTGGGTGAGGAGGGTGAGCAGGTCCTCCTGGGCGGGTGCTCCGTCGGCGCGCCGGCGGGCGATGATGCGGTCGCACTCGGCGTACAGTTCGGCCACCGCGGCGGCGGCCCGGCGGTTGCCGGGCGTGGGCCACTCGCGCGGGAGGGTGACGGGCGCGTAGGAGCGGCCGAGGACGTAGTCGTTGATGACGGGAAAGCAGCGCGCGATGACGTCGACGGCGGACTCGACGTCGGTGCCGAACAGGACGCGGGCGACCGAGCGCAGCGTCAGCTCGTTCGTCTCGTCGGCGAGGTCGACGGTGGCGCCGGGGGCGTCCCGCCAGGCACGGGTGAGGGCGGTGGCCTCGGCGGTGAGGGCGTCGGCGTAGCGGTCGACGCGTCGGGGCGTGAACAACGGCTGCACCAGCCGCCGTTGGCGCAGGTACTCGTCATCCTGGCTGGTGAGCAGGCCGTTGCCGAGCGACAGGCGCACCTCCTGGTAGAAAACGTTGTCCTTGCGGAAGTTCGCGGACGAGGTGGCCAGCACCTGCTGGGCGCCCTCGGCGGAGAACACGGCGTACAACTCCGAACGCAGCCCCGGTGGTCCCGCCGTGATCCGTACGACGTCGCCGTGTGCCCGGTGGGCGGCCAGGAGGGTCCCGAGGAGGTCCCGCTTGAGGTCGAGGAGCGAGCCGACGAGGGGCAGGCCCGACGGGCCGGGGACGCGCCTGCTGGTGATGGTCGTCATCGATCTCTCCCTGCGCCGGTCGGACCTGGGGCACGACCCGGTGCGGGCGGCCGCGCACGGGGCGATTCTTCCGCAGAAGCCCCCACGGGGGAGTCATGATCGCGTCAGGGCAGGCGCCTTTCCGGCCGTTGTGACCTGCGCCCCGGCGACCGCCGCACCGCCCCGGCGACCCGCCTGTCCGCCCCCGCCGGAGCGGCGGGGCGCGGTACCTTACCCCCTGGGGTATCCGGGGTGGCCGGGGTGGCCGGAGCATCGGTGAGGAGGGGTCGTGGAGCTCGAACTCACGGGCGCGGAGCTGAAGTCGGTGCTGAACCGGCTGCGGCGGGCGCAGGGGCAGATCTCCGGGGTGATCCGCATGCTGGAGGAGGGCCGCGACTGCGAGGAGGTCGTGACCCAGCTGGCCGCGGCGGCGCGCGCCCTCGACCGGGCGGGTTTCGCGATCATCGCCACGGGCCTGCGGCAGTGCATGACGGGCGACGGTGGCGGCACGGCCGGCGACCGCGAGGAGGCGCGCACCCGCCTGGAGAAGCTGTTCCTCTCCCTCGCCTGAGGTCCGCCCGGCGCCGCCGGGGGGTCACAGGAGCCGGGGGGTCACAGGAGGCGGGCGGTCCCGTCGACGGCCATGAGCGCGGCCACCGCGAGCAGCGCGCTCCCGAAGATCCGACGCAGGGCGGTGGCCGGGACCCGCGCGGCGAGACGCCGGCCGTCCCAGGCGGCGAGGACGGCGGCGCCGGTGAAGGGCGCCACCACGGCCCAGTCCACGGGGGCCGCCGTACCGGCGCGGGCGACGAGCGCGGTCAGCGCGTTCGCCGTGATGACGAGCAGGCTGGTGCCGACCGCCGCGCGCATGCGCAGGCCGACCATGCCGACGAGGGCCGGTACGGCGAGGAAGCCGCCCCCGACGCCGAGGAAGCCGGTCAACGCGCCCACCCCTGCCCCGGCCCCGGCGGCCCGCAGCGGCCGCGGCCGCGGGGCACCAGGCGTGGGACCGTCGCGCGCCGGGGGCTCGGCGGCCGGGGGCTCGGCCGGGTCCCGGGCGTCGTCGTCCGGGTCGGCGGCGGGGCGCAGCATCCGGAGGGCCGCCAGGGCGGCGACGGCGGCGAACGCCAGGGTGAGGACGGGCCGCGGCACCCCGTCCGCGAGCGACGCGGTGAGGACGGCCGGTACCGCGCCGGCGGCGGCGAAGAGCGCGCCGGCCGTCCACCGCACCCGGCCGTCGCGGGCGTGCCCGTAGAGCGCGGTCGCGGAGGTGACGGCGACGACGACGAGCCCGGCGGTCGTGGCCTCGACGGGGCCGAAGCCGAGCAGGTAGATCAGCGCGGGTGCGGCCAGGACGCCGCCGCCCCCGCCGAGCGCCCCGAGCGCCAGGCCGACGACGGCGCCCGCGGTGAGGGCCAGGACGAGGACGGTCACGCTATCGAGCCGCGGTTCCCGCCCGCGTCGACCACCGGGAGGCCGGCGCCCGCCCAGGCGTGCATGCCGCCTTCGACGTCGACGGCCCGCCGCCCCCGCCGGGTGAGGAGTGCCGCCGCGTGCTGGGAGCGCTGCCCGGAGCGGCAGATCACCACGAGCGGCCGGTCGAGCGCGGCGGCGGGGACCGGGGCGCCGGCGCGGAGGGCGGAGAGCGGTGCGTGGACCGCCCCGGGCGCGTGGCCCGCCCGCCACTCCGGTTCCTCCCGCACGTCGAGGAGGACGGCCCCGCCGGCCGCGGCGGTCCGGTGGTGGGCCTGGCGGGCCGTCACGCGCTCGCAGAGGGGCCGCACCACGGGCAGCTCCGCCTCGGCGGCGGCGTCGAAGGAGTCGTCGACGGCGACGACGTCGCGTCCCGCCGCGTGCAGCAGCGACGCGGCCACGGCGGCCCGCATCCCGGCCGCGCAGTGCACCCACACCCTCCCGGCGGGGATCTCCCCCTGGCGCGCGCGGAGCAGGTGCAGGGGGATGTGTACGGAGCCCTCGACGTGGCCCGCGGCGGCGCGCTCGCGGTCGCGGCGCACGTCGAGGACGACGGTGTCCCGCGGTGCGCGGGCGGTGGCCTCGGCGAGGTCGGCGAAGGTGCCGCGGGGGTAGGAGACGAGGGCCTCGCCGTCCCGTACCCAGCCGGTCGGATCGCCGGTGGCGGCCGCGGCGGGGCGGTCCACGCCGACGCGGACGAGTTCGCGCTGTGCCTCGGCGAGTTGCCGGGGGGTCGCGGCGAGCAGGGTGACGGGACGCCCCCAGGGGACGAGCCAGGCGAGGTAGGTGGCGAGCTGGCCCTCCGCCTCGAAGTTGAACGACCCGGCGACGTGCCCTTCGGCGAAGGCCACGCGGCTGCGCAGGTCCACGACCCACTCCCCCGCCGCGAGGCGCGCGGCGATCCCGTCGGCGTCGGCGACGGCGGGCGGTGTCAGGTCGACGGGGGCCGGGCCGGCGGCGTTCAGCGGGCCCATGTGCGCGTAGTAGGCGGGGACGTCGTCGAGGCCGGCGATGAGGTCGGCGACGAAGGCGTCCACGTCCGCGGCGGCGAAGGCGGCGTTGCCGGCCCTCTCCGCGCCGATGGTCGACGTCTCGCCGCCGGCGCCGTTCCTCGCGGAGGCGCAGAAGCTGCCGAAGCCGTGCGTGGGCAGGACGGCGGTGTCGTCGGGGAGTTCGGCGGCGAGCCGGTGCGCGGAGGCGTACTGGGCACGGGCGAGCCGTTCGGTGAGTCCCGGCTCGACGAGGTCGGGGCGGCCGACGGTGCCGATCAGGAGGGAGCCGCCGGTGAAGGCGGCGACCGCGGTGCCCGAGTCCTCCAGGACGTACGCGGTGTGGTGCGGGGTGTGGCCGGGGGTGGCGAGGGCCCGCAGGACCAGTCCCGTGTCGATCGGGGTGCGGTCGCCGTCGGTCACCGGGACGTGGGCGCAGGAGACCCGCGCGGCGGCGGGGACGAGGTAGGCGGCGCCCGTGAGGCGGGCGAGGTCGGGACCGCCGGTGACGTAGTCGTTGTGGACGTGCGTCTCGACGACGTGCGTGAGGCGCACGCCGCGCGCCGCGACGGCGGCGAGCACCCGGTCGACGTCGCGCGGCGGGTCGACGGCGACCGCGTGCTCCGCCCCTCCCGCCAGATAGCTGCGGTTGCCGAGCCCTTCGGTCCTGATGGTGTCGACGAAGAACACCAGCACACTCCTTTCGGCGCTTCCGGGTCGCGGAACGTACCTCCGGGGGTGTCCGGGCGAGCGTGGCCCGGTACCCCCGGGGGTATCGTTCGCCGTGCGCCGGTGCCGCACAAGGGGAGATCGAGCCGTCCCCACCGCCCACGGGACGGGCCGGGTCGGCCGGAAGGCGGCGGGATCGGGCGGGTCGGCCGGGGATCCGGCGGGGCGACGGAACGGGTCGCCCCCTCCGCGCGCGACGCACGCCCCCCGGAAGCCGAGGCTCCCGCCCCAGGCCCGCGCCCGCCTTGCCCACGGACCCTGATCCGGACCCCGGCCCCGGACCGCCGTGTGGCGGACCCCGCGCCGCACCTACGCACGCCTCAGCCGTGGCGCGGCCCGACGGTCACGGGCACCCGGTCGCGGTGCGCCACCGCCGAGGCGACCTCGCGGGGGGCGCGTAGGCCTGGCTGCGCCGGGGGCCCTAGTGGGTCCCGCGCGCGGCTGCGCGCGTCGACGGGTCGGCTGTGGCGTCCGCGTCCCCGCCGGGGGGCAGGAGGTTCCACCACCAGGAGACGGCGGGGATGTCGAGGGGCTCGCCGCCACCGTCCACGGGGGTGTCCCGGAAGGTGGAGGACGTCCCGGTCGGGTCGCCCGGGCGCGTGTACCGGGCGGAGCCGACGCCCCAGTCCTGGGCACCCCGGATGAAGCTGCCGAGGGTGCGCAGGTACTGGCGCAGCTGTGGGCTGCCGTGTGCGGCCAGGTGCTCGGTGAGACGCAAGTACAGGCAAGTGACCCGGTCCCGCTGGGAGATCGCCACGCGCAGGGCCTGCTGTGGCGTCAGCCCCTCGTGATGCTCCAGGACGCGGAGCACGGTGAGGTGGGAGCCGGTGGCGCCCCCGCCCTTCCTCTCCTCGTCGTACGAGAGGATGTCGTGGTCCCAGGTCATGACGAACGAGGCCATCTCCGCCGCCGCGCGCACCGCCGTGCGGTCCCGCTCGTGCGGCTGGAGCTCGTAGCCGTGGCCGATCTCCAGGAGCGGCAGCACGGCCGAGGTGGCGCCGTCGTAGAGGCGCGTCAGGGTGTAGTCGTCGAGGTCCGGGACCGTACCGGCCCGGCGGTGGGCCGCCTCCCACACCAGGCAGAAGAAGTACTCGCGCAGGGCGTCCACCCAGCGCGCCGCCTGGCCCTGGGTGCCGTACCGGTCGATGCGCAGCCGCAGGTCCCGCAGGCCGGCCGCCAGCGGGTCGTCGAGGAGCAGCGGCACCTCGGGGTTCTGGGCGACGCGCAGCAGGCGGTGCAGCTCCCCGGCGAGGTCGCCGGGGCGGCGGCCGCGCTCGCCCTCCTCGCAGTGGCCGAGGCCGAAGAGCCACAGGACGAAGTCCGCGAGGAGCGAGACGACCTCCTCGCGCCCCTCGGGGAGGACACGGGCGGCGAAGGTGCCGATGGACCGGGAGACGAGCCGCCCGCGCAGTTCGTCGGAGCCGATGCGGAAGATCTCGGCCCAGGCCGCCGTCCGGGCGTCGGCCCGGGCGTGGCACGGGTGGATGGCCGGCGGGATGGGAGAGAAGAGCGGCGGCACTGTCGGACCGGGCCCCACTGCGGCCTCCTCCTCGTCGCGGTGCGACGTGTCGTTCCGGGGCAACGAAGCGTCAGAACACGCCACTTGCGCGCCGAAGTGATCAACTACGGCGCATAGTAGCCACCCATGGCCGCCGTTCCCACCGGGACGATCCCCGCCGACCCGGACATACCCCCCGACGTCAGTCGGCGGAGCGGAAGAAAGCACTCCGCCAGCTCCTGCGGGCGGACGCCGAGGACCGCGGCGCCGCCTGGGCGTCCGACCTCGGGCCGGGTACCTGTGCGGGCAGGGGCCCCGGCGCGGTCGACGCGAAGTCCTTCGGCGCGGCCGGACCGCTCGGCGCCACCGCGGAGGCGGGTGGCGTGAACCGCACGGGGAGGGCCGCCAGCCGCTTCGACAACCACGCGGCGGACCAGCGCAGTTCGCTCTCCGGCACGGCGAGCCGCAGGTCCGGCAGGCGCGACAGCAGCGTGTCCACACCGGTGTCCGCGATGGCGCGGCCGATGTCCTGGCCGGGGCACTCGTGGGGCCCGCTGCTGAAGGCGAGGTGCGCCCGGTTGCCGAGCAGCGGCCGGTCGAGGTCGGGGCGGATCTCCGGATCGACGTTGCCGGCGGCGAGCCCGAGCAGCAGCATGTCCCCGGCCTTGATCTGCCGGCCGCCGAGGACGGTGTCCCCGGTCGCCCAGCGCCCGGTGATCGCCGACAGCGGCGGGTCGTCCCACAGGACCTGCTCCAGCGCGTCCGGCAGCGTCATGTGGCCACCGGCCAGGTTCGCGCGGAAGCGGCGGTCGGTGAGGACCAGCCGCAGCGTGTTGGCGATGAGGTTGACGGTGGTCTCGTTGGCGGAGATCAGCACGAGCCGCAGGTGCTCCAGCACCTCGTCGTCCGTGAGGTCGGCCTCGTGGCCGAGGAGCCGGCTGGCGAAGTCGTGCCCGGGCTCGGCCTTCTTGCGCTCCATGAGCGTCCGCAGCGTCCGGACGACGAACTCGTTGCTCGCGACCGCCGTCTCGGTGCCCTTCAACAGGTCGAGGGTGGCCTCGACGAGTTGCGGCCCGTACTCCTCGGGCATGCCGAGCAGCTGGGTCATCACCAGCATCGGCAGCTTCTCCGCGAAGTCCTCGATGAGGTCGGCCCGGCCCTCCGCCGCGAACGCGTCGACGAGCTGGTCGGTGTAGCGGATGACGTAGCGGCGCACGCCCCGGCGGTCGAACTGCTCCACGCTGTCGCGGACGGCCGACCGCAGGCGCTCGTGCTCGGCCCCGTCGGCGAAGACGCACATCGGCTGCCACTCGACCATGGGGCGCAGCGGCGAGTCGGCGGGGACCCGCCCCTCCTGGAACATCCGCCACAGCCGGGAGTCGTTGGAGAACCGCGACGGCGACCGCATGACCTCAAGGTTCTCCCGGTGGCCCAGGACGATCCAGGCGGGAAGGTCGCCGTGGAGCAGGACCGGGGCGACCGGGCCGTGCCGGCGGCGCAGCTCCTCGTACAGGGCCCGCGGGTCGCGCTCGGCCTCGGGACCGTAGATGCGGCGCGGGGCACCGGCCCCGAGGGCGTGGGCGGGGCAGCCGGGAGGCGGGGTGAGGCCGGCGGCCGGGTCGGTCCCGCGGGTGGTCATGACGCCTCCTGGGTCATGGCGAGGGTCTGGAGGTAGCGCATCAGCGTCATCAGGACGTCCCGGCTGGAGGCGCGCTCGCGGGCGTCGACGGGCACGATCGGCACGGACGCGGGCAGGTCGAGGGCGACGCGCAGGTCCTCGACCGGGTACGCCGGCGCGTCCGGGAAGGTGTTCACGGCGACCACGAACGGCACACGGCGCTCCTCCAGCCGGCCGAGCACGTCGAAGCTCACCTCCAGGCGGCGGGTGTCGACGAGCACGACCGCGCCGAGCGCGCCCTCGAACAGGCCCCGCCACAGGAACCAGAAGCGCTCCTGGCCGGGCGTGCCGAACAGGTACAGGACCAGCTCCTGGTTGATGCTGATCCGGCCGAAGTCCATGGCGACGGTCGTCGAGGTCTTGCCGTCGACACCGGAGGTGTCGTCGACGCCGACCCCGGCCTGCGTCATCGTCTCCTCGGTGGTGAGGGGACGGATCTCGCTGACGGAACCGACGAAGGTGGTCTTGCCGACGCCGAACCCGCCGACGATCACCACCTTGACGGCGGTGGTGGCCGTCTCCGGCAGCACGTCCTCGCTGCGCGGCCCCCGCACCGCGCCGTCGCCGTGCTGCTCGGAGCCGTGCTGCTCAGAGCTTCTGTAGTCCATCGATCACTGCCTCAATCAACGCGCGGTCGGGGAGTCGGGCGGGTGGGACGGGAGCGCGGGCGACGATGCGGTTGTCGGCGAGGAGGTCGCCGAGCAGCACCGTGACGACACTGATCGGGAGGCCCAGGTAGGCGGAGATCTCCGCCACCGACAGCGGCGACTGGCACAGCCGCACGATCGCCGCGTGTTCGGGCTGCATCCCGGGCTTCGCCCCGGACTTCGCCACGATGAGCGTGACGAGGTCCAGTTCGGCGGGCGCCGACCCGCCGCTGCGTCCCCCCGTGATCACGTAGAGCCGCTCGGGACTGGCTTCCTCCCAGTCACCGCCGCCCGCGTCGCTCACCTGGCGCCCTGCCCATCCTGGCGCGGCGGGCTGCTCAGGTGCTCCCCGATCCGCAGGACGAGGTCCCGCATGCGCTGGCCCATCAGCCCCGCGTCGACGCCCTCGCCGGCGAGCACGGCCAGGTACGCGCCGACGCCCGCGGCCATCAGGTAGAAGAAGCCGCCGTCCATCTCGATCACGACGAGCCGCATGCGCCCGTCGCTGTGCGGCAGCTCCGAGGCGACGGCGCCGGCGAGCGACTGGAGCCCGGCGCACGCCGCGGCGAGCCGGTCGGCGGTGTCGTCGTCGGTGCCGTACTGGGCCATGCGCAGACCGTCGGCGGAGAGCACGACCACGTGTCGGGTTTGCGGCACGCCTTCCGCGAGGTCCTTGAGCATCCAGTCCATATTGGCCTGCTGCTTGATCATTGCTGCGAGTTCCCCTTGCTTGCGTCGTTGGGCTCCCCGGTCAGGCCGCTCTGGAAGGCGGCCAGCCACATCCCGGGCTGCACCTGAGGTGACGGCTCCTGGTCGGGAGCCGGGGTCGCGGGCGCCGGCGACGCCTGCTCCGAGGGTGCGGCCGGTGCGGCGGCCGCGGACTGCGGCGGCTCGGCGAGCGGTTGCCTGCGGCGCCGCTGCGGCAGGCCGTTCGGGGCCCGCTCGACCGTCGGCGGGACCTCGCCGTCCACCATCGGGCCGGTCGCGGGACGCTCCGCGCGGGCCGGGAGGGAGGCGGGGACGGCCGGGGCGGCCGGGACGGCGGTGCGGGGCACGGAGGAGGCGCCGATGCCGTGGGCGAGGCCGGAGGCCGCGGCGACGGTGGTGATCAGTTCCTGCGGCACGACGACGACGGCGCGGACACCGCCGTAGGCGGAGGAGCGCAGCGAGACCTGGAAGCCGTACGCCTGCGCCAGCCGGCCGACGACGGCGAGGCCGAGGCGGGGGGTCTCACCCAGGTCGTTGAGGTCGATGCCCTGCTGGGCCTGACGGAGCATCCGCTCGGCGCGCTTGCGGGCCTCCTCGCTCATGGAGACGCCGCCGTCCTCGATCTCGACCGCGATGCCGGACTGCACGTCGACGGCGGTCAGGTGGACCTTCGTCTGCGGCGGCGAGTAGCGGGTGGCGTTGTCGAGGAGCTCGGCGAGCGCGTGGATGAGGGGCTCGACGGCGGGGCCGGTGACGGCGACCTCGGTGACGGAGTGCAGTTCGACGCGCTGGTAGTCGATGATCCGCGACATGGCGCCGCGCAGCACGCTGTACAGCGGTACGGCCCGGCTCCACTGGCGGCCCGGGCGGGCACCGCCGAGGACGGCGATCGAGTCGGCGAGGCGGCCGATCAGGGCGGTGCCGTGGTCGATGCGGAGCAGGTCGCCGAAGACCTCGGGGCGGTTGCCGTGCCGGTCCTCCATCTCGCGCAGCTCCTGGGCCTGCTGGTGCACGATCGCCTGGACGCGGCGGGCGATGTTGACGAAGGCGCGCTGCGCGGACTCGCGCAGGTCCTCCTCGGCGACGACGGCGTCGACGACGACACGGACGACGGCCTGGTGCTCCTCAGGGGCCGTGAGCGAACCGATGACGTCCTCGGGGAACTCCCCCTCGCGCAGCCGCCGCACGGCGTCCGGGAGCAGCGTGCCCGCCAGGTGGGCGGTCTCGGCGTGCCGTCGGGCCAGGGCAGTGTCGCGGGCGGCGACCGTACGGCGCAGCTCCCCGATCACCCGCCCCCGGCGTGCGACCTCGGCGCCGAGCAGGGCCAGCGCCAGGGCGGACACCACCCCGCAGGCCACGACCGGCCCCCGTGCGGCAGTCGGCACCAGGGTCACGGCGACCCCGGTGGCGACGGCGATCAGAGCGGCGGGCAGCAGCCACACGAAAGATGCCGCGGACCGCGGGCTTCCACTTCCGGGCGACGATTCCTCGCGGACCATCAGCACCCTCAAACCCATCGACGAAAAAGATCAATGACGACGAGCGCCGAGCATAGCCCGTTCGGGTGAGCACTCTTGACGCAGGGTCACGTAATGGCCCGATGTTTGCCCAAGGTTCCGCTTCTTGTGAATCCGGTGCAGAGGGCGGGACTTGATCCCCTTGGCGAGGTTCTCCCGCGCCCCCGTGCCGGACACCCCGTCAGCGCGGTGCCCTTCGCTCACCGCAACGCCCACCGGCCGCCGCACGGGCCCGGCCCCGGTCCGCGGCGCGGCGGTGGTCCCCCGCTCCGCGCCCCGGCGCGACGGCCGCGCGGGCACGGCCCGCGGCGACGCGCTGGCCTTGCGGTTGCTCCCGTGAACGCCCCACCGCGTGGCAGGCTCTGCCCATGACCACGTCCGTACGGGACCCGGCGGGGGCCCCCGGGGCGGCGCGCTCGCCCCGGGCGCTCGTCGCCGCGTCGGTGGGCAACTTCATCGAGTGGTACGAGTTCGGCGTGTACGGGTACCTCGCGACGGTCGTCGCCCGGAACTTCTTCACCCCGGACGGCGGCGACGGGGCAGAGGCGCTCGTCCGCACCTACGCCGCCTTCGCGCTGGCCTTCTTCTTCCGGCCCGTCGGCGCCGTCGTCTTCGGCCGGCTGGGCGACCGGATCGGGCGGCGGCCGACGCTCATCCTGGTGCTCTCGCTGATGACCGGCGCGACGACCCTGATGGGCCTGCTGCCCACGTACGCCGTGGCGGGGGCCGCCGCGCCCTGGCTGCTGACGGCGCTGCGGGTCGTGCAGGGCCTGTCGGCGGGCGGTGAGTTCGGGGGCGCGGTCGCGGTGCTGACCGAGTCGGCGCCACCCGGGCGGCGGGGCCTGTACGGGGCCTGGCAGTCGTTCACGGTGGCCCTCGGGCTGCTCGCCGGGGCCGGGGCCGCCGCGCTCGTCGCGACGGCGCTGACCGGCCCGCAGGTCGAGGCGTGGGGGTGGCGGCTGCCGTTCCTCCTGGCGCTGCCGCTGGGGCTGACCGCGCTGTGGCTGCGGCTGGCCCTGGAGGAGACGCCGGCGTTCCGCCGGGCCCGCGCCACCGCGCCCGCGGCCCGGCCGGCCGCGTCGGCACGGGAGGCGGCGGTGGCGGTCGTCCTCGGCGCGGGGCGGCTGATGGCGTGGTCGGCGGCCGGCTACACCTTCCTCGTGGTACTGCCCTCCTACCTCCAGGCGTCCCTCGGAGCGAGCCTGCGGGAGGCGCTGGCCGCGACCGTGGTGGCCAACCTCGGCTTCGCCGCCGCGATCCTGCCGGCCGGCGCGCTGAGCGACCGGGTCGGCCGACGGGCCGTCATGGTGAGCGGCGCACTGCTGGCGGCGGTGGCGGCGCTGCCCCTGCTGCGCCTGCTCCAGGCCCCGGACGCACCGCCGTGGGCGAAGGGCGTCGCGGTCGCGGCCGCCGGGGCCGTGGTGGGCCTCATGGCCGGGCCCGGTCCGGCCATGCTCGCGGAGATGTTCCCCACCCGCGTCCGCCACACCGGGCTCGGCGTGACGTACGCCCTGGCCAACGCGGTCTTCTCGGGCTGCGCCGGACTGCTCGTCACCGAGCTGGCCCGGCGGACCGGCAGCGCCGACGTCCCCGCGTACTACGTCATCGTCTGCTGCGCCGTCGGCACCCTCGCCCTGGCGACGCTGCGGGGCGACGACCACCGGCGCGCGCTGCGGGAGTGACCACGCCCCGGCCGGCCGGGGGCCCGGCGGTCGCTGGTGAAGCCGGGCAGACGGGGGGAACGGAGGCTCACCCACCGGGTGGGGCCGGCCGGACGCGAAAGACGGACGGGAGAGGTCCGCGGAGAGGTGGAGGGATGCGGGTCATCGGGATGATGTCGGGCACCTCGTACGACGCGGTCGACGCGGCCGCCGCGGAGCTGACGCTCACCGGGGACACCCTCGCGCTGCGGCCCCTCGGCATGGTCAGCGCCGGCTACCCGCCCGCCCTGCGCGCGGCGCTGGCCGCCGCGCTGCCCCCGGCCGCGACGACGCTGCACGAGGTCTGCCGACTGGACACCGGCATCGGGCGGGCCTTCGCCGACGTCGCCGTACGGGCCGACCGGGAGCTGTGCGGCGGGCGCGCCGACCTCGTCGTCTCCCACGGCCAGACCGTGTACCACTGGGTGGAGCGGGGCCGCGTCCACGGCACGCTGCAGCTCGGGGCGCCGGCCTGGATCGCCGAGGCGACCGGCCGTACGGTCGTCTCCGACCTGCGCACCCGGGACGTCGCGGCAGGCGGTCAGGGGGCTCCGCTGGTGAGCCTCGTGGACGTGCTGTGGCTGCGCGGCCGCCCGGGGCGGCCGGTCGCCCTGAACCTGGGCGGCATCGCCAACGTCACCGTCGCGACCGGCCCCGCGGGGCCGGTGGCCTTCGACACCGGACCGGGCAACGCCCTCGTCGACGCCGCCGTCCGGCTCGTCACGGGCGGCGCGCGCGACGTCGACGAGGACGGCGTGCTCGCCGCGCGGGGCCGTGTGGACCCCGCCCTGCTGCGGCGGCTGCTCGCCGAGCCGTACTACGCGGCGCCGGCGCCGAAGACGACCGGCAAGGAGCTGTTCCACGGGGAGTACCTGCGGGCGGCACTCGCGGCGCACGGCGCCCCGGTCGCCGCCGAGGACCTCGTCGCCACGGTCACCCGGCTCACCGCCGAGACGGTCGCGGGGGCGGTACGCGGACTCGGCGGCACCGAGGTCGTCTCGTCCGGCGGCGGCGTCCGCAACCCGACGCTGACGGCGATGCTGCGGGCCGCGCTGGGGCGCATCCCCCTGCGCGTCTCGGACGAGCTGGGGCTGCCCGCGGCGGCCAAGGAGGCGTACGCCTTCGCCGTGCTCGGTTTCCTCACCATCCTCGGCCTGCCCGGCACCGTGCCGGGGTGCACCGGCGCCCGCCACGCGCGCGTCCTCGGCTCGGTCACCCCCGGCGCGCACGGTCTGCGGCTGCCGCAGCCGGCCCCGGCGCCACCGGTGCGGCTCGACGTCCTGCCGCCCCGCCGGTAGGTCCCCGCAGCCGCGCACGCACGCGACGCCCGCGGGGTCCGGCGCGCACCCGCGCGCCGCGCCTCGCCGGTCCGCGGCCGTACCCGCGCGGCCCACCGCCCGTGTGGTCGTGCCCGCTCGCGCCTCGCCGGTCCGCGGCCCTCCCGTGCGCGACGGACCGCCGGTGCGTGGTCGTACGCGCGCGTCACCGGCCCGCCCGTGCCGGGCCGTGGGCGCGTCACCGGCCGCCGGTGCCGGGCCCGTGCCCGCGCGACGGCCGCCGGCTCCCCGACCGGACACGCGGACACGCGGACGGGCCGGCCGGCGAGGTCCTGGTCGGCCCGTCGCGGGACGCGCGTCAGCGGACGGAGGCGGAGCCGTTCTCCGGAGGGACGTTCCCCAGGAGGTGTGACAGGGCGCTGTCACCCGTGACCGCCGTCGAGTTCTCCGCGCACTGCTGGTCCTGCGTGTCGTCAGGGGGTCCCGGACGCCGATGTTGACGAGCAGGATGTTCTGCACGTCGGCCGCGACGGGTACGCCGGCGCACGGCTTGTTCAGGGAGCCCTGGGCCAGACCGAGCCGCGGGTTCGCCACACCGCCGGTGACGGTGTTGCCGTACACCTGCTGGGAGTGGTTGCCGTTCTGCGTGTCGACGGCGTGGTCGCCGACGGCGAGGGCCGCCGGGCGAGCAGAACCCGAGGGCGGCTGCGGCGACGCCGGCGGTGGCGACGACCTTCTTGATCACGATCCGTCCTTCTCGGCGAGGGCCCGGATCCCGGGCCGCCCTGCCAACCCGGGGACCCGGGGAGCGTCAGGGCCCGCGGGCGGTGACGCGGCCGCATTCACCCGTTCGCCGCCGGGCCCCGCCCCCACGCGGGCCCCGGGCCGGCGGGTCGCGGTCCGGGCGGTGGGACGGACCGTCCGGAGTAGTCCAGCGGGTGGTCCGCGCGGCCGGGGCCGAAGGTGAGGGAGGGGGCCGTCCAGGACACCGTCGGGCAGCGCCGTCGGCCAGCGTCGCCGTCGGCCGGCGCCGTCGGGAGAGATCGTCAGGAAACGGAGACACGCGCGTGATCGAGGACACCGTCGCACCACCGCCCCTGGAGCCGCCGCCCGTGCGCTCCTGGCCGGCGCTCGACCTCAAGGCCACCGACTTCGACCCGGTGCTCGAAGAGCTGATGCGGGAGCGGCCGGTGAGCCGGATCCAGCTGCCGCACGGCGACGGCTGGGCGTGGCTGGTGACCCGGTACGAGGACGTGAAGGCGGTAGTGAACGACCCGCGCTTCAGCCGCGCCCCGGTGCCGGACATGACGGTCACCAGGATCACCCCGCACTTCAAGCCCCGGCCCGGGTCGCTGGCGTTCGCGGAGTCGTCGGACCACCACCGGCTGCGCCGCGCCGTCGCGCCGGCGTTCTCCGCGCGCGCGGTGGAGCGGCTGCGGGAGGGGGCCCGGGAGATGCTCGACGAGCTGGTGTCCGACACGCTGCGCGACGGGCCCCCGGCGGACCTGGTCGACCGGGTGCTGCAACCGTTCCCGACCACGGTGATCTGCGAGCTGATGGGCGTGCCGGACGCCGACCGGGAGCGGATGAGCGGATGGGTGAGCGACATCCTCTTCACCGCGAAGGGCGCCGCGGCGACGGGCCGGGCCAAGGACGAGATGTACGGGTGGTTCGCCCGGGAGATCGCCGCGCGCGCGGCGGACCCGGGGGCCGGCGAGGACATCCTGTCGCTCCTCGGCGCGGCCGTCGCCGCCGGTGACATCACCCAGGAGGAGGCGGTGGGGCTGGTCGGCCCCGTGCAGATCGGCGGCGAGGCCGTCACCAACAACTGCGGCAACATGCTGTACCTGCTGCTGACCCGGCCGCAGCTGCGGGAGCGGCTGCGCGAGGAGCCGGAGGCGCGGCCCCGGGCCCTGGACGAGCTGCTGCGGTACATCCCGCACCGCTCGTCGGTGGGGCTGGCGCGGATCGCGCTGGAGGACGTGGAGCTGCGCGGCGTGCGGATCGCGGCGGGGGACGCGGTGTACGTGTCGTACCTGGCGGCCAACCGCGACCCGGAGGTCTTCCCCGACCCGGAGCGGATCGACGTCGACCGCTCGCCCAACCCGCACGTGTCGTTCGGGCACGGGCCGCACTTCTGCACCGGGGCGCTGCTCGCGCGGATGGAGATCGAGCTGCTGGTCGAGACGTTCCTGGACCGGCTGCCGGACCTGCGTCTCGCCGTGCCCGCCGAGCGGGTGCCGTGGCGGCGCAGCGCCCTGATCCGGGGTCCGGAGGCGTTGCCCGTCACGTGGTGACGGCGTGTCCGCCCCATCGGTTCCGGTCGCCGGAGGGGGAGGGTCGGAATCCGGACACGCGCCGTCCCGGGCGAACGGGCGTGATTGACGCATAAGGGAGAGGCGCGTGGGACCGTTCCCACGGAGTCCGGAGGGGCCGCGCGGCCGGCCCCGCCGCCCGGCGCGGCGGGACGCGCGAGGCGGCGCGGGGGTCGCCGGACCCGTGGAGCGCGGGTGGGTGAACGGGGGGTGACGGGCCGTCCGTTCAACGCTGAACAGCTCGAACGGAGGGCCCGCCCCGTCACCCGGCCCGCGTGCCGGCCGTCGCCGCGCGCCGCCGCGCCGCTCCTCTCCCGGGGCCGTCCGCGGCGTGGCCGCGCGGTCGGGGCGCGCGCGGCGCGGCGGCGGCGTGTCGCGGCGAAACAGGTCATTCGACCGCCCCTTCGACAGGACGCGCGTAGAGCGACCGAAAGCCGGTCTTGTGGGGAGGGTGAACCGGACGCCACGATTCCCGGGTCACCACTTGTCAGGCACATGACCGCCCCGGGAACCGCCGGGCCGGCACTGACCTGACGGGCCCGTCCACCCAACGGGCCTCACTCATCCCCCACCGGAGGACGCAGTGAACGTCAAGCGCTTCACCCCCCGCGGCGGTTTCGCGAGAGGCGCCCGGCTGACCGCCGTCGCCGCCGCCCTGGTCACCGCCACCGCGCTCGCCGCGCCGAGCGCCGGGGCGGAGACCGCCGAGGCCACCCGGGCGACCACCGCCGAGCTCGCCCAGGTCAGCGAGGCCGTCCTGGACGCCGACGTGCCGGGCACCGCCTGGTACACGGACGCCAAGTCCGGCAAGCTCGTCGTCACCGCCGACTCCACCGTGTCGGCCGCCGAGCTGGCCGAGCTGCGCAAGGCCGCGGGCGACCGCGCCGGCGCCCTGGAGATCAAGCGCACGCCCGGCAAGTTCAACAAGCTCATCGCCGGCGGCCAGGCCATCTACGCGGCGGGCGGCGGCCGCTGTTCGCTGGGCTTCAACGTCCGCAACAGCAGCGGCACCACCTTCGCCCTGACGGCCGGCCACTGCACCGAGATCGCCGGCACCTGGTACACCAACTCCGGGCAGACCGCCCTGCTCGGCTCGCGGACCGGCTCCAGCTTCCCGGTCAACGACTACGGCATCATCCGCCACTCCAACTCCTCCGCCGCCGACGGACGGGTGTACCTGTACAACGGCAGCTACCGGGACATCACCGGCGCCGCCAACGCGACCGTCGGCCAGTCGGTCCAGCGCAGCGGCTCCACCACCGGCCTGCACAGCGGCCGCGTCACCGGCCTCAACGCCACGGTGAACTACGGCGGCGGCGACGTCGTCTACGGCATGATCCAGACCAATGTCTGCGCCGAGCCCGGTGACAGCGGCGGCGCCCTGTTCTCCGGCTCCACCGCCCTCGGCCTGACGTCCGGCGGCAGCGGCAACTGCTCCTCGGGCGGCACCACGTTCTTCCAGCCCGTCACCGAGGCCCTGAGCGCCTACGGCGTGAGCATCATCTGATCTCCCGTCCCCACCACGGCCGGTGGCCCGCTTCCCGCGGGTCACCGGCCCCGCGCGTCGGGGTCGCGGGGCGGCGGTGGTCCCGTACCGGCTCGGCTCCGCCGCCGCCCGGCGGCCGTCACCCGGACCGGCCGTCGGAGGCCGTCAGGGGCAGCAGGTCGGCGGCGGCCGGCAGGCCCTCGACCCGGCGGTTCGTCACCACCGCGAGCTCGTAGGGGTGGCGGGTGCCCGGCTGCCACTGGCCGCCGGCGAGACGGATCGTGGCGACGTTGGGCACGGGCCCGGCCGTCCAGTCGAGGGGCCCCGCGACCGTCTCCAGCCGGGTCCGGCCGACGGCCGCCGCGACGGCCGCGGGGTCACCCGGGTCGTCGGCGGTGGCGAGCGCGTGGCGGGCCACCTCGAACAGCGCGTACGCCAGCCCCAGGGGCTGGAGCCACTGGCCCCCGGTCCCCTGCTCGTACGCCTCGGCCAGCTCCGCCGCCGTCATGCCGTCGAGGGACGAGCGGTACGGGTGGGCGGGCGTCCAGTACACGAGGGTCGCCACCCGGTCCTGGGCCGGCCGGTCGCCGCCGCCCGTCGTCGTGGGCGGGTAGGCCAGCCACCGCGAGCAGGTGATCATCCGGGGCTGCGGGCCGCCCCGCCCGGCCACCGCGGCCCGGAAGACCGCCAGGTCGCGGGCGGTGGCGGCACTGGTCACGATGTCGGCGTCCGCCGCGCGGAAGGCGTCGACCAGCGCGTCGAGGCCGTCCGCCGGCTCGCGGTAGCCGCCGGGGTCGACCAGCCGGTGGCCCCGCGCCCGGGCCACCGGGGCGAAGCCCCGCTCGGCGTCGCGCGACCAGGTCCCCTGCGGGCCGTCGTTCCACAGGCACCCGACCGTCCGGCCCGGTCCCGCGGCGTGCTCCCACAGGTCGGCGAAGGTCTCGGCGATGTCGTCGAGGCCCCAGCAGAAGTGGTACGTCCACCGGAAGGGCCGTCGCCCGTGGGCGTCGCGCCCGTAGTAGTACACCTGCCAGGGGAAGGTCGAGGACAGGCACGGCACACCGGCGCGTTCGCAGGCGTCCGCGACGGCCGGCAGGACCTCCGTGCCCGCGAGGGTCAGGACGATCCGCGCGTCCTCCTCGGCGAGCAGCTCCCGCACCGCCTGCCGTGCCCCCTCGGCCGTGGACCGACTGTCCCGCGCGACCAGCCGCACCGGGTGCCGGCGGCCGCCGTTGCGCACCCCTTCCCGCTCCAGCAGCGGCCGCAGCAGGTCCAGGGCGAACGCCAGCGGGTCCCCCAGCTTCGCGAGGCGCCCCGAGCGCGCCACCACCACCCCCACCGTCAGTTCCCGACCCTGCTCCGCCATGCCCGCTCCCGTTCCCTGGTGTCCGGTGTCCGGTCCGCCGGGCGTACGTCCGTGCGTCCGTGGTGTCCGCCGGTCACAACGGTGGAGCGGGTGGGAGGTCACGCACCGACCGCCCGCAGCTCGTGCCGGGGCGGTGGGGACGGGACGGGCGCGGGTGGGGCGGCGCGGGGAGCGCGGGTGGGGGCCGGCGCGGGCGCGCGTGGCTGTGGCGGTCAGGTGGGAGGTGTGCCCCAGACCAGGGTGGTGCCGGTGTACGCGGGGACGGTGCGGGCGTCGGTGTGGGTGGCCGACGGTGCGCGGCTGTGGTCGTCACGCTCGTCGAAGGACGACCAGTCGGTCTTGCTCATCCGCAGCTGGATGTCGCCGGTGTCCCGGCCGGCCACCAGGGTGCCGCCGGTGAAGCCGACCTCCAGGTAGGCGTCGGCGCCGGCGACCGGTGCGGACAGTGGGACCACCCTGAGCCGGATCCGTTCGCAGCCCACGGCGGCGTGGTCGCACCAGGCGTTCACCCCGGGTGCTCCCCCGTCGCGGGTGAAGTAGTGGCGGAGGGTCAGGGCGGACAGGTCGAGCGGCGCCGTACCGGTGTTGGCGACGCGCAGCTCCGGCCGGACGGCGTTGTCGGTGGGGGCCTGGTCGGTGGTGCGGTGCAGGACCCTGACCGCGCCGGACGGGCCGCCGGCGGGCGGGGTGGTGGCGGTGGCGCCGGGCGACGACACGGAGACATTGCCCGCGGCGTCCCGGGCGCGGACCGTGTAGCCGTACCGGGTGGAGGGGGCGAGCCCGGTGTCCGTGTACGTCGTGCCGGTCACGGGGGCGGCGTTGACCTTCACCCCGTCACGGTGGACGTCGTAGCCGGTGACGCCCGTGTCGTCGTCCGCCGGGGCCCAGCCGAGGGTGACGGAGGTGGGGCCGGTCGCCGTCGCGGTGAGCCGGGAGGGGGCGGTGGGCGGCGCGGTGTCGGCGGGGTCGCCCCCGCCGCCGTACACGTCGGTCAGGCTGAGGCCGGTGGCGCTGCCGGCGCCGCCGAGGGGGACCTGGTGGTCCAGGCTGACGAACTTGCCGCGGTGCTGCCACAGGGCGGGCTTGAGCAGGGCGTACTTCTCCTCGTCCCAGGTCTTCCAGTCCCCCAGCAGGAGCCCGCCGGTGTCACCGGAGTTGGGGTTGAGACACCAGAACGTCTGGTGGATGCGGTGCTCGACGATGAGGTCGCGCAGGGCCTTCATCCACTTCTCGTTGGGGCCGCCGTCCAGGAGGCCGCCCCACTCCCCGATGAGGAGGGGCGCGGTGTTCTCCTTGTGGAGGTAGAGCCAGTTGGGGTCCCAGACGTCCCGTTCGAGGGTGGTGCGGTTCCAGTCCCCGGTGAACCACGGCTGGGGGGCGACGAGCGGCCCGTAGTCATGGGGTGAGTAGACGAGCCGGTCGTTGCCCGCGCCGAGGTCCACGGGGTGGGTGCGGGCGCCGCGGAGGTTGCCGCCCCACCAGGTGGAGTGGTAGTCGGCGGCGTTCGTCGAGGACCAGTCGGAGCCGTTCCTCGGGTGGATCTGGACGCCTTCGCAGAGGATGAGCAGCTGGGGGTTGACGGCGAGGACGCGCCGTCCGGCCGTCTGGCAGGCGTGCTTGAAGTCGTCCTGGTCCCCGCTGCCGTCCCACTTGGCGCGCGGGTTCTCGCCGGCGCCGCCGTGGGGCTCGTTCTTGATGTCCATCGCGACGACGGTGTCGTCGCCCCGGTAGCGGGCCGTCACCCACTCCCAGGCCGTGTGGAAGTCCTCGACGGTGATGGCGCCCTTCCACCACACCGGGTGGACGTGGCCGGCGTTGTCGGCCTCCGCGCTGTGCACGTCGAGCATGACCTTGATGCCGAACCGCTTGCACAGGGAGAGCCAGTGGTCGAAGACCTCCAGGGTGGTCATCCCGGCGAGCTCGGGGTTGGCGTGCGCGTTGACGGCGCTGGACACGGCGGCCCGGCCCGCCTTCCACTCCAGGAGCAACTGGGTCGAGACGGGGACGCGGACGATGTTGATGCCGCGTTGCGCCATGGACCGGGTGGTGTCCGTGATGTTCGCGGACCACAGGCCGTGGAAGACGCGCTCGGTGGTGTTGAAGCCGAACCAGTTCGTGCCGGTGAGCCAGACCTCGTGGCCCCGGGCGTCGACGATGCGGTTGCCGCGGGTGCGCAACCAGTCGTCGCCGGGTGCGGGCGCCGCCGCCGCTCCCCCGCCGGACCGTGCGGCGACCGCGGTGGACGGGGCGGCCGCGGCCGGTGGGGCGAGCGTGTTCGGGCCGGTCGGGCCGTCGGCGGTCGGGCTCTGGGCCGGCGAGCTCCGGGCGTCCGGGGGGCGGGCGGTGGCGTCGGCGGCCGGTCCGGCGGCCCAGAGCAGCGCGCCGGCGAGGACCGCCGCGAGCGCCGCGCGCACCCGCACGTGCCGGTCACGGTGCGGGCGGGTCGTGAGTGACTGTCCCACTGCGTCTCCGTATGTCGAGTACATGTCAATACCACATATGGGAGCGCTCCCATGACGCCATCAAGCCAGCCCGTCCGGCGACTGTCAACCGTCCTCGCGCGAACCGCTTCCCGGGGACCGCCGGCTCCGGCGGGTACGGGCGGAGGCGTCAGCCGTGGCCGGGGCCGCCGGGCCCGGCCCGCCCTGGAGGCGTTCCAGGTCGCCGGGGCGCACCTGGACCACGAACAGCGCGATCAGGGCGCCGATCACGGCGAAGGCCGCGGCCAGGACGAACGCCGCCGACACGCCCGCCGCCAGCACCTCCTGCGCCCAGGGGGGCGGCAGTTCACCGGTGCGCCGGAACCGCAGCCGCTCCGGCGCGCTCGCCCGGGCGAGGAAGTCGGCGACCTGCCGCTCCCCCTCGTCGGCGCTCGCCGTGCCGAAGACCGTGACCAGGATGGACAGGCCCAGCGAACCGCCCACCTGCTGCGTGGCGTTGAGGAGCCCGGACGCCGCCCCCGTCTCGTCCTGCGCCACGTTGGAGAGCGCCATCAGCGTCAGCGACACGAACTGCATGCCCATGCCGAGGCTGAGGACCAGCATGGGTCCGAGGATGCTGCCCGCGTACGTCGAGTCGACGTCGGTGAGCGTGAGCCAGCCCAGGCCGATCGCGGCCAGCAGCGCGCCGGTCACCATGAACGGCTTGGGCCCGTACCGCGGCAGCAGTTGCGAGGCGACGCCGGCGCCGACCGCGATGACCGCGCTGACCGGCAGGAACGCAAGTCCCGCCTTGAGCGGTCCGAAGCCCAGCACGTTCTGCACGAAGAGCGTCAGGAAGAAGAACATGCCGAAGATGGCCGCCGCCAGACTGAGCATCATCCCGTACGTCCCGGCCCGGTTGCGGTCCGTGAACATGTGCAGCGGGGTGATGGGCTGCCGGGACCGGCGCTCCAGCCGCACGAAGGCGGTGAGGACCACCACGGCCGCCCCGAACGACGCCAGGGTGAGCGCGTCGCTCCAGCCCTCCTGCGCGGCGCGGATGAAGCCGTAGACCAGCACGACCATGCCGAGCGTGGACGTGAGGGCGCCGGCGACGTCGAAGTGGCCGGGCAGCTTGTCCGACTCCCTGATCCAGCGGGGCGCGGCCAGCAGGATGAGCAGGCCGATCGGCACGTTGACGAACAGCACCCAGCGCCAGTCGAGCCACTCGACGAGCATGCCGCCCGCGAGGAGGCCGATCGCGCCGCCCCCCGCCGAGACGGCGGCGAAGACGCCGAAGGCGCGGTTGCGCTCGGGGCCCTCCGGGAACGTCGTGCTGATGAGGGCGAGCGCGGTCGGCGAGGCGATGGCGCCGCCGACGCCCTGCAGGGCGCGCGCCGCCAGCAACTGCCAGGACTCCTGGGCGAGTCCGCCGAGCAGGGACGCCAGGACGAACAGGGCGACGCCCACCATGAACACGCGTCGCCGTCCCAGGATGTCGCCCGCGCGCCCGCCGAGCAGCAGCAGCCCGCCGAAGGCGAGCGTGTAGGCGTTGACGACCCAGGACAGCCCCGTGGTGGAGAAGCCGAGGGACCGCTGGATCTGCGGCAGGGCGATGTTCACGATGGTGATGTCGAGCACCACCATGAGCTGGCAACTGGCGATGACCAGCAGGGCGATCCCGCTGCCGCGGCCCCGCTCCGGGGCGGCGGCCCGCGGGGTCGGGGCGGGCCGGGGAGGCGTCATGGCGTTCATCGCCCTCGCTGAGGGGCCGTGGACGGGGGCCGTCCACCGTTCAACGCTAAGCCCGGGTCCGGGAGTCCACCACTCGGGTGGCGTCGGGGTCAGCGGGCGGCGGCGCACGCGTAGGTGAAGGCCGTGCCGGCGGTGTGCCTGCCCGGCGAGAGGACCTCCAGGTCGGCGCGGGCCGGGTAGGCACCCTCACCGTCGAACGTCCACAGCAGGTGGAGCCGGACCTCGTGCCGGCCGTCGGGGACGTGCTCGGTGAGCACGCCGGACGCGGTGCCGTCGCCGCGCAGCCAGCGGTAGGTGAGCGTGCCGGGGCGGCCGTCGGTGCGGACGACGCCGACGACGTCGGCGGTGCCGCCGCACGTCGCGCCGCCCGCCGGGACGACCCCGTCGGTGCGGACGGCCACGCCGTGGACGGCGACGGTGGGCCCGGACCGCTGCCAGGCGAGCAGGGCGAGGACGCCCAGGAACACCAGCGCGGGCAGGGCGTACCGGCGGCCGCGTACCCGCCGCCGGGGCGCGGGGCCGGGCGCGGGCGGTACGTGCGGCAGGACCACGGTCGGGGCGGAGCCCCTCGGCCGCGCCGCCGCCGTGACGCCGGGCCCGAAGCGGAGCACGGTGCCCTCGACGCGGTCCGGCCGCGCGGGGACCGGCGGGCGGGACGCGGCGACCGCCCTCGCACTGCCGTCGGGGCCGGCGGGGCCGGCGGGCCACCCGGGGCGGTCCGAGGGCCCCGCGGGGCGGTCGGGGCGGTCCACGGCGTCGCCGACGGGCTGGGCGGCGGGCCCGGCGGGCCACTCGGGACGGTCCACGGCGTCGTCGGCGGTGGGGGCGGGGTGGACGGTGGGCCCGTGGGAGCGGTCGGGGCGGTCGGGGTCGACGGGGTGGTCGGACCAGTGGGCGGCGAGGGCGGTGGCGCTGTACGCCGGGTCGTCCGCGGGGCGCGCCGGGTCGGGGACGCGGGGAGCGCTCACCGGATCTCGCACCTTCGGGTCCGCAGCTGCCGGGACGAGGCGCCGCCCGCGGGCGCCGGGTCGGTGGTGACCGCGGCGGTCCAGTGGCAGCCGGCGGTCCGGAAGGTGTGGGTGAGCGTGAGGGTGTGGATGTCGGCGCCACCGCGGCGGTACGTCTCCGTCGGCCCGTCCTGCGTCCCGGGGTTGCCCCAGGCGTCCCCGGCGTACCAGGTGACGTGGAGGGTGACGGGCCCGGGGCCGTCGGTGGTGACGTCGAAGGTGGCGGTCGCGGTGGCGGGGCCGGACTGCCGGAAGTCCCGGACCGCGACCGACCGGACGCCGGTGGCCGGTGGTGCCGTGCTCGGTGGTGGCGCGGACGTGCCCGGTCGCGGTCCCGTCGGGGCGGCCGGGGCGGCGGGGGCGGGCGCTTCCCCGGACGGCGGGGGCGCGGTGGCGGGCGGTCCCGTCGTGGACGGGGCAGCCGTCTCCCGTGCGTCCGGTGTGCCGGACGGGGCGTCCGTGGCCCCGGTCGCCGTCCCGGTCGGGGTCGGCGAGGGCGCCGGTCCGGTCGACGCCGCGGCGGAGGGCGTCGGGGCGGAGGGCGTCGGGGCGGAGGGCGTCGGGGCGGAGGGCGTCGGGGCGGGGGACGCGCCGCCGGTGGGTGACGGGGCCGGCGTGTCGCCCACCGGGCGCACCCCGGTGGTGGCCACGGCCTCGACGCCCGTGCCCGCGGGTCCGGAAGTCGCCTGCGACGCGCCGCCGAGGAGGGGGACGAGGCCGAGGAGCAGCGCGCCCGCGACCGCGGCCCAGCCGAGCGGTCCGGGCAGCCACGCGCGCCACCAGCCGCCGCCGTCACCACCGCCGTCACCGTCGCCGAGGGAGGTGGTCGCGAGGTCGGTCGCGCTGCCCGCCCGGTCCCCGGCGGAGGGGAACAGCAACGGCAGCAGCGCCGCGAGGGAGGCCAGGCGGCCACGGCCCCGTTCCTCCCAGCCCGGTCCGCAGGCCGCGGCGGCGGCCGCCTCCAGCTCCGCGACGAAGGCGGCGGCCTCGCCGGGCCGCTCCCGCGGTGTCTTCGCCAGGCCGCGCCGCACAAGCGCCCGCAGCGGCTCGGGCACGCCCTCGACGGGTACGGGCGCCTCGACGTGCATCAGGGCGAGTTCGGCGATGTTCTCGCCGGTGAAGGGCTTGCGGCCGGTGAGGCACTCGTGGAAGACCGCGGTGGCGGCGTACACGTCGGAGGCCGGCGAGGCGGGCGCGCCGGTCCACTGCTCGGGCGCCATGTAGGCGGGTGTGCCGGCGACGGCCACGACGGCGCCGTCGCCCGTGGCGATGCCGAAGTCGACGAGCCGGGAGGCGCCGTCGGCGGTGACGAGGACGTTCTCCGGCTTGTAGTCGCGGTGGACGACACCGCGCGCGTGGGCGGCGGCGAGTCCGAGCAGCGAGCCCTTCAGGACGGTGAGCGCGGCCTCGGGGCCGACCGCGCCGTACTCGCGGAGCAGGGCGCGCAGGGCGAGGCCGTCGACCAGCTCCATGACGATGGCGGCGCCCTCCGGGGCCTCCACGTACTCGTACAGCCCGACCACGTGCGGTGACGCGAGGGTGCCGAGCAGTCGGGCCTCGTCGCGGAAGCCGCGGACGAACGCCGGGTCGCCGCGCAGGCCCTCGCCGAGGTACTTCACGGCCACCGGCAGCCCGGTGGCGTCGTGGACGGCGAGCACGACGCGCCCGCACGCCCCCGAACCGAGCTCGCGGACGTCGGTGTAGCCGGGTACCGACCAGCCGTCCATACGGCCTCCCCCAGGTCCTCGCGCGGTGGCCCTCACGCGGTCTTCACGACCGCTCCCCCACAGGGACACCTTTCGGCTACGGCTGGTTCCCGACCTCTCCGGACGCGCGCTCTCCCCGGGCCGGCGGCCTCCGGGGCGGTGTGCGCGCGGTCGCGACGGCGACACGCGCGGTGCTAGAAATAGGTCATGAGGGGCAAGAGTGGACGTCTCGGACGGCCCGCGCGCCGGGAGAGGTTCCTCGGGGTGCGCAGCGCCGCCGGACAGGTGCTCTTCCTCCAGATCGTGGTGGCCGTGGTGCTCATCGCCGCCGCGGTCGTCGCCCTCGCCTTCCAGGCGCGGTACGACGGCGAGCGCGACGCGCGTCACCGCTCCCTCGCCTCGGCCGAGTCCTTCGCGGACGCCCCCGGGACCCTCGCGGCACTGCGCCCCCCCGATCCGGCCACCCTCCAGCGCCACGCCGAGGCCGCGCGGAAGGGGTCGGGCGTGGACTTCGTGGCGGTGATGGCGCCGGACGGCACCCGCCTGGCCGACAGCGACCCCTCGCTCGTGGGGACCCGCGCGGAGGACGTGGAGCGGGCGGCGTCGGGCACGCCGTTCACCGAGATCTTCCAGGGCGACCCCGACGAAGCGGCGCGGGCCGTCGTCCCCGTCGCGGACGCCGACGGGACGGTGGTGGGCCTGGTCTCCGCCGGCGTCAGCATCGACAGCGTGGGTGACGCCGTCGACCGGCAGCTGCCGGTGTTCCTGGGCGCGGGTGGGGCCGCCCTCGCGCTCGCGACGGTCAGCTCGGCGCTGGTCAGCAGGCGGCTGCGGCGGCAGACGCACGGCCTGGGCCCGGCGGAGATGACGCGGATGTACGAGCACCACGACGCCGTGCTCCACGCCGTCCGCGAGGGAGTGCTCATCGTCGGGGAGGACGGGCGGCTGACCCTCGCCAACGACGAGGCGCGCCGGCTGCTCGCCCTGCCGCCGGACGCCGAGGGCCGCCGCGTCACCGACCTGGGCCTGGCCGGCGACACGGCGGGGCTGCTCACCTCCGGGCGCACGGTGACCGACGAGGTCCATCTGACCGGCGACCGGCTGCTCGCGGTCAACACCCGCCGTACCCGTCCGTACGGCGGGCCGTCCGGCACCGTCGTGACGCTGCGGGACACGACGGAGCTGCGCGCCGTGACCGGCGTGGCGGAGGTCGCGCGGGAGCGGCTGACGCTGCTGTACGAGGCGGGGGTGCGGATCGGCACGACCCTGGACGTCGTCCGCACGGCCGAGGAGCTGACGGAGGTGGCGGTCCCGCGGTTCGCGGACTTCGTGACGGTGGAACTGCTGGACCCGGTGCTGCGCGGCGAGGAGCCGACCGGGGCGCACTCGGTGATGCGCCGGGCCGCGGTCAGCGGCGTGCGGACGGACCACCCGCTCCAGCCGGCCGGTGACCTGATCCGCTTCGACGTGCCGACGACCCCGATGGCGGCGGCCCTGGACAGCGGCCGGGCGGTGCTGGAGGCGGACCTGACGGTGGCGCACGGCTGGCGCGCACAGGACCCGGCCGGGGCCGACGTGGCGGTGGCGTACGGGATCCGCTCGCTGGTGACCGTGCCGCTCCAGGCACGGGGTGTCGTCGTGGGCATGGCCAACTTCTGGCGCGTGACGCACTCGGGGCGGTTCGAGGAGGAGGACCTCGCCTTCGCGGAGGAGCTGGCGGCGCGGGCGGCGGTGGCGATCGACAACGCCCGCCGGTTCACCCGGGAGCACGCCATGGCGGTGACGCTCCAGCGCAGCCTGCTGCCGCGGGTGCTGCCGGAGCAGGACGCGCTGGAGATCGCCTACCGGTACCTGCCGGCGCAGGCGGGGGTGGGCGGCGACTGGTTCGACGTGATCCCGCTGCCGGGCGCGCGGGTGGCGCTGGTCGTCGGCGACGTGGTCGGGCACGGGCTGCACGCCGCCGCGACGATGGGCCGGCTGCGCACGGCGGTGCACAACTTCTCCACGCTCGACCTGCCGCCGGACGAGCTGCTGGGCCACCTCGACGAGCTCGTGTCGCGGATCGACGAGGAGGAGACAGGCGACGGCGCGGCCGGGATCTCCGGCGCGACCTGCCTGTACGCCATCTACGACCCGGTGGCGGGGCGCTGTTCGATGGCGTCCGCGGGGCACTTCGCGCCGGCGGTGGCGCTGCCCGAGGGGTCGGTGGAGCTGCCCGAGGTGCCGGTGTTCCCGCCGCTGGGGCTCGGGGGCGGACCGTTCGAGACGTACGAGGTGCGACTGCCGGAGGGCAGCAGTCTGGTGCTGTACACGGACGGGCTGATCGAACACCGGGAACGGGACCTCGACACGGGGCTGCGGCTGCTGCGCGAGACGCTGGCCGACGGCCCGGGGCGGACGCCGGAGGAGACGTGCCGGGCGGTGTTCGGGGCTCTGCTGCCGCCCAGCCGCGACGACGACGTGGCCCTCCTGGTCGCCCGCACCCGGTTGCTGCCGGAGGACCGCGTGGCCGACTGGGACGTGCCGAGGGACCCGTCGGCCGTGGCACCCGTGCGGGCCGCGTGCGTACGGCAGTTGGAGCGCTGGGGGCTGGAGGAGATCGGCTTCAGCACCGAGCTGATGCTGAGCGAGCTGATCACCAATGCCATCCGGTACGGCTCCGATCCGATCCACGTGCGCATGCTGCGCGACCGGAGCCTGATCTGCGAGGTGTCGGACGGCAGCAGCACCTCGCCGCACCTGCGGAGGGCCGCCACCACGGACGAGGGCGGGCGGGGCCTGTACCTGGTCTCGCGGTTCGCCGGCCGGTGGGGGACGCGGTACACGCCGAGCGGCAAGGTCATGTGGACCGAGCAGTCACTGACGGGCGGCGCGCCGCCACCGGACGCGTCCGCCCTCTTCGACGACGCCGCGTGGTGAGGGCGGCCCGCGCGCCGGCCCCGGGCGGGGCGCCCGGTGCCGGTCACAGGTGGCGGCGGACGCGGGACGCCTGCCGCTCGTACGCCGCGCGGGCCGTGACGGCCGCCTCCCGCGTGGCCACCTCGGCGACCGGCACGTCCCACCAGGCGGCCGCGCCCGGGGCGGCCGGCCCCGTCTCACCCGTCTCGACGTACACGCAGGTGGGCCGGTCGGAGGCGCGGGCCGCGGTCAGCGCGGCCCTCAGCTCGCCGACGGTGGCCGCCCGCAGGACGTCCATGCCGAGGCTCGCGGCGTTGGCGGCCAGGTCGACGGGGAGCGGGTCGCCCGTGTACGAGCCGTCGGCGGCCCGGTAGCGGTAGGCGGTGGCGAAGCGCTCGCCGCCGGTCCGCTCGGAGAGGCCGCCGATGGAGGCGTAGCCGTGGTTCTGGACGAGGACGACGTTGATCGGCAGGCCCTCCTGCACGGCGGTCACCAGCTCGGTGGGCATCATCAGGTAGGTGCCGTCGCCGACGAGCGCCCACACCGGCGTGCCGGGCGCCGCGAGCTGTACGCCGATGGCGCCCGGGATCTCGTAGCCCATGCAGGAGTAGCCGTACTCCAGGTGGTACTGGCGCGGGGAGCGGGCGCGCCACAGCTTGTGCAGGTCGCCGGGGAGGGAGCCGGCGGCGTTGACGACGACGTCCTCGTCGCCGACGACCGAGTCGAGGACGCCGAGCACCTGGCTCTGCGTCGGGACGGCCCCGTCGTCGTCCGCGCGGAACGCGGCGGTCACGGCGCCCTCCCAGCGCTCGCGGCCCGCGCGGTACTCGGCCTCGTACGCCGCGTCGACGCGGTACCCGGCCAGGGCCGCGGTGAGCGCCTCCAGCCCGGAGCGGGCGTCGGCGACGAGGGTGCGGGCCGCCATCTTGTGCGCGTCGGCGGGGTTGACGTCGAGGTTGACGAACCGGACGTCCGGGTGGGCGAAGAGGGTGCCGGACGCGGTGGTGAAGTCGGTGTGGCGGGTGCCGACGCCGAGGACGAGGTCGGCGGTGCGGGCGATGTCGTCGGCGGCGGCCGTGCCGGTGTGGCCGACGCCGCCGAGGTCGGCGGGGTGGTCGTGGCGGAGGGACCCCTTGCCGGCCTGGGTGGAGGCGACGGGGATGCCGGTCGCGTCGACGAGCGCCCGGAGGGCGTCCTCCGCCTCGCTGTGGTGGACGCCGCCGCCCGCGACGACGAGCGGGCGCCGGGCGGCCCGCACCGCGCGGACCGCGGCGTCGAGCTCGGCCGGGTCGGGGGCGGGGCGGCGCATGGGCCAGACACGTTCGGCGAAGAACTCCTCCGGCCAGTCGTACGCCTCGGCCTGCACGTCCTGCGGCAGGGCGAGCGTCACCGCACCGGTCGCGGCGGGGTCGGCGAGGACGCGCATGGCGCGCAGCGCCGAGGGCACCAGCGCCTCCGGCCGGGTGACACGGTCGAAGGAGCGGGAGACGGGACGGAGGGTGTCGTTGACGGAGACGTCGGCGTGCACCGGGTGCTCCAGCTGCTGGAGGAGCGGCTCGGCGGTGCGGGTGGCGAAGGCGTCGCCGGGCAGCAGCAGGACGGGGAGGCGGTTGATCGTGGCGAGGGCGGCGCCGGTGACGAGGTTGGTGGCGCCGGGGCCGATGGACGTGGTGACCGCCTGGGCGGAGAGCCGGTTGCACTGCCGGGCGTAGCCGACCGCGGCGTGCACCATGGCCTGCTCGTTGCGGCCCTGGTGGAACGGCATGGCCGCCCCGCCCGCCTCCAGCAGCGCCTGGCCGATCCCGGCGACGTTGCCGTGCCCGAGGATGCCCCAGGTGCCGGCGACCAGCCGGCGCCGCACCCCGTCGCGTTCGGTGTACTGGGCCGTCAGGAAGCGCACCAGCGCCTGGGCGACGGTCAGGCGGCGGGTCGACGGGCTCATCGGCACCTCACGGGCTCGGCGGGGCGTACAGGGGCAGGCGGGGGTCGACCGGCTGGTCGCGCCAGGTGGCGCGGACCCAGGCGTGGTCGGGGTGGTCGCTGATCAGCCAGGCCCGTTCGGCGCCCGGCCCGGCCATGACGTTGAGGTAGTACATGTCGTGCCCGGGGGCGGCGACGGACGGGCCGTGCCAGCCGTCGGGGACGAGGACGGTGTCGCCGTCGCGGACCTCCACGAGGAGGTCGGTGCCGCGCCCGTGCCCCGACGGGGAGACGCGGTGGTAGCCCAGGCCGGGGGCGCCGTGCCGGCCCGGGGCGACCTCGAAGTAGTAGATCTCCTCCAGGACGGACTCCTCGCCGGGGCGGTCCTCGTCGTGCTTGTGCGGCGGGTGGGAGGACCAGTTGCCGCCGGGGGTGAGCACCTCGACGGCGATGAGCCGGTCGCAGTCGAACACGTCGGCCGCGGCGAAGTTGTTGACCTGGCGGCTGCACGTGCCGGTGCCGCGCAGTTCGACGGGGACGCCGGTCGCGGGGCCGTGGCGGGCGGGCAGGCGCCGCTCGCAGCGGGCGCCGGCGAGGGCGAACCGGCCGCCGCCGCGCGAGGTCAGCTCCACGCGCGCGTCCCGGGGGGCGTAGGCGAAGTCGGTGACGGCGGTGAAGACGTCGGCCCGGCCGGCGAGCGGGAGGGTGAGCCCGTCGACCTCGACGGTGCAGGCGCCGGCGAGCGGGAGCACGATCCACTCGCTGCCGCCGGCGTCGAAGGCGTGCCGCCCGCCGGGGGGCAGGGCGAGGACGCGCAGGGAGCAGTGGCCCCACCCGGCGGACTCGGGGGTGACCTCGACGGCGTACGGGCCGTGCGCCGCGGCCCCGGCGGGCAGGTGGTCGGAGGCGGTCATGTCTGCTCCCTGGGAGCCGGTGTCGATGGCGGTGTCGATGGCGGTGTCGCCGGGATGCCGGCGTGCCGGGGGTCTCGGGGGTGTCGGTACGCGCTGGGCGCGGGTGCGGCCGGCCGTACGTGGTGCGGGGGCCTTCGCGGGTGCGGGCCGCGCGGGTGCGGGCCCGCGTGGGTGCGGGCCGCGCGGGCGGGGGTACGGCGTACGGGCCCGGGGCGGGCGCGGTCGTACCGTCCGGTGGCGGGGCCCGGGGGCGGGGGGCCGGTCGGTCGCACGGCAGTGCGGTCAGCCGTGGGCGGTGCGGGCGGTACGCGCGGTGTGCGCCGGTCCGCCGGCGAGGAGGTCGTCCAGTTCGGCCGCCGTGGGCATCGCCTCGGAGCAGGCGAGGCGGGAGGCGACGAGGGCGCCGGCGGCGTTGGCGTACCGCAGTGTCCGCTCCAGCTCCCAGCCTGCCAGCAGCCCGTGGCACAGGGCGCCGCCGAACGCGTCGCCCGCGCCGAGGCCGTTGACCACGTCGACCGGTACGGGCGGGACCTCGGCGGCCGTGCCGTCGCGGTGCAGGGCGAGGACGCCCCCGGGGCCCCGTTTCACGACGGCGAGGTCGACCCCCGCGTCCAGCAGGGCGCGGGCGCACGCGAGGGGGTCGCGCAGGCCCGTGGCCACCTCGCACTCGTCGACGTTCCCGACGGCGACGGTGGCGTGGCGCAGGGCGCGGGCGTAGTGGCGGCGGACCTCGGTAGCGTCGTCCCACAACATCGGGCGCCAGTCGAGGTCGAAGACGGTGGTGCCGGCCCGGTCGCGGGCCTCCAGCGCCGTGAACGTCGCGGTGCGGCTCGGTTCGGCGCTCAGTCCCGTGCCGGTCGTCCACAGGATTCGGGCGGCGCGGAGCGCGTCGAGGTCGAGCTCGTCGGGGTGGATCTCCAGGTCGGGGGCCTTGGGTCGGCGGTAGAAGTAGAGCGGGAAGTCGTCGGGCGGGAAGAGCTCGCAGAAGGTGATCGGGGTGGGGAGGCCGGCGACCGGGGTGACCCAGCGGTCGTCGACGCCGAAGTCCCGCAGCGCCCGGTGCGCGTAGGTGCCGAAGGGGTCGTCCCCGGTGCGGGTGACGACGGCGGCGGAGCGCCCCAGTCGGGCGGCGGCGACGGCGACGTTGGTCGGCGAACCGCCGAGGAACTTCCCGAACGTCTCGACCTCGGACAGGGGCACGCCGGTCCGGAGCGGATAGAGGTCGACGCCGATGCGGCCCATGGTGATCAGGTCGAAGGTCTCGGCGGAGTGGGGCATGCGCGTCGCTCCTGGTGCCGGCGGGCGGGGGGCAGGGGGCGGTGACCGCTGTCCCCAGGTCTACGGGGTGCCCGGGGTGGTGTCAACGCCATGTACGGACATCCTGACCTCGTCCTGAGAGGATGTCCTGACAAGGTGTTGACAGGGCGCCGCCCACCCACTTGTATCCGAACCGTGCGACCGGGGCGGCCGGCCGGGGACCGGGCGCGCACGCGGGCGGCTCCCCTCACCCCCGTGGCCCCGTCGTCGTCCCTCCCCGCCCCGCCGACCGCCCGCCGGGTGAAAGGACCGCCGTATGGACGCCGCCGGCCCCGTGTCGGGCCCCGCCGGTACCCCGCTCCTGGACCGCATCAGGGTGGGCTCCGCCCCCGACTCGTGGGGGGTGTGGTTCGCGGACGACCCGCGGCAGGTGCCCTGGGAGCGGTTCCTCGACGAGGTCGCCGGGGCGGGGTACGAGTGGATCGAGCTGGGCCCGTACGGCTATCTGCCCACCGACCCGGCCCGGCTCGCCGACGAGACGGCCCGGCGCGGCCTGCGGGTCTCGGCCGGCACGGTCTTCACCTCGCTGCACCACGGGCCCGCCGTCTGGGACGCCACCTGGGCGCACGTCCGTCAGGTGGCGGCGCTCGCGCGGGCGGTGGGGGCCGGGCACCTGGTGGTCATCCCGTCGTTCTGGCGGGACGACCGCACGGCGGCGCTCGTCGAGCCGCCCGAGCTGACCGCCGAGCAGTGGACGCACCTCGCGCGCGGCACGGAGCGGCTCGCCCACGAGGTGCGGTACCGGTACGGCCTGCGGATCGTCGTCCACCCGCACGCCGACACGCACCTCGACACCGAGGAGCACGTCGAGCGGTTCCTCGACGCCACGGACCCGGGGCTGGTGGACCTGTGCCTGGACACCGGGCACTACGCCTACTGCGGCGGTGACAGCGTCAAGCTGATCGAGACGTACGGCGAGCGCATCGGCTACCTGCACCTCAAGCAGGTCGATCCGGCCGTCCTCGCCGACGTCGTGGCGAACGGCGTCGCCTTCGGGCCGGCCGTGCGGCGCGGCGTGATGTGCGAACCGCCGTCGGGGGTGCCCGCCCTCCCCCCGGTCCTGGCGGCGGCGCAGCGCCTGGGCGTGGACCTGTTCGCCATCGTGGAGCAGGACATGTACCCGTGCCCACCGGACAAGCCGCTGCCCATCGCCGTGCGGACACGGCGGTTCCTGCGCTCCTGCGGCGCCTGACGGCGCCCCCCGCCGACCCGGAAGGAACCCTGGACCATGACCCAGCGCGGGACGCTCGGCGTCGCCGTCGTCGGCACCGGCCGGATGGGCGCCGACCACGTCCGCCGCATCGACCGGGTGATCCCCGGGGCGCGGGTGGCCGCCGTCGCGGACGTGGACGCCGGGCGGGCCGCGGCGGTCGCCGCGGGCGTGGACGGCTGCTCGGTGCACACCGACCCGGCCGCCGCGATGGCAGCGCCGGGCGTCGACGCCGTCGTCGTCGCCTCCCCCGGCCCGGCGCACGAGGCGGCGCTGCTCACGGCGCTGGAGTACGGGCTTCCGGTGCTGTGCGAGAAGCCCCTCACCCCGGACGCGGCGGCGGCGCTGCGGGTGGTGCGCGCCGAGGAGCGGCTCGGGCGGCGGCTGGTCCAGGTGGGCTTCATGCGGCGGTACGACGCGGAGTACCTCGGGCTGAAGGCCCTGCTGGACGAGGGCGGGCTGGGGCGTCCGCTGATGCTGCACCACCGGCACCGCAACGCCGCCTCACCGCCCGGGTTCACCGACGCGATGCTCGTCGAGGACTCGGTGGTGCACGAGGTGGACGTGACGCGCTGGCTGCTGGGCCAGGAGGTCGCGGCGGTCACGGTGCTGCGCCCGAGGGCGTCGGGCAACGCCCCGGAGGGGCTCGCCGACCCGCAGTTCGTGGTGTTCGAGACGGACGGCGGCGCCCTGGCCGACGTGGAGGTCTACCTCAACTGCCGTTTCGGGTACCAGGTGCAGGCCGAGGCCGTGTGCGAGAGCGGTACGGCGCGGATCGGCGACGCGCACGGCATGCTCCTCAACACGGCGGGCCGCTGGGGCGGCCGGGTCGCGGCGGGGTTCGAGGAGCGGTTCGAGGACGCGTACGACCGCCAGGTGCGGGCCTGGGTGGACGCCACGCGGCGCGGTGAGGTCACCGGGCCGAGCTGCTGGGACGGGTACGCGGCGGCGGCCGTGTGCGAGGCGGGGGTGCGCGCGCAGGTCGGCGGGGGACGTGTGGAGGTGGCGCTCGCCGACCGCCCGGCCCTCTACGCCTGACCGGGGGCCGCCCCGGTACGCGCCCGTCGGCCCGGCGGGTGGGACGGGTACCGCGCCGCCGGACGGAGCAATGGGCGCGTGGCCGGGGCGGTGGCGCGCACAGGGCCGGGACACCGTCTCCTCGAAGGGGGTCCCCCTGCGTGGAAGCATCCCGCTCGCCGTCCCGGCCCTGGTCTGCGCGCTCGCGGTGACCGCGGGTGCCGCCGCGGCCGCCGTCGCGGCCGTCACCGACACGGACGACCGGGGCACGGACGACCGCGGCACGATCAGCGCCCACACGGACCCCCGCGGTACGGACGCCTCCGGTACGGAGCTTCCGGGGAGGGGCCTCCCCGGCTCGGACGGCACAGGTGCGGACGCCCCGGGTACGGGCGGTCTCCTGTTCGGCGTCGGCAACGTCGTACAGCGGCCGGAGCACCGGCCGGTGAATCACTGCGGCAATCTGGACGGCCGGGGCTGGTCCGCGGACGCGTCCGACCTCACCGCGTCGCCGGCTCCGGGGCAGGGCTCGGGGACCTGCCCCGGAGGGACGGTCAGTACGGGCCGTTGACGTTGTCGATGGAGCCGTACCGGTCGGCCGCGTAGTTGCACGCGGCGGTGATGTTGGCGACCGGGTGGTACGGGTCCAGCGGCGTGCCGGGCACGTGGTACGCGGTGAAGGTCGGGTCGATGACCTGGAGAAGGCCCTTGGAAGGCGTTCCGGCGGCCGCGTTGGAGTCCCAGTTGTTGATCGCGAGCGGATTTCCCGAGGATTCACGCATGATGTTCCGGTGAATTCCCTCGTAGGTGCCGGGAATTCCGTGCCGCGCCAGGACGTCCAGGGATTCCCTGATCCAGCCGTCGAGGTCGTCGGTGTACGTCTTCGTCTGCACGGGGGCCACGGCCGGGCGGGCCTGGGAACGGTCGGCGCGGGCCGGCGCGGGGCGCTCTGCGGCCTTCGCGCCGAGCGTGAGCTTCATGCCGGGCCGGATGTGTGACGGGTCGTCACCGATGACCGGGCGGTTGTCCTGGAACAGCTTCTTCCACCCGCCGGTGACCGCGTGGTCGGCGGCGATGCGGAAGAGCGTGTCGCCTGCGGCCACGGAGTACGTCGTGGGCTTGGCCGCGGTCACGGCGGCGGCCGGCGCGGCCGTGACCTGCGCCGCGGTGACGAGCTGCGTCGTGACGGGCGCCGCCGAAGCGGTCGCGGCGCCGGCCAGGGGCAGGGCGAGAGCGGCTCCACCGGCGCTCGCGACGGCGAGGGTACGGACGAGGCGGTTGTTCCTGGGACGGCGGTGCTTACCCTGTGCGGGCATGGGGGCGTTCCTCTCCGGCGCCTGCGAGGTGAGCTGTCGGGTTCGGACGGGAGATGTCCGGCGGTGGCCGCGGCCACCACTCCACCCCGAGCCGCTCCGGGGACCGGACCGGCGACTTACCTGGTTCCCCCGCTCCTGCCGTGCGTGAGTGGGTGCGGAGTCCGGAAGGCGGCAGGATTCGGCGTTCCCTCCGGAATGCGGTGACCGTAGACGACGGCGGTCGGCGGGAACAAGGCCCGGAATTCCCGCGGGTGATCAATTCCCAAGACCATTTCGCGTGAATTCCTTGACACCGCAGGCCGTCCGGGAATGACGGGCGGTTCCCCGCGTGACGGACGTCACGGGACGCGCCGGCCGCGACCGGGCGGCACAATCCGCCCTAAAGCTCGGCTAATTCGCTCCTCTCCCCCTAAAGGCCCACAATAAACACGGACATCAACGAAACGGACATGACCGCGCGTCCCAGCCGTTGAGGTGAGCGCCGCCCGGGCGGGTCCGGGGAGCGCCGAGCGGTTGCGCCGCCCCGACGGGCGTTCCAGGCTGAATCGATCGGAAACAGCCGACAAAGGGATGGATCGTACAGAAATCGGCATTTCTCATGGCTCACCGTCGGGTGTGGGCGACCTGGGCGGTGCTTCCGGGCCTCACGGCGCCGGCGGTCACGACCACGCCCTCTGCGGCGGCGCCGGAATCCACCCGCGCCGCCGCGCCCGCGTCGGCCCGCCCCGTCGTCGACTGGGCGCGCACCACCGCGGAGACCGCCGGCCAGGGGGGGGTACGCGTCCGAGGATGTGCTCGGGCCCTCGTCCCGGCCGACGTCCACAACGCGCGCCCTTCGCGGGCGCGCGGCTGGGCCGGCTCCGCCCCCTGCTCACGGACCGCCCCGAGCGCTTCCGCCCGGGACCGCCTCCCGGGCTGTCCTCCGCCCGCCACGCCGCCGACCCCGCGGAGGTGGAGGCCTTCGGCTCGAGGACCGGTTCACGGCACACCCCGGAGCAGACCTCCACCGCGCCGTTCTCCACCAAGCTCGACCTCCAGGGCGCCCTGGCCGACCGCGCCGCCCGCCGCGCCTCGACCTGGTGGACACCGCCCGCCCGCACGCCGCCGTCAACACCGTGCAGGCCGACACCGTCATCGCCGCCTGGGACGCGGGACTCCGCCACGGCTCCTGGCGACCCGTCACCGCCCCCTCCACGAGGCGGCGACCGACGGCAGCCCGCGCACCGAGCCCGCCCCCGGCCGGCAGCCGCTCCTCGAAACCCCCGCGCACCCCGACCAGCGCAGCGGCCACGCCGCCACGGCCGGCGCGCCGACCCGGACGCCGACCCTGCTGTCCGGCAGCCCGCGGCCGGACCTGCGCATCACGTCGGTCGTCGCGAAGGTCGCCCGCACCCACGCCCGCCACGACGACCAGGACGCCATCGACGCCCGGGGGCGGGCGGGCGTCCACACCCGCACGGCCGACGTGGTCGCCGACGCCACGGGCCGACAGGTGGCGGCCCGGGCGCCGGGCGGGGTACCTCCGGCCGGTGCGCGGCCGGCCCCGGCACGCCGACGCGCGGGCCCGCCGGCGGAACGGGGTCCTCCCGTCCCACCGGCGGGCCCGCGCGCCCTCGCACCGGGGCCGAGCAGTACGTCGAACGCGTCCCAGGGTCGATCCGTGGCCCGAGGGCGGGTGGAGCGGGGCGACCGCGCTCCGGTCGTGGTACGCGGCCGCCCTGCTCGTGGTGCCCGCGACGACGCCGCCGCCGGCCCCTGTTCAGCCGCCGACGCGGGTGACGCCGAACATCAGGGTGCGACGGGCGACGTCGTAGTGGACGGTTCCGGTGTTCGACAGCAGGTCCTGCAGGACGTCGGCGTCGGCGGCGTCCACGGTCAGCACCTCTTCCCAGGCCCCCTCGTCCAGGACGAGCTGGAGGGTGAAGGTACCGGGAGCGGCGGGGTCGCCGGCGACCCAGCTGAACTGGTAGTGGCTGAGCTGGCGGACCTTGATGCTGTCGTCGGTGAGCGGTTGCTCGACCTTGGCCATGTGCTTCTCCTCGTGCGACGGGCGATGCTCCCTGCGGGAGGACTCCGGTGGGTGCCGGGGCGACCGGGTCTCGCCCTCGGCCTACGGAACGCTCGTGGTCAACGGTCGTCGCGCCGCCGGTCGGGCGCATCGGTCTCGATGTGCTCCTTGCGGACCTGGCCGCGGACTTCCTCTTCCTCGACGTGTTCGTCGGTCTCCAGGCGCACCCGCTCCACCGGGACGGCCTCGGTCTCGACGACGGGGCGCTCGGCGTGCAGGGTGACTTCGTGCTCGGCCTCGGTGATCTCGGGGCCGGACAGCGCGGCGTCGCGGTTCGCGTCGGTGATCGGCTCGCGTTCGACGCGGACCTCCTCGTGCCGCACGGGCACGGTCTTCTGGACCTCCTCCGTGACCACGTACTTGCGCAGGCGGGCCCGGCCCACTTCCTGCCTCTCGGTGCCGACGTGCAGCCGCTCCTCGGAGCGGGTCATCGCGTCGTCACCACCGCGGTCCGTCGCGGCCGGCCTGGTCCCCCTGTCGGTTTCGGAGCGGGCCCAGCCTCCCTCACCGGACCGGTTGGCCTGCTCCCACGACTCGTCCCACGCGATGCCGTAGTGCTCGTACAGCCGGTGCTCCTCGTCCTCGGACAGGTGCCCGCCCGCGTCGACGTCCACGTTGGGCGCGTTCTTGACCTTGCTCTTGTCGTAGGGCACCTCCAAGTGGTCACCGACCACGGCGGCGTCCTTGACCGGCACGAAGGACTCACTGGTGCCGAACATTCCGGTCTTGACGCTGACCCACTCCGGGCGGCCGGTGGCGTCGTCGAGGAAGACGTGCCTGGCTTCGCCGATCTTGCTCCCGTCGGGGTCGTAGACGGGATGGTCGAGCACGCTCGGGATCTGCTCTCGGGTGATCATGTGGACCCTCCTGCTTCCTCATCGGGGCTTCCCCGTCCGGCTCACCGATCCCGATGGGACGAAACATCTCTGGAGTGCACAAAAACGACATTTCCCTGTGGGTGACGCACGTGTCCCCCTGCCCGTCGCGGCCTGCTGGGCGGCGACGGGCAGGGGTCGGCGACGGGCAGGGGGGCCGGATCTGGCCCCGCCGGGCCGTGTCCCGCTACCTGAGGCGCGCGGCGAGCGGGAGGTTCTGCCGGCGCACGTCACCGGCGACGAGCCTGGCCACCTGCTGGGCGCCGTGGGTGTCGAAGTGGGTGCGGTCGTCGCAGAAGAAGGCCCCTACGGGTCCCGATCCGTAGTCGCCGTTGTGGGGGCAGAAGCGCAGGCTGTTGTAGAGCGAGACGCTCAGCGTCTGCAGGTCGACGACCGGCGCCCGGGCGGCGGTCCCCGCGGCGTGGGTCTGCTCGACGAAGCCGCGGTTCCTGGTCGCCGTGCTGCCGGAGCAGGTGAGGGCGGCGACGGGGGTGAGCAGCACCGGGTGGGCGCCCCGGGCGAGGGCGGCCTTCGCCATCATCGTCATCAGCTGCTGGTAGCGGGCCGGGCCGACGTGCCGCGGGCAGGTGGAGGAGGAGTCGTTGATGCCGAACTGGATGAACAGGTAGTCGCCGGCCTTCATCCCGGTGCTCGCGTTCAGCATCGCCTGCCAGCGGGCGGAGTACGTCGGGGAGGTGATGACGCACTCGCCGTCGGAGCCCTTCGTACCGCTCACGTTCGACTCGTACAGCCACGTCTGGATGCTGCGGCCGCCCACCGCCTGGTTCCTGACGGTCACGCCACTGTCGAACAGGGCGCCGAACTGGCTGCCCCAGCCGACGGGGCAACGGCCGTTGGGGTTGGCCATGGTGGAGTCACCGGCCAGCCAGACGGTGACCGGCTGCGCCGCGGCCCGTGCGGCGGGGGCCGCCGCGCCGGAGGCGCCGGCGCAGTGCGCCGCGGTGGCGTCGGCCGCCGAGGCGGCGCGGACGCCGAGGCCGGACAGGGCGATGACCAGCGCGGCGGTGAGGAGCGTCCGCGTCGGCGACCTCCGCGACGTCCACCACCTCGGCGGCTTCCACGAGTCCGGCGCGCTCGGTGGGTTCGGTTCGCTCGGTGGGTTCGGTTCGCTCGGCACGTCCGGCGGGTTCCATTCGCCGGCCGCGTTCGGTGCGCTCGGTGCGCTCGGTGCGTTCTCCATCGGGTTCCCTTCCGGGTCGGGGTGCGTTCGGCGGCCGGTCAGCGCAGGTACGCGGCCAGGGGCAGGTTCTGTTCCCGGACGCCCTGGAGCACCAGCCCGCCGATACGCGTCGCGCCGTACTGCGAGAAGTGGGTGTTGTCGGTGACGCCGTCGACGGAGGAGCGGAGGTAGAGCTGTGCGGAGGCGGTCGGACCCAGGGATTCGACGAGCGCCTTGCTCCGGGCGGTCAGGTCGATGACCGGCACGTTCCGCGCCGCGCCGAGCGCGCGCATCTCGCCGGGCAGGTTCACACCGGCGCCGTTGACGTGGAGCGCCGTGGGGGTGAGTCGGTCGCCGTCGAACAGCCGCCGGACCGGTGGCGTGACCAGGACCGGTACGCCGCCCTTGGCCCGGACCTGGGTGATCATGGTCGTGAGGTTGTTCCGGAAAGCGGACGCGCCGGTCTGCTTGTCGTTGTGGCCGAACTGGATGAAGACCGGGTCGTTCGCCCTGACCTTCGACAGCAGCGCCGGGAAGAGCGCCGCGTTTCCCAGGAAGCTGCCCGAACTCTCGCCGGAGTCCGCGTGGTTGGCGATGACGGCGCCGGGGCGCACCGCGGCCGTGACCATCTGGCCCCAACCGGTGTACGGAGCGGTCGGCTGGTCGCACACGGTGGAGTCGCCGGCCAGGTGGGCGACCAGCGGCCGGGTCGCCGGCTTCACCGAGACGGCCGAGACCTGCGGGGCGGGCCCGGTGAAGCGGATGTCCAGACCGGGGTTCCCGGTCCCGCCCTGGCCGGTCGGCTGCCCCTCCGGCTGCCGCACGTCCACCGTGAACGCGTACGTGGCGACGGCACCGGCCGCCGTTCCCGTCGCCGGGAGCATCAGCCGTCGGGCCTCCACCCACATCTCGGTCCGCCCGGCGGCGGCACCGCCGCCGAGGGAGACCGCCACGTCGTAGCTGCCCGGGGGGACGGCGTAGTGGCAGGTGATCGGGGCGGTGCCGGAACAGCCGGCCGGGAGGGCCCGTGACGCGGCGGTACCGGCGTGCGCCGCTCCCGTCCCCGCGAGCGTCGCGAGGGTCAGGAGACCGGCTGCCGCCAGCCGGGGCCGGCTCCCGCCCCGGCCGCGCGGTGTCATGGCTATGACAAACATGGGTCCTCTTCTCGGTCGGATGGATGTCAGGGGGTGTGTCGAGGGGGGACGAGGGCCGGCGTTCCGGCGCTCAGGCCTGGGTGAAACCGTTCATGATGACGGTGGGGCGCTTGGTGGCGGAGTCCCAGGCGCCCATGGCGTAGCCGGTGAACGGGGACATGCACTCCGGCTCCCAGTAGAAGATGCCCTGCCCTCCGTTGGCCTTCAGCGCCTTGATGTAGGCGACCAGCGCCGCCTGCGTGGAGGAGGCCCTGTCCACCCGCCCGCCGAACTCGCTCTGCAGGAAGGGCTTGCCGTAGGCCGCGGAGATCCTCTGCATGTTCGCCACGATGCCGGGGGCGTACTCGGCGCTGCCGTAGGAGGAGAACACCGACATGTCCCACTTGCCGCCGTTGGCGGCGAAGCGACTGAAGAACGTCGTCATCACGTCGTACTTCTGCGGCTGGGCCAGGTGAATGCAGACGGTCGTGTTCGGGGAGACCGCCTTGACCTGGGTGTACGCCGCGTTGAGCAGACCCGTCATCTGCGCCGGCTGGGAGACGCCGCCGACGGGGCGGCAGATCCCGCTGTTGATCTCGTTGCCGATCTGCACCCAGGCCGGGAGGACGTCGTTGGCCTTCATCACGCCCATGGTCCGCTGCACGTAGCCGCTCATCGCGGCGACCATCTGCTGGTAGGTCATGTTCCTCCACGCGGCGGGCGGGTTCTGCACCCCGACGGAGTTCCAGGTGTCGCCGAACATGTAGTCCAGCATGATCGACATCCCGGCGGCCTTGACCCGCCTGGCGAAGGCGGCGACCTCGTGGATGCCGCAGTGCCCGTTGGCCGGGTCGCTCGACGGGTTCACGAACGTGCGCAACCGCACCGCCGTGATGCCGTACCCCTTGAGGATGGCCAGCAGGTCCTGCTGCTGCCCGCTCGCGTTGCGCCAGGAGTGACCGTGTGCCTCCATCTGCGGTGCCCAGCTGATGTCGACGCCCTTGACGAAGCCCGCGGCGGCGTGGGCCGGCGCCTCGAGTTCGGCGAGCGCGGCCGCCGTGGCGATGGCCCCGGCGGTCGCGGTGGTGGCCTTGAGCAGCGTGCGGCGGCTGATCCGCCCGTGTCCGGGCGCGGGGGTCGGGGACATGCTCGCTCCTTCTCGTGCGCCCGCCGTACGCGGGACGCGGCGGGCGGCGCGGTTCGTCGTGGGGGAGGCGCCGCCGGGCACTGGTGCGGATGGGCAGAGGCGGTCGGTGACGGGCCCGGCGGCGGTGGAAGGGGCGCCGATGGTCGGTGGTCCCACGGGTGGGCACGGCGCGGCCCCGGCGTGTGCGAGAGAGCGGGACGCCCCTCCGTCGACCCGCGGCGCCGCCCCTGCGCACCCATCCGGTCGGCTCCGATGGTGCACACGGACCGCTCACCGCTGTGATCGTGCACAGGGGCGAGGGGCAAGGAGGTACGAATGAGCTTCAGGTGCCTCAGGAAGCTTCCCGATCGCGCACCCGACTGTCAACCAGTACTCAACATCCGCCGTCGGGTCCGCACTGCTCGCGTGACCGACGGGATGACACCGCCATCGGCCGACGCCCTCGGCGGATCGGAGGAACACCCCTGGTCGTAGGCCTCGGACAGCGGCACTCGGCCAGTGGCCCCCCTCGGACCGCCGGTCGCCGGATTCCCGCGAGACCGAACAGGGTCGAACAGAGAAGTATGCGAGAAGGCTTGACGCCCCCTCGGCGCCTTCCTACGCTCCCGGCGCATGGGAGCGTTCCCACGTCCCGCCCAGTGGGTCGTCCTCCCCGGGCGCTCCCGCCCCCCCACTCCCGGAGGTCATCGTGACCGACGCACCCTGGCGCCCGCGCGCCGCGATCCGACCGTGGCGGCTCCGCGGGCGGTCGGGCGGCCGGCTGATCGGCGGCATCGCGGCCGCGACCGCGCTGGCCGTCTCCGCCCTCACCGCCGTCCCCCCGGCCGCGCAGGCCGCGACCGCCCGTCAGGTGGAACGCCTCGACCGGGGGTTGACCAGCACCCACACCGGCAGCGGCAACCTGGTGTCGTGGCGCTGGCTGGCCACCGACCCGGACAACGTGACGTTCAACGTCTACCGTGGCACCACCCGGCTCAACTCCACGCCCCTCGGCACCTCGACGAACTACTTCGACGCCGGCGCCCCCGCGTCGGCCGACTACACGGTGCGCGCCGTGGTGAACGGCGCCGAGCAGGCGCCCTCCGCGCACGCGCTCCGGTTCCGGTCCGGGTACCTGGACGTGCCGATCTCCCCGCCGGCGGGCGGTACGACCCCCGACGGGGTGGCGTACACGTACGAGGCCAACGACGCCAGTACCGGCGACCTCGACGGCGACGGACGGCTCGACCTGGTCCTGAAGTGGCAGCCGACCAACGCCAAGGACAACGCCCACTCCGGCCACACCGGCAACACCGTGATCGACGGCCTCACGCTCGACGGCACCCGCCTGTGGCGCATCGACCTGGGCCGCAACATCCGCTCGGGCGCCCACTACACGCAGTTCCAGGCCTACGACTACGACGGCGACGGCAGGGCCGAGGTCGCGATGAAGACCGCCGACGGCACCCGGGACGGCACCGGCGCGGTGATCGGCAGTCCCTCCGCCGACCACCGCACCTCCAGCGGCTACGTCCTGGCCGGACCGGAGTACCTGACCATGTTCGAGGGCCGGACCGGCAGGGCCATGCAGACCGTGGGCTACGTCCCGGCCCGCGGCAACGTCGCGTCCTGGGGCGACAGCTACGGCAACCGCGCCGACCGCTTCCTCGCCGGCACCGCCTACCTGGACGGCTCGCGCCCCTCCCTCGTCATGGCCCGCGGCTACTACACGCGTACCGTCATCGCCGCCTGGGACTGGCGGAACGGCCAGTTCACGCGCCGCTGGACCTTCGACACCAGCGCCGCCCCCCACAGCGGCAAGGGCTACGACGGCCAGGGCAACCACAGCCTGTCCGTCGCCGACGTCGACGCCGACGGCAGGGACGAGATCGTCTACGGGGCCATGACCGTCGACGACGACGGCAACGGCCTGTGGACCACCAGGCTCGGCCACGGCGACGCGGGACACGTCGGGGACCTCAACCCGGCGCGGCCGGGTCCGGAGTACTTCAAGGTGTCCGAGGACAAGAGCAAGCCCGGCTCCTGGATGGCCGACGCGCGCACCGGCCAGGTCCTGTGGCAGACGGCCTCCGGAGCCGACAACGGGCGGGGTGTGGCCGGTGACGTCCACGCCGGCAGCCCGGGCGCCGAGGCCTGGTCCGCCTCCGACGGCACCCTGCGCTCGGCGACCGGCGCCTCCGTCGGCCGGAAACCGTCCAGCATGAACTTCCTGTCCTGGTGGGACGGCGACACGGTCCGCGAACTCCTGGACGGCACCCGCATCGACAAGTACGGCACGTCCGGCGACACCCGCCTGCTGACCGGTTCGGGCGTCTCCTCCAACAACGGCACCAAGTCGACGCCCGCGCTGTCCGGGGACATCCTCGGCGACTGGCGGGAGGAAGTCGTCTGGCGCACCGGCGACAACCGCGCCCTGCGGATCTACAGCACACCCCACCAGACGCACACGCGCATCACCACGCTGCTCCACGACACCCAGTACCGCACCGCGCTGGCCTGGCAGAACACCGCCTACAACCAGCCGCCGCACCCGAGCTTCTTCATCGGCGGCAACATGGCCACGCCGCCCCGTCCCACCGTCCGCACCCCCTGAGGGTCCGGCCGTCGGGAGTTCGGGAGTGAGGAGGGCGACGGCGGGCCGGGCCGGCCGCCGTGCCCTCCTCGCTGCCGGTCGACCGGGTACCGCGGTGTCGCGGGGCGGCCTTCCGTGGGCGGTGAGGGCCGGCCCGCCGCAGTACCCGCCGGGACGCGGGGACGACGCGGCGGGGCGGGCGTCCGTCGCTCGGACACCGCAGGGGCCGGCTCCCGGTCACACGTGGGTGAGGAGGCGTTCCAGGGGCCGGGGGACACGCGCCGGGGTCAGATGGGTGACGAGTGCCCGGGCGTAGAGCGCCTTGCGGCCGCTGTGCGTACCCATGAACCGTCGCAGTTGGTGGTCCACGGGGCGTTCTCGCTGGGCCGGTTGGCCCTGGAAGGTGCGGAAGGAGCGCGTCTCGCCCTGGGCCTCGATCACCTGCTGTACGCCTACGGGGCCGAGCGCGCGGATCAGCTCGTCCTCCAGGTCGGCGACGCACACGTGGAACCCGAGTGCCTCCAGGCCGGCGCGGGTGAGGCCGGTACCGAGGCCGACCCGCTCCAGGTGGCGCCGGAAGTGCCGTTCCTCGCCGATGTCGCAGAGTCCGGCGAGAGGGAGGCCGAGGCCCGGCGGGCCGCACACGTCGAGGAAGCGCCCGATGTTGGTCGCGCCGCCGAGCGGTACGACCGCGACGCCTTCCGCGCCGAGGTCACGGCCGTGGCGCGCGGCGAGCGCTTCGAGGGCGGCCTGATCGCTGCCGCCCTCGACGAGCACGATCGTCCGTACGCCGTCGGCCAGCCGCCGCGCCCGGACGGCCGCCGCCTCCGCCGCCGCCCCGCCGGCCGCCCAGGCGACCAGTGCGGCGCGAAACCGCGTCACCTCGTCCACGAGACCTCGCCTCCCGCCGCCATCCTGGCACGGTCGTGATCCCGTACGCACACGCGTTTTCCCGTGCCGGCGGGCCGGAGAGTCGGCGCCCGCGCCCTGGGACGGGGGCGCGTCGGGCGGCGGCACGGCGGGCGGCCGGCCTCGGGCGGCGGGGCGCCGCGGGCACCGGACGCCGGTCAGGCAGCGGGCGCCAAGTGTCGGCCAGGTGCGGCGGGTGCCAGTTCGACGCGTCCGAAGAGGAGGGCGTAGCCGCGCGGCAGCCCGGCGAGGATCCGCTGCGTGAGGTCCTCCCCGACGTGGTCGGCGACGACGGTGAGGACGGTGGAGGTGGCCCACCGGGCTTCGGCGGGGGTGAGGGGGGCGAGGGCCGAGGCCACGCGCCCGACGAAGCCGGGCGCCGTGACGGGTTCGGTGACGGGGACCTGGGCGGCGAGCAGCACTCCGGCCTCGGCGGGCAGGCGGCGCGCCAGTTCGCACCGCTCGTCGCCGATGACGTGGCCGCCGAGGACGGTCAGGACGGCCCGCAGGACGCGTTCGGCCTCCGCGTCGGAGTCGTAGCGGCCGGCGGTGCGGATCTGCTGCACGAGTGCGTGCCACGTCATGGTCGGAGTGCCTTCCTTCCCGGTCTTCCGGGTCTTCCCGGTCGCGCGGCGGCGACCGTCGGTCGTGTGGTGGATCAGTCCGCCCGGGGACGGCCGAACAGGAGGTCGTACCCCGGCGGGAGTTGCAGGAGCGCGCCCCGCATGAGGTCCTCGCCGGCGGCGTCGGCGACGACGCTCAGTACGGCGCCGACGTCCCACAGGGCGGTCTCCTCGGTGGCCCCCTCGATCCATGCCGCGGTGGCGCGGACGAACCGCTGGGGGTCGAGGGGCTCCGCGGCCTGGAGGGGGTTGAGCAGGATCAGCTCGAAGGTCTCCGGCAGCCGGGCCGCGAGCTCGACGCGCACGTCCCCGACGAGGTGCGCGCCGAGCAGTGCCAGGACCACTCTGGCCGCGCGCTCCGCTTCCTGCCGCGTGGGGTACTCACCGCGTTCCCGGACGGCCTCCAGGAACGGTTCCCATCTCATCCGCATCGCGCACCCCTTCCGGCCGGCGGAGGGCGGAGGCGTCCGCCCTCCGGTTCGCGCTGTGAGCGGGGGCGGGTCAGCCCCTGATCTCCTTGCGCGTGCCCTGGCCGGCGCTGATGGCGACCTTGCGCGGCTTGGCGCGCTCGGCGATCGGGATGCGCAGGGTCAGGACGCCCGCGTCGTAGTCGCCCCGGATGTTCTCCACGTCGAGCGTGTCGGCCAGCATGACCTGGCGGGAGAAGACGCCGAGGGGCCGCTCGGACAGCTCCATCTGCACGGCCTCCGCCCTCGGCTGGGGCCTGCGCTCGGCCTTCACCGTCAGCATGTTCCGCTCGACGTCGACGTCGATCGCGTCGGGGTCCACACCGGGCAGGTCGAAGGCGATCACGTACTCGTCGCCGTCGCGGTACGCGTCCATGGCCATCGCGGCGGGCCGCGACCACGTGCCGGACGCGCCGGCGAGGCGCTGGGCGATCCGGTCGAACTCCTGGAACGGGTCGGTGCGCATCAACATCCTGAACACCTCCATCGGCTCGGTCGACTCATGCCAATGCGTTCACCTGACTCCCGTTGTAGCATGTCGTCGTAACGATGACAAGCGCTGATGTCGTCCTCGCGATGACACTCACGCGAGGCGGTCCATGACCTCGACGGCACCGTCCGCCCGCACTCGGAGGAGGCCCTGTGAGCGAAGCCGAGCAGTCGACGCCCTGCTCCCCGACCCCCGGGTCCTTCCTGGCCGCCGCGGCGGCGCTGAGCGCGATCGACGACGCGATCCGCACGGCACAGGACGCGCCGGCGGTCGACGGGAACCCCGTCCCGGAGGCTCCGTCCGCCGCCGAGGAGGCGCTGGCCGCGCTGCTGACGTTGCGCGAGGTGCGCCGGCGGCTCGCCGACTGGGAGCCCCGGCTGATCGAGGCGGCCCGCTCGGCCGGGGCCAGTTGGGCCGAGCTCGCCGGGCCGCTCGGGGTGGCCAGCCGCCAGGCGGCCGAGCGGCGGTACCTGCGCCTGCGGCCGGGCGACCACCACGGGACCACCGGGGACGAGCGGGTGAAGGCGACCCGGGACCGGCGCGCCGCCGACCGCACGGTCGGCGCGTGGGCCCGGCGCAACGCCGCGGACCTGCGGCAGCTGGCCGGACAGATCACGGCCCTCGACGACCTCACCCGTCAGGCGCGCTCGCCGATCGACCGGCTCACCGAGGCGCTGGCCGGGGACGACGCGGCCGGGCTCGTCGGCCCCCTCGCCGACGCCGGACCGCACCTGCGGCGGCACCCGGAGCTCGCCGCGCGCGTGGCCGACGTGACGCGCCGGGCGGACGAGCTGCGCCGCGCGAGCGACCAGGGCCGCCGTACCACCGACTGACGCCCGCCGGGTGCGCGCCCCACCGGGTGCGCGCCCGGCGGGCCGACGGGCCCCGGCGCCCTGACGCCCGGCGCACCGACGCCCCGGCGCCTCTGCACCACGTCGCACCCAGTGGCCACAGCCGGAGCCGCGCCGGCTGCGGGCGTCTGACGTCTCGTCATCCAGGCGAGCCGACGGCCTCTGACCGCCCCGCCCTGCGGACGGCCGTCCCACACCGTCCGCGGGGCGCCCGCACGCCCTCTGTCTCCTCCCCGCCCCGTCCCGGGCCGGGCCTCCGAGGGGGCCCGGGCACCGGCCGGATCCGGTCAGCGTCGCAGGGTCACGGGGACCTCGGCGGTGGCCACGAGACGGCCGTCCTCCGCCGAGTCCCAGGTGGCGGTCAGCTCCCCGGGCCCCCCGCGCGCGGTCCGGAAGGGGACGGTCAGGTCGAACGTGCCGCGTGTGCCGCTGCCCGACGACGCCATGCCGTGCACCTGCGCCGCGGTGCGGTCGGCGGCGTCGACGATCCGCAGGCCGAAGGCCGCCTCGAACGTGTTCGCCGTGCCCCACACCCTCACCGGGCTGCCGATCGTGTCGCCGATCATCGGCGACTCCACGAGCACGGCCGGTGTCAGGTCCTCGAAGTCGGCCCGGCCGACCGGACGCGTCAGGTCGACGCCCTCCCCGCCGAAGTGGCGGACCGGCTTGCCGTCGAGGGCGAAGCGGACCGACGTCACCGAGGGGAAGCGCGTGGCCGTGTAGACGACCTGCGCGAGCCGGGCGCGCATCGACAGGGCGCCGCCCCCGTCGTCGTACCGGCCGGACAGGTCGACGGTGGCCACGCCGTCGCGCACGGCGAGGGACCGCAGTTCCGTCCCGGCGGGGATGGCCGTCGTCCGCTCGTGGCCGCGTTCGAAGCCGTTCGGCCCCGCCAGCAGGGCGCGCAGGGCGCCGGCCGCGGTGGCCGGGGCGGTCACGGAGCGGGGGGCTGGCGACACCCGCTCGCCGTGCAGGAAGTAGACGGCGACGCGTACCTGCTTGCCACCCGCGGGCGGCGCGGTGGGCTGCGTCGTGGCGGGTGCCGTCGGCGGGGTCGTCGACGCGGGAGGGATGGTGCGGCCCGGGGACGACGCGCCGGAGGCCGACGGCGGGACGGTCGTGCCGACCGGGTCCGCCGGCACGGTCGACCCGGTCTCGGTGTCCGGCGCCTCCCCCGGCGCTGTCGCCCCGCCGGCGCCCTCCCCGCACGCGGTGAGCGTCAGCGCCAGGACCAGGGCGGAGACGAGCGGCGCCGCCCGGGGACGCCGGGCCGGTGCGGATGTCGTACGGGTGGGAAATGCCATGGCAGCCTCCTCGCGACCCCTTCGGCCGAGGGGACACCGTCGCACCTCGCCGGGGAAGAGTCGGGTACCCCATCTTTCGTGCGTTGTAGCCCCGTTCGCCAGTGATCCTCCGGTAGCGTCCGGATCGTGAGCGTGCGATTCCAGGAGATCGACTGGCGACCGACCCCGATCGGTGACATCAGCCTGCGGCGCCGACGTGACCCCGCGTCGGGCGAGGACGTGTACGAGGTGAAGCTCGACGACGCGTACCTGATGTCCAGTCTCTTCACCGAGGGGGAGGTGGCGCTGGCGCGGCTCGGGCTCGCCGCCCTGCCCGACGACTCCCGGCCGCTGGACGTCGCCGTCGGCGGTCTGGGGCTCGGTCACACCGCGCACGCCGCGCTGACGGATCCGCGGGTCGGTTCCCTGCTGGTGGTGGAGGCGCTCGGCGAGGTCATCAACTGGCACCAGCGGCACCTCGTACCGCTCGGCGCGGCCCTGACCGCCGACCCCCGGTGCCGGTTCGCGCGCGGCGACTTCTTCGCGCTGGCCGCCGACCCGTCCGGCCTGGACCCGGACCGGCCGGGCCGGCGCTTCGACGCGGTGCTGCTGGACGTCGACCACTCCCCCGCCCACGTGCTCCACCCGCGGCACGCGGCGCTGTACCGGCCCGACGGGCTGCGCGCCCTCGCCCGCCACCTCAGGCCCGGCGGCGTCTTCGCGCTGTGGTCGAACGACCCGCCGGACGGGGCGTTCACCGCCGCGCTCGCCGAGGTCTTCGCCACGTACGCGTCGCACGTGGTGACGTTCCCCCGCCCCGCGGGAAGCCCCGACGGCGGCCCCGCGGCCAACACCGTGTACGTGGCGCGCACCCGGTAGGTCCGGCCCTCCGGCCCCGCCCCCGCACGGGCGGCCGGCACCGCTGCCGATGCCGGCCGTCGGGGCCGGCGCCCCTGCGGTTGCGGCGCGGACCGTCAGGCGGCGCGGGCGCGTGGACCGTCAGGCGCGGAGGTGGCGCAGGACGGCCCGGGCCGCCCGCTCGACGGCCTGCCGGGCCTGCGGTGTGTGGTCGACCGTCTCGAACCCGTGGTGGGCGAGGGGCACGTCGACCACCTCGACGGCCGCGTCGCACTCCCCGGCGGCCGTGAGGAACTCCTCGACCGTCGCGGCGATCTCGGGCCGCTCCCGCTCCACCCGGGTGAGGACGACCGGTGGGCACCCCGCCGCGCGCACCGCGGCGGCCGGGCGGAACCGCTGCCCGGACATGCCCCAGTTGGGGAGCGGGGCGAGGACCGGGTACGTCAGTGCCACGCACCGCAGCCAGGGCGGCGGGGCGGCCAGCCAGTCCGCCGACAGCAGCCCGCCCGCGGACGAGAACCACAGCGCGATCCGGTCGGCGTCGACCCGGGGGTCGGCCCGCGCCAGCTCGACGGCCTCCACGACATCCTCGGCGGCCCGGCCGAAGTCGGTGATCTCGTGCAACCGGTGGTCCAGGGTGACGCCGACCGCGCCGAGCCCGGCCAGGTACCGGCCGTACCCCACGAACGCCGGCCAGTCGCGCGGTGTGGGCGTCACCCCCGCCGGTACCGGCCCGCCGTGGACGAGGACCACGGCCGGGGCGGGCCGGCCCGAGGCCTCCCCCGCGGGCGGGTACAGGTCCACCCGGCCGATCCGCTCGCGGGGCCGCTCGGGGACGTCGAGGAGGAACGGTCGCAGATGCGGCGGCGGCCCGTCCCCGGGCGGGGTCAGCCGGTGCCCCTCTCCCGCGGCGGCCCGCAGCAGGACGTCCGCCAGTTCGCCGGGCACGGCCAGCATCGGCCAGTGGCCGGTGGCCAGTTCGAAGAAGGTGACGCGGGGGTCGGCGAGGGCGCTCAGGCGTGGGTCGCCCAGTCCGACGAGGGCCTGGACGGTGGCGATGCCCGCCCCGTTGCCGGTGCACAGCACCCCGCTCGTCGGCACGTCCGCGGCGGCCCCGGTCAGTCGGAGCGGCGCGGTGAGCGTGCCGGGCGGCTGCGGTGCGGCGAGCCGGGTGAGCCGCTCCAACTCCTCGGCGGGGACACCGGCCGTGCTGCCCCAGCGGCCCCATTCGCCGGGGGTGGCCGGCGGCGCCACGGTGGCGACGCCACCGCTCGCGGCGACGCCGCCGTTCCCCACGCCGCCGTTCCCGCCCGCGTCGCCGGTGCCGCCGTCGTCGGCGGTGCCGCCGTCGTCGGCGGTCCCGGCCGCGTCGGTCACGGCGCGGGTGAGGCGGTCGCGGACCTCCTCGTCGGGCAGGAGCTGCACGGGCGGGTCACCGTCCTGGGGCAGGCCCGCGTCCAGATGGACGATCCGGGCGATCCGCCTCGCGCGCAGGTCGGCGGCGCCGAGCGCCGGGTGGATGCCGTAGCCGTGCCCGACCAGCACCACCTGCGCGGCGGCGGCCGCGTCGACGAGCCGCACCACGTCCCGGACGTGCGTGTCCAGGTCCGCCCCGGGGTCCGTCGACAGCGTCGCCGCGTGCACCTCGGCCCCCGCGGCCCGCAGCCGCTCGACCACACCGTCCCAGACCCATCCGCCGGTGAAGACCTCCCCCACCAGTACGAACGCCGTCATGACCCTCCTCTTCGTCGTCGCTGTCGCCGCCGACCCCGACGTGTCCGTCCGGTTGTCGGCCGCCCGTGCGACGGACGCTAGGAGCTCCCCGTGGGGGAGGTTCAAGGGCCGGACGCCGCCGCCGGACGGGCGGCGCCGCGCCTCCCGGTGGCGGGCGAGCGCCGCTTCCGTGTCGGCGGCGACGTGACCGGCGTCGAGCGCGGCCGTGGCGGCCGTGCCGGCCGGCACGGGCACCCCGGCCGACGGGCCCGGTGACACCCACCCGCCACCCACGCGCCGGGGACGTCGGTGCCGCCGCCCGGACCGGACCTGACGTGTTCGCCCCTGCCGGACGGGGGCTGACCGACCGCCGGGCCGGCCGGCGCCGTCGCCGGGTCCGCCGTGTGCCTGCCGTGCCTGCCGTGCGCGTCGCGCCCGTCACGCGGCCGGCGACCGCCCGCCCCGGTCCGGTCCGTCCCGGTCCGCGCGGGGCCGAGGGTGGCGCGTGTCGAACCGGCGCGCGTCGGGTCAGGACGACGCGGGGTGGGAGAGCACGACCTTGCCGCGGGCGTCGGTGGCGAGGTAGCCGGTCGCCCGGTACTCGTTGGTGAGGTAGTAACGCACGGTGGGCTGGTCGGCGTTGAACGTCCACCGGTCGACGATCACGTACCGCAGGTTCGGATCGTCGACCTTCAGGTCCTTCTCCCCGCGCCGCATGAGCGCCGGGAGGGTGTCCCAGGCGAGCGCGGCCGCGTCGAAGGGCTGCTCGTCGGGCGAGTCCGGGTCGATGGTGCCGCCAGGACCGGTCTTCGCCGCCACGCCGTCGCGGTACTGGTACCGGTCGTACGTCCTCGCGCCCGGCTTGGTGGGGATGTCGGCCAGCGCGTACTCCTCGTAGAAGGTCACCTGCTTGACCTGCGGGTTGCCGCTCGCCTCGCGGAACGCCCCGAGGACGGTGCGGACGTTCGCCGTCGTCAGGAGCGAGCCCCTGGTCGACGCGGGCACCCCGTCCGCCGAGGAAGCCGTACCGCCGCCGGTGGTGCCGCGCGCCCCGGACACCGGGTCGCGCGAGGCGGAGCCGGACGAGGGCGCGGTGCCCCGGCCGTCGTCGGTCGTGCCCCCGGCGAACGGCCAGTTCAGTGCGGCGACGACCGCGATGGCGACGGCCGCTGCCGAGGCGACGGAGAGGGCGGCACGGCGGCCCGCCGGCCGGCGGGCGGGCGGCACGGGCGGTACCGGCGGGCCGAACGCGCCGTTGGGCACCGTGGCGTGCGGCGTCCAGGCCGGACGGTGGGCCTGCGGCCCGGCGTACGCGGGGTGCTGCCCGTACGGAGCGGCGCCGGCGCCCGGTCCGTGGGGCGGCGTGGTCGGGGCGGGCGCCGCCGCCTCCCGCAGCAGCCGCTCCAGCTCCGCGCCGTCCGGGCGCCGGGCGGGGTCGCGGACCAGGAGCCGGTCCAGGACGGGTCCGAGGGCGCCCGACCTGACCGGCGGCGGGATCGGGTCGTCCAGGACGGCGACGACGGTCGCGAGGCTGGTCGCCCGGCGGAACGGATGGTGCCCCTCGGCCGCCACGTACAGCAGCATGCCGAGCGACCACAGGTCGGAGGCCGGGTTGCCCTCCTCGCCGCGGACGCGCTCGGGCGCGATGAACTCCGGTGAGCCGATCAGGTCGCCGGTCGAGGTGAGCCGGGACGTCGCCTCCGAGAACTCGGCGATGCCGAAGTCGGTGAGGACGGCGCTGCCGTCGGGGCGCAGCAGGACGTTCGCGGGCTTCACGTCGCGGTGGTTGATGCCCGCGGAGTGCGCGGCGCGCAGCGCGGACAGGACCTCCAGGCCGAGCCGGATCACCTCGGGCACGGGCATGGGGCCCTCGGCGAGCCGTTCGTAGACGGAGCGTCCCTCGACGAGCTCCATGACGATCCAGGGGTGGGAGCCGTCGGCGGGCTCGACGATGTGGTGGATCGTCACCACGTGCGGGTTCGACAGCCGAGCCAGCGCCCTGGCCTCGCGGACGGCGCGCAGGCGCAGCTGCGCGGCGAGGCCGGGGTCGGCCTCCTCGACGGCGGGGTCGGGTGGGCGGACCTCCTTGAGCGCGACCTCACGGTCCAGGGCGACGTCCCGCGCCCGCCAGACCGTGCCCATGCCGCCGCTGCCCAAGCGGGAGACCAGTTCGAACCGTGCGTCGACCAGGGGTCTGCCGCCCTCACTCATGCTCATGGCGGGTCATCGTAGGCGGGGCGCGCGCCCGCCCGTGCGGCAGGCGCCGAAAACCCGGTGCCCGGGCCCGCACGCGCTCACTACACTCGCGGTGCGCGCCGCCGGCACACCGTCCGGGGCGCGCCCGACGGGTGACCGGACGACGAGTCGAAGGGGGCGGACCATGCGGGACCACACCGCTGTCGACGCCCCCTGGTCGCGGTACGACGTGATCCTGGTGTCCTCGTAGGCCCGGTGCCGGCCGCGCGGCCGGCACCGGAGCCCGTGACAGGACGTACCTCCGTACCTCCCCCTTCCCTCTCCCCCTGTGCCCTCCCGCTTCCGGGCCGCCGTGTGCGCCGTGTGCGCCATGTGCGCCGTCACGCGGTGACGGCGTGCGTCATCGAGCGCCTACGTGCGACGGGGTCGCCGTGCCCGCGGCGGCACGGCGATCGCCGTGTCCACGGACGCCGCGGACACCGGTGACACCGGTACCGGGGCACCGGGAGTGGAGTCGGGCCCCGCTCAGGGGCGGGGGGGCCGCACGGGAATCGCGCGCCCCACGTCTTCGCCGGACCCAGAAGAAAGGCCACACGGCCGTGCGTACCGACCCGCGACACCGCATCACCTCTCCCCTGAGCACCGTACGGAACATCGGCGTGCTCGCCCACGTCGACGCCGGGAAGACCACCGTGACGGAGCGGATCCTGTACCTGACCGGCACCACCCACAAGCGGGGCGAGGTGCACGACGGGACGACCGTGACCGACTTCGACCCGCAGGAGCGCGACCGCGGCATCACCATCTTCGCGGCGGCCGTCAGCTGTGTCTGGGACGGCCACCGGATCAACCTCATCGACACGCCCGGCCACGTTGACTTCACCGACGAGGTGACGCGTTCGCTGCGCGTCCTCGACGGGGCGGTCGCGGTGTTCGACGCGGTCGCGGGCGTGGAGCCGCAGGGCGAGGCCGTGTGGCGCCAGGCCGACCGGCAGGGCGTGCCCAGGATCGCGTTCGTCAACAAGCTGGACCGCGCGGGCGCCGACCTCGACGCGGCGGTCGCCTCGATCCGCGAACGGCTCGGCGTGGTCCCGCTGGTGGCGCAGCTGCCGATCGGGCGCGAGTCCGGCTTCACCGGCGTCGTGGACCTGCTGCGGATGCGGGCGCTGGTCTGGGCGGACGGCCGGGACGGGTACGAGGACCGCCCGGTGCCCGGGGCGCTGCGCGAGGAGGCGGCGCGGCGGCGCGCGCTGCTGGAGGAGACCGTGGCGGAGCTGCACCCGGCCGCGCTGGAGGAGTACTGCGCCGCCGGCGGGGTCTCGGCCGGCACGCTCGCGTCCGCCCTGCGTGACCTGACGCGCGGTGGCGGGGGCGTCGTGGTGCTGTGCGGGTCGGCGTACCGCGACCGCGGGATCGAGCCGCTGCTGGAGGCCGTCGTCGCGTACCTGCCCTCGCCGCTGGACGTGCCCGCCGTGCGCGGCACGCTCGACGGTGAGGTGCGGGAGAGGGCCGCCGACCCGGCGGCGCCGTTCTGCGGTCTCGTGTTCAAGGTGCAGTCGACCCCGACCGGCCGGCTCACCTTCCTGCGCGCGTACGCCGGCACCCTGCGCAAGGGGGAGGTCGTGCTCGACCCGGTGTCGGGCCGCACGGAGCGGATCGCCCGCATCCTGCGGGTGCGGGCGGACCGGCACGCCGAGACCGACGTCGCGGTGGCCGGCGACATCGTCGCGGTGGTCGGGCCGAAGGCGGCACGCGCGGGGACGACCCTGTGCGCGCCCGGTGCGCCGCTGGTGCTCGAACCGCCCGGGACGGCCGAGCCGGTGGTGTCCGTGGCGGTCGAGGCGCGCCGCGCCCCGGACGCGGACCGGTTGGCGACCGCGCTGGGCCGGCTGGCGGAGGAGGACCCCTCGCTCGTCGTGCGGACCGATCCGGAGACCGGGCAGACCGTGCTGTCGGGGCTGGGTGAACTGCACCTGGAGGTCGCGGTGGAGACGCTGCGCCGCCACGGGGTGGAGGTCGCGGTGGGCCGCCCGCGGGTCTCTTACCGCGAGACGGTGGCCCGTGGCGTGACGGGGTCGGTGTACCGGCACGTCAAACAGGACGGCGGGGCGGGTCAGTTCGCCCACGTGGTGCTGGACGTGGAACCGCTGGACGTGGCGCCGGGCACGGCGGGCGCCTTCGAGTTCCGGTCGGTGGTCGTCGGGGGCCGGGTGCCGCAGGAGTTCGTGCGGGCGGTGGAGACGGGCTGCCGGGACGCGCTGGCCGAGGGGCCGCTCGCCGGTCATCCGGTGGTCGGTCTGCGGGTCACGCTGACCGACGGGGCGACGCACCCCAAGGACTCCTCGGAGCTCGCGTTCCGCACGGCGGGCCGTCTGGGCCTGCGCGAGGCCCTGCGTACGGGGGTGACGGCGCTCCTGGAGCCCGTCGCCGAGGTGACGGCCACCGTGCCGGACGACGCCGTGGGCGGGGTGCTCGGCGACCTGGCGGCACGGCGCGGCCGCGTCACCGGCTCGACCGCGCGGGCCGGGACGACGACGGTCACCGCGACGGTACCGCTGGCGGAGCTGTTCGGCTACGCGTCCCGGCTGCGGGGCCGCACCCAGGGCCGGGGCACGTTCACGACCCGCCCGTGCGGGTACGCCCCGGTCCCGGCGGCGGTCTCCGCGCGCCTCCTGCCCGGCTGACCCGCGCCGTGCCCCGGCCGGTCCGGTCCGGTGACGTTCGCCGCCCGGCGGACGGGATCGGAACGGCCGGGGCGCCCGGGGTTCCGTGGCACGGCGGCCGAGGAGTCCGGCGGGCGGCGCGCGGGATACGTGTCACGAATTCGTCACAGGTGGTGACGGCGAGTGGATCACCCGTCACTTTCGCCCCTCGGCGCCCCTTGTCCGACCGTCGGATCGAGTGACCACGGCCCCCGGAGGGACCACATGGGCAGGCACAGGCAGGCGGGCGGGGCGAGCGGCGCCCGCCACACCCTGGTGAGGACCACGACCGCGCTGGGAGTGGCCGGTGCGCTGGCTCTGGCGCTCCAGTCCTCACCCGACGCCCCGGCGTCCCGGGCGCGGCCCGAGTCGCCACGGGGCCCGCTGCCCGGTGCGGGCGGCCCGGTGGTCCCCGCCGGGGGCCCGGACGGGGCGCGTACGGGGCCGGGGCGAGCGGGACCGGGCGGGGCGGCGGGGCCGACGCTGCTGCCCGCCCTCAGCGCCGAGCCACGGCGGCCGGTCGGCGGCGGCTGGGCTCCGGTGCCGGACGCACCTCGGCCCGAGGCCCGGACGGCGGGACGGGACGCCGCTCCCTCGACGCCGGGACCGGCCGCCGAGCGCGGGCCGGAGCCGGGACCCGGGCCGCACGCACCGGGCCCGCCGCCGGGCGCGCCCGCCGCGCCGGGCGCGCCGGATGACGGCCCGGCGCCCTCGGGCGACCCGGCGCCGCGGCCCTCCGCGCCGGCCGGGCCGGTCGGCTCGCTCGGCGACCTGCTGCACGACCTCGTACCGGGCTCCGGCGCCCGCCCCGACACCCGGACGACGGGCGCGGCGGGGTGACCCCCGGCAGCTCCGCCGGCACCGCGCGCCGGTGCCGACGGGCCCACCCACCCGGCCCGCGGGGAGGTGACCGGCCCGGACCCCGCCCGGTACGGGACTACCGGCGGACGCGCCAGTCGAAGACGGTGCGCAGGGTCTTCTCGACGGCCGGGTCGCGGACCGAGGACGTACGGTCCACCACCGTCACGGACAGCTTGTGCGACCGGAAGTCGTGCGGACGCAGCCCCAGCTGGGCGACGGGCACCTCGGTGCGGCCCGCCAGGTGCCGCAGTTCGCGGCCGTCGAGGTACCAGCGGACGGTGAGCTGGTGGCCGTCCGCCCCCGTCAGGCGGGGGACGGCGATCCGCGCCGCGTCGTCGGCGCGGAGCGTGCCGCCCGTCGGGGTGAGCGCGGTGGCCGGCTCGGCGTGCCGGTAGAAGCCGGCGATCATCGCTTCCACGCCCGGCAGGTTGAACGGCCGGTCCAGGACGCGCATGAGGGAGTTGTCGGTGGGCCGGTGGAGGCCGGCGACGTAGTACCCGCCGCCCTCGTAGGCGCCGACCGTGCCCCCGTCGGGCGACTCCTCGCCCAGCCAGCGGTACCACTTGGCGCGCCGCTCGGCCATGCGGGCGGCGTCGAGCGTCGACGTGTTCGGATCGGTCGGCTCCTTGCCGGTGTACCGCTCGTAGCCCGGCGTGCCGGGGTAGAAGTACTCGTCGGCGAGCCGGCCGAGGGAGTGGCCGGTCTCGTGGATGGCGACCTGACCGGACTTGGCGTTCCCGGCGGAGGCGGTGGCGATCCCGTCGTAGCCGATGGTGGCGTTCGGCTCGTTGTAGCCGGCGCCGCCGTATTTGGCGCTGTTGGCGAGGACGAGGACGAGGTCGGCGTCGGGGGCGAGCGCGGCGTAGGTGTCCACCTCGTCCTGGTCGACGCAGAGCAGCCGCTCGATGTCGCCGCACCAGAAGTGGGCGCCGAGGGCCGTGTCGCGGACGGTGGCGCGGTCGGGGTCGCCGGTGACACCGGAGTCGCGGGAGACCGCGTCGACCGCCCAGACGTTGAACAGGCCCTGGTAGGTGGTGTACGGCTCGACGGCCGCGACCTCCGCCCACTTGTCGCGGGCGTCCGCGCGGAACCGCGGCAGCTCGGCGGCGGTGTAGCCGTCGCCGATGACGACGACGTCCAGCCGGTCGGCGGTGGGGCCGTTGTCGACCAGCTTGGTGACGGTCCCGTCGGCCCGCTCCTCGGCCGCGGAGAGCCGCGCCGCTGGCCGGTCCTGGCCGGCGGCCGGGACGCGGAGGTGGCCCGAGCCGGCGACGGTGCCGTGTTCGGGGCCGGGTATCTCGACCTCCACGACCTCCGTGTGCCGGCCCGGCGCGGCGAGCGGAGCCGGGCCCGCCGCCGCGGTGCCGGGTCCGGCGGCGAGTGACGCGACGACGGCCGCGGCCAGGCCGGCCGCCGTCAGGGAGCTGCGCAGGGTGGTGCGCACGAGCCCTCCTTCGAAGTGGGGGGTTAATCGCGGACTTAAATCCGGTGAACAGGCCGCTTAAGGTAGGGGGCCCGCGGCGGCTGCGCAATGGCCAGGAGCCGCTGGATACTGGGGAGTTCGAGCTACCAGGGGGTTGTCATGGACGAACCGGCCGAGATCGGCCGCCGGGTCCAGCGGCTGCGCGCCGAGCGCGGGCTGACGCAGCGGCAGTTGGCGGAGCCGTCGTACACCGCGGCGTACGTGTCGACGCTGGAGTCCGGCAGGGTGCGACCGTCGGAGACGGCGCTGCGGTTCCTCGCCGACCGGCTGGGCGCGTCGTACGAGGAGCTGGCGACCGGGCGCCCGGCCCACCTGGCCACGGAGGTGCGCCTCGGCCTCACCGAGGCGCAGAGCATGCTGGCCACCGGGTCCGCCGACGGGGCCGCCGCCCGGTACCGGGCGCTGCTCGCCGACGCCGAGCGGCACGGCCTGGCGGCCGAGCGGACGGAGGCGCTCCTCGGGCTGGGCGACTGCGCCCTGGAGACCGGTGACCTCGCCGACGCCGGCGGGCACTTCGCCGAGGCGGAGCGGCTGCTGGCCGGCGAACCGGCGCCCCGGCGCGCCCGGGCGGTCCGGGGGCGCGCCGTCGCCCATCTGCTCGCCGGCGAGCTGCGGTACGCCTGCTACCTCCTGGAGTCGGCCATCGACGAGCTGACGGGGAGCGGCCTCGCCGACCCGGAGGCGCTGGTGATGCTGTACGCGGCGGTCATCGGCCCGTACATCGACATGGGGGCGCACGCCCGTGCCGCGCACGCGGCGGAGCTGGCCCTCGCCCTGGCTCCGCAGGTCGCCGACCCGGCGCTGGTGGCGGGCATGCACCGGCAGGTGGCGCGGACGTTCCTCGCGGAGGGGCGCACCGCCGACGCCGACGCGTCACTCGCCAAGGCGCAGTCGATGTACCGGCAACTGCGGCTGCGCACCGACCTGGCGCACTGCCACTGGATGCGCGGGTACGTCAAGGCGCAGAGCGGCGAACTGGACGCCGCCGAGCGGGAGTTGCGCACCGCGCGGGACATGCTGGCGACCCGCGGGGCGGCGCTGTACACGGCGCAGGTGGAAGTGGAGCTGGCGGACGTGCTGCGGCGGCTCGGCCGGTACGACGAGGCCGCCGGGCTGCTGTCCGCCCTGCTCGACCTGGACGACCGGCGCGGCGCCGTGCACGCGGGCGGCGCGCACCGGCTGCTCGGGCTGATCGCCGAGGAGCGGGGGGAGACGGAGTCCGCCGAGGAGCACTACGTCCTGGCGCTGGGCCTGCTGGAGCGCAGCGGCGCGACGGGCGACCTGGCGGACCTGTGCCGACTGCTGGGCGACCTGCTGCGGCGCACCGGCCGGACCGAGGCCGCGTTGGACGCGTACCGTACCGGCCTCGGCCACCGCGCGGCGCCCGGCACGACGACGCTCGGCCCGGCACCGGCCGCCCCCGCGCTCCGCCCGGCCGGCGGCGGGGTCGGCTAGCCGGGGCGCGCCGCGTCGGGGTGCCGTCCCGGCCACCGTGGCGCGGAACGCGGGGGTCGGCGCACGCCCCGTGTGCCGTGGGCGGCGCGCTCGCGCACCACGCGCCGCCGGGATCACGCCCGGATCCGGCTGCTCGGGCCGGGCCCGGGGTGGGGATGCTCGACGTGTGGGGGACGTGGAGGAGCAGGGGGCCGGCGGGGTGGCGGGCTGCGGCCCGGACGCGTACCGGGCGGTCCCGCCGCGCGGGTCGGGGCCGTGGGAGGGCGAGGACCGGGCACAGGCGGTACGGGAGGGGGCCGTGGCGGCGCCGCCTCCCGCGCCACCGGTGTGCGACCGGTGCGGGGCTCGGGGCGACCGCCGCGGCACGTACTACGAGGCGTACGTGTTGCTGGAGCCGGAGGTGCGGGCCCCCGCGGAGGGCGTTCCGCCGTGGCGGCGCTGGTACGTCGACGCGGGCGGCCGCGCCTGGAACGGTGGCAGCGGCCCGCCGCGGCCCGGGACGCTGTGCCGGATCCCGCACACCCTGGTGTGCCGCGCGGGCGGCCCACCCGAGGTGGCGGGGCGTCCGTGCGGGGTGGCGGGGCGCGACGGCGGGGCGGAGCCGGGCGGGTGACGGCCGGCGACACCGCACCCGATGTGCGGTGCCGTGCGGGCCGGACCGGGGCCGGGTGCACCGGTGCGGTGCCGTGCGGGCCGGTGCGGTGCCGTGCGGGCCGGTGCGAGGCGGGGTCGGCTGGGGCCGGGCTGGGCGAGGGGTTCGGGCGGGCGAGGAGCCGGCGGCGCCGAGGACCGGCGGGCCCGCGACCGGTAGGTGCGGGCCCGGGCGGGGTCAGGAGTCCGCCGCGGCCTCCTTGGCGCGCTTCTCCTTGAGGCGCTCGGCCTCCTTGCGCACCTCGGCCTGCGTGGCGCGCTCCTTCTGGAGCCACTCGGGGTTCTCGTCCCGCAGCGCCTCGATCTGCTCGGTGGTGAGCGCCTCGGTGACGCCTCCACGGGCGAGGCCCGAGATGGAGACGCCCAGGCGGGCCGCGACGACCGGCCGGGGGTGCGGGCCGTTGCGCCGCAGCTCGCGCAGCCACTCCGGCGGATCTGTCTGCAGGGCGTTCAGCTCGTCGCGCGAGACGGAGCCCTCCTGGAACTCTGCGGGGGTGGCCTCGAGGTGGACACCCAGCTTCTTGGCCGCCGTGGCGGGCTTCATCGTCTGGGTGGTGCGGTGCGACGTCATGCGTCCAGGATATCGAGCATGTGCGCGGCCCCTGACCACGCCCGGTAATCTGGCCCGGTGACAGGCTCGGAAGCACCCTCCTCGTTCAGGCTCGCGTACGTCCCGGGTGTGACACCCGCGAAGTGGGTGCGGATCTGGCGGGAGCGGCTGCCGGACGTGCCGCTGGAGCTCGTCGCGGTGTCCGCCGCGGAGGCGCCCGAGGCGCTGCGCCGCGGTGACGCGGACGCCGGCTTCGTACGGCTGCCGGTGGACCGGACGGACCTGAGCGCCATCCCGCTCTACACCGAGACGACGGTCGTCGTCATTCCGAAGGACCACCTCTTCGCGGCGGTCGACGAGGTGTCCGCCGAGGACCTCGCCGAGGAGATCGTCTTCCACCCGCTCGACGACACCCTGGAGTGGGAGCGGCCCCCGGGCCTCCCCGCCTTCGAGCGCCCCGCCACGACGGGGGACGCGGTGGAGCTGGTGGCGGCGGGGGTGGGGCTGCTCGTCGTCCCGCAGTCGCTGGCCCGGCTGCACCACCGCCGGGACCTCACGTACCGGCCGCTCACCGACGTGCCGCAGTCGCGGGTCGCGCTCTCGTGGCCGGAGGAGCGGACGACGGACCGGGTCGAGGACTTCATCGGGATCGTCCGGGGGCGGACCGTCAACAGCACGCGCGGCCGCCGGCCCGACGCGGCGGAGGAGCCGAGGAAGGCCGCGCCGCGTTCCGGCGGGACGGCCGGAGCCGGCGGCGGACAGCGGCGCGGGGGCGGGGGCGGCAAGCCCGCCGCCAAGGGCGCGCGGCGCGGTGCCGGTGCGCCGCAGGGAGCCCGCCGCGGAAAGCCCCGCCGGCGGTCCTGACGCGGACGAACGCGGGCGGGAGCTTGCGGGCCTCACATCCGGTCCGCCTGGTTTCATGGGGCCATGAGGCTTCTCGTCGGCACGTCGGGGTGGCAGTACAAGGACTGGCGCGACGTGCTGTACCCGGAGGGGACGCCCCAGCGGCTCTGGCTGGAGGCGTACGCCGCCGCCTTCGCCACGGTGGAGGTCAACAACGCCTTCTACCGGCTGCCGTCGTACGCCACGTTCGAGGCGTGGCGGGAACGCACGCCCCCGGACTTCGTGGTGGCGGTCAAGGCGAGCCGGTTCCTCACCCACGTCAAGCGGCTGCGGGAGCCGGAGGAGCCGGTGCGGCGGCTGCTGACCCACGCGGCCGGGCTCGGCGACCGGCTGGGGCCGGTCCTGCTCCAGCTCCCGCCGACGCTGAGAGCCGACGCGGCGCTGCTCGACGCCTGCCTGGGGTGCTTCCCGCCGGGTGTGCGGGTCGCGGTCGAGCCGCGCCACCCGTCGTGGTGGACGCCCGGGGTGCGCGGCGTGCTGGAGGCGCGGGGCGCCGCGCTGTGCTGGGCGGACGTACGGGCCCGGCCGGTGACGCCACTGTGGCGGACGGCGGACTGGGGGTACGTGCGCTTCCACGTGGGCCGGGCCCGGTCGTGGCCGCGCTACGGCCGGCGCTCGCTGGAGACGTGGGCGCGGCGCGTCGCGGAGACGTGGACCGGTGAGGGCGAGGTGTACGCCTACTTCAACAACGACCCGAACGGCGCGGCCGTCCGGGACGCCGTGGTGTTCGCCCGCGCCGCCGTGGCCGCCGGGCTGACCGTGACGCGCACGCCGCCCCGGCTGCCGTCGGCCGCGCCCGCCGACGGGTAGGGGGTGCGCCCGGCCGGGCCGCCGTCGCGGGCGGCCGGTCAGGTCGGTCCGCCGCCCGTCGTGGCGGGCGGCCGGGCGTGGCCGTGCCCCGCGGTGGGGGACGACGCGAGGGCGGTCATCGGGGCCGTCTCGCCGAGGGGCGCCACGTGGGGACGGGACCGGTCGGGGGCGGTGACGGCGGGCGAGGGCCCCGCGGGGGCCGCCTTGGTGCGGGGCTCGGGTCCGTTGGCCACGGACGACCAGGTGCGCAGGCGGTGACTGGCCGCCTCGTCGAGCGTGACGGGGGCGCCGCGCTGCTCGGCCAGGCGGCTCGCCTCACGGCCGAGCGCGGCGACGTCCTCCCAGCGCAGGCTGAGGACGACGGTCAGTTCCGCTCCGCCGTCGGGAAGTCCTCGCACCGCGGGTCCCCCACGCTCCGTCATCTCCGCTCCCGTCGTCGACGCGCTCCCCGAGAGGTACGCGGGCGACCGACGGCACGTTCAGGCCAGTGGTGGGCGACCACGACCGCGGGGACCGGCGTCCACAGGTCGAAGTCAGCCGACCGGCCGGTATCGCCCCCCGGCCCTGGCGGCCCGCTTTCCGCCGGCCCGGGCCGGCGGGCCGGCGTCGACCGCCCCGGTCGACGGTCGGCCGCGCGCGGCGCGGCGACGGACCGCACCTCTGACGGCATCCGCCCAGTTCAGGCCGGTCCGCGCGGCCCCCACGCCGCCGGGCGGCGGGGACGGTCCCGGGACCACGCGTGTGAGACGTCTTGACGCCCGTCCCGCGCGCCACTTAAATCACGGCTCAAGTTAAGAGCTGACACGCTTTCACGATCTGAAGGGTCGTGGACCTGCCCGTCCCCGGTTCCCCCCGACCCGGCAACAGCCGGCTCCCCTCCCCCGGCCCCTCCCCACACCGCACCGCTCCGCACCACGCCGTACCGCCCCCGTACCGCACCGGCGCGGCGGGGCACGCCGCGGCCCACACCGCGGCGGGGCGCGGGTGCGTCCACACCGGAAGGAGCACCATGCGAACGAGCCGAACCGCCGCCAGGCCGGCAACCCCACCGCGATGGACCACCCGGGCATGAGCCGGAACCCGTCCGGCCTGGTGGAGTTCACCAGGAACCACGTCCACCCCGCCCTGTGCGCCGCCGGCCTCACCACCGAGGTTGATCGTGCACGACGGGGACCACGGCTGCACGACGGGGACCACGGCGACCACGCGGGCTTCGGCTCCGCCGTCCTCGCCGACCCGGGCGCGCGGGAGGACCCACTGTTCGGCGGGATCGCCTGGCACGGCCGCCCGCGCCGGTCCGGCTGTACACCTGCAACAGGACCGGGGCGCAGCACTGGTCCTACGACGCCGCCACCCACGACCTGGTCGTCACGGCGGCCGACAAGTGCCCGGACGTGAAGGACCGGTCGGCGGCGGACGGGGCACGGACACGGATCCGGAGCTGCACGGGAGGCGCCCACCGGAAGTGGATCCTCGCCTCCCCCTGACCCCTGACCCCTGGGCCCCTGGCCCGTGGCCCGAGCCCCCGGTGTCGGACCCGGCCCCCGGACCCCGGCTCCCGCCGCCGGACCCCGGCCGCCGACCCCCGGCCACCCGCCACGAACCTCAGACCGCACACCGCAGACCACCCACCACCACCCAAGGAGTCCCGGATGCCCGTACGACGCCACCGTGGGAGAGCACGGACGGCGGTGCTCGCGGCCACCGCGGTCCTCGCCGGCCTCCTCGCCGGCGCGCCCCCCAGCACCGCCGCGGACGAGGCGCCGCCGCCCGTCCCCGTGGACCGGTTCGAGGGGGAGGTGCCCTTCGCCGACCCGCCCGCCGACGGGATCTTCACATGGGGCAGCGACGCCGACGACCGGCCGGCGCTGACCCTGGCGGCGCGCACCGACGCTCCCGAGGGCGACAAGGTCCTCGAAGGGCGCTACGACATCAGCGGCTGGGGCGGCTTCAGCCATGAGTTCGCCACCAACCGGCCCGCCCACGACTGGAGCGCCCACAAGGGCGTGCGCTTCTGGTGGTACGGGCAGAACACCGCGCCCCTGCCGCCCGGTTCGGGCCCGCGCGTCCACTTCGAGATCAAGGACGGCGGCACCAGCGGCGGGACGTCCGAGCTGTGGACGACGTCCTTCACGGACGACTGGCAGGGGTGGCACCTGGTCGAGATCCCGTTTGCCGACTTCCAGTACCGCGCGGACTACCAGCCCGTCGGCGGCATCGACCAGGTCCTCGGCCTGAAGGAGATGTGGGGCTACGCCTTCACGCTGCCCACCGGGGCACCCGGCTCCTTCGCCGTCGACGGCGTCGAGCTGTACGGGAAGGCCGACCCGGCCCTGAGCGCCAGGGTCGTCACCGACACGGTCGTCCACCCCGTCGACGAGGGCGGCACGGCCCGGGTCCGGATCTCCGTGGCCACCACCGGGTCCGGCCCGCTCCCCGAGCCGGTCACGGTCGCCTACACCACCGAGGGCGGTACCGCCCGTCCGGGTGAGGACTTCACGCCCGTGTCCGGGACGGTGACCTTCCCGGCGGGGGCCCCCTCCGGCACGTCCCGTTCGGTCGCCGTCCCCACGCGGCGCGACGGCAGGGCCGAGGCGGCCGAGACGGTCCCGCTGAAGCTGACCGTCACCGGCGCCCGGGCACCGGCCGAGGACCCGCGGGTGGTGGTGAACGCGCACGGGCTGCCCTACCTCGACCCGCGGTTGCCGGTGGACCGGCGCGTCGCCGACCTGCTCTCGCGCATGACCCCGGCCGAGAAGGCCGGCCAGATGACGCAGGCCGAACGCAACGCGCTGCGGTCCCCGGGCGACATCGCCTCCCACGCCCTCGGCTCGCTGCTGTCCGGCGGCGGCTCCGTCCCCACGCCCAACACGCCCGAGGCGTGGGCGCGGATGGTCGACGCCTACCAGCTGCGCGCCCAGGAGACCCGGCTGCAGATCCCGCTGATCTACGGCGTGGACGCCGTGCACGGCCACAACAACGTCGTCGGCGCGACGATCATGCCGCACAACATCGGGATCGGTGCCGCCCGCGACCCCGACCTGGCCCGCAGGACGGGGGCGGTCACGGCGAAGGAGGTGCGCGCCACGGGCGTGCCGTGGGACTTCGCGCCGTGCCTGTGCGTGACCCGGGACGAGCGATGGGGCCGCTCCTACGAGGCGTTCGGCGAGGACCCGGCGCTGGTCACCGCCATGGCGACCGTCATCGAGGGGATGCAGGGCGCGCCGTCCGGCCGGGACCTGGACCGCAACGACAAGGTCCTCGCGAGCGCGAAGCACTTCGTGGGCGACGGCGGCACGGAGTTCGGCTCGTCCACCACCGGCTCCTACACCATCGACCAGGGCGTCACGCGGGTCACCCGCCAGGAGTTGGAGGCCGTGCACCTCGCGCCGTTCGCCGAGGCGGTGAAGCGCGGGACGGGCACGGTCATGCCGTCGTACTCGTCGCTCGACATCATCGGGGACGACGCCGGTCCGGTGAAGATGCACGCCGACGCCGCGATGATCAACGGTGTCCTCAAGGGCCGGATGGGCTTCGACGGCTTCGTCGTCAGCGACTGGCAGGCCATCGACCAGATCCCCGGCGACTACCCGAGCGACGTCCGCACCTCGGTCAACGCGGGCCTCGACATGATCATGGTGCCCACGGCGTACCAGGAGTTCACCCGGGTCCTGCGGGCGGAGGTGGCGGCGGGACGGATCAGCCCGGCGCGCGTCGACGACGCGGTGAAGCGCATCCTCACGCAGAAGTTCCGACTCGGCCTGTTCGAGCAGCCGTACGCCGACACCACCCACCTCGACCGGGTCGGTTCGGCCGCCCACCGCGCCGTCGCGCGGGAGGCGGTGGCGAAGTCGCAGGTCCTGCTGAAGAACGACGGGGCCGTGCTGCCGCTGAGGCGGTCGCAGAAGGTCTACGTCGCCGGGTCCAACGCCGACGACCTCGGCAACCAGGCCGGCGGCTGGACGATCAGCTGGCAGGGCGCGTCGGGCCGGACCACCACCGGCACGACCATCCTGGAAGGCATGCGCAGGGCCGCCCCGGACGCCGCCCTCACCTACTCGAAGGACGCCTCGGCGCCCACGGCGGGCCACGACGTCGGTGTCGTGGTCGTCGGCGAGACCCCGTACGCGGAAGGGGTCGGCGACGTCGGCAACGGCCACGACCTGGAACTGTCCGACGCCGACAAGGCGGCCGTCGACCGGGTGTGCGCGGCGATGCGCTGCGCGGTCCTGGTGGTCTCCGGCCGGCCCCAGCTCGTCGGCGACCGGCTGGGAGCCGTCGACGCACTGGTCGCGTCGTGGCTGCCGGGGACGGAGGGCGACGGCGTCGCCGACGTCCTCTACGGCACCCGCCCGTTCACCGGGCGGCTGCCCGTGACGTGGCCGAAGTCCGTGGAGCAACTGCCGGTCAACGTCGGTGACGCGGTGTACGACCCGCAGTTCCCGTACGGCTGGGGGCTCACCACCCTCGCGAAGCCGTCGCCCGGTGGAGAACGGACGCTGAAGGCGGTGTCGTTGGCCGTCCGGGCCCTGGAGGCGGCGGGGCGGGGCGACTCGCCGGCGGCCGCGGAGCTGGTCGGCAGGGCGAGGCTGATCGTCCAGGCCGAGATCGGCGCCGGGGTGTCGGCGGCCTCCGCGAAGCCGTTCGCCGAGGCGGAGCACCTGCTGCTGAGCGGGAAGCCGTCGGCCGCGATGGCCCGGCTCACGACGGCGTGCCGGGCCGCCTGACCGGCGGTCGCGCGGGGTGCCGCCGGTCAGACGGCACCCCGCGTACGGCCGTCCCGCGGGGCGGTGACCCCCGGCGCCTGCCGTGAGGCGCGGGCCACGAGGAACAACAGCGCGCCGCAGGCGGCGACCACGAACCAGCCCGGCCGGGACGCGTGCGCCAGCCCGGCCGGGGGGACGCCCGCCACCAGCCCGCCGGCGACGGCGATGCCGACCGCGGCGCCGAACTGCCGCGCGGTGGACGTGATCGCCCCGGCGACGCCCGCCCGCTGGGCGGGCAGCCCGCTCACGGCGGTGTTGGTGATCGGGGCGTTGGCGAAGCCGAAGCCGACGCCGACGAGCCCGTTGGCCAGCAGGAGCAGTGCTACGCCGGTGTCGTCGTCGAGCCCGACGAGGCAGAGCCCGCCCGCGGTGAGGAAGCCGGCCGCCAGGGTGAGCGGGAGCCGCGGACCCGAACGGCCGACCAGACGGCCGGAGAACGGCGCGCACAGGGTGGCGCCGACCGCCATGGGCAGAGTCGCCGCCCCGGCGGCCAGCGGCGTCCAGCCACGGGCGTGCTGGAGATGGAAGGTCTCCAGCAGCAGCGTGACGTTGAGGGCGACGAAGACCGCCACGGCGCCGACGACCGCGCCGGTGAAGGCCGGGCCGCGGAACAACGCCGGCTCCATGAGCGGCTCGCTCCTGCGGGACTCCACCACGCCGAACGCCACCGCGCTCAGCACGACGCAGGCATAGGCGCCGACCGCCGGCAGTGACGTCCACCCGACGCGCGGGCCCTCGATGAGCACGCCGACCGACGCCCCGATCACCACCGTCAGCAGGACCTGCCCCGGGAGGTCGAGCCGTCGCGGTCGCGGCGCCCGGGACTCCGGGACGAACACCGCGCTGAGGACGAGGGCCACCACGACGACCGGCACGTTCACCCAGAACACCGACCGCCAGCCGAAGGCGTCGATGAGGGCGCCGCCCGCGACGGGACCGGCGGCCATGCTCAGCCCGAAGACCGACGCCCAGACGCCGATCGCCCGGGCGCGTTCCCGCGGGTCGGGCATCGCGTTCACCACGATCGCCAGGGCCACGGGGCTGAGCATCGAGGCACCGACCCCCTGGAGGGCGCGGGCCGCGACGAGCGCTCCCGCCGATGGGGCGACGGCGCACGCCAGCGAGGCGGCGCCGAAGACGGCCAGTCCCCACTGGAACACCCGTCGCCGCCCGAACCGGTCTGCCAGCGCACCGGCGGAGATCAGCAGCGCCGCCAGGACGAGCGTGTAGGCGTCCACGGTCCACTCCAGGCCGCGGGTGCCGATGTCCAGCGCCTGCCCGATGGCGGGGAGGCCGACGTTGACGATGGTGGTGTCCATGCCCACGAGGAACATGCTCAGGCAGCAGACGGCCAGCACCGTCCACCGTCTGCGCGCATTGGCCGTGGATGGGGTTCCGACGGGTCGGGTCGTGGTGGTCACGGCCTGCCTCTCGTGTCCGGGAAGGGCTTCCCGGACATCGTCGGACGCAGGGACGCGCGGGCCCCAACGCCGTTGCGGAAACAGCACGTCCGGGCCCGGCCGCCCCGGACGCGGTGGGGCGGGGTGGGGCGGGGTGGGGCGGGGTGGGGCGGGGTGGGGCCTCGGATCGCGCGTCGACGGCGCCCCCGCGCGCGTAACGGGGCGTCCGCCGCCCTCGGGGGCACTGCGCCGCAAGGCCGGTGGGTGGGGTCGGGGCCGCGCGGGGTCACCTCCTCGGGGTCGGCGGCCCTGGGCACTGGACGACGGAACCCACCCGACGCCGCCAACCCCTGCGGGGGCAACCCCCCACGCCCCCTCCCAGACCGCACGCGGACCCATGAGCATCGCAGCGAGGTGGTCTTGCCGGCGCCGTCGGGGCCGAGCAGGCCGAGGACTTGGTTCTTCTCGACGCGGAACGACAGATCGCGGACCACGTAGGCGTCCGACCCGGCCGGACGAGGCCGTGCCGGTACGGACGGCCGGGGCGGGGTACGGACTACCCGGGCGGACGCGTACTACCGCCCGGCCGGGCGGTACGGGGCGGCAGAGGGGGCCGGCCCCGGGGCGGTACGGGCGGGCACCGACCGGGCCTTCCGGCCGGACGGACGGGCCCGGGCCCTGGGTGGCGACCCCGGCGTGAGGCGGGCCCGGGTGACGGCTCCGACTTCAGGGGGCCCGGGTGGCGGCGGGCTGCGGGCTCCCGCTGGCGGCGGGCCCGGCTCGGGGTGGTCAGTAGCGGCCGGTGTCGGTGACCTCCGTGATCTCCGCCTGCGGGTCCACGGCCACGGTGACGCGGGTCCACAGCTCCCGCAGTCGCGTCACCATGGCCTCGGCCCGCTCGACGTCGTCGAACTCCAGGTCGATCATGACCCGGCCGGGATCGGAGACCGGCCGCATGATGCGGTAACCGCGGACGCCGGAGGCGGATCGGCCGAGGGGATCACCGTCGAAGGCCTCCTTCCACGCCTCGTACTCCGGGACCGCGTGTTCGATGCGGACGACGTACATGGTGGCTCCTTCCGCCGGCCCCCCTTCCAGTCGACCACCGCGCGGCCCGCGCGGCGCGCCGGCGGCGGCAGGTCCACGCCAGGCCGGTCAGCCGGTGGCGCGGCCGACGGGTCGCGCGGTGCCTCGGCCGGCGGGACGGCACCGGCGGCCGCCGAACGGCTGTGGGCCGGGCACACGAACCCCTGCGACCACGCGGAGCCGAAAGAAGACCGCCGAGCACCGCAGGCGGTTCGTGTCCCGCACGTACCGGACGGCCCAGACGGGAACGGGGCCTGTTCATCGGCGGGTTCGCGCAGAGCCCCGTCGGCTTGGTTCCGTCGGACTCCCGCCGCCTGCTGCCGATCCTGCAGGGGTACGTCACCCGGCGGAGACCATCGTCCGGATCACGCGGAACGTCGGGGACGTGGCGCTGTTCGACCATCGCGTCACCCAGCACCACGCCCCCGACGACTGCGGTGACCTTCCCCGTCTGCTGCACCGCGTCACCGTCGGCGACACGCCGATCGGGGTGGGCGGCGGCCGCAGCCACGTCCTGGAGGGTGACGACGCGGCGCACTGCCCGCCCGCGGCGGCCTGACCGGCCGACCGTGACGGCGGGGGCCCGGCCACGTGGTGGTCGGGGCTCCCTCCCCGGTGCCCGCCCGTGTGCCCGGGCGGCGGCCCCGCGACAGCCCCCGGCAGCGCGCGGGGCACGGCGCGTACGGTGTGCCGGTCAGCCGGCATCCGCGCCCGCGTCCGCGGCGGGCGGCGTGACCGGCAGGCCCGCCGCCCGCCAGGCGCGGAACCCGCCCGCGAGGTCCGTGGCGCGGGAGAGCCCGATGGTGCGCAGCGAGGCCGCGGCGAGCGACGAGGCGTACCCCTCGTCGCAGAAGACGATCCAGCGGACGTCGGTCCGCGCGGCCTGTGGGAGCGCGCCCTCGGAGGCGGGGTCGCACCGCCACTCCAGATGGTTGCGCTCGATGAGGAGGGCGCCCGGAACGGTTCCCTCGGCGCGGCGGGTGGCCTCGGGCCGGGTGTCGACGAGCAGCGCGCCCTCCTCCCGTACGGCGCGCAGGGCGTCGTGCGGGCCGAGGCGGTCGAGGCCCGCGCGGACGTCGGCGAGGTGGCGGTCGATCCCGGTCACGCGTCCACTCCTTCGATGCGGTCGGTCACCAGCCGCCCGTCGGGCAGCCGGCGGTAGTACGTCATGGTGGCCAGCGCGGGCGCGTAGGCGTGGACGCTGACGGCGGGCGACGCGCCGCCGTTGACCACGCTGTGGACGTGGCGCGGGCCGAAGGAGCGCGTCGCGCCCGCGCCGAGCCGCCGCGGCACGGGGTGCGAGGGGTGCGAGGACGGCGGGAAGACCCGTTCGGTCAGTTCGCCGCGCACCACGGTGAAGGCGCCGCTGGAGCCACCGTGGCCGTGGATCTCCGTGCCCTGGCCCGGCAGCCAGGTCAGCAGCCACACCTCGTGGGTGTCGGCGCGTTCGAGGCGGGTGTAGTGGCGGTCGGGGTGGGTGAAGCGGACGGCCGGCAGCCACAGGTCGCGGCGCGCGGCGAACGACGCGGCGAGCCCGGCGAGGCGGGCGGGTCCGAGCAGGGCGGGGGAAGGCACGACGGACATGGAGGTTCCCGAAGGGTGTCGAGGCGGGTGGGCGCACGGGCGGGAGCCGCGCCTCGGGACACCGGGCGCGACCGTCAGGGACGGTCGCTGCGACACAGCGCGCTGGCCACGCGGACGAGGTCCACGTGGTGCCGCGCGAAGAAGCGCCTGCTGGTCGACATGGGAGGAAGGCTCGCACCACGGGACAGCGGCGGTCAAGGCACCCGGCGGGTCAGGCGCGGCACTCGAGGACCGGTGATATCGCCGATGCCCGGGCCGCCGGGGCGCGGTGACAGTGGCATCCCCACCCGCGGCGGGTCAGCCGCCCGGGGCAGCGCGCCGGCGGCGGACGTCCGCCGGTGTGCGCCCCGGGGCCCGCCACGACAGAGAGGACGACCCCGTCGTGCACACGCTCCCCCCCACCGGGCACCGGATCCGCCGTTCGCTCGGCGCCGCCCTCGCGTCGTTCGCCGTCGTCGCCGGAATCGGCTTCGGCCCCGCGCCCGGCGCCCACGCCGCGGACAACCCGTACGAGCGCGGCCCCGCGCCCACCAACGCCAGCATCGAGGCGGTGCGCGGCCACTACGCCGTGTCCCAGTCGACCGTCTCCTCGCTCTCCGTCACCGGCTTCGGCGGCGGGACGATCTACTACCCGACCACGACCGCCGACGGCACGTTCGGGGCGGTCGCCATCTCCCCCGGCTACACCGGCACCCAGTCGTCGATAGCGTGGCTCGGCCCCCGCCTCGCCTCGCAGGGGTTCGTCGTGTTCACCATCGACACCCTCACCACGGTCGACCAGCCGGACAGTCGGGGCCGCCAGCTGCTCGCCGCGCTGGACCACCTCACGCGCGTCAGCCCGCTGCGCACGCGGGTCGACAGCACCCGCCTCGGCGTGATGGGGCACTCCATGGGCGGCGGCGGCAGCCTGGAGGCGGCCAAGAGCAGGCCGTCGCTCCGCGCCGCGGTCCCCCTGACGCCGTGGAACCTGGACAAGACCTGGCCGGAGCTCAGGACGCCGACGCTGATCGTCGGAGCCGACGGGGACAGCATCGCCCCCGTCTCCAGCCACTCCGAGCCGTTCTACGAGAGCCTGCCGTCCGCCCTGGACCGGGCGTACCTGGAGCTGAACGGGGCGTCGCACTTCGCGCCGAACTCGTCGAACACGACGATCGCCAAGTACAGCGTCTCGTGGCTGAAGCGGTTCATCGACGACGACACCCGGTACGAGCAGTTCCTGTGCCCGCTGCCGCGGCCGAGCCTCACCATCGAGGAGTACCGGGGCAACTGCCCGCACACCTCCTGACCGACGGGTGCCGACGGTCCGCGCCGCACCCGTACCCCCGCACCCGTCGCCGCGCCGGCCGTCGCACCGTGACCCTCGATCCGCCCCGTCCCCCGGCGGCCGCGCCCGGTGCGCGGCCGCCTCCGGCGTTCCCGTGCCGTCGGGTGCCGACCGGTGACCTTCGGACGGTGGGGCGCAGGGGGGACGGACCGACGGCTTCCGGAACGCGCCGCCGGACATTAGCGTCCCGAGGATGACACGAGAGCCGACCTGGCAGGGGGCCCCGGGTGCGCGCGGTGTGCGCGGCCGGGAGGAGGAGCTGCGGGCCGTGGCCGCGGTGCTGGAGGGGGCGCGCCACGGCGACGGCGGGGTGCTCGTGGTCACCGCCGCACCGGGGCTGGGCCGCACCGCCCTGCTGGACGCGGGCGCGGCGGCCTTCGACGCCGGCCCCGTCGTGTCCGTACGGGGCACGCCGGGCGGCACCCGGGTGCCCGGTGGCGGGGTCCGGGCGCTCCACCGCGCCCTGGCGGCGGTCACGGGCCGCGGGGGCGGGCCAGGCACGCGGCACCCGGGCGGTGTGGTGGACGCGGGGGCCCTGGAGACGGCCATGCGGGCCGCCGCGGGCGCCGCTCCCCTGCTGGTCTGCGTCGACGACGCGCACCTGTGGGACGGCCCGTCCCGGCGGGCGCTGGCGGGGGCCGTGCGGCGGGCGTGGCGGCCGGGCCCGGTCGGCGTCCTGGTGTCGGTCGTCCACCGGCACGCGGGCGCCGTGGACTTCGCCGACCTGCCGTCCGTCGTCCTCGACCCGCTGCCGTACGGGGTGACGGCGGGACTGGTGGACGAGCTGACCGCCGGTCGGATCGACCCGCCGGTGGGCGAGGAGCTGGTGGCGGAGGCCGGGGGGAACCCGGCGCTCCTCACCTTCCTGCTGGAGCGTCTGTCGGCGGCGCAGTTGGAGGGCCGTGCCCCGCTGCCGCGCCCGCTGGCGGACGCGGCGGCGCTCGCCCGGGTCGTGAGCCCGCGCCCGTCCGAACTCCCGCCCGCCGTCCGTGACCTGCTGCTGCTCGTCGCGGCGGCCGGGGAGCCCGGCGGCGGCGCGGAGGCCGCGCTGGTGCTGCGGGCCGGGCGGCGGCTCGGGCTGCCGGCGGCGGCGTTCGCCCACGCGGAGGCGGCGGGTCTTGTGGGGTGGGACGGTGGCCGTGTGCGGTGCTCCACCGAGTTGCTGCGCCGGGCGGTGTACGCCGGAGCCGACCCCGCCCGGCGGCGGGCCGCGCACGGGGCCCTCGCCGCCGCCCTCACACCGGACCGTTCCCCCCGCCCCGCCCCGTCCGCCCCGGACCGTTCCCTCCCGGACCGTTCCCTCCCGGACCCGTCCGCCCTGGCCCGCCTCGCGCACACGGCGCTGTCGGTACGGGGTCCCGCGCCGGGCGTGGCGGCGGCGCTGGCCGCGGAGGCCTCCCGCGAGGACCCGCGCCGGTCGCACCGCGAGCGGGCCGCCGCTTTGCGCAGCGCGGCGGGGCTGACGGCGGCGGCCGGGGCGCGGGCGGAACGGCTGGCGGCGGCGGCCGAACAGGCCCGGCTGGCGGGCGCGGTGCGGCAGGCGCGCGAACTGCTGGCGGGTGCCGAGGCAGCGGGCGCGCATGGCGCCGTACGCGGCAGGATCGAGCTGGTGCGGGGAGTCCTGGAGCTGGACGACGGCCCCGTGGTCGACGCGCACGAGGTGCTGCGCGGTGCCGCCGCGCTCCTCGCCCCGTACGACCCGCGGCACACGCGCGTGGCGCGGCTCGCCGCGGCGGACGCGGCGTGGGCGGCGGGTGACGTCGCCGCGTGCACGGCCGAACTGGTCGCCGTGGCCGGCGGGGAGCACACCGGCCCCCGGGACGGCCGGCCCGCGCCGCCCCGGCCGGGGGATCCGCTGGAGGAGTACGTGGCGGGGCTGCGGGCCGCGCTGGACGGCCGGTTCGCGGTCGCGCGGACACCGCTGCGACGCACCGTCGACCGGGCGGACGCGGACGAGGCGCCCGAGCCGCTGCTGCGGGCGGGGGCCGCGGCGCTCCTCATGGGCGACTTCGCCGCGGCCACGCGGGTCGCCGCGCGGGCCCTGGCCGCGGCGCGGTCACGGGGGTCGGCCGCGCTGGTGCCGAGGGCGCTGGAGTACCTGGCGTACGCGGAGCTGCGCGCCGGGCAGCACGCGCGGGCCCGCGCGCACGCCGAGGAGGGGCTGTGCGCCGCCCGCCGGACCGGCCAGCGCAACCTCGCCGCCCACCTGCACGCCGTGCTGGCGCTCGCCCTGTCGGTCGAGGGCGACGCGGCGGGTGTGGCCGGGCACGCGGCGGCGGCCCTGGACACCGCGCGCCGGCATGGGCTGACCCAGGCGGCCACCCTGGCGCGGTGGGCTTCGGCGCGGGCCGACCTGAGCCGCGGGTGCCTGCCCGAGGCGGCCGCGCGGCTCGGACCGGTCGTCCGTGCCGGCGTGGGCGGTGGGCACTTCGCGGTGCGGATCCTGGCCGTGCCGTGCTTCGCCGAGGCGGCGGCGCTGTCGGGGCGGCCGGACGACGCGCGGGCGGCCGTGGACGAGTTCGCGGTGTGGGCGTCCCTCGGCGCCGACCCGCTGGCCCCCGCCCAGTTGGCGCGCTGCCGGGCGTTGCTGGCGCCCGGGGAGGCGGACGCCTGGTACGAGCGGTCGCTCGGCGCCTACGAGGCGGTGGGCGGCGAGTTCGACCGGGCGCGGACGCTGCTGCTGTACGGGAAGTGGCTGCGCCGCCGGCGGCGGCCGAAGGAGGCGCAGGACCGGTTGCGGGAGGCGCTGGTGGCGTTCGAGCACTGCGGTGCCCGGGGGTGGGCGGAGCAGGCCGCGGGTGAGCTGCGCGCGTCGGGCAGCGCGCCCCGGGACGCCGACGCGGGCGCGCTGTCGCGGCTGACGGCCCAGCAGGCGCGGATCGCGCGGCTGGTGGCCGAGGGGGCCACCAACCGGGAGGTCGCGGTGCGGCTGTCGCTGAGCCCCCGCACCGTCGACCACCACCTGCGCAACGTGTTCGCCCTGCTCGGCGTCAGGTCGCGGGTGGACCTGGCCCGGCTGGTCGACCGCGCGGAACCCGCGCCCGCTCACCCCCCGGGGCCCGCCCCGTGACCGGGGCGGGCCCGGAGGCGCCGCGGTGGTGTCCTAGAGGGCGGACCGGCCCTCGCGGGCCGCGAGGGTGAAGGAGTGGCCGGCGGGGTCCGCGTACGTGCGCACGTCCCTGGGGCCGGAGTTGTCCTTGGCCTCGACGGGACGCGCCCCCAGGCCGACCGCCTCCCGCTCGGCCTCGTCCATGTCGGCCTCCGCGACGAGGATGCTCAGGTGGGCCTGTTGCGAGTCGTCGGGTCGGGGCCAGCTGGGCGGCGCGTACCCGTGGTCGCGCCGTGCCGCGAGGCGCACGCCGTCGTGCCCGACGACCTCGATGAAGTCGGGGTCGGTGCCCCGCTGCACCCGGGCCCCCAGCAGCTCGGCGTAGAACTCCGCCAGCGCCTCCGGTTCGGCGCTGTCCAGTACCAGGACGCTCGTCTTCGCTACCGTCATGAGGTCCTTCTGCCCCCTGCGCGGGCGGGCACGCACGCGCGGGGGGCCGGTGGCGGCCGCCCGCCGTGCGGTGGGCGGCCGCGTCGGCTCACCCCCGGAGCCGGCTCAGCACCTCGAACGGCCGCGTCGCCACCGTGGCGGCCGCCGGCGCGGGCGCGGCGGGGGCGCCGGCTCCCGGGGCGGCGACGTCCGGGGCGGCGAAGGGCGCGGCGGGGGCGGCCGGCCGGGTGATGCCGAGGGCGGTCTCGATGTGCCGGTTGAGGGCCAGGTCGATGGGGTGCGGGTCGATCGTGCCGTCCTCGTTGACGTGCTGGTACTTCATCAGGTTCAGGGCCACCGCGAGCTGCCGGCGGCCGTCCTCGGAGGAGAGCGCCAGCGTGCCCGCGCCGAATACGGCACCGTCGTGGCCCCAGTACCAGCGGCCGTCGGCCATCCGCACCGCCGACAGGCCGAGGCCGTAGCGCATGACGGCCTCCTCGCCCGGCTCGACCGGGTGGGCCGGGACGGTGGTCTTCATGGCGCGCAGTTCGGCGGGGCCGAGGAGCCTGCCGCCGAGCAGCTGCCGGTAGAAGGAGTTGAGGTCCTCGGTGGTGGAGACGAGCGAGCCGGCGATACCGCCCCACGACATGTCGTAGACGCTGTAGTCCCGGGCGGGCGCGATGGTGCCGTACATCGACTCGTACATCTTCGCGTGCGGGCCGATGAGGTGGGGGGTGCGCGGGAAGTACGTGTGCCGCAGCCCCGCCTTGCGGATGACGTTGTCGGTGATGTAATCCTCGGGCTCCTGGCCGGTGACCTCGCGGAGCAGCAGCCCGATGATGACGTAGTTGGTGTTCGAGTAGGCGTAGGTGCCGCGCGGCGCCCGGGGGGGCGCGGCGAGCCCGAGGCGGACGAGTTCCTCGGGGGCGTGGTGGCGGAAGCGGCCCGCGTCGAGTGCCTTGCCCGGGTCCTCCAGGAGACCGGGGAAGGCGGGGAGTATGTGGTCGCCGATGCCGCTGGTGTGGTTGAGCAGCATGCGTACGGTGATGGCCTGGCCGCGCTCGCCGGGGACCAGCTCGGGCAGGTAGCGGCCGATCGGGGCGTCGAGGTCGACGCGGCCCGCGCGGACCTGCTGGAGCACGGCGACGGCGGCGAACGACTTGGTGATGCTGCCGACCCGGTGCCGGAAGCCGGGCCGGACGGGACGCCGGGTGTCGACGTCGGCGACGCCGGCGGCGCCCCGCCACTGCGACGAGCCGTCGCGGACGGCCGAGAAGGTGCCGTACATGCCGGCCTCGTGGACGGCTTCCAGCGAGGCACGCAGCGCCGCCCGGTCGAGGCCCCGGCCGGTGGTGGCCGTCGCGCGGCCGTCGCGGCGGGCGGGGCGGCGGGGGCCGCGGGCGCCGCCTGGGCGGGCAGCGCGCCGGCGGCCAGCGCGAGCAGGACGGCGCTCGATGTCAGGGCGGCGTGGTGGAGGCGGCGACGGGCGGCACGCGGGGAGGGGTGCATGGGATGCTCCTGGAGTCCGGTGCGGGGCGCCGTGTGCGCCCCCGTACTCCCATCCTCACGTCCTGACGTGCACTCAACTCTCCTCCAGGCGAACGACCTTGGTCACCGGGGAGCCATGACATATGTCAGACGGCGCCGCCGGCGGGTGTCGCCCGCCGGACGCGCGTGGTCCCCGCCGGGCGGGCGCCCGGCGGGGACCACGGTGTCGGTGCCGCCGTACCGTCAGTGGCGGCGGAGCCGGCCGAGGAGGCTGCGGCTCTGCGTGCGCCGCCGCGGGTCGGTGGCGGCCCGCCGCGCCGAGTCGATGAGCCTGCGCCCCTGCGGGCTGCGGCCGAACTTCCTGATGCGCGAGATCAGCTGGGACATGACGCCTCCTGTGTGTCTCGGTGTTCCGTGTTCGTGTTCGTGCCGGTGTCCCCGCCGGTGCCCGCGTCCGTGTGGACCGGGACCCGGCGCCTGACGTCGGTCACGGTGGCGGTCGCGTCAGCGGAAGAAGGCGAGGTAGTAGTCCGCGAACTCCATCCGCTGGGAGTCGTCCCGGTCGTGCCTGTCGGGCACGTACTCGGGGGCGCTCTCGATCTCGTCCTTGGTGCGGCCCACGTGCACGCTCCGCTGCTCGATGTCGACGGCGGTGATGATCCCCGCGGGGAGCAGCACCTCCCGGCCGAAGATCCACGGGCCGGTGTCGACCACCAGGTAGCAGGCGCCCGCGTCCGCGGAGTGCTTGCCGACCTTGCCGACGGATCCGTCCGTCGCCTCGACCGTGAAGCCGGTCAGGTCGGTGCCGGTCACGTAACCGGTCGTGTCGGGACACGACCACATGTCCGCGTGCACAGTGAACTCCTCTGGTCCGGTGCCCCGTGCGGGGGGCTGCATGTCACCCCGTCTTCCCCGCCGCGGCGTTCCCATGTCCCCCCGCGCGTGCCTCCTGCGGGGCGCCACCGGCGAGGAGCTCCCGCAGGCAGGCGGCGGCGCGTACGGCGGCGTCCCCGCAGCAGTTGTTGAACAGGACGTGGACCTCGGCGGCCCGCTCGGCCATCGCCCGCACCCGGGGCAGCCACTCGCGCAGCTCGTCCGCCGTGTAGCCGTGCCGGAAGCGGTCCTCCTTGCTGCCGGTCCCCCAGGCGGCGCTGCGTCCGTGGAAGCGGACGACGGCGAGGTCGGGGGAGGTGACCGGGGCCTCCGGCGGGATGGAGCCGGTGAGGCCCTGCGCCGTGTCCACCGCCACGGCCGCCGCCCCCAGTTCCCGCAGCAGCGCCGCGGTGGAGGCGCGCGCCTCCGGCCGCCACCAGTCCGGGTGGCGGAACTCGACCGCCAGCCGCCAGCCGGCGGTCCTGGCGCGGCACTGCTCCAGGAACCCGCGTGCGGTCGGACCGGGCCCGGCCCAGGGCGGCAGCTGGAAGAGCAGCGCGCCCACACGGCCGGCCTCGCGCAGCGGCAGCAGCGCTTCGCCGAACCGCCGCCACACCTCGTCCAGGAGGCCCGGGTCGGGCACGCCGCGGTACCCGCCGCCGTACCGCGCCACGGCGGGCCGCAGGTCGGCGGGGACCGCGGTGGGCCTGGTGGGGTGGCCGGTCAGCAGGGAGAACGCCTTCACGTCGAAGCGGAAGCCGTCCGGCGTCCGCTCGGCCCACAGCCGGCTGTTGCGGGCGCTCGGCAGGCCGTAGTAGGTCGAGTCGACCTCGACGACGGGGAACCGTTCGGCGTAGTGCCGCAGCCGTCCCTCCGCGTCCCGTTTCCCCGACGGGTACCAGCCGCTGGAGACGAGCGCGGGGTCCGTCCACGAGCACGTTCCGATCCTGATGTCACCGATGTCACCCATGCGGCCGCGCATACCCGCTGCCGGGCGGTCGAGAGCCCGGGTTCGGGACGTTCCCCGGCCGGGGGTGCCGGGAAGCGCACCGGTCCGCGCCGCCCGGCCCTCGACGGGCGGTCACTGCCCGGCGAGGCCCGTGTGCGCGATGCCGCGCACGATCTGCCGCTGGAACAGCATGAAGACGATCAGCAGGGGCAGTCCGGCGATCACCAGCGCCGCCATGATCTGCGCGTACCGCACGCCGAACGACGACTGGACGTTGACCAGGCCGACGGGCAGCGTCATGCCGGCGGGGTCGGTGGTCACCAGGAACGGCCACAGGAAGTTGTTCCAGGTCGAGATGAAGGTGAAGATCGCCACGGCGGCGAGCACCGGCCGGGACAGCGGCATCACGATCGTCCAGAAGACCCGCCAGCGTCCCGCGCCGTCGACGAAGGCCGCTTCCTCCAGTTCCCGCGGGACCCCTTCGAAGAACTTCACCAGGATGAAGACCATGGCCGGTACGGCCACCTGGGGCAGGATCACGCCCCAGTAGGTGTCCACCAGGCCCAGTTGCACCATCTCGGTGAACAGCGGCGCGATCAGGACCTGCGGCGGCACCATGATGCCCGCGAGGACCAGCCCGTACAGCGTTCTGCGGCCGCGGAAGTCGGTGCGGGTGAAGCCGTAGGCGGCCATCGCGCACGTCAGGACGGTCAGCACGGTCGTCATCAGGGAGGTGAACACGGAGTTCAGCATCCAGCGCGTCAGGTCGCCTGACTCCCACACCTTGGCGTAGGCGTCGAACGTGACGCGTGAGCCGATCCACGCGAGCGGGGTGCTCGTCGTCTCCGCCTCGGGCTTCAGCGAGGTCGCGACGGCCCAGGCCAGCGGGACGAGCCAGGCGGCCGCCAGGATCAGGGCCAGCACCAGCAGGGCGGCCCTCCCCCCGGTCCAGCGGGCCCTCCGGCCGCCGGCGCCGGTGGCGGCCGGCCGTACGGAGGGGGTCTTCACGGTGGCGGAACCACTCACTTCGCGGCCTCCTCGGCTCGGCGTCGGGACAGCGCGGGCCGCACCAGGGAGACGATCAGTATCAGGGCGAAGAAGAGGTAGGAGACGGCCGAGGCGTAGCCGATGCGGTATCCGGTGAACCCCTGCTGGTACACGTACTGCAGGATCGGCCGGGTGGACTCGTCGGGACCGCCGCCGGTCATGATGTACACCTGGTCGAAGATCTTGAGCGAGGCCAGGACCTGGAGGACCACCACCAGTGCGGTGGTGCGGCGCAGCATCGGCAGCGTGATGTGGAGCAGCCGGTGCCACGCCCCGGCCCCGTCCAGTTCGGCGGCCTCGTGGAGGTGCACCGGGATGGCCTGCAGCGCGGCGAGGTAGAGCAGGAAGTTGAAGCCGACGGTCCACCAGACGGTGGTCGCCACGATGGAGAGCATCGCGTAGCGCTCCTCGCTGAGCCAGCCGATGCCAGGCTCCAGTCCCGCGGCGGCGAGCGTCTGGTCGGCGAGGCCGAAGCCGGACGGGAAGATCATCTGCGCGAAGAGCAGGCAGACCACTCCGGACGGCAGCAGGAACGGGGCGAACCAGCTGAGCCGCCACAGCCACTGCACCACCCGCAGCTGGTGGGAGAGCAGCGCCAGCCCCAGGCCCACCAGGACGAGGGGGACGGTGGAGAGCACGGTGAACCAGACGGTGTTCCACAGCGAGGACCAGACGTCCGGGTCGCGGACGGCCTCGGCGTAGTTGGCGAGGCCGACGAACTCGCCCCCGGTCCCGGTGATGTTCTCGCTCGTCAGGCTCATGCCGACACCGGACACCAGGGGCCACAGCAGGAACATGGCGTACAGGAGCAGGAAGGGGGCGACGAACACCAGGCCGTGCTCGGTCCACCTGCGGTGGACGGAGCGGACCGGCGCGCGGCCGGCGGCGGTGTGCCGCGCGGTCACCGGTGGCGGGGGTGCCGCGGTGGTGGTGGTCATGACGCGACTCCGGGAAGCGGATTGCGGGTGTCGAGGAGGTTCCTGAGGCGGGCCTTGGCCTCGGTCAGGGCCCCCCGGGGGCTGCGGGAGCCGGTGAGGACACCGGAGAAGACGGCGCCGAGCTCGATCCACATGCGGGAGGCGGAGCCGGCGAACCACGCGGGCTCGTCGAGCGCCACGTCGTCGATGACGTCGCGGTACTCGGACTGCGGCTTCAGCGCGAGGTAGGCGGGATCCCGCAGGACGGGCAGGTACGCGGGCACGTGGCCGCCCTCGGCCCAGGCGACGGAGTTGCGCAGCATCCAGGCGACGAGGGTGTGGGCGGCGAGGTTCGCGGCACCGCCGCGGCCGGCCTGGTGCGGCAGGACGAAGGCGTGGCAGTCGGCCTGGGCGCCGGCGCCGCCGAAGAGGGCGGGCACGCGGGTCATGGAGAAGGGGATGCCGGCCGTGCGGAAGGTGCTGATCTCCCATTCGCCGTTGAGGTGGAAGGCGGTCTTCCCGCCGTTGAAGACCCCGACGGAGGCGCCGTAGTCGACGCGGCGCACCATCAGGCCCTCCTCCGCGAGCCTGGCCATGTACGTCAGCACCCGCAGCGCCTTCGTGTCGTCCAGGGCGAGGCGCCGGCCGTCGTCGGAGAGGACCTTGCCGCCGGTCTGGGCGTAGAAGGTGGCGAACAACCGCCAGGGGGTGATGCAGTCGGGGCCGAGGGTCTCCGTCACCAGGCCGGGCAGCCCGGTCGCCTTCTTCGCTGCGCGCAGCGCGTCGGCGAACTGGTCGGCCCCCACGATGGGCTTGAGCCGACCGCCCGCCATGAGCCCGGCCTTCTCGCAGACGTCGGTCTGGTAGTAGAGCACCATGGGGTGGGTGTCGAGCGGCACGGCGTACTGTCCGCCGGCCATCCGGCCGCGTCGCCAGATGTCCGGCGGGAAGTCCTGCTCGCGCACCCCGAGGTCGGCGAGCAGGTCCAGGTCGAAGGGGTCCAGGAGCCGCCCGGGGGCGAATCCGGCGAGTCTGGCCAGGTGCAGCACGGCCAGTTCCGGAGCGCGTCCGCCGGCGCCGGCCATGCCGAGCTTCGTGTAGTAGGGGGCGCCCCACTGGAGGGTCACGGCCTCCAGTGCCACGTCCGTGTGCCGGGCGCGGAAGTCGTCCAGCATGCCCTGCATGTTGACTCCGTCGCCGCCGCCGAACAGGTGCCAGAACCGCAGGCGGGTCTGTCCGGGGCCGGCGGTGGCGGACGGGGCGGCGCAACCGGACAGGGCACCGAGGGTGGCGGCGCCGCCGAGGGCCGCGCCGATGCCGCCGGCGAGGGCCCGGCGCCGGGTGGGGAGGGAAGGGTGCATGGTGGCTCGTCTCTGCGGGGGTTCGGTCGCCGGCCGGGGGCGCGGCGGGGTGCGTCGGAGCTGCCCGCCGTCCTCCCCCGGGCCTTGCGGGCGGCCGGGGGGCCGGGGGCGGGCGGCGGGTCGTGCCGGGACCGGGCGGACGGGGGGTCAGGCGTCGGGGGCCAGCCGGATCACGTTCCACGACAGCGGTTCGAGGGCGACGTCGAGGGTGCCCGCGTCGAGCCGGGCGCCGTGGCCGGCGTGCGGTACGACGCGGTCCGGTTCGGCCAGGGTGTTGCGCGCGTCCGGGTCGGCGTCGCTGAGGACGCTGTGCTCCACGATCCGGCTCACGTCCAGTCCGGGCAGCGCCACGCGCAGCGGCAGCGGCCGGCTCCGGTCGCGGTTGACGGCGAAGACGGTGACGGTGCCGCTCTGCGGGTCTCGTACGGCGGTGGCGTGCAGCAGCGGCACCTCGCCGTAGGCGGCGGTCCGGTACGTGGGCGACTCGGCCCGTACGTCGAGGACGACGCCGCGTCCGTACCGGGATGCCTGGGCGAAGGGGTAGAAGGTCGTCTGCCGCCAGGCGGGACCGCCCGGTTCGGTCATGATCGGGGCTATCACGTTGACGAGCTGGGCCAGGCACGCGACGGTGACCCGGTCGGCGTGGCGCAGCAGGGCGATCAGCAGCGAGCCGAAGACGACGGCGTCGGTGACGCTGTACTGGTCCTCCAGCAGCCGCGGCGCCTCGGGCCAGTCCAGCGGGTTCTCCTCGGCCTCCGCCTGGAAGCGCCTCTGGTACCAGACGTTCCACTCGTCGAAGGAGAGCTGGATCCTCTTCTTCGACTTGAGCCGGGCGCCGACGTGGTCGCAGGTGGCGACGACGTTCTCGATGAAGGACTCCATGTCGACGGCCGACGCGAGGAACGAGTCGCGGTCGCCGTCGACTTCCTCGTAGTAGGCGTGCAGCGAGACGTGGTCGACCAGGTCGTACGCCTCCGTCAGGACGGTGGCCTCCCAGGCGGCGAAGGTGGGCATGGCCTGGCTGGAGCTGCCGCAGGCCACGAGTTCCAGGCCGCCGTCGATCTGGCGCATCGCGCGGGCCGTCTCCGCCGCCAGCCTGCCGTACTCCTCGGCCGTCTTGTGGCCGGTCTGCCAGGGGCCGTCCATCTCGTTGCCGAGGCACCACAGGCGGATGCCGAACGGCTCCTCGTCGCCGTGGGCGACGCGCCGGTCGGACAGCTCGGTGCCGGCCGGGTGGTTGGCGTACTCCAGGAGCCGGACCGCGTCGGCCACGCCCCGTGTGCCGAGGTTGACCGCCATCATGGGTTCGGCGTGCGGGCCGATCTTCTTCAGGAAGGCGATGAACTCGCTCAGTCCGAACCGGTTGGTCTCGGTGGACCGCCAGGCGAGGTCCAGGCGGCGCGGCCGCTCCCCCACGGGGCCGACGGAGTCCTCCCACCGGTACCCGGAGACGAAGTTGCCGCCGGGGTAGCGGATCACCGTGACGCCGAGCTCGCGGATCAGTTCCAGCACGTCGGTCCGCAGTCCGGCCTCGTCGGCGGCCGGATGGCCGGGTTCGTGGATCCCGGTGTACACGCAGCGGCCCAGGTGCTCGACGAAGGAGCCGAAGAGACGGGCGTTCACCTCTCCCACGGTGAAGGCCGGATCGAGCGTGAAACGGGCGATGCTGTCGGGCATGGTGTCCTTCCGGGAGGCGGGGGTGTCGGGGGGTGACGACCGGACCGGCCGTCACCGAACGGGGGCAGGGGGCCGGGACCGGGCTGGTCGCCGGCCGTCGCCCGCCGGGCCGTCCTGATCGCGCGGCGTCCATGAAGGGCGGCTCCTTCGCTCGGCGGGACGGAAGGGAGCGGCCGCGAATCGTTCGACATACCGTCAGCCGCACGCTACTTCGAACGGGACCGTAGACGTGGGTCGATGAACCGTCAATGACTTTCACCGAGATCACGGACGATGTCCGATCTGTCGAACGGAGAGCTCACCGAGAGGGGCACTCGCAGCGTCCGCGCCACTGCCGCCACCCTGGGGGAGGTGACGCGCAAGGCGATCGACTCTACGGTCCGTCCGAATGAACGACCATTGTTCGACATACAGAACAGGAGTGTCCTCGTGACCCGGCGCACCCGAACCCCGGCCGAGGTCGCGGGACCCGTCCAGGGGCGCGGACCCGTCCACGCGGTTCAGACGGTGATCCGCTTGTCGGGCGCGTGACGCATGGAGAGGAACCGGTTCGGCCGAAGCGGTTCGTGGACTCTCGTTCGAGCCACGCTTCGATGTCTTCGGATTCTCGCCCCATTCCCATGCCGAGCACCCCCTGGAGCACCGGCCAGGCCCGCCAGTGCGTACGGCTCTGGCTTCCGTCTGTGGCCCAGGGGCAAGACGGAGGAGCCACCGCTACAGGGTGTCCCCATCCGGCTCCGCCTCGCGGGTCCCGCCATGAGGCACCGTCCGCGACTCGGACCCGTGGGCACGCGATGTCGCGATGCGATTGAGTGTGCACGTCAAGTACTGCAGGAGTCGGAGGGGTTGAGGGTGCTCAAGCTGGTACGGGGGCTTGCAGGGGGAACAGTGCTGACAGGCGCGCTGACGGCATGCGGAAGCGGCGGCGCCGGTGACGGCGGCGCAGCGGGTGCTGCCGGCGACACCGGCGGCGGCCAGGACGAGGCCCAGGTCGTCGTGACCGAGGACATGATCCGCACAGCCCTCATCAGCAAGGCCACGGCCCCGTGAGGGTTGGCGCCGGCAAGACGCCAGAATCGACGAGGACGCCGGCGACAGGATGCGAGACTGCGAGGAGCAGACGGGGACGAACTGCGGCGGGTTCGTCACGATCGGGTCGACGCTGCTGGTTCTCGAAGACGATGGCGGGGCATCGAAGACCCCGATGATCAGGTTCACCATCCTGTCGTTCCGGTCGACGGACGATGCGAAGGTCGCGCTGAAGGGCATGGCAGCCGAACAGCGACAGGGATGGGCCGATGTGAAGCCGCTGAAGATCTCGGCAGGCGCGGACGAGACTGATGCCTTCACCGGCGAGCACACCGAGGTCATGATGCGTCTCGGAGGCGCTCTGATCCGCATGGAGAGCATGCAGCTGAAGGAGAACGAGCCCTACGGCGAACTCGCCAGGCTCCAGGTCGACCGCCTCAAGAAGACCATGGAGGGCGAGAACCCCGACGCCTGAGGCTGACGCCGTTGGGGCGGTCGGGATGCAGTCAGGCGTTCCGACCGTTCTTCTGAGGCCGGGCCGAAGCCGAACGACCCGGGGTGAGGCGGCTCCGGCCGGCCCACCCACCCCCTCGCCCGGACCCCCGCGGCCCGGGGCGGGGGCCCGTATCGACGCGACGGTGACCCGTCGGCCGGACGGCCCCCGCGCGCGGCCGTTCGGCCGCGCCGTCATCCCGTGACTTCGCCGCCGGATCGGAGCGACAGGCGGAAGCGGATGGTCGTGCCGGTGTCGGCCGTGTGGGCGCGGACCAGTTCGGACACCTGGTTGACCACCAGGAGGCCGCGGCCGCCGATCTGTTCGGGGCGGCGCGCGAGGGCCCCGCGAGCGGGTCGCCGAGTCGGCCGGCGTCCTCCACCTGGCAGTACACCCGCTCGTCGTGGTGCCAGAGCCGCACGGTGCCGCGACCGCCTCCGTGCAGGACGCTGTTGGTGGTCAGCTCGGCGACGGCGAGGGCGAAGTCGTCGAGGGGGCGGTCGGCGAGGCCGAACCCGCGAGCGACCGAGACCGCGAAGTAGCGGGCGTCGGGGAGGGTGGTCTCGTCGAAGTCGAGGGACGTGGCGGTGGCCGGCGCGGGCAGCGGGCGGTTGCCGGCGGCGATGCCCCGCTCGGGCGTGTAGGCGGCGCTGGCGGTCTCGATCCCGTCGTCGATGACGACGGGGTGCGTGGCGTGCGCGTCGGCGAGGACGTCGGCGTCGAGGCCCGCGGCGTCGTACGGGCAGAGGACGGTGACGGACCGGCCGCGGAACGCGAGGTTGATGAGGGCCTCGTGCTGGACGCAGGCCGGGTACTCCTCCTCGCTGCGGGAGGCCCAGATCGGTTCGCCGATGATGCGGACGCGGCCGGTGGGGAAGCGGTCGGCGAAGGCCATGAGGACGCCGGGGATGATGCGCCCGGGGTTGCGTCCGACCTCGGCCATGTCGAGGAGACGGACACGTTCGGCGGCGGTGCCGAGTTCGCCGCGCAGCAGCCGCAGCCGGTCGCCGGGGACCGCGACGGCCACCGGCTCGTCCTTCGCGAGCCCGTCCAGGACGAACGGTACGGTCCCCGCCAGGTAGGCGGCGTCGTCACGGTAGAAGAGCGCGGGATGGACGAAGGGGTCCATCCCGTTTCGGGTGTTCATCGCGGGCTCACCCCGTTCCTCGGCCTGTCCGGTCCGGCGGTGCCGGAGGGCGCGGGTGTGGTGGACGCGCCCGTGGGCTCCGTGGCACCCGTCGCCCCCGACCGGTGCCGCCCCTGCCCCGGTCCGCCGCCGGGCGGCGGGGTCGGCCGCCGGCCGCTCCGTACCTGTGTCACCATCCCCGTGCACCGGACGATACAGCTCCCGCTCCGCCGTCGCGTGGGCGACGCCCCTCCTCCGGACGCCCGGAGCCTACCGGGAGCGTGTTTCCCGTTCGGCCGAGGTCATGCCAAAAAGGATCCACCGACCTCACGACACCGGCGTGAGGGGGAAACCCGCAGGCAGGGCGCCCCGGTCGGCGGCCGGGAGCGGGCCCGCGCGGCCGGTAGTGTGGCCGGCGGCACATCCGGACGGCGTGGGCGGACGGCATGGGCGGCGCCCCGCCGACGCCTGGCCGGCACGGCGCGGCTCGGGGATATGGTTGTGACCCCGGGACGGCCCGGCCGGGGCGCCGTACATGGAACCGACGGGCCACCGAGAGGTGGCGGCCGCCGCGTGGAAAGGTCCGTCCGTCGGCCCGGGGCGGCTCGCGGGCGGGCGACGGGAGACGCTCGGCGACGATGGCACGGAGGGAGTGCGGCAGACCGTGAGGTGGTGCTTCCCACAGGGCGCGGTGTACGACGGCCCGCGGCCCCACCGTCCACGATCGCTCGGCGGGGACCCGGGATCGAGGCGTGGCGCGCGGGGCCGGGCGACGAGGTCCGACAGCGCTGATTCGGAGTGTCACTGTTATGGGAGTGAATCCGGCACCCTCTCACGACGGGTCCCGGGCGGCCGCCGAGGCCGCATGCGAGGTCATCGAGTTGCTGGAGGTGCTGTGGGAGCGGGGCCGGGACGCCGTCTCATCCTCTCCCGTGTCGGCCTCGCAGCTGCGGGTGCTCTACAGCCTGGACCGCGAAGAGGGCATCAACCTCCGCACGTTGGGTGAGCTGCTCGGCTCCGCGCCCTCCTCGGTGAGTCGGCTCTGCGACCGGCTGGAGGCGCTGGGCTTCGTCGAGCGCGGACCGAGCCCCGTCAGCCGCCGGGAGCTGGAGCTGCGCCTGACGGGCCACGGCAAGGCGTACCTGCGCGAACTGCGGGCGCGGCGCGAGGAGGTCCTGCTCTCCTCCATCGCGGGCATGACGCCGACGGCGCGCGAGGCGCTGTCCAAGGGACTGCGGGGCTTCCGCGACGCCATCGGGACCAAGCTGCCCGCACGGCGGGCCGACGGGTCCGACGACGAGGCGAGATCCGCCTGACCCGCTCCACCCCGACGGGGCACAGGGGGAACGGTGATCCTGCCGACCGCCCCCGCCATGGCCACCTCCCGGCCCCCGGGCGGCGGTTGACAGTCCAAGACTGTTGCCCCAGGGACACTGTTGTCAAATAGCAATGATCTTTCGGCCGGGCGTCCGCCGGGTTCAGGTCGCGGGCCGGCCGCGCCAGTCGAGGCACAGCACCAGCGCGTCGTCGCCGAGCGGCGAATCCCCCCGGTGGTCGGCGACCGCCCGCAGGACCGCTCCGGGGACCTGCGCCGCGGGCAGCAGGCCCGTCGCCGCGAGCGCCCGGGCGAGCGCCCGTTCGGTGAACAGCTCCTGGCTCGGCGAGACGCTCTCGTACACGCCGTCGCTGGCGAACAGGAGGCGGTCGCCGGGCTCGACCCGGAAGCGCTCCGGGACGTAGACGGTCTCGTCGAACATGCCGAGGGGCAGTTGGGCGTCGAAGGTGAGTTCCTCCACCTGGCGTCCGCGCCTGCGCCACACGCGGGGCGAGCCGGCCTCGACGACCTCGACCTCGCCCGTGGCGAGCTCGAACCGCATGAGGAGCACCGCGACGTGGGCGCGGCCGCCGTACTGCGCGTACACGGCCTGGTCGGCCAGGCTCGCCTGGTCGGCGAGGGGCAGTCCGGCGCGGCGGGCGTTGCGCAGGGCGTTGACGGCGAGGTTCGTCAGCAGGGCCGCCTCGATGCCCTGGCCCATGCCGTTCGTCACGGTGACCGTGAGGTGCTCCGAGGACGCCGACCAATCGAAGTTGTCGCCGTAGATGGCGTACGCGGGCTCCAGCTGCGCCCCGAGGGAGAACTCGGCGCGCGTGCACGAGCGGCCGGGCAGGAGCTGCCACTGCATCTCGGCGGCCAGCGTCAGCCGGGCGGCGCGCCGGGCCATCAGGTAGAGGTCGGTGTCCCGCTCCGCGACGAGGATCTCGTGCCCCAGGGCCTGGCAGATGTGCTCCAGGTCGGCGACGACCGCGGGGGCGTAGCGGTCGACGGGAAGCCGGACGGAGAGCACCCCCAGGCGGTCGCCGCGGATGGTGACCGGCAGGTGCACGTCCACCACGCCCGCCGCGTCGCGGTGGACGACGTGCGGCTCCTGCGCGCCGAAGGCGCGGCCCTCGGGGCTGTCGTGGAGGGGCACCGCCTCGGCGGCGCCCTCGGACGCCTGGACCGGCTGGAGGTTCTTGAGCCCGTAGTCGGCCATGCGCAGCTCGACCCGTCCGGCGCCGTACTCCTCGGTGAGGGCCATGCGGACGACGTTGAGCAGCAGGTGCGGTTCCGCGGCGCGCAGGGCGCGCTCGACACTAGTGATCTTGTTCACGTCGTCCTGTTCTGGGAGGCCCGGCTGGTCCGTCCGGGTCGTGACGATCACGCGCATTCTATGTCCGGGGCGACAACAGTTGCCGGACGGCAAGGACCTTCTACGCTCCACGGCGGGCAGTTGGTATAGATGAACGCCGAGCCGGGTCACCTGGAAGGCCCCGGATGTACGGGTATCGACGGTCTTCGTGAGGTGAGTGCCAGTGTCCACCAGTCGCTTCATGATCGAGTCCGTGGGGGCGGACCGCGTGCTGGTCCTGCGCGGCGAGCTGGACATCGAGGCCGGGCCGTGGCTGGCGTGCGCCGCCGAGGACGCCGTGGAGCAGGGGTGGGACCGGCTGGTACTGGACTGCCGGCAGGTGAGCTTCTGCGACTCCAGTGGCCTGAACACACTGCTGCGGCTGCGGGCGGTGACGTCCCGGGCCGGGGTGCCGCTGGTCCTGGCCGACCCTCCGCGCAGCATGCGGCACGTGTTGCGCATCACGGAGACGGACCGGGTCCTGACGTTGACGGACACCCTGGAGGAAGCCCTGGGGCGGCGGCCCGAGGAGGCCTCCGACAGCCCGGAACCCGGGGCCTGAGCGGGTCCGGCGGGCATCCGGGGCCCGCCTGGCGCGGCGGCACCGCAATGGCCCTATTGTCTGGTTTCAGTCACCAACCTTTGCCACTCGACAACTATGGCAATATGAGTCGACGCGATGGCTGATCATCTGTCCGGCCACCGACCAGGAAGCCGCCGGCCACCGGGGTCGACGGCACGTCCGGACCGAAACGAGGGGCGGGAACCATGACTGTGGGCCCGGGCACGGAGGAGCGCACGGTGGTGGAGCACGAGAGCGACGGCGAGCGCGCCGGCGCCGTGCCGGAGCGAGACCTCCGGCAGCTCCTCGCCGGTCTGACGGCGGTGCGGGACGGTGATTTCCGCACGCGGCTGCCGGACGACCACGACGGGCTGCTCGGCGAGATCGCGTCGGTCTTCAACGGAATGGTCGACCAGCTGTCCCTGTTCACCTCCGAGGTGACCCGCGTCGCGCGCGAGGTGGGCACCGAGGGCCGCCTCGGCGGCCAGGCCCGCGTGCCGGGCGTGGACGGCACGTGGAAGGACCTGACGGACTCGGTCAACGCCATGGCCGGCAACCTGACGACCCAGGTGCGCGACATCGCCCAGGTCGCCACCGCCGTCGCGCGGGGCGACCTCTCGCAGAAGATCACCGTCGACGCCCAGGGCGAGATCCACGAGCTGAAGAAGACCATCAACACGATGGTCGACGAGCTGTCCGCGTTCGCCGACGAGGTCACCCGCGTCGCGCGCGAGGTGGGCACCGAGGGCCGCCTCGGCGGCCAGGCGCAGGTGCCGGGTGTCGGCGGTACCTGGCGCGACCTGACCGACTCCGTGAACTTCATGGCCGGCAACCTCACCGCGCAGGTGCGGTCGATCGCCCAGGTCGCCACCGCCGTGGCGCAGGGCGACCTCACGCGCAAGATCGACGTCGACGCCCGGGGCGAGATCCTGGAGCTGAAGACCACCATCAACACGATGGTCGACCAGCTGTCCGCCTTCGCCGACGAGGTCACCCGCGTCGCCCGCGAGGTCGGCACCGAGGGCAACCTCGGCGGCCAGGCCACCGTGCGCGGGGTGTCCGGCACGTGGAAGGACCTCACCGACAACGTCAACGTGATGGCGTCGAACCTCACCGGTCAGGTGCGCTCCATCGCCCAGGTCGCCACCGCCGTCGCGCGCGGCGACCTCTCCCAGAAGATCACCGTGGAGGCGAAGGGCGAGGTGGCCGCGCTGGCGGGGGCCATCAACACCATGGTGACGACGCTGTCCGCGTTCGCCGACGAGGTCACCCGCGTGGCCCGCGAGGTCGGCACCGAGGGCATCCTCGGCGGGCAGGCGCACGTCCCGAACGTGGCCGGCACGTGGAAGGACCTCACCGACAACGTCAACTCCATGGCGAAGAACCTGACCAACCAGGTGCGCAACATCGCCCAGGTCACCACCGCCGTCGCGCAGGGCGACCTCACCCGGAAGATCGACGTCGACGCCCGCGGCGAGATCCTGGAGCTGAAGACCACCATCAACACGATGGTCGACCAGCTCTCCTCCTTCGCCGCCGAGGTCACCCGCGTCGCCCGCGAGGTCGGCAAGGAGGGTCGCCTCGGCGGCCAGGCCGAGGTGGAGGGCGTCTCCGGCACCTGGAAGCGCCTCACCGAGAACGTCAACGGGCTGGCCGGAAACCTCACCCGGCAGGTCCGCGCCATCGCCGAGGTCACCAGCGCCGTCGCCGAGGGCGACCTCACCCGGTCGATCTCCGTCGACGCCTCCGGCGAGGTGTCGGAGCTCAAGGACAACATCAACGCCATGGTGGAGTCCCTGCGCGAGACGACCCGGGCGAACCAGGAGCAGGACTGGCTCAAGACCAATCTCGCGCTGATGTCCGGCCTCATGCAGGGCCAGCGCGACCTCACGGTCGTCGCCGAGCTGATCATGGACGAGCTGACCCCGCTCGTCGGCGCCCAGTACGGCGGCTTCTACCTGGCCCAGGAGGCCCGGGACGGCATCGATCTGTCCCTCATCGCCTCGTACGGCATGCCCGTCGCCGGCTCCGACCGGCCGGCCCGCTTCCGGCTGGGCGAGTCCCTCGTCGGCCAGGCCGCCCGCAGCCGGCGGACGATCGCCATCGACGACCTGCCCGCCGGGTACGTCAGCATCTCCTCCGGGCTCGGGACGGCCGAGCCGTCCAGCCTGATCGTGCTGCCCATCGTCGTCGAGGAGCAGGTGCTCGGCGTGATCGAGCTGGCCACGCTCGGCACGTTCACGCACGTCCACCGCACCTTCCTCAACCAGCTGATGGCGACGATCGGCGTCAACGTCAACACCATCGTCGCCAACGCCCGCACCGACGAGCTGCTGGAGGAGTCGCAGCGGCTGACCGCCGAACTCCAGGCGCGCTCCGAGGAGCTCCAGGAGCAGCAGCAGGAGCTGCGCAAGTCCAACGCGGACCTGGAGGAGAAGGCCGCGCTGCTCGCGGCGCAGAACCGGGACATCGAGGCGAAGACGCAGGAGATCGAGCAGGCCCGCCAGGAGCTGGAGGACCGCGCCCGGCAGCTGTCGCTGGCGTCGAAGTACAAGTCGGAGTTCCTGGCCAACATGAGCCACGAGCTGCGCACCCCGCTGAACAGCCTGCTGATCCTCGCCCAGCTCCTCGCGCAGAACCCCACCCGCAACCTCACGCCCAAGCAGGTCGAGTACGCGGGGGTCATCCACTCCGCGGGCTCCGACCTGCTCCAGCTGATCAACGACATCCTCGACCTGTCCAAGGTCGAGGCCGGGAAGATGGACATCTCCCCCGAGCAGGTCCCGCTGCGGCGCCTCCTCGACTACGTCGAGGCGACGTTCCGCCCGATGACCACGCAGAAGGGGTTGGAGTTCCTGGTCAGCGTCGCGCCGGGGGTCCCCGACGAGCTGGTCACGGACGACACCCGCATGCGGCAGGTGCTGCGCAACCTCCTGTCGAACGCGGTGAAGTTCACCGAGGCCGGCGCCGTGGAGCTGCGCATCGCGCCGGCGACCGAGGACGAACTGCCCGAGCAGATGCGGGACCACGGCCCGGCCCTCGCCTTCCACGTCACCGACACCGGCATCGGCATCGCCGAACACCAGCTGGAGTCCATCTTCGGGGCGTTCCAGCAGGCGGACGGCACCACGAGCCGCAAGTACGGCGGGACGGGCCTCGGGCTCTCCATCAGCCGGGAGATCGCCCACCTCCTCGGCGGCGCCGTGCACGCCACGAGCGCCCTCGGCGAGGGCAGCACCTTCACCTTCTACCTGCCGGTCGCCCGCTACGCCCCCGCCGGCCCGTCGGACAAGGACCAGCCGCAGATCACGCAGCAGGCCGCCCGGTCCGGGCAGGACGCGTCGTCCGGCGCGCCCGGCCGGCTGCCGGGCCGCCGCCGCGTCCTCGTCATCGAGGACCGGCCACGGGGACTGCTGTCGCTCGTCGCCGAGAGCGCCGTCGCCGAGCTGGCCGACAACACCGGCGTCGCCGACTCCCTGCCCGGCGCCCACGTGCGCACGGCCGTCGGCCCCGAGGAGGCGGCCGCGGCGCTCGCCGCCGAGCCGTGCCACTGCGTGGTGCTCGGGCTCGACATGCCCGACGGCGCCGCCATGCGCTTCCTCGCGGCCGTCGGCGGGGACCCCGCGCTGCGCCAGGTGCCGGTGCTCGCCCACCACACCCGGCGGCTGGAGGAGGACCAGAAGCGCCAGCTGGAGACCTGGGCGACGGACAAGCCCTGGGAGCTGCTGCCCAGCCTGGACGAGCTGCGCGAGCGCATCGCCCTGCACCTGACGGCCGACCACCCGGCGGACGTGCTGCCCCGCGTGCACGGCCCGGCGGCCGCCGCGGTGGACGGCGCCGGGGCCCCGGGCGACAGCGACCTCGCGGGCCGGGTGGTCCTGGTCGTCGACGACGACGCCCGCAACGTGTACGCGCTGACCGGCATGCTGGAGATGCACGGCATGCGCGTCCTGCACGCCGAGAACGGCCGCCAGGGGCTGGAGATGCTCACGAACAACCCGGACGTCGAGCTGATCCTGATGGACGTGATGATGCCGGAGATGGACGGGTACGCCGCCACCGCCGCCATCCGCGCCATGCCCGACCACGCCGATCTGCCGATCATCGCGGTGACCGCCAAGGCCATGGCCGGTGACCGCGAGAAGGTCCTCGCGGCGGGGGCCAACGACTACATCACCAAGCCCGTCGACGCGGCCGCGCTCGTGGACCGCATGCGTCGCTGGCTGCGCCGATGAGCGGCGACGAACAGCGGGTGGAGGCCCTGGCCGGCACCGTCGAGCAGCTGCGGCGCGACCTCGACCTCGCGCAGCAGTCGGCCGACGCCCGGGCCCTGATCGGCATCGCGACCGGCATCCTCGTCGAGCGGGGCCACGGCGGGCCGATGGAGTCCTTCCGGCACCTGGAGGAACTGGCCCAGGCGGCGCGGCTGCCGCTGCTGGAGCTGGCCGCCGACATCGTCAACGGCGCGGCGGGCGACGATGTCGCCGCGGCGGCGCCGGTGGCGACCGCGGCGGCGCGGCAGGTCCTCGCCCCCGAACAGTCCGGCCCCGGCGAGGTGCTGCGGATGCGCACCGCCGAGGCCGGGTCGTTGACCGGCGACGCGCAGGCCGTCGTGGACTCCATGCTCGACCAGGCGCTCGCGCCACTGGGGGCGAAGGCCGCCGCGCTGTGGGCGGCGATCCCGGGCGGCGCGCTCGTCCTGGCCGCGCACGCCGGCTTCGTCCACGGCGAGGCGCAGCGCTGGCACTACGTACCGCCCGGTGTGGGCACGCTCGCCCAGCGGGCCGTCGCCGAGCGCCGGCCGCTGTGGTTCGGCGACCTGCCCACCGACGTGCCGGGCATCGGGCAGCGGCGCGGCACCACCGGTGCCCGGGCCGTGCTGCCCGCCGAGGTGTCCGGCCGCGTCATGGGTGTCCTGGAGGTGTGCTGGCCGCACACCCAGCCGCCGCTGTCCGGCATGGCGGCCCGGCAGCTCGACGCCCTCGCCGACCTGTGCGCCCACACCCTGCCCGGCTCCGAGGCGGCCCTCGCCGAGCCGCGCACCCCGGACAACCCCGCGGGCCCGCTGGTGGAGTTGGCCGACAGCCTGCTCGACCCGACGATGGTGCTGCGGCCCGTGCTCGACGACCGGGACCAGGTCACCGACTTCACCATCGCGTACGCCAACGAGCGCTTCAGCGACATCGCCGGCCGCGCCCGGTCGACGCTGATCGGCATGAGGCTGCTGGAGGCGTACCCGCTGACCGCCCGCGAGGGCGGGCTGTACGAGTACGTGCTGCGCGTCCACGCCACGGGCGAGGCGTTCCACGCCGAGCGGATGGCGCTGAGCGCCCTGGTCGGCGAGGTGCCCCTCACGTCGGTGGCGGCCGTCGGCATCGGCCGGTACGGCGATTCGGTGCTGCTCACGTGGCGGCTGGAGGACGAGGCCACCCGGCTCGCCGCGCTGCTCCAGCACGCGCAGCGGCTGGGCCGGATCGGCGGCTTCGAGGAGAACGTCGTCAGCGGCGAGATCACCTGGAACAGCCAGCTGTTCGCGCTCTTCGGGCTGCCGCAGGGCTCCTCGCCCGTGCCGCTGGAGCGGCTGCACCACCACGCGCACCCGGACGACGCCGTGGCCATCGGTCGGTTCCTGCGGGCCGTCCTGTACCACCGGCACGCGGCGTCCACGGCCGTCCGGCTCCAGCGCGCCGACGGCGTGGTGCGCCACATCCGCATCGTGGCGGAGCCGGTGACGGGTCCGGACGGCGCGCTGCTGGCCGTCAGGGGTGCCTACCAGGACGTGTCGGCGCAGCACTGGACGGAGGTGGCGCTCGCCGCGACCCGGGACCGGCTCGCCGACTCCGAGCAGCGCGTGGCCGAGCGGAACCGCCTCGCCCTCCAGCTCCAGCAGGCGATCATGCCGCCGACGTCGGCGCCGGTGGATCTCGCCGACCTGCGGGTCGCGGTGCGCTACCGGCCGGCGGAGGAGGGGCACCTCGTCGGGGGCGACTGGTACGACGCCGTGCTGCTGCCCACGAAGAAGGTGCTGCTCGTCGTCGGCGACGTGGCGGGGCACGGCATCGAGGCGGCGACCGGGATGGTGGTCCTGCGCAACGCCCTGCGCGGACTGGCGGCGACCGGTTCGGGTCCCGCGCAGCTGCTCGGCTGGCTCAACACGGTGGCGCACCACCTCACGGAGCACGTGACCGCCACGGCCGTCTGCGGGGTGTACGACCCGGAGACGCGGGTGCTGCGCTGGGCGAGGGCGGGACACCCGCCGCCGGTGCTGGTGCGTGACGGCGAGGCGTTCACGCTGCCGCTGCCGCGCGGTCTGCTGCTGGGTGCCATACCGGACGCGGAGTACGAGGAGCACCGGCTGCCGATGGAACTGGGCGACCGGCTGTTCATGTACACCGACGGTCTGATCGAGCGGCGGGACCGTTCGGTGGAGCACTCGCTCCAGCAGCTGCTGCCCATCGCCGGGCAGAGCACCCGCGACCTGGGCGAGCACCTGGACCTGCTCCTGACGCACAGCCGGTCCGACACGGACGACGACACGTGTCTGATCGGCGTGCAGGTCGGCTGAGCGGGCCGGCTGAGGGCCGTGGCCGGGCGGCCGGGGCCGTTGCGGAGCTCGGCGGGCTGGGGCCGAGCGGGCCTGGGCGGCCCTGCCGAGCGGGTCGGGGCTGGGCGGACTGCGGGCGGACGGGGGCTGAGCGGGCCCGCTGAGGGGCCGGGTGAGCGATGCCGGGTGGATCCGGGCGAGCGGGGGCTGAGCGGGCCCCGGCGGCCGGGGCCGAGCGGGCCTCGGCAGCCTTGCCGGGCGGGTCGGGGCCCGGCGAATCCGGGCGGTCTCCCGAGCGGTCGGGGCCGCGCGGGCCAGGACTGGGTCACTGGTTCGCCGGGCAGGTCGGTCCCCTCCGGCGTCCCGACATCCCGGCCTCCCCGGGCCCCCTCCTGGCGTCCCGGCTCCCCCGGCGCCTCAGGAGGTCGCCAGGAGGCCCTCCCGCAGGCGCCGCACGGTGCGGGCGAGCAGGCGCGACACGTGCATCTGCGACACCCCGAGCACCTCGGCGATCTGCGCCTGCGTCCGCTCCTCGACGAACCGCAGGTGCAGGATGGTGCGGTCCCGCTCGTCGAGTTCCGCGACGAGGGGGGCGAGGGAGTGGAAGTCCTCGATGAGTTCGAGGGCGTGCTCCTCGACGCCGATGAAGTCGGCGAGCACGGCCTCGCCGTCCGGTGAGTCGCCGCGCACGGCGGCGTCGAGCGAGGCCGAGCTGTACCCGGCGGCGGCGACCTGGGCCTTGCGGACCTCGTCCTCGGTCATGCCCGTCAGGTCGGCGAGTTCGGAGACCTTCGGGTCGCGGCCGAGCCGGGAGGTGAGTTCGTCCGTCGCGCGCACCAGTTCCTGACGCGCCTCCTGGAGGCGGCGCGGGACGTGCACGGCCCACGAGGTGTCCCGGAAGAACCGCTTGATCTCTCCGAGGATGCAGGGCATGGCGAAGGTGGTGAACTCCACCTCGCGGGACAGGTCGAACCGGTCGATCGCCTTGATGAGGCCGATCATGCCCACCTGGACGATGTCGTCCATGTCGCTGCCCGGCCCGCGGAAGCGCCGCGCGGCGAAGCGGACGAGCGACATGTTCATCTCGATGAGCGTGTTGCGCACGTACTGGTGGTCGTGGGTGCCCTCCTCCAGCGTCGCCAGCCGGTCGAAGAACGTCCTGGAGAGTTCACGCGCGTCCTGGGGGGAGAGCCGCTGCGGCTCGACGTCCCCAGGGATGCGCCCCTCGCGATCCGCCGCCGTCGACGTCCCCGCCGCGATCACCGTCATGTCCCCTCCGATTCTGCCGTCGTGCCCGCCGTGCCGGCGCGCGTGTGGGTGGTCGGGGCCGGGCCGGGCCCGGCGGCCGGTCAGAGCGCGAGGACCGGGTCGTTCCCGTGGACCTCGGCGAGCCGGCGTCGGACCGCGGCGAGCGCGTCCTCGACGTCACGGGTGCCGGTCGAGACGCACAGCGTGTACGCGACGTCCTCCATGCGGCGCCGCACCTCGGGGCCGTCGGCCTGCGCGCGCCGGGCCTCCAACGACGCGTACTCCTCTGCCAGCTTGCTCAGCACGGCGGGGTGGGCCATCAACACGGCTCGTCTCCTCTCGCTCCGGCGGGCGTCCTACGCCTCGCCTGGAAGCGCTGCTACCCCCGACCCCCGCGCCCATGCCGGTGCGGTGCCCCGGTTCGACGCAAAAGCGCGGGCCTCGGCCGAATCGTTTCGGTCGGGGCCCGTCGCTGAGGGGGCGTCAGTCCGTGGACAGCGCCTCCAGCAGGTCGCCGACCTTCGGCTCCGGCAGCGCCCGCGCCACGTCGGCCTGGGCGACCATGCCGACCAGTTCGTGGCCGTCGATGACCGGCAGGCGGCGCACCTTGTGGCTCGTCATGGTCCGCAGGATCTCGTCCGCGTCGTCGTCCGCGCCGATCGTCACGACCTCGCCCTGGGCCAGTTCGCCGGCCTTGCAGCTCGCCGGGTCCTTGCCGGCGCCGAGCACCTTCACGACGATGTCGCGGTCGGTCAGCATGCCCTTGAGCTTGTCGTCCGCGCCGCAGATGGGCAGGGCACCGACTCCGAGGTCCGTCATCTTCCTGGCGGCGTCGAGCACGCTCTCGTTCTCCCCGACACACTCGGCGCCCTCGGTCATGATCTCTCGTGCCGTCGTCATGGTCTGGCCTTCCCTCCTTCGATGACCTCCCGACCGCGCGCCGTCCCGTGGGTCGCGGCGGCCGGTGTTCCGACGGAACGACGGGTCCCCCGCCATCCGGCCCGACTAACCCCGTTTCCCCCGATCCGCAACCGGAGGGCGGCATGGGCATGCATGTACGAGTAACGGGCACACGATCGTCCCCCGAGTGTGGAGGACGCCATGACCATGACAGAGCCGCCGGTCGACCGGGGCACGAGAACTCCCCCTGCCTGCCGTACGGGGGACGACTCCGTCACCCGCGACGACGTCACCCCCGACGACCGGCCGGAGTCGGCCCGGGACCGGGTGAACCGCAGGTGGCAGGAGATCCTGCAGGAGACCCGGGTGGCCCAGACGGGCGTCCAGATCCTCTTCGGCTTCCTGCTGAGCGTCGCCTTCACCCCCGTCTTCCGTGACCTGGGGACGTTCGACCGGGCGGTCTACGTCGTGACGGTGGTGACCGGGGCGTCCGCCACCGCGGCCCTCATAGCCCCGGTCTCCCTGCACCGGTTCCTGTCCGGCCAGCGCATGAAGGACGAGCTGGTCGGGACCGCGCACAAGCTGATGATGTGCGGCATGGTGCTGCTCGCCCTGACGATCGGCTGCACCCTGCTGCTCATCCTCCACGTGGTGGTCCCGGGCCTGCTCGCGGAGCTCCTGGTGGGCGGGGTGATGCTGTGGTTCGCGCTGTGCTGGTACGCCCTGCCCCTGTGGCTGCGGCACCGGTCGGGCCGCCGCGGGGACGACGACCCGGCGGCACGCGGATGAGCGGCGGCGCGTACGGGTCGCACGAGGGCGCGTACGGGCCGGGGTCGGGCGGCGGGCGCCGCGCGGGCCGGAGCAGGAGTGGGAGCCGACGATCGGGGCAGGCGGGCTGGACCCCAGCGCCGAGGAAGGGTGAGTGACGTGCGGAGTGTGGGTGTGGAGGAGGAGCTGCTCCTGGTGGACGGCCGTACCGGGGAGCCGCGTGCCTTGTCCGCGGCGGTCCTCGCGGCGGCCTCCCGGGACCCGCAGGGCAACGAGGAGGTCTTCGAGAGCGAGCTGCAGCGCCAGCAGCTGGAGTTCGCGACGAAGCCGCAGACGGACATGCGGGATCTGGAGGAGGAGATCCGACGCTGGCGGGCGGAGGCCGCCCGGCACGCCGAAGGGGTCGACGCCTCGGTCGCCGCGCTGGCGACGTCCCCGCTGGAGGTGAGCCCGACCATCGGGAACGACGAGCGCCACCAGTGGCTCAAGGAGCACTTCGGCCTCACGGCGCAGGAGCAGCTGACGTGCGGCTGTCACGTCCACGTGTCGGTCGACTCCGACGACGAGGGCGTCGCGGTCCTGGACCGCATCCGCCCCTGGCTGCCCGCCCTGCTCGCCATGAGCGCCAACTCGCCGTTCTGGCAGGGCGAGGACAGCGGGTACGCCAGCTACCGCAACCGCGTGTGGGGCCGCTGGCCCTCGGCCGGTCCCGTGGAGGTGTTCGGCTCGGCGGACCGGTACCACGAGCAGGTCGCCGACATGGTGGCCAGCGGCGCCCTCAAGGACGAGGGCATGGTGTACTTCGACGCCCGCCTCTCCCGCTCGTACCCCACCGTGGAGATCCGGGTCGCGGACGTCTGCCTCGACCCGTCCACCACGGCCCTGATCGCCACGCTGATCCGGGGCCTGGTCGACACGGCGGCCCGGGAGTGGCGCGACGGGGTGCCGCCCACGCGGCACGGCGTCGCCCTGCTGCGCCTGGCGTCCTGGCGGGCCGCCCGGTCCGGTCTGGAGGACCAGCTGATCCACCCCGTCACGATGCGCCCCGCGCCCGCCGAGGCCGTGGTGCGGGCGCTCTTCGACCACGTGCGCGACGCGCTGGAGGAGAACGGCGACCTCCTCGGCGCGCAGGACGCCCTCGCCGGACTGCTCGCCACGGGCAACGGCGCCCGCGTCCAGCGGACGCTGCTGCACCGCACCGGGAGCCTGCAGGAGGTCGTGGCGGAGTGCGTGCGCCGCACGCTCGCCTGACGCCCCGCACCGCGCCCCCCGCGGCGTGACGGATCGGCCGGTCGCCCTACGGCGACCGGCCGATCCGTGCGTACGGGAGACGGCCGACCTGCGGCGGAGCCCGGTCTACCGCGACCGCTCCCCTTTCGGGCGACGGGCGCGGCGCTCCCTTGTGACGGCCACCCGACGGTACGGACGCTGGTTCCCGGGCGCCCGTCGTCGGGTGCCCCGCCCGCGCGTGGTCGGGTGCCCCGCCCCGGCGCGGGCGGCGTGCCGGCCGCCCGCCCGTCATCGAGGAGGTGCCGTCTTGACGCCCTGCCGTATCCCCCCGGACCACGACCCCGACGTCATCAGGACCGTCCACCGGGTCGGCCTCACCCTCGGCGTGTCGGACAAGGTCATGCTGGCCGCGTTCGAAGCCGGCTGGGTCGAGTCGCACATGAACAACCTGGACTGCGGCGACAAGGACTCGCTCGGCGTCTTCCAGCAGCGCCCCAGCCAGGGGTGGGGCACGCCCGAGCAGATCAGGGACGTGCCCTACGCGGCCGAGCGGTTCTTCCGCGGCGCGATGGGCGTCGAGCGGCGGTCACCCGGCCTGTCCGCCGGCCGCACCGCCCAGGAGGTGCAGCGGTCGGCGCACCCGGACCGCTACGACGCGGCGGAGGGCAAGGCGAGGGCCCTCCTCCGCGAGGCCGAGGCGGCGGCCGCAGCCGCGCCCCCGCGGGTCGGGGCGGCCGGGATCCCCGCGCCGACCGAGCCGGCACCACCACGGGCCGTACCCGCGCAGGCCATCCCTCCGTCGGCCGGGCAGGCGCGGCGGGCCGGGCAGGCGCGCGGCAGGTCGGCCGACGGGGCCGCGGCGGGGCAGTGACCCGGCGCGCACCGGCCCGGCCGCCTTCCGGCACCTGACCGCCCGGAACACCACCGGCGGCGTCCGGTGTACGGCGGCCCCGCCGTACACCGGTCACGTCCGATCAGGGCATGCCGGTGCGGGGTCCCGGTGCGGGGTCCCGGCGACCGCGACCGCCGCGCGGGGACGCGCGAAGCGGCCCCCTCGCGTCGACGGCGACCCGGGTGGAGCCGGTCGGTGCCCGAGAATCGACCGGCTCACTTGGGTGGGGCGGTTGCCCGTGGACGGCGCGCGGAGGGGACGCGGTGCGCCGGGCGCCGCTCGTCGTCTCCAGCCGGGCGGACGGGGCTCAGGGAGGGCGCGGGCCATCCCGGTGCAGGTCGAATCGTTTCAGCAGGGAAGCGGTGGCCACACTCGGTCGATCACAACCGAGTCGAGTCCCAAGTGGCCACCGAAGGAAGACCGATTGGCCCGATAGTCCGACTAGGCCTTGCAGGGTTGTGATTCCGCCTGACCGTGCGGATAGCTGGTGGTCGGGGCGACCACCCCGGTCGTGGAGCCTGATGGGCCCACCACCGGGTCGGCCCCCACGGCACAGCCGCCACCCCCCGCCCGGGTGGGTGGCGAACCGACCGGAGGAATAGTCATGAAGAAGGCGTACGAGGCTCCGACCCTGGCCCGGCTGGGCAGCTTCCGCAAGACGACGGGGCTCCTGCAGCGCTCCGGCAACGACCGGCTGATCTTCAGCAAGAACTGACGCTCCCGACCTGACGTCATGACGGAACTGCACGAAAGTGCGGGGACGGGCCACGGCGGCGCGCACTTCGCGGTCTTCACCGACCGCGCGGACGCGGCCGCCGCGGCCCGCTCCTTCCGACGCCCCGGGACCCGCGTCCTGGCCCACGCCTCCGGGAGGCCCTGGCTGATCGGCCGGTGGGACGACGACGAACTCGTCACCGCCCGCGCCGGCTCCGCCGCGCTCGCCCTGGTCGGCACCTGCCCCGTCGACGCCGCCGAGGTGCGCCGGGTCGCCGGCCGCCTGCGCGACCTGGCCGACCTGGACGCCTGGGTACGGTCCCTGCCCGGCAGCTTCCACCTGGTCGCCGCGCTCGACGGCCGGACCAGGGTGCAGGGCACCGCGTCCGGCCTCCGCCTCGTCCACCACGCCGACCTCGGCGGGGTGACGGTCGCCGCCACCCGCGCCGACTGGCTCGCCGCCGCCCTGGGCCGCGCGCCCGACCGCGCGCAGCTGGCCGTACGGCTGCTGTGGCCGGTGCCGCACCCACTGTCCGAGGCCTCCCTCTGGGAGGGGGTCCACGCGGTCCCGCCGGACGAGGCGCTCGTCGTCGCGGCGGACGGGCGCGGGGTGCGCCGCTCGCGGTGGTGGATGCCCCCGGAGCCGGTCCAGGCCCTGGCGGAGGGGGCCCCGCGGGTACGACAGGCCCTCGCCGAGGCCGTGGACGCCCGCACCCGGGGCGGCGGCGTCGTCAGCTGCGACCTGTCGGGCGGGCTGGACTCCACCTCCGTCTGCTTCCTCGCCGACCGGTCACCGGCCCGTGTGGTGGCGAGCACCTGGCCGGGCCGCGACCCTGCCGACACCGACCTGGAGTGGGCCCGCCGGGCCGCCCGCGCCCTGCCCGACGTGGAGCACGTCGTGTGGGACGCCGACGCCTCGCCACTCGTCTACGACGACCTGCTCGGCATCGACGATCTCCTGGACGAGCCGACGATCGGGGTCATGGACCGGTCGCGCGTCCTGCACCACCTGCCCGGCATGGCGCGCCGGGGCAGCCGCATCCACCTGACGGGCATCGGCGGGGACCACGTCGCCTGGTGCTCGGAGGCGTACTATCACCGGCTCGCCCGGACACGGCCGTTGTTCGCCCTGCGGCAGCTGCGCGGCTTCCGCGCCCTGTGGCAGTGGCCGCTCGGCGGGACACTGCGGGCGCTGGCCGACAACCGGCCGTACGGCAGGTGGCTCCGCGACTGCACGGTCGACCTGCGCGGGGCGCGGCCCGCCACCGTCACCACCAGCCTCGGCTGGGGCATGCCTCCCCGCCTGTTCGACTGGGTCACGTCGGACGCCGCGGAGCTGGCGGGGCGGGCACTGCGCGACGCGGCCGCCGGGGCCCGGCCCCTGCACCCGGACCGCGGTCTCCACACCGACCTGGAGCAGATCCGCGGCTGCACCCGCATCATCCGCCAGTGGGACCACATGGCCGCCCGGACGGGGCTGCCCATGGCGTCCCCCTTCCTGGACGACCGGGTCATCGAGGCCTGCCTCGCGGTGCGCCCCGCCGAGCGGGTCTCCCCGTGGCGGTACAAGCCCCTGCTCACCGCGGCGATGCGCGGGATCGTGCCGGAGGAGTGCCTGCGGCGCACCGACAAGGCCGCCGCCTCCATGGACGCGGCGGACGGGCTGCGGGAGCACCGCGCCGACCTCATGGCCCTGTGGGAGGACTCCCGGCTGGAGCGGCTGGGGCTCGTCGACGGCGTGGCCCTGCGCCGTCTCGCCCAGCGTCCCTCCACGCCGGAGCTGCACGACGGGGTCCTCTACCCGACCATCGCGGCGGAGGTGTGGCTCCGCGGCCTCGAACCGGCCCGCGACGGCACGGCCCCCGCCCGCCCCTGACCCCTTCCCACCCCCGGCCGGCTCTCCCCCGGCCGGCTCCCCCCGCATCTCCCCCTCCGATCGGCCCCGCCGGCCCAGCCCGCCCCGGCCACCCCCGGCGCCCGGCCCTTCCGGCGCCGCCCGGCGCCCACCACCAGAAAGGACCCTCGCATGGCACTGCGGTTCTCGGCGGACGTGTCCACCGCGAAGACGGACTACGGCACCGTCCTCCTGGACGAACGCGGCGGTGAGTACTGGGAGCTGAACCCGAGCGCGACCCTGGTGGTCGGCGTCCTGATGTCGGGTGGTGACGAGGACGCCGCCGCGGCGGCGCTGGTCGCGGAGTTCGACGTCGATCCGCAGGGCGCCGCGCGGGACGTCGCGGCCCTCGTCGGGGAGCTGCGGGCCGCGGGGCTGGCCGCATGACGACACCGTCCGCGCTCGAACGGCCCGAGGGCGTACCGTTCGCCCGGCGGTGCGCCGCCCGGCTGGTGCTGCTGCCCGCCCTCGCCCTCTCCCTCCTGCCGCCCCGCCGGATCCGCGGCGTCCTCGACCTGTTGCGGCGGGGCGCCGCGCCGGCGAGCGCGGCGCAGGCGGCGGACGCCCGTGACGCGGTGTGCGCGGTGAGCCTGCGCTGCGCCGGCCCCAAGGGCTGCCTGCCGCGGTCCCTCGGCGCGGCGCTGCTCTGCCGGCTCGGCGGCACGTGGCCCACGTGGTGCACCGGTGTGCGCGTCGTCCCCCCGTTCACGGCCCACGCCTGGGTCGAGGCGGAGGGGCGTCCCGTGGGCGAGGACGCGCCGGACGACTACTTCACGCGTCTGATGGCGATCGGTCCCGCCCCCCGGCCGCCCCGCCGGTGAGCGCCGCGCACGGCCCCGCGACCCCGACGGCACCACAGGGGCGACGGCGACGGCCGCGGGGGCGACGTCCACGTGGACGTCCATCGCCACCCTGTACGGCCTCACGGTCGGGCACCGCCGCGCCATCGCCCTGGCTGTCGTCCTCAGCCTCGCGGCGGCGGCCCTCGGACTCACCCAGCCGCTGCTCGCCCGGGAGGCCGTCGAACGGGGTGCCGGGGGGCGGGCGTTCGGGTCGGTCCTGCTGCTCCTGGCCGCCGTGTTCGCCGCGGAGGCCTCGACGGGCGCCGTCGGCCGCTACCTCCTGGAGCGCACGGGCGAGGGCGTGGTCCGCCGGCTGCGCCACGGGCTGGTCGACCGGTTCCTGCGGCTGGAGGTGCGCGAGTACCACCGGCACCGCGCCGGTGACCTGACCTCCCGCGTCACCGCCGACACGACCGTCCTGCGCGAGGTCGTCTCGCAGGCGCTCGTCGACCTGGTCACGGGGGCACTGGTCGCGGCCGGGGCCATCGCGCTCATGGCGTGGCTCGACCCGCTGCTGCTCCTCGTGGCGTTGACGGTGGTGGTGGCCTCGATGCTGGTCGCCTCGATGCTGAAGGGGATCCGCGCGGCGTCGGCGCACACACAGGACTCGGTCGGCGCGGTCGCCGCGGAACTGGAACGGGCCCTGGGTGCCCTGCCCCTGGTGCGGGTGCACCGTGCCGAGGAGCGCGAGGCGGCCGCCATCGGGACTCCAGCGCGGTGCCGGCGCCCACGCGCGGGTACGGCAGGCCCTGGGCCTGCCGGCGGAGCCACCGGACCCCCCCGCCCAGGTCCTCGACGCCGCCCCTGCCCCCGCCACGGCCACGGCGGCCACTCACGGTCCCGGTGCCACGCCCGCCACGGCGTCCGCCGCCCCCCGCGTCCCCGCCTCCGCCCGGCGGGCGGACGCTACCGGTGCGGCGGCACCCGTACTCGCCCTGCACGACGTGCACTTCGCGTACACGTCGGGCCGGCCCGTCCTGCGCGGGGTGTCGCTGACGGTGCCGTCCCGGCGCCAGGTGGCCCTGGTCGGTACCTCGGGTGCGGGCAAGAGCACCCTGTTCGCCCTGGTGGCGCGGTTCTATGAGCCGGACGCGGGGACCCTGTCGTTCGACGGTGTGCCCGCGGCGGAGCTGGGCCGATCCGACTGCCGCGCGCGCATCGCGGTCGTCGACCAGAACACCCGCGTGGTCCACGGCACCCTGTGGGACAACATCACGTACGGCGCCCCCGACGCCGGCGAGGCCGAGGTCCGCCGCGTCGTCGACCTGGCCCGGCTCGGTGCCGTCGTCGAGCGGCTCCCCGGCGGTCTGCGCGGAGCGGTCGGCGAGCGCGGCGCGACCCTGTCGGGGGGCGAGCGCCAACGCGTCGCCCTCGCGCGGGCGCTGCTCACGCGCCCCTCCTGCTCTTGCCGCGCAGGTGCTCCGACCGGCGGTGGTGGCGGGCGCCTCCCTCGGTACCCCCACCGGCCGGGGCGGAACAGGCGACTTCCGTTCATTGCGCCCCTAAAGGGGCGCCATCGCGTAGCGAAACAGGGCGAAACAGGCGCTTTTTCCTCCCATTCGAGCTGGGTGTCCGCTCAGGTGGGCACCGCTTGAAAGGTCAAAGTGCTGTCGGGTTAGCATATGAGCACCGCCTAGCTCGAAAGATGAACCTGTGACTGTCAATGAGGACTCGTTCACCAGCTGGAAGAACCGCGAGGAGATCGCGGAGTCGATGATCCCGATCATCGGGAAGCTGCACAGGGAGCGGGACGTCACGGTCCTGCTCCACAGCCGCTCCCTGGTGAACAAGTCGGTGGTCAGCATCCTCAAGACCCACCGGTTCGCCCGGCAGATCGCCGGTGAGGAGCTCTCGGTCACCGAGACGATGCCCTTCCTGCGGGCCCTCACCACGCTCGACCTCGGCCCGTCCCAGATCGACATCGGCATGCTCGCGGCGACCTACCGGACCGACGACCGCGGCCTGTCCGTCGAGGAGTTCACCGCCGAGGCCGTGGCCGGCGCGACCGGCGCCGACAAGATCGAGCGCAGCGAGCCCCGCGACGTGGTCCTCTACGGCTTCGGCCGCATCGGCCGCCTCGTCGCGCGCCTCCTCATCGAGAAGGCCGGCTCCGGCAACGGCCTGCGCCTGCGCGCCATCGTGGTCCGCCGGGGCGGCGAGCAGGACATCGTCAAGCGCGCCTCGCTGCTGCGGCGCGACTCGATCCACGGCCAGTTCCAGGGCACGATCACCGTCGACGAGGCGAACAGCACGATCGTCGCCAACGGCAACGCCATCAAGGTGATCTACGCGGGCGACCCGTCGGAGATCGACTACACGGCGTACGGCATCAAGAACGCCATCCTCATCGACAACACCGGCAAGTGGCGCGACCGCGAGGGCCTGTCGCAGCACCTGCGACCCGGCATCGACAAGGTCGTCCTGACCGCCCCGGGCAAGGGCGACGTCCCGAACATCGTCCACGGCGTCAACCACGACACCATCAAGCCGGACGAGCAGGTCCTGTCCTGCGCCTCCTGCACCACCAACGCGATCGTCCCGCCGCTCAAGGCGATGGCGGACGAGTACGGCGTCCTGCGCGGGCACGTGGAGACCGTCCACTCGTTCACCAACGACCAGAACCTGCTGGACAACTACCACAAGGCGGACCGCCGGGGCCGCTCCGCGCCGCTCAACATGGTCATCACCGAGACCGGCGCCGCCTCCGCCGTCGCCAAGGCGCTGCCGGAGCTGAAGGCGCCGATCACCGGCAGCTCCATCCGCGTCCCGGTGCCGGACGTGTCGATCGCCATCCTCAGCCTCCGGCTGGGCCGCGAGACCACCCGCGAGGAGGTCCTCGACTACCTCCGCAACGTCTCGCTGACGTCGCCGCTGAAGCGTCAGATCGACTTCACCACCGCCCCCGACGCGGTGTCGAGCGACTTCATCGGATCGCGCCACGCCTCGATCGTCGACGCCGGCGCCACCAAGGTCGACGGCGACAACGCCATCCTCTACCTGTGGTACGACAACGAGTTCGGCTACTCGTGCCAGGTGATCCGCGTCGTGCAGCACGTCTCCGGGGTGGAGTACCCGACGTACCCGGCGCCCGCAGTCTGACACGGCGTCACCACCTCCCGGCCCGCGTCGCGCGGCCGGGGCGGCGGTGGGGCGGCGGCCGGTCGACCCGGCTCCCCCCACTCCCCCGCCCCGCCCGCTCGGCGCGGGCCGTCGGCGTGCCGACCCGAGCGGACGGCCCGAGCCGGCGGGGGCCCGAGCGCGGCCTTCCGGACCCGACGGCCCGAGCGCGGCGGGGCCTGCGTGACGGCGGCCGCGTGCGGCGGCGGCCCCGGCACGGCGGCTCCGAGCGGCGCTGCCCGTGCCGGGCGGGTGCCGGGCCGGGCGGGGCGGGTGCCGGGCCGGGCGGGGCGGGTGCCGGGCCGAGCGGCGGACCTGCCGCGCCGGAGTTACCTTGGCAGTGCGACCGTGCGCACGCCCCGCGCCCGCCCGGCCCCACGGGCCCCTCTCGTGGACGCTCACCCGACATGCCCTGCTCCGGAAGGGGCGAACGCCATGCGTGTCATCGCCTATTACCTGCACGAGGGGGAGGCCGCCGAGGCCGTGCGCGTGCTCCGCAACACCTCGGTCACCAGCGGTTTCGTCGTCGGCGACGCCGACGCGGACGACCTGCCGCGGCTCGCCGCGGCAGGCCTGCTGGTCGACCCGCTCGACCCGGGCCCCGCTGCCGTACCGCCCTCCCCCGCCCGCGCCACGCTCCGCGCCCACGACACCGGAACCGGGGCCGGGGCCGACGCGCGGGAGGGCAGTGGACCCGAACCGCTCCCCCCGGAGCCCGGGGTGTCCGCGCAGTGGGTGCTGCACCTGGGCGAACCGCTGCTGGAGGAGTACCGCGCCGGGATCGTCAGCCAGGGCGTGGTCCTGCTGCGCGCCCTGCCCGGCGGCGCCTACCTCGTCACGGCCACCCCCGAGCAGGCCGAGGACGTCCTGAACCTGCCCTACGTCAGATCCGTACGGCACCACGACCCCGACGCGGCGGCCCCGCTGCGGTTGTCGGCCGGGGAGCTCACCGAGGTGGAGACGGAAGGTCACGGCACGACGGCCCTGCGCACCTGGGACCTGGTGACGGCCGACGCCGACGCCCGCGCGGGCGTACGCGCCTGGCTGCTGGCGCGCGCCGACGCGCACGGACCGGAGATCGTCGCCGAGGGCGGGCGCCGCCTGCGCGTCCGGCTCCCCGCCGGATCGCCGCTGGAGGAGGAGGTCGCCCGGGTCCCGGGAGTCCTGGCCGTGACCGAGTACGTGGAGCCGAAGCTCTTCAACGACGTCGCCCGCGCACTGCTCGGCGTGACGCCGGCGGAGGCGGCGGGCGGCCTGCCGCTGACGGGCCGGGGCGAGGTCGTCGCCGTGGCCGACACCGGCTTCGACACCACGCACCCCGACTTCGACGGCCGCGTGGTCGGCACGGCCGCCCTGGGCCGCCCCGGCGACTCCTCCGACCCCCACGGACACGGCACGCACGTGGCGGGGTCCGTCCTCGGCGACGGCAGCGCCTCCCAGGGCGCCTTCCGGGGCGTCGCGCCGGAGGCGAAGCTGTACTTCCAGTCGGTGCAGGACCGGCACGGCGGCCTCGGCGGTCTGCCGGCCTCGCTGGAGGACCTGTTCGAGCCCGCCTACCAGGCCGGGGCCCGCGTCCACAACGACAGTTGGGGCGCCGCCACCGAGGCCGCGTACACCGCCAACTCCGACGACGTCGACGCCTACGTGCGGCGGCGGCCCGACATGCTCGTCGTGATCGCCGCGGGGAACGAGGGCACGGCGGCGGCCCGCCTCCACGCGCAGGAGGGGTTCGTCGACTGGCTGTCGCTGGGCTCGCCCGGGTCGAGCAAGAACGCCCTGACGGTCGGCGCCGCGCGCACCAGCCGCGCCGACGGGCCCGGTGGGGACCTCACCTGGGGCGAATGGGACCGGGGCACGCCCTTCCCCGACGACCCGATCGCCGGCGAGCGGGTCTCGGGCGACCCCGAGGCGCTGGCCGCGTTCAGCAGCCGCGGCCCGTGCGACGACTGGCGCGTGAAGCCCGACGTGGTGGCGCCCGGCACGGACATCCTGTCGACGCGCGCCGCCGGCGCCCCCCGGCAGAGCTTCTGGGGCCTCCACGACAACCCCCGGTACGCCTTCATGGGCGGCACCAGCATGGCCACCCCGCTCGTCGCGGGCTGCGCCGCGCTGGTGCGCGAGTACTACGTGCGGGAGCGGGGCACCAGCCCCAGCGCCGCCCTGGTGAAGGCCACGCTGATCAACGGCGCCCGGCGGCTCACCGCGCCGGACGCCACGGCCCCGGACCCCCACTTCCACCAGGGGTTCGGCGCGGTGCACCTGCCGTCCACCCTGCCGAACCCGGCCGTCCCGGACCTGGTGCTCGACTTCGCCGACACCTGGCAGACCCCCGCACGGCAGCTCGCCCGGACCGGTGACGTCAGCCGCTTCACGGTGGAGGTGGCGGCCGGCGCACCCCTGCGGCTCTGCCTGGCGTACACGGACCTGCCGGGCCGGTCCCTGCAGAACGACCTCAGCGTGCTGGTGGAGACGCCCGACGGCGTCCGGCACGCCGGGAACGACACCCTGCCCAACCGGCTTCTGCAGACGGACAGCACGAACAACGTCGAGGTCGTCCGCCTCCCGGACGCCCCGCAGGGCCGGTACCTGATCCAGGTGTTCGCCCGCAATCTGCTGGAGGGCCCGCAGGACTTCGCCCTGGTGGTGACGGGCAGGCTGACCGGCCCCCTGCGGCGCACGACCGGCTGAACCGCGTCCTGGACGGCGAGCGGGTGGCCGGGGACCGGGCGCGATCGCGGCGCGCCCGTGCGCCCCGCCAACGCCGTCCCGCCCGTCCCGCCCGTCCCGGGGCACCGGCCACGGGGCACCGGCTACAGGGTGCGGGCCACGGGGTGCGGGCGCTCGGGGCACCCGGTCCCGGGGCGGAAGCGACGGCGCCGGGCCCCCGGGGGCAGGGGCCGGAGCCCCCGCCGTTTCAGCCCGCCTCGTCGGGTGGTTCCGGTGCCGCCGCCGGGTCCTCCCAGGGCGGGGGCGTGCGGCCGTCGGTCCAGGCGGCGAGGGCCTCCCCGTCCACGCAGACGATGCCGATCGTCTCGGCGTACTCGACGGCCGGCGCCGTGAACGTGCTGGTCGTCACGACGACCGCGACCTCCGCCCCGTGGACGGCGAAGCAGGTGCCACCGAAGCGCTGGAGGTCCTGCGAGCCGACGGGATTGTCGGCGGCGTACTGCTTGCACTGGACGATCAGCCGGCGGCCGTCGGGTGCCGTCGCCACGACGTCGGCACCCAGGTCGCCCGGGCCGCCGGACACCTCCGTCCGCGTGCAGCCGTCCCGTACGCACAGCGCGGCCACCGTGTGCTCGAAGCCGTACGCGTCGACCTCCTCGTGGTCGACGCTGTCGCCGTCCAGCCGGGGTACCGGCGGGGCCGGCGCGGCGCCTTCGACGGGGAGCACCGCCGTGACCTCGTCGGGGCCCGGGGGCGGGGCCTGCGCCGGGATCGCCGCCCGGCCGGGGGCGCGGCGCGTGGCGGCCCGGCCCGCCACGACGGCCGCGAGGACCACCATGACGAGCAGCAGGACGGGGCCGAACGCCCCGTCGGGCACGTGCCACACGGTGCGCACCAGCAACGCCAGCCCGCCGACGGCCACCCCGACCAGCCCCAGGGCGAGCACCACGTCCCGCCAGCCGGCCCGCCGTGCCCCCGGCACCCTCGGCGCCCTCCGCGCTCTCGGCACCCTCTGGGCTCTCGGCGCCCTCGGCGCCCTCGTCGTCCTCTGCGGTACGGTCACGCGGCACCCCCTCCCTGACACCCCGTCTGGCCCCGCCGCCCGGCGCCAAACCCCGCGGCCCGAACCGGCTCCCGCCCGGACCGGCTCCGGCCCGGCGGCCCGCGGGCACCGACACGCGTGCGCCGGGCCGCCGTCGCGAGGACGGCGGCCCGGCGAGGAGCGCGGGACGGGTCAGCAGTGACCGACGGCCGTCTGGTTGGCCACGAGCGACGAGTGGACGTAGCCGGTGCCCTTGTGGCTGCTCACCCGGAACCAGCGGTTCGACGCGTAGTTCGCGCTGGGCGGGTAGACCCACTGGCTGTCGAGCCAGCACTGCATGGACACGCCGGTGCCGTTGGTGAGGTAGCCGAGGGAGCCGCAGGAGGTGGAGGCGCAGGTGCGGAGGTTGGCGCCGCCGCTGTTGGAGGAGATGTGGCTGCCGGCCGCTTCGGCCGTACCCGCGCCGACGGTGAGGGCTGTCAGGGCGACGGCCGCCGCCGTGGCCAGTCCGGCACGGGTCCGCAGGAGGGTGGGTGTCCGCATGGTGGTGTCCTTCCGATCGGTGTGCGCCCCGGTGGCGCCCCATCAGGAAGTCACCCGGGTGGGGCACTCGGGAAGGGGAGACCCGCAGGTCGGACGGGTCCGTACGGCGGTCCGTACAACTCCGTACGGCCGAGCGGCGGGCCGGCGCGGCGGGACTGGGCGCTGGTGCGCGGCGAGCGGGTGTCCCGGGCCACCCTGGTCCGGTTCGTCCGCAGCGCGGCGGAGCTGCGCCGACTGCTGGAGGGGGCGGGGTTCGCCCGGGTCGAACTTCTTCGGCGGCTTCGACGGCCGGCCCTACGACCAGGACGCCGAGCGGCTCGTGGTGCGGTGCGGGCAGGCTGACGGATCGGCGGGGCGCACGGTTCCGGCCGTGCGCCCTTTCGTCCCTGACGTGGCGAATCGTAGGATCATCTGGTCATCACCGCGACGGGAGACAGGAAGCCGGTGCGATTCCGGCACGGTCCCGCCACTGTGACCGGGGAGTGGACCCCACCGGAAGGCCACTGCGCACGCGCGGGAAGGCCGGGGGAACGTCGATCCGGGAGTCAGGACACTGGCCTGTCGCGGGCCCGATCCGAGGAGCGCGGACTCCGCAGGAGGCTTCACGTGTACGACGGCTCGTCCCGTCCCCCCTTCCCCACCCCTGCCCGGGCGCGCGGGCGCGCCCTGGGCGCGGCGGCCCTGGCCGCCGTCCTCTCCGCGACCCTGCTGTCCGGCTGCGGCACCTCGCGCGGCGCGGACGACGGCCGCCCGTCCGCGGCGGCGCGGCCCGCGAAGGGCTTCCCCGTCACCGTCGACAACTGCGGCACGCGCACGACGTACGACAGGCCGCCGGAGCGGGTGGTCACCATCCACCAGCACCCGGCCGAACTGCTGCTGGCCCTCGGTCTGAAGGACCGCATGGTGGGCACCGCCTTCCCCGACTCGGCGGTCCTGCCCCAGTACCGGAAGGACTTCGCGGCCGTCCCCCGACTCGCGGAGAAGGAGCCGTCCTTCGAGACGGTCCTCGACGCCGAACCGGACCTCGTGTACGGCGGCTACGCCAGCGCGTTCGACGACAAGGCGGGCCGCTCCCGGGCGGCGTTCCGGGACGCGGGGATCGACACGTACCTGAACCGCGAGTACTGCGGCGGCAGGAGCGTGTCCATGCGGGACACGTACGAGGAGATCCGTACCCTCGGCTCGATCTTCGGCGTGCCGGAGCGGGCCGACGCGCTCGTCGCCGACCTCCGCTCGCGCATCGACGAGGCGACGCGGGCGGTGAAGGGCGCCCCGCAGGTCCCGGTGTTCGTCTACGACAGCGGCGACAAGGCGGCGTTCACGGCCGGCGGCAAGGGGCTCGGCACCGAGATCATCCGGCTGGCCGGCGGCCGGAACGTCTTCGCGGACCTCGACGAGGTCTTCGGCGACGTGTCGTGGGAGCAGGTCGTCGCGCGCAAGCCCGAGGTCATCGCGATCTACGACTACGCGGGCGCGGGCGGCGTCGAGCAGAAGAAGCGGTTCCTGCTGGCGCAACCGGCGCTCGCCGACGTGCCCGCGATCAGGAACAAGCGGTTCGTGGTGCTGCCGCTGACGGCGACGCTCGTCGGCGTCCGCCCGCCGTACGCGGTCGGGGACCTGGCCAAGGCCCTGCACCCCGAGCGGTTCCGGTGACGGCCACCGCCCCCGCCGCCCCCGCCGACCGCACCGACCCCGGCCCCCGGGGCCGGGCGGGCGGCGGCGGGCCCCGCCGTGCCTCGTTCGCCTTCACCCTCGTCCTCCTCGGCGTCCTGCTGGTGGTCTCCGCGACGGCGGGCATGGCCATCGGCTCGGTGCGCGTGCCGCCGGGCGAGGTGTGGGGCATCGTGACGCACGCGCTGGGCGCGGACTGGTCCGAGCCGACGTGGTCGCGGGCGCGCGAGACGATCGTGCTCGACGTGCGGGCGCCACGCGTACTGCTCGGCGTGGTCACGGGCGCGGGTCTCGCGGTGGTGGGCGCCGCCCTGCAGGCACTGGTGCGCAACCCGCTCGCCGAGCCGTACCTGCTGGGCGTGTCGTCCGGGGCGGCGCTCGGCGCCGTCAGCGTCATCGTCCTCGGCCTCGGCGTCTTCGGGGCGCTGTCCCTGTCGGTCGCCGCCTTCGCCGGCGCCCTGCTCGCCCTGCTCGTCGTGTACGCCACCGCCCGCGCGGGCGGGCGGATCACCTCCGTGCGGCTGGTGCTGTCCGGCGTGGCCGTCGCCGCGGTCCTCACGGCGGTCGTGGACCTGCTGCTGCTCACCTCCGGCACCGGCGACCAGGCCCGCGCGGTCCTCGCCTGGACGCTCGGCGGGCTCGGCGGCGTCCGGTGGGCCGGCCTGTGGCTGCCCGCGGCGGCGCTGCTGCTGGGGATCGGCGTGCTGCTGGTCCAGGCGCGGTCGCTGAACCTGCTGCTGTCGGGCGAGGAGGCCGCCGCGACGATGGGCCTGGACGTGGCCCGGTTCCGGGCCCGGATGTTCGTGCTGCTCTCCCTGGTGACGGGGGTCATGGTGGCGGCGACCGGACCGATCGGCTTCGTCGGGCTGATGCTGCCGCACATGGTGCGGGTCCTCGTCGGCGGCGACCACCGCCGGGTCCTGCCGACGGCCGCGCTGGGCGGGGCGGTCTTCCTCGTCTGGGCGGACATCGCGGCGCGGACCGTGGCCGCGCCCATGGAGATCCCCGTCGGCATCCTCACGGCCCTGTGCGGCGGGCCGTTCTTCCTGTGGCTGATGCGGCGCGACGCCCGGCGCGCCAGCGACCGGGGAGTGGTGGGATGACCACCGCGACAGAGCTCTCCGTCGAGGGAGTCACGCTCACCGCCGGCGCCCACCGGCTCGTGCGGGACGTCTCCCTCACGGCCCGCCCGGGCGAGGTGGTCGGGCTGGTCGGCCCCAACGGCAGCGGCAAGTCCAGCCTGCTGCGGGCCGTCTACCGGGTCCTGCGCCCCGACGCGGGACTGGTCCGCGTCGACGGCGCCGACGCCTGGCGCCTGCCGCCCCGGCGCCTCGCCCGGACGCTGGCGGCCGTCGTGCAGCAGTCCGCCGCGGACTTCGACCTGTCCGTGCGGGACGTCGTCGCGATGGGGAGGACCCCGCACAAGCGGCTGCTCGACGGCGACGACGCCGAGGACGTCCGGCTGGTCGAGGCGGCGCTCGCGGCGGTGGACGCCGTCGACTTCGCCGACCGGTCCTTCGACCGGCTGTCGGGCGGTGAGCGCCAGCGGGTGCTGATCGCGCGGGCCCTGGCCCAGCAGCCGTCCCTGCTGGTCCTCGACGAGCCCACCAACCACCTCGACGTCCGGCACCAGTTGGACGTGCTCGGCCTGCTCAGGCGGCTGCCCGCGACGGTCCTGGTGGCCCTGCACGACCTGAACCTCGCCGCGTACCACTGCGACCGCCTGTACGTGCTGCGCGACGGCGAGGTCACCGCCGCCGGAACACCGGTCGACGTGCTCACGCCGCACCTGCTGGCCGAGGTGTACGGCGTGAGCGCCGAGGTCGAGGTCCATCCGCGCACGGGGGCGCCGCACGTGACCTTCCTCCCGGACGCACCACCGGCACCGGCGGCACCGGCGGCACCCGTACGGGAGCACGCCGGGTCGTGAGGCCCGCCCGCGGGGGCGCCGTCCGGGTCACTGGGGGGCCGGTGCGGGGACGTGCGGCCCGCCCCGGACAGGAAAGGGCCGCCGCACCGCCGACGGCCGTACCGGGCGTAGGCAGCGGGCCGCCGGCGGGTACCGCGCCGACAGGGACGGCGCGGTGTGGGAGCCGGGCGCCACGGTCACGGGCCCGTGGTCGCGACGGCCCGCAGCCGGCTGTCCGGCGTCGACGACCGGGCACCTCGATGAGGCCGGGCGTGTCCTTCCCGACCGGATCCGGGAGCGCCCCGGGCGCACGCCGCGAACGCACGACCCGGGCGCGCGCACCGGCGCCGGCCCCGGCGGTCGGCCGGACGGAGGCGCGCGGGGGGCCGGCGGTGGCACACTGTGCGGGTCCCGGCGAAGGAGAACCGCATGTCCATGGTCGGCAGCCTGCGCAAGGTCGCCCGCCTCGCCCGCGGCGGGCGGCGAGTCGACCTCAGCCACCCCGCCCGGTCGCCGCTCGGCAGCAGCGTCGTCAACTGCGTCGTCTACCGGGGCGGGGTGCGGCAGGAGTGCGCGGAGGGCGTCGGGGAGGCCGTACGGCGGGTGCGGAAGCAGGGTGACGGATTCGTGTGGCTGGGTCTGCACGAACCGACCACGGAGCAGATCGCGGACGTCGCCGAGCTGTTCGGCCTGCACCCGCTCGCCGTCGAGGACGCCGTGCACGCCCACCAGCGGCCCAAGGTGGAGCAGTACGAGGACGTGCTGTTCGCCGTCTTCAAGACCGTCACCTACGTCGAGCACGAGGCGCTCAGCGCCGTGAGCGAGGTGGTCGACACGGGCGAGCTCATGGTCTTCACGGGCCCCGATTTCGTCGTCACGGTCCGGCACGGCCGCCACGGCTCGCTGGGGCCGCTGCGCGAGACCCTGGAGGCCCTCCCCGAGCAGCTGGCCAAGGGGCCTTCGGCGGTGCTGCACGCGATCGCGGACCACGTCGTCGACGAGTACCTGGCCACCGCCGACGCCGTGCAGAGCGACATCGACCAGGTGGAGATCGACGTGTTCGCGCCGCGCGGGTCGAAGCCCGTCGACCCGGGCCGCATCTACCAGCTGAAGCGGGAACTGCTGGAGCTGAAGCGGGCCGTGGTCCCCCTCGGCCGTCCGCTGCACCTGCTGTCGACGGGCACGAGCCGGGTGGTCGACCCGGAGATACGCGCGTACTTCCGTGACGTCGCGGACCACCTGGCCCGCGTCACCGAGCAGATCCAGGGCTTCGACGGCCTGGTCGACTCCATCCTCCAGGCGCACCTCGCGCAGGTGACCGTCGCGCAGAACGAGGACATGCGCAGGATCACCGCCTGGGCCGCGATCATCGCCGTCCCCACCATGGTCTGCGGGGTGTACGGGATGAACTTCACGCACATGCCGGAGCTGCGCTGGCGGTTCGGCTACCCCCTGACGCTCGCCGTGATCACGGCGGCCTGCGTCCTCATCCACCGCGGTTTCCGGCGCAACGGCTGGCTGTGACACCGGTGCCCGTTTCCGCGCCGCCGGCGGGGGCAGGCGACCCCGGGAGGATGAAATGAACACACGCATGTTCTCGCTGCCCGGCCGCATGTCGGCGCGCGGCGCGGCGAACAGTTCGGCGGTCGGTGTCGCGGCGCGGTGGGGGCTCGCCGCCAGGGGTGTTCTCTACGTACTCATAGGGCTGCTCGCCGTGCGGATCGCGTTCGGCGAGGGTGACCAGCAGGCGGACCGGGGTGGTGCGCTCGCCGAGCTGTCGAAGCAGCCCATGGGCTCGCCGCTGCTGTGGGCCGTCGGCATCGGCCTGGTGGGCATGGCGCTGTGGCGGCTCTCGGAGGCCCTGTTCGGCGCCGCGGGCGAAGGCGGGCACAAGGCGCGCAAACGCCTCATGTCCGCCGTCCGCTGCGTCTTCTACGGGTTCGTCGCCTACTCGGTGCTGGCGTTCGCCGGTGGGGAGGGCGGCAGCGGGAGCGGCTCGGGCGACCAGCAGTCCGAGGACGTCACCGCGCGGGCGATGGAGCTGCCCGGCGGCCGGTGGATCGTGGGCCTGGTCGGGGTCGGTATCGTCGTCGTCGGCGTCTGGATGGCCGTCCGGGCGGCGCTGCGCAAGTACCGCAAGCACCTGAAGGTCGGCACGATGTCGCGGCGGGCCCGTCAGTTCACGGACGTGACCGGGGTGGGCGGCGGTGTCGCGCGCGGCGCCGTGTTCGCGGTGGTCGGCGTCTTCGTGGTGCGCGCCGCCCTGACCTACGAGCCGGACGAGGCGAAGGGGCTGGACGACGCGTTGCGGTCCTTCGCCGCGACTCCGGTCGGCCCGTGGCTGCTGGTACTGGTCGCGTCGGGGCTCACGCTGTTCGGGCTGTTCTCCTTCGCGATGGCGCGGTGGCGCCGCGTGTGACCCGCGGTCCACGCCGCACACGACACCGCACGTGGCACCGCGTGCGCCGCGTGGGTCAGGGGCCCGGCCGTCGATACGGCCGGGCCCCTGACCCGTCCCCCGCCCCCCGCCCTGGCGCGGCGGGCCGGGCTCACTCCCCGCCCGTGACCTTGTCCATCAGCCCGCTGTAGGCCAGCTGCAGGGCGTCCGCGCCGGCCAGGGACGCCATGACGGCCGTGACGGTGCGGGTCGCCCGCGGCCACACGCAGCGGCCGGCGGTGAGCGCGGTACCGACCCACAGGCTCATGCAGAACGGGCAGGTCAGCAGCTCCCCCACGGTGTGCCGGTGCCCCTCGCGCGACTCCTCGCTCACCTCGGCGGGCCCCTGCGGGCCCTGGTAGGTGGTGAACGGCGCTCGCAGCGGACTGGTGACCGCCCCCTTCGTCACCAGCCTGCTGAACCGGAACGTGGCGACCGCGGTCAGGGCGACGTCCATGGCGTCGTGCCGCTCGGGCAGCCGGCCGCGGCACCGGATCAGCGCGGCCCATGCCCCGGCGTACGCCGCGTAGCCGGCCATCGCGGCCGCGTATCCGCCGAGCGGCCGCTCGGCGTCTCCCTCGTAGGTCTCCCGGATGCCTTCGTCTGCTCCCACCAGCGCCCCTCTCCTCGTTCGGGCGGCGGGTTGTCCGCGCGCCCTCTCCGTGCTCGTCCCGGCCCGTCACGGACCGGTACGGACGGCGGCCCGGCCCGCACCCCCGCGCCCCCGGCACGGACACGGTCCGGACGGGGACGGGACGGGAAGCGGTACGCCGCCTGCCCCTCCCCGGTGCCCATGGCGCCCGGGCACAAACGGAACCGGTGCGCCCGTCCCCCCAGGGCGTGACCGCGACGGCCACGCCGTCCCCGCTGGGCGGCTCCGGGGAGGGGCGACCTTCGGGCCGTCGCCGTCGCCGGCGCCGGGTCAGCGGAGGGCCGACCAGGTCCCCGCGCAGAGGGCGGCGGCGGTGAGGAGGGTGGCGGCGCCGGCGCACAGGAGGCGCCGGCGCAGGCGGTCGTAGTGCGCGGCGTACTCCTCGCGCAGCTCCCCGCAGCGGGCGGTGGTCCTCCCCAGCAGCCGGGCCGACGACTCGACGCGGTCCTCGGCGTAGAGCCGGGCGACCTCCTCGTGCTGGGCGGCGGTCAGCCACGGCATGCGGCGCGCGAACGCCTCGCCCTCCGCGCGGGCCTCCCGCGAGTGCGTCCGGTGGAGCGGGCGGCCTGCGCGGCGCGCGGCCCGGTGTGCGGTCACGGCCGTTCGTCGCGGTCGTCGTCGGTCAGGGGCGCCACGCCCATCCCCGGTTCGACGACGTCCCGGCGTCCGCCGGTGTCGGCCTTCACCAGCTGGGAGATCGCCGGGTGGTGCAGGTCGAAGGCGGGGGACTCGGAGCGGATCTGCGGGATGGTGACGAAGTTGTGGCGCGGTGGCGGGCAGGAGGTGGCCCATTCGAGGGAGCGGCCGTATCCCCAGGGGTCGTCGACGTCGATCCGCTTGCCGACCTTGGCGGTCTTCCACACGTTGTAGAGGAACGGCAGCGTGGAGAGGCCGAGGAGGAACGCGCCGACGGACGACAGGGTGTTGAGGGCGGTGAAGCCGTCGGCGGCGAGGTAGTCGGCGTACCGGCGGGGCATGCCCTCCGCGCCGAGCCAGTGCTGCACGAGGAAGGTGAGGTGGAAGCCGATGAACAGGGTCCAGAAGTGGATCTTGCCGAGGCGTTCGTCGAGCATCGTGCCGGTCATCTTCGGCCACCAGAAGTGGAAGCCCGCGAACATCGCGAACACGATCGTCCCGAAGAGGACGTAGTGGAAGTGCGCCACCACGAAGTACGAGTCCGTGACGTGCCAGTCCAGGGGCGGGGAGCCGAGGATGACACCCGTCAGGCCGCCGAAGAGGAACGTGACGAGGAAGCCCACCGACCACAGCATCGGTGTCTCGAAGCTGAGTGACCCCTTCCACATGGTGCCGATCCAGTTGAAGAACTTCACCCCCGTGGGGACCGCGATGAGGAACGTCATGAAGGAGAAGAACGGCAGCAGCACCGCACCGGTGGCGAACATGTGGTGCGCCCACACCGTCGCCGAGAGGCCCGTGATGGCGATGGTGGCCCCCACCAGCCCGATGTAGCCGAACAGCGGCTTGCGGCAGAAGACCGGGATGACCTCGCTGACCACGCCGAAGAACGGCAGCGCCAGGATGTACACCTCCGGGTGCCCGAAGAACCAGAACAGGTGCTGCCACAGCAGCGCCCCGCCGTTCTCCGGGTCGAACACCTGCGCCCCGAACCGCCGGTCCGCCTCCAGGGCGAACAGCGCGGCGGCGAGGACGGGGAAGGCCAGCAGCACGAGGACCGACGTGAGCAGGACGTTCCAGGTGAAGATCGGCATCCGGAACATCGTCATGCCGGGCGCCCGCATGCAGATGATCGTCGTCATGAAGTTGACCGCGCCCAGGATCGTGCCGAAGCCGGCCAGGGCGAGACCCATGATCCACATGTCGCCGCCCACGTACGGCGTGCGCTCCCCGCCGCTCAGCGGGGTGTAGGCGGTCCAGCCGAAGTCCGCCGTGCCCTGGGGGGTGAGGAGACCGGCGACGACGATGAGGCCGCCGAAGAGGAACAGCCAGTACGAGAACATGTTGAGCCGCGGGAAGGCGACGTCGGGCGACCCGATCTGCAGCGGCATGATCGCGTTGGCGAAGCCGGCGAAGGTCGGCGTCGCGAACAGCAGCAGCATGACCGTGCCGTGCAGCGTGAACGCCTGGTTGTACTGCTCCGCCGAGACGAGCTGCAGACCCGGGCGCGCCAGCTCCGCGCGCAGCACCAGAGCCAGCAGGCCGCCGAAGAGGAAGAACGCGAACGACGTGATCAGGTAGAGGTGACCGATCTTCTTGTGGTCGGTCGTCGTCAGCCAGTCCACGACGACGCGCCCCCACCCCCTCCCCTTCACGGGGACCAGCGTGGTGGGCTCGGTGGTCATGGTCATGCGGGACCTCATCCGGGCGGGGGCGGGGGCGGGGCACGGGACGCGGGACGCGGGGCCGTCTCCGACGGGGCGCGCCAGGGACAAGTTACGGACCATCGCCCTCCCCGGCGCGGTGGACGAGCCGTTTCGGGCACAAGACATCTCATGCGACTGCACGGATGCGGGCGGACCGCTCCCTGCGAAGGGCCCTCGCCCTGGCCCGGCCGGTGGCGGTGTACCACTGGACCGCGAGGGTGACGGCGAGGGCCACCTCGACCAGGTCGCCGCCGTAGTACATGAGCTGCGCCCCGGTGCGCAGGTCCGCCAGGGCGTAGGCGGTACCGGGCGGCGGGGCGGCGTACAGGCTCTTGGCGAGCACCGCGTGGGCGCCGCCGGCGGCCAGCAGCGTGCCGCCGCGCAGGGCGAGGCCCCAGGGGCGGCGTACCGGTTCGAGCCGGCAGACGGCCAGCGTGAACAGCATCCCGGCCGCCAGGACGTGGACGTGCACGAGGACGTGCGGCAGCGTCTCGCGCTGGGTGGTGGCGAACAGGTCCGTGCGGTAGAGCACCCACAGTCCGCCGACGTCCAGGAGGGCCGTCGCCGGGGGGAGGAGCAGCAGGCCGGCCGGCCCCGAGTGGAGCAGGGCGAGCAGGCGGCGCCGGGCCGGGCCCGGCGGCAGGACGCGCAGGGCGAGCGTGAAGGGACGGGCGAGGACGAACAGCAGCGGGGCCGCCATCCCGACGACCAGGTGCTGGGTCATGTGGGCCGTGAACGGACCGCCCGGCAGGCCGCCCACGGCCGCCCACGCGAGGGCGGCGCCGCCGCAGGCGAACCACGCGTCCCGCGCCCGAGGCCAGGCATCCCCGCGGCGCCGCAACCGGGCGGCGGCCCACAGGTACGCGACGGTGGCCAGCACCGCGGCGGCGGCCGTCAGCTGCTCCGCGAGGCCGGGGCCGGCGTGGACGGCGACCGGACCGGTGTGGCCGTGCAGCGGCGTCACGCGCCCCCTCCCCTACGGTCCGCGCCGCCGTCCGCGCCGCCGTCCGGGTGACGGTCGAGACGGTGGTCGAGGCGGCGGGCGCGGAGGGCGAGGCCGGCGCCGACCAGGAGCAGGAGCAGGCCGCCGAGGTTCCAGGCCCAGTCGTAGGGGGCGGTGTCCACGCCGTAGCGGATCTGGTGCACGCGCAGCACCTTGTGGTCCACGATCCCGTCGAACAGTTGGAATCCGCCCAGGCCGAGGAAGAACCCGGACCAGGCGTACGGGCGGGCCAGCGCGCCGCGGCGGCGCAGGTCGGCGAGGAGGAAGAAGCCCGCGACGAGGGCGAGCAGTTCCGCCGTGTGGAGCAGTCCGTCGGAGAGCAGGCCGATCCGGGGCGTGGAGCGGTCGTAGAAGTGGTGCCAGGCCAGGATCTGGTGGAAGACGATCTCGTCCACGGCCGCCATGACGGCCGCTCCGACGACCGCGCAGACGGCCGTCGACGCGCGGGGCCGCGGGGGCTCCCGGCGGGTGGCGGGGGAAGGGACCTGCCGGCTCATGGAGCCTGCCTTTCTGTCTGCCCGGTGGGGCGCGCCGGACGGGCGGGGAGGGGCGTGTGCCCCGGGGCATGTACCCGGCCGGGAACCGTTCGAGCGGTGGCCGTGCGCGGCCGTGCCCGGGGCGGTCGCCGGCCCGGGTGTGCGGCCGTCCGGGTGGCACGCGGCGGCCCGCCGGGGCGCACGGCACGCGGGTGGCTAGGGATCGTCATGCCCCGGCGTCTGTGCTGTTCCGCCGGCGCGTTTCGGGGTACCCAGCCGTGAACCCCCGACGAGGAGGCGTGGATGACGTTCAATCCCCTGCAACAGCGTGGTATCCCGCTGGACCGCCAGCTGCGGAACTGGCGGGAGCTGAACGTGAGCCCCATCGACCCCGACCACTGCGACCCGTACACGCGGTGCCGCATCATCACGATGAACGGGATCGAGGTCGAGGCGATCCTCTTCAGCCACCAGCTGGCGCGCAACACCGTCGACCCGGAGGTCAAGCGCCAGTTGGCGCGGACCCGCTACATCGAGGCGCAGCAGCAGAAGGTGGTGAACTGGCTCCTGCCCGGTGTGTCGTCGGTGCTGGAGACGACCATCGCGTACGAGCAGGTCGCCGTGGACCTCACCGCGTGGGTGGCCCGGATGGAGCCGGACCCGTACCTGAAGCAGGCGTACCAGTTCGGTGTCCTGGAGGACTTCGACCACCTGTACCGGTACGCGAACCTGTACGAGATGATCGAGCACCGCAAGGCCGAGTCGATCGTCGACGGCCTCACCGAGGTCATCCCGGGCCGGCCGACGAAGTACCACCACCGCCACCCGTTCGACAACGTGCGCGACCCCTACGACCGAGAGGCCACCAGCCCGCTGTCGAAGCTGCACGCCCTGACGATCCTGTCGGCCGAGCAGCAGACGATGAACTTCTACATGAACACCGGCCCCACCTACATGGAGCCCATCGCCCGCCAGCTGTACCAGGAGATCGGGCTCATCGAGGAGGAGCACGTCACGCACTACGAGTCCCTGGTGGACCCGGGCGAGACGTGGTGGGAGCAGCTGGTCAACCACGAGTACAACGAGTGCTACCTGTACTACTCGTTCATGGAGCAGGAGAGCGACCCGAAGGTCAAGGCCATCTGGGAGCTGCACCTCAACATGGAGCTGGAGCACCTGCACCTGGCGTGCGACCTGATGCGCCGCCACGACGGGCGCGACCCGGAGTCGGTGCTGGCGCCGGAGCTGCCGAACGTCCTGACGTTCGAACCGAACAAGGCGTACCTGCGCGAGCTGCTCGACACCCAGATGGACCTGACGACGCTGGGCGCCGGCTACGTCCGGGAGGCGCACGAGCGGTTCGAGCAGATGCAGGCGGGGATCCACGGCGGCGAGGAGCCGCCGAGCGAGCGGGTCATCACGCAGCACGACGAGATGTTCGGTCGTGAGTACCGCGTCCAGACGGAGGGCGAGCACCCCGACCCCGCGATGCGCGAGAAGTAGGAGGCCGGCATGGACCGGATCGAGACCCCGCACGCCGGGGACGACCACGCCGTCGACGACGACGTGGTGTCCCTGCTGATGCGGCAGCACGGGGACATCCGCAACCTCTTCGACGAGGTCGAGCGGACCGACGGCGACGAGCGGCGCGACGCGTTCCGCCGGCTGGTGCGCCTCCTCGCGGTGCACGAGACCGCGGAGGAGGAGGTCGTGCACCCCTTCGCGCGCCGCAACCTCCCGGGCGGCGAGGAGGTCGTGGAGGACCGGCTCGCCGAGGAGCGGGCGGCCAAGGAGACGCTGTCCGCGCTGGACGACATGGACACCGACGACCCGAAGTTCCTGCCGCGGCTCCTGGAACTGCGCCGCGACGTGCAGGAGCACGCGCGGTCGGAGGAGCGGTACGAGTTCACGCACATCCGGCGCGGCGCGGACGCGGCGGCGCTGGCCTCCATGGCGAAGGGGGTCAAGGCCGCGGAGGCCATGGCGCCCACCCGGCCGCACCCGGGGGTGCAGTCGGCCGCGGCGAATATGGCGCTCGGCCCGGTCGCCGCGGTGATGGACCGGACGAGGGACGCGGTGCGCGCGGCCATGGGCAAGGACGGCGGCAAGCAGGGCTGACCCGCCGGACGCCTCGGGCGGACGTCGTGCGCGAACCTCGGGCGGACGCCGTACGCGAAGAGGGCGCCGGTCCGTGGCGGAACCCCGGGTTCCGCCACGGACCGGCGTCCTTGGCGTGCACCGGTCCGTGGCCGCCGCGCGTGGGGCGGCCGGCCGGCTCAGTGCTCCCGCTGCTGGTCCGGCTCGGGGTCGTCCCCGACCGCCGGGCGGTACAGCAGGAGGGAGACGACGGACAGGACGACCAGGACCGTCCCGGCCGCCACGTCGAAGACGTGCGCGCCGTCGGCGAAGACGACGGTGTCCTGCAGGGCCAGCAGCCAGGGCGAGCCGATCAGCCAGGCGCCGGCCGCCAGCATCGCCAGGTCGGACCAGCGGCCGAGGTGCCACCGGAGACGGGCCATCGCCACGAAGACGACGACCATGCCGACCGCCAGCTCGTTGCGGTGGGCGTCCTTGGCGGTGTCGGGTTCGCCGGCCACCCAGGGGGCGACGAACAGGGCGATCGCGACGAGCCCCATCAGCAGGCTGATGATCTGGTCGCGCTGCCCTTCCCGCAGTATCCGGCGGGCGGCCGGCGCCGAGGGCTGCCGGCCTCCCGCGGCCGAAGCCGGCGTCGGCGTCCGCGTCGACGTCGCCGCCACCGTTGCTGCCGCTTTGCGTTCCATGCCGCACCGGGTAGCCCTTCCCGCGGCGGGGAAACACCCCTCCCCGCCGGGGCCCTGCCGGGCGGCCCCGGGCCCGCTCAGGCGGCCCGGTGGCGTCCGGCGCGGGACCCGGCGTAGGCGGCCTGCCGCAGCGGGCCCAGGCGGGCGCTCGGGCGGAGTCCCGGGGCGGTGTGCCGGTAGGGGTCGTAGCCGGGGGACGTGCCCGTCCAGGGCAGGCGCGGGGTGAGGACGAGGACGCCGACCGGCCGCCACGGCTGGCCGCGCGCGGCGACGCACAGGTCGAGGACCACGTCGGTGCGGAGCAGGTGCCGTCGCAGGGCCGGCAGCCCGCCGCGCACCGCGTGGTGCGGATCGCGGGGCACGGCGGCCAGCCAGCAGGTGCGGGGGCCGACCCGGTAGGCGGTGAGCGTCCCGTACGGCCCGGCCAGCGGACGGCGGCGTGGGAGGGGGACGTGACGCAGCAGCCGCCCGCCGCCGCTGGTGGTGAGCAGCAGGTCCCACGGCCGTCCCGGGCCGCCCGCGTCCTCCACGCGCAGCGCCAGGCCGAAGCCGTCGGGGAGGGCCTGCGGCAGGCCGAGCGCGCGCGACCAGCGGGCGGTCACCTCGTACGTGCCCGGGTCGTCGAGGAGCGGCACGCCCCACGCGCGGTGGGGCGAGCCGGGGACCGTCAGGACGGCGGAGCAGACGAGGCCGTCCGGGTGCAGCGCGGGGGCGCGCCGCAGCCGTGCGAGGTTCCGGGCCGCGGCCTGCGCGAGCCGGAGCGACGCCGCCGCCGCGGCGTCCCTGGCGGCCGGGGGTGCGGGGAGTCGTCGCACGCGCCGCCCCCTCACCGGCCGCACTCCGCGCCGCGGGGCGGCGGACGGTCGGGCGCCGGCCCGCCGCGGTGCGGCGGTCCGGCGTCCGGGCCGCGCCCGGGCCGGAGCGCGGCGTGGCGCCGTCCGGGGCCGGTGCCGACGCTTCCCTCGGCCGGTGTCGTGACGACGGGTCCGGCGGGGCCGGCGGGGAGCCCCTGCCGGCGTGCTCGTTGCCTCATGGCGCCACGGGTACCCGGCCCGGCCCCGGACAGGCCGCCGGGCCGCGTCAGCCGGTGTGGACCTCCAGGGCGGCGCGTACGGCCGACTCCAGGGCGCCCTCGATCCAGGCGGGCTTCACGGAGGTGTGGTCCCCGGCGAAGTGCAGGGGGCCCTCCGGCTCGGGGATGGCGGGGAGGAGCTCCGTGTGCTGGCCGGGCAGCAGGACGGACGCCTCGCCGTACGCGTACGGGTCGCGCAGCCAGCTCTGGGTGCGGCCGGCGCCGGTGTAGAAGACCTCGACGCGCTGTCCGTAGACCTGCTGCAGTCCGCCGAGGGCGTGCGGGTAGCGGGCCTCGTCGGGCAGGGAGTCCCAGCGCAGGGCGTCGTCGGCCCAGCTGTACGAGGCCAGGACCACGCCGCCGTCACTGCCGGGAACGGGGTGGGAGGGGTTGAACATGAACCGGTTGGCGTTGTCCGACACCGACCCGCCGCCGATCACCCCGGCCGCCTCGGGCTGGTCGCGGGCGGCGTGCCGGTTGGCGGCGTAGTGCACCCGCTGCGCCGGGGTGAGGTACCCGCGGGGCACGGAGGGGTGGGCGCCGAGGAGGCTGCCGTCGGTGGCGGCGCCGCCCGTGCGGTACGCGTCGTACAGCCCGGGGTCGATGCGGTCGAGTTCGCGCTTCCAGTCGGCCTCGGTGAACTCCCACCAGCGGCGGCTGAACTCCAGCAGGACCTTGGTGGCGCAGTCGTAGTGGAGTTCGGCGACGGCGCGGCGCTTGGTGTACGACATCGGCGGGGCGACCTGCACGTGCCGCAGACCGGAGAAGGGGACCGTGACGACGGCCGCGTCGGCGGTGAACTGCCGGCGGGTCGGGGGGCCGTCGCGGCCCTCGGAGACCGTGTCCACCCACACGCGGGGGCCGCCGGGTCGGACGTGGTGGAGGTCGCCGGCGGGCCGGTCGGGGTGGAGGTACTCGATGCGCGTCACCCGGCGGTCGAAGCGCACGCTGTCGCGGACGAGCCGCAGCAGGGCGTCGGGCAGGACTGCGGTGCCTCCGGCCAGCTCCCAGAACGTGGTGTCGGGGCTGATGAGCGAGGAGCCGGTGAAGCTGTGGAGGAAGGAGAGGGGCAGCCGGGAGGTGAGGTTCTCCAGGGTGCCGATGAGGTCGACGGTGCGTTCGTCGAGGCCGGCGTGCTCGGTGAGGAAGCGGAACATGGACCAGTCGCCGAAGCGCTGGATGACCCGCGCCCATCCCTGCACCCGCTCCGGGAGCGGCTTGTCGACGCGCTTGCCGTCCGGGCCGACGGTGCTGAACTCGTCGCGCACCGGGTCCAGCACGCCGCGCAGGATGGCGCCCGCGGGCGTGTCCCAGTACGCCTGCGGCACGCCGAACGAGCGGTTGACGCGGCGGGGGGCGCGGGCGTAGTCGGCGCGGCGCACGCGGACGCCGTTGACGTGGATCCAGGTGCGGTTGGCCGGGCGGCCGTCCCCGTCGACGTCCACGTAGTGGAACCGCCGCTTCGCCAGCTCCAGCCGGTCGATGAGGTCCATGACGAGCGGGTGGCTGCCGGGGATGCGCATGGCGCCCGCCTCGGCGTACTGGCGGGGGTCGGCGAACGGCTGCTCCGCCCCCTCGTGGCCACCGGTGCGGAACGTCTTGATGCGCCCGCCGGCGCGGTTGCCGTTGGCCTCCAGGAGCGTCACGTCGTGCCCGGCGCGCAGCAGCAGCCAGGCCGCGACCAGTCCGGCCGGACCGGCGCCGATGACGAGGACCTTCCGGCCCGTGCCGGAGCGGCGCCGGGGCAGGCCGTCGCGCAGGACGCGCTGGTAGTGGGGCACCAGGGGCCGGTCCTGTTCGTCCACGACGAGCAGCGCGCGGGCCACGGCCAGGCAGCGGTCGAAGTCCGCGCCGCGTGCGGCGGGGGGCCGGGCCGCGGGAGCCGGCGGCGCGGCCGGGCCGGCCTGGGTGAGCGCCGACGCGGGTCCGGCGGCGGTGGCGGCGAGGGGCGCCGCCGCGGCGACGGCCCCGGCCACCGTGGTGAACCGGCGCCGCGACAGGGAGGCGTCGGACGGGCGCCCCTGGAGTTGATCTTCAGTCATGCGCCCTTCCTAGTGGTTCCGCGCGCCGGGACACGGAGCCATGCGTGGGCATCATCCTGATAGGGGAACGCCACGGCGCAGGGTTGACTCCCTTTCCGGGGGCGGGAGTCAGTCCGCGGCGAGCACGATGACCTCGTCGTGCGCGGTCCACCGCCGCACCGCCGTCTTGGCGGGGTTGACGCGCACCCCGTGGTCGTCGCCCGTCCGCCGGTCCGGGGCGCTGCGGTACCCGACGGCGCATTCGCCGCGCCGCCGGGCCGACTCGACGACCGTGGCGAAGGCGGTCTCGCACCCCGGGCGGACGTAGTGCCCGGCGGGCCGCAGGTGGAGGCCGTTGCCGTCCGGGGAGAACAACTCCTCGAACACACCGGCCAGATGCCGGTTCTGCGAGATCTGCGACATCAGCAGTCCGACCAGCTTCCCGCTCACGATGAAGTCGGAGCCGGCGCTGACGGGGGCGAGCACCCGGTTGCGGTCGTCGGTCATCTCCGTCACCACGGGGATCTCCCGGCCCGACGCCCGCTCGATGGCGCGCAGGAGCAGCAGCGTGACGAGCGTGCGGTCGTCAGGTTCGTCGTGACCGGGCCGGTGGTCGGGGCCGAGCACGATGACGCTGTCGTAGGAGGCGGCGTCGACGCCGTCCAGCGTCTCGGGCCTGGTCGGGTCCCCCCGGCGGAGGAGGACCGCGAGGGACGGGGCGGCCTCGGCCGCGGCCGACCGGACGGCCGCGGCGGTCGGCTTCCCGCCGTCCGCGACGACGTCGAGGACGGAACCGGGCGGGGTGTAGCGGGCGAGCTGGGTGACGATGCGGGTGGCGCGGCGGTTCCACCCCAGGAGCAGGATCCGCTCGGGACGGGCGGTGACCGGGGGCCGGTCGACGATGACCGCCGGGTCGACGGCCGCGCACACGTCGGACAGGACGGTGGTGTCGTCGTCCTCGGCGATGACGACGAGCCGGTCGCCGGGGCCGAGCACCGTGTCGGGCGACGGGTTGAGCGCGAGGGCCCCGCCGTCCCGGACGAGGCCGACGACGCAGGACGAGGCGTGGGCGAGCAGCGTCTCCCCGAACGGGCGGCCGAGCAGGGCCGGTTCGTCGACCGTGTAGAACTCGACCCCCTCGAAGTCGAGCAGCTCCTGGTGCACCAGGGACAGGCCCGGCTGGCGCGCGGCCCGCGCGACGAGCCGGGCGGTGATGTCGTCGATCTCCAGCACCGCCGCGTCCGGCCCCGCCGCGAGCGTCGCGGCCAGCCGGTAGCGGTCGTCGCGGACCGCGGCGACGACGCGCACCCCGCTGTCGTCGCCCACCGCCGCGCGCAGCGCGAGCAGCGTCTTGACGACCTCCCCGTCCTCTGACGGACTGTCACGCGGCAGCACGATCACGGAGTCGGCGGTCGCCGGGCCCACGCGGGTCAGGTCGTCGGGGTCGGTGAGGCGACCGCTGCGGCAGATCAGCCGGGTCCGCCCGGTCGGGCCGACCTTGGCGTCGAGGGCGTCCTGCATCTCCGTCTTGCCGCGGTCGGCGAGGACCGCCACGGCGGCACGCCGCTGGTTGGCGTTGGCCCTGACCAGTTCGGAGACGACGGTGAACACCTGCTCCGACCAGCCCAGTACGACCGCGTGCCGCCGCTCCAGCACCGGGGAGCGCCCCCTGCGCAGGGCCAGCAGCCGTTCGCTGATCCCGGTCGTGATCAGGCTGACCAGGGTCGAGACGTACAGCAGGGTGACGAGGGCGAGCAGCACCGACAGCGCGATGCGCGGTGCGGGTCCGACCTCGCCGCCCAGCCGGAGCGTCTGGCCGGTGCTCCGCCACACCTCCGCGAGCTTCCCCGACAGCGAGGCGGGTGCCCGGCCGTCCGTCCACACCAGCACGGCGCTCACCGGGAGGACCACGCTCAGGCAGGCGACGACGAGCCAGCCGACCAGGACGTACGTCCCTCCGGCGAGCGTGTTGTCGAACCAGTAGACCGCGCGCTGCGCCCACGGCCACCGTCCCCCCGATCCCGCCGGCGCTCCTCCGCCCTCCTCCACCGCGGCGCCGCGCGCACCGCCCCCGTGCCGGTGGCCCGCCACCGGTTCCGACCGACCACCGGATCCGTCACTCGTCTTCTGCACACCAGCAGCGTGGTCCCCCGCCCCGCCCGCTGATCGCCGGAAGGCCGGGATTCATCCCTTCGAGCCACGGCCCCGCGCCGCGCCGCGACCCCGGGACGGCACCGCGGAGAACGCGACGCATACGGCGGCGTCCGGCGGGCACGCGGAGTACTACCCGAAGGTCGGGCAAGCAACGTTAGGAGTCGTCGTGTCGTTCCTCTGGGCCATCATCGCGGGGCTGATCATCGGTCTTCTGGCCAAGCTCGTCCTCCCCGGCCGTCAGCCCATCCCGCTGTGGATGACGGTGCTGCTCGGCATCGCCGGCGCCGTCGTGGGAAACGCGCTCGCCTCCGCCGTCGGCGTGCGCGACACCGGCGGCATCGACTGGATCCGTCACATCTTCCAGATCGGTGTGGCAGCCGTCCTCATCGGCGTCATCAGCCCGATGTGGGCGCGACGACACGCCTGACCCGGTACCAGGACACCCCGCGCGGACACCCCGCGCCGGGACACGTGAGAAGCCCCCGCGGCCTTCGGGCCGCCGGGGCTTCTCACGTGTCCATGGCCCTTCGGGAAGTCCCCCCGGCGCGACCGGTGGCGTCGGCGGGAACGGACAGGGCCAGCACGGCGACGTCGTCCCCCGCCCCGTCGGGAAACGCCTCCAGCAGGGCGACCGTGTCCTCCACGAGGGAGGCGGCCCGCAGCGGGCCGCAGGCCCGGGCGGGGCGCGCCCGTCGTCCCGGTGGCGGGCCCGCCGTCTTCAGCGGACCGGAGCGGGACGCCCCGCGTGCCCGACCGCGGTCCTCACTTCAGCCCCATGTGCAGGCGCAGGACGAGTCCCCGCGCGGCTGCCCGGATCTCGACCAGGTCGCACAGCTGGTGCATCATCCACACGCCGCGGCCGCCGGTCGGGGCGAGGGGGTCGGGCCGGCGGCGGCCGGTGAGCGGGTCGCCGAGCCGGCCCCGGTCGCTGATCTCCGCGACGAGTCCGCCGTCCGCGCGCCACATCCGCAGGGTCCCGCGGCCGCCGCCGTGACGCACGGAGTTGCTGATCGCCTCGGCGACGGCGAGCAGCCAGTCCGTGCGGCGGTCCTGCGGCAGTCCTTCGGCCGCTGCCCAGCGGTCGGCCTCGTCCCGGGTCCGCGCCAGGTCCCACTCGCCGAAGGCGACGACGACCGCGTCCACCGGTTCCGGCAGCGGGACGTCGCAGTCGCGGCAGACCTCGTGCGGGTCGGTGTAGCGGTGGCTGGCGCGGTAGGCGCCGGGCTCGCCGACGACCGGGTGGGTGCGGTACGCGTGGGTCAGGACCTCGGCCGGCAGGGCCGTGTCGTAGGGACAGAGGATGGCGGCCCGGCGACCCTCGAACGCGAGGTTGATCAGCGCCTCGTGCCGGGTCGCCTCCCACGCCTCCGCGGGGGTGCGCCCGACCCAGATGGGCTCCCCCACGATCGACACGGGCGCGGTGTCCTCGTGGCGGTCGGCGAAGTCCTGCAGCATCGACAGGATCCGCCCCGGGTTGCGCCCGGCGTCGGTCATGTCCACCCATGTGACGCGGTGGTGGTCGGCGCCGACGGCGTCCCGCAGCAGCGCCAGTTGCGGGCCGGGGACGGCCACCAGGGTGGTGTGCCCGTCGTCGAGGGCGTCCCGGACGAAGGCGCCGACGCCGGCGCGGTACTCGTCGTCCGTGGAGTAGAAGAGTGCCGGGTGGTGGAAGCCGGCGAGCCGGTCGGTCCCGTCTGCTGTTCGCGTGTACGTCATCGGCCCACGACCTCCACGGCGGAGCCGAGTTCGGGGAAGAGTTCCAGGAGCCGCCGCAGGTGCGGCGGTGCCTGCCGGACGCGCAGGGGCACGCCGTCCGGCCGGCCGGTGGCCGCGCCGGCCAGGGTGGCCAGCGAGGCGGCGTCGAGGTGGCGCAGGGCCGACAGGTCCAGCTCCACCCGGTGTGCCGGCGCGCTTCTGACGGCGGCGGCCGCGGCGGCGACGACGTCACGCGTGTCGTGGCCGGCGGAGCCCGCCATCACCAGACCGGGGCGGTCGACGAGCGGGGCCACCCGCAGCGCGGGCCTGGCGGAGGGGTCGCCGCGGTGCGTCAGGTGGGCGCCCGCCAGGACGTCCACGTACGCGTCGGGGAGCAGGCGCCGGTCGTAGAAGCACCAGGCGGTGACCGGCAGCCGGTCCACGACCTCGTGGTGGACGCGCAGCTCGTACTCGAGCAGCCGGTCGGCGCCGGCGACGTCGCGCGTGCCCCAGGACATCTCGCCGATCGCGCGCAGTCCCCGGTGCCCCCGCGCCGAGGCGGCCTCGAACGCGTCGTGCCAGAGCCCGACCATCGCGTCCGGGTCGAAGCCGGTGTCGGCGAGGTACGTCCGCGCGGCGGTCGCCACGGACAGCTGTCCGCGGGTCACGGCCGCCGCGGCGTCGATGCCGTCGTCGGCGAGGGTGCGCAGCACCCGCTCGGGGTCCGTGGCGTCGGCGAAGTACTCGATCCGCTCGTCCCGCTCCAGCCCGTCGCGGACGAACGCGCACAGGTGGCGCGCCCACGCCCGGTCGTCGGAGTAGACGACGCTGGAGTGGCGTCCCACGGCCGGCCCTCGCACGGGGGGTACGGCCACCTCAGGCACCATCGCCACGCTGCCCGCCCCTCGTCCTGTCCGGCCTGCCTGCTTGCCTCTCCATGGAAACACACCAGGCCGCGGCGCTCGCCGACCTGCGCGACCAGCCTACTGCCACCCGGCCGGCGGTACCGCCGGCCTCGGCGCCGTGCATGGCGACCCCGGCGTGGCCGGCCGGGAGCCGCCCGGCGAGGCGCCCCCTACGCCTGTCGGACGATCGTGAGCTCGGCGAGTCCCGAGACGGCCAGTACCGGGGCGAGCAGCGGGCCGGTGACCAGTTCGAGCCGGTCGGCCCGGGAGAACAGCACGTTGAGACCGGCGCTGTCCAGGTACCCGACCTCCGTGAGGTCGAGGACGACCGGGCCGTGCGCGGTGTCCAGCGCCGCCGCCAGGGCGTCGGCGTTGCTCATGTCGATCTCGCCGACGGCCGTGAGCAGGGCGGTGCCGTCGGGCCGCCGGCCCGGGGCCAGGCTGAGCGGAGTGGTCATCACGCGATCCTCGTGTGCATCTGGACGGTGGTTCCGGAGGCGCCGGGGACGACGGTCACCTGCTGCATCATGGCCTTCATCAACGTCAGGCCACGGCCGCGGTGGGCGTTGGCCTCGGGTTGGGGGGTCCTCCACTCGCCGCTGTCGGAGACGGTCAGCCACAGGTCGTCGACGCGGGCCTCGGCGCGCAGCACGACGGGTTGGCCCGGGTTGTGGCGGTGGCCGTGCTCGATGGCGTTGGCGCATGCCTCGCCCGCCGCGACGAGGACGTTCTGCGCGGTCTGCCGGGGCAGACCGCACCGTTCGAGCCAGGTGCGCAGGGCATTGCGGACCGGCGCGAGCTGCGAGGACTCGGCGGGGAAGGTGACCTCCAGCGGGCCGGGGTGGCGGTAGAGGAGCAGGGCGACGTCGTCGTCGTAGCCGTTCGCGGGCGCCAGGCGGGACATCACCCGCGTCGCGAGGTCGTCGACGGCGGCGTCCCTGCCGTCCTGCACGGCCTCGCCGGCGCGGTCGATGCCGACGCTCAGCGGGCGGCGGCGGCGCTCGACGAGCCCGTCGGTGTAGAGGAGCAGGGTGGCGCGGGCGGGGATGGTGCACTCCGCCTCCGGGCGCTCCCTGCCGGGCCGGACGGCGAGGGGGACGGACCGCCCGTCCTCCAGGAGGCGGGTCGTGCCGTCGCGGTCGGCGAGGATGCCGGGCGGGTGTCCGGCGCTGGAGTAGGTCATCCGGCCGGTCTCCGGGTCGAGGACCCCGCAGAAGACGGTGGTGCACAGCGCCCCGGGGACGCCGGCCGCGAAGTGGTCCAGCGCCATCAGGGTCCGGGACGGGCTGGAGTCCTGCAGCAGCAGGGCGCGGCAGGCGCTGCGCAGCTGGCCCATGACGGTGGCCGCCGCCAGGCCGCGGCCGACGCAGTCGCCGACGACGATGCCGATGCGCCCGTCGGGCAGGGTGACCGTGTCGTACCAGTCGCCGCCCACTTCCAGCGGCTCGGTGGCGGGTTCGTAGCGGACGGCGAAGCCGTCGGGCAGGTGCGAGGGGCCGAGGATGGCCCGCTGCAGGGTGATGGCGGTCTCGCGCTGCTGGTCGATCTGGTGGGCGCGGACCAGGCCCTGCGCGAGGTGCCCGGCGAGCAGCGACAGCAGCAGCTGGTCCTCGTCCGTGAAGGGCCGCCTCTCGCCCAGGTCCACCCACAGGACCATCGACCCGTCGGGGTGTCCGAGGGTGACGCCCACGCCGGAGTGGTCGCCGACCGGGGTCAGCGGGGCGTGTTCGCGCAGCGCGGCGAGCGCGTCGCGGCGGTCGGCGGGCAGTTCCCGCCACTGCGGTGCGCCGTCGGTCGCCGTGAGTGCGGGCTCGTCGTGGTGGCCGAAGACGACGGCCAGGACCTGGCGGGCGCGCCACAGCTCCTTCAGCTCGTCCAGGGCGCCGGTGAGGGCCTCGTCCAGGCTGGTGGCGCCCGACAGCCGCAGGCCGAGCGCGGCGAGGGCGCCGTCGCGCTGGACGGCGTAGTGCTCCGCGGTGACGTCCCGGAAGGTGCCGACGGTGACGCGGCGCCCGGTGCCGGGGTCCCGCGCCTGGTTGAAGGCGACGTCGATCCACAGCCGGTGCCCGTCGCGGTGGGTGACGGGGATGGTGTGGCGGCCGTGGCCGTGCCGCAGGAGCTTGCTGAACACCTCGCCGACCTGCCGGTGCGCCTCGGGGTCGGTGTCGGCGGCGGGCCACCAGGGGTGGATCGGCACGTACGGCAGGCCGTCGGGGCCGTAGCCGAGGATGTCGGCGAACGCGGTGTTGATCTCGATGACGGCGCCGTCCTCGTCGCAGACGTAGAACGCCTCCTGGAGGGACTCGATCAGCGCGGCGCGCCAGCGGGCGTGGTGGGTGCGGATGCGGGAGAGCTCCACGTTGGCGCGCACGCGGGCCAGGAGCTCCGCCGCCGCGAACGGCTTGACCAGGTAGTCGTCGGCTCCGGCCTGCAGGCCCTCGATGGAGGCTTCCTGGCCGGCGCGGGCGGAGAGCAGCAGCACGGGCACGGCGGCGGTGCGCGGGTCCGCGCGCAGCTCCCGCACGAGGGACAGTCCGTCGAGGACCGGCATCATGACGTCGCTGACCACGAGGTCGGGGGCGTGGGCGCGCACCGCGTCCAGTGCCGCCCGGCCGTCGCCGACCGCCTCGACGTGGTGGCCGGCGCCGCCGAGGATCCGGGTGAGGTACTCGCGCATGTCGGCGTTGTCGTCGGCGATCAGTACGCGCGCCGGCGTGACGGTCCCGGCGGCGCCACCCTCGGCGCCGGGACGCTGCCCGGTGCCGGTGCCGGGCGCGGTGGTCCCGGTGCGCGTGCCGGTGGCGGGCGCGGCGGCGGGGACGGGGGCCACGGGGGCGTCCAGGTCGGACGGCGGGTCCGGCAGCCAGCGCCGCACCTCCATGACGTACGGCTCCGCGGAGGCCGGGAGCCCGCCGGAGGGCGTCGCGGGGGGCGCGGCCGCGGGCGGTGCCGCAGACGGCGGCGACGCGGCGGGCGGTGCGGCCCCGACGGACGCGGCGGGCTCCGACGGGCCGAGGGCGTCGGCGGGCAGGTGGTCCGAGCCGAAGGGCAGCCGGACGGTGAAGCACGTGCCCTCGCCCGGCTCGCTCTCCGCCGTGATCGTCCCGCCGTGCAGCCCGATGAGCTCCTTGACGAGGGCGAGACCGATGCCGCTGCCCTCGTTGGAGCGGGAGCGGGTGTTCTCGATGCGGTGGAAGCGTTCGAAGAGCCGGGGCATCTCCCCGGCGGGCACGCCGACGCCGGTGTCGGCGACGGTGACCACGGCGTGGTCGCCGTCGGCGCGGACCGCGACGCGGATGGAGCCCTCGAAGGTGAACTTCACCGCGTTGCTGAGCAGGTTGAGGACGACCTTCTCCCACATGCCCCGGTCGACGTACACCGGCTCGTCCAGCGCGGGGCAGTCGACGTCGAAGGCGAGACCGGCCCGGTCCACGGCGGAGCGGAAGACGCTGGCGAGTTCGGCCGTGGCCGCCGCGAGCTCCACCGGCTCGTACCTGGCGCGCATCCGCCCGGCCTCGATGCGGGAGAAGTCCAGCAGGCTGTTGACGAGCTTGCCCAGCCGCAGGCCGTTGCGGTGGACGGCCTCCAGCTCCTCGCGCACGCGGGGGTCGGCGTCGCGGCCCAGCCGCGAGCGCAGTTCCTCGACCGGGCCCATGATCAGGGTGAGCGGCGTGCGGAACTCGTGGCTGATGTTGGAGAAGAAGGTGGTCTTCGCCCGGTCCAGTTCGGCCAGTTCCTCGGCCCGCCGCTGCTGTGCCTCGTAGCTGCGCGCGCTGGCGACGCCGGCCGCGAGGTGCCCGGCGACCAGCTCGACGAAGCCGCGGTGGCCCGCGTCGAGGACCCGGTACCGGTTGAGCCCGGCCACCAGGAAGCCGTACGGGTCTCCGCCCTGCCGCAGCAGGGGCACGACGAGGGCGTGGAGGGGCGGTTGCGGCCACACCCCGGCGGGCAGGTCGCCGAACGGGGCACCGTCGAGCGCCAGTACGGCGCTCTCGCCGCGGGCCGCGGCGGCGGCCGGCCAGGGCGCGGCCCCGTCGCCGGCCGCCAGGACGGTGGGCGCCGCCGGGTGGCCGGCGGGCAGCCCCGTGGAGGCGGCGAGCCGCGCGGTGCCGTCCGGCTGGAAGAGGTACGTGAGGGTGAACGGCAGGTCGCGGGGGTTGCGGCCGAGCTGCCGGCCGGCGAAGGCGAGCATCTCCTCCTCGGTCCGCACCACGCTGGGGTCCGAGCCGAGGTCGCGGAGCGTGGCCATGCGCCGTTCGCCGATGACCCGCTCGGTCTCCTCGCTGACGACGCAGAGCATCCCGACGACCGCGCCGGTGTCGTCGCGCAGCGGGCTGTAGGAGAAGGTGTGGTAGGTCTCCTCCGGGTACCCCGACCTCTTCAGGAACAGCAGCAGCGCCTCGTCCCAGGTGGCCCGGCCCGTGGCGAGCACGGCGTCGATGCGCGGGCCGATGTCGTCCCAGATCTCCGCCCACACCTCGTCGGCCGGGCGGCCCAGCGCCCAGGGGTACTTCTGCCCCAGGGTGTCCCGGCGGTAGGCGGCGTTGCAGAAGAACGTCAGGTCCGGGCCCCACGCCATCCACATGGGGAACCGGGACGACAGCAGGATGCTCACCGCCGTCCGCAGGCTCTGCGGCCAGTCGGCCGGCGGTCCGAGGGGGGTCGCGGCCCAGTCGACCGCGGCCAGGTCGCGTCCGACCTCCTCGTCGGCGGCGAAGACGCCGCTCCCCGCCGCGGTGGACGGCCGGTGCTCGGCGTCCGCGGAACGCGCCACAGGTAACCCTTTCCTCCACGCCCGTGCGACCGGGCGGAACGGGCGCGGCCCGCGCACCCGTCCCCCCGGCGGTCCGCCGGCTCCCCACCCGTGCCGATCCCTACGTAGGATAGGTCCCCGGCCAGGGCGCCGACATCCGGCAGGGTGTGCCGGCCGCCGTGGCGCACACGGGGTTGGTGAGCCTCCCGACGGGCCGGGTCCGGGAACCGGCGAACGGCACCGCCCCTGCCGACCCCGTACCGCCCGCATCGCCCCACAGGAGAACCGGTGACCCAGCCCGTCCTGACCGTCGACCAGCAGATCCACCGGGACGGGCCCGTCGTGCTGAGGGTGGTCGGCGAGCTGGACCACCACACCGCCCCCCGGCTCACCGAGGCGCTCGACGGGGTCCCGTCGTCCGCCACCAGGGGTCTGGTGATCGACCTGTCCGGGCTCACCTACTGCGACTCGACCGGCATCACGGTGCTCGTCACCACCTACCACCGTGCCGGGGCCGTCGGCTGCCCCCTCGTCCTGTCCGGTCTCGGTGACGACCTGACCCGGGTCTTCCACACCATCGGCCTCGACCAGGTGTTCACGCTGCGGCCCACGACCGACGCCGCGGTGGCGGCACTGCGCGCCTGACGCGGGACGCGTGACCACCGTCGGGCCCCCGCCCGGAGGACGGGGGCCGTTGCCCGCACCACTGATGGCGGGGTGCGGCACGGGGTGGCGGGCTCCGCACGGGGTGGCGGGGCGCGGAGTCGGGGACCGTGGCGCGGTGAGCGGTGCCGGTCGCGGGGCCGGGTGGTGTCAGGCGGTGTGGAGCCGCAGCCCGTAGCGCCCGAGGATCTCGTTGACCGGCTGGAACCAGGTCTCGCCGCCGCCGCGGCAGTCGCCCCAGCCTCCGGAGGTCACGCCCTGCGCCTGGTCGCCGCTGAGGAAGGAGCCGCCCGAGTCACCGCCCTCGGCGCACACGCTCGTCTTGGTCATCTGGTGGACGGCGCCCTGGCTGTAGTTGACCGTCTCGTTCTTCGCCAGGACGGTCCCGCAGTGCCAGCGCGTGGTGGAGCCGGAGCGGCAGACGGAGGCCCCGACCGGTGCCACGGCCGAGCCGCGTACCAACTGGTCCGGGACCGTGCCCCAGCCGAGGACGACCGGAACCGTCCACCAGCCGCTGTGGACGCTCACGTACGCGTAGTCGTCCCCGGGGAACGACGATCCCTGGAACGTGCCCATCGCCGATCCGTCCCACCCCCGCACGGCCGCCCCGGCACGCCCGCAGTGGCCCGCGGTGACGAAGCCGCCGTGCACGGAGAAGCCGATGGAGCAGCGGACGTTGCCGGTGTAGTACGGGTCGCCGCCGACGGTCCCGGCGGCGTACGGGGTGGGGACCCCGGCGCGTTCGGCGACCGTGACCGGGCCGGCCGCGCGGGCCCGAGCGAGGAAGTTCCGCACGGCGGGTTCGTCGCGCGCGGCGCTCACCACGGTGACGACGACGCGGTTGAGGCGGGGGTCGACGTGCCAGCCGGCGATCCCGGCGGGCGCGGGCAGGGCGTCGACGCGCGCCTTGACGCGGTCGAGGTGCGCGGCGCTGTGGCGCACGAGCCGGATGTCGGCGCCCGTGGCCGCCACGGCGGAGGCCTTGGCGCGGCTGGTCACGGCGACGGTGAGCCGGCCCCGGGCGGGGTCGAACCAGGAGCCCGCGTACTCCTGCCCGGCGGCCTCGCGGGCCGCCGGCTCCACGGCCGTCGCGGTGCGTTCGGCGGCGAGGCGCGCCTCGGCCTGACCTCTCGTCAGACCGAGGTCGCGCTGCATGGCCTCGACCATCCCGGGGGACGCGGGCGCCCGCGACGGTGACGGCGTCGGGGCAGGTGCGGCGGTCGCGGCGGACGGCGCGGTGCCGTGGAGGGCGCCGGCGAGGAGCAGCGCGGACAGGGCGGCCCGCAGGGCGGTGAGGCGGGGGGCCCGGGGTCGGGGGGCACGGGCGCGCGGGGCAGGGCGTGGGGCGGGCGGGCGGGGGGCGGGGGTACGACGCACGGCGGAGACCTTTCGTCGGTCCGGCCGGGCCGTTGCCGGTCAGGGCGCCGCGTCCGGGGAAGGCCCCGGACGCGGCGCCCTTCGCGGGTGGCCCGGATGATGGCGGGGAGCTGCTTGAGAGCGCTCTCAGCAGGGCTAGCGTAGCGACCAGTCATTGTCAGGTCCATACCAAAATCAGCCCTGCGACGAGAGCCCCTCGAACCGAGCCGGAACACGGACGCCCACGGCCGGCGAGCGCGGCACCCCGGCGGCTGCCGCGCGGCCCGGCCGGGCACGGACCCGGGGTGGGCACGGACCCGGGGTGGGCACGGACCCGGGGTGGGCACGGCCCCGGGGTGGGCACGGCCCCGGGCCGGAGTGGAGTGCGGCCATGATCAGGCGTGCGCGGACCGCACGAAGCGGCCCGGGAGGGGGCCGATGCGAGGCCGGTGCGGGACGGCGCGGCGCCCGGCACGCGGCCCCGGAAGCGCTCCGGCTTAATTTAGAGGATGAGTTAAAGCCCAAGCGAAGGTCGCGTCAAGGCCCCGTCCCCTGTAGGTTGCGGAGAGGAACACGAGGCGAGGGGGCAGGGTGAAGGTGCGCGGCGGTCGTACGGTGCGTGACCTGCGGCGGGAGAACCGCAGCGCGGTATTGCAACGGTTGTACTTCGACGGGCCGCTGAGCCGCTTCTCGCTCGGTCCGGCGACCGGCCTGAGCTCCGGCTCGGTCAGCAACGTCGTGTCCGAGCTGGTCGCCGAGGGCCTGGTGGAGGAGGCCGGGAGCGTCGACTCGGCCGGGGGCCGCCCCCGCACGCTCCTGCGGATCAGCGCGAACAGCGGCTACATGATCGGTGTCGACATCGGTGAGACGCGGGTGCGGATCGAGCTCTTCGACCTGACCCTCACCGAACTCGCCCGGGTCGAGAGGCCCCTGGCGGAGGCCGGCCCGCGCCGCGTCGACCGGTACGACGTCGGCGTCGTCGTCGGCCACCTGCGCGAGGGCATCCCGGAGGTGCTGGACCGGGCCGGCATCGCGGCGGAGCGGCTGCTCGGCGTCGGGATCGGCGTGCCCGGGATCGTCGCCAGGACCGCCGAGGACGGCGCCGTCGTGCACGGGCAGACCATCGGCTGGGACGCGGTCCCCCTGGAGCGGTTGCTGCGCGAGTCGCGACTCCTGCCCGACACGGTGCCGTACGCCATCGACAACGGCGCCAAGACGCTCGGCCAGGCGGAGATGTGGTTCGGTGCCGGGCGGGGCGCGCAGAGCGCGGCGGTGGTCCTCTTCGGCTCCGGCGTGGGCGCCTGCGTCGTCACCGACGACACGCGCCCCGGCCGGGCCGTGGAATGGGGGCACCTGACCGTGCGGGTGCGCGGCCGCCGCTGCCGCTGCGGCGCCCAGGGCTGCCTGGAGGCGTACGCGGGGGCGGAGGCGCTGCTGGAGCGCTGGGCGGAGGCGGGTGGCCGGCCGCCCGCCGGGGCCGACGAGGAGACCGCGCTGAGCGCGATGATCGACGCCGCCTACCCGGCCGCCTCCCCCGACGGCACGGTCCCGGCGGCCGACGCCACGGCGCTGGCCGTCCTGGAGGAGACCGCCGAGTACCTGGGCGCGGGTTTCTCCGACCTGATCAACCTCTTCCAGCCGGAGCGCATCCTCGTCGGCGGCTGGGCGGGGCTCCAGCTCGGCCGGCGCTTCCTCGACGCGGTACGGACCCACGCCACCGCGTACTCGCTCGCCTACCCGGCCGCCCGCGTCCGGATCGACCTCGGGACCCTCGGCCCGGACGCCGTCACCGTCGGCGCCGCGATCCTGCCGCTCGCCGACTTCTTCGCCCGCGGCGGCCGGCGGGAGGACGCGGAGACGGAGGAACCCGACCCGGCCTGGCGCGCGAGCCTGCGCGGCCGCGCGGCGCGGTGAGAGGCCCGGACAGCGGCCACGAGGCCGAGACGGCAACGTGCGCGTCCGTGACCCTGCCGGGCTGACGGCGGCAGGTCGGCGGCCACGACGACCTGCACCCGGCCGTGCTCCACGACGACCGGGGCCCGGCCGTGCTCCACGCCGGGGAGGGCCTGCCCGCCCTTCCCGTCCGGGTACGCGTGCGGGAACCGCTCACGGCAGGGCTCGTCACGTCGTGGCCGGAGGCGGGGCGTCACGACGCCGGGGGCGGTCTGGCCCCGTTCTCCCCCGCCCGTCCGCGCTGACGCGAACGGCACGTGCCTCGCGGCGACCGCCGAGGAAGGGCCCCGCCGGACCCGGTCAGGCGGGGCCCGGCACGTATGCCGCGTACGAGCGGAGTGCTCGCCCGCCCGCCGGACGGCCGGGACCGGGAGGGTGTCCAGGGGGCGCGGCTGGGCGGCGATCCCGGGGCCGGGGCGGCCTCGATGCGGGGAGGACCAGGTGCCCGGTTCCCCGCCGAGTCGGCTCATCCACCGATGGAGCTGTCGCGGGTGTGCCACGGCCGCCGGGCCGCCCGTCTACTCGAGGAACTTCAGGCCCCACCCGGTGTCGGTCCCGGCGCCGGGGACGCCGGACCGGCTGTAGGTGGTGTCGCCCCACCAGCCGAACGTGCCGGTGTACCAGTAGCGGTTGTCCCACGTGTACGGCTGCCCCTTGGGCACCGCGTGGTACATCAGCGGGAACGTCGGACCGGCGGGAGGGCTCGTGGCGATGTCGCCGTCGAGGAGCACGAAGGTGTGGTGGCCGGGCCCGTTGACGTGCCGGGTCGGGTCCCAACCGCGCATCATCGAGGCCCTGTCGGAGCCGAAGAGGCAGCCGTTCGACTTGTACCAGTCCCACACGTGCGTCGGGTCGCCCCCGGCCCGCAGTCGCAGGTCGGCCAGGCAGTACTGGTCGCTCCAGCTGCCGTTGGCGGAGTAGACGATGTGCAGCTGCCCGTTCGGGTCCTTGATCGGCTCGGGCCCCTCGTTGACGAACGGGTGGCCGACGATCCGCTCCCAGCTCTCGCGCGGCTGCGAGATCACGTACCGGGGGCCGGTGGTCGTGCTGGGGCTGCTCATCCGGGCGATGTAGAGGTTCTGTTCGCCGTCGGTGTCGCCGGCCCAGCCCGACCAGACGAACCAGCGCTGCCCCTCGAAGGTGAACATCGTGCCGTCGATGGCCCACGTGTCGTCCGGCAGGGCCATCCGCGTCGCGGCGCCGTACCCGCTGTCCGGGCTGGCGGAGCTGATGACGTACATCCGGTGGGCCGCCTTCCGGCCGGCCGTGAAGTAGATGTGGTACCGGCCGCCGTCCCGCACGATCTCCGGGGCCCAGACGTCGCCGAGGTCGTGGGTGTCCGACCAGACCTGCCGGGCGGGCGCGGAGGCGAGGGCGGCCGGCGACGACGCCTGCCGCACGACGATGCCCGTACCGACGGACTGCACCGCGACGTAGGTGCCGCCGACCCGGAGCACGCTCGGGTCGGCGGCACGGAGGCCGGTCTGGCCCGCGCGGGCGGACCCGGTGGACGACAGGGACATCGCGGTGGCGAGGAGGCCGGCCAGCACGAGGGCGGCGGCGCCGGACAGGCGGCGAGGAAGCTTCATGGTCCCTTCCCTGGTCGGTCCTCCGCCACGACACCGGGCGACGGGGGAACACCGACGGGAGGGCGGCGTACGGTCGGGGGCGGCGGCGCGGAGGCAGCGGCGGGACCCGGACGGCACACACCACGGCTCCCACCGGCGTCCGCATCGGCGGAACGCACCCGACAGCCTGCTGACGCCCGCCGGAGCCTGTCAACGCGCCACGCACGCCGGCCACATGGCGCCACGGACCGGTCGGAAAACGCCGACGAGCGCCCCGGAACGCGCAGCCATGGACGGTACGTGACCAGGGCGGAGTCACCGGTGATCACGGCGCACCGGGCACACGTTCACGGCGGCCCCTGGTGCGCCGGGACCGCCGTGGTCACACGTACGCCGGTCGCGAACCCGGCCGGCCCCCTCCTCGCGGTGGGAGTCGAGGAGCGGCCGGACCTGCCGGCCGCCCTGGGGGACGCGCCCCCTCAGCGCCTCCCGGTGAGGCGGCGAAGCGGTGCAGCGCCGAGCCGCGGGGCCGCCCGGCCGCCGGACCTCGTACGGCCGGGCCTCGTGCGGCCGGTCCCCGCCGAGGGGTGGGATCAGCGGGTGGCCGTCCACTTCTGGTGGGCCGCGCCGGTGCAGGTCCAGATCTGGAGGCGGGTGCCGTTGGCGGGGGCGCCGCCGGTGGCGTCGAGGCACTTGTCCGCGCGGGGGTTGACGATGTCCCGGGCGGCGGGGAGGGCCCACTGCTGGGCGGCGGTGCCGTTGCACTCCCACAGCTGCACGGGGGTCCCGTCCGCCGTACCGCCCGACGCCACGTCGAGGCACTTGCCGAGCGCGCGGACCGTCCCGTCGGAGCCGACGGTCCACCGCTGCGCGGCGGTGCCGTTGCAGTCGTGGAGCTGTACGGGGGTGCCGTTGGCGGTGTCGGCCCCCGCCACGTCCACGCACTTGCCGCCGATGCCCGTGATGGGTCCGCCGGCCGGCTGGGCGCCGCCGCTGGTGACGCGGACGTAGTCGACCAGGAGCTGCTGGGGGAAGACGGTGCTGCCGTCGGGGTCCCCGGGCCAGTAGCCGCCGACGGCGAGGTTGAGGATGAGGAAGAAGGGCTTGTCGAAGACCCACTGCCGGCCGCCGAGGTCGGCGGGGGTGCGCCGCTGGTAGACCGTGCCGTCGACGGACCAGGTGACGGCGCCCGGGCTCCAGTCGACGGCGAAGGTGTGGAAGGCGTCGGCGAACGCCTGGCCGCCGGGCAGGGTGTACCCGGCGCCGATGCCCCCGGCGCCGGAGTAGCCGGGGCCGTGCAGGGTGCCGTGGACGGTGGACGGCTCGAAGCCGACGTTCTCCATCACGTCGATCTCGCCGGAGGCCGGCCAGCCGACCTGGCCGATGTCGTTGCCGAGCATCCAGAAGGCGGGCCACATGCCCTGCCCGCGCGGGACCTTCATCCGGGCCTCGACCCGGCCGTACGTGGTGGTGAACCGTCCGGCCGTGTTGAGCCGCGCCGAGGTGTACTCGCACCGCCCGTACCAGCACTGGTAGTTGCCGGGGTTCTCGCGGCGGGCGGTGATGACCAGGTTGCCCCGGCCGTCCAGGGCGGCGTTGCGGTTGCCCGCGGTGTAGTACTGCCGCTCGTGGTTGTTGACGTTGTCGCCCGTCTCGATCTGCCACTTGGCGCCGTCGACGGTGGAGCCCGCGGGCCCGTCGAAGTCGTCGGAGAAGGTGACGGCGGCGGGGGCGGCGGCCGGGGCGGGCGCGGTGCGCGGGGCGGGGGCCGCCGCGGGTGGGGACGCCAGGGCCGGTCCGGTGGCCAGGGCGGTGAGGGCGAGGAGCGGGACGAGCGGGAGCAGCAGACGCCGGAGTGAGCGCGGGGAGTCCATGACTCTCCCTTCGTGGGGCACGTCGGGACGGGGGGACTGCCTGGGCGTAATGGCATGCGCATGACATGCAGCGGCGTGGGTGCGGCCGGCCGACCGCTTCGCCGACAGGTGGGGGCGCCGGGAACGGGGCCGGGGCGCCGCTTAGTTCAGTACGTGATTTAAGAAGTGACCGATCACGGTGTCAAGAGCGCGGCGGGAAGCGGGACCGGGACGCGGCCCGTTTCCGCACCGCCGCCGCAGCGCTCCCCCGGTCGGATCCCCCGGTCGGATCCCCCGTCGTTCGCGCGCCTTGCGCAGGTGAGGTCGGGGGTCAGCGGCCCCGGCGCACGCGGGCCGCCGCGCGGGCCTCCGCGGCCTTGCGGGCCTCGGCGGTCTTGCGGGACTCCTTCGCGGGGCGGCCGGTACGGGTGCCGAGGCCGCGGAAGGGGGCGTTGCCCACGGCGGGCTTCGTCGCGGTCGGCGGGCGCTTCGCGCCGGTGATGACGGTCAACTGCTGCTCGCCGGAGCGGACCTGGGTGACCGTCGGCCGGATCCGGGCGTCGGACATCAGCCGGTTCACGTCGCGCCGCTCGCCGGGCGTGACCAGGGTGACCACGCTCCCCGACTCCCCCGCGCGCGCCGTGCGCCCGCCGCGGTGCAGGTAGTCCTTGGCGTCGGCCGGCGGGTCGACGTTGACGACGAGGTCGAGCGCGTCGACGTGGATGCCCCGCGCCGCGACGTCGGTGGCCACCAGGACCGTGACCGCGCCCTCCTTGAACTGGGCGAGGGTGTGCGTGCGCTGCGGCTGCGACTTCCCGCTGTGCAGGGCGGCGGCCCGTACGCCGGCGGCGCGCAGGTGGCGGGTGAACCGGTCCACGCCGGCCTTGGTGTCCAGGAACATCAGCACCCGGCCGTCCCGGGCGGCGATCTCCGTCGCGACCGCGTACTTGTCGGCGGGGTGGACGTTGAGGACGTGGTGCTCCATCGTGCCCACCTCGCCGGGCGCCCCGTCGACGGACACGCGCACCGGATCGTGGAGGTACTGACGCACGAGCTGGTCGACGTCACCGTCGAGCGTGGCCGAGAACAGCAGCCGCTGCCCGCCGGGGCGCACCCGGTCCAGGACGTCCGTCACCTGCGGCAGGAACCCGAGGTCGCACATGCGGTCCGCCTCGTCGAGCACGGTCGTGCGCACCTGGTCGAGGTGGCAGTCGCGCCGCGACACGAGGTCGGCCAGCCGCCCCGGGGTCGCGACGACGACATCGGTCCCGGCCCGCAGCTGCGCCTGCTGCCGGTTGATCGACAGGCCGCCCACGACGGTCGCCATGCGCACGCCCAGCACCCGCGCGTACGGCTCCAGCGCCTCGCCCACCTGCTGGGCGAGTTCGCGGGTCGGTACGAGGACCAGGCCGAGCGGTCGCTTCGCGTCCGCGCGCAGGCCCGCCGTCCGGACGAGCAGCGGCAGCCCGAAGGCGAGCGTCTTGCCGCTGCCGGTCCGGGCGCGGCCGAGGACGTCCCGGCCGGCCAGCGCGTCGGGCAGGGTCGCCGCCTGGACCGGGAAGGGCTCCGACACCCCGAGGCCGGTCATCGCCCGGAGCAGTTCGGGCGGCAGCCCGAACCCGTCGAAGGACGCGGCGGGCGTCGGGGGCGAGGTCGGGTCCACGGCGTCCGGGACGGTGGCCCCGCCGCGCGGCGCGGTCGCCCGCCGCGGCTCGTCCGCGCGGGAGGGGTCGGGGGTCGGGGGCTTCGCGTTCATGGGGGACCTTCCTCGGTGGGGCGCCCGGAACGCGCCGGGGCCCGTACCCCTCGGTACGGGCCCCGGCGGTGCGAAGCGTGCCCCTATTTTACCAGCGGGCCCCGGGCGGCCGGGCGGGCTCACGGCCGCCGTACCGGTCCGCAGCGCGGCCGGGTCCGCAGCGCGGCCCGGGGACAGCCGCACGCGGGGCACCACGGGACCCGGGAATCGGCGGGACCCGGCGCGGGGCGCACCGAGGGGCGGGGGTCAGCGGCCGAGGCTGGAGCGGCGCACCACAAGCTCCGGCTGGAGGACGATCCGGCGGTGCCGGTGTTCCTCCGGCGCGGCCCCGCTCTCCTCCAGCAGCAGCTCCGTCGCCAGGCGGCCCATCTCGGCGGCGGGCTGCCGGACGGAGGTGAGCGGGATCAGGGACGCCTCGGCGAACTCGATGTCGTCGTACCCGACGACCGCGAGATCCTCGGGGACCCTGACCCCCGCCGCGTGGACCGTCTGGAGGAGGCCGAGCGCCAGGAGGTCGTTGGCGCAGAAGACGGCGGTGGGGCGGGGCGCGAGTCCGAGGAGCCGCGCGCCCGCGTCCCGGCCGGCGCCGACGTCGAGACGGTCGACGTCCAGCTCGACGAGGTCGTCCGCGGCGCCGCCCGCCTCCTCCAGGGCGCGGACGAGGCCCGTGCGCCGGTCCCGCACCTGCTGCAGGCGGTCGGGGCCGCGGACGTACGCGACACGCCGGTGCCCGGCGTCGAGGAGGTGCCGCCCGGCGAGGAGGCCGCCCGCGACGTCGTCCACCGCCACGGAGCACGCCTCGGCCTCGTCCACCACGCGGTCCACCAGGACGAACGGGATGCCCTGCCGGCCGAGCAGGCGCCAGGGGGTTCCGCGCGGGTCGGTGGTGGCCAGCAGGGCGCCCCTGACCCGCTGTTCCGCGAAGAGGGACACGTAGGACTCCTCGGCGGAGACGTCCTCCGCGCTGTTGCACACCATGACCCCGAGGTCCGCCCGTCGCGCCACGTCCTCGGCGCCACGCGCCAGCGCCGCGAAGAACGGGTTGGCGGTGTCCATGACGAGCAGTCCCAGCATGCGGCTCCGGCCGGCCCGGAGCTGGCGGGCCGACTCGCTGCGCACGTACCCGAGGCTCCGGATCGCGGCGTGCACGCGCGCCCTGACCTCGTCGGACACGCGGTCCGGCCGGTTGATCACGTTCGACACCGTGCCCACGGAGACCCCCGCCTCCCGTGCCACGTCCTTGATGCCCGCCGCCATGTCCGCCCCGTCCGCTCCGGTGTCCGCGGCCGTCATCCTAAGCGGGCCGCACGCCGTCGGCCTACCTGAATCCTTTCACTACAGGGCCGGTGGAACCTCTTGACGGTCGACAGACCCCGGCCCTACGGTCAGTGAAACGATTCATTCAGCCGTGGTCGCGGCGCGCCCCCGAGGTGGCTCATGACTGATGTGCGGCAGGCCGTGAAGGCCGCCCTGAAGGCCCAGACCGTCGAGACGCCCTCCTGGGCCTACGGCGACTCCGGCACCCGGTTCAAGGTCTTCGCCCAGCCCGGCGTCCCCCGGACGCCCCGGGAGAAGCTGGACGACGCGGCGAAGGTGCAGGAGTTCACCGGCGTCGCGCCCACGGTGGCCCTGCACATCCCGTGGGACCGGGTGGAGGACTACGCGGCCCTCGCCGCGTACGCCCGGGAGCGCGGCCTGCGCCTCGGCACCGTCAACTCCAACACGTTCCAGGACGACGACTACCGGCTCGGCAGCGTCTGCCACCCTGACGCGAAGGTCCGTCGCAAAGCCGTGGACCACCTCCTGGCCTGCGTCGACGTCATGGACGCGACGGGCTCCCGGGACCTGAAGCTGTGGTTCGCGGACGGCACCAACTACCCCGGCCAGGACGACGTCCGCGCGCGCCAGGACCGGCTGGCCGACGCGCTGCGGGAGGTGTACGACCGGCTGGGCGGGGCGCAGCGGATGCTCCTGGAGTACAAGTTCTTCGAGCCCGCCTTCTACGCCACGGACGTCCCCGACTGGGGCACCGCCTACGCCCACTGCCTGAAGCTGGGCCCCCGGGCCCGGGTCGTGGTGGACACCGGGCACCACGCGCCCGGCACGAACATCGAGTTCATCGTCGCCACGCTGCTGCGCGAGGGGAGGCTCGGCGGCTTCGACTTCAACTCGCGCTTCTACGCCGACGACGACCTGATGGCAGGCGCGGCGGACCCCTTCCAGCTGTTCCGGATCATGTACGAGGTGGTCCGGGGCGGCGGTCTTGAGCCGGCGGCCGGCGTGGCCTTCATGCTCGACCAGTGCCACAACGTGGAGGCGAAGATCCCCGCGGTCATCCGCTCCGTGATGAACGTCCAGGAGGCCACCGCGAAGGCGCTGCTGGTGGACCGCGGGGCACTCGCGGCCGCCCAGCGGGACGGCGACGTCCTCGGGGCGAACGCCGTGCTGATGGACGCCTACGCCACGGACGTGCGCCCGCTGCTCGCCGAGGTCCGCGAGGAGTGCGGCCTCGACCCCGACCCCCTCGCCGCCTACGCCCGCTCGGGCTGGGCCCGCAGGATCGTCGAGGAGCGGGTCGGCGGCACTCCGGCGGGCTGGGGCGCCTGACCGCGCCCCACGCCGTCCCCCGCGCCCGCGCCCTCCGTGCGCGGCCCCCTCCCCGCGGCCCGTCCCACCTCGACCCCCTCCCGCCCCCGGTACCGCCACCCCGCTCACGGCGGCGCCTCACCCCGACCCCGGCACCGCCCCGCTCACGGCGGCGCCCCACCCCGACCCCGGTACCGCCCACGCCCCGCCCACGGCCGCGCCCCGCCCACGGCTCCGCCCCGCTCGCGACCGGTTCGACTCCCTCCTCCCCCGCGTTCGCCACGTCTCGAAGGACGATGCATGTCTTCCGCTCTCCCCCCGCCTCCCGCGCCGGCCGCCCTCCTGGCCCGTTCGCACCGCCTGGGCGCGGATCCGCGCAACACCAACCACGCCGGCGGCAACACCTCGGCGAAGGGCACCGGCACGGACCCCGTGACCGGTACGGACGTCGACCTGCTGTGGGTGAAGGGGTCGGGCGGTGACCTCGCCACGCTCACCGCGTCCGGCCTCGCGGTGCTGCGGCTCGACCGGCTGCGGTCGCTGCGGGACACCTACCCCGGGGTCGAGCGGGAGGACGAGATGGTCGCCGCCTTCGACCACTGCCTCCACGGCAGGGGCGGCGCCGCCCCGTCGATCGACACCGCGATGCACGGCCTGGTCGAGGCGGCGCACGTCGACCACCTGCACCCGGACTCCGGCATCGCCCTGGCCTGCGCGGCCGACGGGGAGGAGCTGACCACCGCGTGCTTCGGCGACCGCGTCGTGTGGGTGCCGTGGCGCCGGCCCGGCTTCCAGCTCGGCCTGGACATCGCCGCGGTCAAGGAGGCCCACCCGCAGGCCGTGGGGTGCGTCCTCGGCGGCCACGGCATCACGGCCTGGGGCGACACCTCGGAGGAATGCGAGGCGAACTCCCTGTACATCATCCGCACCGCCGAGGCGTTCCTCGCCGAGCGCGGCCGCCCCGAGCCCTTCGGCCCGGTCCTCCAGGGGTACGAGGCGCTCCCGGCGGCCGAGCGGTGGGCGCGGGCGGCCGCGCTCGCCCCGTACGTCCGGGCGCTCGCCTCCCACGACCGGCCCCAGGTCGGCCACTTCACCGACACGGACGTCGTCCTGGACTTCCTCTCCCGGGCCGGGCACCCGCGCCTGGCGGCGCTCGGCACCTCCTGCCCCGACCACTTCCTGCGGACCAAGGTGCGACCCCTGGTCCTGGACCTCCCCGCCACGGCTCCCCTGGAGGCCACGGTCGGCCGGCTGGCGGAACTGCACGCCGCGTACCGCGACGAGTACACGGCCTACTACACCCGGCACGCCGCCCCCGACTCCCCCGCGATGCGCGGCGCCGACCCGGCGATCGTCCTCGTCCCCGGCGTCGGCATGTTCTCCTTCGGCCGGGACAAGCAGACGGCGCGGGTGGCGGGCGAGTTCTACGTCAACGCGATCAACGTGATGCGCGGGGCCGAGGCGGTGTCGACGTACGCGCCGATCGAGGAGGCGGAGAAGTTCCGCATCGAGTACTGGGAGTTGGAGGAGGCCAAGCTCCGGCGCATGCCGGAGCCCAGGCCCCTGGCGACGCGGGTCGCCCTGGTGACGGGCGCCGGCAGCGGCATCGGCAGGGCCGTCGCCCACCGGCTGGCCGCCGAGGGCGCGTGCGTGGTCGTCGCCGACGTCGACGCCCGCAGCGCCGCGGCCGTCGCCGAGGAGCTCGGCGGCCCCGACACCGCCGTGCCGGTCACGGTCGACGTCACCGACGAGGAGGCGGTCGGAGCGGCGTTCGAGAGCGCGGTGCTCGCCTTCGGCGGCGTGGACCTCGTCGTCAACAACGCCGGGATCTCGATCTCCAAGCCGCTCCTGGAGACGACGGCGCGGGACTGGGACGTCCAGCACGCCGTCATGGCACGGGGCTCCTTCCTCGTCTCGCGGGAGGCCGCCCGGATCATGACCGCGCAGGGCCTGGGGGGCGACATCGTCTACGTCGTCTCCAAGAACGCCGTCGTCGCCGGCCCGAACAACGTCGCCTACTCCGCCACCAAGGCCGACCAGGCGCACCAGGTCCGGCTGCTCGCCGCCGAGTTGGGCGAGCACGGCATCCGCGTCAACGGCGTCAACCCCGACGGGGTCGTGCGCGGTTCCGGCATCTTCGCCGGCGGCTGGGGCGCCCGGCGCGCCGCGACGTACGGCATCGAGGAGGAGGAGCTCGGCGCGTTCTACGCCCGGCGCACCCTCCTGAAGCGCGAGGTGCTGCCCGAGCACGTGGCGAACGCGGTGTTCGCCCTGACCGGCGGCGACCTCACCCACACCACCGGGCTGCACGTGCCCGTCGACGCCGGCGTCGCCGCCGCGTTCCTGCGGTGAGCGGGGGCGCGGCGGCGTTCGCCGCGGTCGACCTCGGAGCGAGCAGCGGACGCGTCATGGTCGGCAGCGTCACACCCGACGACCTGGACCTCGCCGAGGTCCTGCGGTTCGCCAACCGGCCGGCCCGGCTGCCCGAGGGGCTGCGCTGGGACGTCCTCGCCCTGTACGCGGGCGTCCTGGACGGGCTGCGCGCCGCCGGTCCGGTGGCGTCCGTCGGCATCGACGGCTGGGCCGTCGACTACGGCCTGCTCGACGCCGACGGGCACCTCCTCGGCCCCCCGGCGCACTACCGGGACGCCCGTACCGAGGGCGTGGCGGCGCGGGCCCGGCGGACGGTCCCGGCGGAGCGGCTGTACGCCCGGACGGGCGTCCAGGACGCCCCGTTCAACACCCTGCACCAGCTGCTGGCCGCCCGGGACAGCGCCCAGTTCACCGCCGCGCGGCGCCTGCTGCTGGTGCCCGACCTGATCACGTACTGGCTGACGGGCGAGGCGGGCACGGAGGTGACCAACGCGTCGACGACCCAGCTGCTCGACCCCCGCACGGGCCGTTGGGCGGCCGACGTGGCGGAGGCGTTCGGCATCGACCTCGGCCTGTTCGCGCCGTTCCGGCACCCGGGCGATCCGGCCGGGACGCTCCTGCCGCACGTGCGGGAGCACCTCGGCCGGGCGGACCCCGTACCGGTCACGACCGTGGCGTCGCACGACACCGCCTCCGCCGTGGTCGCCGTACCGGCCCGCGACGGCGAACGCTTCGCCTACATCTGCACGGGCACCTGGTCGCTGGTCGGGCTGGAACTCGACGCGCCGGTCCTGACGGCGGCGAGCAGGGCCGCGAACTTCACCAACGAACTCGGGCTCGACGGCACCGTCCGCTACCTGCGCAACATCACGGGCCTGTGGCTGCTCCAGGAATGCATGCGTGCCTGGGCCGAGGACGACGTCGGGGCCCTCCTGCGGGAGGCGGCCGCGGTGCCGGGCCTGCGGTCGGTGGTGGACGCGTCGGACCCCGCGTTCCTCCCGCCGGGCCGGATGCCGGAGCGGATCGCCGACGCGTGCCGGTCCACGGGCCAGCCGGTCCCCTCGACGCGCGGGGAGACGACCCGCTGCGTCCTCGACTCGCTCGCGCTGGCACACCGCCGGGCGGTCGAGGAGGCGCAGCGGCTCGCCGACCACCCGGTCGACGTGGTGTACGTGGTCGGCGGCGCCGCCCGCAACGCCCTGCTGTGCCGGCTCACGGCCGACGCGTGCGGACTGCCCGTCGTCGCGGGCCCGGCCGAAGCGGCCGCGCTCGGCAACGTCCTCGTCCAGGCGCGCGCGCACGGCCTCGTCGGCGACCGGGCCGCCATGCGCGGGCTCGTCGCCCGCACGCAGCCGCTGCGCCGGTACGAGCCCTCGGGTGACGGGGCCGCGTGGGACGCGGCGGCCCGACGGGTCGCCGGGCGGACCCGGCCGTGATACCTCCGGGTGGGTACGACTCCTGACACCGTGCCCACCCGGAGCCCCACCGATCGAGACCGAAGGAGCCGCGATGCGTGTCGCCCTCTTCCTCACCTGTGTCAACGACGCGCTCCATCCGGGCACGGGCCGTGCCGTGGTGAGACTCCTGGCCCGCCTGGGCGTCGACGTGGACTTCCCCTCGGCGCAGACGTGTTGCGGGCAGCCGCAGTACAACACCGGGTACCGGCGCCAGGCGGAGCCGCTCGCCCGCCGGTTCGCCGAGGTGTTCGGCGGCTACGACGCGGTGGTCACCCCGTCCGGCTCCTGCGGGGCCATGGTGCGCGAGCTGTACCCGCGCATGGGCGAGCGGGCACGGGCGGAGGGCCGCGGGGACGGGCTCGCCCTCGCCGTCGCGCCCGTCGTCCCGAAGACGTACGAACTGACGGAGTTCCTCGTGGACGTCCTGGGCGTCACGGACGTGGGCGCGTACTACCCGCACACCGTGACCTACCACCCGACGTGCCACGGGTTGCGCGGTCTCGGCCTCGGGGACCGGCCGTACCGGCTGCTCCGGGCCGTGCGGGGGCTGCGGCTCGTGGAACTGCCCGGTGCCGAGGAGTGCTGCGGCTTCGGCGGCACGTTCGCCGTGAAGAACGCCGACGTCTCCGCGGCGATGGGCGCGGACAAGGTGCGCCACGCCGCCTCCACCGGCGCAGACGCCCTGTGCGCGGCCGACAACTCCTGTCTGCTGCACCTCGGTGGCATGATCCGCCGCATGGGGGCAGGGGTCCGGCCGGTGCACATCGCCGAGATCCTCGCGAGCACCGCAGAGGAGGCCCGCGCATGAGCGGTACGTACCTCGGCATGCCGTCGTTCCCGCAGGCGGCGCGGCAGGCGGTGCGCGACGAGACCCTGCGCGGGAACCTGCGGCACGCCACCCGCACCATTCGCGACAAGCGCGCCGCCGCCGTCGCCGAACTCGACGACTGGGCCGAACTCCGCGAGGCCGGAAAGCAGATCAAGGACCGCACCCTGCGCCACCTCGACCACTACCTGGTCCAGCTGGAGCAGGCCGTCACCGCGGCGGGCGGGACGGTGCACTGGGCGGCCGACGCCGCCGCGGCGAACCGCATCGTCACCGACCTGGTGAGGGCGACCGGCGAGACCGAGGTCGTCAAGGTCAAGTCGATGGTCACGCAGGAGATCGGCCTCAACGAAGCGCTCGCCGCGGCGGGCATCCGCGCCTACGAGACCGACCTCGCCGAACTCATCGTGCAGCTCGGCGACGACCGTCCGTCCCACATCCTCGTCCCCGCCATCCACCGCAACCGCACCGAGATCCGCGACATCTTCACCCGGCACATGGCCGACTGGGGCCGTCCCGCGCCCGGCGACCTCACCGACGCCCCCGCCGACCTCGCCGAAGCCGCCCGCCTCCACCTGCGCGAGAAGTTCCTCCGCGCCAAGGTCGCCGTCTCGGGCGCCAACTTCATGGTCGCCGAGACCGGCACCCTCGTCGTCGTCGAGTCCGAGGGCAACGGCCGCATGTGCCTGACCCTCCCCGAGACCCTCATCTCCGTCGTCGGCATCGAGAAGACCGTCCCCACCTGGCAGGACCTGGAGGTCTTCCTCCAGCTCCTCCCCCGCTCCTCCACCGCCGAGCGCATGAACCCCTACACCAGCACCTGGACCGGCACCAGCGACGGCGACGGCCCCCGCGCCTTCCACCTCGTCCTCCTCGACAACGGCCGCACCGACGCCCTCGCCGACACCGTCGGCCGCCAGGCCCTGCGCTGCATCCGCTGCTCCGCCTGCCTCAACGTCTGCCCCGTCTACGAACGCGCCGGCGGCCACGCCTACGGCTCGACCTACCCGGGCCCCATCGGCGCGATCCTCACCCCCCAACTCCGCGGCACGACCACGCCGCTCGACGCCTCCCTCCCGTACGCCTCCACCCTCTGCGGCGCCTGCTACGACGTCTGCCCCGTCGCCATCGACATCCCCGAGGTCCTGGTGCACCTGCGTGAACGGGTCGTCGAGGGCGGCGAGACGACACGGCGCGGCGTACGGGTCACCCTGCGGCCGGCGAAGGGCCACGCGGCGGAACGGGCCGCGATGCGCGCCGCGCGCTGGGTGTTCGACCACCCGGCGGCCCTGCGCGCCGGGCAGCGTCTGGCCGCCCGCACCCGGCGGTGGCACCCCCGGCGGCTGCCGGGCCCCGGGCGGGCGTGGACGGACAGCCGCGCGCTGCCCGACGTGCCGGCGGAGTCGTTCCGGGACTGGTGGCAGCGGACGCGGGGAGGCACGCGATGAACGGCGACAGGGAACGGGTCCTGGCCCGGGTGCGCCGCGCCCTGGCCGACGTGCCGCGCGGCGAGCGGCCGGAGGACGTGCCGGTGGAGCGCGCGTACGCGCGGGTGCACGGCGAGCGGGGCGAGGAGACCGTCGACCTGCTGGCCCGCAACCTCGCCGAGTACCGGGCGGTCGTGCACCGTGTCGCGCGGGACGGCCTGCCGGAGCTGCTGGCGGGGCTCCTCGCGGCCCGGGGCGCGGCGTCGGTGCTGGTGCCGCCGGCGCTGCCGGCCTCCTGGCTGGCGGCGGTGGACGCGACCCGGGTGCACGACCGGGAGGAGGCGACGGCACGGGAGTCGGACGCCGTGGACAGCGTGGTCACCGGGTGCGCGCTGGCCGTCGCGGAGACGGGCACGATCGTCCTCGACGGCGGGCCCGACCAGGGCAGGCGGCGCATCACGCTCGTCCCCGACCACCACGTCTGCGTGGTCCGCGTCCCCGACCAGGTCGTCTCCTCCGTGTCGCAGGCCCTCGCCCGCCTCGATCCGACGCGTCCGCTGACCTGGATCTCCGGGCCGTCGGCCACCAGCGACATCGAGCTCGACCGCGTCGAGGGCGTCCACGGCCCGCGCCGTCTGGACGTCGTGCTGGTCACGGGGGACCGGGACGGCTGACCGGTCCGACGGCCGGCCCCCACGGGACGGTCGGCCTTGGCGGGCCCGCGGGCCCGCGGGCCCGTCCGTCGGGGCGGGCCGGTCCCGCCACGCTGCTGCGGGCGACGCGGGAGGGGCTCTCCACGTCCCTCGACTCGAAGGCCGTCGAGTGGCCGAAGCTGCGCTGGGTCCTGCGCGATCCGGTGTCGGGGACGGGTTACCCGCAGACGCTGATCCGCCTCGGCTACGGGCCGCAGACCCCGGCGAGCCCGCGACGGCCCCTGTCGGACGTCCTGGACGTCGACCGGGAATCCGGACCGTGCGCGCCGGCGGGCCCGTCGCCGACCGCCCGGCCGGCACGGACCCCCGACGGGGACGGGCCTGACCGGTACGGACCTGACGACCGGTAGGACCTCCCGACCGGCACGGACCCGGCTCCGTCACCGGGGGCCGCGGTCACCGGCGGCCGGAGGGTCCCGGCGGTACCAGGACGTCGTCGCCGGTGCGCCCGGCGAGGTAGTCGTCGATGTTGCGGGCGGTGGTGTCGACGATCTGCCCGACGGCGTCCCGGGTGAAGTACGCCTGGTGGGAGGTGATCAGCACGTTCCGGAAGGTCATCAGGCGGGCGAGAACGTCGTCGGTCATCACCTCCAGCGACTTGTCGAGGAAGAAGACCCCCGCCTCCTCCTCGTAGACGTCCAGCCCGACGCCGTCGAGGCGTCCGTCGCGCAGGGTCTCCACCAGGGCGCGGGCGTCGATGAGGCCGCCGCGGCTGGTGTTGACCAGGATGGCGTCCCGCTTCATGAGCGCGAGGGCGGCGGCGTCCACGAGGTGGTGGGTCTGCGGGACGAGCGGTACGTGCAGGCTGACCAGGTCGGACTCCGCGAAGAGGTGGTCTCGCTCCACGTACTCCATGCCCAGCTCCCGACACTCGGGGTTCTCCGTCACGTCCCAGCCGAGCGACCGCATGCCGAAGCCGTGGGCGATCCGTGCGAACGCCGTGCCGATCTTGCCGGTGCCGAGGACGCCGACGGTCCGGCCGTGCAGGTCCCGGCCCATCAGACCGGTCAGGCGAAAGTCGAACTCCCGGGTCCGCCCGGTCGCCCGGACCAGCCGGCGGTCCACCGCGAGGGCCAGCGCCCAGGCGAACTCGGCCACCGAGTACGGCGAGTAGGACGACACCCGGGCCACACCGATGCCGATCCTGCGGGCCGCGTCGACGTCGATGTTGTTGTATCCGGTGGAGCGCTGGACGACCATCCGCGTGCCCCCCTCGCGGAGGGCCCCGAGGACGGTCGCGTCCAGGACGTCGTTCACACTGCTGCAGACGACCTCGTACCCGGCGGCCGTCGACGCGGTGTCCCCGTCGAGGAAGAAGTCGAGGCACCGTACCCGGTGCCGGTCGGCGAGCGCCGCCTCCAGCAGTGGACGCTCGTCGGGCACCACCCCGTACGCGACGACCTCGACCATGCCCCTGCTCCTCTTCCGAGCGTTCCCGGGCCCAAGCCCCTGCCCATGGCCCTGCCCGTGCCGGTGCGCGTCGCGTGGGGCCTCCGGCGGCCGGGACCCGCTGGGCGGGCCACAGCCCGGACGACCGCCCACTGTCCCTTCCTACGGCACGCGGGGCACCGGCCGCCACCGGTGGCGCGGAGCGCCCGCTCCCTTCCTGCCGGTCCCCGGGCGGTCGCCCCGGCCGGGCGCGGCCCTCGGGCGCACGGCAGCGGCATGGGGCGCGCGGCAAGACTGCCGGGGTCCGGCAGTGTCCTGCCACCCACCCAGGTGGGACGATCCCCGGACGGCACACGCCACAGCGGCCGGCAGCGCCTCCCGAGCGCCGCGAACGCCCGCTCCGGTGGGCATCGCCGTACCGACGAGCCCACTCGCCCACTCCGCCGGGCCCGCAAACCGGGCCCCAGGCCGCGGGCCGGGTCCGGGGGGTCCGGGGGCCGGGTCCGGGGGGTCCGGGGGCCGGGTCCGGGGGGTCCGGGGGCCGGGTCCGGGGGGACACCGACACGAAGGGGGAGACATGGCGCTGCCGCCGCGACGGGACCAGGGCGGACACCCGACCGGTCACATGGTCGTCTGCGGGGACGACGGGCTCGCCCGGCGTCTGGCCAGCGAACTGTGGGACGTCTACCGCGAACCGGTCGTCCTGGTCGTCCCCGGCGGTGGCGCCGAAGTCCGCCTGGAGGGGCAGCCCTGCGTCCTGTCGCACGCGGCCGGTCCGATGGGCCGGACCGGCCCGGCGACCAGGAGGTCCGTCGGCACCGCCGCCGACGACGCGAACGGCGGGCACGTCCCGCCGATCCGGGAGGTGCCGGCCGACTCCCCCACGGACGCGGCCCTCCTGCACGCCGGGGTCGACCGTGCCGCGGCCCTGGCCCTCTTGTACGAGGACGACGAGACCAACCTGCGCGCGGCGCTCGCCGCCCGCCGCCTCAGCCCGGGCCTCCGGTTGGTGGTCCGCATGTACAACCGCAAGCTCGGGCAGCATATGGAGGAACTCCTCGACCAGGCGGCCCTCCTGGCCGAGCCCGGCATGGACCGGGCGGCCCTGGCGGCCTCCACGACGGTGCTCTCCGACGCGGACACCGCCGCTCCCGCGCTCGCCGCCACCGCCGTCGCCGGGACGAGCAAGGTCGTCCAGGCCGACGGCCTCCTCCTGTGCGCGGCGGAACGGACCCCTCCCGGGCAGGGCGAGGTGCCGGACCCCGGCCTGTGCACGCTGGCTCTGCTGTCGTCGACGACGTCCGACCCCGCCGGCGCCGAGGGGTCCGACGCGAGCGGCTCCCAGGGACCGCTGCTGCTGCCCGACGACCGGGCCGTGCGGGCCGCCGCCGGGCGCGGCACCGTCGTCCTGGAGACCGTCCGCCACGCCGCCCCCGTCCGTCCGCCACGCCGCCTCTCCCGGAGTGGCGCCCGGTTCGGCGAGCTGTTCTCGGCCCGGCTGCGATGGGCGCTCGCGGGCATCGTCGCCTCGGTGCTCGCCCTGACGGTCACCACCACCGTGCTCACCGACGCCGACCCCGTGCACGCCGCCTACCTCACTCTGCTCGACCTGTTCTCGATCAATGACCCCGCCGTCGACGAGCCGGTCACCCGTCAGGTCCTCCAGCTGCTGGCCGGGCTCGTCGGCCTCGCCCTGCTCCCCCTCCTCGTCGCCGGCGCCCTCGAAGCGCTCGGCACGTTCCGCGCCACGGGCGCGCTGCGCCGGCCGCCGCGCGGCCTGTCCGGCCACGTCGTGCTCCTCGGCCTGGGCAAGGTCGGCGCCCGCGTCCTCACCCGCCTCCGGGAACTCGACATCCCCGTCGTCTGCGTCGAGGAGGACCCCGACGCCCGCGGTCTGCCGCTCGCCCGCCGCCTCGGCGTACCGGTCGTGCTCGGCGACGTCACCGAGGAAGGCGTCCTGGAGGCCGCCAAGGTCCACCGCGCGCACGCGCTGCTCGCGCTCACCAGCTCGGACACGACGAACCTCGAAGCCACCCTCTCCGCACGCACCCTCAGGACCGACCTGCGGGTGGCGCTCCGCCTGTACGACGACGACTTCGCCACCGCCGTGCACCGCACCCTGCGCGCCGCGCACCCCGACGCGCTCACCCGCAGCCGCAGCGTCACCCACCTCGCCGCGCCCGCGTTCGCCGGCGCCATGATGGGCCGCCAGGTCCTGGGCGCGATCCCCGTCGAACGGAAGGTCCTCGTCTTCGCCGCCCTGCTCGTGGCCGGGCAGCCCCGGCTCGAAGGCCGCACGGTCGCCGAGGCGTTCCGGCCGGGTGCCTGGCGGATCGTCGCCCTCGACACGGCCGCCCCCGCCGCCCGCCGCCCCGACCTCGCCTCGGCGCACCGCGACGGTGAGCGCCCCCAGCTGCTGTGGGACCTCCACCCGGGCTACGTGTTGCGCCCCGAGGACCGGGTCGTCGTCGCCGCGACGCGGGGCGGCCTCGCCGATCTCCTCGGCCGGGGCACCGCGCCGCGCGGGACGCCCACCGGTCCGCGGCGACGGCCGGCGCCACCCCGGCAGGGGGACGCGCCGGTGGCCCCGACCGGGGCCGGGGCATGAGTCGCGGGGAGCGGCGGATACCGCCTGGGTCGTCCGGGGGTACGGCACGCCTCTCCGGTGCCCGCGGTGGCGTGCCGCGTGTTCGGCCGGTCTTCCCGGTCGTCCCCGACCGGCCCCGTCTTCCCGGTCGTCCCGGTCTTCTCATGAGCCGGCCGTCAGCGGGTAGGCGCGCGGTCGTTGCCGAGGGCCGGCGGCGTGGCCGGGCCGGGCGTACGCCGGACCCCCTGTCAGGGACGCGTGAGGAACGGGAAGGGTCCGCGGCGGAGTGCCGGCGGCAAGGCTGGTCGGCGAACAGGGAACAGCTGTCCTCGCTGGAACGGGAGTCTCTCGCATGGTGCTCGTAGCCGTCTTCGGCGCCGCTCTGCTCGTCGCGGTGCTGCTCTCCGGGCTCGCGGCCCGGACGGTGCTGTCCACGTCCTTCCTCTTCCTCGTCGGCGGCGCGCTCGTCAGCGACGGGTTCCTCGGACTGATCCACATCACGCCGGACAGTGGCATCGTCGCGGTCACCGCTGACCTCGCCCTGTTCGCGGTGCTGTTCACCGACGGCATGCACGTGTCGTTCCCCAAGCTGCGGTCCGGCTGGAAGAGCCCGGCCCGGGCCCTGGGACTCGGGATGCCGCTGGCCTTCCTCGGCATGGCGCTGGTGACCCACTACCTGGTCGGCCTGGACTGGACGACGTCCTTCCTCGTCGGCGCCGTCCTGGCACCGACGGACCCGGTGTTCGCCTCCGCGATCGTGGGTCGCAAGGAGGTGCCCCCGAAGCTGCGGCAGCTGCTGAACGTGGAGAGCGGCATCAACGACGGACTGGCGCTCCCGGTCGTCCTGGTCCTCATCGCCGCGGCCGGCCCGAGCAACGGCGACGCCGAGACGTCCTTCGGGATGATCGCCCTGGAGCTCGGACTGGGGCTGGCTTTCGGCGTGCTGCTGCCGCTGCTGGTCAACGGGCTCGTACGGTTCCGCCTGCTCGGCGCGGAGCCGAAGCTGCAGCCGATGCTTCCGCTGGCCACCGGGATCCTCCTGTACGCCCTGTGCCACCTGACCCACGCCAACCCGTACCTGGCGGCGTTCTCCGCGGGCGCCGTGATCGTCGCCGTGTCGCCCGAGGCGAAGGCGGCGTTCGAGCCCCTCGGCGAGGCACTGGCGGAGCTGGCGAAGTTCGCCGCCCTGCTGGTCTTCGGTGCGTTGCTGACGCCACACCTCTTCGGGAACCTCTCCGTGGGCGGGTACGTCGCGGTGGTCCTGGCGATCGTGCTCATCCGCCCGGCGTCGCTCCTGCTGTCGCTCATCGGTACGGCGTTCGACCGCCGCGAGCGGCTCGTGGCCGCCTGGTTCGGGCCCAAGGGCTTCGCGTCCGTCGTGTACGGGCTGCTGGTGCTCCAGGCGGGCATCCCGCAGGGCGAGGAGGCGTACACCCTGATCGCGGTCTGCATCGCCTTCTCGATCGTCGCCCACAGCAGCACCGATGTCCCCATCGCGCGGCTCTTCGAGGTCGACGACCTCGCCGGCATTCCGGGTGGTGAGGACGACGCGCCGGCCGAGCGGACGGGGACCGACCACGACGCCGACGCCGCCACCCGGTGGCGCTGAGCCCCGGGCCCCGCCTCAGGAGCGGCAGGAGCGGCAGGAGCGGCAGGAGCGGCAGGAGCAGGGTCCCCCGTGGGACGTTCGCTGGTCGAACCGCAGCCGGTGCGCACGGGCCTGGCAGCCGTCCGGCGCCGCGCGCGTGCGTACTCGGCGCCGAAACAGGTACACGTCCCGCTGGGCGTGCCGCTCACCCGCCGCCGGACCGACCGGACTCGCGGACGGCCGGTCGTGGGGCGGCAGCGCCGCGCCGGACGGCCGTGATCGGCACGGACGGACACGACGAGCGAGTGGAGAGGGAGGCGGACGACCCATGCGCGCCTTGACCGTACGGCCCGGCCGGAAGGACTCGTTGGAGGTGCGGCAGGTCCCCGACCCCTCCCCCGCGGACGGGGAGCTCCTCGTCCGCGGCCTGGCGATGGGTGTCTGCGGCACGGACCACGAGATCGCGGACGGCCGGTACGGATGGGCACCGCCGGGACGCGACCGGCTCGTCCTCGGGCACGAGTCACTGGGCCGCGTGGAGCGGGCCGCCCCCGGCAGCGGCTTCGCGGCCGGTGACCTGGTGGCCGGGGTGGTGCGCCGACCGGATCCGGTACCGTGCGGCGCCTGCGCGCACGGCGAGTTCGACATGTGCCGCAACGGCCGCTACACGGAGCGCGGCATCAAGGAGATCGACGGCTGCGGCTCCCAGCTGTGGTGCGTCGAGAGCGACTACGCGGTACGGCTCGAACCGCACCTGGAGCCCGTCGGGGTGCTGATGGAACCCACCTCCGTCGTGGCCAAGGCGTGGGAGCAGGTGGAGCGCGTCGGTCGGCGCTCCTGGTTCGAGCCGCGGCGGGCCCTGGTCACCGGCGCCGGCCCGATCGGCCTGCTGGCCGCCCTGCTCGGTACGCAGCGCGGACTGGAGGTACACGTCCTGGACCGCGTGACCGACGGGCCGAAGCCCGCGCTGGTGCGGGACCTGGGTGCCGTGTACCACACCGAGGACGCCACACAGGTGATCGAGAAGGTCTGCCCGGACGTCATCATCGAAGCCACCGGAGCCGGCGGCCTGGTCCTCGCCGCGCTGACCGGGACCGCCTCCTACGGGGTGGTGTGCCTGACCGGCGTGTCGCCCGCCGGCCGCCGCGTCACCGTGGACGCCGGCTCGATCAACCGGGACATCGTGCTGGAGAACGACGCCGTGGTCGGGTCCGTCAACGCGAACCTGCGGCACTACCGGCAAGCCGCCGACGCCCTGGTGAAGGCCGATTTGGTCTGGCTGGAACGCCTGATCACCAGGCGGGTGCCGCTCGAAAGCGCCCCCGACGCGTTCCGGCGGCAGCCGGACGACGTCAAGGTCGTGATCGACCTGTAGGGGCCGGCCCGGGATCCTCCGACGGGGAGGACCGCTCGCGCGGGGCACCGGCCGGTGCGTGTTCCTCGGCCCCGGACCGAACTCGCCCGCGTCCCGGTCACGGCGGCACTGGCGTACCCGGTTCTCGTCGCCGCGGTACGCGCCCCGGGCAAGCGGACGCGGCAGTGAGTACGGGAACTCATGTGCCCGGGGACGCCGGCTGACAGGATCCGCGACATGACGAGCGCTGGAAGGACACTGACGGTTCTGCACCTCTTCCTGGTGTGGGCGGCGATGACGGCCGCGGTGCCGATGCTCGGCCTGGGTGTGCTGGGGGCGGCCTGGGGCGGTGGGGCCGGTGCGGCGGTGCCGGTCCTCGCGCTGGGCGTGCCGGCGGCGGTCGGCCTGCTGGCCGCGGCGGGCACACCGGCGCGGACCGTGGTGCCGCTGTGCGGCTCCGTGCCGCGGCGGCTCGGGTGGGCGGTACTGGTCTTCGTCCTCGGCACCCTCGGCGTCCTGGCAGGGCTGGCCGCCTACGACGAGGGCGTCGACCTGGGGAGCGCCGGTACCCGGATCGCGCTGACGGGGGTGCCGTACGCCGTGGCCGCGGCGCTCTTCGTGCCGGACCGGTGGCTGCGGCCGGGGGCGGTGGCGGCGTTGGCGGCCGCAGTGGCCTACGGAGGCTTCGTCGGTCCGGCGCAGTCGGAGCGGCACCGGCACGAGGCCGACGTCGCGCGGTTCCGGGAGAACCCGGAGCTGATGCACCTGGGCACCGCACCGCCCGGCATGCAGGTCTCCCGCGCCGAGGCCGGCTCCGCGTACTTCGGCGTCGAGTACCGCGCCGTCCGGCAGGACGTGTTCGCGTACGTGTCCCTGGCGATGCGCCCGGCGCTCACGCCGGCACTCCGCTGCCCCGAGTTCCCGGAGCCGGGCGTGTCCTGCGCGGTGGACGCGCACGGCGAGATGCGCACGGTCCGCGACCTCCCGGGCGGCACCCGCGCGGTCACCCTCACGCGCCGCCACCGGAACGCGGAGGCCGAGGTCACCAGCCAGACCCTCGACGAAGCCGGGCTACGCCGCTTCCTGGACTCCCTGCACCCGCTGACGGACAGGGAGCTGGAGGAGCTGATGCGGGAGAAGAAGATCGGGTACCGGTTCTGAGTCGCGCTCGCCCCGGGTTCCCCCTCCGCCTCCTCGTCCTCTCCCCCGTGGCGATCGTCGCCAGGCCCCTCCAGTCGTCCCTCAGTTCGTCCCTCAGTTCTTCCCTCCGGTCGTCCGTCGTCACGGCCCGGCCGGCCGTCGGTTCGTGATGCTGCGTTAGCCTGAGGTGATGGTGTGGGACGAGATTGCTCCGCTGGTCGTGGTGATGGGTGTGTCGGGCTCCGGCAAGACGACGGTCGGGCAGTCCCTGGCGCGGTCCCTGGAGGTGCCGTTCGCGGAAGCGGACGACTTCCACCCGCCGGAGAACGTGGCCAAGATGCGGGCCGGGGTCGCCCTGGACGACGCCGACCGGGGGCCGTGGCTCGACACCATCGCCCAGTGGCTGCACGAGCAGCGCGAACGAGGCGGGGTCATCACCTGCTCGGCGCTCAAGCGGCGCTACCGCGACCGTCTCGTGTCGGCGGCGCCGTCGGTGTTCTTCGTCCACCTGCACGGCTCGGCGGAGCTCATCGCCGAACGCATGGCGGCACGCCGGGGCCACTTCATGCCGGTGTCGCTGCTCCGCTCGCAGCTGGACACCCTGGAGCCCCTGGCCGCCGACGAGCGGGGGGCTCGCGTCCCCATCAGCGGCAGCGCCGAAGAGACCACGCGAGAGGCCCTCGCCGCCGTACGCGGGGCGTAGAACGGCGTCAGGCGCCGGGGCGGTCCACGCGGCCCTCCGCCGCGGGGGCGTCGTCGCCTCCGAGGCGGTGTGCAGCGGCGTTCCGGGCCCGGTTACGCGCTCGCCGACGACGACGAGCGGGAGCGGCGGGCCGAGGCCGCTCGTCACCGGGGTGAGCCGGTCCGGCAGCTCCTGTCTCAGACGCTCACGCGTGGCCCCGTGCTCGAAAGCCGCCCGTCACGTCACCCGTCCCCTCGGCGCTCCACGACACTGCCCGCCGGTCCCACCCCGGCGCCGAGGACTCCGCCCGCGACCCCGGTGACCCCGGCGACCCCGCGACCCCGGTCGGAGCCGTACTCCGTGTGCCGGTGCCGGTGCCGGTGGTGCGCTCGGGGAGGTCCGCCGGTCCGAGCACCCCCCTCCGTTTGCGCCGGTCCGAGCGGTGATACCCGTCAGGGGCCGGCCGGCGCTCCGCCGCGTCGGCCGCGGCGGCGACCGCGGGACCGGTACGCGGCACCCGGGAGGAGACCCATGGCGCAGCTGATCACCTTCGGTCACAGCACGGCCGGCCGGCCGGTGCTGACGGAGCTGCTGCGTCGGGCCGGCGTCACGGCCGTGGTGGACGTCAGAACGGCCCCGGGCAGCCGCCGGGACCCGGACGTGTCGCGGCAGCGGCTCGCCGAGTGGCTGCCCGAGGAGGGCATCGCGTACCGGTGGGAGCCGGACCTGGGGGGATTCCGCAGGCCGTCGCCGGACTCGCCCGACACGGTCTGGCGCAACGCCTCCTTCCGGGGCTACGCCGGGCACACCCGCACACCGGAGTTCGTCGCCGCCGTGGAGCGGGTGCTGCGGCAGGCGGAGCGGGACCGCACGGCGGTGATGTGCAGCGAAGCGGTGTGGTGGCGGTGCCACCGGCGCCTCATCGCCGACTTCGCCGTCCTGGCACGCGGCGTCCCCGTCGGCCACCTCATGCACGACGGCCGGCTGAGTCCGCACTCCCCCACGCCGGGGGTGCGCCTGCGCACGGACGGCCTCCTCGTCTACGACGTCGAGGACGGCCCGCGCGACGACCATGGCGGTTCGTGACGGGGGGGCTGAACCGTCACGGTCGTGGTGGCCGCACGCCCCGCGGTCCCGGTGGCCGGGACCGTCAGTCCCGTGCGGGAGCGGGGACGACGGCCACGGGGCACTCGGCCGTGTGCAGCACCTCGGCGCTGACCGAGCCGAGCAGGAGGCGGCGCAAGCCCGTGAGGCCGCGCGAGCCGACCACGAGCAGCGTCGCGTCGCGCGCCCACTCGACCAGGACGTCCGCGGGCCGGCCCGGCACCATGTGGGCGTCCGCGTCCACCCGCGGGTACCGGCTCCCGAACCGGGAGACCTCCCGGTGGAGGAGGTGGCACGCCGCGTCGTGCCCGGCCCCGGCCTCCGGCAGCGGTTCGATCGGACCGGGAGGCAGCAGGCCGAAGACCGGCGGCACCACGCCGACCGGAGCGGGAGGCGGGAAGCGCGCGTCCTGCGCGTACACGAGGTCCACATGGGCCCCGCGGCGGTCGGCCGCCGCGTAGCCGAGGTCCAGCGCCTCGTCGCGGACGTCGTCGACGTCCACCCCGATCACCACGCGGTCGTGCGGCTGGTGGGCGGTCCGTCCCGGCCGGATGACGACCACGGGGCAGTGCGCGTGCGTGGCGACCTGCCGGCTGACCGAACCCAGGGGCAGGCGCGGGAAGCCGCCGCTGCCCCGGTGGCCCAGCACGACGAGTGCGGCCTCCGCGGAGAGGTCGACGAGCATGCCGGCCGGGTGCCCGATGGGCAGCGCACAGGTGACCGTGACGTCGGGGTACTGCAGGCGGACGAGTTCCTCGACGCCCTCCACGACCGCGGCGCCGCGCGCCGCGGACTCCGGCGAACGAACGTGGTCGTCGGCCGGGGCCAGGAGCGGCAGGGCGTGGACGATCCGCAGTTCCGCGTGGCGCAAGGCGGCCTCATGGGCCGCGAACCGTACGACCGCGTGCGGGACGGGGCCGTCCGCCACCCCCACCATGATCGGCTTGGGGTGCTCTCGTGGTGTGCTCATGCGGCCACCCTTCCTCCGGGAGCCGTGCGCCGGCCGCCGCCGTCCCGGCACGGGGAAGTGGTTCAGTCGGCGTTCGGGGCGCCCGGGGCCGGCGTGACGGCGACGGGGCACTCGGCCGTGTGCAGGACCTCCGCGCTGACGGACCCGAGGATCAGCCTGCGCAGGCCGGTGCGGCCGTGGGATCCGACGACGAGCAGGGACGCGTCACGTGAGGCCTCGGCGAGCAGCGTGGCCGGGCGCGTGTGCTCGATGCGCAGGTCGGCCCGCACGGCGGGGTGGCGGTCGCGCCGTCGGTCGATCTCCTTCGTGAGGAAGTCACGCGCCCCCTGGTCCAGGACCGCGAAGTCTGGGGGCACCATGCCGATCGGGCCGGTGGGGACCATCCCGGGGCTGAAGGCGCCGTGGACCAGCTCCAGGCGGGCTCCGCGCAGGTCGGCCTCCACGTACGCGAGGTCCAGGGCCTCCAGGGAGGTGTCCCCCGTGTCCACGCCGACCACGACGCGGCCCTCCCGGGGCTCCGCGGTCACGCCGGGACGCACCACGACCACCGGGCAGTGCGCGTGGGTGGCGACCTGCCAGCTGACCGAACCCAGCGGGAGCCGCGGGAAGCCGCCGCTGCCGCGATGGCCGACCACGATCATCTCCGCGTCCCGGGACCACTCGACCAGTACGGCCGCCGCGTGTCCGAAGGGCAGCTCGCCCGCGACGGCCACCTCGGGGAACTCGGACCGCGCGAGGTCCTCGTACCGGCGCAGGAGGCGTGCCCCCTCGCTCGCCGCCGAGCCCCCGTCGTGCTCGACGGGTTCGTCGCCGCGCGTACCGGTCAGCGGCGACCGGATGGCATGGGCGACCTGGAGGGGGCAGCCGCGGAGCGCCGCTTCCCGCGCGGCGAACAGGACGAGACGCTCCTGGCCCGACCCCTCGTCCACACCGACGACGATCGGCTTGCTCCGGCTGGGTACGGCGCTGGTCATGACCACACTCCCGGCAGGTCGCTCCGGTGGACGGTGCGGGTACGGGCCCGCACGGGTACCCCGGTGACGCGGGTCGAGACATGCCACCCGGGGCATCGGCGGGCGGTGACGGTGGCCGCGGTCCACCGGCCTGGGAGCGGACCGGCCCCCGTGCCGAGCGGCGGCGCCGGGAGCGCCCGGGCGTGGGGGCCGGCGACCCCGGGAGGGGAGCGGTGGGGGAAGGACGCATCGCACACCGCCCCGAGGGGACCGTCACGGATTCGACGTGCGCTGGACGCACGGGGGCGCCCGCCGCGCCGGCCGTCGTACGGGCGGTACGCGGCCGCGCGCGGTGGCGCGGTCTTCCTGGACGCGGGATTCCTCCGCCCGGACGGCGGAGGGGGTTCACCCGTCAGGGCCCCGGCCTGCCTGCGCGGCCGGACCCGCCGGTCCCGCGCCCCGGAGCCGGCCGTCAGAGGCGGCCGGCGGCGTCGCGGTCGGGGGTGGAGGGCGAAGATCTGGTCCAGGCCCACGATGCGCAGGACGCGCAGGGTGTGGTCGGGGACCGCGGCGAGCGCGACGTCGGCGTCGGCGGCGAGGGCGTGGTTGCGGACGACGATCAGGGCGGTGATGCCGCTGGAGTCGCAGTACTCCATGTCGCCGAGGTCCACAACGAGGCGCCGGCCCGGCTGGAGGGTGAGCGTGGTGATCCGTGCCCGCAGCTCGCCGGCGGTGTGGTAGTCGAGATCGCCGACGATCTTCAGGACCGGGCCGGTCGGGGCGTCCCGGGTGGTGACCTTCAGCGCGCTCATCCGGCGGTCCTCGTCTCGGGGGCGGCGGCGTGGCCCGGCACGCCGAGGGCGAGCAGGGCGGTGTCGTCGTCGAGGCCGTCACCGAAACCGTCCAGGAGGCCGGTCAGCGCCTCGATGACGGCTTGGGGCGGCTCGCCGGCGTGGCCCGCGACGAAGTCGCGCAGGGCCTCCTCCCCGTACAGGCTGGTGCGATCCTCACCGGTACGGGCTTCGGTGAGGCCGTCGGTGTAGAGCAGCAGGGTGTCGCCGGGGGTGAGGGTGGTGGTGGCGGTGGTGAAGGGGGCGGCGGGGAGGATGCCGACGAGGAGGCCACCGGGGGTGGGCAGGAAGTCGGCCGTGCCGTCGGCGCGCAGGATGAGGGCCGAGGGGTGGCCGCCCGAGGCGAGGCGGACGTGGACCCGTCCGGTGGCGGGGTCGGGCTCGAGGACGCCGAAGACGGCGGTGCAGTAGCGCGGGTCGCTCCCGGTGTAACGCTCGAGGAGCACCTGGTTGAGGGTGGACAGGGCGGAGACGGGGTCAGGGTCGTGCAGGGCGGCGGCGCGCAGGGTGTAGCGGGTCAGGGAGGTGACCGAAGCGGCTTCGGGGCCCTTGCCGCACACGTCACCGAGGAAGAAGGCGGAGCGCGTGCCGTCGACGGGGAAGAGGTCGTAGAAGTCGCCCCCGAGCTGGTCCGGGGAGGCCGTGCGGTAGTGGGCGGCCGTCTCCACGCCGGGTACCCGCGCCAGGGTGGCGGGCAGCAGTGACTGCTGGAGCACGGCGAGGACGTCCTGCAGCCGGGCCCGGTCGGCCTCCGCCTGCTTGCGTGCTCCGTCAGCCGCTTGCCGGGCGCGCAGGAGTTCCTCTTCGTAGGCACGGCGGTCCCGGGCGTCGAAGACGGTGGTGCGGATCAGCAGCGGGTCGCCGGTACTGCCGTGCTTGACGACGGAGGAGACCAGGACCGGCATCCGGCCGCCACCGGCCTGCCTGACCTCCAGGGCGATGCCGTTGATCTCGCCCCGCATCCGCAGCAGCGGCGCGTAGTGCGTCTCGTGGTACAACCTGCCGCCCACGGTCAGCAGGTCGGTGAACCGCATCCGGCCCACCACCGCCTCCCGCTCCAGACCGAGCCAGCCCAGCAGCCGGGTGTTGATCTTCGCGATGGTGCCGTCCATCAATGTGGACAGGTACCCGCACGGAGCGCCGTCGTACAGTTCCTCGGCGCTGTCCTCCAGCAGCGCGGCGAACGTCGCGTTCGCCGTCTTGCGGCCCTGCGGGTCGGGCTGCTGCCCGGTGCGGCACATCATGGCCGGCGCGCCGGGAAGTCGGTGCTCGCGCCGACGCGCTCCGCGGCCATGCCGGCGGCCGGCACGCCGCTCATCGCGCTGACGGGGTGCCCCACGAACACCGCGTCGCGCAGGTCGAGCGCCTCGCACACCTCCACCACGTCCCGGGTGTACCCCGACAAGGAGGCGTGATGCTCCTCCGCGAAGGCGGACGGGTCCGAGCGGCGGGAGCCCACGTAGTCGAACCCCACCCGGTAGTCCTCCACCGGGGCGGGCAACGTCAGGCGCCGAAAGTTCTGATCACCACCCACCCCGTGGGCCGGCACCACCACCGGCCCCCGCGGGTCACCGGTGACCGCGCCGCTCTTCCGACGAACGATGTTCATACCTCCCACTCTCCCAGCCCGCTCCGGCACGACCCACCCCGCACCGGCGCCACAGCGGCGCGGAACGGGTGAGTGGAGGCGGAGGCGGAGGTGTACGGGGGCGTCCGGTCGGGAGGCGTGGACGCCGTGAGGGGCCGGGGCGCGTGGACGCCCGGGCCCCTCACCGCGTGAGCGCGGGGGCCATCAGGTGCAGGCGCAGGGCGAGCCGGACCTCGAAGGACCGGTCGGGGGACTGCCAGTCGTCGCCCAGGAGCCGCGCCACCCGCTCCAGGCGCTGCGCCACGGTGTTCACATGGACGTGCAGGCGGTCCTTGGTGCGGGCGGGACTCATGCCGCTCGCGAAGTACGCGTCCAACGTGCCGACCAGGTCGGTGCCCCGGCGCCGGTCGTAGGCGATGACCTGCCCGATCGTACGGTCGACGAAGCCGTCGATGTCGCGGGTGTCCGCCAGGAGCAGACCGAGGAAGCCGAGTTCCTCCACGGCGGCGCCCTCGCCCGTGCGGCCGAGCAGCGCCAGTGCGTCCAGACAGCGGCGGGCCTCCGCGTAGGCCGGGGCGATGGCGCCCGGGCGGGTGGCGGGCGCCTCCACCGCGCACGACGCGCCGACCGTCACCGGCTCGCGCAGGGTGCGGCCCAGGTCGAGGGCGGTACGGCGGGCGACCGCCGCCGCGGTGTCCCCCGGGCGCAGCGGCAGCAGCAGGACCGTACCGCCGTCCCGGGTGGAGGCCAGGCCCCGGTGGGTGGCGGCGAGGTGGGAGGCCGCGGACCACAACCGCCGCCGGTCGGCACGGGCGTGCTCCTCCGCTGCCGGGCGGTCCACCCGCGCGGCGAGGACCACGTGCGGTACGTCGAAGTCGGCGCTCAGCCGGGCCGCCCGCTCCTCCAGGAGCCCCCGGTCGCGGTCCGGCGTGTCGATCAGGTCGTCCAGCAGCTCGCCCCGGACCCGCTGTTCCGCCTCGCCGGCGGAGCGGCGGGCGAGGAGCAGCAGGGACGTGACCATGGCGGCGCGCTCCAGGGTCCGCCGGTCGACAGGGTCGAGCCGGGCGTTGCCCCGGAGGACCAGCGCGCCGAACACCTCGCCGCCCGCCGACACCGCGGCGGTGACGTCCGCTCCGCGCAGCACCGCACGGCCGTCGGCGGACGCCCGGTGCCGCGGCGCCTCGGTGAACTCGACCGTGCCGCCGAGGACCTCCGACACCGCGTCCACCACGTCCTGGACGCCACCGCCGCGCAGCACCAGCTCCGTCAGCCGGTCGTGGACCTCCGACGCCCGCTCGATGACGCCGCTGCGGTCCCGGATGATGCCGTTGGCGCGCTCCAGCTCGGTGAGGGCCGCGCGGGTCTCCGACAGGAGGTTCGCCGTGTCGATGGCGACCGCGGCGTGGGCGGCGAACGAGCCGAGCAGGGCGACCTGTTCGCGTTCGAAGACCCGCGCGCGGCGGTCCGCGGCGAACAGGACGCCGATCACCTGACTGCCCAGCGTCAGCGGCACCCCGAGGATGGCGACCAGGCCCTCGTCGCGCACGCCCGCGTCGATGGTCCGCGTGTGCCGGAACCGGTCGTCGTCGAAGTAGTCGTCCGTCACGTACGGGCGGGCCGTCTGCGCGACCAGCCCGCCGAGACCCTCCCCCATCGCGAGGCGGAGCTGCTGGAAACGCGCCGACACCGAGCCGTCGGTGACGCGCATGTACGTGTCGCCCGCGACCGGGTCGTTGAGGCTGAGGTAGGCGACCTCGGTACCGAGGAGGGAGCGGGCGCGCTGCACGATGGCGCGGAGCACCGCGTCGAGGTCCCGCAGGCCCGCCAGGTCGTGGGCCGTCTCGAACAGGGCGGACAGCTCCGCTTCGCGGCGTCGGCGCCCCTCCAACTCGGCGCGCACGCGCAGCGCGAGCTGCTTGGCGCGCTCCAGTTCGGCGAGCGCGGCGGCGTCCGCGCCGCCCGCCCGGGCCAGGAGCACCGGGCGGTCGTACGCCTCCGCGGCCGCGCCCCGCGCCAGCAGCTCCAGGTAGGCGTCCGGCTCGGGGTGGGGGTGGGAGTGAGCGGAGCCGGGGCGTGCGTCGGGGCCTGGGTGAGCGGGCGGGCCTGGGTGAGCGGGCGGGCGAGGGTGAGCGGGCGGGCGGGGGTGAGCGGGCGGGCGGGGGTCGGGTAGCGGGTGCTGGTCCTCGGACATGGTCACAGGGATACCTGCCGTGTGTCGGGGTGCACCAGACCTGTGGACGACGGTCCGGCCCGGGTTCCGGTCACCGAGTCGTGCGGGGTCAGTGGGCCGTCCAGCCGCCGTCGAGGGTCAGGGACGTGCCGGTGACGAAGGCCGCCGACGGCGTGCAGAGGTAGGCGACGGCCTCGGCCACCTCCTCCGGTTCCGCCAGCCGCTTGAGGGGCGTGTCCCTGAGCAGCACCTCGGACAGGACGCGCTCGGGCGGGATGCCGTGGGCCGCCGCCTGATCGGCGATCTGCCGCTCCACGAGCGCCGTGCGCACGTACCCGGGGCTCACGCAGTTGGACGTGACCCCGTGGGGCGCGCCCTCCAGCGCGGCTGTCTTGGACAACCCCTCCAGACCATGTTTGGCCGCCACATAGGCGGACTTGAAGGCAGAGGCGCGCACCCCATGGACGGAGGAGATGTTGACGATACGGCCCCAACCCTGGCCGTACATGTGCGGCAAGGCGCCCCTGATCAGCCGGAACGGAGCCTCCAGCATGACGGTGAGCACCGTGTGGAAGACCTCGGGCGGGAAGTCCTCCAGGGGCCGCACGTGTTGCAGCCCGGCGTTGTTGACGAGGACGTCGACGCCGGCGGCCGCCGCCTCGGCCGCGTCCAGGTCCGTCAGGTCGAGCACCTGCGGCCGGACCGTACCGGGCAGTTCACGCGCCTGGGCCTCCAGCGCGCGCAGGCCGTCCGCGTCCCGGTCGACGGCCCGTACCCGGGCACCGGCGGCCGCGAGCCGCAGCGCGCAGGCGCGGCCGATGCCGGCGGCGGCGCCGGTGACCAGCGCGGTGCGGCCCGCCAGGTCGAGCCCGACCGGGCGGGGCGGAGTCGTGGCCGTGGACGGGGCCGGGCTCGGGGAAGGGGGTGGGATCCGGGCCGCGGGCGGGGCCGGGGCTGGGGGCGGAGTCGGGGCCGGGGGTGGAGTCGGGACCGTGGGCGGGGCGGTGGGTGGGGCAGTAGGTGGAGCCGGGGCCGTGGGCGGGGGTGGCGCGGTGGGTGGGAGTGGCGTCGTCATGGTTCGCACCGTACGGAGCCGGTGTTCGTTCGCTGATGTGGGCGGCGGCCATACTTCAGTCAGCAGGGGTGGTGGCGAACCATGTGGGGGCGTCGGTGCGCGCCTGCTTGATGCGGAACAGCTGACTCTCGTGCAGCCGGGGCAGCGCGTCCACGCGGAACCAGCCGACCTCCAGCGCCTCGTCGTCGTGGACACGGGCCTCCCCGCCCGTGGCGCGGCACCGGAAGACGATGTCCATGTACTGGCACTGGTCACCGTTCGGGTACGTGACGGGCTCCGGCTGCGCGGCCACCATGACGACGCGCTCCGCGACGCACTCGACGCCGGTCTCCTCGTACACCTCGCGGACCGCGGTGACGGCCGGCTGCTCCCCCGGCTCGGCGATGCCGCCGATCAACGCCCACTTGCCGTCGTCGACGCGTCGCATCAGCAACACCCGGTCCTCGTCGTCCAGGACCACGGCGGTGACGCCGGGCAGCAGCAGGAGCTGGTGCCCGGCGGACGCCCTGAGAGCCTTGATGAAATCGGGGGTCCCCATACGAACGACCCTACTGGTTCGGTGCGGTCCTCCCCCGGCGCGCGGCCCGGGCACGGACCGCCACCCAGCCGAGACCGCCCAGGGCGAGCGCGGCGAGCGCCGCCTCCGGCCAGACGCCCAGACGGGTCGCCGGAGTGAGCGAGGAACGCAGCGGCACCTCGGCCACCAGGGCGTCCGGTGTGAACAGCCGCGACTGCCGGACGACCCCGCCGTCCGGCAGGATGATCGCGCTGACGCCGCTGGTGACGGGGACGACCACGGTGCGGCTGTGCTCGACCGCCCGCACACGGTCCATCGCGAGCTGCTGGTAGGTCATCTCGGTGCGTCCGAAGGTCGCGTTGTTGCTGGGTACGGAGATCAACCGCGCGCCGTGCGTGACGGTGTCGCGGACCGCCCAGTCGAACGCCGCCTCGTAGCAGGTGGCGAGGCCGACGCGGGTGCCGGCGAGGTCGAAGACACCGACCTCGGTGCCGGGGCCGAAGTCGCGGCTGACCCGGTCCACGTCCTCGTTGAAGAGGCGGACGACGGAACGCATCGGGATGTACTCGCCGAACGGCTGCACGTGCCGCTTGTCGTACGTGGCGACGGGGCCCCGCCCCGGCTCCCACTGCACGAGCGTGTTGCGCAGCGTGCCCGTCTCAGGGGTGAGGACGGCGCCGACGACCGTGGGCACCCCGATCGCCCGGACGGCCCGGTCGATGGCCTCGCGGGCGTCGGGGTTGCGGTACGGGTCGAGGTCGGAGGAGTTCTCCGGCCACAGGACGAAGTCGGGCCGCGCGGCCTTGCCGGCGGCGACGTCGGCGGCGAGCTGTTCGGTGCGGCGCGCGTGGTTGTCGAGGACCGCACGGCGCTGGGCGTTGAAGTCGAGGCCCAGGCGGGGCACGTTGCCCTGGATGGCGGCGACCGTGGCGGTGCCGTCCTCGGCCGCCGTGGAGACCAGCGGCCGGGCGGCGGCCGCGCCGGTCACGGGGACCAGCATGGAGAGCGCGGCCACGGCGAGCGGAGCGCGCGGGAGCCGGCCGGAGGCGCGGCGGAGACGGGCCGCGCGGACCGCCTCGTACAGGCCGAAGCCGCACAGGGCGACGGCGAAGCCCAGGACCGGCGTGCCGCCGACCGCGGCGAGCGGCAGGAACACCCCGTCCGCCTGGCCGAACGCGATCTTCCCCCAGGGGAAGCCGCCGAACGGTACCCGAGCGCGCAACCCCTCCCCGGCCACCCACACGGCGGCGGCCCAGACCGGCCAGGCGGGCAGCCGCGTGACGGCGGCGACACCGAGACCGGTGGCGGCGACGAAGAGCGACTCGACGGTGACGAGCGCCAGCCACGGCACGGGTCCCACCTCCTCGCCGGTCCACCTCAGCAGCGGCAGCAGGAAGCCGAGCCCCGTCAGGAACCCGAAGCCGAACCCGGCCCGCAGGCGGCGCCCGCGCAGGGTCCACCCGAGGAGGGCGAAGGCGAGGGGCGCGAGCCACCACAGGGGGCGTGGCGGGAAGCTCAGGAAGAGCACGACCCCGGCCAGCAGCGCCGCTCCCGGCCGCACGAGCCGCCGCGGCCACCGCCCTCGGCGGGGCTCCCCCTGCTCGGGGGGACCGGGTACGGCGAGGGGGGTCATGGTGGCGCTCACCTGCCGGAGTCTACGGCGCGTCGCCGGCCGCCGGGGAGGGGGACCGCTGGGCCCGGACCGTCTGGCGGTGGGTGGGTGGGGCGGTGGGTCCGGGGCCGTCGGGGCGTGGGCCGGCGCGGCGCCGGTGTCGGGTTCCCGGGGGACGGGACGACGAGCGGGCGGGACGGTGGGTGGGGCGGGGCCGCGGCGGGTGGGGCGGGGCCGCGGCGGGTGGGGCGGGGCCGCGGCGGGTGGGGCGGGGCCGCGGCGGGTGGGGCGGGGCCGCGGCGGGTCACCTCCTCGGGGTCGGCGGCCTCGGGTACCGCCGACGTGGACCCGCTGTCGCCGACCCCTGCGGGGGCGACCCACCACGGCCCCGCCACTCGCCGTGGGCCGTTACCCGGCGCCCTTGCGGAGCGGTGGCGGGTCTGGTCCGCGGCGCAGGTGCAGGCGGTGGCGGATGACCCGGACCGCGGTCTCGGCGTCGTCGACGGTCACGGTGAAGCTGCGGCCGTCCCCGAGGGTGAGGACCAGGCCCTCGCCGCGGCGTACGACGACGGCCGTGCCCTGCTCCGGGCGCCACCGGTAGCCCCAGCCGCCCCAGTGCCGGGGGGTGACGCGGGGGTCGAACTCCGCGCCGACCACGTGGTCGAGCGGGATCCGGCGGCGCGGCAGCCCCATGTGGCCGCAGCGCACCTCCAGGGCGTGCCGGTCCACGATGAGTTCGACGTGGACGAAGGCGAGGGTCCCGAAGAGGACGAGGAGCCCGACGGTGACGCAGCCGACGACGGCCATCAGTACGGCGGTGACGCCCGCGGTCCACGCGGCGCCGAACGCGAGCGCGACGCCGAGGGCGAGACAGGCGGCTCCGCCCGCGGCGAGCAGCCACTGCACGCGGTTGGTCGCCCGTCCCTTCCAGGTCTCCGGCACGGCCGGCACGAAGTCCGGGGAGGGGCGCTCGGCGCGGGGCGGGGTCGTCTCCGGGTCCCGGGGCTCCCTCATGGTGCGGAGCCTACCGAGCCGGGTCCGGCGTGGCCCACGGTCCGGGGCGTCCGGGTGAGGTGGTCGTCAGGCCGCCGCCGTGGGTGCCAGCAGCAGGCGGCCCTCCGGGTAGGCGAGGGCCTCCGGGGGCAGGGCGGAGGGGCGACCGCTGAGGAGCACCGTGAGCGCGGGGCCGGTGTACCCGGCCGGGGCGGCGTCCGGCCGTGGGTCGGCGCCCACGCGGCGCAGGGCCTGCGCGGCGACGGCATGCGCGGAGCCGTACAGGGCGACGTCCCGGCCGGTGACGGGGCGCAGTGCCGCGCGGATGCGCTCCTCGACCAGCTCGTAGTGGGTGCAGCCGAGGACGACGCTGGTGACGCCGGCCGGCGTGAGGGCGGCCGCCGCGGCGACCGCCGCGTCGATGCGCCGCTCGTCGGCGTACTGCACGGCGTCCGCGAGGCCCGGGCAGGGCACCTCGGTGACGTCCACACCGGACGCGAACTCCGCGATCAGCCGCCGCTGGTAGGCGCTGCCGGTGGTGGCCGGGGTGGCCCAGATGGCGACGGGCCCGCCGCCCGCGGCGGCCGGCTTGATCGCCGGTACGGTGCCGATGACGGGGATGCCCGGCTCCAGCTCGGCGCGCAGGGCGGGCAGGGCGTGGACGGAGGCGGTGTTGCAGGCGACCACGAGGGCGTCGGGCGCGTGGGCGGCGGCGGCACGGGCCACGGCCAGCGCGCGCGTGGTGACGTCCTCGGGGGTACGGGGCCCCCAGGGGAGGCCGTCCGGGTCGGAGGAGAGCACGAGCTCGGCGTCCGGCCGCAGCCGGCGCACCACGGCGGCCGCCGCCAGCAGGCCGATCCCGGAGTCCATGAGCGCGATCTTCACCCGGTCACCCTAGCCGACCGCCCTCACGCGCGCCCCGATGTGGGGCAGACTGCCGCGAATGAGTTTGATTGCGTGGATCGCCCTTGTTTCGTGCGTCGCGTGGGCGTGGCTGCTCCTCGGGCAGGGCCTGTTCTGGCGTACCGACCAGCGGCTCCCCCGCGGCTCCGTCGAGCCCGTCGCCTGGCCTTCGGTGGCCGTCGTCGTCCCGGCCCGGGACGAGGCGGAGGTGCTGCCGGTGAGCCTGACCTCACTGCTGCGCCAGGACTACCCGGGCCGGGCGGAGATCGTCCTCGTCGACGACGGCAGCACGGACGGGACGGGGGAGCTGGCGCGGGCTCTGGCGGAGCGGTGCGCGTGGCGGCACGGGGGCGGGCTGCCGCTGAACGTGGTCAGCCCCGGGCCGCCGGAGCGCGGTTGGACGGGCAAGCTGTGGGCGGTGCGGCACGGCATCGCGGTGGCGCGCGGGCACGGGGAGGGCGGTACGGACTTCCTGCTGCTGACGGACGCCGACATCGCGCACGCGCCGGACAGCCTGCGCCGCCTGGTGGCGGCCGCCACCTCGCACCGTCTCGACCTGGTGTCGCAGATGGCGCGGCTGCGGGTGGCGGGCGGGTGGGAGCGGCTCGTCGTCCCGGCCTTCGTCTACTTCTTCTGCCAGCTGTACCCGTTCCGGTGGGTCAACCGCGCCCGCGCGTCGGCCGCGGCGGGCGGCTGCGTGCTGCTGCGGACGGCGGCGGCCGAACGGGCCGGGGTGCCCGGGGCGATCCGGGGCGCGGTGATCGACGACGTCGCCCTGGCGCGGGCGGTGCGCCGCTCGGGCGGGCGGATCTGGCTGGGGCTGGCCGACCACGTCGACAGCGTGCGGCCCTACCCGCGGCTCGCGGACCTGTGGCGGATGGTGGCGCGCAGCGCGTACGCGCAGCTGCGGCACAGCGTGGCCGTGCTGGCCTGCACCGTCGCGGGCCTGGCCCTGGTGTACCTGGCGCCCCCGCTGTGTCTGGCGGCGGGGGTCGCGGGTGGTGACGCGGTGGCGGCGTGGGCGGGCGGCGCCGCGTGGGCCGTGATGGCGGGGACGTACGTGCCGATGCTGCGCTACTACCGGCAGCCGCTGCGGGGGGCCGTGCTGCTGCCGGTGACGGCCTTCCTCTACCTGCTGATGACGGTGGACTCGGCGCTGCGGCACCACCGTGGGCGGGGCGCGGCCTGGAAGGGGCGTACGTACGGCGCGCCGCAGGCCGTTTCGGAGCGGTAGCGGTTCACTTGCGGCCCGGTGTCCAGTTCATGCCCCAGCCGTAGGCGTGGTCGATGGTCCGCTGGGGGCTGACGCCGCGCTCCGGGACGAGGTAGCGGGCCTCGCGCTGGACGACCAGGTCGTCCCCGTGGCGGGTGATCAGGGCGAGGGCGCAGACCGTGGAGGGGACGGTGCACTCGTCGAGGAAGAACTCGACGGGGGCGCCGTGCTGCGGTGTGAGGGTGACCGTCGCGTTCAGGTCGGCGAAGCTGCGCGCGCCCTCGTAGATGGTGACGAAGACGAGGATCCGGCGGAACGCGTCCCGGTGGTCGAGGTTGACGGTGAGGTTCTCGCCGGTCGCCACCGCGCCGGTGCGGTCGTCGCCGTCGAGGTGGATGTACGGGGGCCGGCGCAGGTCGCCGAAGGTGTTGCCGAGGGCCTGGACGACGCCCTTGCTGCCGTCCGACAGTTCGAACAGGGCGCACAGGTCGAGGTCGAGGTCGGAGTGGTGGGCGACGGCGCGGCCGCGCTTGGCGCCCCACCCGCGGAACTGCTTGCGCACCTCCCAGTTGAGGTTCACGCGCAGTGCGCCGGAGGTGCCGCCCTGCTTGGCGAGGGAGACGGTGGGCGCCTCCTTGGTCAGGGTGACCTTGGAGAGGGACACCGGAGTGGGCGCCGGGGGCGGTGTGGGCGCGGGCGGCGGGGGCGGTACGGGTGTGGGCGTCACGGGCCGGGCGGGCGGGGTGGGGGCGGTGGGCGCCGCACCGGCGTGGCGGGGCGGGGGCATGGCGGGCTGGGGGTCGTCCACGGTGATGCCGAAGTCCCGCGCCAGCCCTTCGAGTCCGGTGCCGTACCCCTGGCCGACGGCGCGGAACTTCCACGCGCCCTGCCGCCGGTACAGCTCGCCCATGATGTAGGCGGTCTCCACGGTGGCGTCCCGGCTCTCGTACCGTGCGACCTCCGTGCCGTCCGCGGCGTCGAGGACCCGCACGTACAGGCCGGGCACCTGGCGGAAGGTGCCGCCGTCGGCGGACGCGGTGAGGACGACGCGCTCCACGCCGGGCTCCACGCGCGGGAGGTCGACGGTGAGGGCGTCGGTCACCGACGCGCCGGCGGTGCGCTTGCCGTCGTGGCGCACGGCACCGGAGGGGTGCGCCGGCTGGTTGTAGAAGACGAAGTCCGCGTCGGAGCGCACCTTGCCCGACGCGAGCAGGAGCGCCGAGGCGTCGACATCCGGGACCCCCGGCCCCGCCTCCCAGCCCAGTTCGACCCGGAGCGGCCGGGCCGGCACCGGAACGTTGGCTCCCTTAAGCATGGACATGCCCGCCCCCATCGTCTGTCGAGCCCCTCGTGACGTGTGTACGGGCCACGTTAGGCGCAGCGGCGGCGCCCCGTTGGGCAGACTCGTCGGTAACCCCTCGCCAGCTCGGGCTTTACACGATCATTACGCCGCTCCGTGACCGATTTCCCCCGGTTCGTCGCATTGGTGTTCCGCAGCCGCACAAGACGCGTCAAACAACCCGCTTATCGGCCTTCCACCCGGCACACCGGGGGCTTAACTTAGGGCCATGACCTCCCCCCGTGCCTCGTACGGCGGTGCGTACTATCACGCGCCGTCGTTCCCGGACACCCCGATCTACGACTCCCTCGTCGCAGAGCGGGGCACGCCTCAGATCGCCCCGATCCGAGTGCCCGCCGCGTACGACACCGGCAGCGCGTACCTGCCGGCGCTGCCCGCGGCCCTCCCCGCCCTCCCGGCGGCCCCCTCCCCCCAGCCCGCCGCCACCTACGGCGGTTACGGCTACGGCTACCCCCAGCAGGCCGCCGCCCCGCACCACGCACCGGCGCACCAGACGCCCGCCTCCTACGTCCCCCAGCAGACCGCCGCGCCGCGCGGCTACGGCTACCCGGGCCCGCAGGGTCCCCAGCCGATGCGCCCGGTCGCCCCGGCGACCACGGGGTACGAGGCGATGCGCCCCGCCGCGGCCCGCCCCGCCCCGGCGCCCGCGCCCGCCCCGTACGACGACCCGTACCGGACGTACCAGGGCGGCGGTTACTGACGGAAGAGGGCGGGGCGGGGGACCGGCCGGAGGCGGGCCGGGAGCCGCTGGCAGGATGAGGCCATGCCGAGTCACGAGGTCACGCCCCGACCCGCCCTGAGTTCCCTGCACGTCCATCCCGTCAAGGCCCTCGGTCGCTCCTCCCCCGCCCAGGCGGTCGTGGAGCCCTGGGGCCTCGCCGGTGACCGCCGCTGGATGGTGGCCGGCGCGGGCGGCAAGGCCGTGACGCAGCGTCAGTACGCCCGGCTGGCCCTCGCGTCCGCCGAGGCCCTGCCCGACGGCGGGGTCCGGCTCACCGCGCCCGGCCGTGCGCCGCTCACGGTGCGGGTGCCCGACCCGGCGGTCGGCACGGTCGTCGTGGACGTCTTCGGCACCGCGGTCGACGCCGTGCCCGCCGGCCCCGACGCCGACGCCTGGTTCGGCGCGTACCTCGACGCCGAGGTACGGCTCGTGCACATGGACGACCCGGCCCGACGCCGCCCCGTCGACCCGGAGTACGCGCTGCCCGGCGAGACCGTCAGCTTCGCCGACGGCTACCCGCTCCTGGTCACCACCACGGCGTCCCTCGACGCGCTCAACGCCCTCATCGCCGCGGGTGAGCACCCCGAGGAGGGGCCGCTGCCCATGGAGCGGTTCCGGCCGAACGTCGTCGTCGACGGCACCGAGGCGTGGGAGGAGGACCGGTGGGCGCGCATCGCCATCGGGGACGTCACCTTCCGCGTCGCCAAGCCGTGCGGCCGCTGCGTCGTGACCACCACCGACCAGCGCACCGGTGTGCGCGGCCGGGAGCCGCTGCGCACCCTCACCCGGCACCGGAGGTTCGGCAGGAAGCTGGTCTTCGGGCAGAACCTCGTCCCCGAGACGACCGGCACCCTGCGCGTCGGCGACCCGGTGCGGATCCTCGCCACGCGGGACGCGCCGACGGCCTGACGACCCGTGGCACCACGCCGGCGGCCCCGCGCCGGGGCCGGCCGGCTCCCGGGGCGAGCGGGCAACTCACCGTGCCCGTGCGCGCTACGGTGGTGCGACGGGTCGGGCGGCGGACGGCCACGAGCGCACGAGGTGGGGGCAGAGCAGCACCATGGCACAGGGCACGGTCCAGGTGACGCACAGCGGTACGTCGCGGTGGCGGCGGCGCACCGGCGAGTACACCTCCCTCGCGGCGGCCCTGGAGGCCGCGGCCGACGGCGACGTCCTGACCGTCGCCCCGGGCACCTACCGGGAGAACCTCGTCCTGCGGCGAGCGGTGACGCTGCGGGGCGCGGACGGGGCGGTCGGCCCGGTGCGCATCGCCCCGGCCGACGGCGTACCGCTGACCGTGCGCGCCTCCGCGACCGTACGGGACCTGCACCTGGAGGGCCAGGACGCCGCGGCGCCCGCGCTGCTCGTCGAGGACGGCACCCCGGAACTGCTCGACCTGCGGATCGTGACCCGCTCGGCGGTCGGCGTGGAGGTGCGGGGCGCGGCCCGGCCGACCGTGCGCCGCTGCACCGTCGACAACCCCGCGGGCGTCGGCATCGGCGTCCTGGACGGCGCGGGCGGGGTGTTCGAGGACTGCGAGGTCGTCTCGGCGGGCCAGGCGGGCCTGTCGGTGACCGGCGGCGCCCACCCCCGCGTCGAGCGGTGCCGCATCCACCACGCGTCGGGGGCGGGCGTCTCTGTGACCGGGGAGGACAGCGGGCTGGAGGCCGTCGGCTGCGAGGTGTACGAGATCCGGGGCAGCGGCGTGCGGATCGGCGGGCGCGCCGTCGCCCACCTGACGGACTCCAGCGTGCACCGCACGTCGGCGGACGGGGTGACGCTGGACACCGACGCGGTGTTGACGCTGTCGGACTGCGACATCCACGACGTGCCGGAGAACGCGATCGACCTGCGGTCCCGCTCGGTGCTGACGCTGACCCGGTCGAAGGTTCGGCGGTTCGGGCGCAACGGCCTGTCGGTGTGGGACCCGGGAACGCGCGTCGACGCCAACCAGTGCGAGATCCACGACAGCACCGGCGACTACCCCGCGGTGTGGGTGAGCGACGGGGCGACGGCCGTGCTGGACGCCTGCCGCGTCCACGGCGTGCCGGACGCGCTGTTCGTCCTGGACCGCGGCTCGCGGGTCGACGTGGTGGACAGCGACCTGTCGCAGGTGCGCAACACCGCCGTGTCGGTCAGCGACGGGGCGACCGCCCAGCTCGACGACTGCCGGGTACGGGACGCCGCGACGGGCGCCTGGTTCCGCGACCACGGCAGCGGCGGCACGCTCTCCGGCTGCACCTTCGACGGGGTGCGGACCGGTGTCATCGTGAGCAAGGGCGCCGACCCGGCGGTGGAGCGGTGCACGGTCACCTCCCCGTCCGAGGCCGGTTTCTACGTGTCGGCGGAGGGCCGCGGCACGTTCCTCGGCTGCCGCGTCACGGGCAGCGGCGGTTTCGGCTTCCACGTGACGGACGGGTGCCGGACGACGCTGCGCCGGTGCCGCACGGAGCGGTGCGCGCGCGGTGGTTACGAGTTCGGCGAGGACGGGCCCCTGGTGGAGGAGTGCGCGAGCGACGAGAGCGGCGTGGCCGGCCGCGCGGGCGTCACCGCCGGCGCGGTCGGCGCCCCCGCGGTGGGCGCGCCGGCGGTGGGCACGCTCGCCGTGGGCGGGGTGCTCGGTACGGTGCCCGCGCAGGCCCCCGCGGCCGGGGCCGCGCCGGTGGCGGCCGCCGCTCCCGCGCCGGCCCGCGCCCCCGACGACGTGCTGGGCGAACTGGACGCGCTGGTGGGGTTGGAGAGCGTCAAGCGGGAGGTCCGCACGCTCACCAACATGATCGAGGTGGGGCGCAGGCGGCAGGAGGCGGGGTTGAAGGCGGCGTCCGTCCGCCGCCACCTGGCGTTCACCGGCAACCCCGGCACGGGCAAGACGACGGTGGCGCGGCTCTACGGGGAGATCCTGGCGTCCCTCGGGGTGCTGGACCGGGGCCACCTGGTGGAGGTGTCCCGGGTGGACCTGGTCGGGGAGCACATCGGCTCGACGGCGATCCGCACGCAGGAGGCGTTCGACCGGGCGCGCGGCGGGGTGCTCTTCGTCGACGAGGCGTACGCGCTGTCGCCGGAGGACTCGGGCCGGGACTTCGGCCGGGAGGCGATCGACACGCTCGTGAAGCTGATGGAGGACCACCGGGACGCGGTGGTGGTGATCGTGGCCGGGTACACGGCGGAGATGGAGCGGTTCCTCACCGTCAACCCGGGTGTCGCGTCCCGCTTCTCACGGACCATCAGCTTTCCCGACTACACGGCTGAGGAGCTGCTGCGCATCGTGGAGCAGCAGGCGGAGGAGCACGAGTACCGGCTCGCGCCGGGTACGGCCGAGGGGCTGGTGAAGTACTTCGACGCGCTGCCGAAGGGTCCGGCGTTCGGCAACGGCCGCACCGCGCGGCAGACGTTCGAGTCGATGGTGGAGCGCCACGCGGGCCGGGTCGCCGTGCTCGCCAGCGCGAGCACGGACGACCTGAGCCTGCTCTACCCGGAGGACCTGCCGGAGCTGCCGTAGGGGGTGCCGTGCCGCTCGGGTCGGATCAGGGAGCGGTGCCCGGTTCCTGCGGTCGCGCGGTGAAGAGGGAGTCACGGCGGGGCCATGGCGACCGACGACGACGCCGCGAGGGCGCGTGCCGGGCACGGCGAGCCCGACCTGATCGGCCCGGTGCCCCCTAGGCGGGGTCGTCGTCGGCGTCGTCCGGGCCGTCCGTGCGCTGCTGGGGCACCGGCAGGGGCAGGGCGGGCGGGAGGCGGTCGAGGAGGACCGTGCGCTCCCGGGCGAACGTCGGGTCGGCCTGGTAGTCGGAGTGGCCGAGGATCGGCTCCGGCAACGGGTGGTCGTGGGTGCGGCCGTAGACGACGGGGTCGCGCAGGGGCGGGTGGTCGACCTCCGGCTTGCCGCCCTCGGCGGGCAGCCGGACCGGACCCCCGATGGGGTCGGTACGGCGCCACAGGTTGCGCCAGCAGTGCACCTCGCGGTGGAGGTCGGCGAGCGGGACGCGCCCGAAGTAGGCGGGGAACCAGCGTCCGTAGAGCCGCTCCAGTGGGGAGCCGTAGGTGAGGAGGGCGACCCGGCGGCGGGTGCCGGCGGGTAACTGCCAGACCGCGGCGGCGGCGAGGACGCTGCCCTGCGAGTGGCCGGAGATGACGAGGCGCCCGCCCGTGCGGCCCGTCCACGACGACATCCGCCACGCCAGGTCCGGCACGGCGCGCTCGGCGTAGCAGGGCGGGGCGAACGGGTGGGCCGCGCGCGGCCAGAAGGTGCCGACGTCCCACAGGATGCCGATGGTCCGCCGGGCGGAGGCGTCGCGGTAGGCACGGCGGCCCCAGGTGACGAACAGGATGAAGCCGAGGCCGACCAGCCAGGAGCCGAGCGCCTGGGCGCCCTCGGCGACGCCGTCGACGAACGCGGGCGCCCCGGAGAAGGCCTCCCCCGGTACCTCGCCGGTGGCCCAGGCGCCCGCGAGGGCCCCGGCGCCGAGCAGCAGCGTGGCGCCGGAGACCAGCCCGACGAGGGCCGGTGCCGCGTCGGTGAGCCCGGCGGCGGCGCGGACGCCCGCGATGCGGCGGGTACGGACGCGGTCGGGGTCCTCCCCCGCGTACTCGGCCTCGACGACGGGTGCGAGGCGCCGCGCGGTGTGCGCGGTCCGGGTGACGAGGAAGACCGTCGGGACCAGCAGCAGGACGAGCAGGACCGGGATGACCGCGGCCTGCCAGCTGAGCAGGACGGGCGGCCCGGCGAGGGGGCCGCGGCCGGTGCCCGGCGTGCCCGGGCCGTCCAGCCAGTCGGCGACGCGCTGGGCGACGCCTCCCGCCATGACCCCGCCGAGCGCGCACGCCAGCATGGCGACGGCCGGTCCGGCGAGGCCGTGCAGGGCGGTGCGCGGGTCGGGGGCGCGGCGGTGCAGGCGGACGGCGACGGCGGCGAGGAGCAGGATGAGGGTGCCCTGCCCGAGGGTGATCACGCCGAACGCGGCGTCGCCGGGGAGGGAGCCCGCGGACCGCCACTCGGGCCGGGACCAGGACGCGTACAGGGCGGCGAGGGCGAGGAGCGCCGCGGCGGAGCCGGGCAGCCACGCCACGAGCGCCCGGTCGATCCGGTTGTCGAGGCGCCGTTCGCTGCGGCCGCGCCGGCACACGACGCCGACGACGACGAGCCCGCACAGGGCGAGGGCCCCCTCGATACCCCAGCCGACGGCGGCGCCGGCGGTGTCGCCGCCGCGGTCGTGGCGCGCGGCGGCGCCGGCGACGGCCGCGGCGACGGTGAGCAGCCCCGCGGCGGTGTGCGCGGCCCGCAGCCGGGCGACCAGGCGCCGGCCGTACCAGAAGCCGGGGCGGCCGAGGGCGGGGCGGCCGTCCTGCTCGTCCTCCCCGCGCGGCGGGCGCTGTGCCTCGTAGGCGGACCAGGTGCGGTGCGAGAGGTACCACAGCAGGGCGACGAGGGCGGTGGGGACGAGGGCGGCGAGCGCGAGCCGGCGGCCCGGCTGGGACCACCAGCCGCCCTCCGCCGCGGAGAGGAAGCCGAGCCAGGACCGGCTCTCCACGCAGGAGGCGGTGCCCGCGCACTGCCACGCCGTCAGGTCGAGGGCGACCTCGCAGGCGGCGGCCGTGAGCAGCACGGTGAGGGAGAGGGCGACGAGCCGGACGAGGACGCCGTACAGGCGGGCCGGGCCGCGGCCGGCGCCCGACGAGGGCGGGCGCATCCAGTGGGCGAGGTTGACCACCATGAAGGGCAGGAGCAGCAGCCACAGGGCGCGGGTGCCGTTGCCGGAGGTGAGGTTGGACCAGCAGTACGCCTCGGGGACCGGGCCGTCGCGGAAGCGGTCCGGGTCGGTCTCGGCGCGCACGTCGTCGGCCCGGCGGTGCATGGCGGCGGTGCCGTCGCCGCTGACGCGGACGGTGCGCGGGTCGCCCAGCATGTCGCACGGGGTGGCGCCGCCGACGCCGTGGACGAGCAGTTCGAGCGCGGCGCCGGGCTGCGTCCGCTCCGCCGCGGCGGGCGGAGCCGGTTCCGGGGTGGGTGGGGACACTTCGGTGCTCGCTTCCTGCGGCAGGGGTGTGCGGCGGGGGTGCGCGGCGGAGCGGGGACCAGCGTGGCCCGTCGGGGCGGCGCGCCGCACGCTTCTCACGTAATCTCCCCGCGGTCCACCGGTGCGAAGCGCGTGGCAGGATGAGCTGCCCGGCGGGCCACCGTGGACGGCGGACCGGGCGGCGCACGGCCCACATGCCCCACGAGCCGCTGCGACCCGTTCCCCACGACCCACGACCGATGTCCCACGATCCCGGAAGGACCGGCCACTGCGGTGAGCGACAACCAGAACCTCCTGGCGGAGCAGCGGCGCGCCCTGATCCTCGACGAGGTCAGGCGGCGCGGCGGGGCCCGGGTCAACGAACTCACCCGCAGGCTCAACGTCTCCGATATGACGGTGCGCCGCGATCTGGACGCGCTGGCGCGGCAGGGCGTCATCGAGAAGGTGCACGGCGGCGCGGTGCCGGTGACGGAGGCGCGCACGCACGAGCCGGGCTTCGAGGCGAAGTCGGCGCTGGAGCCGGGCGCGAAGGAGGACATCGCGCGCGCGGCGGCCGCCATGGTGGCGCCGGGCAGTGCCATCGCGCTGTCCGGCGGGACGACGACGTACGCGGTGGCCCGGCGGCTGCTGGAGGTGCCGGGGCTGACGGTCGTCACGAACTCGGTGCGGGTGGCGGACGTGTTCCACGCGGCGGCGGGCGCCCTGCCGGGCGGCGGCCCGCGGCCGGGGGCGCCGACGGTGGTGCTGACGGGTGGGGTGCGGACGCCGTCGGACGCGCTGGTGGGGCCGGTGGCGGACCAGGCGATCGGGTCGCTCCACTTCGACGTGCTGTTCCTCGGGGTGCACGGGGTGTCGGTCGAGGCCGGGCTCTCCACGCCGAACCTCGCGGAGGCGGAGACGAACCGGCGGCTGGTCCGGTCGGCCCGCCGGGTCGTGGTGGTCGCCGACCACACCAAGTGGGGCACGGTGGCGCTGAGTTCCTTCGCGCGCCTGGAGGACGTGGACACGCTCGTCACGGACGCGGGGGTGCCGCCGCGGGTCCGCGACGAGATGGCGGAGCACCTGCCCGGTCTCGTCGTCGCGGGCCGGGGGGCGGACGCCGGCGAGTCGGCGCGGGAGGACGGGGCGTGAGCGTCTTCCGGCTCCGGCGGCGCACGGGGCTGTCGGCCGCCGAGGCGTGGCGCCGGGTCACCGACTGGCCGGCGCACGGCGCGGACGTGCCGCTGACGCGCGTGGTCGTGCTGACGCCGGGCCCGCCGGGCGTCGGTACGCGGTTCAGCGCCCGTACCGGGGTGGGGAGGCTCGGCTTCGACGACCCGATGCGGGTGGTGCGCTGGGAGCCGCCGGGCGCGGACCGGCCACGGGGGGTGTGCCGGCTGGAGAAGTACGGTCGGGTGGTGCGCGGCTGGGCCGAGATCACCGTCGCCGCGGACGGGCCGGGGGCCCGGGTGGAGTGGGTCGAGGAGCTGCGGGTGTTCGGCGTGCCGCGTGTGTGCGACCCGCTGCTGTCGTGGGCGGGCCGCCGGGTGTTCGGCCGGGAGCTGGACCGGCTCCTGGGCCCGTCGGCCCGCCGCCCGGCCTGACCCGGCCCGCCCGGCCTGACCCCGCCCGCCGCCCGGCTGACCCGGCCCGCCCCGGTGGGCGTGCGGGCCCGGCGGGGCGGACGGGACGGACGGGTCCGGACGGACGGGGCCGGCGGGGCGGACGAGGGTGGGCGGGCCCGGTGGGGCGGGCGGGTGGCGCCGGTGGCGGGGCGGGTGGCGCCGGCCGGTGCGGGGTCAGCCGCGCCAGACCCCGGTGGCGAAGAACTCGTCGAGCGTCGCGGTGTACGGGGCGATGTCGAGACCCTGCTCCGCCAGCCACGCGTCGGAGTAGTACTTGTCCAGATACCGCTCGCCCGGGTCGCAGATCAGCGTGACGACGCTGCCCGTCCGCCCCTGCGCCACCATCTCCGAGACGATCTTCAGGGCGGACCAGAGTCCGGTCCCGGTGGACCCGCCCGCCTTGCGGCCGATGGCCTTCTCCAGCGCGCGCACGGCGGCGACGCTGGCCGCGTCGGGCACCTTCATCATGCGGTCGATGGCGCCCGGCACGAAGCTGGGTTCCATCCGGGGGCGGCCGATGCCCTCGATGCGGGAGCCGCAGTCGCTGGCGGCCTGCGGGTCGTCGCGCGTCCAGCCCTCGAAGAAGCAGGAGTTCTCCGGGTCGGGGACGCAGACGCGGGTGTCGTACTGCATGTAGTGCACGTACCGGGCGATGGTCGCCGAGGTGCCGCCGGTGCCGGCCGTGGCGACGATCCAGGCGGGTTCCGGGTACCGCTCCAGGCGCAGCTGCTGGTAGACGGACTCGGCGATGTTGTTGTTGCCCCGCCAGTCGGTGGCGCGCTCCGCGTACGTGAACTGGTCCATGTAGTGGCCGCCCGTGTCGGCGGCGAGGGCGGCGGCCACCTCGTACATGCGGCGCGGGTCGTCGGTGAAGTGGCAGCTGCCGCCGTGGAATTCGATGAGGCGGATCTTCTCGGCGCTGGTGGTGCGCGGCATGACGGCGATGAACGGCACGCCGACGAGCTTCGCGAAGTACGCCTCGGAGACGGCCGTCGAGCCGCTGGACGCCTCGATGACCGGCTTGCCGGGGCGGATCCAGCCGTTGCACAGGCCGTACAGGAACAGGGAGCGCGCGAGCCGGTGCTTGAGGCTGCCGGTGGGATGGGTCGACTCGTCCTTCAGGTACAGGTCGATGCCCCACCGTTCGGGCAGCGGGAAGTGCAGGAGGTGCGTGTCGGCGGACCGGTTGGCGTCCGCCTGCACCTTGCGCACGGCTTCTTTCAGCCAGGCCCGGTAGGCCGGATCAGTACGGTCCACGTCGATGGTCGCGGCGGGCACGGAGCCCGGCGCGACCGCGCCGGTGCTCGATCCGGCCGGCTCGGGTTGCTCAACGGTCGTCACGCGTGCCACTCCTCGTCATTCCGCGTCTTCCGCCCCATGGATCCCCAGGGGTCCCGGGACCGAACATACCTCCCCGACCTGGGCAAACGATGACTTTGACGACCCATAGGCGGTCCTTGCGGGGCGGCTCGGAAGGTGCACTGGTGCGGAAGCGGGTCGTTGTGCAGACTGTCCGTCCTGGAACTGGTGCGAAGGGGGCGGCGAAGCCTTGACTGAACCCGAATTCAGCGCCACGGGGGTGCGCATCGAGCGGTGGCCGCGCGCGCTGACGCGCGCCGGGGAGGTCCGCATCGAGGACGGCCGGCTGGCCCTGCTGACGAGCAACGGCCGGGAGATCGACAGTGCGCCGGTCGACGCGGTGCGGGCGGGCAAGCCGTGGTTCGCGTCGCCGGGCTCGGCCGTGGCGACCCTGAACGGCGCCCGGTACCGGTTGACGATGGGGCAGCGCGAGGGCCGGCCGGACGCCGGCACGGCACTGTCCGGCCGTTTCCTGGAGGTCGTGCGCAGGGCCGGGGGCCGGCGGGACTGACGGGGCGTCGGTCGCCGCGAGTTGCGGAGCGGTCACGTCTGGTCCACGCTGGATTGACATCACTCATCACTCAGGGTGAACCGGCGGTGACGCTGCGATCCAGCCCGTCGGACAACGAGCCAGCCATCTACTGGATCCGATCCTCGTCTTCTTCCGGACCTACTTCGGGGAGTCGCAGCCGTGATCAGCCAGGCAAGCAGCAGGCAGTGCACGGTAGAGCTCCAAGCCCTGCCGTCGCGGATCGGTCAGGTCCGCAGAATCGTGTCGGCGCAACTGCGCTACTGGAATCTCGATTGTCTGATCGAGAAGGCGGCGCTCGGTGTCACCGAGCTCCTCACCAACGTCCACCAGCACGCCAAACCGGACAAGGTGTGCACGGTCGAGATCGAGTTCCTGCTCGGCCGGCTGACCGTCTCCGTCCACGACCACGACCCCCGGCTGCCCGCCGTGGCCCCGCCCCCGGGTGGGCCGGACCCGCTCGCGACGTCGGGGCGGGGCCTCGCCTTGATCGAGGCGGTGAGCGAGAGTTGGGGGGCCCGACCGCAGGGCGACGCGGGGAAGGTCGTGTGGTTCACGCTGCCGGCTCCCTCGGCCACCCCGGTGGGCATCCCCGCCGTCCCGGCCTACGGGACGGTCGGCGGCGGGCCCTTCAGGGAGCCCGTGGCGTTCTGCGACGGCGCCGAGGTGGTGGACGCCGCGCGCGCCCACACCGCCGTCCGGTCGGCCGTGGCGGGCTGACCGCGCCGGAGCCGCGCGAGCCTCGCGGGGCCGCGCGGAGGGTGGCCTTCCGTGCCTGTCGGCGGGTGCCGGAGCGCGCGGCGCCGCGGCGCGGCCGACACCGGTGACGGGCCGGCCCGGCGTGCCGTCGCGGGCGGGCGGCCGCGGCACCGGCGTCCCGTGACCGGCGTCCCGTGACCGGCGGGCGGCGGGACCCGCCGACCGCCGGGGTCTCAGCCGACGGGGACCAGGGTCAGATACGCCATGCCCAGGATGTCGCGGTACCCGTTCAGCCAGGTGGAGCGCTGCCGGTCGACGCGCGCGCGGGTCTCCCCCGCGGCGGGGTGGTCGGGGTGCGCGGCCAGCCAGAGTTCGACGTCGGAGCGGTAGGCGGACTCGAAGTCCTCCCACTCCTGCCCCGTCGCCGTCTCGATCCTCACGGGACGGAAGCCCGCCTCGACGGCCTCGTCGACGAGGGCGCCGAGGAGGAGGTGGTCGCCCTCGTGGGCGCCGGGCCACATGCGCGCGAGCTCCTCCGGCGCGGGCACCCGCTGCCAGAACCCCTCACCGATGAGGACCCGACCGCCGGGGGTGACCAGGCGCCGCAGTTCGGCCAGGGCGGCGGCGACGTCGTGCGGCCCCTCGGGGTCGCACAGCGCCTGGCTGGAGCCCAGGCACAGGACGACGTCCGCCGGGCCGCGCCGGGTGCCGAGCGCGGACTCCGCGACGAACGCGACGCGCTCGCCGAGACCCCGCTCACCGGCGATGCGCCGGCCGCGGGCGAGGTCGTCCTCCTGGACGTCCAGGCCGACACCGGTCGCCCGGGGGGCGGCGTCGAGGACCCGCAGCAGGAACTCGCCCCAGCCGCAGCCGATGTCGAGCACGGTCGAGGGGCGTGTCGCGGCCAGCTCGCCCACGAGCCGCTCGGCACGCTCCTCGGAGAGCGGCCCGTGGAAGGTGAGGTGGGTGAGACGGGGGGGAAGATCGGTTGCGGTCATGGTTCGGCACCCTACGTCCGCCACGGCCGCCGGGAACCCGGTTTTCCGCCCGGCCCGTGACCGGGCGGCGCCACAGTCGGCCACGCCGGCGCTCCGCGCCCGCCCGGCAGGACGTCCGCCCGGCACCCGCGCCCACCGCGCCCGGCCGGCATCACGTCCGGTCGGCGCCGGTCCGGGGTCCTGGCCGGCCCCCGTGCCGTGTCCGGTGAAGGCCGGCCACGAGGGCTCGGCGCCGCCCCGTCACACCATCGTGCGGCCCAGGGCGGTCGTCGGATCGTCCAGGACCGGCTGCCACGCCAGTTCGGCGGCGCCGGCGAGGCTGTTGTGGTCCAGGGTGCAGCCGAGGATCGGGACGCCTCCGCTGCGGCCCCACAGGCTCCGGTCGGCGACGACGGCACGCAGGCGCTCGGGCGCGTTCGCGAGGAGTTCGCGGTGGAGGCCGCCCAGGATGATCCGGTCGGGGTTGAGGATGTTCACCAGCCCCGCGAGGCCCAGCCCCAGCCGGTCGACCAGCTCCTCGGTGGCGGCGCGCACGCCCGGGTCGTCCGGCTCCTCGCGGAGCAGGTCACGGGACTGCTGGAGCAGGGACACCTCGGGGCCGGGCACGCGGCCCGCGGCGGTGAGGAAGGCCAGCGGGTCGGTCTCGATGTCCAGGCAGCCGCGGCTGCCGCAGTGGCAGGGGCGTCCGCCCGGGTTGACGGTGAGGTGCCCGACCTCCAGGGCCAGGCCGGAGCTGCCGGTGTGGAGGCGCCCGTCGAGGACGAGTGCGCCGCCGACCCCGCGGTGGCCGGTGGCGACGCACAGCAGGTGCTGCGCGCCCCGGCCCGCGCCGTGCCGGTGCTCGGCGAGGGCGGCGAGGTTGACGTCGTTGCCGGTGAAGGCCGGGCCGTCGATGCCGGCGGCGCGCACCAGGTCGGCGAAGACGTCGCGGACGGGCGCGCCGGCCGGCCAGGCGACGTGGATCGGGTTGAGGGCGGTGCCCTCCGGCTCGGCGACGGCGGACGGGACGGCCAGGCCGGCGCCGACGCAGCGGCGGCCGCTGTCGCGCAGGAGCCCGGCGCCGGCCTCGACCACGGCGGCGAGGACCTGGGCGGGGTCCGCGGCGACCTCGACGCACCCCGGGGCCGTCGCGACGATGCGGCCGCCGAGGCCGACCAGCGCGGCGCGGAACCCGTCGGCGTGGATCTGGGCGGCCAGGGCGACGGGCCCGTCCTCGTCGACGGTGAGGCGGTGCGAGGGGCGGCCCTGCGAACCGGCCGCGGCCCCCGGGCGGGAGTCGACGCGGATCAGCCCGAGCGCCTCCAGTTCGGCGGCGACGGCGCCGGCGGTGGCGCGCGTGACGCCGAGCTCCGCGGTGAGGACGGCACGCGTGGGGGCCCGGCCCGTGTGCACCAGTTCCAGGGCCGGGCCGAGCGCGCTGCGGCCCCGGTCCAGCCGTGTACGGGTCGTCGTCGCCTTGCCGTTCATGGGGGCGAGTCTCCCATGATCCCGGCTCCCGACCGGCCGGGTGCGCGGTTTCGGCCCCTCGTCGACGCGTAGGGCGGGCGAGCGCCGGCGGGGACGCGCGCACGGCCGGCGCGCAGGCCGCGCGCAAAGCGCTTGTGGCTCCGTCCGCCAGACCCCTATCCTGAGTTTGTGCCGCAACTAAACAAACTAGCGACCGCCTCCCACGGAGCCCTCGGCAAAGACCGCGCCCCCGGCTCCCTGTCCCGACTCCGCACCGCCCTCACCCTCTTCTTCGCCCTCGACGGATTCCTCTTCGCCGGCTGGGTCGTGCGCATCCCCGCGATCAAGCAGCAGACCGGATCCTCCGCGAGCGACCTGGGGCTGGCCCTCCTCGGCGTCTCCGCCGGTGCGGTCGTCACCATGACGCTCACCGGACGGCTCTGCCGGCGCTTCGGCAGCCACCCCGTGACCGTCGCCTCGGCCGTCCTGCTCTCGCTGAGCATCGCGCTGCCGGGGCTCACCCACTCGGCGCTCGCCCTCGGGCTCGTCCTGCTGGTCTTCGGCACCGGCTATGGCGCCGTCAACGTCGCGATGAACAGCGCGGCCGTGGACCTGGTCGCGGCCCTGCGGCGGCCGGTGATGCCGTCCTTCCACGCCGCCTTCAGCCTGGGCGGCATGCTCGGCGCCGGCCTGGGCGGCCTGGTCGCGGGCGGCCTCTCCCCCGCCGCCCACCTGCTCGCCCTCACCGTCACCGGCCTCCTCCTGACCTCGGCCGCCGGACCCGTCCTGCTGCGCCACCCCTCCCCCGCGCCGCCCGAGTCCCTGTCCGGGCCGGCCGGTACGGGCGGCGCGGCGGACGGCCGGCTCCCGGAACGCCGTTCGCGCCGCCTGGTCACCGTCTTCGGCGTGATCGCGCTGTGCACGGCGTACGGCGAGGGCGCCCTCGCCGACTGGGGCGCCCTGCACCTGTCGCAGGACCTGCACGCCCACCCGGGCGTCGCGGCCGCCGGGTACTCCCTGTTCGCCCTGGCGATGACGGCCGGGCGGCTCTCCGGTACGGCCCTGCTGGAACGGCTCGGCCAGACGAGGACGCTCGTCGCGGGCGGCGCGACGGCCTCGGCGGGCATGCTGCTGGGCGCGCTGGCACCGGACGTGTGGGCGGCGCTCCTGGGGTTCGCGATCACCGGGCTCGGCCTGGCGAACATCTTCCCGGTGGCGGTGGCCAGGGCCGGCGCCCTCGCGGGCCCGGCCGGGGTGGCGGCCGCGTCGACCCTCGGGTACGGCGGCATGCTGCTGGGGCCGCCCGTGATCGGCTTCCTGGCGGAGTGGTTCTCGCTGCCGGTCGCGCTGACGACCGTGGCGGTGCTCGCCGCCGGCGCGGCCGTGATCGGGTACGTGGTGCGCGGCGCCGTGGCGCCGGACCGCCCCCGGTGACCGTACCCGTGCGAGACGGGCGGTCTGCGGGGACCGGCCTGGCAGAATTCCGCCATGGACACTGCCGAGCACATCAAGTACCTCGTGCGTGAGGGCCAGTTGCTGGCCGACGCCGCCGCGGAGGCGGGTTCGGACGCGGAGGTGCCCACCTGTCCGGGCTGGCGGGTGCGCGACCTCGTGCGGCACACGGGCATGGTGCACCGCTGGGCGACCGCGTTCGTCGCCGAGGGCCTCACCGCCTACAGGCCCGGCGGCGGCGAGCCCGACCTCGACGGCGACGCGCTGCTCGACTGGTACCGGGAGGGCCACGAGCGGCTGGTCGCCGCGCTGGTCGAGGCCCCGGACGCCCTCGCGTGCTGGACGTTCCTGCCCGCGCCCTCCGCGCCCGCGTTCTGGGCGCGCCGCCAGGCGCACGAGACGACCGTGCACCGGGTCGACGCCGAGTCCGCCCTCGGCCTGGTCGCCGGCCGCTCCCCCGTCGGCCCCGCCCTGGCCGCCGACGGTGTCGACGAGCTCCTGTGCGGCTTCCACGGACGGGAGGGCAGCCGCGTCCGCACGGACCGGCCGGGGGCACTGCGCGTGCGCGCCACGGACACCGGCGACGTGTGGACCGTCCACCTGTCCGCCGACGCGCCGCGCACCACGCGTGACGCGGAAGGGCCCGCCGAGTGCGAACTGAGCGGCCCGGCGGAGGCCCTGTACCTGACGCTGTGGAACCGCATCCCGGCCGGCTCGCCCGCCGTCGCGCTCTCCGGGGACGACCGCCTGGCACGGGTGTGGCGCGAGACGTCGGCGGTGACGTGGTGACGCCCGTGCCGCGGGCGACGCCTATGACTTTGGCGACGCGGGCGACGCAGGCACCGCCGGGCGTCCCGCGGCCGGAGCGGAGGCGACGCGGGTGACGCCGGATCAGATGCGGCGGGACGCGGTGACGGTGGAGATCGGGTACGCCGTGGTGACCGGGGCCCTTCTGGCGGCGGCGGTGTTCTGCCTGGTCGCCTCGCCGGTGCTGCTGCTGGAGCCGTCACGCGCGGTGCAGCGCGGCCTGCTGGTCGCCGCCTCGTCGGCGGCGGGGCTGGCGTTCGCGGTACGGGCGGTCCGGGTGCTGTGGCGCTTCGGCCGCCGGCACCCGCGGCGGGGACGCCCGGACGAGGGGCCGCACGGCTCGGCGTACCGGGCGGAGGGCACGGCTCCGCGGCGTGGCGGGGGCTGCGCCGGGCCCGGGCGCTAGGGTCGTCGCCATGGCGCTGCGACTCTTCGAGGTGAACCTCAAAGCCCGGGACGACTCCGCGCTGGGCCGGTTCTGGGGGCAGGCGCTCGGCTGGAGCGTCTCCAGCGGGGGACCCGGTGCGACGAGCGTCGCGCCCGTGGACTCCGCCTGGCCGGACCCGGCCGCCGTCCGCGTCGACGTCGTCGCCGTCCCCGACCCCGAAACCGTGCGGGACCGCGCGCACATCGAGCTCGCCACCACCTCCGCGGCCCATCACGCGGAGTTGGTCGCGCGCCTGAGAGGGCTCGGCGCGACGCCCGCCGACACGGGCAGGGGTGACGCCCCGCGGACCGTGCTGGCCGATCCGGAGGGCAACGTGTTCTGCGTCCTGGAGCCCCGGGAGACCCACCGGGACACCGGGCCGATCGCCGCGGTGGTCGTCGACTGCGCGGATCCCGGGGCCATGGCCCGCTTCTGGGGCGAGGCGATGCACTGGACTGTGCACGAGGTGACCGACGACCACGCGCTGCTGCGCTCCGCCGAGGGTGTCGGCCCGTACCTCGAGTTCCTCCGCACGCCCCATCTGAAGGACCTGCGGCACCGCGCCCATCTCGACCTGGCGCCCCACCCCTTCGACCGTGACGCCCACGCGGCCGAGGTGGCCCGGCTCGAGGCCCTCGGCGCGACGCCCGCCGACGCGGGCCGGGGCGGCTTCCCGTGGCAGGTGCTGACCGACCCGGAAGGCAACGAGTTCTGCGTCCTCGGCCCGGCCTGACGCCTGACCCGGCCTGACGCTTGGCCCCGCCTGCTCCGTCCCGGCCACCCGCACCGTGGTGCGGGCGGAGGCCTCCCCCGGCCCGTGGCGCCGGCGGCCCGTGCCCGGCGGCGGGCTCCTACCGGCCGGCCGGGTCCGCTGTGTCCGTCGTGGTGTCCGGGCGTTCCGGGCCCGTGGGCGGGTGGCGTCGGTCCAGCGCGTCGAGGACGCGGCGCGCCAGGGTGTTGGTGCGCGCCACCCCGGCCAGCGTCGTCGCACCGCGCGTGATGTCGGTGAACGCCCGCCACGCGGGCCGAAGCCCGGTCACCGCCGTGTGCAGCAGGCCGGGGCGGCGTTCGAAGGCGGCGAGCATCCGGCGCCCGACCGCCATCTCGACGCCGAGCCCCGCCTTGATGGCGAACGCGTAGTTCAGGGCCTGTCTGCGCGCGTCGACCGCGTCGTGCGCCTCGGCGATGCGGGCCGCCCACTCTCCCGCGAGCCGTCCCGAGCGCAGCGCGAAGGAGATGCCCTCGCGGGTCCACGGCTCCAGCAGGCCGGCCGCGTCGCCGCAGACGATGACCCGGCCGCGGGAGAGCGGGGAGTCGTCGCTGCGGCAGCGGGTCAGGTGGCCCGACGAGACGGCCGGCTCGAAACCGGCGAGGCCGAGCCGGGCGACGAAGTCGTCCAGGTACCGCTTGGTGGCGGCGCCGTCGCCGCGCGCCGCGATCACGCCGACGGTCAGGGTGTCGCCCTTCGGGAAGACCCAGCCGTAACTGCCGGGCATCGGCCCCCAGTCGATCAGGACCCGCCCCGCCCAGTCCTCCGCCACGGAGGACGGCACGGGGATCTCCGCCTCCAGGCCCAGGTCCACCTGGTCGAGCTTGACCCCGACGTGCGCCCCTATGCGGCTGGCGCTGCCGTCGGCCCCGACCACGGCCCGCGTGAGGACCGTCCCGCCGTCGGCCAGGACGACGGCGACGGTACGCCGGTCCGGTACCGCGGCGCCGTGCTGCTCCACCCGCGCCACCGCGACGCCGGTGCGCACCTCGGCGCCGGCCGCCCGCGCGTGCTCCACCAGCCGGGCGTCGAACTCGGACCGGTCGACGAGGCCGAACAGCATCCGCTTCGAGCGGCGGGTACGGGTGAAGCGGCCGTCCAGCGAGAAGGTGACGGCGTGCACGCGGTCGCGCAGGGGCAGTTCGAAGCCGGGCGGCAGGGCGTCGCGCGACGGGCCGATGATGCCGCCGCCGCACGTCTTGTAGCGGGGCAGTTCGGCCTTCTCCAGGAGCAGCACGCGACGGCCCGCGACTGCCGCGGCATAGGCCGCGGACGCTCCTGCCGGCCCTGCGCCGACCACGACGACATCCCACACGTTCTCGCTGCTCACGATGTGCTTACGCTCCCGGTCCCGACCCGTGATCCAAGCTCTCGTCCGCATCCTACGGGGCATCGCCCCGACCCTCCTGTGCGAGGATCGGACGCGCGTTCGCCGCACACACCGCCGCGACGCCCGACGTACCGCTGTCGCACCCACAGGAGCGTGCCATGACCGCCCAGCCGATCGCCGAGCCGATCGCCGCCACCGTCGCCTCGCTGATGCCCCGCGCCAAGGCGGAGCTCTCGGAGCTGGTGGCGTTCCAGTCCGTGGCGGACCCCGCGCAGTTCCCCCCGAGCGAGTGCGAGGCCGCCGCCGCCTGGGTGGCGGACGCGCTGCGCGCCGAGGGCTTCACCGAGGTCGCCCTCCTGGACACCCCGGACGGCAGCCAGTCCGTGTACGGGTACCTGCCCGGTCCCGCCGGTGCCCCGACCGTGCTGCTGTACGCGCACTACGACGTGCAGCCGCCGCTGGACCCGGCCGGCTGGGACACGCCGCCCTTCGAGCTGACCGAGCGCGACGGCCGCTGGTACGGGCGGGGCGCGGCGGACTGCAAGGGCGGGTTCATCATGCACCTGCTCGCGCTGCGGGCCCTGAAGGCGAACGGGGGCATACCCGTCGGCGTCAAGGTCGTCGTCGAGGGCTCGGAGGAGCAGGGCACGGGCGGTCTGGAGCGGTACGCCGAGGCCCACCCCGAGCTGCTGGCCGCCGACGCGATCGTGATCGGCGACACCGGCAACTTCCGCGTCGGCCTGCCCACGGTCACCGCGTCCCTGCGCGGGATGACCATGCTGCGGGTCCGGGTGGACACCCTCGGGGGCAACCTGCACTCGGGCCAGTTCGGCGGCGCCGCGCCGGACGCCCTGGCCGCGCTGATCCGCGTCCTGGACTCGCTGCGCGCCGAGGACGGCTCGACGACCGTCGACGGCCTCGCCGCCGACGCCGAGTGGCAGGGGCTGGAGTACGCGGAGGAGGACTTCCGGCGGGACGCGAAGGTGCTGGAGGGCGTGGAACTGATCGGTTCCGGCAGCATCGCCGACCGGCTCTGGGCGCGCCCGGCGGTCACGGTGATCGGCATCGACTGCCCGCCGGTCGTCGGGGCCACCCCGTCCGTCCAGGCCACGGCCCGCGCCCAGATCAGCCTGCGGGTGCCGCCCGGCCAGGACGCCGCCGAGGCGACGAAGCTGCTCACGGCGCACCTCCGGGCGCACACCCCGTGGGGGGCGCGCGTGAGCGTGGAGCAGATCGGTCAGGGCCAGCCGTTCCAGGCGGACGTCGCGAGCCCGGCGTACACGTCGATGGCCGACGCCCTGGCGGCGGCCTACCCGGGCGAGGAGATGCAGGCGGCGGGCATGGGCGGCTCGATCCCGCTGTGCAACACGCTGGGCGGGCTGTACCCGGAGGCGGAGATCCTGCTGATCGGCCTGAGCGAGCCGGAGGCGCAGATCCACGCGGTGAACGAGAGCGTGTCGCCGGAGGAGCTGGAGCGGATGTCCGTGGCGGAGGCGCTGTTCCTCGTCAACTACGCGGCGTCGAAGCGGGGTTGAGTTCCCGGCGCAACTCACACAGAGCGTGGCGGGGGCGGTCCGGGCGGGCCGCCCCCGTGGCGTCGGAGCCATGACCCGGCCCCGAACCCCGCCCCCTCGCCCGTCACCCGTGCCGCTTCGCCCCGCCCTCCGTGACGGGCGCCCCTGCCGGCCCCGCCGGTCCTGTCGCACCGGGGCCCCTGCCTCCCCCACCGACCCCCGCCGCCCCGGCCGGAGGAAGCTCGGCCCGGCACGGCAGCCGCCCCGGGGTGGCCCGCCGCACGGAGCCGCACGGGCCTCCCGTACGGCTCGGCTGCGCCCGGCGTACGGGGCCGGCGCCGGACCGGGACCGCCCGCCGGGCGTGGTGCGGGGCGGTCCGGCGGCGCGGTTCCCGGCCCGGCGTACGTCGGCGTGACGTCGGGAGCGGCGGGCGGATCTCCCGCGGGCGCCGGCCGGCAGGGGCGGCCGGGGCGGCCGACGGGTCCGGACCGGGTGGGCCCGGCCGGCGCCGGGTGCGGCCGGGCGGACCCCGCCGGCGGGGGCGCGGCCCGGGGTCAGCCGACGGGGACGCCGGCCTCCAGGTTGAGGACCGTGCCCCGTTCGCGGGCGCGCAGTGCCCAGCGCAGGCGTTCGTAGCGGACCGGGGGCAGCATGTCGGCCGCCTCCTTCTCGCTGGCGAAGCGCCAGCCGCGCAGTTCCGCGCCGGGCAGCAGCACGCGGTCGGTCTGGGCGCCACTGAGCCGACCGCCGTCGAAGAGGAGCCGGAGCCCGCCGTAGCCGGGTGGCCGGGGCGGCTCCCAGTCGACGACGAGGAGCCTCGGGACGGCGGCGAGCTCCAGGCCGGTCTCCTCGGCGACCTCCCGCATCGCCGCGCGCGCGGGCGCCTCCCCGCGTTCGACGACGCCGCCGGGGAACTCCCACCCCGGCTTGTACGTGGGGTCCACGAGCAGGACGCGGTCGGCGTCGTCGAAGAGCAGCACCCCCGCCGCGAGCGTCTCGCCCGTCGGCTCCGGCGTCTGCACGATGCCGCACGTCCCCGCCGCACCGGTGCGGACGGCGTCCGCGATGACCTTCGCCGTGGCCTCGGGGGTCAGCGCACCGTCGTCGACGGCGTACGCGTCGGCCCCCAGCCACCCGTCGAGCGCGGCGCGGAACGCCGCGACGTGCTCGTGGCACCACTTGCGGACCCGTTCGTCCGCGTCCGGATCGTCGGGACGGTCGGCGCGCCCCTCGATCCGCCCGCGCAGGATCGTTTCGTCTTGGGTCAGCACCACGTGGTGGACGGGGATCCGGCGGGCCGCCAGGCCGCCGAAGATCTCGTCGCGGTACTCCTGACGCAGCACGGTCATCGGTACGACGAGGACGCCGCCGACCTCGGCGTACAGCGCCGCCGCGGCGTCCACGACCAGGCGGCGCCAGATGGCCAGGTCCTGGTGGTCCCCGACGGTGGCGAGCCGGTCGGGCGGGAGCAGCAGCGTCAGCGCCCCGCCGATCGGCTCCGGGTCGTACAGGGTGCTGTTCGGTATCAGGTCGACCAGTTCGCGCGCGGCACTGGTCTTGCCGGCGCCGAACGCACCGTTGATCCAGACGATCACGGTTCCCCCTCTTCCGTTGGCCCCCAGTGGCTTGCCCGCAACACCCTGCCACGGAAACCCGCGGCCGCCGGGCGCGTGGCCGTAACGGTCCGGGGCCCGCGGGCCTTCCCGGCGGGGACGTACACCGGCGCGTCCCGCGAACGCCGCCGAGTTGGCCGGATCCGGTGGATCCGTCCGGATCGCGCGGGGCCGGTCGGCGGTCCTGTCAGCGGGCGGCCAGCACGATCCATACGGGGCCGGGCGCGAAGGCGAGCGGGTCGCCGGCGGGTGTCGTGAAGGTCGTGCCGCCGGTGGCGGACGGGCGGCTCCAGCGGGCGTCGTACCCCTTGCCATCGCGCAGGACCAGCGCGGAGCCGGAGCCGACGGTCTCGGTGTAGGGGGTGACGTTCCCGCCGCGGTCCCGGAACGTCGAGGGACGGATGCCGACGTACTGGACGACGACCGTCTTCGCCCCGACGCGTCCGTCGTCCGTCGTCCGGGCGGGGGCGCCGTCCATGGAGACCAGCCAGCGCTGCTCGGCGGCGGACCAGTCGAAGGCGTACCGGGCGGCGGGGAAGCGGACGGTGTGCCGGTCCACGGGGCGCCCGCCGGCCGGCGCGGGGCCGAAGCGGAAGCCGATGTCCCGCGCGGTACCGGCCGACGGGGCGGCGGCGAGGGCCCGTTCGGCGTCGATGTAGAGGTTGTGCGGCGCCGGGCGGTCCGGGGCTCGCGTGTACGCGGCGGGGGCCCGCTCGGGAGGCAGCGCGTACAACGGCGCCTCCCGGAGGAACCCTTTCAGGGCGCTGCGGACCCCGGAGTACGCCAGCGCCGGGCGCCCGAACTGGCGCAGCAGCTCCACGTCCGACTCGCGCGCGCTGCGCACCGGCCCGATCCTGGGCGGCTGCTGCGAGGCGTACACCGCGAGGAACCGGGTGAGCCCGGCCTCCACCTGCTCGACGTAGACGAGGTCGGCGGCGCCGAGCCCGGTGTGGGGACGGGCGGCGCCCACGTTGTCGATCTTCACGGCGAGGACGGGCCCGGTCCGCCCGGGCAGACCGGTGAACGGCGAGACGGCGGGGGCGGAGGGCACCGACGAGGTCGGCGCGGGCGGGGTGGTCGTGGGCGCCGGGCCGTTCCGGTCGCCGGTGCCGCAGCCGGCGAGTACCAGGGCGAGGACGACCGCGACGGCCGCCACCGCGGCGATGGCGACGCCGAACGGTCCTCGCGCGCGCGACGTGTCCAACGGTCCGACTCCCTGCCTCACTCCAGTGCAGCACAGAGAGGGAGGCGGGGCGACAGCGACGGCCGGGGTGCCCGGGACCGTGGGGGGGGGCGGGGGACGGCTGGGGCGTGCGCGTCCCGTCGTTGCCGGACGACGGGGGCGGGCGGCGCGGTACGGTCGCGACGGATACGGCCGGCCCGGCGGATGCGGCGGTCGCGCGGCGGCGGGTGCGGCGGTCTCGCGGGTGCGGCGGTCGCGGCGGCCCGGGCGCGTGCGGCGTTGTCCGGTGGAGGAGGGGGCGAGGGGTATGGACGGGTCGCGCGGCGTGAGCGGCGCCGGCGGGGTCGACGGGGCGTGGGAGGACGGTGGGCCTGGTGTGCTGCGGCTCCCCTCCGGTCGGTTGGTGCGCGGGCGGGCGCTGCGCCGGCCGCTGCCCGACGGGCCGGCGCCCCGGTTCGGCGTGTACCTCCTCGGCGAGCGCCCGCCGGAGACACCGTGGGAAACCCGGTGGCTGCGGTGGCCCGACTTCCGGTTGCCCGCCGACCGGGCGGAGGCGCGTGACGTGCTCGCCGAGGCGTGGGCACGTGCGGAGGCCGAGCGCGTGGAGGTGGCCTGCGGTGGGGGCCGCGGGAGGACCGGTACGGCACTGGCCTGCCTGGCGGTCCTGGACGGCGTCCCACCGGAGCGGGCGGTGGAGTTCGTACGGCGGTGGTACCACCCGCGCGCGGTGGAGACCCCGTGGCAGAAGCGGTACGTGCGGCGCTTCCCCGGCGCGTGAGCGAGCGGCCCGCGGAGCCGCACCACCGGGCGCTGCGCCCCTGACCGGCGCGGCCCCGGGCCCGCGCCGCTCCCGGCACGCGTCAGGGGCCCGCGGCTCCGGGCGCACGGCACGGTGCCTCGCCACCCGGGCGCGCACCGCTCGGCGCCGGGCGCAGTCGGCCCCGCGCCGCTCGGCATTGCGCGCGGGGCGGCCCCGCGCCGCTCGGCACAGCGCGCGGGTGTCGGGCCCGCGCCGCTCAGCGCAGGGCCGTGCCCCGTGGCCGGGTGCCGAACGCAGCCGCCGCCGCGCCCAGCAGTCCCGCGTCCGTACCGGTCGAGGCGGGAACCACCACCAGGTCACGGACGAAGGACAGCGTCGCGTACTCCCGCAGCGACCGCCGCAGCGGCGCGAACAGCACGTCGCCCGCGCCCGCCACTCCCCCGCCGACCACCGCGATGCGCACCTCCACCAGCGCCGCCGTCGCCGCGATCCCCGCCGCCAGGGCCCGCGCGGCCCGCTCGTAGGAGGCCCTGGCCACCGGGTCTCCCGCGCGGGCGGCGGCGGCGACACCGGTCGCCGTGGCGTCGCCGTCCGGCCCGGGGCGCCAGCCGAGCCCGAGGGCGCGGCGCGCGATGTTCGGTCCGCTGGCGATGCGCTCGACGCAGCCGCGTCCCCCGCAGGGGCAGGGGTCCCCGTCCAGGTCGACGCTGATGTGGCCGATGTGACCGGCGTTGCCGGTCGGGCCGGGGTGCAGGCGTCCGCCGAGGACGAGGCCGCCACCCACGCCGGTCGACACGACGAGGCACAGGGCGTCGTCGTGGCCCCGGGCAGCGCCCTGCCAGTGCTCGGCGGCCGTCATGGCGACGCCGTCGCCGACCAGCTCGACCGGAAGGCCGCCGCCGGCCGCGCGGACCCGCTCGACGAGCGGGTACCCGCGCCAGCCGGGCACGTTGACCGGACTGACGGTGCCCGCCGACGCGTCCACCGGGCCGGCGCTGCCGATGCCCACCGCGCCGGCCCGCGCCCACAGCGGCGACCCCGCGAGTTCCGCCAGCACGTCGGCGACGGCCGCCATCACGGTCTCGCCGTCCTCGCGGGCGGGGGTGGGGCGGCGCGCCCGGACGAGGATCCGGCCACCGCCGTCGACCAGGGCCCCCGCGATCTTCGTGCCGCCGATGTCCAGGGCGGCGACGAGGTCGCCCGGTGGGTCGGCGGGGAGCCCGGCCGGGGAACCGTTCGGAGACTCGGCCGAGGACGCGCTCGGAGATCCGGCCGAGTGTCCCGTCGAGGCATGGTGCCGCGGTTCCACGTGCATGGCTGTCGCTCTCCCCCGTGACGTCCCGGACCGGCGGCCCTTCTGCCGCTCTGTCAGTCTCACGGGCGATGACAACGTTGTCCAGGGCATATGCTCGACGCCACACCCCTCGCACACCGTGACCCCGGACCCCGGACCCCGGACACGGACCCGGACCCGACGACCGACCGGCACCGAACCGCCCCGACCCGCCCCCGACCGGACAGGAACCGCGCACCGTGGCCGAGACCACCCGCCACCCCGACCACCGCTACGGCAACCGGCCCACCATGAAGGACGTCGCCTCCCGGGCGGGCGTCGGGCTCAAGACGGTGTCACGGGTGGTGAACGGCGAGCCGGGCGTCACCGCCGACACCGAGCGCCGTGTACAGGAGGCCATCGAGGCGCTCGGGTTCCGCCGCAACGACAGCGCGCGGGTGCTGCGCAAGGGTCGCACGGCCTCGGTCGGCCTGGTCCTGGAGGACCTCGCCGACCCCTTCTACGGGCCGCTGAGCCGGGCCGTGGAGGAGGTCGCCCGGGCCCACGGCGCGCTGCTCATCAACGGGTCGAGCGCCGAGGACCCGGACCGGGAGCGGGAGCTGGCGCTGGCGCTGTGCGCGCGCCGCGTGGACGGCCTCATCGTGATCCCGGCGGGCGACGACCACCGCTACCTGGAGCCGGAGATGAGGGCGGGCGTCGCCACCGTCTTCGTGGACCGGCCGGCGGGGCGGATCGAGGCCGACGCGGTGCTCACAGACAGTTTCGGCGGCGCCCGCGGAGGTGTGGCGCACCTCGTCGCCCACGGCCACCGGCGCATCGGGTTCATCGGCGACCAGCCGCGGATCCACACCGCCGTGGAGCGGTTGCGCGGCTACCGCGCGGCGATGGAGGACGCGGGGCTCCCGGTCGACGACGCGTGGGTGTCGCTCGGCTCCACCGATCCCGGGCGCGTCCGCGATGCGGTCGCAGCGATGGTGGACGGCCCGCAGCCGGTCACGGCCCTCTTCGCGGGCAACAACCGCGTGACGGTGACCGCCGTGCGGGAGCTGTCCGGACGTGCTCGGCCGGTCGCCCTGGTGGGCTTCGACGACATCGAGCTGGCGGACCTGCTGGGGATCACGGTCGTCGCCCAGGACGCCGCCGCGCTGGGCCGCACGGCGGCGGAACGGCTGTTCCGCCGCCTCGAAGGGCTGCCCGAGGCGCCCGCGCGGGTCGAGCTGCCGACGACGCTGATCGCGCGCGGCTCGGGCGAGGTCCCGCCCGCCTGAGCCCGCCTGAGCCCGCCGCGCTCGACCACGGTCCGCCGCACCCGACGGGAGGAGTCCACCGGACCCGGCCGGGCGGACGCCGGGCGGGCGGACACCGGGCGGGCAGGCGGTCAGCAGTGCGGCAGGCCGGGCAGCGGGGCGTCGTTGTCGCCGCCCCGGACGTACACGTCGCTGACCCAGACACCGGTGTTGCCGCTGTCGTCGTCGGTCTTCGCCCACCAGACGTTGGTCCACTCGCCGTGCGTCTCTCGGCGGCCCAGGTCGGACTGGCAGTAGAAGTAGTTGGTACCGGCGTTGAGGACGCCGGCCTGGCTGCCGTCGCCCCGGTAGGAGGTGGCGGTGCGCCAGACGGTGCAGTTGTACTTGCCGCCGCCGATGGGGTGGCAGGCCGGCGCCTGGGCGCCGCCTCCGCCGGTGGTGCCGGAGCCTTCTCCCGTGGCGGACCCGCCGGTCGTGCCGCCGGTGGACCCGCCCGCGGTGGTCCCGCCGGTCGTCCCGCCGTCGGCGCCACCGGTTGCGGACCCGCCGCCGGGGCCGGGCGCGGCCGCCGCCCGTGACGGGGAGGGCGCCCCGGTCCGCGACGGGGAAGGGCGCGGGTCGGTGCTCGGCACGGTGCTCGTGGACGGGGACGCGTCGGCGGCCGGGGCCAGCGGCATGCCGTCGTCGTCGACCGAGGGGGCCGGCTCGGCGGTGACCTGCCCGCCGGTGAGTACCTGGCCGCCCTCGGGCGCCTCCTCGCGGTCCACCAGGGCGTACGTCACGCCGCCGCCCGCCAGGACGACGGCGGCCACCGCCGCCGCGACCACGGCGCGCGACCGTCCGGCGCGGGAGCGGGAACGCGCCGCGCGCGTGGCGGCGCGGCCACCGTCGGAGGTGCCGGCGCCGCTCGTCCCGTCCGCACCGGACGCCGCCGGGGCCTGTCCGGGAAGGGGGGCGGGCCCGCCGAACCCACCGGCGTGGGCCGCCCCGAAGGCGGGAGCGCCGAAGCCGGGAGCGCCGAAGCCGGGACGGTCCGCCCCGGGTACCGCTCCGGTCCCGGGTACCGCTCCCACGCCGGGCACCGGCTGGGCGCCTGCCGCGGCCGGTCCGGCCGCCGGGTGACCGGCTCCCGGGTGACCGGACGCAGGGGCCCCGAAGCCGCCGCCGGGGCCGGTCCCGGCGGCGTTCCCGGCATTGTCCTGCGCCGTGGGGTGCCCCTGCGACCCCCGCGCCCCGGGCGGGCCGTGTGACGCGGCGTGGCCCTGCCACCCGTGCGGCCCCTGCGGTGCCTGCTCCCCCTGCGGTGCCTGCTCCCCCTGCGGTGCCCGCGGCGGCGGGCCGAAGCCCTGCGGGGGCAGCGCCGTGTGTTCCGTCGGTACGTAGGCCCCGGGCCCGCCCGCGCCGTCCGCCACCCCGGCGAGGAGGCGGGCGGCCGTGGCGGCGTCCGGGCGGTGGGCCGGGTCCTTGGCCATCAGCTGCCGCAACACCGGGGCGAGGGGGCCGGCGCCGTGCGGCTCCGGCAGCGGTTCGGCGACGATGGCGGTGAGCGTCGACCACGTCGAGGTGCGGCGGAAGGGCGAGGCGCCCTCCACCGCCGCGTAGAGGGTCGCGCCGAGCGCCCACACGTCGGAGGCCGGGCCGGGGTCCTGGCCCTGGGCGCGCTCGGGCGCCAGGTAGTCGAGGGAGCCGACCAGCTCGCCGCTGCGCGTGAGGTGCGTGGCGGCGCCGTCGTCGGGGTCCTCCATGGCGGCGATGCCGAAGTCCGTGAGGACGACCCGGCCCGTGCGGTCGAGCAGGACGTTGCCGGGCTTGACGTCGCGGTGCAGGACGCCGACCCGGTGGGCGGCGGCGAGGGCCTCCGAGACCTCCGCGCCGACGCGGGCGGCCTCCCGGGGGTCCATGGTGCCGCGCTCGGCGAGCACGTCCGCGAGCGAGGGCCCGTCGACCAGTTCCATGACGATGACCGGGCGGCCCTCGTGGTCGGCGATGTCGTGGACGGCGATGACCCCGGGGTGGCGGACGCGCGCGGCGGCGCGGGCCTCGCGCTGCATGCGCACGCGCAGTTCGGCCAGTTCGGGGCCGGACGAGTCCGTGTACGTGCGGAGCTCCTTGACGGCCACCTCACGGCCCAGCACCTCGTCGACGGCGCGCCAGACGACGCCCATGCCGCCCCGCCCGAGCTGCCGTACCGGCCTGTACCGGCCGGCGATCAGTTGGTGTTCCCCCGAAGACAACCGCTGCCCCGTTCCTCGTCGCGTGGTGGACGCGTACAGGCTACGGGGGCAGGGGTGACGGCCCCGGCGCGGGACCGTCACCGTCAGGTCACCGCGGGTCCGTCACCGGCGGGTCACCGCGGGTCCGTCACCGGCGGGTCACCACGGGTCCGTCACCAGCGGGTCACTGCGGGGCGGTCGCCGTGAGGTCGCCGCGCCGCGGGGCGGCGAAGCGGTCCAGGTCCGCGCGGGTGAGGCCGGTGAGGCGGGCGACCTCGGCGGCGTCGAGGGCGCCGCAGTCGACGCCGCGCAGCAGGTACGAGCTGAGCGCCTTGGCGGTGGCGGGTTCGTCCATGACCTCACCGCCCGCGTGGCCGACGTAGGCGGCGAGGCGCGCGGCGGCCTGCTCGTACCCCTCGCGGTAGAAGGCGAAGACGGCGGCGTACCGGGTGGGCAGGTGCCCGGGGTGCATGTCCCAGCCCTGGTAGTAGGCGCGGGCCAGGGCGCGGCGGGTGAGGCCGTAGTGCAGCCGCCAGGCGTTGTGGACGTTCTCGGTGCTGCCCACCGGCAGGACGTTGGTGGAGCCGTCGGAGACGCGGACGCCGGTGCCGGCGGCCGCGACCTGCATGACCGCCTTCGCGTGGTCGGCGGCGGGGTGGTCGCTGGCCTGGTGGGCGGCGGAGACGCCGAGGCAGGCGCTGTAGTCGAAGGTGCCGTAGTGGAGGCCGGTGGCGCGGCCGCCGGCGGCGTCGATCATGCGGGCGACGGTGGCGGTGCCGTCGGCGCCGAGGATGGCCTGGCTGGTCTCGATCTGGATCTCGAAGCCGATGCGGCCGGGCCGCAGGCCGCGGGCCTTCTCGAACTCCTCCAGCAGCCGCACCATCGCCGCCACCTGCTCGGGATAGGTCACCTTCGGGAGGGTGAGGACGAGACCGTCGGGCAGGCCGCCCGCCTCCATGAGGCCGGTGAGGAAGACGTCGAGGGTGCGGATGCCCCGGTCGCGTACGGCGGCCTCCATGCACTTCATGCGGATGCCCATGTAGGGCGCGGCCGTGCCGTTCTCGTACGCCTCGGCGACCAGCCGGGCGGCGCGGGCGGCGTCGCGGTCCTCGTCGGCGTCGGTGTGGCCGCCGTAGCCGTCCTCGAAGTCGATGCGGAGGTCCTCGACGGGCTCGCGCTCCAGCTTGGCGCGTACGCGGTCGTGGACGGGCCCGGCCAGCTCGTCGGGCAGGCCGAGGACGGCGGCGAGCGAGGCTGCGTCGGGGGCGTGCTCGTCGAGCGCGGCGAGCGCCCGGTCGCCCCAGGAGCGGAGGGTGTCGGCGGTGTGGGCGTCGCCGGGGACGTAGACGGTGTGGACCGGCTGACGGGTGCCGGGGTCGCCGGGGTAGCGGCGCGCGAGCTCCGCGTCCACCGAGGCGAGGGAGGCACTCACGCCCTCGCTGACCGCGCCGGCGAGGCTTGTCGCCACCTGCTCCTGCTGACCCATGACCCGTGACCCTCCACCGTGACCGATTGCGGAGCAATTTCCGCTTCCCGGAATCAACAATCCGTATGGTGAAGTTATCCGGGGCGGCTGAGCTGCGTCAATGGTCTCCCGGAACGGCGCGGGGCCGCGCGGTGGACACCGCGCGGCCCCGGGCCGTGAAGACGTGGCAGCTCAGCCCTTGCGGGACTTGATCTCCTCGGTCAGCTGCGGGACGACCTCGAAGAGGTCGCCGACCACGCCGTAGTCGACCAGGTCGAAGATCGGGGCCTCGGGGTCCTTGTTGATGGCCACGATGGTCTTCGAGGTCTGCATGCCGGCGCGGTGCTGGATGGCGCCGGAGATGCCGGTGGCGACGTACAGCTGCGGCGAGACCGACTTGCCGGTCTGGCCGACCTGGCTGGTGTGCGGGTACCAGCCGGCGTCGACGGCGGCGCGGGAGGCGCCGACGGCCGCGCCGAGGGAGTCGGCCAGGCCCTCGATGAGGGCGAAGTTCTCGGCGCCGTTCACGCCGCGGCCGCCGGAGACCACGATCGCGGCCTCGGTCAGCTCGGGGCGGCCGGTCGACTCGCGCGGGGTGCGGGAGACGACCTTGGTGCCGGTGGCCTTCTCGGAGAAGGAGACCGAGAGGGCCTCCACGGCGCCCGCGGCGGGGGCGGCCTCGACGGGGGCCGAGTTCGGCTTGACCGTGATGACCGGGGTGCCCTTGCTGACGCGGGACTTGGTGGTGAACGCGGCGGCGAACACGGACTGCGTCGCGACCGGGCCCTCGTCACCGGCCTCCAGGTCGATGGCGTCGGTGATGAGGCCGGAGCCGATGCGGACCGCGAGGCGCGCCGCGACCTCCTTGCCCTCGGCGGAGGACGGGACGAGCACGGCGGCCGGGGAACCCGCGGCGGACACCGACTCGTACGCGGCCTGGAGGGCGTCCACCTTCGGGACGACGAGGTAGTCGGCGAACTCGGCGGCGTCGGCCGTGAGGACGCGGGTCGCGCCGTGCTCGGCGAGCGTGGCGGCGGTGGCCTCGGCGCCGGCGCCGAGAGCGACGGCGACGGGCTCGCCGATGCGGCGCGCGAGCGTCAGCAGCTCCAGGGTGGGCTTGCGGACGGAGCCGTCCACGTGGTCGACGTAGACGAGAACTTCAGCCATGGGATTGCTCTCCTGCGAATGCGAAGTCTGAGGGGGCGGTCAGTTGGCTCTGCGCGAGCCCTAGATGAACTTCTGGCCCGCGAGGAACTCGGCCAGCTGCTTGCCGCCCTCGCCCTCGTCCTTGACGATCGTGCCGGCCGTGCGGGCCGGGCGCTCCGTCGCGGAGTCGACCTTCGTCCAGGCGCCTTCGAGGCCGACCTCGTCGGCGTCGATGTCCAGGTCGCCCAGGTCCAGGGACTCCACCGGCTTCTTCTTGGCGGCCATGATGCCCTTGAAGGACGGGTAGCGCGCCTCGCCCGACTGGTCGGTCACGGACACGACGGCCGGGAGGGACGCCTCCAGCTGCTCGGTCGCGGCGTCGCCGTCGCGGCGGCCCTTGACCGTTCCACCGGCGCCCCCCTCGACGGAGACCTCGGAGAGCAGGGTCACCTGCGGGACGCCCAGGCGCTCGGCGAGCAGGGCCGGCAGGACGCCCATGGTGCCGTCGGTGGAGGCCATGCCGCAGACGACCAGGTCGTAACCGGTCTTCTCGATGGCCTTCGCGAGCACCAGCGAGGTGCCCATGACGTCGGTGCCGTGCAGGTCGTCGTCCTCGACGTGGACGGCCTTGTCGGCGCCCATCGACAGCGCCTTGCGCAGGGCGTCCTTGGCGTCCTCGGGACCGACGGTGAGGACGGTGACCTCCGCGTCGTCGGCCTCGTCGGCGATCTGCAGGGCCTGCTCGACGGCGTACTCGTCCAGTTCCGAGAGCAGGCCGTCGACGTCGTCGCGGTCGACGGTCAGGTCATCGGCGAAGTGCCGGTCGCCGGTGGCGTCGGGCACGTACTTCACACAGACAACGATCCTCAAGCTCACGCCGGCTCTCCTACTGCATCGTCATTACTGGGCTGCCTTGTTGCACGCAGCATAGGCGCCTGATGGGGCGGTTTCCGCTCGGGGCGGCCGCCCCGCAACGAAATATTACTCGTCAGTACACCGGGAGCCTTCCCCCTGAGCAAGCGCTTTGCACTGTGACCTTGCCAACGCTGAGTAACCGGGATTTCTCAGTCCCGGAGAGCGTTGAAGCGCCCGTGGTGGTACAGCAGGGGACGGCCCGCGCTGGCCGCCGGGTCGCCCGTGACGACCTCCGCGACGACGATGCGGTGGTCCCCCGCCGGGACGCGGCCCACGATCCGGCACACCAGCCACGCCAGGACGCCGTCCAGCACCGGGACGCCCTCGGGTCCGGTCCGCCAGCGGGTCGGCGCGGCGAAGCGGTCGGCGCCGCTGCGCGCGAACGTGGCGGCCAACTCGTGCTGCTGCTCACGGAGCAGGTGCACGCCGACGTGGGTCGCCGCGCGGACGGCGGGCCAGCTCGACGATCCGGTGCCGATGCCGAACGACAGCAGCGGCGGATCGGCGGAGACGGAGGTCAGGGAGCTGGCGGTGAACCCGACGGGGCCGCCGCCGTGCGCCGCGCCACCCGGGGCCGTGACCACCGCGACGCCCGCGGCGTGCCGGCGGAAGGCCGAGCGCAGCAGCTCCGGACCGGCGGCGCCGTCAGGCGCGGCGGCGCGGGCGGAGGGCACGGTGCGTGAGGGAGTGGCGGCGGGAGCGGGAGTGGCGGTCATGGAGTTGTCCTTCTGCAGGGGGCGTGCGTGCCGGGCGGTGGTCTGTCGTCGCTCAGACACCGGGACAGAGCGCGCTCGCGTTGCGGGCCGGGTCGAGGTGGACCCGCCCGTGGAGAAGGAGTTCGTACGCCACGGCGCCAGCCTGTCGAGCGGCGGCCGCCGCCGTCAAGGCCGCGCGGGGCAATGGGACGTGCATCACGGCCGGTCAGCGGGGTCGGCGGGACCGGCGGCGGGGGCGGCCGGCGCGGCGGGGTCGGCACTGGTGCCGGCCGGGGCGGCGGAGCCGACAGCGGGACCGGTGACGGGGCCGGCCGGGGCGGCGGAGCCGACAGCGGGACCGGTGACGGGGTCGGCCGGGGCTGCGGCGAGGTCGGCGAGACCGGGAACGGGGGCGTTCGGCCCGGCGTCGGGGGCGGCGCTGGTACCGGCCTGGGCGGCGTCGACGGCGTCGGGGGCGGCGCTGGTGCCGACGGAGGCATCGGAGGAGCCGGCCGGGGTATCCGAAGCACCGGTCGGGTCCCCGGCGGGTTCGGCCGGTGTGTCGGTGGGTACGTCGAGGGCGCGGCCGAGGGCCGCGATCACGTCGGCCCGCCGCGGCTGCCCGGCGCCCCGGCGCACGACGCGGCCGACGGCGTCCAGGACCAGCACGGTGGGGGTGGCGGTGATGCGCAGCTCGCGGACGAGGTCGAGGTTCCGCTCGGCGTCCACCTCGACGTGGGCGACTCCCGGGACCATGCCGGCGACGTCGGCGAGGACCCGCCGGGTCGCCCGGCAGGGCTGGCAGAAGGCGGTCGAGAACTGTACGAGCGTCGCCCGCTCCCCCAGCGGGGCGCCCAACTCCGCGGCGTCCAGGGCCCGCCCGTCGGGCGTCCGCCCGCCGTGCTCCCGCGCGTCGTCCCCTACCGCCACCGTGCCCGCCTCCGTCGTGTCGTTCCGCCCCCGTACGGCTCCGTACAGCACCCGTGCGGCCGGGCGGATTCCCGCCGTCGGCCCGCGCGGCGGGGACGTGACGAGTATCTCGCCGGGTTTACGGTCCTTGACGCCCGTCCGGGCTGGCCTGCGCGCTGCTCATGGGGCAGCATCGGCCCCGGGCCGAAAACCTACGGCTGCGTAACTTCCGCCGGGAGAACCCTCCCCGGACGTAGATGAAGAGAAGGGTGTTCTCCCGATGGCAGAACTCGTCTATCGGCCGGTCATCGGCGCCGCGCTCACGATGTTCAAGGCGCTCGACCTCAAGATCGACGTACAGGGTTCGGAGAACATCCCCCGCTCCGGCGGCGCGGTGCTGGTGAGCAACCACATCAGCTACCTCGACTTCATCTTCACCGGCCTCGCCGCGCTCCCCCAGAAGCGCCTGGTCCGGTTCATGGCCAAGGACTCGGTGTTCCGCCACAAGATCTCCGGACCGCTGATGCGGGGCATGAAGCACATCCCGGTCGACCGCGAGCAGGGCGAGGCGGCCTACCGGCACGCGCTCGACTCGCTGCGCTCCGGCGAGATCGTGGGCGTGTTCCCCGAGGCGACCATCTCCCAGTCGTTCACGCTGAAGGGCTTCAAGTCGGGTGCGGTGCGGCTGGCGCAGGAGGCCGGCGTGCCGTTGATCCCCATGGCGTTGTGGGGGACGCAGCGGATGTGGACCAAGGGACGCCCGCGCAACTTCAAGCGCAGCCACATCCCGGTGACCATCCGCGTGGGCGCACCGCTGGAGGCCTCGCCCGACCAGTACGCCGGCGCCCTCACGCGGCGGCTGCGCGAGCGGGTGCAGGAGCTGTTGGAGGCGGCGCAGCGCGCCTACCCCGTGCGCCCCCGGGACGCGGAGGACACCTGGTGGATCCCGGCGCACCTCGGCGGCACGGCGCCCTCCCCGGCGGAGCTGCGCTAGAACGGCGGAGAGCGGCCGGCCGGGACGTCGAATGACGTCCCGGCCGGCCGCTCTCGTCGTGCCGGGTGGTAACGGCCCTAGCGGGCCATCTCCTCCTTCAGCGCGAGGACGAACGCGTCCACGTCGTCCTCGGTCGTGTCGAAGGAGCACATCCAGCGCACGTCGCCGGCCGCCTCGTTCCAGAAGTAGAACCGGAAGCGCTTCTGCAGGCGCAGGGTCGCCTCCTGCGGCAGCCGCGCGAAGACGGCGTTGGCCTGGACGGGGTAGAGGATCTCCACGCCGTCGACCGCGCGGACGCCCTCCGCGAGCCGCTGCGCCATGGCGTTGGCGTGCCGGGCGTTGCGCAGCCACAGGTCCTTGGCGAGCAGCGCCTCGAACTGGACCGACAGGAAGCGCATCTTCGAGGCCAGCTGCATGGACATCTTGCGCAGGTGCTTCATGTACCGGCCGGCCTCGGGGTCGAGGACGATGACGGCCTCGCCGAAGAGCATGCCGTTCTTGGTGCCGCCGAGGGACACCACGTCGACGCCGACCGCGTTGGTGAACGCGCGCATCGGCATGTTCAGCGAGGCGGCCGCGTTCGCCAGCCGCGCGCCGTCGACGTGCACCTTCATGCCCAGCCCGTGGGCGTGCTCGACGATGGCCCGGATCTCGTCGGGCGTGTAGACGGTGCCCAGCTCGCTGTTCTGCGCGAGGGACACCACCTGCGGCATGGCGCGGTGCTCGTCGTCCCAGCCGAACGCCTGCCGGTCGATCAGCTCGGGGGTGAGCTTGCCGTCCGGCGTCGGCACGGTGAGCAGCTTGAGCCCGGCCATGCGCTCCGGCGCGCCGCCCTCGTCCACGTTGATGTGGGCGCTCTCGGCGCAGACCACCGCGCCCCACCGGTCGGTGAGGGCCTGGAGGGCGGTGACGTTGGCGCCGGTGCCGTTGAACACCGGGAACGCCTCGGCTGTGGGGCCGAAGTGGCTGTGGATGACCCGCTGGAGGTGGTCGGTGTACTCGTCCTCGCCGTAGGAGACCTGGTGGCCGCCGTTGGCCAGGGCTATCGCGGCGAGAACCTCCGGGTGGGCCCCGGCGTAGTTGTCGCTCGCGAACCCGCGCACGGACGGGTCGTGGTGGCGGCGCGCGTCGGTACGGGTCGGGAGGGCCGGGGTCACGGCTTGGGGGTCAGCCACAGGCGCTGTCCATTCACATCCTGGGCGGGCCGGTCCCAGACGCCGACGATGGCATCGGCCAGGTCCGTGACGTCGGTGAAGCCCGCGAACTTCGCGTTGGGGCGCTCGGCGCGCATGGCGTCGTGCACCAGTGCCTTGATCACCAGGATCGTAGCCGCGGCCGTCGGGCCGTCCTCGCCCCCCGCCTTGCGGAAGGCGTCGCCGAGCGCGAGGGTCCACGCCTCGGCGGCGGCCTTGGCGGCGGCGTACGCGGCGTTGCCCTCGGTGGGGTTGCTCGCGCCGGACTGGCTCACGAGGACGAACCGGCCGCGGTCGCTGCGCCCGAGCGCCTCGTGGAAGGCGAGGGAGGTGTGCTGCACGGTGCGGACGAGGAGCTTGTCCAGCACCTCCCAGTCGGCGAGGTCGGTGTCGGCGAAGGTCTTGCCGCCGCGCCATCCGCCGACGAGGTGGACGAGCCCGTCGATCCGCCCGAACTCCTCCTCGGTGCGCGCCGCCCACGCGCGGGTGGCCGCCGGGTCGAGCAGGTCGACGGTCTCACCGGCGACGGCGGCGTCGCCGTGCGCGGACCGGGCCGCGTCGACGGCCTCCGCGAGGCGGCCGGCGTCGGCGTCGGCGGCGACGACGGTCGCGCCGGCGGCGGCCAGCCGCAGTACGGCGGCGCGGCCGGCCGGGCCGGCCGCCCCGGCCACCGCGACGACCGCTCCGTCGAGCGCCGCGCCGTTCCCGTCAGTGGTCATGGTCCCTGCCTCCTGCGTCTGCGTTCCGGACGTCCCGGTCCTACCCTGCGTGCCGTCCGCGCTCACGCGGGGGTCCCCTCGACGTCGGCGGCGGTGATGCCCTTGGTGGAGGCGATCACGGACTTCAGCTTCTTGGCGAGGGCCTCGTAGAACATGCTGAGCGGGAACTCGTCCGGCAGCACGTCGTCGACGAGGCGGCGCGGCGGCTGGGTCACGTCCAGCGCGTCCGGGCCCTTGGCCCAGCGGGAGCCGGGGTGCGGGGCGAGGTAGGTGGAGACGAAGTCGTACGCGGCGAACCAGTGGACCAGCTTGGGCCGGTCGATGCCGTCGCGGTACAGCTGCTCGATCTCGCCGCAGAGCCGGTTGGTGACCTCGGGGGCGCGCCGCCAGTCGATGTGGAGGGTGTTGTCGGTCCAGCGGATCACGTCGTTCTTGTGCAGGTACGCGAAGAGCAGCTGGCCGCCGAGGCCGTCGTAGTTGCGCACGCGGTCGCCGGTGACCGGGAAGCGGAACATCCGGTCGAAGAGCACGGCGTACTGGACGTCGCGGCCGTGGGGGTTGCCCTCGGCCTCCAGGCGCACGGCCTCCTTGAAGGCGGTGAGGTCGCACCGCAGCTCCTCCAGGCCGTACATCCAGAACGGCTGGCGCTGCTTGATCATGAACGGGTCGAAGGGCAGGTCGCCGTGGCTGTGGGCGCGGTCGTGGACCATGTCCCACAAGACGAACGCCTGCTCGCAGCGCGCCTGGTCGCCGAGCATCCGCCGGATGTCCTCGGGCAGCTCCACGCCCAGTACGTCGACGGCGGCCTCGGTGACGCGGCGGAAGCGGGCGGCCTCGCGGTCGCAGAAGATGCCGCCCCACGTGAACCGCTCCGGGGCCTCGCGCACGGCGACGGTCTCGGGGAAGAGGACGGCGGAGTTGGTGTCGTAGCCGGCGGTGAAGTCCTCGAAGGTGATGCCGCAGAAGAGCGGGTTGTCGTAGCGGGTGGCCTCCAGCTCGGCGAGCCACTCGGGCCAGACCATCCGCAGGACGACGGCTTCCAGGTTGCGGTCCGGGTTGCCGTTCTGCGTGTACATCGGGAACACCACGAGGTGCTGCCGGCCGTCGACGCGCTCGGCGGCGGGCTGGAACGCCAGCAGGGAGTCGAGGAAGTCCGGCACGCCGTAGCCGGCGGCGGCCCACTTGCGCAGGTCGGCGACGAGGGCGCGGTGGTAGTCGGCGCCGTGCGGGAGCAGCGGGGACAGTTCCTCGACGGCCGTGACGATCCGGTCGAGCGCGGTGTCGGCGTCCGCGCGGGCCGGGGCGTCCTCGGCGTTGAAGTCGATGGAGCCGTCCGCGGACTGCAGGACGCGGATCTCCTCCACGGCATTCTTGAGCCCGGCCCACGCGGGGTGGTCGACCACCCTCATGTCGGTGGCCGGCGTTCCACCGGCTACGTCCTGGACAAGAATTTCCGTCATTTCACTTCCTCCACAGGAGAACCTCGCGTCAAGGCACCGTATACATCCGGGCTTACCCCCCACAAGGGGCCCTGACGTAAATTATCCTGCCCGACCCCCCTCCGAGCCGCCAATTTTCCCGTCCGGGGTGGCCGGTGCACTCGGTTCGGTCGCGGCCGGAGGGCGGCAGCCGGGTCGTGGGGGGCCGGACGGTTCCGCGCGGGGAGGGTTCCGCCGCGCAGCCGGGCGGTTACGCTGCGAACGGGCCGCGCGGGCAGCCGATCCGCGTGGGATCCGCCGTCGACGGAAGCGAGAGAACCTTGAGTTTCCTCACCATCGGTCATCGCGGAGTGATGGGCGTCGAGCCCGAGAACACCCTGAGGTCCTTCGTCCGCGCGGAGCGGGCGGGCATGGACGCCATCGAACTGGACCTGCACCTGAGCAAGGACGGCGCGCTGGTCGTCATGCACGACGCGGAGGTGGACCGCACCACGGACGGGACCGGGCCGGTCGCCGACCTGACGCTCGCCGAGCTGCGCGGCCTCGACGCCGGGCGGGGCGAGCGCGTCCCGGTCCTCGACGAGGTGCTGGACGCGGTGCGCTCGCCGATCCAGGCGGAGATCAAGGACGTGGCCGCCGCCCGCGTCCTGGCCGAGCTGATGCTCCGCCGCGACCTGGCGGCCCGCGTCGAGGTGTCGTCCTTCCACGACGACGCCGTCGCGGAGGTGGGCCGCCTGGTGCCGGGCGCGCGGACGGTGCTCGTCGCCGAGGAGTGGGGGCCGGACATCGCCGAGCGCGCCCGCGCGGCCGGCGCGGGCGCGCTCGCGCTGGACATCCGCCGCCTCACGCTGGAGACGGCGGACCTGGCCCGCGCCGCCGGCCTGCGGCTCATCGGCTGGGTCGTCAACACCCCGCAGCATCTCCGGCTGGCCCGCGCGCTGGAGCTGGACGGCGTGACGACGGACTATCCGGAGATCCGGCGCACGGGCCGCTTCCTCGCCTGACCTCCGCCGCCTCCCCACCACCGCCCCTGCCACCGCCCCGTCGTGGCGCCCCGCCGCCGGGCACGCCCCCGGAGGCGCCCGGGCCACTTCCGCCCCAGGTGTAACCGGCATGCCCCGGGGAACCCGCGTGCTGGATTCTGCCGGTCCCGGCAGCTCCCGAGAGGACAGGGACGCACACGGACGGACGCGACAGGGGCGGTCACATGAGCAACGGTTTCCTCGGACCCGAGGGCTTCGGCCCGGACCCGTTCAGCGAGTTCCTCGGCCGCCTGTTCGGGGGCACCCCCGCCTCGTCGGCGGCGCGCCGCGGCCCCCGGTACATCGACATCGCCCGGATGATGAGCGAACCGGCCCGCCGCATGGTGGACGACGCGGCGTCCTACGCGGCCGAGCACGGCAGCGCGGACCTGGAGACGGAGCACCTGCTGCGGGCTGCGCTGGAGACCGAGCCGACACGCGACCTGGTCGTCCGGGCCGGCGCCGACCCGGACGAGCTCGCGGCGGAGATCGACCGCACCGCCGGGGAGGGGCCGCCGCAGTCCCGGATCGCCGTCACGCCCGCCGTCAAGCGCGCCCTGCTGGACGCCCACGACCTGGCGCGGCACATCGGCGCCTCCTACATAGGGCCCGAGCACGTGCTCGCGGCGCTGGCCGCCAACCCCGACTCGGCCGCCGGCCGCATCCTGCGGGCCGCCCGCTTCGACCCGGGGTCGGTCCCGGGCCCGCCGTCGCGCTCCCCCTCCCCGTCCGGCGGCCCGTCCGGCGGATGGGAGAACACCGCCGCCGACCAGCGCCCCGCTCCGCAGCGGGGGACGCCGACCCTCGACAAGTACGGGCGCGACCTCACCGACATCGCCCGGGCCGGCCGCATCGACCCGGTCATCGGCCGCGAACAGGAGATCGAGCAGACCGTCGAGGTGCTCTCCCGGCGCGGCAAGAACAACCCCGTCCTCATCGGTGACGCGGGCGTCGGCAAGACCGCCGTCGTCGAGGGGCTCGCCCAGCGCATCGCCGACGACGACGTCCCCGACTCGCTGCGCGGCCGCCGCGTCGTCGCCCTCGACATGACGAGCGTCGTCGCCGGCACCCGCTACCGCGGCGACTTCGAGGAGCGCATGACGGCGATCATCGAGGAGGTCCGCACGCACTCCGGCGAACTCGTCCTCTTCATCGACGAACTGCACACCGCCGTCGGGGCAGGCGGCGGGGGCGGGGGCGGTGAGGGCGGCTCCATGGACGCCGGCAACATCCTCAAGCCCGCGCTGGCCCGCGGCGAGCTGCACGTCATCGGCGCGACCACGTTGGAGGAGTACCGCCGGTACGTCGAGAAGGACGCGGCGCTCGCCCGGCGCTTCCAGCCCATCCTCGTCCCCGAGCCGAGCCCACAGGACGCGGTGGAGATCCTGCGCGGGCTGCGCGACCGGTACGAGGCGCACCACCAGGTCCGCTACACCGACGACGCCCTCGACGCCGCGGTCGAGCTGTCGGACCGCTACCTCACCGAGCGCTTCCTGCCCGACAAGGCGATCGACCTGATCGACCAGGCGGGCGCCCGCGTGCGGCTGCGTTCGCGCAGCCAGGACACGGACGTGCGCGCCCTGGAGCGGGAGGTCGAGCGGCTGACCCGGGACAAGGACCAGGCCGTCGCCGCCGAGCAGTACGAGCGGGCGACGGAGCTGCGCGACCGCCTCCAGGAGCTCCAGGCCCGCGTCAAGGCGGGCCGCGACGCGCCGGTCATGCGCGACGACCGTGTGCTGGAGGTCACCGCCGAGGACGTCGCGCAGGTCGTCAGCCGCCAGACGGGCATCCCGGTCAGCCGGCTCACGCAGGAGGAGAAGGACCGGCTGCTCGGCCTGGAGGAGCACCTGCGGGAGCGGGTCATCGGCCAGGACGAGGCGGTGACCGCGGTCTCCGAGGCCGTCCTGCGCTCCCGGGCGGGCCTCGCCGACCCGCGCCGGCCGATCGGCAGCTTCCTCTTCCTCGGGCCGACCGGCGTCGGCAAGACCGAGCTGGCCCGCGCCCTCGCGGACGCCCTGTTCGGCAGCGACGAGCGCATGGTGCGGCTGGACATGAGCGAGTTCCAGGAGCGGCACACCGTCAGCCGGCTGGTGGGCGCCCCGCCCGGGTACGTCGGCCACGAGGAGGCCGGGCAGCTCACCGAGGCGGTGCGCCGCCACCCGTACTCCCTGCTCCTCCTCGACGAGGTGGAGAAGGCCCACCCCGACGTCTTCAACATCCTGCTCCAGGTCCTCGACGACGGCCGGCTGACCGACGCGCAGGGCCGGACGGTCGACTTCAAGAACACCGTCATCGTCATGACGAGCAACCTCGGCTCGGAGGCGATCGGCTCGGGCCGCGGCGTCCTCGGGTTCGGCACGGACGCGTCGTCCGACGGCGGCGTGGACCGCGACCGGGTGCTACGGCCGCTGCGTGAGCACTTCCGCCCCGAGTTCCTCAACCGCATCGACGAGATCGTCGTCTTCCGTCGCCTCGCGGAGGGGCAGCTGCGGCAGATCACGGACCTGCTGCTGGAGGAGACCCGCCGCCGGCTGCGGGCCCAGCACGTGACGGTCGACTTCGCCCCGGAGGCCGTCGACTGGCTGGCCCGGCGGGGCTACGAGCCGGAGTACGGCGCCCGGCCGCTGCGCCGCACGATCCAGCGCGAGGTGGACAACGAGCTGTCGCGGCTGCTGCTCGACGGGCGGCTTTCGGCCGGCGGCCGGGTCGCCGTGGACGTCGCGGACGGGCGGCTGGACTTCCGCGCCGAGCCCGCCGCCGGCGCCACGCCCACCGGACCAGCGGACGGAGCCGGGGGCAGTGGCGGGAACGGGGTCAGCCCAGCTCCTTGACCAGCAGCTCGAAGCAGAGGTCGGGGCGGCGCGGCACGCCGAAGCGCTCGTCGCCGTACGGGAACGGGGTCGTCCGGCCCGTACGGCGGTAGCCGCGCCGCTCGTACCAGGCGATGAGCTCCTCACGCACCGAGATCACCGTCATGTGCATCTCGCGCGCGCCCCACTCCTCGCGGGCCAGCCGCTCGGCCTCGCCGAGGACGCGCCGGCCGAGCCCGCCGCCCTGGAGGCCGGGCCGGACGGCGAACATGCCGAAGTACGCGGTGTCCCCGCGGTGTTCCAGCTGGCAGCAGGCGACGAGCTCGCCGCCGCGCTCGGTGAGCACGAGCCGCGACCCGGGTGCCGCGATGACCTGGCGCACGCCCTCGGGGTCGGTGCGCTGTCCGTCCAGGATGTCGGCCTCCGTGGTCCAGCCGGCGCGGCTGGCGTCGCCGCGGTAGGCGGACTCGACGAGGGCGACGAGCGCGGGGACGTCCGCCTCGACGGCGTCGCGGAAGGTCTCCGGTGCGTCCTGGAGCGGTGCGGCGGTGTCCATGGTGAGCGGTCTCCCCTCGGTGCGTGGTTTCGCCCGCCGAGCCTAACGCGCCCCCGCGTACGCCCCTGCGCCCGCGTACGCCCCGCCGCCGGCGGGGCATCGTCCCGGGACCGTGTCCGTTCCGCCCCGGCGGGGCCCGGGTCCGGGCCGACGTGCCCCGCGCGCGGAACAGCGCGCACCCGGGGCGTGTCGAGCGGCGCTCGAAACCGTGGTGTGCGTCACTTCACCGCCGGCGCGACCCGATGAGCGCCGTCACGCTCATAGGCTGACGGCATGTGGGTCTCCCTCGCGTTGCTCGCGCTCGGTGTCCTGATCGCCGTCGTGGCCCCGCGCCTGCTCGCGCGGGCCGACTGGCCCGAGCGGGAACCGATCGTGGCGCTGTGGGTGTGGCAGTGCGCGGTGGCGGCGGTGCTGTTGAGCTTCGCGCTGTCGATGACGTTCAGCGCGGCCGCCGCGTGGCAGGCGGTGCGGGGCCGGGTGTTCGCCCCGGTGCCGGCGGCGGTGGTGGAGGCGTACGCGCTGGGAGCGCTCGGCCCCTGGGCGGGCACACTCGCGGTGCTGCTGGCGTGCGGCGGGCTGTGGACCGGTGCGATGCTGACCCGCGAGGTGCGCGGCGCGTGGACGCGCCGGCGGCGGCAGCGCGCGGAACTCCTCGTGCGGGCGCCGCTGCTGCCCGGCGAGGAGACGGGCACGGGGCCGCTGGTCCTGCTGGAGGGCGACCGGCCGGGCGCCTGGTGGCTGCCGGGCGCGCGACCCCAACTGCTGATCACGACGGCGGCGTTGCGGCGACTGAAGGGCCGTCAGCTGGACGCGGTGCTCGCCCACGAGCAGGGGCACGCCCGCGCGCGCCACGACTGGCTGCTGCACTGCGCCGCCGCGCTGGCCGAGGGATTCCCGCGCGTCCCGGTGTTCGCGGCGTTCCGGGCGGAGATGCACCGGCTGGTGGAGCTGGCCGCCGACGATTCGGCGTCGAAGCGGTTCGGCCGGCTGACGATCGCGCTGGCCCTGGTCGGGCTCAACGAGGACCGGGGCGTCTTCGGCCCCTGTCCGACGCCTCACCACACGCACGTGCCGCAGCGGGTGAACCGGCTGCTGACCGCCGCGCCGCGGCTCACCCCCGGGCGGCGGCTGCGGCTGACGGCGGCGGCCGCGCTGGTACCCGCGGCGCCCCTGCTGGTGGCGCTGGCGCCGGGGCTGAGCGCGCTCACCTGATCGGGGCGGGGCACGTCTGCCCGGCGGTTCGCCGGGCAGGATCGTCCCATGCGTCCCTCCACGAACGCCCCGTCGACCGTCCGTCCACCGCTGCTCCACGCCGTCGCGGCGGGGTCCGGGGTGGCCGCGGTGGTGGCGCTGGTCCTGGTGGCGGTCGCCTGGGAGCCGCTGATGGCCGTCGACCGGGCGGTCGCCGAGGGGCTGCACGCCGACGCGGTGCGCAGCCCGCTGACCGTACGGCTGGCGCGCGTCCTGACGGACTGGGTGTGGGACCCGTGGACGCTGCGGCTCCTGCTCTTCGCGGTGGTGGCCGCGCTGTGGCGGCGCGGTGAGCGGGGGGTCGCCCGGTGGCTGCTGTTGGTGTGCGGCGCGGCCGCGCTGGTGCAGCAGGTGCTGAAGGCGCTGGTGGGCCGGGAGCGGCCGCGGTGGCCGGACCCGGTGGACTCGGCGGAGTTCGCGGCGTTCCCGTCCGGGCACGCCATGACGGCGGCCGTCGTGTGGGGGCTCCTGTGGTGGGTGGCGGCCCGGGCGGCCGGCGCCGTGACGGTGCGGGCGGTGGTGGTGGTCGGGGCGGTGTCGACCGTCGGCGTCGGCCTGACCCGGGTGTACCTGGGCGTGCACTGGTTCTCGGACGTGCTCGGCGGCTGGTTCCTGGGCGGCTGCCTGGCGGCCGTGGCGGTGGGGTTGTACGAACGGCGCGGTCCGGTCCTCAGAAGGCTGGACGCGCCCTGACGAGCGCCTGCCGGCCTCGTGCCGGCACCCCCGGCGCCTTCGCGGGCACGCGCGCTCCGGTCCTGCGGCGACGTCCCCGGAGGTCCCCGGGCGTCCCGGACGGACACGGCGTTCCGCAACCCGGACGCGTGTCGGGAGGCGGGGCGCCACGACGGACCGGGCGATCCCCCGCGTCGCCCGGTCCGCATGACACACCCCTCGCTCGACGACGCGCTGCGTGTCGGCGAGGGCGCTCTGAGTATATTGGCTGGGAGCCAGTCAACGCAGGAGTTAAGCATGTCCCCGCGGAGCGCATCGGTCAACGAAGAGCTCAGGCGGCGCTCCCGGGAGCGGCTCCTCCAGGCGACGGTCGAACTCGTGGCCGAGCGCGGGTACGAGGCGACGACGCTCGCGGACATCGCCGACCGGGCCGGTTCGGCGCGCGGCCTGGTGTCGTACTACTTCCCCGGCAAGCGCCAGCTGCTGCAGTCGGCGGTGCACCGGCTGATGCACCGCACCCTCGCGGCGGCCCTGGAGCGTGAGCCGGCCACCGAGGACGGCCGCGAGCGGCTCGCCCGGGCCATCGACGCCGTCCTCGGCCTCGCGGTGGAGCAGCCGCTGCTGATGCGCACGCACATGGCGGGCATCCTCCAGGCGGAGGGGTTCGTGCGATGCCCGGAGCAGCAGCGCCTCGCGGCCCTGCTGCGGGACACCGTGCGGCGGTACGGCTCCGATGACGTGGACGCCGACTACCCGATGCTGCGGGCGCTGCTGATGGGCGCGGTCTTCGCCGTCCTGCTGCCGGGTGCCCCGATGCCGCTCGCGCGGCTGCGCGCGGAGCTGTTCCAGCGGTACGACCTGGACTGGGAACTCGGCCGGCCACCGGCCGGCGGCCGGCCGTAGGGCTCGGAGCCGTACGGGACGGCAGGAGACCTCCATGGACGCCCCCCCGGGCCGACGACGCCTCCCGGTGCGATGCTGGAGGTCTCCGGTGGGGGCCGGCGGGAAGGAGCCGGGAGTGCTGCGTGTCGCCGTGATCGGTTCGGGACCCAGTGGGGTGTACACCGCCCAGTCGCTGGTCGACCAGACGTCGGTGCCGGGTGTGCGCGTGCACGTGCTGGACCGGTTGCCCTGCCCGTACGGGCTGGTGCGCTATGGCGTCGCCCCCGACCACGAGAAGATCAAGTCCCTCCAGGGCAGCCTGCGCGCGGTGCTGGAGCACGAGCGGATCGGTTTCCTCGGCAACGTCCCGGTCGGGCCGGGAGGCGTCGCCCCGCCCCGGCTGCTGGAGCTGTACCACGCCGTCGTCTACTGCGTGGGCGCGGCGCGGGACCGGCGGCTCGGCATCCCGGGCGAGGACCTCGCGGGCAGCTGCTCGGCCACCGACTTCGTCTCCTGGTACAGCGCCCATCCGGACGCCGCGGCGTTCGACTTCCCGTTGGACGGGCCGTCGGCGGTGGTGATCGGCGTCGGCAACGTCGCCGTCGACGTGGCGCGGATCCTCGCGCGAGGGCCGGACGAGCTGCGCCCCACCGACGTGCCGCGGGGCGTGCTGGAGGCGCTGGCGGGGAGCGGCGTGCGCGAGGTGCACGTGGTGGGGCGGCGCGGGCCGTCGCAGGCCCGGTTCACCACGAAGGAGCTGCGGGAGCTGGGGGCGCTGCCCTCGGCGCGGATCGACGTGGAGCCCGCGGACCTGGCGCTCGACCCGGCGTACGCCGACCCGTCGGGGCTGCCGGCGGTGAACCGGCGCAACGTCGAGGTCGTCCGCGCGTGGGCGGCGGCGCCGGCGGGCCCGCCCGGCGCGGTCCGCTCCGTGCGGCTGCGGTTCTTCCTGCGCCCGGTGGAGATCCTCGGCGAGGCCGGCCGGGTCGCCGCGGTCCGCTTCGAGCGCACGGTGCCGGACGGGGCGGGCGGCGTGCGGGGCACGGGGGCGTACGAGGACGTCGCGGCGCGGCTGGTGCTCCGCGCCGTCGGGTACCGGGGCGCGCCGCCGGACGGACTGCCGTTCGATCCGGCGCGCGGCACGGTCCCGCACGCGGCGGGGCGGGTGCTGCGGGACGGGGTGCCGTCGGCGGGCGAGTACGTGGCCGGGTGGATCAAGCGCGGGCCGAGCGGCGTGATCGGGACGAACCGGCCGTGCGCCAAGGAGACGGCCGCGTCACTGCTGGCCGACGCCCCGCTGCTGGCGCGGCGGGCGGTGGCCGACGACCCGGTGGGCGCGCTGCGGGCGTGGGGGCTGCGGCCCGTCGAGTGGCCGGGCTGGCTGTCCATCGAGGAGGCCGAGGCGGCGCTGGGCCGCGCCCTGGGCCGGGGTTCCGTGAAGATCGCGGACTGGCCGGGGCTGCTCGCCGCGGCGGACGCGCACCGCTGACCGGGTGGCGGACGCGGGGGGGGGTGCCCGCCCCGCGGACACACCGCGCGCCCCGCCCGGGCGCACGGCACAGCGTGGACCGGGCGGCGCTGACCTGCGCCGCAGCCGTTCCGGCGGCCGTTGTCGGTGGGCGGGTGCAGACTGGCCGGTATCCGCGACAACGGCGTCCTGGAGGTGTCGGCCATGACCGACGTACTGCTGACCGTGGGTACCCGCAAGGGGCTGTTCACCGCCCGCCGCCGCGGCGGCGCCTGGGAGTTCGAGGGGCCCGTCTTCCCCGCCCAGGCCGTCTACGCGATCGGCATCGACCTGCGACGGTCGACTCCCCGGCTGCTGGTGGGCGCGGACAGCACCCACTGGGGTCCGTCCGTCTTCCACTCCGACGACCTCGGCGCCACCTGGACGGAGCCGGCGCGGCCCCCGGTGCGCTTCCCGCAGGACACGGGGGCGTCGCTGGAGCGGGTCTGGCAGCTGCACCCGGGCGGGCCCGCGGCGCCCGGCGTGGTGTACGCGGGGACGGAGCCGGCCGCGCTGTTCCGATCGGAGGACGAGGGCGAGACGTTCGAGCTGGTACGGCCGCTGTGGGAGCACCCGACGCGGTCGCGGTGGCAGCCCGGTGGCGGCGGGGAGGCCGTGCACACGGTCGTCACCGACCCGCGCGACCCGGACGCCGTGACGGTCGCGGTGTCGGCCGCCGGGGTGTTCCGCACGGTGGACGGCGGCGGCTCGTGGTCCCCGTCGAACACCGGGGTGTCGGCGGTGTTCCTGCCGGACCCGCACCCCGCGTTCGGTCAGTGCGTGCACAAGATCGCACAGGACGCGGGCGACCCCGACCGGCTGTACCTCCAGAACCACTGGGGCGTCTACCGCAGCGACGACTCGGGCGTCTCGTGGACGGACATCGGTGAGGGGCTCCCTTCCGACTTCGGGTTCGCCGCGGTGGCCCACCCCCGTCACGCCGACACCGCGTACGTCTTCCCGATCACCGCGGACGTCGACCGCGTACCGGCCGGCCGCCGCTGCCGCGTCTACCGCACGCGGGACGCCGGCGGCAGCTGGGAGGCCCTGTCGCGGGGCCTGCCGCAGGGCGACCACCACGGGACGGTGCTGCGGGACGCGATGTGCGTGGACGGGGCCGACCCGGCGGGCGTCTACTTCGGCAACCGCAACGGCGAGGTGTACGCGAGCGCCGACGACGGCGACAGCTGGCGGCTGCTGGCCTCCCACCTCCCCGACGTGCTGTGCGTGCGCGCGGCGGTCGTCGGGTGACGGAGGCGTCGCGCTGCGCCAGTAGAGTGACGGCCGTGGCAGCACGACCGTTGAGAGAGATCGTCGAACCGGGCTGGGCCGAAGCCCTCGCGCCGGTGGCCGAACGCGTCGCGGCGATGGGGGACTTCCTCCGCGCCGAGATCGCCGCGGGACGCACCTACCTACCGGCCGGACCGCACGTCCTGCGCGCTTTCCAGCAGCCGTTCGACGAGGTGAGAGTCCTGATCGTCGGCCAGGACCCGTACCCCACACCGGGGCACGCGGTGGGCCTGAGCTTCTCGGTGGCCCCGGAGGTCCGGCCGCTGCCGGGCAGTCTGGAGAACATCTTCCGGGAGCTCCACCACGACCTCGGGGTGCAGCGGCCCTCCAACGGCGACCTGACGCCGTGGACGCGGCAGGGCGTCCTGCTGCTCAACAGGGCGCTGACGACGGCTCCGCGCAAGCCCGCCGCCCACCGCGGCAAGGGGTGGGAGGAGGTCACCGAGCAGGCCATCAAGGCGCTCGTCGCACGCGGCAAGCCGCTCGTGTCGGTGCTGTGGGGCCGTGACGCGCGCAATCTCCGGCCGCTCCTCGGCGACCTCCCGGCGATCGAGTCGGCGCACCCCTCCCCCATGTCGGCGGACCGCGGCTTCTTCGGCTCGCGCCCCTTCAGCCGGGTGAACGAACTGCTGCTGCGTCAGGGGGCCCAGGCGGTCGACTGGCGCCTGCCGTGACCCGTCCCCGCCGGTGGGTACTGGGCGTCGACTCGGGCGGATCGGGGCTGCGGATCGCCCTCGGTTCCGTCCGGGACGGCGAGGCGAACGGCGCCACCGGGGGCGGGCACGGAGGCGGGGGCGGGCACGGAGGCGGGGGCAGGCAGGACGGCGGGTCCGGGGCGCCGGGCTGCCGGGTGCGGACGGTCGCCGTCCACGAGATCGGCGAGCCGCTGCCCACCGGGCCCGGCGGCATCGACGCGGGGCAGCTGCTGGAGCGTCTGGTACCCACGGCACGGCGGCTCCTCGCCGAGGCCGGCGCGGCGGACACGGGCGCGGCGGGCGCTGCCGAGGACGGGCGGGCCGCGGCCCGGCCGGTGGCGGTCGCGGTCGGCGCCGCGGGCATGGCGGGGCTCGGCGACCGGCTCCGCGCCGAACTGCCCGGCGCCCTGCGCGAGACCCTCGGCGTCGGGCGCCTGGCGCTGGCCTCCGACGCGGTCACGGCCTACGCGGGCGCGCTCGGGCACGGGCCCGGAACGGTCGTCGCGGCGGGCACCGGGCTCGTCGCGCTCGGCACGGACCTGGTGCGCTGGCGCCGCGCCGACGGCTGGGGCCACCTCCTGGGCGACTGCGGCAGCGGCGCCTGGATCGGCCGGGCCGGCCTGGAGGCGGCCCTGCGCGCCCACGACGGGCGGCGCGGCGGCTCGGCCGCCCTGCTGGCCCGCGCCGAGGCCGTCTTCGGGCCCGTTGCCGGGCTGCCGGGCGCGCTGTACCCGCGCCCGGACCGGGCGGCCGTGCTCGCGTCGTTCGCGCCGCACGTCGCGCGGTGCGCGGCCGAGACCGGGGACCCGGTCGCCGCGGGCGTCATGGCGCTCGCCGCACGACACGTCGCGGAGGCGGCGGCCGCCGTCCACCCGCGGGAGGGCGGCGGCGCCGTGGCCCTGACGGGGGGTCTGTGCCACCTGGGCGACCCCCTGCTCGTCCCCGTGCGGGCGGAGCTGGCGCGGCAGCTGCCCGGCACCCGCACCGTGCCGGCGGCGGGCGACCCGCTCTCCGGCGCGCTCGCCCTCGCCGGCTGGCTCGCCGAGGGCGCGGTGCCGCTCCCCCGCGAGCCGGGGCTGCTGGACACATACGGCGAGTGACCGGCTTTTCGGACAGATCTCCCCATAGGGAGCGGGAACGCCCCCTCCCCGAACAGCGGGGCGGACAAAACCAGTAGCATGCGGCGCCATGAGCTCCCCCACTGGGCCCGCTGGCCTGCCTGTACGAATGCCACGCCCCCGTCAGTCCGGGCGGCACCGTCGCCCCGAACCCCTGGCGGCCCCCGAGGGCGCGCCCGCACTCGTCCTCGCCGTTCCCGGCGAGCCTTCCACCGCCGTGCGCGCGCTGGCGGAAGAGCTGGTGAGCATCGCCCGTTCCGAGCTGCCCGGCCTGCAGGCCGCGATCGGTTTCCTGGACGGGGACGACACCGAGTACCTCTCGCTGACGGGCGTTCTGAAGGAGGCCGCGGCGCTCCGCGTGGAGCGGTACGAGCTGGCCAGGGCCGCGGGCCGCGAGGTCGACGAGCCCGCCGGACCCGCCGCGGTCGTCGTGCCGCTGATGGTCGGCCCGGACGAGGCCCTGACGGTACGCATACGGCAGGCGGTCGTCGACAGCGGCGCCCCCGCCGAGCTGACGGACGTGCTCGGCCCGCACCCGCTGCTGGCCGAGGCGCTGCACGTGCGGCTCTCCGAGGCGGGGCTGGCCCGTGCGGACCGGGCGCGGCTCTTCACGGTCGCAACGGCCGCGGACGGCATCGTGCTGGCGACGACGGGCGGTGCCGAGGCGGTCCAGGCGGCCGGGATCACCGGCATGCTGCTGGCGGCCCGGCTCGCGGTGCCGGTGATGGCGGCGGCGCTGGACGAGGAGGGCTCGGTGGCGGCGGTCGCCGCGCAGCTGCGGGGCTCCGGCTCGGCGCAGCTCGCCCTGGCGCCGTACCTCGTCGGCCCCGAGCTGGGGGCCGGGCTGCTGGAGGCGGCGGCCGGCGCGGCGGACTGCCCGGTCGCCGAGCCGCTGGGCGCGTACCCGGCCGTCGGCAAGCTGGTGCTGTCGCAGTACATGACGATGCTCGGCATCGCGCCGCAGCAGGCCGGCACCTCCGTCCGCTGACCTCGCCCCGGGCAGCGGCCCGGGGCGACGGAGGGACCCGTGCGGCGAGGGCCCGCACCGCGACAAGCGGTGCGGGCCCTCCGCGCTGGAGCGGGGCCTCTGCACGGGGGCCGGGCCTCCGCGCCCGAGCGGGGTCTTCGCGCGTGGGGCGATTCCTCCGCGCCTGAGCGGGGCCTCCGTCCGTGGGGCGATTCTTCCGCGCACGGGCGGGGACTCCCTGCACCGGGTCGAGCCCCAACGCGTGGTGCGGGCCCTTGCCCGTGAGGCGGGCCTCCGCGCGGGGCCGGCGCCCTGGTGGTGTGGGGCGGGGTCGCCCGAAGGCCGTGCGGGCAGGGCCCTGTGGAGGCCGTGGACGGGGCCGCGCGGGACCGGGTGAGGCGACCCGGGACGGAGGGTCAGGCGAGGACGACGCAGGAGGCGGCCGGCGCGGGCACGGCGCCCGCGCGGGACGGCACGCCGGTGCGCGGGTCGACGTCGTACCAGGTGACGTCGCCGGAGCGTTCGTGCGCGACGTACAGCCGCCGCCCCCGCGGGTCGTACACCAGGTCGCGCGGCCAGTGGCCGCCGCCGGAGACCGTGGCGACCGGCCGGGCCCGCTCGCCGTCGCCGTCGAGCTCCAGGACGGCGAGCGTGTCGTCGCCCCGTACGGCGGCCCACACGAAGCGCCCGTCGGGGCTGACGGCGAGGGCGGACGGGTAGCCGACGCCCGGCGCGCCGGGTGGCCGCAGACGTACCTCGTCCAGCGGCGTCAGGGCCCCGGTGGAGCCGTTCCAGCGGCACACGGTGAGCGTGGGCGCCAGTTCCGACAGGACGTACACGTACGCGCCGGACGGGTGGAAGGCCAGGTGGCGCGGGCCGCTGCCGGGCCGCAGCGCCGTCTCGCCGCGCACGGTGAGCCCGCCCGTGGCCGGGTCCAGGGCGCAGACGCGCACGGAGTCGGTGCCGAGGTCCACGGTGAGCAGGTGGCGGCCGTCGGGCGCGGGCACCACCTGGTGGGCGTGCGGGGCCGCCTGCCGGTCCGGGTCGGGGCCGTGGCCCCGGTGGCGGACGAGCCCGGCGACCGGGCCCGGTGTGCCGTCGGCGCCCACGGGCAGCGCGCTGACGCCCCCGGAGCCGTAGTGCGCGGTCACCAGGTGGCCGGCGGCGTACGCCAGGTGGGTCGGCCCCGCGCCGCCCACGGGTCGGGGGGCGCCGAGGAGCCGGGGCGCCGGACCGGCGACGTCGAAGGCCGCGACGGCCCCCTCGTCGATCTCGCAGACCGCGTACAGCACGGTGCCGCCGGGGCCGAGGGCGAGGAACGACGGGTCGGCGACCTCCGCCGCGGAGCCCGTCGGGGTCAGGGCGCCGGTGAAGGGGTCGAGGTGGGCCGCGGTGACGCCGTGGCCGCCCGCGGAGGTGAAGGAGCCGACGAACGCCCGCCGTGCGCCGCGCGGACCTCCGCCGGCCGCGCCGTCGCCCCCTGTCGCCCCCGCCGTCCCCGTACCGCGATCACCGTGCCGCTCCACCGCGCCGCCCCTTCCCCTGGCCGTGACTGGGTTACGGGGCGACGCTAACAGCTCCGGTCTGGACCAACGGCCCGGTAGTGGGTCAGGACCCGACCAACGGCGAGCGGGGCGCGGTGCGCAGCGGCGCGTCGAGCTCGGCGAGCAGCCGCTCCAGGCCGTGCAGGTGCGCCAGTGCCGGTACGGCGCGGGAGGCGCCCGGCCCGTCGCCCGTCGCCGGTACGGGTACCTCCACCACGTCGGCCACCCGGACCGGTGCGGCGTGCCGGTCGACGGCGGGGTCAGAGGCGGGATCGGCGTGGCGGTCGGCGGCGTCCCTGGCGCGTTCCCGGGTGAGCAGGGCCTCAACGGCCGCCTCGACCCGCCAGCAGGCCGCGGCCAGCCGGGCGTCGTGCCCGGCGTCCGGGTCGGCGGCCACGGAGACCAGGCCGCGCACCTCACGGGCGCAGTCGTCGAGCAGCGCGAGGACCTGCCGCGCCCGGGCCCGGCGCCCGCGGAACGGGCTCAGGGGGTGCACCAGCGGCGCCAGCGACATCCGTACGCGGGCCAGCAGCGCCTCCAGCTCGGCGGCGTGCGGGGCCGGGTCGGCGGTCGCCGAACCCGCCAGCCGCTCGGCCGCCTCGGCGGCGCACCGACGCACGCCGTGCAGGGCCCGCTGGATCCAGGCCTCGTTGGTGTCGTGGGTGGTGACCGGCAGCACCAGCGTGACGGCCAGGGCGGCGAAGAGCGCGCCGACGGCCGTCTCGGCGAGCCGCAGCACGAGCAGGTGCGGGGTGAGCACGCCGAGCAGCCCGTAGAGGAGGCCCGCCATGACCGTGACGGCGAGCATCATCCAGCTGTACGACACGGGCGCCGTGTAGAAGATGCCGAAGACGCACACGGCGACCAGCGCCGCCGTCGGCGCGGGCGCGCCGTCCAGCGGCAGCGCCACGGCCAGGCCCGCCACGATGCCGAGGACGGTGCCGAGGACCCGGCGGAAGCCGCGGACCAGGGTCTCGCCGCGCGACGCGGTGTTGACGAAGATCCACCAAGCGGTGCCGACGGCCCAGTACCAGCGCTCCTCCGAGAGGACCTGGCCCACCGCCAGGGCGAGGCCGCACGCCACGGTCGCCTGCACCGCCTGCCGGGTGGTCGGCCGGGCGAGGCCCCGGCCGGGCAGCGGCGCCGGCGCGGCGACGGGCGGGGTGCGCCGTTCGATGGGCCACAGCGCGAACCGCACGGCGGCGGCGACGGCCAGCGCGATGCCGACGGCGAGGTACAGCTCGGGCAGCTGCGCCGGGGCCGCGTGCAGGAACTGCACCACGAAGTACTGCATGAACGCGAAGATCCCGAGCGCGTGGCCGCGAGCGCCCCAGCGCCGGGCGTACGCGCCGCAGAAGACGACGGCGAGGAAGGCCACGTCCCGGTACGGGGACAGGTCGTGCAGGGCGGTGGCGAGGGCGAGCGCGGGGAACCCGGCGGCCGGGAGCAGGACGGTCGTGACCCGCTGGGCGCGGACGGTGCCGTCGATGACGGTGAAGAGCGCGAGCAGCGCGGCGAGGCCGCCGGTGATGGACGCGGTCAGGGACAGTCCGGCCAGTTCGGCGGCGGTGACGGCGAGACCGACGCCGACGACGGCACGGGTCGCGTTCCTAAGCCTGAGGTGCCCCGGGTCCGGGGCCACGAAGATCCTCTTCACGACGGTGGTACCGCCCCCCTGTCTTGCTCTCGCCGGCCCGGAGGCGCCCGGGGGTGGTGGGCGTCCGAAGGCACGACGAAGGCGCCGCGGTCCGGGGCCGGCGTCGTTGCCGTCCGGCGCTGCGCGGCGCCGCTGATACGTGGATGGCACAAGGAAAGCATCCGATGGGGCGTTGGCTCAACACTCGACCGGACGACTGGGCCATTGGTCGCGATCGGGGGCCGGCCTTTCAGCCAGAAGCGGGCCAACGGACCAGATCCCGCCACTGGCCGGCATGCGTCGGTCGCGACGGTCGTCCCATCCGCCCTCCCCTGACGGGGGAGGGCCCCGCCCCCTTCGGCCATCGGACCCACCCTGCCGGGGCCCACTCCGGACCCGGCCGGGGCGGGGCCCGGACGGGGCTGGCCTGGACGGGGCTGGCCTGGACGGGACGGGGCCTTCACGGGGCGGGGCCTGGACGGGTCGGGGCCGGACAGGGCGGGCTTGGCCCGGGCACGGCGGGCCCAGGCAGGGCGAGGGGGGAGGCCAGGGCGGTGCGGGCGGCACGCGTTACCGGGTGACCGGCCCGCACGCCGATCCGGCCGCGTGCCGGCCGGCACGTGACGCCCCCGGCCGGCACGCCGCGCCCCGCCGGCAAGCGGCACCACGTCCGGCGCCCGGCGGGCGACGGACCTCACCCCGGCCCGGTACTCCCGTCACCACGGAGCGGGCAGTCGGCTCACCCCCGCCCGGGCAGTTCCGTCAGTCCATGGCCGAGTCCCGGCGTGGTCGGCACGGTGACCAGGCCGGTCTCCGCCGTGGTGGCGAAGGCGGACGGGGCGAGCGGCTCCGCCGCGACCAGGAGCGGACCGACGAGGTCGGCGGGGACCGTCGCGTGCGGCAGCGCGGCGGCGAGGTGCGCGGCGGCGAGGGTGGCGACGCCCAGCTCCGGCATGGTGCCGATCTTCACGGCGAGCCCGGCGGCCTCCGCGATGGCCGCGACCTGGCGGGCGCGGTGGAGCCCGCCCACCTTCAGGATCTTGATGTTGAGGACGTCGGCGGCGCCCCGGCGCACGATCTCGACCGCGTCGTGCGGGGACTGCACGGACTCGTCCGCCATCACGCGCGGCATGCCCCGGCCGCGCAGGGCCGCCATGCCGGTGAGGTCCCAGCGGGGCAGCGGCTGTTCGACCAGGTCGAGCCCCGCCTCCGCGAGCCGCGCCACGGTACGGGCGGCGGTGGACGGGTCGTAGCCCTCGTTGGCGTCGAGGGAGAGCTCGACGTCGTCGGGGACGGCCGCCCGTACGGTGCGCACCAGCTCGAGGTCCCGGTCGGGGTCCTCGCCGCCCTTGACCTTGAGGTGGGTGAAGCCGCGCGCGGCGTGGTCGGCGGCCTCCTTCGCCATCTCCTCCGGGCCGCCGAGGCCGACGACCCAGGCGGTGGGGACCTCCCGTCGCACCAGCCCGCCGAGGAGCAGGTGTACGGGCCACCCGGAGACGCGGCCCGCCAGGTCGTGCAGGGCCAGGTCGAGGGCGGCCTTGGCGAGGTACTGGCCGCGGATCGCCGCGTCCATGGCGGCGTGGGCCCCGGCGAGGTCGCGCGGGTCGCGGCCGACGAGGGCGGGGGCGACGTGGCCGGTGAGGGCCGCGCGCAGCCCCTCCAGGGTCTCGCCCGTGTAGGCGGTCATGGGCGAGGCCTCGCCGTAGCCGGTGGCACCGTCGTCGGTGCGCACCTCGACGACGAGGCTGACGAGTTCGGGGCTGGTCCCGCTGCTGATGGCGAACGGGCGTCGGTAGGGGGCCTGGACGACGTGGCTGCGAATCGAGTCGATCTTCACGCGGCTCCTCCGGGTAGCGGCCCCGCCCGTGGTCGGCGTGGGCCTGGGGCGATGTCCCGCCGGCGGGACCGGGAACCGGGGGCCCGGTCCCGTCGGCGGGGCACCTGCCTGGGGGTGTCGTACCGGTCGGGACGGAGGGGAACGAGTCGGACCGATCGGGCCCGGCACGCCACGAGCCCGACGCCGACCGCCCCGGCACACGCGACCGACGCCACCCGACCCGGCGCCACCCGCCCCGACCTGACCTGACCGGCAAGCCACCCCCTAGATACTGACGCGGTAGACCGTGGGCGGCCTGCCCGTCCTGCCCTCCTGCAGGCTGCCGACGGGGACGGCCACGCCCGCCCTCTCCAGCCGCTTGAGGATGCGCCGTGCGGTGCGCTGCTGGACGGCGAGGTGCTCGGCGACGCGGTGGGCGGTGATGCCCGGCTCGGCCCCGGCGGCGACGAGTTCCCGCAGCCGCTCCAGCGTCCGCGGGTCGAGCCCGACGCGCCGGGCCAGCAGCCCGGTGCTCTCGGATGCCCCGGCCGGGGCGTCGTCCCCGGCCTCGTGGACGATGACGATGTCGACGTCGTCCTTCATGCAGACGACCCCGGCGACCGGGCCGACCGAGCGGGCCCGGTTCACCGCCCGCCGGGCCAGTGCCTCCGCCTCCGCGGCGGTGCGGCCCAGGCCGAACCCGACGTGGGCGGCGCCGTGCCGGGCGGCCAGCCCGTCGAGGAACGGCAGTCGGGTGAACTGGTCCGTGGCCTTCTCCAGCGCACCGCGCGTGGTCACCGCGAGGCGGCTGCCGTCGGGCAGCCCGGCGAGGCTGGCGCCCAGGACGGCGAGGTCGGCGGCGAGGTCGTCGTCGCCCGCCGGCAGGTCCACGATCCCCAGCGCCACCTGCGCGTCGTCGCTGTGCGCGCCGGCCGTGGCGAGCACGAGGGCCTGGAGGGTGGCGCGTATGGAGTGCCGCGACGGTGCGAGCCGCACCGTGTGGACACGGTGCTCCAACTGGTGGAAGGCCGATCCGAGGCAGGTGAGGGCGACCGTCGCGCCGTGCCGGTCGTGCGCGGCGAGGTGGAAGTCGACCAGGTCCGCCGAGGTGAGGCCGGGCCGGTACGGCAGGACGCGGACGTGCTCCGTGGGCAGCTTCGCCTCGATGAGCGTCTCGGTCACGTCGGCCCGGCCGAGCGTGTCGATGGAGATCCGCGACACGTCGTGCCCCAGCCGGAGCAGCTCGACGAGCGCCCGCAGCAGGGTGGCGCCGCTGTACGGCACGTACATGGCGGGCCGGTCGACCAGCCCGGCGCGGGCGGCGAGCGTGTGCGGGACCACGCCGGTGAAGAGGAGGGCGTCCGCGCTGCCGGCCCCGTCGCGCACGACGTCGCAGGTCTCGTCCTCGTGCCGGTACGGCAGGGCCCGCAACCGGGCGGCCCCGTTGTCCGCGGCGACCGCGACGACCCGGTCCACCAGGTCCTCGGGCCCTATCACGCCGACCGTGAGCGCCATCGGCCGGTCTCCGTTCCTCTTCCGCAGTCGTGCGGGGGTGCTTTCCGTGGGGTTGTTGACGCCCGTCCGTGGGGGTCCTAATTTCGGCCCAGACCACAACGGCGTCTCTGGCGGAAGGATAGTGACCCGATGCCCGAACGGGAAATCCCCTTGCCCACGGTGCTCGACCCGCGCGGCAGGACCATCGGCGCCGAGGAGCGGGAGGCGGTGCTGCGGGTCCTGGACTCCGGGGTGCTGTGCAGCGCGTTCGGTCAGGAGGCGAGGTCGCTGGAGGCGGAGATGGCCCGGCTGTACGGGCGTTCCCACGCCGTGGCGTGCTCCTCCGGCACGGCGGCCCTGCACCTGGCGATGGTGGCGTGCGGGGTGGGACCGGGCGACGAGGTGGTGACGACGCCCATCTCCGACTTCGGCACGGTCGCCCCCGTCCTCGCGCTGGGGGCCCGTCCGGTCTTCGCGGACGTGCTCGCGGGGGACGGCAACCTCGACCCGGACGCGGTCCGGGCGGCGATCACGCCGCGCACCAAGGCGGTCGTCGCCGTCCACCTCTTCGGCGGCGCCGCGGACGTCCGGCGGTTGCGGGAGGTCTGCGACCGGCACGGCCTGCCACTGGTGGAGGACTGCGCGCAGGCGTGGCTGGCGGAGGACGGCGCGGGGCGGCTGCTCGGCACCGTCGGCGACGTCGCCTGCTTCAGCCTGCAGCAGTTCAAGCACATCACCACCGGCGACGGCGGTCTGGTGACGGCGGACGACCCGGGGCTCGCCCGCCGGATGCGGCTGTTCATGGACAAGGGCTGGGACCGCTCCGAGGGCCGCGTCCACCGGGAGACGGGGCTCAACTACCGCATGCCGGAGCTGGTCGCGGCCGTGGGGCGGGCGCAGCTCGCCAAGGTGGCCGACGTCGTCCGGGCGCGCCGCGAGAGCGCCGGCCGGCTGGTCGCGGCGCTCGACGGGCTGGAGGGGGTGGCCCTCGCCGGCCGGCCGGCGGGGCACGCGTGGTGGATGGTCCCGCTGCTGGTCGAGGACAACGCCCGCTGGGCCGAGGCCCTGGGCGACGAGGGCGTGCCGGCCCTGCCCGGCTACCTGGAGCGCCCGTTGTACGCGAATCCGGCCGTGCCCGGTGGCGAGCGGGGGCTGTGTCCGCGCGCCGAGGAGCTGATCGACCGGACGCTGCTGGCGCTGCCGTGGACCGAGGGGTACACGGAGGCACACGTGGACCGGATCGCCCGCGCCCTGCACCGGGTGCACGCGCTGCACCACGGGGCCGCGCCCGTGTGAGCGCCGGCGCGGGGGCGTCCGGCGGGACGGACGGCACACGACCCGCCGGTGCCCGGCGCCACCCGCCCGGCGCCCCTGCCGCACGCGGGCACGCACGGCGCCCGGACCCGGCGCGCCGGACACCCCCCGATCAGACCGCGGCACCCTCGTCCGCCGTGGCGAGCGCTTCCAGGCAGGCGACGACGGCGTGCCGCTCGGCGTCCGGGAGCGGCGGCCCGTACGGGTCGTGCGCCGCCTCCTCCGGGATGATCCCCTCCCACACGGCCGCCCACATCATCCGCCGTACGTACCCCTCGATGGGGGCGAGGAACGTCGCCTCGGCGAACCGGTCGAGCCGGTCCGACGCGCGCAGGAACGCACCCGCGTCACCGGCCGACCACGCGTCGAGGACGGCCGCGGTGAGCCCCACCCGCGCGGCGGCGATGCCGACGAGGGCCGTGTCCGCGCCCCACATCAGGGACGGGCCGAACATGCGGTCCTCGCCGGTCACGACCAGCCGTCCGCTCCCCTGCGCCGCGCGGACGGCGTCCTGGCAGTCCACGGCCCGGTCCAGCGTGGCGATCTTGATGCCGGTCGTGGAGGGCAGCGCGAGCAGGCGCCGGACCAGTTCCGGCGGGTACGCGTAGCCGCCGGCGCCGGCGTGGAGGAAGAAGCCGAGCACGGGCAGGCCGCTCTCCGCGGCGACCCGCTCGTGCAGCGCCACGGCGCGATCCACCCCGTCGGGCAGCCCGTCGTAGCGGGCCATCGGGTACACCATCACGGCGTCGGCGCCCAGGCCGGCCGCCTCCACCGCCATGGCCACCGTGGCGTCCTCGGCGGTCGGCAGGGTGGCCGCGCGCTCCGACCGGGGCACGCCCGCGCCCGCGACGACCGGCACGTCCAGGACGTCGCGCCACACCGTCATGACGTGGCGCCGGTCGGTGGGGGCGAGGTACAGCCCTCGCCCGGTGTGCGCCCAGACGGCGACGCCGCCGACCCGCTCGGCGGCGATCCGTTCGGCGTAACGGCGCAGCGCGCGCAGGTCGACGCTCCCGGCGGTGTCCATCGGGGTGAGGACCGCGGGCAGGACGGTGCCCCGCAGCCGGGCGGTGAGTTCCTCGGTCGCGGACATGAGCGGCCCCTTGTCTGACGGTCTGTCGCCACGGTGCGCGTTCACGCTAGCCTTTACGGCCCGGACCGTAAAGGAAGGAACCGGTGCCATGCGCCTCGGTCTCTACGTCAACCTGTACGCCGACAAGACCGACCGGCCGCGGCTCGCCGACGCCGTGGAGCAGGTGCGGCTGGCCGAGCAGGCCGGGTTCTCCTGGGTGGTGCTCGGCGAGCGGCACCTGCACCGCCCCGGCTACCACGAGGCGGTCACGACGCTGGCCTACCTGGCGGCGCACACCGAGCGGATCGGCCTCGCCACGGCCGGGCTGATCGCCCCCGTCTACCACCCGGTGTGGCTGGCGGAGACGCTCGCCCACGTCGACGTGCTCTCGGGCGGGCGCCTGACGGCGGGTTTCGTGCTCGGGTACCGGCCGGAGGAGTTCGCCCTGTACGGCACGGCGCCGCGGGAGCGGGTGCCGCGGTTCGAGGAGTGCCTGGAGCTGCTGACGCGGCTGTGGACCGAGGACGAGGTGAGCCACGAGGGCCGCTTCACCTCCCTGGACGGGGCGTTCCTCGCGCCCCGGCCGGTGCAGAGCCCGCGGCCGCGGATCTGGAACGGCGGCCGGGTCTCGGCGTCCCTGGAGCGCACGGCGCGGATGTGCGACGGCTGGACGACGTCGTTCAACGAGCTGGACGCCGAACTGCCGGAGAAGATCGCCGAGTACCTCGCGTACCCGCGGGGCGCCGCGAGCCTGGGGGCGGAGGTCATCGTCTGCCGCGAGGGCTACTGCGCCCCCACGACCCGGCTGGCGCGAGCGGCCCTGGAGGACCCGCTGCGCTCGCTGTACGACGCGTACGGCGACTGGAAGCGCACGTCGGCGGACGCGGCGCGGTACGCGCAGGAGTGGGACGACATCGCGGCCCGGTCGGTGATCGGTTCGCCGGAGGAGTGCGCGGACCGGCTGGGCCACTACGCCGCGATGGGCGCGGACGGCGTGGTGCTGCGCGTCCAGCCGCCGGGCATGCCGCAGGCCGACGCGCTGCGGGCGATCGAGGCGTACGGCACGGACGTCCTGCCCGGGCTGCGCCCGGCGTGACCGTCAGGACTTGAGGCCGGTCGTCGCGATCGAGTCGGTCAGGTAGCGCTGGAGGAGCCCGAAGACCAGCAGGCACGGCAGGACGGTGATGGTCGCCCCGGCCATGATCTGGTTGACCGCGACGTTCTCGCCCTCCAGCGTCGCCAGGCCGACGGTGAGCGTGCGCATGTGCGAGGACTGACCGATGACGAGCGGCCACAGGAAGTCGTTCCAGTGCCACAGGAAGACGAAGACGCCGAGCGTGGCCAGGACCGGGGTGATCAGCGGGATCACGACCGTCGTGTAGATCCGCCACTCGGACGCGCCGTCGATCTTCGCGGCCTCGAACAGCTCGTCGGGCAGCTGCCGGATGAACTGGCGCATCAGGAAGACCGCCTGCGAGTTGGCGAGGGTCGGCACGATCAGGCCCCAGTACGTGTCGACGCCGCCGAGCCGCGAGACGAGGACGAAGTACGGGATGAGCGTGGCCTGGAACGGCACCATCAGCGTCGCGAGGAACGACCAGAAGAGCAGCTCGCGGCCGGGGAAGCGCTTCTTGGCGAAGGCGTAGCCGGCCATCGATGAGAAGAGCAGGATCAGGACCACCGACACCAGCGAGTACACCAGGGAGTTGACGGCCCAGCGGGTGATGTCGGCGCCGGAGAGCACCGCGGAGAAGTTCTCCCAGGTGGCGCGGGTCAGGTCGAAGGCGCCCGGCAGGGTGCGGCCGCCCGCGGGGGCGAAGGCGACCAGCACCATCACCACGAACGGCGTCATCGTCACCAGCGCCACCAGGACCAGCAGGGCCGGCAGTCGCAGTCTCGCCATCAGTCGTCCCGTCCGATCAGCCGGCGCTGGATCAGGGAGAACACCAGGACCACCAGGAAGAGGACCAGTCCCAGCGCGCTCGCGTAGCCGAAGTCGAAGAACTTGAAGCCGGTGTCGTACAGCAGGTAGACGAGGGAGTAGCTGGCGCGCACCGGTCCGCCGGCCGTCATCACGTACATCGCGTCGAACACCTGGAACGCCCCGATCGCCTCGATGACGAGGACGAAGAAGAGCACGGGGCGCAGCAGCGGCAGCGTCACCCAGCGCAGCCGCTGCCAACCGGTGGCTCCGTCGATGACGGCGGCCTCGGTGACCTCGCGCGGGATGGACTGGAGCCCGGCGAGGAGGATGAGCATCGAGTAGCCGAAGCCCTTCCACGCGGACGTGACGGCGATGGCCGGCAGCACCAGCCGCTCGTCGCCGAGGAAGTCGAAGGGGCCGAGGGACAGGACGCCGAGGGCGGCGTTGAGCAGGCCGTCCTCCACGTCGTAGATCCACTTCCAGATCACGGCGGCCAGCACGATGCTCGTGACGTACGGCAGGAAGAACACCCCGCGGAAGAAGCCGCGCAGCCAGACGGCGCGGTGTAGGAGCAGGGCGGTGCCGAGGGAGAGGCACACCGTCAGCGGCACGAAGACCAGGGTGTACAGGGCGGTGACGCCGAGGCTGGCCCAGAAGAGGTCGTCCTCCAGGAGGCGGGCGTAGTTCTCGACGCCGATGAACCGCCAGTCGCCGCTGAGCCGGTAGTCGGTCAGGGAGAGGAAGGCCGCGCCGAGGGTGGGGCCGAACCGGAAGACGAGGAACAGCAGCAGCATCGGCGCCACGAACAGCAGACCGACGCGCGCCTCGCGCCGGCGCACCGGCCTCGGCGGCCGGCCTGCCGGGCGGGGCGGGTCGGGTACGGCGACGGGCTCCGGTGTCGGCGCGGCCAGCTCGCCGGTCGTGCTCGCCGTCAACGCTGCCGCGCCAGCAGGTCGTCGGCCTGGCCGGCTGCGGCGTCCAGGGCCTCCTTCGGACTCTTGCGACCGGTGAGGGCGGCCTGGATCTCCGGGGCGATCAGCGACATCAGCTGGCGGGCGACGGGGCTGGGCTCGCCGGGATAGGCGAACGGCAGCGCCTCCTGGAACTCCTTGGCGTGCGGGGCGTCGCTCGGGACCGTGACGTCCGTGCGCGGGGAGAGGAAGCCGCTCGCCTTGCCGAGGCTCTGGATCTGCTCGGGCTGCGCCATGAAGGCGAGGAACTTCTCGGCGCCCGCCACGTTGTCGGAGCGGGCGTTGACGCCGAGGCCGCCGGGGACGCCGAAGCCGACCTGCTTCACGTTGCTCAGCGGCTTGCCGACGACGACGTTCCCGGGGCCCCAGGTCGTGGCGGCCAGTTCGGCGTCGGCGAGGGTGTTGGTGAAGCCCATGGCCACCTGCTGCTTGCCGAGCGGGTGGTCGGCGAAGATGTTGGTGTTGGTGAGCGCCGACTTGGGCACGGCCCCCTCCTCGTAGAGGTCCGTGAGGAAGGTGAGGGCGGCGACGCCCTCGGGGCCGTTGAAGGCCGCCTTCCGGCCGTCCTTGGAGAAGACCTTCCCGCCGGCCTGCCACAGCAGCGGGTAGAAGTTGAGGTTGAGCGTCGCCTCGTTGCTCGCCGAGTAGTCGAGCGTCGCCATACCGGCCCGCTTCAGCTTGGGGGCCGCGGCCTTGATCTCGTCCCAGGTGGCGGGGGGCTTGGTGATGCCCGCGCGCTCCAGCAGCCGCTTGTTGTAGAGCGTGCTGGTGACGGTGTGGTAGATGGGCACCGCGAACAGCTTGCCGTCGTGGGAGAGGGCGGTGAGGGCGTTGGGGAGGAACTCCTGCTTGACGGACGCGACGGCCGGATCGACCGGGCGGAGGGCGCCGTTGGCGACGTACTGGGGGACCTGGTCGGGGTTGAGGAGCACGACGTCGGGGCCCTTGCCGCTGCCGAAGGCGGTGGCGAGCTTCTCGTCGCGGTTCTCCCAGGGCTGTTCCTCGATGGTGACGGTGGTGCCGGGCGTCGCCGCCTCGAAGTCCTTCTCGACCTGCGCCCAGTAGGCGGAGTTGGCCTTCGGGTCCGCGATCACGGGGTACATCCAGACGGTGACGTCCTTCGCTCCGGAACCGTCGTCGCCGCTGCCGCACCCGGCCAGCAGTGACACCGCCGCGACGAGGGCGAGCGGGGTGGTGGCGCGCTTGGGGCGTCTGGTCATGTGGGGCCTCCGCTGGGCCTGGGGTGGGCACGCGAGCCCGGTCACTTTCGGTCTGGGCCGAAAGTAACCGGGCCAATTCGGGCTGTCAATGGGCTCGCGGGCTCATCGGCGCACGTCGACCGTGTACAGCTCGGGTCCTCGGCTGAAGTACAGGAATCCTTCGTGGGCGGCGAGTCGGCGGTGCGGGAAGTTGACCAGCAGCTGCGGGTCGCGGTTGGGGAACAGCGGGTCGACCCGGAAGATCAGCGCGCCGTCGACGGAGACGTACAGCTTGCGGCGGCTGATGACTATCGAGCCGTCGTTGTTGCGGGTGCCGAGCTCCAGGCGGCGGACGACCTCCCCCGTCCCGGGGTGCAGGGCGAAGAGCGAGTGGCCGGTGAGCGCCCACACCGCGCCCCCGGCCACGGCGACCGCGCTCACGGCTCCTATCCCCTGTACGAGCTCCCGCTCCCAGAGCTTCTCGCCCCGCTCGACGTGCCAGGCGAAGGCCGCCCCGGCGGTCCGCGTCGGCGGGGTGGTGCCCAGGCCGCCGAAGATGGACGCGCCGCCGTAGACCACGCCGTACTCGGCCGCGAGGCTGATGATGGACATGTCGCGCACGACGTTGCGGGTGAACGTCCAGTCACCGGTGGCCTTGTCGTACAGGGCGAGTCCGCCGCCGAGGCGGTTGCCGTCGGGGACGGTGCCCACCGCGACCTTCTGGCCGACGTCGGCGAGGCAGCGGGCCCGCGACTGGAGCTCCGGCTTCAGGGTGACGACGACCTCGGGGTTCGGCGGCGTCCCGGGCGGGCCCTCCGGCGAGTACTCGGGGCTGTTCCACGGCTTGTCGGGGCGGTAGCGGAAGAGCCGTGCGTCGGGGTACTGCCCGATCCACACCGTCCCCTCCGCGTCGCGCAGGATGGCCTCGATCTGGCCGAAGCGGTGGAAGGAGGGCGCGCCGGTCCGGGTGTCGACGGCGGCGAAGCCTCCGTTGAGGAAGCCGCCCGCGTAGAGGGTGCGGCGGCCGCCGGCCTCCAGGGCCTGGATGTCGATCGGCTCCTTGCGGACCTTCGTCCCGAGGATGGCGTGGGCGCCGGTGGTGGGGTTGTAGCGGAACATGTCGCCCCGCCACAGGGTGCCGACGACGCTCCGGCCGGGGTAGTCGGCCAGGCCGAGCTCGGCCCAGCCGAACGAGCGCGCGTTCTGCACCTTGCCGGTGAAGTGCAGCCCGGTGCCGGTGTTCGCGCCCGTGGCCGGGTCGTAGCGGCGCAGCTCGCCGCGCTGGATGAAGTAGACGGCGCCGTCCTCGCCCGGCGGGCAGACGCTCAGGCCGTGGACCTCCGGGATGGGCGCCGACCAGGTGCGGGCCGCGAGGTCGAAGACGTACAGGGGGTTCGGCGCGTCGGAGCCGATGCGCGCGTAGAGCCGGCCGTCGTAGGCGTCGAGGTCGTAGACGGGCTTGCCGCTGATCGTGTCGAGGCCGGGCGGCGTGGGCAGCTGGGTGAAGGCGCCGGTCGCCGGGTCGAGCTCGGCGATGTGCGCCGCGGCGTACGAGCCGCTGTACACCTTCCCGCCGGAGCAGGCGATGCTGCGGACGTACGTCTGGCCCGGGACGGCCTGGCCGAAGTCGGTGAAGGCGCGGGTGGCGGGGTCGAAGCGGAACACCTTGCCGCCGGGGAACGTACCGCCCCAGACCTTGCCGGCGGCGTCGGTGGCGAGGGCCCAGATGAACGTCTGCCCCGGCGCCGGGAGGCCCAGGTCCTCGGCGACCTCGCCGGACTCCGGCGACCAGCGGTACAGGTGGGCGTTCCCGTAGGTGCCCGCGTACACGCCACTGGGCGCTTCGGTCACCGACCAGGCGCCGTCACCGCCGGTCAGCGGGGCACTGACGAGGAGGTCACCGGTGGTGGGGTCGAGGGCGTTGAGACGGGCGGGTTTGCCCGTCGAGGCGCTCCAGAGGGCCTGCTTCCCGGTCGGGCCGGGGGCGACGGTGCCGCCGAGCAGCAGGACGTCGGAGAGCGGAACTCCGATCAGCTGGGGATCACGCATGAAGTGGCTCCCGGCCTCGGCGTGTGCTTCGGGAGAGGGGGGCAGGAGGGTGGCGGAGATAACTGCGGTCGAGCCGGCGAGGAACGCGCGTCGCGTCGCCACAGACGGAACACCTCCCGGAAGGAGAGAGTTACGGCACTAGCCGAAAGTGATACGCCGCAGCTCATGGGCCGTCAACGGTACTCGTCACGCTGACGGTGCTCCGGTGCGACACACGGTCACCTCCCGCGCGTCAGCCGGAGGAGCGACACCGTGGTCACAGGGTGTGCGGGACCCTCCCGACCGGGGTTGTGGCGAGTTTCGGCCAACTCGTCGGCCATGGCTGGAGAAACGATCCTGCAGCCGCTGCGGGGTGGCGGGTGGGCGTGGTCGGAGGGGCCGCGCGACGGTGCGTCCCGGGCGGTAGGGCGGCGGTCGGGGCGGTCCGGGCGGCGGGCGGTTCCGGGCGGCCGGGCGGCGGGAGGTGATCCCGCTCCGGGCGGCAGGCGGTTCCGGTCGGGCGGGCGGCGGGCAGGACGGGCGGCGGGCGGTGATCCCCCTCCGGGCGGCCGGGCGCTCCGGGCGGCGGGCGGCGGGCAGGACGGGCGGCGGGCGGTGATCCCCCTCCGGGCGGCCGGGCGCTCCGGGTGGCGGGCGGTCCGGGCGGTCGGGTGGCCCGGACGTACGTACCGCGGCTCTCGCCCGCCGGTCCCGCACCGGTCGCCGCCCGCCCCCGCCCCCGCCCCCTGGCACGGCCGGAGGGGGTGCCGGTGGGCCGTTGGTACAGTCGAGGTCAGGGCCTCCGGCCGCGAGGAGGGTGAGGGACCATGCCGGTCGACGAACTGGACACGCGGATCCTCCGGCTGCTGATCGAGCAGCCGCGCACCAGCGTGCGGGAGTACGCGCGGATCCTCGGCATCGCGCGCGGCACCCTGCAGGCCCGGCTCGACCGCCTGGAGCGGGAGGGCGTGATCACCGGCACGGGGCCCTTCCTCTCCCCCGCCGCGCTCGGCCACCCGGTGCTCGCCTTCGTCCACGTCGAGGTGACGCAGGGCCACCTGGAGGAGGTGGGCGACGCGCTCGCCGCCGTACCGGAGATCGTCGAGGCGTTCTCCATCACCGGCGGCGGGGACCTGCTGACCCGAGTGGTGGCCCGGGACAACGGCCATCTGGAGGACGTCATCCAACGCCTGATCCAGCTGCCGGGCGTGGTGCGGACGCGGACCGAGGTGGCGCTGCGCGAACGCGTGCCGTTCCGGCTGCTGCCGCTGGTGGAGGCGGTGGGCCGGGCCTCCGATGCGACCCGCGCGGCGGGCGGGCGGGCCCGGTGACCGCCGTCCTCTTCGACCTCGACGGCACGCTCGTCGACAGCGAACCGAACTACTTCGAGGCCGGGCGCAGGACGCTGGCGCGGCACGGCGTGACGGACTTCGACTGGGAGCGCCACACGGACTTCATCGGCATCGGGACGCGCGAGACCCTGGCGGTGCTGCGGGCCCAGTACGCGATCGCCGCGCCGCTGGAAGAGCTCCTCGCCTCCAAGAACGGCCACTACCTGGACCTGGCGCGGGCGGGGACCCGGGCCTTCCCCGGCATGCGGCGGTTCGTGGAGCGGCTGCACGCCGAGGGGGTGCCGATGGCGGTCGCGTCCGGCTCCTCCCGGACGGCGATCGGCGCCGTGCTGGCCGGTACGGGCCTCGCCGGGTACTTCCCCGTGCTCGTCTCGGCCGAGGAGGTCCCGCGCGGCAAGCCTGAGCCCGACGTCTTCCTGGAGGCCGCCCGCCGACTGGGCGCCGACCCGGCCGACTGCGTCGTCGTGGAGGACGCCCCGCCGGGCGCGGCCGCCGCGCACGCCGCGGGCATGCGGTGCGTCGCCGTGCCGTACGTACCGGCGACGGCCGACGACCCGGCGTTCCTGCGGGCGGGCCTGCTCTTCCCCGCCGGCCAGGACGCCTTCGACCCGGCCGCGGCCTACGCCTACGTCACGGGGCGGGGGGACACCGGGTCGCCGGCGTGACGCCGGGCCCGGCCCCGGCGTCGTTCCGCGCCGGAGGAAGGGACCCGTCCGGCGCGGCCGCCGGGTCAGCCGGGCCACCGCCGACGCGTAGGCGGTGCCGAAGACGGGCGAGACGAGGAACGCCAGGTGCTGCGAGAGGCCGTCAAGACCGGGTGGATCTGCCAGTGCGTCAGGTGGACGGCGAGGGAACTCCCCGGCCGGGAGGCCGGCCACCCGGTTGAGCCGGGGCCCGCTCGGCGGCGGTGGGGAAACCACACGAGATGCTCCCAGGGCCGGGACGCGCCCCACCAGGGGGCACCGACGTGGGCCGCGGGCAGGGGGTGAGGTCGATGGGCAGATCCGGACGACTCCCGCGTCCGGCGTGCCCACCCGACCCCTCCGGTGGAGAGGTCGCGGGCCGTGGTGGGGTCGGCCGTCCGCCGAGCCCGCCGCTCCGGCTCCGCACCGGAGCCGGAGCGGTGCCACGCCGTCAGCGCTGCAGTGTCAGCAGACCCGGCCGGTAGGGCCACTGCCCGTAGTCGCCCCCGGAGTCGGGAGCGCGTCCCTGGTAGAGGAACCGCAGGTTGCAGGGATCGACCGTGAAGGTCTGGTCGGCGCCGGTGCGGATCAGCTCACCGTGGCTGATGTCGTTGGTCCAGGTGGCGCCGCTGTTGGCCTTGCCGGCGAAGGGGTTGCTCTCGGTCGCGGCCTGGGGTGTCCAGGACCCGTTCAAACTGGTGGCCGTGAACGAGCGGAAGTACCGGCCCTGCGCACCGATCGCCTCGACGATCATGAGGTAGCGGTCCTGGCCCTGGAGCTTGTAGACCTGCGGGGCTTCGAAGAGGTTGTTCGTCGTGTCGCTCATGACCACCGTCGAGGTCGTGCCGAAACTGCCGGGGAAGTTCCCGATCGGCATGCTCGCCCGGTAGATCTTGCCGTTGTCGCCGGCGAAGAACAGGTACATGTTCGTGCCGTCACCGATGAGCGTCTGGTCGATCGGGCCCGTTCCCGAGTCGGCGATGGTTCCGGAGAAGAGCTCCTGCTCCGCCGACCAGCCGTTCGGGTTGGTGGGGTCGGTCGACGTCCGGTAGGAGAAGGCGGTCCTGCCCCACTGGTAGGCGAGCACCCATACGCTCTTCGGCGCGAAGTAGAACAGCGTGGGCGCGACGGCGGAACGCGACATCGTGTTCTGGCCGGCCGAGGCCATCTCCGACCAGTGGGTGAACGGGGTGAAGTTCATCGAGCCCCAGCCCGCTCCCGTTCCCGCGGCGCCGTGCGTCGTCGCGTAGACGAGGTGCTTGCCGTTGTACGGGGCGACGGTGAAGTCCTTGAGCGAGGCCCATCCCGCCTTGGGCTGCGCCAGCGCACCCGTCGAGGACCAGCGGTACGTCGAGGGAAGGGCACAGGCGCCGGGGGTGCCACCGGCGACCTTGACGAGCTGCCACTGCTGGTTGGCGCCGCCCCAGTCGTCGTACTGGACGATGTTCGCCCCGTCGGCGGTGGAGGCGCCCTGTACTTCGAGGGCCTTGCCGCTGTGGCGGGCGATGAGCCGCACGTGGCCGTCCGCGCTGTCGGCGAGCCGCCACTGCTGGTTGGTGCCGTTCAGGTCGGTCCACTGGACGACGGGGCCGCCGTTGGCGGTGGAGAGGTTGTGGACGTCCAGGACCTTGCCGGAGTGGCGGGACTTGACGCGGTGGTAGCCGTCGCCGGAGGGGACGAACTGCCACTGCTGCTGGTTCTGGTCGTTCCTGGTCCACTGGGTGATGCGGGCGCCGTCGCCGGTCGCCAGGTTGTGGACGTCCAGGGCCTTGCCGCTGTTGCGGTTGACCAGCACGTACCAGGCGTTGGTGTCGACGGTGGCCGCGGCGGCGGGCGGGGCACTGAGGAAAGTGGCCCCGAGCAGCAAGGACGACAGGACCGCGAGGACGAGACTCAGGACCAGGGGTGGGCGGCGAGATCTCATCAGGAGAGCTCCTTCGGGGCAGGGGGGTGAGGTGACTTCGACGAACCGCGCGGCAGCCGGGTCGGGAGGACGGGGACGGGGACGGGATAGGGCCGGAGCAGGCCGCACATGCCGAAGAGCGGGTCCTCCGGGCGCTCCAGCCGCCGCACTTCGCCGTGATCGAGGTGGGAGAGGTCCGCGGCCTTCAGCGCTGCCAGTTGGCAGCCGGTCGCGAGGGTCGCCGCCAGCGGGCCGTCACGCCAGCGGATCCACCAGGCGTCCAGCAGCTCGCGCTTCAGGCGTTGGGCCGCGCTGTGGAACTCCCGCAGCCCGCCGTCGCGCAGGGCCAGGAAGCCTTCGAGTGCCAGGTCGCGGCGGCGGCGCGCCGCCGCGGCGTGGTCGCCGGTCAGGACGGCCGCCGCCTGGTAGGCGTCGGGATCGGCCAGCACGGGCGCGGGGAAGGTGAAGACGGCGTCGCCCGCCTCGGGGAGCCCGCTGTTCTGCATGAGCACCACGAGGCGCAGGCCGCCGGCGTTGACGAGACGGTGGATCGTTCCCGGGGTGAACCAGACGACGTCGCCCGGGCGCAGCGGCGTGTCGGAGAAGCCGGAGGTGGTGAGGGTCTGGACGCTGCCCTCGCCGCCGATGACGACGTACGCCTCGGAGCAGACGAGGTGCATGTGGGGGGTGCCGCCGCACAACCCGTCGGCGGCCTCCCAGTCGTACACGGTCAATTCGGAGATCCCGACGCCGCCGGGGAGCGGGGTCACCACGGTTGTTCCTCGACGTGGCGGGACAGGCGCTCGGGGGTCCACGCGCCGTCGGCCACGACGATCCGGTAGCGGCGCGACAGGGTGTCGCCCGGGGGCAGCGGCAGTTCCTCGTCGAACGCCAGGGACGGGTTGACGGCGGGGATGGGCTCACTGCGGACGAACCAGCGGCCGGGAGCGTCCGGATCGTCCAGGAACAGGAGCGTGGAGGCCCGGTCGACCTCGTCGTGCCTGCCGACGAAGGCCAGCCAGCCGCCCTTCGCTCCCATCGCGGGGCCGATCACCTCGCCGCCGGTGAAGTCGCGCGGGCCGCGCCAGAACAGGCCGGAGTATCCCGCGAGCTCTCTGCCCTGTGTGCCCGGGCTGCCGAACATCAGCGTGACGTCGTGGACGTTGGTCAGCGCGGTGGTGACCTCCAGGGTCCAGGAGTCGGCCTCGACGTCGCATGCGGTCAGTGTGCGGCGCTCGTCGATCCAGTGCTCCCCCATCATGGTGTGCCAGGCCAGGTCCTCGGTGATCAGGGCGCGGCCGTGGTCCGTTTCGGCGGACAGGGCGAGGCTGCGCATCGTGCCGAGGTTCGGCAGGTCGACGTAACCCTTCCCGCGCAGGTAGGTGCCGCCGCCCCAGAAGTTCTGTCCTGACACCCATGACGCCGTGAACTGGACGCCCTTGTGCCAGCGGTGGTCGTGCGGCCGGTATCCGGTGACCACGTCGCCGGCGAGCGTGCGCACCGGATGCAGGTAGGGTTTCGGCGCCTCGAAGGGGTCCATGACCGGCCGGTGCACATAGCGGAAGAGGTCGACCCCGCGAGCCCGGACGGTCAGCGAGCCCTCGTTCTGGAGGAGTTCGAACGTCATCGGAACACCTCCGGGCGTCCCCCGTTGAGTGAGCCGTAGAACGGGTCGGCCGCGTCGATCTCTCCGCGCCGGACCGGCAGGCCGGTGATCGCGGCCTTGTACAGGGCGGTGACCAGTTCCATGGTGGGCCTGCCGAGATCGGGCCGGATCCCGGCCTCATAGCCGTCCAGGAAGTCCGCGAGCTGGGCGGTGTGCGAGCTGGGCAGGTCGTCCGGGGGTTCCCACGTCGCGCGGGGCGTCCTGGCGGTGAGCGTCCAGTCCGCGTTGGAGTAGCCGTACAGGTGTCGCAGTTCGACCGTGGCGTCGGCGAGGTCGAACCGCAGGTAGCTCTCCTCGCGTGGGGAGAGGACGCTGTTGACGACCGTCGCGATGGCTCCGTTCTCGAACCGGACCAGGGCCGCGGACACGTCCTCGGTCTGGACGTCGCGCTCCAGGCGGCCGGCCATCGCGCGTACCTCGGCCCATTCGCCGAGCACGTCCAGCATCAGATCCATCTGGTGGATGCCGTGGCCCAGCGTCGGTCCCCCGCCCTCGCTCCGCCAGGTCCCGCGCCAGGGCACGTCGTAGTAGGCGTCGTCGCGGTACCACGCCGTGACGCACTGCGCGACCAGCGGACGGCCCAGGGTCCCGGCGGCGATCCGGTCGCGCAGGTGGCGGACCCCCGAGCCGTACCTGTGCTGGAACACCGCGCCCGCGAGGGCGGGCCCCTCGGCCGCGTGGATCCGGTCCAGCTCGGCCAGCGACAGCGCCACCGGCTTCTCGCACCACACCCACGCCCCCGCCTCCAGGCAGGCCACGGCCTGGTCGGCGTGCAGGTACGGAGGTGTGCACAGGTGCACGAGGTCCGGCCGCTGCTCACGGATCATCGTGTGCAGGTCGGTGTAGACGGCGGGGACGCCGTGTTCGGCCGCGAACGCCTCGGCGCGCGCGGCGTCCACGTCGACGGCTGCCACGATCACGGCCCGGTGCGCCTGCGCCCGGAGGGCGGGAGCATGGCAGATGCCCGCGATCCCGCCCGTTCCCACGATCGCCGTTCTGATCATCCGCCCAGCACCTTCCTGATCGCGTGGTAGGCGGGCTTGGGCATCAGGTTCTCGTCGTAGGGCAGCGCGGCGCCCTCGCCGGGGAAGACGGAGGGGATCCACGAGTACCTGTCCGTGTAGTCCCAGATGGTGACGCCGACGCATTTCCTGACCGCCAGGCATGCCTTGACGTAGTCGGCGTACCAGGTGGCCTGGGTGGCGAGCTTCTCCGGGGTCGCCGGGAGGTTCATCCGGATGTCGAGTTCGGTGACCGCGACCTCGACCCCGAGGTCGGCGAAGCGCTGCATGTTCTGCCGGACGTCGGCGGGGAAGCCGTACTGGAGCGCCAGATGGCCCTGGATGCCGAAGCCCTCCACCGGGACGCCGTCGGCCTTCAGCTGCTTGATCAGGGTGTGGTAGGCGTCGCTCTTGGGGCCGATTCCGTCGACGTTGTAGTCGTTGAGGTACAGCTTGGCGTGCCGGTCGGCCTCGTGGGCCCAGCGCAGGGCGTCGGCGATGTAGCCGGGGCCGAGCGTCTTGTAGAAGAGCGACTCGCGGTAGGTTCCGTCCTCGTTGAACGCCTCGTTGACGACGTCCCAGTGGATCACCTGGCCCTTGTAGTGCCGGACCACCGTCTGGATGTGGTTCTTGAGGACGGCGCGCAGCTCTTCGGCGGTCCAGCTGCGTTCGGTGAGCCAGGCGGGGAGCTGGCTGTGCCAGACGAGGGTGTGGCCGCGGACCTTCTGGTGGTGGGCCTTGGCGAAGGCCACGACCTCGTCGCCGGCGGTGAAGTCGAAGACGCCTGGCTCGGGTTCGGTGGCGTACCACTTCATGGCGTTGCCGGGGGTGGTCTGCCCGAACTCGCTGCCGAGGAGCCTCAGATAGGCGGCGTCGGTGAACTCGGGGTTGTCGGTGGCGGAGCCGAAGTACTTGTGGTGCTTCTTGGCCAGTTCGCCCAGTGTCCTCGGACGGGGCTCGGCGGTGGCGGGGGCGGCGGCGAGGCCGGCCGCGAGGCAGAGGGTGGTGGACAGGGCGATGAGGTGCCGGGACAGGGACATGGATGACTCCTCGGGTGCCGGGCGGTTCAGTCGAGGACGATCGTGGTCAGCGCGCGCGGGGCGAGCGTGGCCGTGAGGGTCGTACCGCGCGTGGAGACGACGGCGGCCGGGGTGATGGAGCGGGTCTCGTCGGTGACGTAGGCGTCCGGGTGCCGGTCGCGCCCACCGCGAAGGGTGAAGGCGGCGGAGGTCTCGGTGGTCGCGGTGTTGAGGATCTCGATGACGCGGCTGCCGTCGGTGTTGCGGAAGGCCGTGATCCGGAGTGCCGGGTCGGCGTTCGTGACCGGAACGCGGACGGCACCGGGGCGGATGAAGCGGCTGAAGGCGGCCAGTGCCCAGTACCGCTTGGACACCCGGTAGTCGTCACCGGGGTCGGCGAGCCGGATCAGACCTCGGGTGGCGCCGAGGGACGCGCCGACCCAGTAGACGTAGGCGTTGGCGTTGCCGACGGTCAGGGTGTTGTGGATGTCGGCCGCGACGGTGAACCCGTCGTGGCCGCTGCCGTCGTCCCAGTTCTCGTTCCACGTGGCGCCGTCCGGCGACCACTCCGACATCCACACGCGCTTGTCGGTCGGCTGCGGGACGGAGGTGGGACCGCTGTAGCGGTGGCCGGTGATGGTCCGCACGGCCCTGTCGGCCGCGGGGTCCGCCTCGATGGCCTCGGTGTACGCGACCTGGCGGTCCCAGCCCGCGGCGTCGCAGCAGACCAGCTCCGTCTTCAGTCCGGACGCGCGGACGGTCGGCCCGAGCACCTTGAGGAAGTCGACGGCCTGCCGCGGGGTGAAGCGCATCGAGGCGTACGTCGCCGTCCAGTCCGGTTCGTTGGTGAACCCCAGGTCGGTGATCCTGATGCCTTCCCGCTGATAGAACTTCGCGTACTGGACGAGGTAGTTCGCGTAGGCCTGACGCCACGCGGGCAGGAGCTCGCCGCCGTCGTTCTCGCTGCCGTTGGTCTTCATGAACGCCGGTGCGCTCCAGGCGTCGGCGAAGAACCGTTCGACGCCGTACGCCTTGGCCTCCTTGGCGAGCCAGACCTGGCCGGCGTCCCAGCCGTCCCAGACGTACGTCGGCGTGGCGTCCGGCCCGCCGGGATCGGTCGGCAGGATCGTCGGCATGTGGTCGTAGACCCGGTCGGTCGACGACCCGATGCCCAGGCGCAGGATCGACAGGCCGGCGCCCTTCTCCTTGCCGAGCAGCAGGTCGAGCACCTCGCGCCGCTTGGCAGGGCTGAGGCCGCGCGCGCCGTGCAGCAGGTCGGCCCGCTGGAAGGCCATGGAGAAGCCGAATCCGTCGATGGGCTGGAGTTCGGCCCGGAAGTCGATGCCGGCGCGCGGACGGTCGGCCGGGGGTCGCGCGGGTTCGGGCGCGGCCTGTGGTGTGAGCGCCGACATCATGACGGCGGTCAGCGCGGCCAGCGCGGTCAGGCGTTTCACGGAATCTCCTCGGGGGTGGGGAGGTCACGCGGGTCGGGTCAGCCCTTGGTGGCGCCCGCGGTGAGGCCGCCGATCAGCTGGCGTTCGGCGACGGCGTAGAAGGCCAGGGCGGGGACCATGGCGAGCACGATGTAGGCGAGAACGAGCGCGTAGTCGGTCGAGTACTGGCCCTGGAACTGCTGGACGCCGACCGGGATCGTCTGCCATTTCGGGTCGTTGAACACCAGCAGCGGCAGGAAGAAGTTGTTCCAGCTCGCGACGACCGACAGTACGGAGACCGTGCCGAGCGCCGGACGCGCCATCGGCAGCAGGATCTTCCAGAAGAAGCGGAACGTGCCGCAGCCGTCCATGGTGGCGGCCTCCTCGATCTCCGCCGGGACGGTCCGGAAGAAGCCGCGCAGAATGACGATCGTCATGGGGAGCCCGAAGGCCGCCTGCGGGAGGATCACCCCGAGCGGGTTGTCGAGCAGACCGAAGGTGCGCAGCATGAGGAAGAGCGGCAGGACGGCCACCGCGAACGGGAACATCAGCCCGATCGTGAACAGCGTGTAGAACAGCTCCCTGCCCCGGAAGGCGTAGCGGGCCAGCACGAACGCCGCCATCGCGGCGGCCGCCACCGTGCAGAACGTCGTCGCGATCGCGATGCCCGCACTGTTGGCCATCTGCCGCCAGAACGTCACGTCGCCGAGAATTCCGGTGTAGTTGCCGGCCTTCCACTGCTCCGGCAGCCCGAACGGGTTCGTCGTGAGCTCGCCGGTGCTCTTGAACCCGGAGATCACCGCGTAGACCAGCGGTACGACGACGAACGCGGCGATCAGCCAGACCACGGCGTGCAGCGAAAGGCCGCGTGCCGTCCCGCGGGCGTTCATCGGCCGCCTCCTGCGGTGACGGCCCCGTTCAGGTCACGGCGGAGCACGTAGCGCTGGTAGAAGAGGGAGAAGACCAGGCTGATCATGAACAGGACCACGCTGATCGCGCTGGCGTAGCCGACCTGATACCGCTTGAACCCGAACTGGAACATCGCGATCGCCATCGTCTCGGAGGAGTGGTTGGGTCCACCCGCGGTCATGACCCAGACGAGGTCGAAGAGCTGGATGGACCCGATGATCGAAAGGAAGACGCTGATCCGGATCGTCGGGCCGAGCAGCGGCAGCGTCACGTGCCGGAAACGCTGCCAGGCGCCGGCGCCGTCGATGGAGGCGGCCTCGAGGATCTCGGCCGGGATGCCCTGCAGCCCGGCGAGGAAGAGCATCATGTGGAAGCCGAAGTACTTCCAGATCATGACCACGAAGAGGGTCGGCATGACCGTCGAGGGGTCGGCGAGCCACTTGCCCTGCAGCCCCTCCAGGCCCAGGAGGCCGACGAGATGGTCGGCCATGCCGGCGCCGGGCAGGAAGATCATCGTGAAGAGGACCGCCGTGACCACCTCGGACAGGATGTACGGCGCGAAGAACAGCATCCGGTAGACGGCCCGGCCGCGGAGCCTCTGGTTGAGCAGGACCGCGGTGAACAGGGCGAACGGCAGCTGGACCGTGATCGACAGGACGATCAGGTACAGCCCGCGCCCCAGATCGCCGAGGAAGACCCGGTCGTCGAACAGCTTGGTGTAGTTGGCGAAGCCGACGAAGTCGTCCAGGGGGCCGATCCCGCCCCATTTGAAGAAGCCGGTGAAGACGGCGACGACGATCGGGGCGAGGACGAAGACGAGGAAGAGGACCAGAGCCGGGACGAGGAACCAGGCGACCGAAGCCCATTCTCCCCACCCGCGCAGGAGCGACCGGGCCGGAGTCGGCGGGTGCACCGGCACGACGTCCTGCGTCCGCTCCTTGGTCAGGGTGGACACGGAGCTAGGCACTCTTCGCAGCCTCGGTGATCGAGGTGGTGACCTGTTCGGGCGTCTTCTCGCCCGCGATGAGGTCGGCGACGCTGTCGTTGACTTCCTGGCCGACCGCCGGCGGATAGGCCTGGTCGAGGAAGAGCTGGAAGCCCGTCGCCTTGACCAGGCTGTCGGCCACCACCTTCTTGTTGGCGTCGGTGAGCCGGCTCTCCGCGCCCTTGACCACCGGCAGGTAGCCGTTGGAGGCCAGCAGCTTGGACTCGTTGTCCAGGACGAAGAACCGCAGGAAGTCCAGCGCTTCCTTCGGGGCGCCCTTGCGCAGCGCGAAGCCACCGCCACCGCCGAACACCTCGGTGGCCCGGCCGACACCGCCGTCGACCGTCGGGAAGGGGAAGAAGCCCAGGTCCGCTCCGAGGTCGGCGCCCGCGTCCTTCTGCACCGACGGTCCCCACTGCCCCATCAGCTCCATGGCGGCCTTGCCGTTGCCCATGGTCGCGGCCTGCCCGCCGGGGGTGGCGTAGCCGGCCCCCAGGAAGGCCGTCTGGAACGGCTGGAGGTCGACCAGCTCCTTGAGGTGGACGCCCGCCTGGACGAAGCCGCCGCCGGTGAAGTCCTTGGTGGTCGCCGCCTGCCGCAGCGCGGGGAGACCGGCGACGCGCATCGCGAGGTAGGCCCAGTAGTAGTGGCCCGGCCACTTCTCCTTGCCCGCGAGGGCGATCGGGGTGATGCCCGCCGCCTTGAGCTTCCTGACGTCTTCGAGGAGCTCGGCCCAGGTGACCGGCGGGGCGGTGATCCCGGCCTTGGCGAAGAGCTTCTTGTTGTACCAGAAGCCGACCATGCCGATGTCGTAGGGCACCCCGTAGGTCCGACCCTCGAACTGGTACGCCTGCAGGGAGACCGGGGTGAGCTGGGACGACCAGTCGAGGACGTCGGTGAGGTCCTCGACCAGCCCCGCGTCGACCTGCTGCCGCAGCACGCCGCCGCCCCAGGTCTGGAAGACGTCGGGGAGCCTGCCCGAGGAGGTGGTGGCGGTCAGCTTGGACTTGAACGCCTCGTTCTCCAACGAGGTCGTCTCGATCCTGACGTTCGGGTGGGCGGCCGTGAACGCCGAGGAGATCTGCGGGAAGAGGGACCTGCCCGGTTCCGTCGTGGCGATGTTCCACCACGCGAAGGTCACCTTGCCGTCGGCCGCCGGCTGGTCGCCGGAGCCTCCACCGCCGCAGGCCGCGGTCAGCGGGACGGACAGTGCGGTGAGGCCCGAGAGCGCCAGGAAGCGTCGTCGACTCGGGGGAGAGCTGGCCATGGGACCTCCGAGGTGGGGTAAGGCCGATCGTCGAAAATATTTCGAAACACTCTCGAATTCCGTGCTGCCACAAACTAGGAACGCGGGGCTTCACGGTCAAGACCTGTCACCGAACTCCCTGGAAAACAGCTGCACTTCTGCTTGACAGGTCGACCACACCGACCGGAGACTCTTCGAAAAGTTTGCGGTATCTGTCGCCGCCCGGGCGTCCACGCAGAGGAGACAAGGTGAGCGAGCAGCGTCCGACCCTGGCCGTCATCGCCGCGGAGGCGGGGGTCTCCCAGGCCACCGTGTCCAAGGTGATCAACGGTCGCTCCGATGTCGCGTCCGCGACACGCGAGCGGATCGAGACCCTGCTGCGATCCCACAACTACTCCCAGCCCGGCCGGCAGGGCAGGGCCCGCAGATCGGGCCTGGTCGACCTGATCATCGGCGGTCTGGACAGCGCCTGGGCGGTGGAGATACTGCGCGGTGTCGAGGCCGAGTGCGCCCAGCGGAGCGTCGGCACCGTCGTGTCGCTCGTCCCGCCGGGCGAGGCCACCCCGTCGAGCTGGGCCGCGCTTCCGGTCCTGCACCACAGCGACGGCGTCATCCTCGTCACCGCCTCGGTCACCCAGGCCCAGCGCGCCCAGGTCGAACGGGCCGGGGTGGCGCTGGTCGTCATCGACCCGATCGACCTGCCGGGCAACGGCGTGCCGAGCATCGGCGCGACCAACTGGGCGGGCGGTCTCGCCGCCACGGAGCACCTGCTGGAGAGGGGGCACCGCCGGATCGCCGCGATCGGCGGGCGCAGGGAGATGCTCTGCAGCCAGGCCCGCATCGACGGGTACCGGGCCGCGCTGGAGCGGGCCGGGATCGAGGTGGACCGCGACCTGATCCGGTTCGGCGACTTCCAGCACGAGGGCGGGTTCCGGTGCGCCCGGGAGCTGCTCGACCTGCCCGAGCCGCCGACCGCCGTCTTCGCCGGCAGCGACCAGCAGGCGATGGGCGTGTACGAGGCCGCCCGGCAGCGCGGCTTGAGCATCCCGCAGGACCTCAGCGTGGTCGGCTTCGACGACCTGCCGATGTGCGAGTGGCTGTCTCCCCCGCTGACGACGGTGCGTCAGCCGCTGGAGGAGATGGGCCGGCTCGCCGCCCGCACACTCTTCCAGCTCCTGGAACGGCAGCCCCTGGTCAGCCCCCGGATGGAACTCTCGACCGAGCTGAAGGTCCGGCTCTCCACCGCCCCGCCTCGTCGCTAGGAGACCCCCCTTGACCGAGCCCTGGCGTGACCCCCGCCTGCCCGCGTCCGTACGAGTCGCCGATCTGCTGAGACGGATGACGCTGGAGGAGAAGGCGGGGCAACTCACCGGCTACTGGGCGCTGCCCTCCGATCCGGGAGCGCCTGTCGCGCCGATGGAGGACGACTCCGGCGAGTCCGCGCCCGGTCTCGACGACATCGTCGCCCACGGGCTCGGCCAGCTGACCCGGGTGTACGGTACCGCCCCGATCACCGCGGAAGCCGGTATGGAGCGGCTCGCCTCGCTCCAGCGGCAGGTGACCGGGGCCGGCCGGTTCGGGATCCCGGCGGTCGCTCACGAGGAGTGCCTGACCGGGTTCATGACGTTCGGGGCGACGGTCTTCCCCGGGCCGCTGGCCTGGGGTGCGTCCTTCGATCCCGGGCTCGTGCGACGGATGGCCGCCGCCATCGGTGAGGGGATGCGGCGGGTAGGCGTCCACCAGGGGCTGGCTCCGGTCCTCGACGTGGTCCGCGACTACCGGTGGGGGAGGACCGAGGAGTGCATCGGCGAGGATCCGTACCTCGTCGGAGCGATCGGCACCGCCTATGTGCAGGGCTTGGAAGGCGCCGGGGTCGTGGCGACGCTCAAGCACTTCGCCGGGTACTCGGCCTCACGCGGCGGCCGGAACATGGCCCCGGTCGCAGCCGGGCCGCGCGAGTTCGCCGACGTGCTGGTCGAGCCCTTCGTACGGGCGCTCCGAGAGGGGGGCGCCCGGTCGGTGATGAACAGCTACACCGACGTGGACGGCGTCCCGGTGGCCGCCGACGCACGGCTGCTGACCGATCTGCTGAGGGGTGAGCTCGGCTTCGGCGGGGTGGTCGTCGCCGACTACTACGCCGTCTCCTTCCTGGAGACCCGGCACGGCGTCACCGGATCGCGCGGCGCGGCCGGCGCGCTGGCGCTGACCGCCGGGATCGACGTCGAGCTGCCGACGGCCCGCTGCTACGGCGAGCCGCTGACCGAACGGGTGCGAGCGGGAAGCGTGCCCGAAGCACTCATCGACCGCGCCGCGGAACGGGTCCTGCTGCAGAAGGCCGAACTCGGTCTGCTCGACCCCGACTGGGAGCCCGTCAAGCCCGAGCCGGTCGACCTCGACCCGCCGGAGAACCGGGCACTGGCCAGGCTCCTGGCCGAGCGGTCCACCGTGCTGCTCGCCAACGACGGCATCCTGCCGCTGCGGCCGTGCCGGGTCGCGGTCAGCGGGCCGTACGCCGACGACCCGCAGTCCTTCCTCGGCTGCTACTCCTTCCCCAACCACGTCGCGCTCCCCGGCGACCTCGGGCTTGAGATCCCGACGCTCGGCGAGGCGCTCAGCGCCGCCGGGTTCACGGTCACCGCGGACGATCCGGACGTGCACGTGCTGGTACTCGGGGACCGGGCCGGCATGTTCGGCCGGGGCAGCTCCGGAGAGGGCTGCGACGCCGAGACCCTCGACCTGCCCGGCGACCAGGCGGCACTCGCCTCCGCCGTACTGGACTCCGGGGTGCCGACCGTCCTGGTCCTCGTCTCCGGACGGCCGTACGCGCTCGGCGCGCTGGCCGAGCGCGCGTCCGCCGTGGTGCAGGCCTTCTTCCCCGGCGAGGAGGGCGGGACGGCGCTGGCCCGGATCATCAGCGGGGCCGCGGAACCGTCCGGGCGGCTGCCCGTCTCCGTCCCCCGCCGGGTCGGCGGCCAGCCTGGCACCTACCTGCACTCCAGGCTCGGCGGGCACACCGACTGGAGCTCGGTGGACCCGACTCCGCTGTTCCCCTTCGGACACGGGCTGAGCTGGACCAGCTTCGACCTCTCGGACCTGGCGGTGGATCCCGTCGCCGCGACGGACGGATCCGTCCGCGTCGCGGTCACCGTGCGCAACGTCGGTGAGGTGGCGGGGACCGAGGTGGTCCAGCTGTACCTCTCGGACCCCGAGGCGTCCGTCGTCCGGCCGCAGCGGTGGCTCGCCGGGTTCTGCAGGGTCGAGCTGCGGCCGGGCGCGGCCGCCCGGGTCACCTTCGCCGTCCACGCCGACCGGACCTCCTTCACCGGGGTCGACCTGCGCAGAAGAGTGGAGCCCGGGGAGATCGGCGTGGCCGTCGGGCGGTCCAGCGGGGACCTTCCGCTCCGGGGCTCCTTCACCCTGCACGGTCCCGTGCGTCATCCGGCGGCCGACCGCGTGCTGTCCGTGCCGGTCGAGACGGTCCCGGTTCCGTGACCGCGCTGTTCGGTGATCCTGTGCTGCCCGGTTTCCGGCCCGACCCGTCCGTGTGCCGGGTGGGAGCGGACTACTACCTGGTGACGTCCAGCTTCGAATGGTTCCCCGGCCTTCCCTTGTTCCACAGCCGCGATCTCGTGAACTGGCGGCGTCTCGGCTCCGCGCTCGACCGGCCGTCCCAGCTCGATCTCGACGGGTGTGAGCCCTCGCGCGGCCTGTTCGCCCCCACGATCAGGCACCATGACGGGGTCTTCCATCTCGTCTGCACGCTGATGGACGGCCCCGGCCATTTCGTCGTCACGGCGATCGACCCGGCGGGACCGTGGTCGAAACCGCAGCGGCTGGAGGGCGAGGGGTTCGACCCGTCGCTGTTCTTCGACGACGGGCCGGAGGGCGGTGACGGCCGTGCCTGGTTCACCGCCGCCCGCGTCCTGGACGAGGCCGCCGGCCGCACCGAGATCTGGATGCGCGAGTACCTTCCCCGCGAGCGTCGGCTCACGGGACCCGAGTACGTCCTGTGGTCGGGAAGCCGGCCGGGCGCCCGCTGGTCGGAGGCCCCGCACCTCTACAGGATCGACGGCACCTGTCTCCTGCTCACCGCGGAGGGCGGCACCGGTGTGGACCACAGTGTGGTGGCCGCCCGCGCCGACCACGTGACCGGCCCGTACGAGGGCGCACCCGGCAACCCGGTGCTGCCTCCCGCCACGGGCCCGGTCACCTGCACCGGGCACGCCGACCTCGTCCAGACCCCGTACGGCGACTGGCGGGCCGTCCTCTTGGGCGTCCGCCCGGGCTCCGCCATCGGCCGCGAGACCTTCCTCAGCAGGGTCACCTGGAGCGACGGCTGGCCGGTCTTCTCCCCGGTCGGCCACACGAGCCCTCGCCGCCGTCTCCACGACGACTTCGCCGCCCTCTCCGCCGACTGGAGCACCCTGGGCACCCCACGCGCGCCGTTCTGGACCACCGGTGACGGGCTCCGCCTCCAGCTCCGCCCCGAACGCCTCGGCGAACGCACCGTCCCGTCCCTCCTGGCCCGCCCCCAGGAACAACACGACTGCGACGTGTCCACCGAACTGCACTTCACCCCCGCCGCAGCAGGCGAACAGGCCGGCCTCGCCGTGGTCCTCGACGACGACGCCCACCTCCTCCTCCTTCGCACCACGGAAGGACTCGTCCTCCGTCACGGGTCTGACGTCCTGGCCGGCGTTCCCGTCCGCCCGGGCCCCCTTCGTCTGGGAGTCCGCGTCCGCGGCTTCAGCCACACCTTCCGCCACGCGGCACCCGACGGCGCCTGGCAGGACCTGGCCGCCGTCGAAGCCACCTTCCTCACTCCGCTGTTCACCAGCGTCCAGCTCGGCGTCTACGCCACGTCCGACGGCCGTCCCTCCACCAATCGAGCCCGTTTCACATGGTTCGACATCACGTATCCGCACCGGCGGGAACCGGCGGGAACCGGCGGGACAGCAGAGGCGCCGGCGGGCGGCGCCCGCCACGTGATGCCGCCGGCGAACCGGCGGCAGCGGTAGTCGACCGTACACGGAAGAACGCCGGCCGTCGCACAGGAGGAAAACGCCGAACCGTTGCACGCCGGCGAAGAGTTTCCGCCCCTCCCGGATTTCCGTGCGTCTGCCCGCCCGGAAGGACGCGGACGGCTCGACGGCAGCTGCAGATCGAGCGCCTTCCCCATCGAAACCTTTCGATGGGGAGGGCGCCCGTGGAATTGCCTTCCGTGCCACCTCGAAGAGGCAGGACTTCGAAACACCTTCGAAACCATTGACATGTTCCTGCCGCATTCTCACACTGATTTCCGAGGTGGCGTCCCTTCTCGCCCGCCGCACCACGGTGCCGGTCTCGAATTGCCACCCCTTGCGGCACACCCCCCTTTCCAGTGGGCGCGGACATCGCAGAAGAAAAGCCCTTGTGCCGCGCTCGAATCCTTCCGTGTGATTTCCGTCCTGGAGGCTCAGCCATGCGCTCACACGTCATTCGGCCGTCCACTCTCCGCAGAAAGATCGGCGGTATGTGCGCGGCACTGATCGTCGGCGTCCTCGGTTCGGCCACGGTCCTGGTGGCGCCGCCGGCCTCCGAGGCGGCCGAGAGCACGCTCGGCCGCGCGGCGGCCCAGAGCGGCCGCTACTTCGGCACCGCCATCGCCTCGGGAAGGCTCAACGACTCGACGTACACGACGATCGCGGCCCGTGAGTTCACCTCGGTGACCGCCGAGAACGAGATGAAGATCGACGCTACCCAACCGCAGCAGGGGAGGTTCGACTTCACCGCCGCCGACCGCGTCCACAACTGGGCGGTGCAGAACGGCAAGCAGGTGCGTGGCCACACCCTGGCCTGGCACTCCCAGCAGCCCGCCTGGATGCAGAGCCTCAGCGGCAGCGCCCTGCGTCAGGCGATGATCAACCACATCAACGGCGTGATGGCCCACTACAAGGGCAAGATCGCCCAGTGGGACGTCGTGAACGAGGCGTTCGCCGACGGCCCCTCGGGAGCCCGGCGCGACTCCAACCTGCAGCGCACCGGCAACGACTGGATCGAGGTCGCCTTCCGCGCCGCGCGCGCCGCGGACCCGGCCGCCAAGCTCTGCTACAACGACTACAACGTCGAGAACTGGACCTGGGCCAAGACGCAGGCCATGTACGCCATGGTCCGGGACTTCAAGCAGCGCGGCGTGCCCATCGACTGCGTCGGCTTCCAGGCGCACTTCAACAGCGACAGCCCGTACAACAGCAACTTCCGCACCACCCTGCAGAACTTCGCCGCCCTCGGCGTCGACGTGGCCATCACGGAACTCGACATCCAGGGCGCCTCGGCCACCACCTACGCCAACGTGACCAACGACTGCCTGGCCGTCCCGCGCTGCCTCGGCATCACCGTCTGGGGGGTACGCGACACCGACTCCTGGCGACCGCAGCACTCGCCCCTGCTGTTCAACGGCGACGGCAGCAAGAAGCCCGCTTACACGTCCGTCCTCAACGCCCTCAACGCCGTCTCCCCCACCCCCACCCCGACGCCCTCCCCCGGCTCCGGACAGATCAGGGGAGTCGCCTCGGGCCGGTGCCTGGACGTGCCCGGAGGCAGTACGACCGACGGCATCCAGCTCCAGCTGTGGGACTGCGGCAACGGCGCCAACCAGCAGTGGACCCACACCGCCACGGGCGAGCTCAGGGTCTACGGTGACAAGTGCCTGGACGCCGCCGGCACCGGTAACGGAGCCAAGGTGCAGATCTACCGCTGCTGGGGCGGCGACAACCAGAAGTGGCGCCTCGGCTCCGACGGTTCCATCGTCGGCGTCCAGTCCGGCCTCTGCCTCGACGCCGCCGCCAACGGCACCACCAACGGCACCCTGATCCAGCTCTACTCCTGCTGGAACGGTGCCAACCAGCGCTGGACCCGCACCTGACCTGGTGCACCACCGCACGTCCTCACTGCGTCGCCAGCTCGGGACGAGACCGCGCGACGCATCCGCCGTCAGGAAACCGAGGTACCGCCATGCGCCGCACAGTCCGCGCCCTCGTCACCGCCCTTGCCGCGCTGCCACTGGCGCTCGCCGTCGCGCCGCCCGCCCAGGCGGCGGACCCCACCACCATGACCAGCGGCTTCTACGTGGACCCGAACTCCAGCGCGAAGCAGTGGGTCGCCGCCAACGCCGGTGACGGCCGGGCGCCCGCCATCAACACGTCCCTGGCCAACACGCCCACGGCCCGCTGGTTCGGCGCCTGGAGCGGCACCATCGGCACCGCCACGGGTGCGTACGTCGGGGCGGCGGACCACGCGGACAAGCTGCCCGTCCTGGTCGCCTACAACATCCACCTCCGAGACTCGTGCGGCGGGCACTCCGGAGGCGGGGCATCGTCGCCCTCCGCCTACGCGACCTGGATCGCGCAGTTCGCCGGCGGGATCGCCGACCGCCCGGCCGTCGTCGTCCTCGAACCCGACTCTCTCGCGGACTACGGCTGCCTGAACCCGACCCAGGTCCGCGAACGTCAGGGCATGATCAGCGGCGCCCTCGCCGAGTTCAACCGTCAGGCGCCCAACACCTGGGTCTACCTCGACGCGGGCAACCCCGGCTGGGTGAGCGCGGCGACGATGGCCCAGCGCCTCCACGAGGCGGGCCTCCGCCAGGCCCGCGGTTTCTCCCTCAACGTCTCGAACTACTACACCACCGCCCAGAACACCGCCTACGGCAACGCCGTCAACAGCGCACTCGCCGCCCGCTACGGCTACACCAAACCGTTCGTCGTCGACACCAGCCGCAACGGCAACGGCTCCAACGGCGAGTGGTGCAACGCCGCGGGCCGCCGCATCGGCACCCCCACCCAGATGGGAGGCGGCGCCGAGATGCTGCTGTGGATCAAGGCACCGGGCGAGTCCGACGGCAACTGCGGCGTCGGCACCGGCTCCTCGGCCGGTCAGTTCCTCCCGGAGGCCGCCTACAGGATGATCTACGGCTACTGACGTCCACTCCTGCGGCCGGGACTCCGCCGCCCCGCGACCGGGCCACGGGCGCCACCGGGGGGCGGGGTCCCGCGCGCGTGCGCGTGCCCTCCTCACTCTTCCCAGGCGCCGCCCGCTCCGGCAGGGACCCAAGGGACCTGGCTGGTTCACGGCGTCGCGATCACCGCGAAAGAGGAGCGACGCTGAACCGCTTGGTCCGGCCGGACATCCCGCCTGCAGTCCCGCAGTACCCGCCGCTACCCGAGGAACGACAGCCGTACCTGCCGCTCCGGGTTGTCCTTGTTGGTGTCCACCAGGCAGACCGACTGCCAGGTGCCCAGCGCCATGCGGCCGTCGATCACCGGGAGGGTCGCGTGGGGCGGGACGAGGGCGGGCAGGACGTGGTCGCGGCCGTGGCCGGGGCTGCCGTGGCGGTGCTGCCAGCGGTCGTCCGCGGGCAGCAGGGTGTGCAGGGTGGCCAGCAGGTCGTCGTCGCTGCCGGAGCCGGTCTCCAGGACGGCCACGCCGGTCGTGGCGTGGGGCGTGAAGACGTTCAGCAGGCCGTCCCGGCCCGCCGCGACCTCGTTCAGGAAGGACGCGCAGTCCTCCGTCAGGTCGTGGACGACCTCGCGGTGTCCGGTGGCGATCCGCAGCGTTCGGGTGGTGAATGCGTCGCTCATGCCTCCATGGTGCCCGCTGTGCGGCCGGGGAAGATCCCTCCGCTCCGGCTGGTTGGTGGAAGGGTGAACGGTTTCGAGGTGCGGGACGTGCGGGACGTGGACGTGGTCGTCGTGGGGGCCGGGCAGGCGGGGTTGTCCGCCGCCTACCACCTGCGGCGCGCCGGGTACGAGCCGGACCGTGACGTGGTCGTCCTCGACCACGCGCCGCGGCCGGGCGGCGCCTGGCAGTTCCGGTGGCCGTCGCTCACGTACGGCAAGGTGCACGGCATGTACGCGCTGCCCGGCATGGAACTGACCGGGGCCGACGCGGGGCGCCCGTCCGCGGAGGTGATCGGGGAGTACTTCGCCCGGTACGAGGAGGCGTTCGCCCTGCGCGTGCACCGGCCCGTGCACGTGGCGGCGGTGCGGGACGGCGGGGACGGCCGGCTGCGCGTCGAGACGTCCGAGGGCGTGTACGCGGCGCGGGCCCTGATCAACGCCACCGGTACGTGGGACCGCCCGTTCTGGCCGCGCTACCCCGGGCAGGAGACGTTCCGCGGGCGGCAGCTGCACACGGCGGACTACCCGGGTCCCGAGCCGTTCGCCGGGCGGCGGGTCGTCGTGGTGGGCGGCGGTGCCTCCGGCACCCAGCACCTCATGGAGATCGCGGACGTGGCGGCGGAGACGACGTGGGTGACCCGCCGCGAGCCGGTCTTCCGCGAGGGGTCCTTCGGCGAGGCGGAGGGGCGGGCGGCCGTCGCCCTGGTGGAGGAGCGGGTGCGGCAGGGGCTGCCGCCGCGCAGCGTGGTGAGCGTGACCGGGCTGCCGCTGAACGACGCGGTCCGTGCGGCGCGGGAGCGGGGCGTCCTGGACCGGCTGCCGATGTTCGACCGGATCACCCCGACGGGCGTGGCGTGGGACCCCGCGCCGGCCGCGGCCGCGGGCGGCGGTGGGCGGCCCGTGGCGGGGCGGGCGGTGGACGCGGACGTGATCCTGTGGGCGACCGGCTTCCGGGCGGCCGTCGACCACCTCGCGCCGCTGCGGCTGCGCGAGCCGGGCGGCGGCATACGGCTGGACGGCACCCGGGCCGTGCGCGACCCGCGGGTCCACCTCGTGGGGTACGGACCTTCGGCGTCCACCATCGGGGCCAACCGCGCCGGGCGCGCCGCCGTCCGCGACGTCCGGCGGCTGCTGGAGCGGCCGGCCGGCGGGGCGGTCGTGTCGGGGCTCGGCGGGACGCTCGCGCCAGGGCTCGGCAGGGCGTCGGGTACCGGCGGGTCCGTGGCCGACCTGGCCGACGGTGCCGACGGGACTGCCGGGGACGCGGGTGGCGGGGCCACCGGGACGGCGCGTGACGCGGCTGACATGGGTGCCGCCGACGGGGCCGTTGTGGGCGCCGGCGACGGTGGGGCCGCGGTGGGTGGAGCGCTCGTCGGTGCGGGGCGGGCGCGGGCGGGCGCGTGAGCGTCAGGGGGTGGCGCTGCGGCGGTGGGCGTTGAACTCCTCGACGTTCCGCTGCTGTTCGGCGTAGTCGTCGGTGAAGCGGGTGTCCCCGGGCCGGACGGTCACGAAGTACAGCCAGTCGCCGGGTGGCGGGTCGATCGCGGCGTGCACGGCCTGCTCGCCGGGGTTGCCGATCGGCGTGGGGGGCAGGCCCGTGCCGACGTAGGTGTTGTAGGGGCTGTCGATGCGGGTGTCGGCGTGCGAGGTGTCCAGGGTGGAGCGGCCGAGGGCGTAGTTGAGCGTCGAGTCCATCTGCAGGGGCATGCCGCGGGCGAGACGGTTGTGGATCACCCGGGCCACCTTGCCCATGTCCTCCACGGTGTCGGCCTCGGCCTGCACGATGCTGGCGATGGTCACCGTCTCGTAGAGGCTGAGGCTGCTCCGTTGCGCTCCCTGCGTGACGCGGGACGTCCCGAACCGCTCCCCCGCCGTGGTGACCATGTAGCGCAGGAGGCCGCGCGGCGTCGTGGCGTCCACGACCGGGTACGTGGCCGGGAAGAGGAACCCCTCGGGGTTCCCCCGGGCGGCGGCGGGCAGACCGAGTCCCGGTGCCGCGGCGGTGGCCCGGGTGGTGCCGGGCGGCACGCCGAGGGCCTTGTCGACCGCCTCGTAGACCTGCGTGGAGCGCCAGCCCTCCGGGATGAGCAGGTGCCGGGTCTCTTCGCGCGGCGGCGGGGCGGGCTCGCGCATGAGGAGCAGGGGCACCAGGGTGCCCGCCGCGACGAGGGCGAGCACACCGGTGATCAGTGCCAGTCGGCCACGACGCGTCAGGCGCGGCCGTCGGTGTCTGCGGCGGGACTTCCTCGGGATCGGGAACCTCATGCGGGCACGCTAACCCGCAGATCATCATAAAGCGCGGATATCCGACATCACGCCCCGCAGGCCCGAACAAGCGAACGCGGGATCGGATGTTCGCTGGAACGTGTGGTCGGCAGCGGAAGCCGTTGCTCCGCACGGATGCGGCGCAGGATGCTTACGGTGCGCAAGCGACGGGCTGCAGACCGCGAGGGCGCGAGTCCCACACACATGCACGACGCACAAGGAGTCCCACCCCATGAACCTCATCACCAACCTGCTCGCCGGTGTCCTCCACTTCGTGGGCTGGCTGGTCTGACGCTCGCTCCGTCCGGCGCCGCCGCTCCCCCGTCCCAGGGGGGCGGCGGCGCCGCCGTGTGCGCGCCGTTCGTGTCCATGCGGGCGTCGCCGTGGACGAGGGCGGCGTACCGGCCGCCCTTGGCGAGGAGCTCGGCGTGGCTGCCGCGCTCGACGATGCGGCCGGCGTCGAGGACGACGATTTGGTCGGCGGCCCGCACCGTGGAGAGCCGGTGGGCGATGGTGATGGTGGTCCGCCCGGCGGAGAGGGCGTCGATCGCCTGCTGCACGGCCTGTTCGGTGCGCGTGTCCAGGGCGCTCGTCGCCTCGTCGAGGATGAGGACGGGCGGGTCGCGCAGGATGGTCCGGGCGATGGCGAGGCGCTGCTTCTCGCCGCCGGAGAAGCGGTAGCCGCGCTCGCCGACGAGGGTGTCGTAGCCGTCGGGCAGCGAGGCGATGTGGTCGTGGATCTGCGCGGCCCTGGCCGCGGCCTCGATCTCGGCGTCCGTGGCGTCCGGCCGGGCGAAGCGGAGGTTGTCGGCGACGGACGCGTGGAAGAGGTACGTCTCCTGGGAGACGACGCCCACGCCGCGGGCGAGGGTGTCGAAGTCGAGCTCGCGCACGTCGACCCCGTCGAGCGTGACGCGGCCGTCGGTGACGTCGTAGAGCCGGGGCACCAGGTAGCTGAGGGTGGACTTGCCGGAGCCGGTGGCGCCGACCACGGCGAGGCTGCTGCCCGCGGGAACGGTGATGTCGATGCCGTCGAGCGTGGGGCCGCTCTTCTCGTCGCCCCGGTCGTAGTGGAAGGCGACGTCCTCGAAACGGATCTCGCCGCGGATCCGCTCCAGGCGCACGGGCCGCTCGGTCTCGGTGATGTCGACCGGCAGGTCCAGGTACTCGAAGATCCGCTGGAAGAGCGCGAGCGAGGTCTGGATCTGCACGCCGGTGGAGAGCAGGCTGACGGCGGGGCGCAACAGTCCCTGCTGGAGCGTGACGAAGGCGACGAGCGTACCGATGGAGATCGTCGGCCCGCCGGCCCGCAGGGCCAGGCCGGCCGCCCAGTACAGCAGGGCGGGCATGGCGGCCATGACGATGGTGATGGTCGCCATCCGCCACCGGCCGGCCATGGAGGCGCGGACCTCCAGGTCGACCAGGCGCTCGGACTCGTCGGCGAAGGAGCGGGTCAGGGAGTCCGCCCGGCCCATGGTGCGGCCCAGCAGGATGCCGCTGACGGAGAGCGATTCGGTCACCGTCGCCGCCATCGCGGCCATCTGCTTCTGCCGCTGGGTCGTGATCGCCTTGCGCTCGCGACCCACCCGGCGGCTGATCCACACGAAGACCGGCAGCAGCAGCAGCGAGACGACCGTCAGCCGCCAGTCCAGCGCGAGCATCGCGACGATCGTCGCGAGGACGGCGGTGACGTTGGAGACGAGGGACGTCGCGGTCGACGTGACCGTGGCCTGCATGCCGCCGATGTCGTTCGCGATGCGGGACTGCACCTCGCCCGTCCGCGTCCGGGTGAAGAAGGCGAGCGGCATGCGCTGGAGCTGGGCGTAGACGGCGGTGCGCAGGTCGTGCATGACGCGCTGCCCGACCGTGGTGGAGATCAGTGTCTGCAGGACGCCGAAGACGCTGGTCACCACCGCGGTGAGGATCATGCCGAGCGCGAGGAGGGTCAGCAGCCCCGTGCGGCCCTGGGGGATGGCGGTGTCGAGGATCTCGCGCAGCAGGAACGGCGAGGCGACCCCCACCAGGGAGGAGGCGCCGACGAGCAGGCCCACGAAACCCAGGCGACCGCGGTACGGCCGGAAGAGCCGGAGGATGCGCCGGATCTGCGCCGGGGGCTGGTCCGGGTCGTGGGGTGGTGGCGTCCAGGTGGACTCGGCGTGGATACGCATGGCTCCTTCGAGAGGTCGTCGTGTCCCGCGGCCACGGAACGCGCCTGCGCCGGAGAGCATAGCTCATTGTGAGTACAGGTAACAGTGAACATACTCCTGCTACCCTGCCGATTATGAACGCACCCGACGCCGACGGCCTCCTCGCCGAGCAGCTGCTGCGGCTGACCCGCCGGCTCCACCGCAGCCAGAAGCGGCAGTTGGAGGCCGTGGACATCCGCATCACCCCCGCCCAGTCGCGCCTCCTGCGGACGGTCGCGCACTACGAGTCGCCGCCGCGCATGGCCGACCTCGCCGAGCGCCTCGAGGTCGTGCCCCGGGCGGTGACCAGCCTGGTCGACGGGTTGGAGGCGAGCGGACGGGTGCGCCGCGTTCCCGACCCGGCCAACCGCCGGGTGATCAGGATCGAGCTCACCTCGGAGGGCCGCGCCACGCTGCGGCGGCTGAGGAGCGCGCGCCGGGCCGCCGCGGAGGACGTCCTGGCCCCCCTGACCACCGACCAGCGCGAGGTGCTCGGCGGGCTGCTGTCCGCCCTGGTCGACGGGGTGTCCGACCAGCGCTGCTGAGCACCGCGCGCCGCCGGGGCGGGACGGCCGCCCGCCCCGCCCGCGCGGTACGGGCAGGTCCTCGGCGATCCCCCCGGGCCCTCGCCCCGGACTCACCCCCGCCCGGCACCGCCCCCGGCACCCGGCACCGCCCCGGCACACGGGCACACGGGCACACGGGCACACGGGCACACGGGCACACGGGCACACGGGCACACGGCAGCGTTACCCGCCGGGGCCGGCGCCGACGTCCCCGGCCGCCCGCCTCCGGCCGCACCCGCCGCGCCCACCCGGTACGGGCGCCCGGATCCGGCCGCTCACGGTCCCCGGCGCACGCGCGCGCCACGGAAGGCCGATCCTCTCCCTTGCGCGCCCCCGGCCGGGCGGCCAGGGTCCTTCCCGGGACACGTGAACCAGCCGTGCACGTCATGTACTGGAGGTTCCATGAGCGACTCGGTTCCCGGCGACGACGCGGTGCCCGGTGGCCCCCGGGTCCCCGCCGCGCCCTCACGCCGCGGCGTGCTGCGGACCACGGCGGGCGCGGCGGGCGCCGGACTCGGCCTCGCCGCCCTCGGCGGCGCACCGGCCGCGGCGGCCGCCCCGCGCCCCGCCGGCGGGACGGCGGCGGGCCCGGCGGAGCCCGCGCCGCCACCCCGCCAGGGCGCCACGATGGCGGGCGTGCCGTTCGAGCGGCGCAGCACCGTACGGGTCGGGATCGTCGGGCTGGGGAACCGCGGCGACAGCATGATCGACCTGTTCCTCGCCGTCCCCGGCACGCGGGTCACCGCCGTCTGCGACCCGGTCCGGGAGAAGGCGGCCCGGGCGGCCGCCAAGGTGGTGGCCGCCGGGCAGCCGGCACCGGCGGTGTACACGCACGGGGACGGCGCCTACGCGCGGCTGTGCGAGCGCGGCGACGTCGACCTCGTGTACGTCGCCACCCCGTGGGAGCTCCACTTCGAGATGGCGCGGACCGCCCTGCTGAACGGCAAGCACGTCGGCGTCGAGTGCCCCGTGGCGATGACCCTGGACGAGCTGTGGGCCCTGGTCGACCTGTCGGAGCGGACGCGGCGCCACTGCATGCAGCTGGAGAACTGCTGCTACGGCAGGAACGAGACGCGCGTGCTGCGCATGGCGCACGCGGGGAAGTTCGGCGAGCTGCTGCACGCCGCCGGCGCGTACCACCACGACCTGCGCGAGCTGCTGTTCTCCCCGACGTACTACGAAGGGCCGTGGCGGCGGCTGTGGCACACCCGGCTGCGCGGTGACCTGTACCCGAACCACGGCTTCGGGCCCGTCGCCAACTACCTGGACGTCAACCGGGGCGACCGCGTGGTCGGCATCAGCAGCTTCGGCACGCCCGCCCTGGGGCTGGCCGAGTACCGGGCGGCCCACATGCCGCCGGACCACCCCAGCCGGAAGGAGTCCTACGTCGGGAGCGACCGCACCGTCAGCATGCTGCGGACCGCGAAGGGCCGGGTGATCCGGCTCGAGCACGACGTGTCCACGCCGCACCCGTACAGCCGGGTCAACAGCCTGGGCGGCACCCGCGGGGTCTTCGAGGACTACCCGGCCCGCGTCTACGTCGAGCCGGACCACAAGGACCACCAGTGGGGCGACTTCTCGGTCTACGCCGAGGAGTTCGACCACTGGCTGTGGCGGGAGCACGCCGACCCGCCGGGCGGGCACGGCGGCATGGACTACCTCATGGTGTACCGGCTGACGCAAGTCATGCGGCTGGGTCTCGTACCCGACTTCGACGTCTACGACGCCGCCACCTGGACGGCGCCGGTGCCGCTGAGCCACGCCTCGATCCGGGCCCAGGGCGCGCCCATGGCTTTCCCGGACTTCACCCGCGGCGAGTGGCGCCGTCCGCGGCCCGGGGTGGACTCGGAGCGCCCGGCCGAGGCGTAGCCCGCGCCGCTCCCGCCCGCGCCCCCGCCCCGCTGGTGCGGTGGGGGCGTGCGGAGGGGCGCGGCGGGGCGGGCGGGGCGGTCGCGGCGGCGGGTTCAGCAGCGTGTGCGGTCCTCCGTCACCACCCCCTGCGCGGTACGCAGGAGGCGGTCGTGGCAGCCGGCTGAGCCGCGGAGCCGGTAGCGCTCGGCGGACGTGCCGACCGCGTGGCGCTGGTCGCGTGGGACGCCCGTCGTGTAGGTCGCGTCACCGGTGTACGTGTCGTCCAGCCGTGACCAGGAGGGCGGCCGGCCGCCGCGGGTCGTGACGGTGTGGGCGTGGTCGCCGAGGGTCAGCTCCGTCCGCAGCCGGTCGCCGGCGCCGACGGTCGTCGTGCCGTCCATGGTGTACGTCCTGCGGGTGCGCGTGGTCGCGCCGCCCGCGGTGACGGTCTCGTGGTCGGTCCAGGTGGCGTCGAGGGCGTCGGGGTTCTCGTCGGCGCCCCAGCGGTGGACGGAGGTGTGGGTGAGCGCGCGGGCGACGGTCGTGGCGGTCCTGCCGCGCGAGGTGTCGACGTATCCGGCCACGGTGAGCCGGTGGGCCGCCGCCGTGTCGACGCGGTGCTCGGCGCCGGGGGTGTGGCGGGAGGTTCCGGTGGCGCCGCCGTCCTCGTGGCGGGTGAGGGCACCGGTGACGACCGCGCGGCCCTCGTCCCGCCACAGCAGCAGGTTGGTCGGGGTGCTCCAGCCGGGCCGTCCGGCCGGCACCCCCGCGACGGTCACCTCGACGCGGTGCGGGCGGCCGTCGTTGAGGAGCCCGGCGAACGGCGTCAGGTCGAGGACCACCGGCTGGACGTCGAAGGCCCGGGGGCCGGGGACGACGTACCAGAGGAACGGGTTGGACCAACCGCCCGTCCAGACCGTCGGGAAGGGCGCGGCGATGCCGGCGAGCCGGCCGTCGACGCTGACGCGGACCTCGCGGTGGGGGCCGCCGTCGGCGGTGCAGCCGTAGGGCGCACCGGTGGGGACGGTCAGGTACCAGTACTCCTCACAGCCGCCGCCCGAGCCGGTGGCGTACACCTCGGCGAGGATCCGTTCGGTGTTGCGCGGGGTGGTGACGGAGCCGCCGTCGCCGAGCGGGAGGACGAGCTCCGGGGTGGCCGCCGGGTCGGGGACGGTACGGCCGCCGGGGGTGGCGGTACCGCCGGGGGCGGCGTAGAAGGTGAGGGTCACGGTGACGTCGATGACGCCGGTGTGGGTGTCGTCGACGACGTTGCCGATGAGCATCTCGACCGGCTGGGGCCGGCTCAGGGTGTCGCTGTAGCGGGTGACGTCCTTCTCCACCGACCAGGCGATGCCGTCGGGGGACGGCTGGGGCGTGGACGTGCGCAGGACCTCGACGCCCCCGACGGCGAGGTGGCCGAGCCGGTCGTACTGGCGTCCCCGCACCCGGCCGTCGAGCCGGAGGACGACCGCGCTCCACCGGTCGCCGCACCCCTCGGGTGGCGTGTAGGCGCCACGGTAGGGGGTGAAGTCGCGGAACTGCGCCCGGGCGACGGTGACCTCGCAGGAGGGCACCCCGCGCGGCCGGTGCACCGGGGGCGCGGCGGTGAGCGGGTCGTGCCAGTCGGTGCCGAACTCGGCTGGTGGGTGCGGGTGTCGGCCGGCGGAGGCGGCCGGCGGGCCGGTGAGGAGCGCGCCGGCGGCGAGCGCCAGGGCGCTGAGCGTGCTCATGACTGCGCGTCGTCTCATGGGGCGGAAGTGAAGCGCCGGACGGTGTCGGGCGCCAGGGACGGGGCGCGGCGTTGGCGCGTTCCGTGCGCGGCGGCGGAAAACCCTTTGCCCCGGGCCCGTCGGCGGGGTGAACCTGGCACGTCTCCGCCGCGCCCCGGCCGTCGGCGGTGTTTTCCGCCCTGCCCGCCGCCTCCGCCGTCGACCGCCGTTTCCGTCCCCGCCCCACCCGCCCGGCCGACCCCTCGCCCCCGCCCGCACCTGCCGAGAATGTCTGGGACGCCATGCAGATCCGCCACCTCCCGTACGCCGACCCCGGCGAACCCGACGTCCGTTCCGGTGCCCGCTTCCTGGTGTGGCTGGGCAGGCGCCAGCTGGGCGGGCAGCTCGCCTCGCTCGGCTGGGGGCTGGTGATGAACCTGGGCATCATCGGGCTGCCGGTGGGCGTCGGCCTCGCCGTCCAGGCGGTCGTGGACGGGTCGGGTGGCCGGCTCGCGCTCGCGGGCGGGCTGATCGCCCTGCTCGGCGTGACCATCGCCGTCGGGGACGTGATGCTGCACCGGACCGCGGTGACCAACTGGATCACCGCGGCGACCCGCGTGCAGCAGTTGCTCGCCCGCAAGGCCGCCGAGTTGGGCTCCGTGCTGACCCGCAGGGTCGCGGCCGGTGAGGTGGTGGCCGTCTCGACCGCTGACGTCGAGAAGATCGGCTGGTTCGTGGAGGCCCTGTCCCGGTTCGCCGCGGCGGCCGCCACGCTGGTCGCCGTCTGCACCGGCCTGGTGCTGTACGAGCCCGCCCTCGGCACCGTCGTCGCGCTGGCCGTACCGGTACTGGCGCTGGCGCCCCTGCCGCTGCTGCCCCGGGCGACCCGCCGCGCCGACGAGCAGCGCGAGAAGGCGGGGCGGGCGACGGAGCTGGCGACCGACACGGTCGCCGGACTGCGGGTGCTGCGCGGCATCGGGGGCGAGGAACTGTTCCTCGGCCGCTATCGCACCGCCTCGCAGGAGGTGCGCGGCGCCGCCGTGCGCAGTGCCCGCTCGTGGGCGCTGATCGCCGCCGTACAGGTGGTCCTGCCGGGACTGCTGTTGATCGGCGTGGTGGGTCACGGGGCGCGGCTCGCGCTGGACGGGCGGATCGCGGTCGGCGACCTGGTCGCCGTGTACGGGGCGGTGCTGCTGATCCAGCACCCTCTGCGCCAGTTCGAGGAGATCGCCATGGCCTACTCGTTCTCGCGGCCCTCGGCGCGCCGCGCCGCGCGGGTGCTGGCGCTGTCGCGCACGGGGCCGGGGACCGGCGGCGGGACCGTCCCGCCGAGCGGGGCCGTCCCGCCGGACGCCGACGCAGGCGCGGCCGTGGTCCGAGGCGGGGGCATGACCGTGCCGCCGGGCGGGGACGGGCCCCTGCCACGGCACGCGGGCGGGTCCCTGCCGTCGGGTGAGGGCGGGTCCCGGCCGCCGGAGGGGGAGTTGCACGACCCGCTGACGGGTCTGCGGGCCCCCGCCGGGCGGTTCACCGCCGTCGTGTGCGGCGACCCGGACGCCGCCGGGCGGCTCGCGGAGAGGCTGGGCGGCCATCCGGCCGACGGCGGCGCGGAGCACGTACCGGTTCTCGTGGGCGGCGTCGCGCTGGACGGGCTGCCCCTGTCGGTGGCCCGCACCGCGGTGCTCGTACAGGACAAGGACCCGGTGCTGCTGTCGGGGACGCTGCGGGAGCTGCTGGACGTGCCCTCGTCCGGTGCGGTGACCGCCGCCCGGGCGCTGGAGGCCGCCCGGTGCGGGGACGTGCTGGACGCCCTGGCGCAGGCGTCCGCCGAGCCGGACGGCGACCCGATGGAGACCCCGATCACCGAGCGCGGCCGGTCCCTGTCGGGCGGGCAGCGCCAACGGCTCGCCCTGGCCCGGTCGTTGGTGACCGACCCACCGGTGCTGGTGCTGGACGAGCCGACGTCGGCGGTGGACTCGCACACCGAGGCGGCGGTCGCGGCCGGGATCCGGCGGCTGCGCGAGGGGCGCACGACGGTCGTGTTCACCTCGTCGCCGCTGCTGCTGGACGTGGCCGACCGGGTGGTCCTGGTCCACCGGGGGCGGGCGCTCGCGGCGGGCCCCCACCGGGAGCTGCTGCGCACCGAGCCGCGCTACCGGGCGGTCGTCTCCCGCGACACCGAGCCCGACCCCGACCCCGACGCCCAGCGCGACACCGACCCCGACACCGGGCCCGGCACCCAGCCCGGCACCGAGCCCGACGCCACCGGCACCGGCACCGCCACCGGCACCGCCACCGGCACGCGCACCGGCGCACCGGCCGACGCCGGCACCCCGCCGGGCGCTGTCCCCGTGCCCGTACCGGGCGCCGAGGCCGTGCCCGTGCCCGCCGCCGCGGAGCCCGCGTCCGCCGAGTCCGCCGCCCGTGCCCGAACCGCACCACTCCCCGGACGGGAGGAGTCCGCATGACCGGCCCCGGCCTGGTACCACCGCAGTACGACCCCGCGGCGCCGCGGTCCGCCACCACGCTGCCCGTCGGCAGCCCCGCCACCGTGCGCCGGTACGTGCGGGAGCTGCTGCGCCGCCACCGGCGGGCGTTCACGCTGCTCGTCGCGGTCAACGCCGTGGCGGTCGTCGCCTCGATGACCGGCCCGTACCTGCTCGGCTCGCTGGTGGACCGGCTCGCGGCCGGGGCGGACCGACTGCACCTCGGGCGGACCCTGTTCCTGTTCGCCGTCGCGCTCGCCGTGCAGACGCTGTTCGTGCGGCTGGTGAGGCTGCGCGGGGCGATGCTCGGCGAGGAGACGCTGGCGGACCTGCGCGAGGACTTCCTCGTCCGGTCGGTCCGGCTGCCGCCCGGCGTGCTGGAGCGGGCGGGGACGGGGGACCTGCTGTCGCGCGTCACCACCGACGTCGACCGGCTGGCCGAGGCCATGCGGCAGGCGGTGCCGCAGCTGGCGATCGGGGTGGTCTGGGCGGGCCTGCTGCTCGGCGGGCTCGCGGTGACCGCGCCCCCGCTGGCGCTGTGCGTCCTGGTGGCGGCGCCGCTGCTCGTCGTGGGCTGCCGCTGGTACTTCCGGCGGGCGCCCGCCGCGTACCGCTCGGAGGCCGCCGGGTACGCGGCGGTGGCCGCCGCGCTCACCGAGACGGTCGACGCGGGCCGCACGGTGGAGGCGCACCGGCTCGGGGCGCGCCGCGTGGCGCTCTCCGACCGTCGGATCGGGCAGTGGACGGCGTGGGAGCGGTACACCCTCGCCCTGCGCTCGGTGTTCCTCCCGGTCATCAGCCTCACCCACACCACGGTGCTCGCCTCCGTGCTGCTGATCGGCGGGGCGTTCGTGCTCCAGGGCTGGCTGGACGTCGGCCGGCTGACCACCGGGGCGCTCCTCGCGCAGATGCTGGTGGAGCCGGTCGGGATCATCCTGCGCTGGTACGACGAGCTCCAGGTGGCGCAGGTGTCGCTGGCCCGGCTGGTCGGCGTGCGTGAGATCGAGCCGGACGCGGGGGACGCGTCGGTGCGGCCCGAGGGGCGCGAGGTGCGGGCGGACGAGGTGCGCTTCGGCTACCGGGAGGGCGTCGACGTGCTGCACCGCGTGTCGCTCGGGGTACCGCCCGGGACGCGGCTCGCGCTGGTCGGCCCGTCGGGCGCCGGCAAGTCGACTCTGGGCCGGCTGCTCGCCGGCATCTACGCGCCGGGCTCCGGCCGGGTCACGCTGGGGGCGGCGGAGCTGGCGCGGATGCCCGCCGAGCGGGTCCGGGAGCACGTGGCGCTGGTCAACCAGGAGCACCACGTCTTCGTCGGGTCGTTGCGGGACAACCTGCTGCTGGCGCGGGCCGGGGCGGACGACGGCGAGCTGTGGTCGGCGCTGGCCGCGGTCGGCGCCGACGGCTGGGCGCGGGCGCTGGAGGGCGGTCTCGACGCGGAGGTCGGCTCGGGCGGGCAGGGGCTCACCCCGGCGCAGGCCCAGCAGGTGGCGTTGGCCCGGCTGGTGCTGGCGGACCCGCACACGCTGGTGCTGGACGAGGCGACGTCGCTGCTCGACCCGCGGGCCGCGCGGCACCTGGAGCGCTCCCTGGCCCGGGTGCTGGAGGGGCGTACGGTCGTCGCCATCGCGCACCGGCTGCACACCGCGCACGACGCGGACCTGATCGCGGTGGTGGAGGGCGGCCGGATCACCGAGCTGGGCGGCCACGACGCGCTGGTGGCCGCGGACGGGGCGTACGCGGCGCTGTGGAGGTCCTGGCACGGGTAGCACCGGCGCCCCGCCCCCGCCCGGCTCCCCGGCAGGACACCGCCCCGCTCCCCCGCCGGACACCGCCCCCGCCCGGTCCCCCGCCGGGGCGCACGCGCCCGGCGGGGTCAGACCAGGCCCAGCGCGAAGGCGCCGCCCACGCCGCCGAGCACCATGAACACCGGCATGAGCACCCGCACCTCGACCCAGCTGCCCGCCCGGAAGCGCAGCACCTTGGGGGGCCCGATCGGGTACCAGCGCTTGCCGCCTATCGGTATCGGCCACAGGATCGGGCAGCCGGAGACGGTGAGCGCGTCACCGACGTCGTGGACCAGCGCGCCGAGCACGACGGGCAGCCCCAGCCACAGGTACTCCTGGCCCGGCGCCTCGAACAGCCAGTTCGCGCCGTTGCCGGGCTGGTCCAGGATGCCCGCGAGGATCCAGGCGCCGGCCGCGCCCAGCAGCCACACGAGGATGTCGCTGGAGACCCGGGCGGCCCGCCACAGCAGGCCCTCGACGGCCAGGACGACGTGGACGAAGAGGAGCGCGAGGACCCCCCAGCGGCCGCACTGGACGGCGAGCGCCGAGGCGCCGGCGCCGATCGCGACCGCCCACACCCAGGTGTGGGTGAGGGTGCGGTGGCCGCCGCTCCGGCGCGGGTCGGCGCGGGTGCGGGTGGCCTTGTAGGCGGCGTAGGACAGCTTGTCGACGACCTCGCACACCCACTTGGACAGCGGTCCGAAGGCGCGCGAGATCGTCGCCGACTTGTGGTCGAGGTCGGGGGCGAGGGCCGCACCGGCACAGATCAGCGCTCCGACGACGAGGACCGGCCACGGCATGGCGTGGCCGGCCGCCGCGGTGGCGGCGCCCACGCCGAGCCAGGCCGCCGCCCCGGAGAGTGAGTGCGCCGGTCCCATCATGTGCGTGCCGCCCCCGTGGTCGTGTGGTGGTGCCGAGTTGACGGCACAGGCTACCGCTCGTGATCTTGGTGCCGGTGGCCGGTTCCCGCTTCACGGGGGAAGCCAGGCAAGATGGGGTCGTGACCCTTATCGATCAGCTGCCGCAGACCGCCGATCCCGACGCCCTCTTCGAGGCCTTCTCGTCCTGGGCGGAGGGCCGTGGCATCTCCCTCTACCCGGCCCAGGAGGAGGCGCTGATCGAGGTCGTCTCGGGCGCCAACGTGATCCTGTCCACGCCCACCGGCTCCGGCAAGAGCCTGGTGGCGGCGGGGGCCCACTTCACGGCGCTCGCCAACGACCAGGTGACGTTCTACACGGCGCCGATCAAGGCGCTCGTGTCGGAGAAGTTCTTCGACCTGTGCAAGCTCTTCGGCACCGAGAACGTCGGCATGCTCACCGGCGACGCGTCCGTGAACGCCGACGCCCCGGTGATCTGCTGCACGGCGGAGGTGCTCGCCTCGATCGCGCTGCGCGACGGCAAGAACGCCGACATCGGCCAGGTCGTCATGGACGAGTTCCACTTCTACGCGGAGCCCGACCGCGGCTGGGCCTGGCAGATCCCGCTGCTGGAGCTGCCGCAGGCGCAGTTCGTGCTGATGTCGGCGACGCTCGGCGACGTGTCGATGTTCGAGAAGGACCTCACCCGCCGCACGGGCCGCCCGACGGCGGTGGTCCGCTCGGCGACGCGGCCGGTCCCCCTCTCGTACGAATACCGGCTCACGCCCATCACGGAGACGCTGACGGAGCTGCTGGAGACCAAGCAGGCGCCCGTCTACATCGTCCACTTCACGCAGGCGCAGGCCGTGGAGCGGGCGCAGTCGCTGATGAGCATCAACATGTGCTCGCGCGAGGAGAAGGACCGGATCGCCGAGCTGATCGGCGGCTTCCGCTTCACCACGACGTTCGGCAGGAACCTCTCGCGGTACGTGCGGCACGGCATCGGCGTGCACCACGCGGGCATGCTGCCCAAGTACCGGCGGCTGGTGGAGAAGCTCGCCCAGGCCGGCCTGCTGAAGGTCATCTGCGGGACGGACACCCTCGGCGTCGGCGTCAACGTCCCCATCCGCACGGTGCTGTTCACGGCGCTGACCAAGTACGACGGCACCCGGGTGCGCACGCTGCGGGCCCGCGAGTTCCACCAGATCGCGGGCCGTGCCGGCCGGGCGGGCTTCGACACGGCCGGGTTCGTGGTGGCGCAGGCGCCCGAGCACGTCATCGAGAACGAGAAGGCGCTCGCCAAGGCGGGCGACGACCCGAAGAAGCGCCGCAAGGTGGTCCGCAAGAAGGCCCCGGAGGGGTTCGTCGGCTGGACCGAGAACACCTTCGAGAAGCTGATCGCCTCCGAGCCGGAGCCGCTGACCTCCCGCTTCCGCGTCACGCACACCATGCTGCTGTCGGTGATCGCCCGCCCCGGCGACGCCTTCACCGCCATGCGCCGGCTGCTGGAGGACAACCACGAGCCGCGCAGGAACCAGCTGCGCCACATCCGCCGCGCCATCGCGATCTACCGCTCGCTGCTGGACGGCGGCGTCGTGGAGCAGCTGGCCGAGCCGGACGCCGAGGGGCGCAGGATCCGGCTCACCGTCGACCTCCAGCAGGACTTCGCGCTCAACCAGCCGCTGTCGACGTTCGCGCTCGCCGCGTTCGACCTGCTGGACCCGGAGTCCCCCTCGTACGCCCTCGACATGGTGTCGGTCGTCGAGTCCACGCTGGACGACCCGCGTCAGATCCTCGCCGCCCAGCAGAACAAGGCGCGCGGCGAGGCGGTCGGCGCGATGAAGGCGGACGGGGTCGAGTACGAGGAGCGGATGGAGCGGCTCCAGGACGTCTCGTACCCCAAGCCGCTGGAAGAGCTGTTGTGGCACGGGTACAACACCTACAAGACGTCGCACCCGTGGGTCGGCGACCACCCCGTCTCGCCGAAGTCCGTCATCCGTGACATGTACGAGCGGGCGCTGACCTTCACGGAGTTCACGTCCCACTACGAGCTGGCGCGGACCGAGGGCATCGTGCTGCGGTACCTGGCGTCCGCGTACAAGGCGCTGGACCACACCATCCCGGACGACCTGAAGACGGAGGACCTGGAGGACCTGATCGCCTGGCTGGGCGAGATGGTGCGGCAGGTCGACTCCTCGCTGCTGGACGAGTGGGAGCAGCTGGCCAACCCCGAGGTGGAGACGGCCGAGGAGGCGCAGGAGAAGGCCGACCAGGTCAAGCCCGTCACGGCCAACGCCCGCGCCTTCCGGGTCCTCGTGCGCAACGCCCTGTTCCGCCGCGTGGAGCTGGCGGCGCTGGACCAGCTCGCCGAACTGGGCGCGATGGACGGCGAGTCCGGCTGGGACGAGGAGCGGTGGGCGGAGGCGATGGACGCGTACTGGGACGAGTACGACGACCTCGGCACCGGCCCGGACGCGCGCGGCCCGAAGCTGCTGTCCATCGAGGAGGACGCGGAACACGGCCTGTGGCGCGTCCGGCAGACCTTCGCCGACCCGAACGGCGACCATGACTGGGGCATCAGCGCGGAGGTGGACCTGGCGGCCTCGGACGAGGAGGGCCGCGCGGTCCTCCGCGTCACCGACGTCGGCCAGCTCTGAGAGGACCCACGGATGACGAACCCCGCCGAGAGACTCGTCGACCTGCTCGACCTGGAGCAGATCGAGGTCGACATCTTCCGCGGTGCCAGCCCGCAGGAGTCCCTGCAACGGGTCTTCGGCGGACAGGTCGCCGGGCAGGCCCTGGTCGCCGCCGGCCGGACGACGGACGGCGGCCGGCCGGTCCACTCGCTGCACGCGTACTTCCTGCGGCCGGGCATCCCCGGCGTGCCGATCGTGTACCAGGTCGAACGGGTCCGGGACGGCAGGTCGTTCACGACCCGCCGGGTCACCGCGATCCAGCAGGGCAAGACGATCTTCAATCTGACGGCCTCCTTCCACCAGCCGGAGGAGGCGGGCTTCGAACACCAGCTGCCGCCGCGGCTGGACTTCCCGCCGCCGGAGGAACTGCCCTCGGTCACGGACGAGATCCGCGAACACCTGGGCGCGCTGCCGGAGTCGCTGGAACGGATGGCGCGCCGCCAGCCGTTCGACATCCGCTACGTCGACCGGCTGCGCTGGACGCGGGAGGAGGTCGCGGAGGCCGACCCGCGCAGCGCGGTGTGGATGCGCGCGGTGGGCCCGCTCGGCGACGACCCGCTGATCCACACGTGCGCCCTGACGTACGCCTCCGACATGACCCTGCTGGACGCTGTCCGCATCCCGATCGAGCCGCTGTGGGGCCCGCGGGGCTTCGACATGGCGTCGCTGGACCACGCGATGTGGTTCCACCGCCCGTTCCGCACCGACGAGTGGTTCCTGTACGACCAGGAGTCGCCGATCGCGACGGGTGGGCGGGGCCTGGCACGCGGCCGCATCTACGACCGCGGGGGCCGGCTGCTGGTGTCGGTGGTCCAGGAGGGCCTGTTCCGCCGCCACTGAGCGTCACAGGCCCGGCAGCGCCTCCTGGTCGACCTCGTGGCGCCGCGTCCTGATGTCGGGCCCGGCCGGATGCAGCTTGGCATCGCAGGCGGGCCCGAGGCCGGTGCGCCGGGAGGCGGCGCCGGTCAGCGGCCGCCCGCACAGCCGGCACCGCACCGGCATTGGGCCGGGGGCGACGAGCTCGGTCTCCAGCGGAGGCTGTTCCTGGTCCACACCCGCCTGTCTACCAGGCGGGGCATGTTTTGATCGACCCTGTTGGCAGTGCCCCTTCGAGGAGGAGTCCCGCATGACCCTGTACGACATCCCGCTGCACAGCCTGTCCGGTGAGGCGACGACCCTGGCCGAGTACAAGGGCAAGGTGGTCCTGGTGGTCAACGTCGCCTCGAAGTGCGGCCTGACCCCGCAGTACGAGGGCCTGGAGCGGCTCCAGAAGACGTACGGCGCCCGGGGCTTCACGGTGCTGGGCGTGCCGTGCAACCAGTTCGGCGGCCAGGAGCCGGGCACGGCGGAGGAGATCGGCGCGTTCTGCTCGGCGACGTACGGCGTGACGTTCCCGATGCTGGAGAAGACGGACGTCAACGGCCCGGGCCGGCACCCGCTGTACGCGGAGCTGACGAAGACCGCGGACGTGGACGGCGAGGCCGGGGACGTCCAGTGGAACTTCGAGAAGTTCCTGATCTCCCCGCAGGGCGAGGTCACCCGCTTCCGTCCGCGCACGGAGCCGGAGGCGGCCGAGCTGGTGGCGGCGATCGAGGCGCGGCTGCCGGGGGCCTGACAGTCGTCAGGGGGCCGGGCACGCGGACCACAGGCCCGCGCCGGCCTGGCGGGCCGCGGCCCGGGCCTCGGTCATCGTCTTCCCGTGCTTGTCGTTCGGCTCGAACAGCACGCTGGTGGCGTGGCCGCCGCGGACGAGGGACTCGTTGACGACGACGCCCCTGTCGTTCCGGACGTACAGCAGGTACCGGTCGAAGCGGTCTTTGAGCTCGACGACGCGCTCCGTGCGCGGCCTGCTGCCGACGGGCTGGAATTCGGCGGTCCGGGCGGTGGCCTCGCGGCTGGGGCAGTCACCCCGTTCGGGGGCGTCGACCTCCAGCAGGCGGACACGCGCGATGGTGCCGTCGGGGATGACCCTGCCGTCGCCCCGCACCTCGACGGTGTCACCGTCGATGACGCGCAGCACGACCGGTCCGCGCGGCCTGCCCTGATCCGGCTCGCCGGCGGTCGCGGTCGGCACCGGCCCGGCGAGGCCCACGGCCGCGGCGAGGGCGGCCGCGACGGCGCCCGACCGGCTCCTACGGCGCCGTGAGTTCCCTGAGGAAGGGCGCATGTCGCCCCTTCTCGTCCGGGATTCCCTGATTCGGTACAGCACCGTGGCGGGTCACGCGACCGCGCTGAGGGTGTCCACCAGGCGGCGGCGGGTGGCCCGGGCGGCGGGGAGGACGGCGAGGGCGACCGCGCCGGCGACGGCGGTCACGATGAGCGCCAGGAGGTGCAGCGGTGTCGGGCCGTGGGCGATGCCCGCGCCGACGCCGCTGGTGCGGCCCTCCTGGTCGATGAGCCAGTGGGCGAGCGGTACGCCCAGGGCCGTGCCGGCGGCGGCCGCGGTGAGGGTGGTGAGGCCGACGGCGGTGAGCGTCACCGCGGTGACCTGCCGGGGCGACAGGCCGACGGCCTTCAGGGCGAGCAGGTCGCGCTCGCCGTCGCGCACGGCGCCGCCGATGGCGGTGGACACCTCGGTGAGGCCGATGAGGGCGAGGACGGCGATGAGTCCGGCCGCCACGCCGCGCAGGGCGGCCAGCCGGTCGGCCGGGCCGGAGACCTCGTGGATGTCCAGGCGGCCCCGCGCGTCCCGGAGGAGCTCGGAGCGGACCGCGGCGGGGTCGGCGTCGGGGCGTAGCCGCAGGTGGTAGACGGTGGGTTCGAGGGCCGGGTCGTTCTCGCGGAGGGTGTCGAGGGACGTGGAGACGGTACGGCCGCCGTTGCCGGGTTCGATGCTGCGGCCGACGATGTGCAGCACCTGCGGCCGGCCGCCGACGGTGAGCCGCACCCAGTCGCCGACCCCGACGCCGAGCAGGTCGAGGAGGCCCTGCCCGGCCACCGCCTCGTCCGGTCCGGCGGCCGGTCGGCCCTCGGCGACGGTGTACGGGTAGGGGTCCTGCCGGGTGCCGAGGCCGCGCAGGGCGATCGTGCCGGTCTGGCCGGGGACGAGCGCGGCGACCTCCAGTCCGCGGTGGGCGGCGAGCACGTCGGGGCTGCGCTGCAGGAGGGCGCGTGCCTCGCGGTCGCCCAGGCCGTCGGCGGGGCGGGCGGTGAGCGCGGCGGGCAGGCCGAGCTGCTCGGGCCGGGTGTCGAAGCGTTCGATGGTGGTCCACGCGCCGAGGACGACGGTGATCAGCAGCAGGGGCAGGGCGAGCCGGGCGACGGTCGCCGGGGCCTGGCGGCCGCGGCCGAAGGCGCGGTGCCAGCCGAGGACGAGCGGGGCCGGCACGCCGGGCAGGGCGAGCGCGCGGCGCGCGGGCCGGGACAGGCCGCGTCCGGCCGCGGCGGCGGCCGCGGATCCGGCGGGTACGGGGGGCACGCGTCCGGCGCGCCAGGCGGCGAGGCCGGTGGCGGCGCCGATGAGGGCGACGACGACGACGGGGACGCCGAGCAGCGCGGCGGTGTGTCCGGGCAGGCCCTGCCAGACGCCGACGGCGTCGCCGGGCCGTCCGGGGAGCCGGCTGCCGAGCGCCTGGACGGCCGTGGTGGCGAGGGCCGCGCCGAGGACGGCGTAGGCGAGGTGCTGGGCGACGAAGACGCGGACGACCTGGCCGGGAGTGAAGCCGATGGCCTTGAGGACGGATATGTCGCGGAGGTGGCCGCGTACGCGGGTGCTGATCGCGCCGAACACGGCGAGCGCTGCGGCGGCGAGCGCGCCGAGCCCGAAGAGTCCGAGGACCCGGCCGAGGAGCCGGGTGTCGCCCTGCGCCTCGGCGCGGGCCTGCTGCCAGTGGGTGACGTCGGTGACGGCGCCGGCGCCGAGAGCGGTGACGGCGCGCTGGACGGCGTACTCGGCGTCGTCGCCGTCGGTGAGGCGCAGTCCGGTGACGCGGCCGGGCCGGCCGGGGGTGGCGCGTACGGTGTCGGCGGTCGCCCAGACCGTGCCGGCGCGCTCGCCGGGGCGGTAGCGGGGTTCCGCGGTGTCGGCGACGCCGACGACGGTCAGGGCGCGGGCGGTGCCGCCGGGCAGGGTGAGGGTGTCGCCTGGCCCGGCGACTAGGGCGGCGGCGAGACCGCTCTCCAGGACGACGCCGTCGGGGGCCGCCGGGTCGAGCCAGCGGCCGGCGGTGACGAGGGGGCGGCCGGTGGCGGGGGGCCGGGCGGGGGCGGCGCGCAGTTCGACGGCGGCGCGGGCACCGCGGGAGGCGACGGTGGTGGCGACGGTGTCGTAGGGGCCGGCGACGGCGGCGACACCGTCGAGCGCGGCGAGGCGGGCGGGATCGGCGGTACGCGCCGGGTCGGCGAGGCGGGCGGGGTCGGTGGTACGGCCGGTGTGGAGCCAGACGTGGGCGCCGTGCGACTGGGCGAAGACCCGCTGCCAGGGGTTGGTGGCGTAGCCGAAGAGGGCCGCCGCGACGAGCAGCGAGGCGACGATCCCGGCGGTGGCCGAGACGAGGAAGAGCGCTTCGCCGCGGTGGGTCCGCAGGTCGGCGTGTGCCCAGCGCAGCATGGCCCGCACGGCGGTCAGTCCCTCGGCTCGACGACGCGGGCGGGACCGGTGGCGCCCTCGTCGGCGAAGGTGACGTCGTCGGTGACACGGCCGTCGAAGAAGCTGATCACGCGGTCGGCCACACTGGCGAGCCGGGCGTCGTGGGTGACGAGGACGATGGTCTGGCCGCGCTGGTGGAAGCGGGCGAGGAGCCGCATCACCTCGCGCGTCCCCTTGCTGTCGAGGCTGCCGGCCGGCTCGTCGGCGAGGAGCAGGCGCGGCTGGTTGACCAGGGCGCGGGCGAGGGCGACGCGCTGCTGCTCGCCGCCGGAGAGCTCGCCGGGCATGCTGCGGGCCTTGGCGGCGAGGCCGAGCTCGTCGAGGAGCCGTTCCCGTTCGGCACGGGCGTGGCGCGCGGAGGCCCCGGCGAGCAGGGCGGGGAGCTCGACGTTGTCGGCGACGGTGAGGTTGGAGACCAGGTTGAAGAACTGGAAGACGAAGCCGATGCTGCGGCGGCGGTCCACGGCCCAGCGGGCCTCGGTGTAACCGTCGGTGGACTCGCCGTCGAGGCGGATGGTGCCGGCGTCGGGGCGCTGGAGCCCGCCGAGCAGGTGCAGCAGGGTGGACTTGCCGGCGCCGGAGGGGCCGGTGACGGCGACGAACTCGCCGCGCCGCACGGTCAGGTCGACGCCCCGGACGGCGTGGACGGGGCCGCCCTCGCCGTGGTGGGTCCTGACCAGTCCGCGCGCCTCCAGGAGGGGCGGGGGCGCGGTGGGCGCGGGCGTGGGGGCGGGGGTGTCGCTCATCGCGGTCCCTCCGTCCCTTCCAGCTCCTCCTGGCAGCGCTCCAGCCAGTCGAGGTCGGCCTGGAGGTGGAGCATGGCGCCCTCGATGAGCAGGTGGGCCGTGCGGTTGTCCCGGTTCTCGGTGGCGGCCAGCTTGGAGAGGGTGCGCATGGTCCTGAGGTACTCGCGTCGCTGTCGGTTGATGAGGGTGATCTGGTCGGCGAGGCCGGTGCGGGGGGCGAGGGCGAGCTTCATGAAGAACTCGTCCCGCACCCGGGGTTCGTCCGCGGTCTCCTCGAACCAGGCGTGCAGGGCCTCGCGGCCCGCGGCGGTGAGGCGGTAGATCTTCTTGTTGGGCCGGCTCGACTGGGCGACCTCCTCGCCCTCGATGAGCCCGGTCTTCTCCAGCCGGCCGAGGGTGACGTAGACCTGGCCGACGTTGGGCTGAGGGTACGCGGCGCCCAACAGCTGCTCAAGGTCCTGCTTGAGCTCGTACCCGTGCGCCGGCCCGCCGGCGAGGAGAGCGAGCAGCTGCATGCGCACGCGGGGGCTCTCCTTCGGTCGCGATACGGGCTCGATGTGCTGTGCGCCCTAGTATCGCGCAATGCCTAACAGGTATACATGCCCCTGACCTGACGAGGACGTCCGGTGCCGGTGCCACAGGGAGGAACCTATGCGGTGGACGCGTGCCGCGGGTAGGGGTCTCCTGGTCGCCGCCCTGCTGCTGGTGGCGGCGGTGGCGTCCGGCGTGCCCGGCGAGGGGCGGCGGGAGGGCGGACGCGGCCCGGTGACGCTGGCCACGGCGGGCGACCTCACCGGCTACCTCGGCCCGCTGCTGGAGGACTGGAACCGGCGGCGGCCCGCGGAGCGGGTGACGCTCGTGGAGCTGCCCGACTCGGCGGACGAGACGCGCGCGCAGATGATCACCGATCTGCGGTCGGGTGACGGCGGCCGCTTCGACGTGCTCAACATCGACGTGGCGTGGACGTCGGAGTTCGCGGCGGCCGGCTGGATCGCCCCGCTGGAGCGCCGGCGGTTCGCCCTGGAGGGGTTCCTGCCGCCGGTGGTGGACACCGCGACGTACGAGGGGCGGCTGTACGCCGTGCCGTACGTGACCAACGCCGGGATGTTGTTCTACCGCGCGGACGTGCTCCGGGCGGAGGGCGAGCGGCCGCCGCGCACCTGGGCGGAGTTGGCGCGGCAGGCGCGGACGCTCGCGCCGCGCCACGGCCTGGAGGGGTACGCGGGCCAGTTCCTGCCGTACGAGGGCCTCACGGTCAACGCCACGGAGGCGGTGTACTCGGCGGGCGGCGCCGTCCTCGACGGCGAGGGCGGGCGGGTGGCCGTGGACTCGCCGGCGGCGCGCGCGGGCGTGGCGTTCCTGGCCGGGGGCGTGCGGGAGGGCTGGATCCCCCGCGAGGCGCTCACGTACACGGAGGAGGAGTCCCGGCGGGCCTTCCAGGACGGCGGGCTGCTGTTCCTGCGGAACTGGCCGTACGCCTGGGCGGGCGCCTCGGGTCCCGGGTCGAAGGTCGCGGGCCGCTTCGGCGCGGTGCCGCTGCCGGGTCGGGACGGGCCGGGGACGAGCGTGCTGGGCGGGTCGAACCTCGCCGTGTCGCAGCGGGCGCGGCACGCGGAGACGGCCGCGGACCTGATCGCGTACCTGACGAGCGACGCCGTACAGCGCAGGGTCCTGACGGAGGGCGCCCTGCCGCCCGTGCGGGCCGCGCTGTACCGGGACGCGGCGCTGGTGGAGCGGTTCCCGTACCTGCCGGCGCTGCGGGAGAGCGTGCTGGCGGCCCGGCCGCGGCCCGAGAGCCCCCGCTACCAGCAGGTGAGCCTGGCCGTGCAGGCCGTGCTGCACGACGCGCTGGCGCAGCGCATGACGCCCGGGGCCGCGGTGCGGCGCCTCGCGGCGGAGCTGGACGCGGTCGCCCGCCGCGGCTGACCACTCACCCCCCACCACCCGCACCCTCCCCACTCTAGTTACCCGTTAGGCAACCGGCGCTGCCCTTCAGCGCCTTTCTTCATGTCCGGCCAGGGTCAAACCACCGCAAATACCGGCAACCGGCCGGTGTTTATAACTTCGTCGTTGACACGAGGTGAACCGTGCTACCTAACATGCATGCATAACGCCTGCTCCTCTGAGCGGCGCGCACCCTTCACGCAGAACAGGTCAACGGGTGATGCTCACAGCCCCGGCCGGCGACGGCCTCTCGCACCGCCTCACGCACCCCTGGTGGCGCGACGCGGTGATCTACCAGGTGTACGTCCGCAGCTTCCTCGACAGCACCGGCGACGGCATCGGCGACCTCGCCGGCGTCCGCACCGGTCTGCCGTACCTGAAGAAGCTCGGCGTGGACGGTGTCTGGCTGAGCCCCTTCTACCCCTCGCCGCAGCACGATCACGGCTACGACGTCGCCGACTACCGCGACGTCGACCCGGTCTACGGCGACCTCGCCGAGTTCGGGCGGCTGGTGGCCGACGCCCACCGGCTGGGGATCAAGGTGCTGTTGGACGTCGTCCCGAACCACTGCTCCAGCGAGCACCCCTGGTTCCGCGAGGCGCTCGCCTCCCCGCCCGGCTCCGCGGCCCGCGCCCGCTTCCACTTCGCCGACGGCCGCGGGCCCGGCGGCTGCGAGCCGCCGAACAACTGGCACGCGATGTTCGGCGGGCCCGCGTGGAGCCGGGTGACCGAACCGGACGGCACGCCCGGCCAGTGGTACCTGCACATGTTCACCCCCGAGCAGCCCGACCTGAACTGGCGCGAACCCGAGGTCGGCGCGTACTTCGAGGAGGTGCTGCGGTTCTGGCTGGACCGCGGCGTGGACGGTTTCCGCATCGACGTGGCGGCCGGCCTGTTCAAGCACCCGGACCTGCCGGACTCCCCCGACCCCGAGGCCGACGCCCGCACCCGCGACTCCGTCAACCCGCTCGCCTGGAACCGCCCCGAGGTGCACGACGTGTGGCGCCGGTGGCGGGCGGTGTGCGAGGGGTACACCGCCCGCGACGGCCGCGAGCGGCTGCTCGTCGGCGAGGTCTCGGTGCCGACGGCCCGCGAGCACGCCCTGTACGTTCGCCCCGACGAGCTGCACCAGGCGTTCTTCTTCGACCTGCTGGGCGCGCCCTGGGACGCCGCCGCCTTCCGCGGCGTCATCGACGAGGCGCTGCGCGACATCGCCGGCACGGGCTCCAGCGTCACCTGGGTGCTGAACAACCACGACCAGGTCCGCACCGTCACCCGGTACGGGGAGTCCGGCACCGAGGGCAGCGGGCTCGGCGCCGCCCGCGCCCGCGCCGCCGCCCTGCTGATGCTGGCCCTGCCCGGCGCCGCGTACATCTACCAGGGCGAGGAGCTGGGCCTGCCGGAGGTCGTGGACCTGCCGGACGAGGTGCTCACCGACCCGATCTTCCGCAGGACCGGCAGCCGCGCCCGGATACGCGACGGCTGCCGCGTGCCGCTGCCGTGGTCGGGGCACGCCTCGCCGTTCGGGTTCAGCGCCGGGGCCGAGGCGCGTCCGTGGCTGCCCCAGCCCGGCTGGTTCGCCGAGCACGCCACGGACCGCGCGCTCGCCGACACCCGCTCGTTCTGGCACCTGTACCGCGAGGGCCTCCAACTGCGGCGCGGCCTGCCCCAGCTGGGCGAGGGGCCGCTGCGCTGGCTCGAGGCGCCGCCGGGCGTCCTCGCCTTCGAACGCGGCGAGGGTCTGGTGTGCGCCGTGAACTTCGGCACCGCGCCGGTGCCCTCCCCCGCCGCCGGGCTCCCGCTCCTGTCGAGCGGGCCGTGCCCGCCCGGCACGCTGCCCGGCTCCACCGCCGCCTGGTGGATCTCCGACGGCGCCCCCTCCCCCACCCCCTGACGTCCCACCGCCCTCCCGACCCCGAACCCCTTCGAAAGGTACGGACATGATGAGACGACGCTTCACCACCGCCTGCTGCTCGGCCCTCACCCTCGCCCTCGCCCTGGGCACTACCGCCTGCGGCGGCGACCCGGTGACCGCGGCGGGCGGCGGCGGCAAGGACCTCGCCGGGAAGACCCTGACCGTCGCCGGCGTCTGGTCGGGCGCCGAGCAGAGGAACTTCCAGAAGGTGCTGGACGCCTTCACCGAGAAGACCGGAGCCCAGACCCGGTTCGTGTCGACCGGCGACAACGTCTCCACCGTCGTCGGCAGCAAGATCGAGGGCGGCAACGCCCCGGACGTGGTGATGGTCCCGCAGGTCGGGGTCCTGCAGCAGTTCGCCGCCCGCAAGTGGCTCAGGCCGCTCTCCGAGAAGGTCGGGAAGTCGGTCGACGCCGGGTACGCCCCGGTGTGGAAGGAGTACGGCTCCGTCGACGGCACCCTGTACGGCCTGTACTTCAAGGCGTCCAACAAGTCGACCGTCTGGTACAGCCCGGAGGCCCTCGACCAGGCGGGGGTCAAGCCGCCCCGGACGTACGAGGAGATGCTCGCCGCCGGCCGCACGGTCGCCGACTCGGGCCTGCCGGCCTTCTCGGTGGCCGGCGAGGACGGCTGGACGCTGACCGACTGGTTCGAGAACGTCTACCTGTCGCAGGCGGGGCCGGAGAAGTACGACCGGCTCGCCCGGCACGAGATCCCGTGGACCGACCCCAGCGTGGTCCGGGCGCTCACGACGCTCTCCGCGCTCTTCTCCGACGACCGGTTGCTGGCCGGCGGCCGCAAGGGCGCCCTCGCCACCGACTTCCCCGGCTCGGTCGAGAAGGTCTTCGGCCCGAAGCCGGGGGCCGGGATGGTCTACGAGGGCGACTTCGTGGCCGGGATCGCCGCGACCGAGTTCGGCCGGAAGATCGGCGAGGACGCCACGTTCTTCCCGTTCCCGCCGGTCGGTACCGGAGCCGCGCCGGTCGTCAGCGGCGGTGACGCGGCCGTCGTCCTGAAGGACGGCAGGAACCAGGAGGCCGCGATGGCGTTCCTGGAGTTCCTCGCGACGCCTCAGGCGGCCGCGGTCTGGGCGGCCGAGGGCGGCTTCATCTCCCCGAACAAGGGCCTCGACCTCGGCGCGTACGGCGACACCACGCTGCGGGCGACCGCCAAGTCCCTCGTGGAGGCCGGGGACTCCGTCCGGTTCGACATGTCGGACCAGGCGCCGGCGGCGTTCGGCGGGACGAAGGGCGCCGGTGAGTGGAAGATCCTCCAGGACTTCCTGCGCGACCCGTCCGACCCCGCGGCCACCGCCGCGCGGCTGGAGGCGGCCGCGGCCAAGGCGTACCGCACCGCGAACCAGGGCTGAGGCGGCCGGCCCCATGACCGACGTCACCACACCCGTCCGGCGCGGACCCGCGGACCCGCGGACCCGCGCCGGACGGCGCCGGCGCACCGTCGCCGTCGCCTTCGTCCTGCCCGCGCTGCTGCTGCTCGGCGCGCTGGTGGTGTACCCCGTCCTCTTCTCCGTCGGCCGCAGCTTCTTCGACGCGTCCGGGACCCGCTTCGTCGGCGCCGACAACTACACGGCGATGTTCCGCGACCCGGCCACGCTCCAGGCCGTCCGCAACAGCACGATCTGGGTGGTCGTCGCGCCCACCCTGCTGACCGGCCTCGGACTGGTCCTCGCGGTGCTCGTCGAGAGGATCCGCTGGGCGTCCGCGTTCAAGCTGCTGCTCTTCCTCCCCATGGCGGTGTCGTTCCTCGCCGCGGGCATCATCTTCCGGCTCGCGTACGAGGAGGACCCCGACAAGGGCGTGCTCAACGCGGCGGTGGTCGGCGTGCACGACGTGTTCGCCGACGGGTCCTCGTACCCCGGTGCGCGCGCCCGGGACGCCGAGGGCCTGCGCCGGACCGCGGACGGGGCGTACGAGACGGCCGGGCCACTCGCGCCCGGCGGCAGGGCGCTCCCGCTCGGGCTGGTCGGCGTCAGACCGGCGGACGTCCCCGACGGGGCGCGCCCCGCCACCGGGGCGGCCGGGGCCCGGCCGGGCCCCGGCGAGCTGCGCGGCGTCGTCTATCTCGACTTCACCCCGGGCGGCGGGGGGCGTCCGGGGCGGGTCGACGCGGCCGAGCGCGGCCTGCCCGGCCTGACCGTGGAGGCGGTGCGCGACGGCGACGCGGTCGCCACCGCCACCACGGGGGCGGACGGGGCGTTCCGCTTCGACGGCCTGGACGCGGGCGGCACGTACACGGTCCGGCTGCCGGCGGAGAACTTCGCCGCGCCGTTCTCCGGCGTGTCGTGGCTGGGCCCGGCCCTGGTCACCCCGGCGATCATCGGCGCCTACCTGTGGATCTGGACCGGCTTCGCCATGGTCCTCATCGGCGCGGGCCTGACGGCGCTGCCGCGCGACGCCCTGGAGGCGGCGCGGATGGACGGGGCGAGCGAGTGGCAGGTGTTCCGCCGGATCACGGTGCCCCTGCTGGCGCCGGTGCTGACGGTCGTCTTCGTCACGCTGGTCATCAACGTGATGAAGGTCTTCGACCTGATCTACATCATCGCGCCGGGCCCGGTGCAGCAGGACGCGACGGTCCTGGCCACCCAGATGTGGCTGGTGTCGTTCGGCGGCGGCAACGACCAGGGGCTCGGCAGCGCGCTGGGCGTCCTGCTCCTGCTGCTGGTGGTCCCCGCGATGGTCTTCAACGTCCGCCGCTTCCGCAGGAGCCAGTCATGACCGCGACCGCGACCGCCCCCGTGACGCCGCCGGCGGCGGCGCCCGCCCCGCCGGCACCCCGCCCCCCGCGCCACCGGCCCCGCCGGCTGCGGCGGTGGCTAGGCAACGGCCTCGTCCAGGCGTTCCTGCTGGTGGTGGGGCTGGTCTGGATCACTCCGGTGGCCGGTCTGCTGCTGTCGTCGCTCCGCTCGGCGCAGGACAGCGCGTCGAGCGGCTGGTGGACGGCGCTGGCCGACCCGGGGTCGCTCTCGTTCGCCAACTACGCGTCGCTGCTTCAGAACGCGGGCATGACGCAGGCGTTCTGGAACACCGTGCTGATCTCCGTACCGACGACCGTCCTGGTCGTCGTCATCGCGGCGCTGGCCGGGTACGCCTTCGCCTGGCTGGAGTTCCCGGGCCGGGACTGGTTGTTCCTGCTGGTGGTGGCCCTGCTGGTGGTGCCGGTCCAGGTGGGCCTGCTCCCGGTGGCCAAGCTCTTCGGCCAGCTGGGCCTGTTCGGCACCATCCCGGGCGTCGTCCTCTTCCACGTCGCCTACGGGCTGCCCTTCGCCGTCTTCCTGCTCCGCAACTACTTCGCGGAGATGCCGCGCGAGATGCTGGAGGCGGCCCGGATGGACGGCGGGGGCGAGTGGCGGATCTTCACGCACCTGGTACTGCCGGTGGGCCGCCCGGCCATCGCCAGCCTCGCCGTCTTCCAGTTCCTGTGGGTGTGGAACGACATGCTCGTGGCGCTGCTGTTCGCCGACTCGTCGTCCCAGCCGCTGACCGTGGAACTCCAGTCGCAGGTACGGCAGTTCGGGAGCAACATCGACGTCCTGGCGCCGGGCGCGTTCCTCTCCCTGGTCGTCCCGGTGGTCGTGTTCCTGGTGTTCCAGCGCCACTTCGTGCGGGGGGTGATGGCCGGTTCGGTGAAGTGACGCGTCAGCGGATCGGCACACCGGAGAGGGTGCGGGCGATGACCAGGCGCTGGATCTCGCTCGTGCCCTCGAAGATCGTGTAGATCGCGGCGTCCCGGTGCATGCGCTCGACCGGGTACTCGCGGGTGTAGCCGTTGCCGCCGAGGATCTGTACCGCCTGGGCCGTGACCTCCTTGGCCACCTCGCTCGCGTACAGCTTCGACATGGAGCCCTCGGCGGCCGTGAAGGGCTTGCCGTTGGTAGCCATCCAGGAGGCGCGCCACACGAGGAGGCGGGCGGCGTCGATACGGGTGCGCATGTCGGCGAGCTGGAAGGCGACGCCCTGGTTGTCGATGACGGGCCGGCCGAACTGGTGGCGGGTGGTGGCGTAGTCGAGGGCGACCTCGTACGCGGCGCGGGCGGTGCCCACGGCCATCGCGCCGACGGCCGGGCGGGACGCCTCGAAGGTGGCCATGGCGGCGTTCTTCACGCTCCCCCCTCCTCCGGCCGGGGAGCCCACCGCGCCCTCGCGGGCCTTCTCACGGGCGCGGGCGAGGCGCTCGTCCAGCTTCTCCTTGCCGCCGAGGAGGCAGGAGCCGGGGACGCGGACGTCGTCCAGGACGACCTCGGCCGTGTGGGAGGCGCGGATGCCGTGCTTCTTGAACTTCTGCCCCTGCGCGAGACCGGGGGTGCCGGGCGGGACGATGAAGGAGGCGTGGCCCCTGGAGCCGAGCTCCGGGTCGACGACGGCCACGACGACGTGGACGCCGGCGATGCCGCCGTTGGTGGCCCAGGTCTTGGTGCCGTTGAGGACCCACTCGTCCTTGGCCTCGTCGTACACGGCGCGGGTGCGCATGGCGGCGACGTCGGAGCCGGCGTCGGGCTCGGAGGAGCAGAACGCGGCGACCTTGACGTCGTCGGGAGTGCCGTACATCTGGGGGATCCAGGTGCCGATCTGCTCCTCGGTGCCGTTGGCGAGGACGCCGACGGCGGCGAGGCCGGTGCCGACGATGGACAGGGCGATGCCGGCGTCGCCCCAGAACAGCTCCTCCATCGCCACCGGGATGCCGAGGCCGGTCGGGTCGAAGTACTGCTGCGCGTAGAAGTCGAGGGAGTAGATGCCGACCTTGGCGGCCTCCTGGATGATCGGCCAGGGGGTCTCCTCGCGCTCGTCCCACTCGGCGGCGGCCGGGCGGATCACGTCCTCGGCGAATCCGTGCAGCCAGTCACGGACCTGCTTCTGGTCGTCGTTGAGCTCGAGCGTGAACCCGGCCATGCGTCCTCCTGCGGCGTACATTGTTACTAGCGGTAACCGCAGTCTGTTACCGGTAAGTAGAGGCTGTCAACCGGCAGCGCGCACCGGGTCGGTGTTACGTTGCGCTGGCCTCAGGAACAGCGACGGGCGGGGAGAGACGCTATGGAGACCACACACCGGACCGAGCAGCAGCGGTCGGCCGAACAGCGGCGGCGCGAACTGCTGGAGGCGGCCGACCGGGTGGTCCTGCGCGACGGACCGCAGGCGTCCATGAACGCCATCGCCGCCGAGGCCGGCATCACCAAACCGATCCTGTACCGCCACTTCGGTGACAAGGGCGGGCTGTACCGCGCCCTCGCCAAGCGCCACACCGACGCCCTGCTCGCCGCGCTGCGCGCCGCGCTGGACGCCCCCGCCGGGCGCCGGCAGCGCGTCGAGGCGACCCTCGACACGTACCTCGCCGCGATCGAGGCCCGGCCACAGGTGTACCGGTTCCTGATGCACCCCTCCGAGGACGCCGCCCAGCAGCAGGAGCAGGGCTTCGACGTCGGCCGCCACTCGGCGCCGGTGCTGCGCCGGATGGGCGAGGAGCTCGCCGACGTCATCGCCGAGCGCATAGACCTGGGCGAGGGCGGCGAGGCCGTGGCCCGGGTGTGGGGCCACGGCATCGTCGGCATGATGTACGCGGCCGGCGACTGGTGGCTGGGCGAACGCCCCTGCGGCCGCGCCGCGCTGGTGTCGGCCCTGGCCGACCTGTTGTGGGGCCGGCTCGCCGAGGCAGAGGACCGCATCGGCGTCCCGCGCTTCTGAGCAGGCCGGCGGGGGTCGCCGGGCACCGCCCCGGGCCGACGGGGTCAGCCGGGCGCCACCCCGGGCCGGGAGGGACAGTCGCCGCCGCACGCCGGGAGGGTCAGAGCCGGCGCCGCCCCACGCCGGGAGGGTCAGCCGGCGCCGCCCCAGGGGGCCCGGCGGGCCGCCCGCAGCACCCGGGCGCGGCGCCAGCCGCCGAGGCGGTCGGGGTAGACCAGCCCGTCCAGGTGGTCGCACTCGTGCTGGAGGCAGCGGGCGAAGAACCCCGTGCCCTCGACCCGCACCGGCTCGCCGCGCACGTCGACGCCCTCGACGACGGCCCGGTCGAACCGCTCGGTCCCGGCCTCCAGTCCGGGCAGCGACAGACAGCCCTCGGGGCCGCGCACCGTCACCCCGTCCGCCTCCACCAGGCGGGGGTTGACGACGTGGCCGAGGTGACGGACGTCCTCGTCGTCCGGGCAGTCGTAGACGAAGACCCGCTGGGCGACCCCCACCTGGTTCGCCGCCAGACCGACACCGTTCGCCGCGTACATCGTGGCGAACAGGTCCTCCACCAGACGGGCGAGGGAGGGCCCGAAGTCGGTGACGGTCTCACAGGGGGCGTGCAGCACGGGCGAGCCGAGCAGGCTCATCGCCCGCACGGCGCCGGAACTGCCGGGGATCGGCCGGTTTCGCATGGCGTCAGGGTACGTTCCGGTCCGCCACCAGCTCCCCGGCAGGTGGCGGGGTTCGGGACCACGACCGGATCTCGATAGGCTGAGGCGGACCCACGCTAGGAGGAACAAGGACGATGGCAGGCAACTCGGAGCCGCTGTCGCCGCGCGCCAAGCTGGCCGTGACGGCGGGCAAGGCCGCGGCGGCGGTGTCTCGCGCGGCGGGACGCGGCAGCGGATCGGTGATCGGCGGCCGGGTGGCGCTCAAGCTCGACCCCGACCTTCTGGGCCGGCTCGCGCAGCACCTGGACGTCATCCTGGTGTCGGCGACCAACGGCAAGACCACCACCACGCGACTCATCGCCGAGGCGCTGCGCGCCAGCGGCCCGGTCGTCTCCAACGCCCTCGGCGCGAACATGCCCGCGGGCATCACCTCCGCCCTGGCAGGTGGATCGGACGCGAAGTACGGCGTCATCGAGGTGGACGAGAAGTACCTCGCCGGAGTCGCCCGTGACACCACGCCTAAGGTGATCGCGCTGCTGAACCTCTCGCGCGACCAGCTGGACCGCGCCGCGGAGACCCGCATGCTCGCGGAGAAGTGGCGCGAGGGCCTGGCCGGCACGAAGGCCGTGGTCGTCGCCAACGCGGACGACCCGCTCGTCGTCTGGGCCGCCTCCTCCTCCCCGAACGTGGTGTGGGTGGCGGCCGGCCAGGAGTGGAAGGACGACGCCTGGTCGTGCCCGGCCTGCGGCGGTGTGATGCAGCGCCCCGGCGACGACTGGTTCTGCGGTGAGTGCGGCTTCCGCCGCCCGGCCCCGACGTGGGCGCTCAGCGGCGACCACGTCCTCGACCCGCACGGCTCGGCCTGGCCGATCCACCTGCAGCTGCCGGGCCGCGCCAACAAGGCCAACGCCGCCAGCTCCGCCGCGGTGGCCGCCGTGTTCGGCGTGCCGCCCCAGGTCGCGCTGGAGCGCATGTACCAGGTGCAGGCCGTCGCCGGCCGGTACGACGTCGTGTCCTTCGAGGGCCGTGACGTGCGGCTGCTCCTGGCGAAGAACCCCGCCGGCTGGCTGGAGACGTTCTCCCTCATCGACCGGCCGCCGACGCCGGTGGTGCTCTCGGTCAACGCGCGCGGCGCGGACGGTACGGACACGTCGTGGCTGTGGGACGTCGACTACACGCGGCTCGCCGGCCACCCGATCTTCGTGATCGGCGACCGCAGGCTGGACCTCGCCGTCCGGCTGGAGGTCGCGGGCCTGGACTTCCGGGTGTGCGAGACGCTCGACGAGGCGGTGCAGCTGGCCCCGCCCGGGCGCATCGAGCTGATCGCCAACTACACCGCGTTCCAGGACGTACGCCGCCGCGTCGGCAACTGACCCCGACCTCCGAGAGGACGAGAGAGCATGAGCGACAGCAGCCTGCGTCTGGTGTGGGTCTACCCCGACCTGCTCAGCACCTACGGCGACCAGGGCAACGCCCTCGTCGTCGAGCGCCGCGCCCGGCAGCGCGGCCTGGACGTGCAGCGCGTGGACGTCCGCAGCGACCAGCCGGTGCCGACCTCCGGCGACATCTACCTGATCGGCGGCGGCGAGGACCGGCCCCAGCGGCTGGCCGCCGAGCGGCTGCGGCGCGACGGCGGTCTGAGCCGCGCCGCCGAGAACGGCGCGATCATCTTCTCGGTCTGCGCCGGGTACCAGATCCTCGGCCACGAGTTCATCAACGACCTCGGCGAGCGGGAGCCGGGCCTCGGCCTGATCGACGTGGTCTCCACGCGCGGCGAGGGCGAGCGCTGCGTCGGCGACGTGCTCGCCGACATCGACCCGCGCCTGGGCCTGCCGCAGCTGACCGGCTTCGAGAACCACCAGGGCGTCACGCACCTCGGCCCGACGGCGCGCCCCTTCGCGCGCACCGTCTTCGGCAAGGGCAACGGCACCGGCGACGGCACGGAGGGCGCGTACAACGACACCGTCTTCGGTACGTACATGCACGGCCCCGTCATGGCCCGCAACCCGCAGATCGCGGACCTGCTGCTGAAGCTGGCCCTCGACGTGAACGCGCTGCCGCCGACCGACGACCGGTGGTACGAGGCGCTGCGCGCCGAACGCATCGCGGCCGCCAGCCAGCCGGCCTGACCCGCCGGCCGGGACGCCGACCGAAGGACGCCCCGGGGCGGCCGCACGACCCGTGAGCGGGCGGCGGCCGCCCCTGCGCGCACCGTCTTCGTCTGTTCCTCCGAAGTCCGTCCACGGGTCGGACGTCCGGTTCGGCCGCCCCGCCCCTCGCCGGTAGGGTGGCGGTGATCCAGGCCGGACGACGTGGTCCGGGAGTCGGCCCACGTTGCAAAGGTATTTCGGGCTATGCGCATTGGTGTGCTCACCTCCGGCGGCGACTGCCCCGGTCTGAACGCAGTCATCCGTTCCGTCGTGCACCGCGCCGTCGTCGACCACGGTGACGAGGTCATCGGATTCCACGACGGGTGGAAGGGCCTGCTCGAAGCCGACTACCGCAAGCTCGACCTCGACGCGGTGGGCGGCATCCTCGCCCAGGGCGGCACGATCCTCGGTTCCTCCCGGGTCCAGCCGGCGCACCTCGTGGACGGGGTGGAGCGGGCGAAGGGGCACGTCGCCGACCTCGGCCTCGACGCGATCATCCCGATCGGCGGCGAGGGCACCCTGAAGGCCGCGAACCTGCTCTCCGAGGCGGGGCTGCCCATAGTCGGCGTCCCCAAGACGATCGACAACGACATCGCCTCGACGGACGTCACCTTCGGTTTCGACACGGCCGTCGGCGTGGCCACGGAGGCACTGGACCGGCTGAAGACGACGGCGGAGTCGCACCAGCGCGTGCTCATCGTCGAGGTCATGGGCCGGCACACGGGGTGGATCGCGCTGCACTCCGGCATGGCGGCCGGCGCGCACGCCATCGTCGTACCGGAGCGGCCGTTCGACATCGACGAGCTGACCGCCCGCGTCGGCGCCCGTTTCGCGGCCGGCAAGCGGTTCGCGATCGTCGTCGCCGCCGAGGGCGCCAAGCCGCGGGCCGGCTCCATGGACTTCGACGAGGGCGGCAAGGACGTCTACGGGCACGAGCGGTTCGCGGGCATCGCGCGGCAGCTGTCGATCGAGCTGGAGCGGCGCCTCGGCAAGGAGGCCCGCCCGGTGATCCTCGGCCACGTCCAGCGCGGCGGCACGCCCACCGCGTACGACCGCGTCCTCGCGACGCGCTTCGGCTGGCACGCGGTGGAGGCGGCGCACCGCCGCGAGTTCGGCATGCTGACCGCGCTGCGCGGCACGGACATCGTCATGGTGCCGCTCGCGGAGGCCGTCGAGACCCTCAAGACCGTCCCCGGCGAGCGGTACGCGGAGGCGGAGACCGTCCTTTGATCCGACCCCGCCGCGAAGCCGCCCCCGGTCGCCGACGCGACCGGGGGCGGTTCTAGTCTGGTGCCGCAAGCGGACAAGCCAGCACGAACCAGGAGCCGCCGGATGGATCACGGGCACGGCATGACGTCGGACCTGCCGCCGTTCACGCTGGAGCGGGGGCTGGCGTACTCGCCGGACACGTTCTTCCTGGTCGGCTGCCTGCTGGCGTTGGCCCTGTACGGCTGGGGCGTGCTGCGGCTGCGGCGGCGCGGTGACGCCTGGCCGGTCGGCCGCGTCGTCTTCTTCACGCTCGGTGTGCTCTCGGTGGCGCTGGTGATGTGCACCGGGCTCAACGACTACGGCATGGTCATGTTCAGCGTCCACATGGTGCAGCACATGGTGATCAGCATGCTGTCGCCGATCCTGCTGCTCCTCGGCGCCCCGGTCACCCTCGCGCTGCGGGCGCTGCCGGTCGCGGGCCGCGGCCGCGGCAAGGGACCGCGCGAGCTGCTGCTGTGGCTGCTGCACAGCCGGTACATGCGGGTGATCACGCACCCCGCCTTCACGATCCCGCTCTTCATCGCGAGCCTGTACGCGCTGTACTTCACCCCGGTCTTCGACTTCCTCATGGGGTCCACGACCGGGCACATCGTGATGATGGTGCACTTCCTCGCGGTGGGCGTCGTCTTCTTCTGGCCGATCATGGGCGTGGACCCGGGCCCGCACCGGCCCGGCTACGTCATGCGGATGCTGGAGCTGTTCGCGGGCATGCCCTTCCACGCCTTCTTCGGGATCGCGCTGATGATGGGCTCGGAGCCGATGGTCGGCACGTACGCGAACCCGCCGGCCTCGCTCGGCATCGACGCCCTGGCCGACCAGAACGCCGCCGGCGGCATCGCGTGGGCGTTCAGCGAGATCCCGTCCGTGGTCGTGCTGGTCGCGCTGCTGTACCAGTGGTACCGCTCCGAGCAGCGGGTGGCGAAGCGCGCCGACCGGGCCGCCGACCGGGACGGTGACAAGGAGCTCGCCGCGTACAACGCCTATCTCGCCTCCCTCCAGGTGCGCGGCCGGTAGCACCGAGGGGGGCCGGCCGGTGCCGGCCGGTGGCGCCGGGGGGCCCTGCGGGGCGACCATGGCAGCAGGCCCGCGGGCCAGGAGGAGGGCGCCATGTCCGGAACCAAGACCATGGGAACGCTCACGGTGGGCGCCCTGGTGCTGATCACGGCGTACACGGTCGGGCTGGGCAGCAGCGGCTGGCTGTGGTTCGCCTGGATCGTGCTGGGGCTGGTGACGCTCGGGATGGTCGCGACCCGCGACGGTTGAGCGACGGGCCGATTTTTTTCCTCGAGGGCGGCAACCCATCCGGTGGCGGCGGCGACCACCGGGTGCACGTACCCCCCAGCAGAGGAATCACATGAGTTCGACCACACAGCCGCGCGCCCGGCACCGCCGCACGCTCACCCGCCGCCGCGCACTCGTCGGCGGGGCCGCCGCGCTCGGCCTCACCGGCGCCGCGCTCGCCGGGACGGGTCTGCTGAGCCCCGCGGGCGCCGCTTCCGCCTGGCCCGCGCCGAAGGAGAACGTGCCCGTCGCGAAGACGATCACCTTCGGCGGCACGTACGACGGCAAGCTGCAGCGCTTCCACGGCAGCGGCGCGCTGGGCGACGGCGGGCAGGACGAGAACCAGGCGCCGCTGTTCACGCTGAAGGACGGCGCGGTCCTCAAGAACGTCGTGATCGGCGCCCCCGCCGGTGACGGCGTCCACTGCCTGGGCAGCTGCACGCTGCAGAACGTCTGGTGGGAGGACGTCGGCGAGGACGCCGCGTCCTTCAAGGGCAAGTCCGCCTCCGCGGTCTACCGGGTCGAGGGCGGCGGCGCGCGGAAGGCGTCCGACAAGGTCTTCCAGTTCAACGGCGCGGGCACCCTGCGGATCAGCGGCTTCCAGGTCTCGGACTTCGGCAAGCTGGTCCGCAGCTGCGGCAACTGCTCCAAGCAGTACAAGCGGACGATCGTGCTCGACGGCGTGGACGCGACCGCCCCCGGCAAGCAGCTGGTGGGCATCAACTCCAACTACGGCGACACGGCGACGCTGCGCAACGTCCGCATCCACGGTGACAAGGGCCGCAAGCTCCAGCCGTGCGCCCACTACCAGGGCAACAGCAGCGGCAAGGAGCCGAAGCAGCTGGGCAAGGGCCCGGACGGCAGCTTCTGCCGGTACGGCGCGTCGGACGTCACCTACCGGTGACGTGCCCCGCGCCCGGGCGGCGCGGGGAGGCACGTACCCGAAGGACCCGGGGGCCGTGGCGGACGTCCGCCACGGCCCCCGGCACGCGTCCGGGGCGGCGCTGCGCCGAACGGGGTGGTGCGGTCGGCTATTGAGTACGCGTACGGATGAGAGGAACCGGGCGGGCCGGGAAGATGCAGGGGAGGAAACCTTTCCGCCGCGGTCGTGGCCGCAGTAGGGAGCAGGACCGTGTTCTATTACGTGCTCAAGTACGTGCTCCTCGGGCCGCTGCTGCGGCTGCTGTTCCGGCCGAGGACCGAGGGGTTGGAACATGTGCCGGAGACGGGTGCGGCCATCGTGGCGGGCAACCACCTGTCGTTCTCCGACCACTTCCTGATGCCGGCGGTGCTGAAGCGCCGTATCACCTTCCTGGCGAAGCAGGAGTACTTCACGGGGCCGGGTCTGAAGGGGCGGCTGACCGCCGCGTTCTTCCGCAGCGCCGGGCAGATCCCGGTCGACCGCTCGGGCAAGGAGGCCGGGCAGGCCGCGATCCGGGAGGGGCTCGGGGTGCTGGACCGGGGTGAGCTACTGGGCATCTACCCGGAGGGGACCCGCTCGCACGACGGCCGGCTGTACAAGGGCAAGGTGGGGGTCGCGGTGATGGCCCTGAGGGCGGGCGTCCCGGTGGTGCCCTGCGCGATGGTCGGCACGTTCGAGATCCAGCCGCCCGGCAAGGTCGTCCCGAGGATCCGGCGGGTGACGGTCCGCTTCGGCGAGCCGCTGGACTTCTCCCGGTACGCGGGCATGGAGAACGACAGGACCGTCGTCCGCGCGGTGACGGACGAGATCATGTACCGGATCCTGGAGCTGTCGGGTCAGGAGTACGTGGACGACTACGCGGCGGACGTGAAGGCCGCGGCGGCGCGGGAGCGGCCGACCGGGCTCCGCGCCGCTCGCCGGCGCACCGGGCCGGGAGCGGCGGCGGGCGGTCCGGGCGCGGCGGCGGCCGGTCCGAGCGCGGCGGCGGGCGAGCCGCGGGCCGCGACGGGTGGGTCAGGGGCGACGACGCCCGGGCCGGGCGCCGCCACCGCCGGGCCGGGCGCCGCCACCGCCGGGCCGGGCGCCGCGGCGACCGGGCCGGGTGCGGCGGCGACCGGGCCGGGTGCGGCGGCGACCGGGCCGGGTGCGGCGGCGACCGGGCCGGAGGCCGTGCGCGGACAGGACGGCTGACGCGCTCACCCGTCGTCGCGCGTGAGCCCGGCGAGGGCCCCGTCCAGGATTCGGCGCAGGGCGCGGGCGTCGGCGGCCAGGGCGGTGACCAGTGCGGCCGGGCCGGCCAGCGGGGTGAGGACGGCCGTCGCGCCCAGCTGCCGGGGTACCACCGGTTCCGCCTCGAACGCCCCGTCGACGACGAGCAGTTGCCCCACCGCCCGGTGCCCGGCCAGGACGGCGGGGCCGTCCCAGCCGCCGGGGGCGCCGGGGCCGCAGGCGAGCTCCTGGTCGAGGAGGGGTCGCCCGGCCCGGCGCACGGTGAGGCGGGTGAGGAGGGTGCCCGGTTCCTCGTCGGTACGGCCGAGCACCTGCTCCTCGCGCAGGACGAGCCGGGCCGTCGCGGCGAGCTCGACCGTCGTGCGCATCCGGAGCGACGAGCCGTTCGCGGCGATCAGCTGCTCGGGGAGCCACACCAGCCGGGCCCGCTCACCGGCGGCGAGGCGCACGTCGTAGTGGGCGGTCGCGCCGGTGGGGCCGGGCAGCGACACCGTCGCCGCCGCCGCGTCGACGGTGAGGTGGGCGCCGTCGCCCGCGCGGGCCTCCAGGGCGAGCCGGTCGCCGCCGAGGGGCGCGCTCATGGCGCCGACGACGGTGACCCGCGCGGTGCCGGGTTCCCGGGCTCGGGTGCGGCGTACGGCGAGCGGGCCGTCGCTCTCCAGGACGGGGAGCGCCCCGCCCGCCCGGGCGACGATCCGGGCGGTGGCGCGGACGCTCACGCGGCGGGGACCGACGTCCACGCGGCGAGCCGCTCGCGGACCCAGTCGACGACCGGGGCCACGCCGTCCTCGGCGGTCAGCGAGGTGAAGGCGACGGGCAGGTCGCCGCGCTGTTCACGGGCGTCGCGGGCCATCCGGTCGAGATCGGAGCCGACGTAGGGGGCCAGGTCGGTCTTGTTGACGACGAGGAGGTCGGCGGTGGTGACGCCGGGCCCGCCCTTGCGGGGGATGTCGTCACCACCCGCCACGTCGATGACGAACACCTGCGCGTCGACGAGCCCCTTGGAGAAGGTCGCCGTGAGGTTGTCCCCACCGGACTCCACCAGGATCAGGTCCAGCGGCCCGACCGCGTCCTCCAGGTCCTCCACCGCTTCGAGATTGGCGGAGATGTCGTCACGGATCGCCGTGTGCGGACAGGCACCGGTCTCCACCGCGGCGATCCGCTCCGGCGGCAACACCGCCTCCCGCAACAGGAACTCCGCGTCCTCCCGCGTGTAGATGTCGTTCGTCACCACCGCCAGGGACAACTGCTCCCGCAGGGCACGGCACAGCGCCGCGACCGTCGCGGTCTTGCCCGACCCGACCGGACCCCCCAGACCGATGCGCAGGGCCCGGCGCGTGCCGTCCGGACGGGTCACGTCGGCGCTGAGGCCGCCGGGGCCGGTGTCGTCGTGGGCGTGGGTCAGGTGCACGGTGCGGCTCCGATGGGTGTGTGCGAAGGGGGTGTGCGGGTGTCAGGAGGCGAAGAGGCGTACGGGCCAGGCCGCGTGCTGCTCCGCCGTGATGTCGAGCAGCGGCGCGGAGGCCGCGGGGAGCGCGTCGACGCCTTCCCGCGCGGCCGCGGCGGCGCGGGCGGCCACGCGGTCCATGTCCCCGGCGAGCCGGGCCAGGACGGCGGTGGCGCGGAACGGGTCGAGGCCGAGCAGCCGCACGGCGGCGGTGGCCGGTCCGCTGACCGTCTCGTACGCGGCGCAGTGCGCGGCGTCCTCGGGTCCGAGTCCGGCGGCGCGGGCGGCGGTGCCGAGGACGACGGGCTGGTGGGCGCCGCGGGGGAAGTCGCGGGCCAGCGCGTCGAGTCCGGGGTCGGGCCAGGCGGCGCGGGCGGCGCGCAGGAGTTGCCGTCCGAGGCGCCGCGCCGCGGCCCGGAGGGCCGGTGAGGGGGTGCGGGCGTCGGCGGCCGCGTCCAGCGCGGCGGCGTCGTGCCCGAGGGCCGCCGCGGCGGCGAGGCCGGCCGTGGTGAGGCCCGTGGTGTGCAGACGGCCCCGGCAGAAGTGCTCCAGGTCGGCGGCGTCGCGCAGGCGGCCGGCCTTGACGGCGGCCTCGGCGCCGCCGGAGTGGGCGTGCCCGCCCGCGGGGAACCGCCCGTCGGCGAGGACGAGGAGTGCGGATCGGCTCATGGCGTACGCCCGCTTCAGAAGAGGAAGTAGCGCTGGGCCATGGGGAGTTCCGTGGCGGGGGCGGGTTCGACGGGGTCGCCGTCGATGGTGACGGTGAAGGTGTCGGGGTCGACCTCGACGCGGGGCGTGGTGGCGTTCTCACGCATGTCCGCCTTGGTGACGCCGCGGGTGCTGGTGATGGCGGCGAACCGCTTGCCGAGGCCGAGCCGGTCGGGCAGTCCGTCCTCCAGGGCGGCGGGTGCGACGAAGTTGACGGAGTTCGCGGCGGGCGCGCGGCCGTGGGCGCCGAACATGGGGCGGGGCAGGACGGGCTGGGGGGTGGGGATGGAGGCGTTGGCGTCGCCCATCTGGGCGTAGGCGATCTGGCCGCCCTTGAGGACGAGCAGCGGCTTGACGCCGAAGAAGGCCGGTTCCCACAGGACGAGGTCGGCGAGCTTGCCCGTCTCGACGGAGCCGGTCTCGTGGTCGATGCCCTGCGCGACGGCCGGGTTGATCGTGTACTTCGCGACGTAGCGGCGGGCGCGGTGGTTGTCGGCCCGGCCGTCGCCGGGGAGGGCGCCGCGGCGGCGCTTCATGACGTGCGCGGTCTGCCAGGTCCGGGTGACGACCTCGCCGATGCGGCCCATGGCCTGGGAGTCGGACGAGATGATCGAGAGGGCGCCGAGGTCGTGCAGGACGTCCTCGGCGGCGATGGTGGTGGGCCGGATCCGGGACTCGGCGAAGGCGAGGTCCTCGGGGACGGCCGGGTTGAGGTGGTGGCAGACCATCAGCATGTCGAGGTGCTCCTCGACGGTGTTGACGGTGTGCGGGCGGGTCGGGTTGGTGGAGCTGGGCAGGACGTACGGCTCGGAGACGACGGTGATGATGTCCGGGGCGTGGCCGCCGCCCGCACCCTCGGTGTGGTACGCGTGGATCGTGCGCCCGGCGATGGCGGCGAGGGTGTCGCCGACGAAGCCGGCCTCGTTGAGGGTGTCGGTGTGGATGGCCAGTTGGGCGCCGGTCTCCTCGCACACGCCCAGGCATGCGTCGATGGCGGCGGGGGTGGCGCCCCAGTCCTCGTGGATCTTGAATCCGAGGGCTCCGGCGCGCAGTTGGGAGTGGAGCGCCTCACGGGAGAGGGTGTTGCCCTTGCCGAGGAGGCCGATGTTGACGGGGAAGCCGTCCAGGGCCTCCAGCATGCGGGCGAGGTGCCAGGGGCCGGGGGTGACGGTGGTGGCCTTGCTGCCCTCGGCGGGTCCGGTGCCTCCGCCGACGAGGGTGGTGATCCCGGAGGCGAGGGCCTGGTGCACGAGGGTGGGTGAGATGAAGTGGACGTGGGCGTCGACGGCCCCGGCGGTGAGGATCCTGCCGTTGCCGGCGATGATCTCCGTCTCGGGGCCGATGACCAGGTCGGGGTGGACGCCGTCCATGATGTCGGGGTTGCCGGCCTTGCCGATGCCGGTGACGCGGCCGTCGCGGATACCGACGTCGGCCTTGACGACGCCCCAGTGGTCGAGGACGACGGCGCCGGTGATGACGGTGTCGGGCGCGCCCTCGGCGCGGGTGAGGCGGGACTGTCCCATGGACTCGCGGATGACCTTGCCGCCGCCGAAGACGGCCTCGTCCCCGGCGCGGCCGGGGCCGCCGCAGCGGTCCTCCTCGATCTCGACGAGGAGGTCGGTGTCGGCGAGGCGGACGCGGTCGCCGGTCGTGGGGCCGTAGAGGTCGGCGTGGACGGCGCGGTCGAGCAGGAGGGGACGGGGGTCAGCCATCGAGGGCACCTCCGGTCGCGCCGCGCAGCCCGGGGACGATCCGCGCGCCGGCGAGGGGGACGAGGTCGACGTCGACGGGGACGCCGGGTTCGAAGCGGACGGCCGTGCCGGCGGGGACGTGGAGCCGCAGGCCGTGCGCGGCGGCGCGGTCGAAGCGCAGTCCGGGATTGGCCTCGGCGAAGTGGTAGTGGGAACCCACCTGGACCGGGCGGTCGGCGGCGTTCAGCACGGTGAGGCGGGTGACGGGGCGGCCCTCGTTGACGGCGACGGGCTCGTCCGCGTACAGGATCTCTCCGGGTGTCACGGCGGCCCCTTCAGACGATGGGGTCGTGGACGGTGACGAGCTTGGTGCCGTCCGGGAAGGTCGCCTCGACCTGCACGTCGCGGATCATCTCGGCGATGCCGTCCATGACGTCGTCGCGGCTGAGGACCTTCCGGCCGGACGCCATGAGTTCGGAGACGGTACGGCCGTCCCGGGCGCCCTCCAGGACGTGCGTGGTGATCAGCGCGACGGCCTCGGGGTGGTTGAGGCGTACGCCTCGGGCCCGGCGCTTCGCGGCCACGTCGGCGGCCACGTGGAGGAGCAGGCGCTCCTGTTCATGGGGGGTCAGTCGCACGGCTCCACCTCACAGTTCCCGCCCGGCGGCGTCCCGGGCGCAGCGGGACACTATCCGGCTTCAACACCTTGTTGACCTGCGGGGACGACTGTGACAGGGATTTATTTCCATCTCTCGCAGAAGTCTTTCCGACGCGTTAACCAGCCTTTTGCCGGCCCATGGACATCAGCCCCCGCAGCCCGTCCTGGAGCACCGACACGGGGGCCGCGCCGAAGAGGGCCTGCTGGGCGGCGAACCCCTGGGCCGCGGCGATCAGCGTGCGGGCCACGTGCTCGGCGGGCACGTCGTCGCGCATGAGCCCGGACGCCTGGTAGGCCTCGACCACGCCGACCCACGCCTCGTGGACGCGGGAGTACCCCTGCCGCATGGTGGCGGAGAGCCGGTCGTTGCGCAGGGTCTCGGTCCACACCTGGATCATGAGGCGGGGCAGGCTCTCCTCTCCTTCGTACGGCAGACCGGAGCGCTCGGTGAGGACCTCCGTCATGACCCGGCCGACGAGGACGTCGGGCGGAGGTGGCGGGGTCTGGGCCGCGGCCGACTCGAAGGTGTCGCGGATCGCGTCGAGCACCTCGGTGACGATGGCCTCGATGAGCTGCTCCTTGCCGCGGAAGTACCGGTAGACGGCTCCGGCGGACAGGTCGGCCTCACGGAGCACGTCCTGCATCGACGTGGCGTGGAAGCCGTTGCGCGCGAAGCAGCGCGCGGCGCCGTTGAGGATCTGGCGGCGCCGGGCGTCGAGGTGTTCCTGGGATACACGAGCCATGATCAAAAGGATAAAACGAACGTTCATTCTTGACAAGAAGGCCCCCTCGGCGGGAGATTGAGGACAGTAAAACGAACGATCCTTCTTTTTCCCTGGCACTCGCCCCGGAGGCACCCCATGTCCGCCACGCCCCAGCGCCGCATGATCGCGGCGATGGTGCTCGTCCCGGTGTTCGCCGCGCTCGCCGTCTGGGCGTTCGTCTGGCCCGCCGCCCGCGTCGCCCCCCGCGACCTCCCCGTCGGCGTGGCCGGCCCGGAGACCGCCGTCACCCAACTGGAGAAGGGCATCCGGCAGGGGGGCGGCGGATTCGAGCTGCACCGCTACGCCGACGCCGACGCCGCCCGCGCGGCGATCGAGGACCGCTCCGTGTACGGCGCGGTGGTCGCCGGCCCCGCCGGCCCGGAGGTCCTCGTGGCCTCGGCCGCGGGCCCCGCCGCGGCGCAGCTGATCCAGCAGGCGGCCGCGGCGCAGAGCCCGGACGGCCGGGTGAAGGTCACCGACGTGGTGCCCTCCCCGAGCGGCGACCCGCGCGGCAGCGGCATGATCGCGAGCATCCTCCCGCTCGCCCTGGCCGGTCTCGCCGCCGGCGCCGTGGTGACACTGCTGGGCCTGCGCGGCCGGCGGGCGGCGACCGCCCTCGTCGGGGCCTCGGCCCTGGTGGGCCTGGTGGCGGCCGCGATCACCGACAGCTGGCTCGGCACGGTCGACGGACCCTGGCTCGCCGAGGCCGGCGTGCTCGGACTGACCGTCCTCGCCACGGGCGCCGCGGTGGCCGGGTTCGCGGCGCTGATCGGCCCGCCCGGGATCGGGGTCGGCGCCGTCCTGATGGTGCTGCTGGGCAACCCCTTCTCCGGGGTGACGAGCGCGCCGGAGATGCTGCCCGAGCCGGTGGGGACCCTGGGTCAGCTGCTGCCGCCGGGGGCGGGGGCGTCCCTGCTGCGCTCCGTGGCGTTCTTCGACGGGGCGGCGGCCGCGGCGCCGCTGATCACCCTGGTCGTGTGGGCGCTGCTCGGGCTGGCGCTGGTCCTCCTGGGCGCGCGCCGCGCCCCGGCCGGGCCGGACGGGCGCCCGGCGCCCGGCGCGACCACGCCGGAGCCGGCACCCGTCGGCTGACCCCACGCGTGGACGGCCGCGCGCCCCCTGCCCACCGGGCGGGGGCGCGCGGCCTTCGTGTGTGCGCGGCAGTGAGCCCGTCAGCCGCCGTGGGGCCGGTGCTCCGCGGCGATGCCGAAGCGACGGTGTTCGCGGGGAGCGGACGGCGCGTTCCCGAGCTCCACCACCGAGCCGGCGACCGACTCCGGCGCGGAGTCCCGGTCCGCCTCCAGTCGTTCGAGGTCAGCGGCGGAGACGAGCGCGACGAGGGGCTTGCCGTGGCGGGTCACGACGACCCGCTCACCGCCGTAGACGACGCGGTTGATCAGGTCGGCGAGCTCCGCCCGCGCTTGCGTCACCGGAATCTCGTAGGTCATGCTCCCATTCTAACCTTCTGTACGTCCTGTACATTTTCCAGCGATGGAGACGCCCATGGACCCGACCTCGCGCCACGTGCTCCCCGAGTTCACCGAGCGGACCGCCTGGGGGACCCGCACGCTCGACCCGTACGCGAAGCTCCTCGAGGGGCGGATCGTCCTGATCGGCACGCCGCTCGACGCCACCACGGCCAACGACGTGATCGCCCAGCTCGTCCATCTGGAGTACGCCGCCCCGGACCAGGACGTCTCGCTCTACATCAACTCCCCCGGCGGCCCGTTCGACGCGATGACCGCGGTCTACGACGCCATGCAGGTCATCGCCTGCGACGTGGCCACCACCTGCGTCGGTCAGGCCGCGTCCACGGCCGCGCTGCTGCTCGCCGCCGGTGCGCCGGGCAAGCGCGCGGCGCTCCCGGGTGCCCGGGTCGTCCTGCGGCAGCCGGCGCTCGACGAGCCGCTGCGGGGCCGCCCCTCGGACCTGGAGGTCCACGCCCACGAGGTGCTGCGGCAGCGCGAGTTCTTCACCGGGCTGCTGGTCCGGCACACCGGCCGCGACCGCGACCTCGTCGAGGCGGACCTCGACCGGGACCTGGTGCTCGACGCGACCGGCGCACGGGCGCACGGACTGGTGGACGACGTCGTCCCCGGCCGCCGGAGCTGACCGTGCGCCCTCCGGAGCCCCCGCCCCTGCCCGCGCTCACCCGCGCCGAAGGCGCCTACGTGGACGCCTACCTCGATGTCGTCGACCGGCTGGGACGGCTCAACCCCGCCCGGGCCACGCACACCTACGGCGCGCTGCGGGCCGCCCAGGCACTGGTCGCAGAGGCGGAAGCGCTGCGCGCGGCGCTGACCCTGATGCACGGCAGGGGCGAGGCCGAGGTGCACGCCCGGACCCTGGCGCGTGCGCTGCGTGCGCTGGACGGTGAGCGGCGCACCGAACGCGTGACGCTGCCTCACGATCGTTGCGGCTGACCGGTTTCGGACCCACACGGAGGAAGACCCCTCGGCCGTTCGGCTGAGGCAAAGGGGGGAACTTCGTCCCGGACGAGTTGCGGACCGCGTGTACGTGGCGCTCGGCCCGCGGGCCCTCCACCGCAGGTGCGGGGGTCGGCAACGCGCCGCCGGCGGGCGCGGAACGGGCCGTGTCCACCCGTTCGGATCAGTCGTGACGAGGCTCACACAGGCTCGTCGGACCTCGGGAATCCGGGGTCCGGCGGGAAAGATCCGTCTCGACGACAAGCCCCCGCCACCCCGGCGGGGCGGTCCGGACGGACGCCGAGTCCTGCCGCCGTCCGGACGCCTGGTCGACACCAGTGGATCGGCAGGAGTGGAGGACCCGAGCAGTACGGGGAGGCCACCGCACGCGGTGCGGATACCGGTCCCCCCTTGGGGTGAAGCCGCGTCAGCGGCCGGGCATCTTCGTCCTGTCCGAACCCGACAGGCAATCCTTCACAGGCGGGTTGACGAAGGGTACTGCATTGTCCGCGCAGAATCAGGTCCCGGTCCAGCCCTCCGACACCGCACCCGCTCCGGTCGGGCTGTCCTCCCCGGCTTCCTCCCCCACCCACTCGATGCCCGTCCGGATCACCCGGGCGCTGTCGGCCCTCACCCTGGCCGCGGTCGGCGGCACGATGCTCGCGCCCGGCGCGGTGCCGGACGCGCACGCCGCTCCGGCCGCCGCCGGCAAGGCGCTGAACGTCGCCGCGTCCAAGCGGGGCGCCCCGTACCAGTGGGGCGCGATCGGCCCGCACCGCTTCGACTGCTCGGGGCTGACGCTCTACTCGTACAAGCGCGCCGGGAAGAAGCTGCCCCGCACCGCGCAGGCCCAGTACAACAAGACGCGCCGCGTCGGACGTTCGGAGCGGCGCAAGGGCGACCTGGTCTTCTTCCACGGCCGCGGCGGCGTGTACCACGTCGGCATCTACGCCGGGAAGAACAAGATCTGGCACTCCCCCAAGTCCGGTTCGTGGGTGAAGCTCGACCGGATCTGGACGGGATCGGTCTCCTACGGACGCGTGCGCTGACGGCACGCCACGGCGCGGGTGCCACGTGATCCGCGGTGCGGGGGCCCGGCGGCGGCCGGGCCGGCGTCCCCGTACCGCGGGCCGCGGCGCCGGGGGCCGCGGACGGCAGGGCCGGCACCCGCCTGCCGGGGCCTTCCCGTCGCGGGCCCCTTGCGCCGGCTCCGAGCCTCACGCGGCGGAGGTCCTCCCCGGCCTGGGCCCTCCGTCGGGAGCCGGGTGCGCTCGGGTCAGCCCTGGACCGGCGCCGTCCAGGGCAGGGCGATCCACACCGTCTTGCCGCCCTCGTCGGTCGGCGTCACCGACATACGGCCCCCGCACTCGGCGGTCAGCCAGCGGATGATGACCATGCCGCGGCCGTTGTCCTGCTGGACGGCCGCGGGGAGCCGCTGCGGCCAGCGCGGGTGGCTGTCCGTCACGCCGATGCGCAGCCGCTCGTCACGGTCGAGCCTGAGGTCGACGGTGAAGGTGGGCGACTGGCCGAACGTGTGCTGCACGGCGTTGGTGGCCAGTTCGGAGACGATCAGCCGGACGGTGTCCGCGGCGTCGGCGTCGTCGGGGAGCCCCCACTCGGTGAGCACGTCGGACACGTACCTCCGCGCCTCGGAGACCGAGGCGGGATCGCTCGGCAGAGTGACGGACGCTTCTTGGTGGTCTGCCATGGCGACGCTGTCCCTTTCCCCACCGGGGCCCGACTCCGACATGTCGTGGATTTCAGGTCAGACCGGCCTCGGATTGCGCTTCGCGCCAGACTGCCACTCCTGTCGCCGCGGGGGGAGGGATCCACCGGGATAGGGAGATATCTGTCGCTCGATGCGGTGAACCCTGCGACGGGAGAGCGGATTCGCCGGGCAGACCGGCGGGTCCACGCCCGGTTGACAGCCGGTCAGCCGAGGTGCGCCGCGGTGGGCGGGGCGGTACGCACCACCGTGGCCACCGCCCACGCGATCTGCTCCTCCGTCAGGTCCGCCCGGGCCGTGAGCCGCAGCCGGGACACCCCGTCCGGTACGGACGGGGGCCGGAAGCAGCCGACCGCCAGCCCCTCGGCACGGCAGTCCGCGGCCCAGCGCACGGCCTCAGCCGCCGAGGGTGCCCGTACCGACACCACCGCGGCGTCCGGCCGTACCGCCGACAGGCCCGCGGCGGTGAGCCGCCCGTGGAGCGCCGCCGCCACCGCGCGGACCCGGTCGGCCAGCTCGGGCCGGCCGCGCAGCAGGCGCAGGCTCGCCAGGGCGGCGCCGGCCGCCGCCGGGGCGAGCCCGGTGTCGAAGATGAAGGTCCGGGCGGCGTTCACCAGGTGGTCGACGACCCGGGCCGGGCCGAGGACGGCGCCGCCCTGGCTGCCCAGGGACTTGGAGAGGGTGGCCGTGGCGACCACGTCGGGCGCGCCCGCCAGGCCCGCGGCGTGCGGGGCGCCGCGTCCGCCCTCGCCGAGGACGCCGAGGCCGTGGGCGTCGTCCACGACGAGGGCCGCGCCGTGTGACCTGCAGGCGGCGGCGAGCGCGGCGAGCGGGGCCGCGTCGCCGTCGACGGAGAACACGGAGTCACTGACCACGAGCGCCCGCCGCCCGGGGTGGGCGGCCAGGGTCTTGCGCACGGCGTCGGGGTCGGCGTGCGGCACGACCTCGGTGTCGGCACGGGAGAGCCGGCAGCCGTCGACGATCGACGCGTGGTTGCCGGCGTCGGAGACGACGAGTGACCCGCGCGCGGTGAGCGCGGTGAGCGCGGCGAGGTTGGCGGCGTACCCGGACGAGAAGACCAGCGCCGCCTCGAAGCCGCAGAAGGCGGCGAGCTCCCGTTCCAGGGTGGCGTGCAGCTCGGTCGAACCGGTGACGAGGCGGGAGCCGGTCGCGCCGGCGCCCCAGCGGCGGGCGGCCCCGGCGGCGGCCCCGGTGACGTCCGGATGGCGGGTCAGCCCGAGGTAGTCGTTGCCCGCGAGGTCCAGGGCCTCCGCCTCGGCGGGACGGGGGCGCAGCGTGCGGACGAGGCCGGCGTCGGCCCGGCGGCGCGCCTCGGCGCCGGTCCAGTCGAACGGGGCCTGGGGCTCGGCGGCGTCACCGGGCACGTCCATCGGCATGAGTGGGTCCCCTTTGTAGGCAGCGCACAGACCCTAACGAAGAACGGTCGTGGTCAGAGTGTGGTCATCCACACACCCCAGACCGGCTCCGTTGTCGGCTTCCTCCTTGGCCGCGGGGTGTGCCGTAGGCCAGGATCAGCGCCATGGACCTGTTGAACACGCTGGTGGACAAGGGGCTGCGGCGGGAGCTGCCGACCCGTGGAGAGGCGCTCGCCGTGCTGGCGACCTCCGACGACGAGCTGCTGGACGTGGTGGCCGCGGCCGGGAAGGTGCGGCGCCACTGGTTCGGGCGGCGGGTGAAGCTCAACTACCTGGTCAACCTGAAGTCCGGGCTGTGCCCCGAGGACTGCTCGTACTGCTCGCAGCGGCTCGGGTCGAAGGCGGACATCCTCAAGTACACCTGGCTGAAGCCGGAGGAGGCGTCGAAGGCCGCCGCCGCGGGCATCGCGGGCGGCGCCAAGCGGGTCTGCCTCGTCGCCAGCGGTCGGGGGCCGACGGACCGGGACGTGGACCGGGTGTCGAAGACGATCGAGGCCATCAAGGAGGAGAACGAGGACGTCGAGGTCTGCGCGTGCCTCGGCCTCCTCTCCGACGGTCAGGCGGAGCGGCTGCGGTCGGCGGGCGCCGACGCCTACAACCACAACCTCAACACCTCCGAGGGCACGTACGGCGAGATCACGACGACCCACACCTACGCGGACCGGGTCGACACGGTGCAGAAGGCCCACGCCGCGGGCCTGTCGGCCTGCTCGGGCCTGATCGCCGGCATGGGCGAGAGCGACGAGGACCTGGTCGACGTGGTCTTCGCGCTGCGCGCGCTGGATCCGGACTCGGTGCCGGTGAACTTCCTCATCCCCTTCGAGGGGACGCCGCTGGCCAAGGAGTGGAACCTCACCCCGCAGCGGGCGCTGCGCATCCTGGCGATGGTCCGCTTCGTCTGCCCGGACGTCGAGGTCCGGCTCGCCGGGGGGCGGGAGGTGCACCTGCGCACACTCCAGCCGCTCGCCCTGCACCTGGCCAACTCCATCTTCCTCGGCGACTACCTGACCAGCGAGGGCCAGGCCGGCGCCTCGGACCTGGAGATGATCGCCGACGCGGGCTTCGAGGTGGAGGGCGCGGAGACGACGACGCTGCCGGAGCACCGCGCGGACGCGGCGGCGCGGGGCTGCGGTACGGGCGGCGGCTGCGGCTCGGACGACGCCGGCGGCGGCGTGTGCGGGTCCACGGCCGCGGGTCCCGCGACCACGGCGACCGCCCCGGCCACCGGGGACGGGCCGACCGGCGGTACCGCCCCGACCGTCGGGGACGGCGGGGAGGGCGCCGTGACGGCGGCGCGCCCCGACCTGGTGGCGGTGCGCCGCCGCGGCGCCGGCACCGACCTCGCGCCCAATGCCTGAGCCCCGCCACACCCCGGGCGAGCTGCTCGCCCTGGACCGGGAGCACGTCTGGCACCCGTACGGCCCCATGCCCGGCCGCGCCGACCCGCTCGTGGTGGAGTCGGCGTCCGGGGTGCGGCTGCGGCTCGCCGAACCGGCGCAGGGACGGTCGGAGCTGGTCGACGGCATGTCGTCCTGGTGGTCGGCGGTGCACGGCTACAACCACCCGGTGCTCAACGAGGCGGTGCGCGGCCAGCTCGACCGGATGAGCCACGTGATGTTCGGCGGGCTCACACACGAGCCGGCCGTCCGCCTTGCCGCCCGCCTGGTGGAGATCACCCCCGAGCCGCTGCGGCACGTCTTCCTCAGCGACTCGGGCTCGGTCTCCGTCGAGGTCGCCGTGAAGATGTGCCTCCAGTACTGGCGGTCGACCGGCCGCCCGGCCAAGCGGCGGCTGCTGACCTGGCGGGGCGGCTACCACGGGGACACCTGGCAGCCGATGTCGGTCTGCGACCCCGAGGGCGGGATGCACGACCTGTGGTCCGGGGTCCTGCAGCGGCAGGTCTTCGCCCCGCCGCCCCCGGTCGCGTACGAGGAGGGGTACGCGAGGGAGCTGCGCGCCCTGATCGCCCGGCACGCGGACGAACTGGCCGCGGTGATCGTCGAGCCGGTGGTGCAGGGCGCGGGCGGGATGCGCTTCCACTCCCCCGACTACCTGCGGGACCTGCGCGAGGCGTGCGACGCGCACGACGTGCTGCTGGTGTTCGACGAGATCGCGACGGGCTTCGGCCGCACGGGCCGGCTGTTCGCGGCCGAGCACGCGGGGGTCACGCCGGACGTGATGTGCCTGGGCAAGGCGCTGACCGGCGGGTACCTCTCCATGGCGGCCACCCTGTGTACCCCGCGAGTGGCGGACGGGATCTCGCGCGGCGACGTGCCGGTGCTCGCGCACGGCCCGACGTTCATGGGCAACCCGCTGGCCTCGGCGGTGGCGTGCGCCTCGATCGACCTGCTGCTGGGCCAGGACTGGGCGCAGGAGGTCAAACGGATCGAGGCGGGGCTCGTCGAGGGCCTCGCCCCCGCGCGGGAGGTGCCGGGCGTCCGGGACGTGCGGGTGCTCGGGGCGATCGGCGTGGTCCAGCTGGACCACCCGGTGGACGTGGCCGCGGCCACCGCCGCGGCCGTGCGGGAGGGTGTGTGGCTGCGCCCCTTCCGCGACCTGGTGTACGTGATGCCGCCGTACGTCACGGGCGACGCGGACGTGGCACGGATCTGCGGCGCGGTGGTCGCCGCCGCGAGGGAGGGGTGACATGTCGGTCCTGGTGGTGAGCGGTACCGGTACGGAGATCGGCAAGACGGTCGTGACGGCCGCCGTCGCCGCGGTGGCGCGGGCGGCCGGCCGTTCGGTGGCCGTGCTGAAGCCCGCCCAGACGGGTGTCGCGCCGGGTGAGCCGGGCGACGCTGACGAGGTCGTACGGCTGGCCGGGGACGGGGTGACGGGCCGGGAACTGGCCCGGTTCCCCGAGCCGCTGGCACCGGAGACCGCGGCCCGGCGCGCCGGCATGGCGGCGGTGCGCCCCGCCGCGGTGGCCGCCGCCGCCGAGGAGCTCGCCGCCGGGCACGACCTGGTGCTCGTCGAGGGCGCGGGCGGCCTGCTGGTGCGGTACGACGGGGAGGGCGCCACGCTGGCGGACGCGGCGCGGCTGCTGGGCGCGCCCGTGCTGGTCGTGGCCGCCGCCGGGCTCGGCACGCTGAACCTCGCGGCGCTGACCGGGGAGGCGCTGCGGGCGCGGGGCATCACCCAGGCGGGGGTGGTGGTGGGCAGTTGGCCCCAGGTGCCCGGTCTGGCCGAGCGGTGCAACCTGGCCGACCTGCCGGCCTCGGCGGGCGCCCCGCTGCTGGGCGTGGTCCCCCAGGGCGCCGGGGCGCTGGCACCCGCGGCCTTCCGCGCGGCCGCGCCGACGTGGCTGGCCCCGGCGCTGGGCGGCGACTGGGACGCGGCGGCGTTCGCCCGGGCGGCGCACGCCTGACGGACGGTCGTAGGCGCCCCGCGGAGGGCGTGGGGCGCCTACGCTGGCCGGTATGCGCGTGACTGTGAACGAGATCGTCTTCGACTGCGCGGACCCGGCCGCGCAGGTGAGGTTCTGGGCCGGGCTGCTCGGCGGGGAACCGGTGGACCGGGCGGCGGACTGGTCGTACGTCGATCCGCCGGGGTTCGTGCGGGTGGCGTTCCAGCGGGTGCCGGAGGGCAAGGCGGTGAAGAACCGGCTCCACCTCGACCTGGACGCGAGGGACGTGGCCGGGGCCGCCGACGCCGCGGTGGCGCGAGGCGCCGAGCGGGTCGGCGGGCTCGTCCGGGACGAGCAGGGGTGCTTCCAGGTCCTGCGCGATCCCGAGGGCAACGAGTTCTGTTTCGTGGGCGACTGACGGGCTCCTCGCGCGTGCGGGGAGCCCGGGCGGTGCCGGGGCCGGGTCCGGTCGGGTCGATCGGGACAGGTCCGGTCGGGTCGGGGCCGATCGGGTCGGGTCGGGGCAGGTCGGGGCCGATCGGGTCGGGCCGGGTCGGGTCGGGTCGGGTCGGGTCGGGTCGGGTAACGATCGCTGTGCGCGCCCCTCCCGCCGGGCGTCCCGGACTCCCCCCGGGCGTCGAACGGGTGGTCCCGGGCGCGGGCGGACACGCTGCCGGAGGAGGAACCGTGATGACCGAGAGCAGGGCCGAGGCAGGTCGGGACGCCGTGCACCACCCGTGGTTCGCCCGCTTCTACGCCCGCCTCAGCGTGCGGGCCGAGACCGGGGCCGGCGTGGGGCCGCTGCGCCGGGAGTTGCTGGACGGGTTGTCCGGCCGGGTCGTCGAGATCGGCGCCGGCAACGGGCTGAACTTCCCGCACTACCCCGCCGCCGTCTCCGAGGTCGTCGCGGTCGAGCCGGAGCGGGTGCTGCGGCGGCTCGCCGTCGAGGCGGGGCTGCGCGCCGGCGTGCCGGTGGACGTGGTGCCCGGGGCGGCGGAGGCGCTGCCGGTGCGGAGCGAGGCGTTCGACGCGGCGGTGGCGTCGCTGGTGCTGTGCAGCGTGCGGGACGTGCGGCGGTCGCTGGCCGAGGTGTGGCGGGTCCTCAAGCCCGGGGGTGAGCTGCGCTTCCTCGAACACGGGCGGGCGCGGGGCCGGGTGGCTCCGGTGGTGCAGCGCGGCCTCGACCTCACGGTGTGGCCGCGTCTGTTCGGTGGCTGTCACACGGCGCGGGACCCGCTGGACGCGATCGCCGCGGCAGGATTCGAGATCGTCGCGTTCCGGCGGCTCCGCCTGCCGGACCGGGGTGTTCCGCTGCCGTCGTCACCGTGCGTGCTGGGTGTCGCGCGCCGGCCGTACGCGTCGGGCGGCGGCGCCTGAGCCGGCCACGCCCGTGGCCGCGCAGCTGCGCCGGGGTGACGTGGGCGCGGCCGCCGTTGGTGATGAGGGCGTTGACCGGGGTCATCGGGTCGGCGGCCATCGCCTTGGCGAACAGGACGCCGAGTGCGAGCGGCAGGAGCGCTCCGGCAAGGGCCGTGCCGAGCGCGACGAGCTGTCCCGGTGCGGGGCGGCGGGCGGGTGCGCGGGTCATGGGCCCATTCGACCGGCCGGGCGGGGCCGGGGACATCCGGTGGCGTACTCAGCCGTCGGGCCGCGCGTACTCAGCGGCCGGCCGGTCAGAGGGTCCAGCGTTCCAGTTCGGCCGCGATGTCGCGGATGTCCGCGCCCCTGCCCTTGACGAGCCGCGCCAGGTCCCTGACCCGTTCCGGCGAGGTCGTCACGCGCAGCCCCGACGCGACGAGGTAGCCGTACGCGACCGCCGACGCGAACAGTGCGTTGGAGTGCTCCAACGCCGGGACGTGCAGCAGTAGTTGGAGGAGGGCGGCGGCCCGGACATGCGGGTCGTCGTACACGGGTATGCCGAAGATCTCCGCGTCGTGCCGGCCGACGGCGGCCACGAGGGCGCCCCAGTCGACGACCTGGGGGTCGTTGGGGGCCTTCTGCTCGGCGACCATCAGCAGCCAGGCGAGGTCGATGGAGAGGTTCATGCGTGCGCGGACGCCCTCACCGACCCCCCTCCGGCCGGGGTGCGGGCCCGAGCGCCGGGTCGCCGCGGAACTCCTCGGCGAACACCGACTCGTACTGCTTCATGAAGTCGGCCGCCGCGTCCACGAAGGTGCGGCCCGTCTCGCCCACGTCGCGCTGGACGAGCTCCTCGATGTACCGGTTCACACTGACCCCCCGCTGCTGCGCCCTGCGGCGGGCGGCCTCGGCCGTCGCCTCGTCCACCCGTACGTTCAGCTGAGTCTTCGCCACCCCATCACGCTAGCGCAATGACGCTAGCACCGGCAAGGGGAAGGCGGGCGCCCCGACGAGACCGGGCCGCTTCCGCGCCTCGGAGGCGGAAATCCCGTCGCCCCGGCGGGATGGGCGGTGGTGGGATGTCCCGCGTGAGCGATCTCCGGACGAACGACACTCCCCCGCCCCCTCCCACACCCGACCGGACCGGCACGGACGCCGCCTGGGCCGACGCAGGCGACGCAGGCGGCACGGGCAGCGCGGGCGGCAGGGGCGGCATCGGTGGTCTGCGGGTGCGCCCCGCGACCCCCGCCGACCTGGACGCCGTGCTGGCCTTCTGGAAGACGGCCGCCGAGGGCACGAGCATCAGCGACGACCGGGAGGGCGTCGAGCGGCTCGTCGCCCGCGACCCGGAGGCACTGCTGCTCGCCGAGGACGCCGACAGCGTGCTCGCGGGCACCGTCATCGCCGGGTTCGACGGCTGGCGGTGCCACCTGTACCGGCTCGCCGTCCGCCCGGCGCTCCGGCGGCGGGGCGTCGGGACGGCGCTGCTCGCCGCCGCCGAGGAGCGCTTCGCCCGGCTGGGCGGCCGCCGCTCCGACGCCATGGTGCTGGACCGCAACGACACGGCCCACCACGCCTGGCGGGCGGCCGGATACGCGCCGCAGCCGGAGTGGAGCCGGTGGGTCAAGCCGCTCGCCCCCTGACCGGCGCCGGGGCCACCGCGCGCGACCGCCCACGCCGCGCGCACGCCCCGCCCCGCCCCGACACGCGGAAGGTGTGTGAACGTGCGCGCACGGGCGACGCTCCCAGTGGTCGTAGCCGGCATCGCGGAGATCCGCCCTCTGGGCGATCATGGGACGGAGGTGAACCGATGACGGAAGTGCTGCTGCTGCTCCTGGCGCTGCTGCTCGCGCTCGCGTGCGGGGCGTTCGTCGCGGCGGAGTTCTCGCTCACGACGGTGGAGCGGGGCGCGTTGGAGGAGGCGGTGGAGCGCGGTGAGCGCGGCGCCGCCGGGGCACTGCGGGCCGTACGGTCGCTGACCTTCCAGCTGTCCGGCGCCCAGCTGGGCATCACGGTGACCAACCTGGTCGTCGGCATGCTCGCCGAGCCGTCCGTGGCCCGCCTGATCAGCGGCCCGCTCCGCGACCTGGGCGTGTCCCCGTCGGTCGCCTCGTCGCTGGCACTGGTCATCGGCACGGCCCTGTCGACGGTCGTCCTGATGGTCGTCGGCGAGCTCGTGCCGAAGAACTGGGCCATCTCCTTCCCGCTCGGGGTCGCCAAGGTGGTGGGCACCCCGCAGCGGATCTTCAGCGCCGCCTTCAAGCCGCTGATCAGTCACCTGAACAACACCGCGAACCGCATCGTGCGCCGGCTGGGCATGGAGCCGGCGGAGGAGCTGGCGTCGGCCCGCAGCCCTCAGGAGCTGGTCGCCCTGGCCCGTCACTCGGCGCGCGAGGGCGCGCTGGAGCCGGACACCGCCGAGCTGTTCGTCCGTACGCTGAACCTCGCGGAACTCACCGCCGAGAACGTCATGACGCCCCGCGTGCAGGTCATCGCCCTGGAGGCGCGGGCGACGGCCGAGGACGTCGCCAACGCGACCCGGGCGACCGGTCTGTCCCGTTTCCCCGTGTACCGGGGCGTCCTGGACACCGTCATCGGCACGGCCCACATCAAGGACGTCCTGGCCGTGCCCGCCGGCCGGCGCCACCGGACGCCGGTGGTGGAGCTGCTGCGGGAGCCGGTGCTGGTGCCGGAGAGCCTCACCGTGGACCGGCTGCTCGATCGCATGTACGGCAGGGCCACGATGGCCGTGGTCATCGACGAGTACGGCGGCACGGCGGGCGTGGTGACGATGGAGGACATCGTGGAGGAGGTCGTCGGCGAGGTGCGCGACGAGCACGATCCGCACGAGACGCCCGACCTGCTGCGGGCGGGGGACGACGCCGACGGGCGCGCGCTGTGGTCCGCCGACGGCGCCGTCCGCACCGACCAGCTGCGCTCCCTGGGACTGAACGCGCCGGAAGGCCCCTACGAGACGCTCGCCGGACTGGTCGCCACGGAGCTCGGCCGCATCCCGGAGGTCGGCGACACCGTCGAGGTCGCCGGGTGGCTGCTGGACGTGGTCGACGCCTCGGGGCGCCGGGCGGCGCGCGTACTGCTGCACGCCCCGGCCGCAGAGGCCGCCGGGGACGCCGGGGACGCCGGGGACGACGAGACCCGCCGGGACGGTGGAGGCGGCCGGGACGACGGGGAGGGCGGGGACGGCGGCCGCCGAGGTGGCGCGCGGTCCACCGGCCGCACCGGGGGGAGGGCGGGACGGTGATCGTCGTCCAGTTGCTGGTGGGACTGCTCACCCTGGTCCTGAACGCCTTCTTCGTGGGGGCCGAGTTCGCCCTCATCTCCGTGCGCCGCAGCCAGATCGAGCCGCAGGCGGAGGCCGGTGACCGTCGGGCGCGCAGCGTCCTGTGGGGGCTGGAGCACGTGTCGGCGCTGCTGGCGGCGGCGCAGCTCGGCATCACGCTCTCCACGCTGGTCCTCGGCATCGTCGCCGAACCGGCCATCGCGCACCTGCTGGAGCCGTTGTTCGAGGCGGTGGGCGTGCCGCACGGCCTCGTGCACCCGATCTCCTTCGTGATCGCCCTGTCGGTCGCCACGTACCTCCACATGCTGCTGGGCGAGATGGTGCCGAAGAACGTCGCCCTCGCCGAACCGGTGCGCACGGCGCTGCTCCTCGGCCCGCCCCTGGTGGCGGTGGCGCGCGCGCTGCGCCCGGTGATCTTCACGGTGAACGCGTCCGCCAACGCGCTGCTGCGGCTGATGCGGGTGGAGCCGAAGGACGAGGTCGGGGCGACGTTCTCGGACGACGAGCTGGCCCGCATGGTGACCGACGCGGGAGACGCGGGCCTGCTGGACGACCGTGCCGCCGAGCGGCTGCACGACGCGCTGGAACTGGGCAGGCGCCCGGTGCGGGACGTGGTCATGCCGTTGGAGCGGGTCGTCTACGTGCAGCTGGGCGCCACGCCGGAGGAGGTGGAGGGGCTGGCCGCGCGGACCGGCTTCTCCCGCTTCCCGGTGGTGGACGCCACCCGCCGCATCCTGGGCTACCTGCACGTCAAGGACGCGCTGGACGTCGCCTCCCGTGACCTGCCCTTCCCGGTGGCGGCGATGCGGCCGATCGCCCGGGTCCGGGCCGCGACCCCGCTCGACGACGTGCTGACGGCGATGCGCCGCAGCCGTACGCACCTGGCCGCCGTCCTCGACGACGACGGCCGGCTCGCGGGGCTGGTCACCATGGAGGACGTGCTGCGCGAGCTGGTGGGCGGACCGACCGCCTGAGACGCCACACCGTCCGGACGGTACGATCGCTCCGCCATGGAGATGAATGCTACGTACACGAGTTTCGTCGCGGTGGGCGACAGCTTCACCGAGGGCATGTCGGACCTGCTGCCCGACGGCTCCTACCGGGGGTGGGCGGACCTCCTCGCGGCCCGGCTCGCCGCCCGCACGCCCGGGTTCCGCTACGCGAACCTGGCGGTCCGCGGGAAGCTGATCGGCCAGATCGTCGCCGAGCAGGTGGGGCCGGCGGCCGCGTCGGGCGCCGACGTGATCACCCTCGTCGGCGGGCTGAACGACACCCTGCGCCCGAAGTGCGACATGGGGCGCGTGCGGGGGCTGCTGGAGGAGGCGGTCGAGCGGCTCGCGCCGGCGTGCAAGCAGCTGGTCCTGATGCGCAGCCCGGGCCGCCGCGGCCCGGTGATGGAGCGGTTCCGCCCGCGCATGGAGGAGCTGTTCCGGCACGTCGACGACCTGGCCGCGCGGCACGACGCGCTGGTGGTGGACCTGTACGGCGCGTACGTGATGGGCGACCCGCGGATGTGGGACGTGGACCGGTTGCACCTGACGGCGGAGGGCCACCGCCGGGTCGCCGAGGCGGTGTGGCAGGCGCTCGGCCTCGACGCCGCGGAGGACTGGCGGGCACCACTGCCGCCGGACCTGCCGGGCCCGTGGGCGGACCGCCGGCGTGCGGACCTGCGTTTCGCGCGGCAGCACCTCGGCCCGTGGATCGGCCGGCGGCTGACGGGCCGCTCCTCCGGTGACGGCCGGCCCGCGAAGCGCCCGGACCTGCTGCCGTTCGAGGAACCGACGGCGTAGGGCCGCCCGGCGGCAGCGGCGGCGGTCGCGGCGGCGGGCCAGGTGACCGCGGCGGACGGGTGCGTGCCGGAGAGGCGGGGCGGGATGTACGGCCACGGGGTGCGGGCAGGGGGTGCGCGCGCGAGGGTGGCGTGCGTCTCGTAGCAAGGCACGAGCCGGGCCGCCGCGCCGACCTGCACGAACCGCCAGTAGAATCCGTCCACGTGACTGCAAAGCCTCGCATCCCCAATGTCCTCGCCGGCCGCTACGCCTCCGCCGAGCTCGCCGTCCTCTGGTCCCCCGAGCAGAAGGTGAAGCTGGAGCGCCGGCTGTGGCTCGCCGTGCTGCGTGCCCAGAAGGACCTCGGGATCGAGGTGCCGGACGCCGCCCTCGCCGACTACGAGCGCGTCCTCGACCAGGTCGACCTCGCGTCGATCGCCGAGCGGGAGAAGGTGACGCGGCACGACGTGAAGGCCCGCATCGAGGAGTTCAACGACCTCGCGGGCCACGAGCAGGTCCACAAGGGCATGACGTCCCGCGACCTGACGGAGAACGTCGAGCAGCTCCAGGTCCGGCTCTCCCTGGAGCTCGTGCGCGACCGCACGGTGGCGGTCCTCGCCCGGCTCGGCAAGCTGGCCGGCGAGCACGGCGAGCTGGTCATGGCGGGCCGCTCGCACAACGTCGCCGCGCAGGCCACGACCCTCGGCAAGCGCTTCGCGACCGCGGCGGACGAGCTGCTCACCGCGTACGCGCGGCTGGAGGAGCTGCTGGGCCGCTACCCGCTGCGCGGCATCAAGGGGCCGGTCGGCACCGCGCAGGACATGCTCGACCTGCTCGGCGGCGACGCGTCGAAGCTGGCGGAGCTGGAGCAGCGGATCGCCGGGCACCTGGGCTTCGCCCACGCCTTCACCTCGGTCGGCCAGGTCTACCCGCGTTCGCTGGACTACGAGGTCGTCACCGCGCTGGTGCAGCTGGCGGCCGCCCCGTCGTCGCTGGCGAAGACGATCCGGCTGATGGCCGGGCACGAGCTGGTCACCGAGGGCTTCAAGCCCGGCCAGGTCGGTTCCTCCGCCATGCCGCACAAGATGAACACCCGCTCCTGCGAGCGCGTCAACGGCCTCATGGTCATCCTGCGCGGTTACGCGTCGATGACCGGCGAGCTGGCGGGCGACCAGTGGAACGAGGGTGACGTCTCCTGCTCGGTGGTGCGCCGGGTCGCGCTGCCCGACGCGTTCTTCGCGCTCGACGGGCTGCTGGAGACGTTCCTGACCGTGCTCGACGAGTTCGGCGCCTTCCCCGCGGTCGTCGCCCGCGAGCTGGACCGGTACCTGCCGTTCCTCGCCACCACCAAGGTGCTGATGGCGTCGGTGCGCGCCGGCGTGGGCCGCGAGGTGGCGCACGAGGCCATCAAGGAGAACGCCGTCGCGTCGGCGCTGGCCATGCGCGAGCAGGGCGCCGAGCGCAACGAACTGCTCGACAAGCTCGCCGCCGACGACCGCATCCCGCTGGACCGCGCGCAGCTGGACGCGGCGATGGCGGACAAGCTGTCGTTCACGGGCGCCGCCGCCGACCAGGTCGGCGCGGTGGTCGCCCGGATCGAGGAGATCGCCAAGCGGCACCCGGAGGCCGCCGGTTACGTCCCCGGTGCGATCCTCTGACACGGGGCACACGACCCGTATGACACCTGAGGAACTCCAGGCCGCCCGTGACCGCGTCGTCCCCGACGTGGTGGCGGGCGGTCTGTCCGTGCTCTTCTGCGGCATCAACCCGGGGCTGATGTCGGCGGCGACGGGCCACCACTTCGCCCGCCCCGGCAACCGCTTCTGGCCCGTGCTCCACCTGTCGGGGTTCACGCCGCGCCGGCTGGTGCCGGCCGAGGAGCGCGAACTCCTGGCGTACGGGCTGGGCATCACCAACGTCGTGGCGCGGGCGACGGCCCGCGCGGACGAGTTGACGGCGGAGGAGTTCCGCGAGGGCGGCCGGACCCTGACCGCCAAGGTGGAGGAGCTGAGTCCGCGCTGGCTGGCGGTCGTCGGCATCACCGCCTACCGCACCGCCTTCGGGGAGCCGAAGGCGGTGATCGGACCGCAGGAGCGGACGATCGGTGACACCCGGATCTGGGCGCTGCCCAACCCCAGCGGTCTCAACGCGCATTGGACGGCGGCGACGATGGCGGAGGAGTTCGCCCGGCTGCGCGTCGCCGCTACGGCGGATCGGTCTCGGTGACGACGGCGAGCAGCTGGTAGGGCAGCTCCCGGTCCCACTGCGAGACGCCGAGTGCTATCCAACGGCCGTCCGCCCGCCACAGGTGGACGTCGGGGACGTGGGCGGCGAGCCCGCCCCACGGCTCGGGGAGCTCCTCGCCCCGCGCACCCCGCAGGAACACCGACCAGAGGGCGAACACCTGCGGCTCCCCCCACCGCTCGCTCAGACACGCCGCGAGGGCGTCGCGCTCCGCCTCGTACTGCTCCGCCACCTCCTCGGCGCGGCCGGGGTCCTCCCAGAAGTCCTCGCTCGTGGCGAGCTCGGCGACGTGGTAGCCGGGGCCGCTGCCGCCCGCGTCCGACCGCCCGCGCTGCCCGGGGAAGGGGCGGCTGCGCAACAGGTCGATGGTCGCCAGGTGTCGGGCCGTGGTCATGACTCCAGTAAACCGGCCCCCACTGACAATTGGCGGCGCGTCAGGACGCCCGCACAGCGACCCGCCCCCCGGCCCGCTCGCGGTACCGCGCGCTCCCGCATGGTCCGTGTGGTCGCGTGGTCCGTGTGGTCGCGCGTGGCTCCGTGCCGGGACGGTCGCGGCTCCCCCCGCCCCCGGCCACCCGGCACCCTGGGCACGGATGGGCTCCGCGGGGGCGGCGCGTCGGGTGCCGTGGGGCGGCGCGGGGGGGGCGGCCGCCGCGGGCCACGATGTGGGCCGTCGGGGAGGTACCGGCGGTGCGGCCACCGGCACGGACCGCGGGCGGCGGCCGGGCGGGGGCCGCCCGGTGCGGACGGCCCGCGCTCGCCGCTCCACCCGGCATTGAGTACGATCCGGCAGACACGCGGCACGAGCTGGGAGGACAGACGGTGGGGCGACTTACCGGCGGGGACCCGTCGCTGCTGCGGCGGATCAACTCCGCGGTGGTACTCCATGCGCTGCGCGGCGGTGACGCCCGCACGCTGACCGACCTCACCCGTCTCACGGGCCTCTCGCGTCCGACGGTGGAGGGGGTGACCGAGGGGCTGATCGAGGCGGGTCTCGTCATCGAGGCGGGCCCCGAGGAGGGCGAGGTACGGCGCCAGGGCCGACCGGCCCGCCGGTTCCGCTTCCGTGCCGAGGCGGGGCACCTGCTGGGCATCGAGATCGGCCCCCACCGGGTGGCCGCGCTGCTGTCCGGACTTGACGGCCGGATCATCGGGGCGGGCACGCGGGAGGTGTCCGAGACCGCGTCGGCCGACGAGCGGCTGGAGCGGGTCCGCGCGGCCGTCGCGGACGTGCTGCGCCGCACCGGTGTCGCGCGCGGCACCCTGCGGGCGGTCGGCGTGGGCACGCCCGGGATCGTCGAGGCGGACGGCAGGGTACGGCTGGGGACGGCGCTGCCGGGGTGGACGGGGCTGGCGCTGGGCGAACGGCTGAGCCGGTCCTTCCGCTGCCCGGTGCTGGTGGAGAACGACGCCAACGCCGCGGCGGTCGCCGAGCACTGGAAGGGCGCCGCGATCGACTCCGACGACGTCGTGTTCGTCCTGGCGGGGCTCAGCCCGGGCGCCGGGGCGCTGATCGGCGGGCGGCTGCACCGGGGGTTCGGCGGGGCGGCCGGGGAGATCGGCGCGCTGCACCTGCTCGGGCGCGGCGCGACCCCCGAGACGCTGCTGTCGACGACGGACGAGCCGCTGCACCCGCTGGACGAGCACGCGGTGGCCGAGGTGTTCGCACGGGCGCGGCGGGGCGACGCCGGGGCGCTGGCGGCGGTGGACCGGTTCACGCAACGGCTGGTGCACGACGTGGGCGCGCTGGTGCTGGCGCTCGACCCGGAGCTGGTCGTGGTGGGCGGCTGGGCCGCCGGCCTGGACGGGATCCTGCCGCCGCTGCGGGAGGAGTTGGCGCGGTTCTGCCTGCGGCCGCCGCGCGTGGCGCTGTCGCTGCTGGGCGAGGCGGCCGTGGCGACGGGAGCGCTGCGACTGGCCCTGGACCACGTGGAGGAGCAGTTGTTCGCCGTGGAGGGCACGGTCACCGCCCGGCGCTGACCGCACCGGCGGCCTGGCGGTGGGTGTCCGCACGCGGTGACCGCGGAACGGCCCGGCCCGGGACGCGCGGGCGTCCGGGCCGGGCCGGAGTCGTACGGCGTCGCCCACGGGTCGGGCGTGGGGTCCTTCGGACGTGGCTCGAAGGGCCCCCGTGCGTGGGCGGGGAAGGGCCCCCTCGAGCGTGGCCCGGAAGGGCCCCTCAGGCGTGGTTCAGGAGGCGATCCGGAGGTCGCCCGCGTCGCCGAAGGTCAGGCGGCAGGTGTCGGCGCGGTAGGTGGCGACGGAGACCGCGGCCGTGCGGCCTCCGGAGAGGTACCGCGTGGTGACGACGAGGACCGGCGCGCCGGGGAGGCGGTCGAGCTCCTTGGCGTCGTCCGCGCGGGCCGAGCCCAGCTCGACGGCGCGGTCCTGGCCCTCCAGCGGCAGCCGCTCCAACTCCCGCAGCACGCGGCGCGCCAGGGCGGTGCCGCTCTGCGTCCCGGGCACCACCAGGCCGGGCACCGAGGAGGCGGGCACGTACAGCTGCTCCGCCGCGACGGCCTGGCCCTGCGTCGCCCGCAGCCTGCGGACCACGTACACGGGACCGTCGGCGTGCGCGGCCCCACCGGTACCGGCGTCGGACTCGGCGTCCAAGAGGCGCAGGACGGCGACGGGCGGCTCAGCGGCGGCGCAGTCGACGGCCTGCCAGCTGTCGTCGCCCGCGGCGGGCCAGCGGTGCCGGGCGGTGGAGACGTCGACGCCGACGCGCGGCGGGGCGACGGTCGTGCCGACGCCGCGGCGGCGCTGCAGGCGGCCCTCCAGCTCCAGCTGTTCGAGCGCCTGGCGGAGCGTGGCGCGCGCGACGCCGAAGCGCGCGGCGAGCTCGCGCTCGTTGGGCAGGATCTCCCCGACCTGGAACTCGGAGTCGAGCGCCTCGCCGAGCACGGTCTTCAGGTGCCAGTACTTGGGCTCCGGCACCGTTTCCAGCTGCGTGGTCCCCACCCTGATCCTCCGCGATCGCCGTGTACCGGACGACTTTTCCTCGGCCTTGTTTATTAAAGGACCCTGCACTATCCCTGTGACCATAGGACGGGGCACCCGCTTGGTCAAGACCAATCGTGGCCGAAGCGGGGAACGCGGCGGCGGGGCGTGGCCGAGCTGCGGCCGAACAGGGGGCTACCGCCCGGTAATCGCGGCTGACAAGCTGTCCGCACGAAGCGGGGCGGGCATCGGGCCGTGCCCGGCGGGCGAGCGTCCGCGGGGCCCGCCCGGCGGACACAGGGAGGGTGACGTGGCCGCGGAGGTCTCGTTCACGGTGGACACGCCGCGGGGGCCGCGTGCGCTGTCCGTGCGGTACGAGCGCAGGGGTGCAGGGGAACCCCTCCTGCTGCTGCACGGGATAGGGATAGGGCACCACTGGCAGGCGTGGGAGCCGGTGCTGGACGTCCTGGCTCGCGAGCGGGACGTGATCGCCGCGGATCTGCCCGGGTTCGGGGCGTCGGGGGCGCTGCCCGACGGACTCGCGTACGGGCCGGCGACGGTCGTGCCGGCCCTCGGGGCCCTCTGCGCGGCGCTGGGGGTCGACCGTCCGCACGTGGCGGGCAACTCCCTGGGGGGCCTGTTGGCGCTGGGGATGGGCCGGGCCGGGCTCGCCCGGTCGGTCACGGCGCTGTCGCCGGCCGGATTCTGGTCGGAGGGCGAGCGGAGGTACGCGTTCGCGACCCTGCGGGTGATGCGGCTGGTCGCCCGCGCGCTGCCGGTGCCGCTCATCGGGCGGCTGTCGCGGTCGGCCGCCGGGCGGGTGGCGCTGACCGGCGCCGTCTACGCCCGGCCCGCCCGCCGCTCGCCGGAGGCGGTGGTCGCCGAGACGCCGGCACTGCGCACGGCCGCCGGCTTCGAGGAGACGCTGGCGGCCGGGCGGGGCGTACCGTACCGGGAGGACGTGCCCGGCGTGCCCGTGACGATCGCCTGGGGCACGCGGGACCGCCTGCTACTGCCGCGGCAGGGCGTCCGCGCGCGGGGCGTGCTGCCCGGGGCCCGCCTGGTGCGGCTGCCGGGGTGCGGGCACGTGCCCATGCACGACGACCCGGCGCTCGTCGCGCGCGTCGTCCTGGACGGCAGCGGCGGCCGGGCCGGCCGCCGGGCCCACCCTGGTCGCGGCGCCGCGGCTCCCGACACCACGGCCGTGGAGGGCCCGGCGCACCCCTGACAGACCGCGCGGGACGACGCCCGTGAACACTCCGGAGCCGAACGCCACCCCGGCGCCCACGAGGGCGCTGCCCACCGCCTGGACCGGTCCGTACGAGCCGGCGGCCACGAGCGGCGCGGTGAGCGCGGCGGACACCGGGATCAGACCGGAGAAGAGCGTCGCCCGCTCGGCGCCGATCCGCTGCACGCCCATGTACCAGCAGACGAACCCGACGACCGTGACGACGACGGCCTGCCACAGCAGCGCCACCGCCTCCGCCGGGGCGGGGAGCCGCAGGGCGTCCGCCCCGCCGGTGACCGTGGCGAGCAGGGCGGACTCCACGGCGGCGACCCCGCACACCGTCGCCGCCAGCAGCCTCGGGCCCAGCGGCTTCAGGACCGGGACGGCCAGCACCGCGAAGCCCACCTCGCCGGCGAGGGCGCACACCGAGAAGAGCACGCCGGCCACGTCGGTGCGCCCCCACCCCTGCACGGTGAGGGCACCGACGGCGACCAGCACCGACCCGTACAGCACGGGCCGCGCGGGCCTGCGGCCTCCAGGAGCGGTACCAGGACGGCGACCACGACGGGCGCGCAGCCGACGAGGACGCCCGGCACGGCCGGCTCCGCGGTGCGCTCGGCGGCGAGCACCGCGAGGTTGAAACCGACCATGCCGATGGCGGCCAGGGCGGCGAGGCGGACCCACGAGGCGGCGGACAGGGCGCGCAGGGGCGCCGGTCCGCCACGACCCGACAGGGGCAGGAGGAGCAGGCAGGCGAGCCCGTACCGGAGGGCCTGGCCGCCCGCGTACGGGTAGGAGCCGAGGACGCTGTTGGCGGTGAAGGAGGCGCCGACGAGGACGCAGGCGAAGGCCGCGAGGAGGGCGCCGCTCCGTGAGGTGGCGGTCATGACGTCGACGCTAGGGAACGTGGTTGTCCTGCTTGAGGACCACTTTCCTCCTTTCTTCGGGGACCACTTTCTGCTCGGCAACCTAGTGCGCGGCACTGACAACGCCCGCCGGCGCGGCGCCTTGTAGGGTCCCGGTCATGTCGGTACGCGAAGAGGGAGGCGGAACATGGGAGTTGCTGGCCCCGGCGGCGGCCGCGCCGGCCCGCGGACGGGGCCGCGCCCTCCAGGAGTCCCTGCGCGGCGCGGTGCGCTCCGGGCGGCTCGCGGCCGGGACGCGCCTGCCGTCGACCCGGGAGCTGGCGGCCGAACTGGGGGTGTCGCGCGGGCTGGTGACGGAGGCGTACGAGCAGCTGACCGCCGAGGGGTACCTGCGCAGCGCCCGGGGGGCGGGGACGTGGGTCGGTGACGCGGTGCGCGCGGCCGCGCCGGGCGGCGTGCGGGACCTGGCACCGCACTCCCCCGGCGTGCGCGTGGACTTCCGGCCGGGGGTCCCGGACCTGTCGCTGTTCCCGCGCGCGGCGTGGGCCGCGGCGTAAAAGACGGCGCTGGGCGGGCTGGCGCACCGGCAGTTCGGCTATCCGGACCCGCGCGGCCTGCCGGAGCTGCGGACCGCCCTGGCCGCGCTCCTGACCCGGCGGCGGGGCGTGGTGGCGGACCCGGAGCGGCTGGTGGTGTGCGCGGGTGTGGCGCAGGCGCTGACGTTGGTGGGGGCCGTCCTGCGGGAGCGCGGTGAGCGGTCGGTGGGGGTGGAGGATCCGGGCAGCCCCCACCACGGCACGCTCTTCGCGGCGGTCGGGCTGCGCGCCGTCGGGGTGCCGCTGGACTCCGAGGGGCCGGAGCCGGCGGCGCTGGCCGCCTCGGGCGTCCGGGCGGTCGTGACGACACCGGCGCACCAGTTCCCGCTGGGGATCGGGTACTCGGCGGGGCGGCGAGCCGCGCTGCTCGACTGGGCGCGCGGCGTGGACGGGTGGGTGGTCGAGGACGACTACGACGGCGACTTCCGCTACGACCGGGAGCCCGTCGGCGCGCTGCAGGGGCTCGACCCGGAGCGGGTCGTCCACACCGGTTCGGTGAGCAAGTCGCTCGCCCCGGGGCTGCGGCTGGGATGGCTGCTGCTGCCGGAGTCCCTGGCGGAGGCCGTGGTCGAGCGGAAGCGGATGGCGGACCTCGGCTATCCGGTGCTCGACCAGGCGGTGTTGGCGGACTTCGTCACGCGCGGCGGCTACGACCGGCACCTGCGACGGTGCCGCAGCGCGTACCGCGAGCGACGGGACGCCCTGGTGCGCGCGCTGGCGGCGGACCTGCCGGGCACGGAGGTCAGCGGCATCGCCGCGGGACTGCACGTCATCGCGCGCGTACCGGCGCGGTACGGGCCGGCGCCCGTCCTCCTGGAGCGGGCGGCCGCGGCGGGCGTCGGGCTGCGCGCGCTCACCGACTACGGCACGGACCGGGACGATGCCTGCGGACGCCCCGCCCGTGGCGCGGGCGGAGGCCCCGCCCGTGGCGCGGGCGGAGGCACGGGCCGGGGCGGTGTGGCGTTGGTGCTGGGGTACGCGCACCTGGCCCCGGCGGACATCGCGCGCGGCGTCCGCACCCTGGCGGAAGCCGTGCGCGGGAGGGGGCCGGGCGCCCCTTAGGTCGGTACGGAAAGGCCCGCGTGGCCCGGCGGGTGGCCGACGCCGCTCTCCGGACCGGACCTACGGAGCGTCGGGGGCATTGGTCCAGGCGCGCTCGCACAGGACGAGCCGGTAGCCGTCCGGGTCCTCGACGGTCACGCCCCACTCGTTCCAGTACGGGTTGGGGGAGGTGACGCGGCGGCCCCCGTGCGCCTCCAGACGGGCGACGAGGTCGTCGGGGACGGGCTCCTCCAGGTACAGGACGAGGAGGTCCTCGTCGGTGGGGCGCGCCTCGGCGTGGCGGTCGGGGGCGCCGACCAGTTCGAGGTGCCAGGAGGCCCCGGGCAGGCCCAGCATCAGCAGGTCGTGGGCACCGGGCTCGCCGTCTGCGGGCTTGCGGTACACGACCCGCAGGCCGAGCCCGTCGGTCCAGAACCGCTCGGCGGCCCCCAGGTCACGCGACGGGCGGGCGACACGGACGTGGGTGCGGGCGTGGACGGACACGGGTTCCTCCTGGTGTGCCGGTCTGCGCCGGCGGGGTGGGGGGCGTGGTGGGAGCGTAGGCCGCGGGCACGCGGCCGGTCGATCGGCCCTTCGGCCTCGGCCCCCAGTCGCCCGTCCCCGGTCGCCGGTCCCCCGTCCCCGGTCGCCGGTCGCCCGTCCCCGGTCGCCGGTCTCCGGTCGCCGATCCCGCTCCGGTCGTACGGGGAGGGGGCGGGGCCCGTGTGCGGTCGGAGGTCCTCCGCCGCGGGTCCCGGCCGGTGCCACGGGCCGCCGGGCGTAGGGCGGTTGGCGCCCGGGCGGCGCTGTCAGTGGCGGGGCCTACGGTCGGAGGCATGACGCGACCCGTTCGGGCACTCGCCCACGCACACCCGCCCGTCCTGGATTCCTCACGCCCGGGGCGATCGCTCCGCCCGGAGACGTCGGGCGGGCCCATCCCGCACGGGACCGCCGGCCCCGAGACGCGCCCCCGGTTCTCCTCCGGTCGGCTGCCGCCTCCTCGGACACCGGCGCGGACTCCGCTCGCCGTGGCCGACGCCGCCGCGGGTGACCGCCGCCACCGGGTGCGGGAGGCGGACGGCGCCCCCGGCCGCACGTGCCGGTGGTGGGCGGAGCACCCGGCCGGGCACGGCCCCCGCGATCTCGCGCCCGGGGTGCGGACGGCGCGCCGCGGGACGACGGTCGGCGGGGGTGCGCGGTGACGGAGCTGCTGGACGTGGTGCGACAGGGCCGGTTCCGGGACGTGCCCGGGCTGGTGAGGGAGCTCGCCCCGGCGGACCGGGCCGCCGCGCAGAGCGGGTTGAAGGCGCTGCGCGCGGAGGTGCGCGACTGGGGCTGGGACCGCTGGGACGAGGGGTGCGCCGTCCAGCGGGCCCTCCTCGTGGCGGGTGCCGCCTGCCACGGCGACGCGGCCGCGGCGGGCGCGTGGATCGCCGCCCGCGACCTCCGGCGCTGGGTACCGGTCCCCTACGAGCAGGTGCTGGAGGCGGTGGCCGACCGGGACCCGGCGTGGCTGGGTGACGTGGCGCACCGGCTCGCGGGCCGCTCGGCCACGGCGCGGGACGACTACCCCCTCATCCGCGAGCTGGTACGGCGCGCGGGGTGCGCGGTGCCGAAGACGGACGGCTACGTGTACGGCTGGGTGGACTCGCTGTCGCGGCGCGGGGCGCGGCCGGACCTGGCGTCCGACCCGCAGGCGCCGGACCTGGTGCCCCGCCTGTTCGAGACCGCGGAGGCGGCCGAGGGCCTGGTGTGGCGCAAGGACTGGACGGAGGCGCTCGTGGCGCTCCCCGCCGCCGGCACCGTCACCCGGCCGGTCCTCGTGGACGGGTGCGTGTCGCGGCTCCTGCGCGGCGGCCGGCAAGGCGACGTGCGGTTCTTCCTCGGGCTGTTGTCGGCCCTGGAGCTCACGGCGGACGAGGAGCGGGCGCACACGGCCGACTGGGCGGCATTGGCGGCGGACGCCCCGTCGACGGTGGCGGGGTACGCCCTGGAGGTGCTGTCCCGGCTGGCCGCGTCCGGTCACCTGCCGGTGCGGCAGGCCGCCGAGGCGGCCGCCTCGGTGCTGTTCCGCACGGAGAAGAAGCTCGTGCGCGCCCAACTGTCGCTGCTCGACCGGATCCTGCGGGACGACCCCGGCGCGGCCGGGGAGCTGCTGCCGGTGGTGGCCGAGCTGTTCGGGCACGAGGACACCGACGTGCAGGAGCGGGCGGTGAAGCTGGTGGGCCGGCACCTCGGCGCGGTGGACGCGGACGTGCGCGGCGCCCTGGCCGGTACCGCCGTCGAGCTGCTGAGCCCCGTGCACCGGGACCTGGCGGCCCAGGTGTTCGGCGGGCTGCCCGCGCCGGCCGGTACGGACGGCCCGTACGAGGAGTTGCTGCCGCCCGCCCCGGAGCGGCAGCGCGTGGCTCCGGCCGCGGGGACGCTGCCGGAGCTGGTCGGGCACCTGGCCGTGGCGCTCCGCCCCGGTGAGCCGGACCCGATCGACGACGAGCGGGTGCTCGACGGGCTCGTACGCCACGCCCACGCGGACCCGGACTCGCTGCGCGAGGCGGTGACGGCGCTCCTGCCGGGTGTGTGGTGGCGCGACGAGACACGGCTCGGTCCGCAGCGGCTGGACGGGCTGCACCTGGTCCTGGCCGCGCTGCTGGGCCGGGTCGACCCCGGGGACCTGCGTCGCGCGCTGCGGCGGGAGGCGGCACCGGAGGCGTGCGTTCACGACCGGCTCGCGCACGTCCGGCTCGCGCGGACACGGGAGGTGGCACTGCGGGTGCGGACCGAGCCGCTGCCCTTCCTGCTGGCCACGCCCACCTGGCACACGGGGTCGGTGGACGCCGCCGAGCTGGTCGCGCGGCTGGCGGAGTACCGGCGGCTGGACGTGCGGCCCGCGGAGTGCGACCTCGCGCAGGCCCTGCTGCGCGTCGAGCGGAGGGGCCCGGGGACGGCCGCGGCCGCTGAGGCGGCGGCCGCGCTGGGCACGCCGGCGGGAGAGCGCCTCGCCGCCGCCCTGCTGGAGGGCCGGTCGGGGTACGGGCCGGGCACCCGGGTCGTCGTCGAGGTCGCGCGGCCCGCCCGGGCGCGGGACGTGAACCGCCCGCCCGTGGTCGGCGCGGCCGTGACGACGCCGGAACCGCCCGGGATGCGGCAGTGGTTCCCGCCGGGGCTGCGGGCCCTGGCGCGGCCGTTCGCGGGTACGGACGACGGCTGCCACTGCTGGGGGACGGTGAGCGGGCACCTGTTGACGGTGCTGCCCGAGGACCGGGAGACGCTCGCGGCGTGGCTGCTGCCGCAGGTCACGCGCGCCGTCGACGACGAGGGGCGGGACGGCGCGCGGTTCCTGCCGGCCCTCGCCGAGGCGGGCGGGGAGGCGGGACCCTCGCTGCACCTCGCGCTGGCGTGCGGACTCGGCGCGCGGCACTCGGAGGACCGGCTCGCCGCCGTCGACGCGCTGCTGGTGCTGGCGACGCGCGGGGAACTGGACGCCGGCCGCCTCGGCCGGGACCTCGCGGAGCTGGTCCGCCTCGGCACGGTGAAGGTGAACCGGCTGGCCGACGCCGTGCGCACCGCCGCGGCGACGGGCGCGTACGCGACGGTGTGGACGGTACTGGCGGCCGCGCTGGCGCCGCTCCTCACCGGTGGTGAACCGCCGCGCGGTCTGGGCGAGGTGCTGGCGGTGGCCGCGGACTGCGCCGAGCGGTGCGGTGACGCCCGGCACCTTCCCGGCGGGCCGCCGGAGGGGCTGGCCGGGACGGCGGCGCGGCGGGGGTCCTCGCGACTCGTCGTCCAGGCGAGACGGCTCGCGGGGGCACTGGAGATACCGGAGCGGCGACCGGCGCGTCGATCGACATAGCCGCAAACTGCAAAAATCAACCATTAAACATGCAGATCCATGCTTAACCAGGCAGTCACAAAGCGTTCGTGATCGCGCAACACCAGTGCGCGAGAGTGCTGCCATGACCGACACGACCCCCGCGACGACCGTCGCCCCCGCCCCCGCCCCCGCGCAGCGTACCCGCCGTCAGCACCACTGGCGGCGGGACCTCGTCGAGCTGGCCGCCCTCTTCACCGCCGTGGCGGTCGCGGACGCGATCGCGAACACCATCGCGCACGGTCCGGACGGGCCGTACCTGCTGATCGTCTCGGCGGTGGCCCTGGTGGCCACGGCCGCCTTCCACACGTGGTGGGCACGACGGCACAGCCATGCCCCTCCCACACCACCCACCACGACCGCCCCGTCCACCGCAGACGCAGCCACAGTCACGGCCACGGCCACCGGAACAGGGACCGTCCGCGGGACGGAGGAGACCGTCCTGTGGCGGATGCGGACCACCGTGCGCGACGAGCCCGGCAGCCTGGCCGTCCTGTGCGCCGCCCTCGCGGAGCTGCGGGTCGACATCCTCACCCTGCAGACCCACCCCCTGGCCGACGGCACGGTCGACGAGTTCCTGCTGCGCGCCCCCGAGCCCCTGCAGCCGGCCGAACTGACCCGGCGGGTCGCCGCGGCGGGCGGCGCGCACACCTGGGTCGAGCGGGCCGACGCCCACGACCTGGTCGACTCCCCCACCCGGGTCCTCAACCTCGCCACCCGCACCGCCCTGGACGCCGCCGAACTCCCCCTCGCACTGCGGCAGTTGCTGGGCCGTTGCGCCATCCGCTCCCACCCGGCCGTCTCCCCGACCGGCCGCCCCAGCGAGCGCACCGCACCGGTGGAGGGCGCGTTGGAACAGGGCGACACGATCATGCTGCTGCGCGACCCGTACGGCGGCGTGCTCACCGTCGAGCGCCCCTACCTGCCGTTCACGCCGAGCGAGTTCGCCCGCGCCCGCGCCCTCGTCGAGCTGGACGCGCGGCTCGGGCCGCGGGTGCCGCGCAGCCAGGACGTCCTGACGCTGCCCGAGGGCGGCGAGATCACCGTCCGCCGCGCCGACCAGGATGACCTGGAGGCCGCGCGCGCCATGCACGACCGCTGCTCCGAGCGCACCCTCGGGCTGCGGTACCACGGCCCCGTCGCCGACGCCGACCGCTACCTCGGCCACCTCCTCAGCCCGCGCTTCGGGCAGACGCTCGCCGTCCGGTCCGCGTCCGGCCGACTCGTCGCCCTGGGCCATCTGCTGTGGGACGGCGACGAGACCGAGGTCGCCCTGCTCGTCGAGGACGACTGGCAGCGCCGTGGCATCGGCTCCGAGCTCCTGCGCCGCCTGGTGGGCCTCGCCGTGGACGCCGGGTGCGACAGCGTGTACGCGGTCACCCAGTCGTCCAACACGGGCATGGTCGCCGCGATGCGCGCGCTGAACCTGCCGCTCGACTACCAGATCGAGGAAGGCACCCTGGTGATCACCGCCCGGCTGCGCGCCCCGCACGCCGAACGTCACAAGTCGGCCGGGGACCACGACCGGCGCGGCCCGTACGCCGAGGGGGCCGCCGAGCAGGGTCCCGCCGGTCAGAGCGCCCCGCACCGGCCCCGGCCCTGATTCCCGTCCTGCCGGAGAGACGTGATCCGGCCAAAGTCGGCCACCCCGCGAACCGGGCCGTACCTCCGCCCCACCCGGCCGGCGACCCGCCCGCCGCGTCCCTGGACGGCCGGGGCCGCACCCGCCCCGCCGGCTTGGCCTTCGGGCGGCGGGCAGGGTCCGGCCCGGCTCCGGCACAGGTCGCGCCGACCCCCGGCGCGCCCGGTCCCGGTGCCGCGCCGCGGCGGACGCGCCGACGCGCCTCGACCCCCCGGGGGTCCGGCGTGCCGCACCGCGCGACCGGGGTGCGCGACGGTCGCTCGTTTGTCAGCCGACTGTGATCGAACGAGGTGACGCGGGCGGCGGCCGCGTACCAGGATGGGGGCATGCCAGATACCCCCAGCAGCGCTCTTCCGCGACAGGTCGCGGACGCCTTCGTGGACGCCCTCGTCGCCCTCGACCCGGTCACCGGCACGTACCTGGGCGTGCGGGAGTGCTCCGCGCTCCTCCCCGACTTCTCCCCCGCCGGCCAGGAGGAACTGGCCGTCCTGGCCCGCGAGACGCTCACCCGGCTCGACGCGGCGGAGCTCCTGCCGGAGGCCGCAGGAGACGCCGAACGCCGCTGCGGGCGGCTCCTGCGGGAGCGCCTCACCGCCGAACTGGCCGTCCACGAGGCACAGGAGGGCCTGCGCACCGTCAGCAACCTCCGCTCCCCCGCGCACAGCGTGCGGATGGCGTTCACGGTGATGCCGACGGAGACGGACGAGGACTGGGCGGCCGTCGCGGAGCGGCTGCGCGCCGTACCGGCCGCGCTCGACGGGTACCGGGAGTCCCTCGCGCTGGGGCTGGACCGCGGGTTGCCGGGCGGGCCGCGCGCCACGGCCACGTTCGTGGACCAGCTGGGCAAGTGGGCCGGCAGCGCCGAGGGTGCCCGCGGCTGGTTCGAGGAGTTCGCCGCGGCCGGGCCGTCCGCGCTGCGCCGGGAACTGGACGTGGCGGCGCGCGGCGCCACCGCGGCGGTCGCCGGGCTGCGGGACTGGATGCGCGACGTGTACGCCCCCGCCGTGGCGGACGCGCCGGACACGGTGGGCCGCGAGCGGTACGCCCGATGGTCCCGGTACCACAACGGCACCGACTTCGACCTGGACGAGGCGTACGCCTACGGCTGGGACGAGTACCACCGCCTCCTCGGCGAGATGGAGAAGGAGGCCGCCAAGATCCTGCCGGGCGCCGGCCCGTGGGAGGCGCTGGCCCACCTCGACGAGCACGGGACGCACATCGAGGGCGTGGAGGAGACCCGGGTCTGGCTCCAGCGGCTCATGGACGAGGCGATCGACGCCCTCGACGGCACGCACTTCGAACTCGCCGAGCGGGTCCGGCGCGTCGAGTCGCGCATCGCGCCCCCGGGCAGCGCGGCGGCGCCGTACTACACGGGCCCGTCGGAGGACTTCTCCCGACCCGGCCGGACCTGGCTCCCCGTCAACGGCGAGACGCGCTTCCCCGTATACGACCTGGTCTCCACCTGGTACCACGAGGGCGTGCCGGGGCACCACCTCCAGCTGGCGCAGTGGGCGCACGTGGCGGACCGGCTCTCCCGCTACCAGGCGACGGTCGGCATGGTCAGCGCCAACGCGGAGGGCTGGGCGCTGTACGCGGAGCGGCTCATGGACGAGCTGGGCTTCCTCCCCGACCCGGAGCGGCGGCTCGGCTACCTCGACGCGCAGATGATGCGGGCGTGCCGGGTGATCGTCGACATCGGCATGCACCTCGGGCTGGACATCCCCGCGCACTCGCCGTACCGGCCCGGTGAGCGGTGGACGCCGGAGCTCGCGCAGGAGTTCTTCCAGCGGCACAGCAGCCGGTCGCCGGAGTTCGTCGAGAGCGAGATGGTCCGGTACCTGTCGATGCCGGCGCAGGCCATCGGCTACAAGCTGGGCGAGCGGGCCTGGCTGCTGGGCCGGGAGAACGCGCGCCGGGCCCACGGCGCGGCGTTCGACGCGAAGAAGTGGCACATGGCGGCGCTCTCCCAGGGCCCCCTCGGCCTGGACGACCTGGTGGACGAGCTGTCCCGACTCTGACGCCACGCCGACGGGGGCGGGCGGGGGGCCCGCCCACGGACCGGTCACGACCGGCCGCGTGCCGGACGCGCCCCGCCCGGTCCACCGCCCCGCCCGGTCCGCCGCCCACGGCCCGGGCGCGGGCGGGGTCAGCAGCCGCAGGCGTCCGCGCCGGCCGGTGCGGTGAGGGGGTCGGCCTCCCGGTGGCGCCGGCCCTCCCGGGTCTCGTACGGGAACCCCTCGCGGACCCAGTACTCGAAGCCGCCGAGCATCTCCTTGACCCGGAAGCCGCGTTCGGCGAGGGCGAGGGCGGCGCGGGTGGCGCCGTTGCAGCCGGGGCCCCAGCAGTAGGTGACCACCGGGACGGCCCGGTCGAGGAGCCGTTCGGCGTGCTCGGCGACGAGGGCCGTCGGGAGGTGGACGGCGCCGGGGACGTGCCCCTGCTCCCACGCCTCGGTGGAGCGCGAGTCGAGCACGACGAACCCGGGGTCACCGTCGGCGGCGAGGGCGGCGGCGACGTCGGAGACGTCCGTGTGGAAGGCCAGGCTCGCGGCGAAGTGGGCGGCCGCCGCGGCGGGGGCGGCGGGCGGCACGCGCAGCACCGGACTGACGGCCGGGGACGCGGTGGCGGACGGGGCGGCGGGGGACGCGGGGTCCTTGAGGTCCGTGGAGGTGGCCGTGGGGTCCGTGAAGGGGGTCATGGGGCCCGTGGAGGTGGCCGTGGGGTCCGTGGAGGGGGTCATGGCAAGGAATCTACGGTCGACGATCATTACGGTGAAGGGGCGATCCCCGGCCGAGCCCTTGAACCGCCGGGGAATCCCCTGCTATTCCTCGTCCATGACGGAACATTCACCGGACGCCACGGACTGGCGCATACTCCAGGCCCTCCAGGAGCAGGGACGGGCGAGCTTCGCGGAGCTGGCGCGGGCCGTGTCGATGTCGGCGAGCGCCGTGACCGAGCGGGTCCGCCGGATGGAGGAGGCCGGGATCATCGCCGGCTACACGGCGGTCGTGGACCACGAGCGGCTGGGTCTCCCCATCCTGGCCTTCGTCCGGTTGCGCTACCCGCACGGGAACTACAAGCCGTTCCACGACCTGCTGGCGACGACGCCGGAGGTCCTGGAGGCGCATCACGTCACGGGGGACGACTGCTTCGTGCTGAAGGTCGCGGCCCGCTCGATGGCGCACCTGGAGCAGGTGGCCGGCAAGGTCGGCGCCCTCGGCTCGGTGACGACGAGCGTCGTGTACTCGTCACCGCTGCGGCGCCGTCCCGTCAGCCGCTGAGGCCCGTCCCGGCCCGCAGCCTGACCCGGGAGCCGTCGCGGCCCTTGACGACCTCCAGTTGTGCGGGGACGCGGCGGCGCAGGTCGGGGACGTGGCTGACGATGCCGACGCTGCGGTCCCGTTCGCGCAGCGAATCGAGCACGTCCAGCACCTCGTCGAGGGTCTGTTCGTCGAGGCTGCCGAACCCCTCGTCGATGAAGAGGGTGTCGAGGCGGACGCCGCCCGCCTCGTCGGTGACGACGTCGGCGAGGCCGAGCGCGAGGGCCAGCGAAGCGAAGAACGTCTCCCCGCCGGAGAGCGTCGCCGTGTCGCGTTCGCTGCCCGTCCAGGCGTCGACGACGTGCAGTCCCAGGCCGGCGCGCCGGCCACCGGAGCGCGCGTCGGAGTGGACGAGCGTGTAGCGGCCCGACGACATGCGCTGGAGCCGTTCGGTCGCGGCGGCCGCGACCTGTTCGAGCCGGGCGGCGAGGACGTACGACTCCAGACGCATCCGCCGCTCGTTCTCGGCTGACGTGCCGGCGGTCAGCGCGGCGAGCCGGGCCACCCGGTCGTACTCGGTGCGCAGCGGACCCAGTCGGCGCAGCTCCTCCACCACACGGGCGGACAGCCGGTCCAGCTCGGCGCACCGTTCGCGGTGTGCCGCCAGGGTGGTGGCGGCGGTCCGGACGGCGCGCTCGGCGGCGTCGTGGGCGGCGAGGGCGGCGGGCACGTCGGGGGGCGGGCCCTCGGCTGCGGCGCGTGCGCCGTCCTCGGCGAGCCGGTCGGCCACTGCGGCGGCCTCGGCCTGCCAGGCGTCGACGCGGCGCTGGAGGTCGCGCTGCCGGGCGTCGTCGAGGAGGGCGTCCGCGGCGGCGCGCGGGGTGGCGAAGCCGGCCCGGTGGGCGGCGTCGGCGAGCCGCTCGTCCGCCTCCTCGAACCGCCTGGCGGCGGATTCGGCGGCGCGTACGGCGCCGGCGGCCGCGGCGAGGGCGGCGATGCGGCGCTCCAGCGCGGCCTGCCGCCGCGCGACGGTGTCGCGCCCGTCGCCGAGGATCCGGGCGAGCTCCGCCTCCAGGGCGGCCTGCTCCTGGTCGAGCGCTTCACGGCGTGACGCCCTGGCGGCGGCCCGCACCTCCGCCTGCCGGTGCTCGTCGAGGCGCCGCGCGTGCTCCCGCTCGGCCCGTTCGAGGGCTTCCCGGGCGGGGTGGGCGGCGGCGGCCAGCTCGTACGCCTCGGCGTGCCGCCGCTCCAGGTCGGCGACGAGCTCGGCCAGTTCGGCGGCGGTCGGCCCGGCGACGGCGAGGACGGCGACGGCGGACCCGCCCCCGGACCCGGACCCCGAAGCGGCCGCGGAGCCCGAAGCGACCCCGGACCCGGTCCCGGACGCGGCGGGCGCCGACGAGGACGCGGAGTCGGACCCGGTCCCGGACGCGCCGGGCGCCGAGGGTGGTGCGGCTGCGGCCGCTTCGGGTGGCCGGAGTGCTGCGGGTGCCGCGGTCGCCTCGGGGGACGCGGCGGGGCGGGGCACGGTGGCGCGGGCGGCCGGGTCCCCGGGGCCCTGTTCGGCGCCGTCCGGGTCCGCCGCCTCGGCCGCCGCGGCGGCCAGGGCCTCACCGAGGGCGGCCAGTTCGCGTTCGGCGGCGGCGCGGGATTCGGCGGCGCGGGTGTGCGCCTCGTAAGCCGCCGCCTCGGCCGCGCGGTCGACGTGGTCGGCGGTGGGCCGGGCGGGGCGCGGGTGGTCGGCGGAGCCGCAGACGGCGCAGGGAGCGCCGTCCGCGAGGTGCGCGGCGAGTTCCGCGGCGATGCCCCGCAGGCGGCGTTCGCGCAGGTCGAGCCAGGTCTCGTGGGCCGTGTTGGCCCGGTCCCTGGCGGCGGTGAGGCCGGCTTGGACGGCTGCCGCCTCCCGGGCGAGGGCGTCGCGGCGGCGGGCGGCGGCCAGTCGACGGCGGGCCGGTGCGAGCCGCCCGGCGAGGTGCTCGGCGCGGGTGGCGGCCTCGCGGGCGGCGTCGACGCGGTCGGCAAGGGCGCGGCGGGTCGCGTCCCAGTCGGCCAGCCAGGCGGCGGCGTCGTGGAGGGTCTCGTCGTCGGCCCGCGCCTGCCGGTCGAGGTCGGCGCGTTCGCGGGTGAGGAGCGTGACCCGCTCCTCGGCGCGGCGGGCGGCGTCGAGGCCGCCGAGCTCCTGGCGGTGTGCCTGTTCGAGGGCGGTCAGCCGGTCGGCGTCCGCCCCGGCCAGGTCGGCGGGGAGGGCGACCAGGGCCCGCGCGTGCGCGGCGTCGGCCTCGTCGTGGTCGCGCCGGGCGGCGTCGCGCAGGGCGAGCGGTCCGGCGACGCGCTCGGCCCGGCGCGCCTCGTCGAGCCGGGCCCGCCAGGCGTCCCGCTCGGGCCGGCGCGCGTCGAGCTCGGCGGCGCGGCGGCGGGCGTCCTCGTACCGGGCGCGGCGGGCGGCGCGGTCCCGGCAGGCGTCGAGGGCCAGACGGGTGGCGGCCTGCCGGGACTCGGCGGCGGTGAGCGCGAGGTCGGCGGCGTCGAGCGCCTCCCGGGCGCCCGAGCGGGCGACCGCGGCCCAGCCGAGGACGGCCTCGGCGAGTCCGGGCTCCCCGGGCGCGCCGGCCGGCGCGGGCCAGTCGCCCGCGGCGTCCCCCGCGGCCTGCGCCATCCGGTGGGCCAGGGCGAGCAGCCGCTGGTCGCCGTCGCGCACCCGCTGTTCGGCGGCGCGGCGCAGATCGGCGAGGCGCTCCTCGACGGCGGCGAAGCGGCGGGTGTCGAAGAGGCGGCCGAGGAGCTTGCCGCGGGCTTCGGCGTCGGCGCGCAGGAAGCGGGAGAAGTCGCCCTGGGGCAGCAGGACGACCTGGCAGAACTGGTCGCGGCTCATGCCGATGAGCTGGGCGACCTCCTCACCGATCTCCTGGTGCGAGCGGCTGAGGCCGGTCCAGGTGCCGGTCGCGGGGTCGTACTCGCGCAGCCAGGACTGCGCCTTCTCGGTGGTGAAGCCGGTACCGCGCTTCTTGGGGCGGGGCTGGGCGGGCCGGCGGGTGATCTCCAGCCGGCGGCCGGCGACGGTGAGGTCGAGGAGCACCTCGGTGGCGGTGCCGGGCGCGGCGTGGTCGCTGCGCAGCGTGGCGCCGGGGGCCTGCCGGGCGCCGGGCACGGAGCCGTACAGGGCGAAGCAGACGGCGTCGAGGACGGAGGTCTTCCCCGCGCCGGTCGGGCCGTGGAGGAGGAACAGGCCGGCGGCGGAGAGGGCGTCGAAGTCGACTTCCTGCGCGGTGCCGAAGGGGCCGAAGCCGGTGACGCGGAGCCGGTGGAGCCTCATCCGTCCACCTCGCGTTCGCGCACGGACGCGTCGGCGCGGACGTCGGCGAAGGCGCCGTGCAGCGCCGCGCGCTCGTGCGCGTCGGGTGCGGCGCCGCCGCGGACGTGGGCCACGAAGTCCTCCGCGATCTGCTGGTCGGTGCGCCCGCGCAGCCGCAGGGCGTACGAGGGCGGTCCGCCGTCGCCCTCGGTGCGCTCGGGGTCGAAGACGAGGCTGAGCGTGTGGGGGAAGCGTTCGGCGAGCCGCGCCATGGGGTCGGCGGGGCGGGCGGGGTCGGTGAGGGTGGCCTCGACCCACGCGTCCTCGTGCCGGGCGAGCGCCGGGTCGGCGAGGAGGTCGTCGAGCCGTCCGCGGAGGCGGGCGAGGGGGCGCGGTACGGGGCAGTCGATCCGCTCGGCGGTGACGCCGCCGTCGGGGGCGAGGTCGACGAGCCAGGTGGTCTTGCGGTGCCGCCACTCGGAGAAGGAGTACGCGAGGGGCGAGCCGGAGTAGCGGACGCGGTCGGTGAGGGCCTGCGCGCCGTGCAGGTGGCCCAGGGCGACGTAGTCGACGCCGTCGAAGACCTCCGCCGGGACGGCGGCGACGCCGCCGACGGTGATGTCGCGTTCGCTGTCGCTGGCCTCGCCGCCGGCGACGAAGGCGTGGGCGAGGACGACGGAGCGGGTGCCGGCGGGGCGGCCGGCGAGGTCGGCGCGGACGCGGTCCATGGCGGCGGCGAGGACGGCGCGGTGAGTCGTGGCGGCCGCGCCGAGCGGGTCGCGGGCCAGGGCCGGTTCGAGGTAGGGCAGCCCGTAGCAGGCGACGTCGCCGTGGGGCGGGTCGGGCAGCAGGACGGGCGTACCGATGCCGGCGGGGTCGGTGCGCAGGTGGATGCCGGCGCGTCGGATGAGACCGGAGGCGACGCCGAGGCGGCGGGCCGAGTCGTGGTTGCCGGAGATCATCACGGTGGGGACGCCGGCGTCCGCGAGCCGGTGCAGGGCGGTGTCGAAGAGTTCGACGGCGGCGAGCGGCGGTACGGCGCGGTCGTAGACGTCGCCTGCCACGAGGACCGCGTCCACGGCGTGCTCGCGGACCGTGGCGAGCAGGTGGTCGAGGAAGGCGGCCTGGGCGTCGAGGAGGCTGACGCGGTGGAAGGACCGGCCGAGGTGCCAGTCCGAGGTGTGCAGAAGTCTCACGGTGCCGCTCCGCCCCCATCCGTCCCACTCGTCCGCCACCCGGGCCGGTAGGCAAGTCTGCCATCCGCCGGGGGTGGCTCCGGCCGTCGGCCTCCGGACCTCGGCGCCGCCCCGGCCACCGCCTCCGGCCGGGGACGCCGTGGCAGGGCCCCGGGGAACGACCGCGGCGGCGGGACCCGGCCGGGGCCCTGAGTGGCCGAGCGGTGGAGGCGTGGTGCGGCGTGGGCGGTACGGGTCGGGGAGCGGTGGAGGCGTGGGGCGGCGTGGGCGGTACGGGTCGGGGAGCGGTGCAGGCTTGGGGCGGCGTGGGCGGTACGGGTCCGGGAGCGGTGCAGGCGTGGGAGCGGGGGGCCGGTCGGGGTCAGTCCGCGCCGTACGCCTCGCCGCCGAGCTCCAGGACGGCGGTGCCGGCCGTCGCGTCGGCCAGCCAGCCACGGAAGGCGTCGACGTCCGCGTCCGGCAGGCCGACCTCGATGCGGACGGCGTCGGCGTACCGGACGTCGCGGACGGCCCGGCCGGCGGCCCGCAGGTCGTTCTGGAGCTTGCCGGCGCGCTGGTGGTCGACGGTGACCGTGGCGAGCCGGTAGCGGCGGCGCGTGACGGTGCCGAGCTCGTCGAGCGCCTCACCGACGACCCCGCCGTAGGCGCGGATCAGCCCGCCGGCGCCGAGCTTCACACCGCCGTAGTACCGGGTGACGACGGCGACGGCGTACCGGACGTCGCGCCGCAGGAGCATCTGGAGCATCGGCGCGCCGGCGGTGCCGCCGGGCTCGCCGTCGTCACTGGCCCGCTGGACGGCGGCGTCGGCGCCGATGACGTACGCGAAGCAGTTGTGGGTGGCGGTGGGGTGCTCCCGGCGGACGCGGGCGACGAACTCCTGCGCCTCGCGCTCGGTCGCGGCGGGGGCGAGCGCGCAGAGGAAGCGCGACCGGTTGATCTCGGTCTCGTGCACGCCCTCGCGGGCCACCGTGCGGTACTGCTCCTGCATCCCGCCACCCTACGGGGTGGTTCACCGGCCGCTGGGGGTGGCGTCCTCCGCCAGGCGCCGCCACGCCTCGTCCCACTGGACCGGCAGGGCGTCGGTGGTCGTCTCCCAGTAGGTGAAGGCGGAGTCCCGGGTCGTGGAGCGCAGCTCCTTCATGATCGTCCCGTGAGGTTCGGCGCGGGCGTAGGCGTACAGGGCGTCGCGGTCCTGCCAGGCGGAGAGCGTGTAGAAGGTCCGCCGCAGCGGCCGGGCGACGAGCGAGGCCCCGTAGGCGCCGGGGGCGGTGGCGAGCTGGCGCCAGGCGGCGAACGACCGGAGGAGGAAGCGCGGCACGTCCGTCAGGGAGCGCACCTCGAAGCGCGAGGCCATGACGTAGGCCGGGGCGTTCGACGGCGGGGTGGTGGGGGCGGTCCAGGGGATCGTGGGCATGGCGGGACTCCTCGGCCAGCAGCGAACGGATAGCGACACTACCTACAATCAGATAGTTACACTATCCGAGCGTTGAGGGAAGACTTTCCTCCTCCCGGCCCTCCCGTCGCCGCCGGCGCCACCGGAGGTCCGGCACGGCGGACGCCGTCGGGGAATGGCGGGCGGCGCGGCGCGGTTGCCCGCTACGAAGCGGCCCCGGCAGGGGGCCAGGACAGGTGGGAGAACGCACGTGTACGGCGACACGGAGACCATCCGCAGGATCCTCACCGAGACCGGCGACACCTGGGCCGTCGTCGGCCTGTCCGGCAACCGGTCCCGCGCGGCGTACGGCGTGGCCGCCGTGCTCCAGCGCTTCGGCAAGCGGATCGTGCCGGTGCATCCCAAGGCCGAGGCCGTGCACGGCGAGAAGGGGTACGCGACCCTGGCCGACATCCCCTTCCCGGTGGACGTCGTGGACGTCTTCGTCCACAGCGCCCTGGCCGGGGCCATCGCGGACGAGGCGGTGGCGAAGGGGGCCCGGGCGGTCTGGTTCCAGCTCGGCGTCGTGGACGAGGAGGCGTGGGAACGCACGCGCGCCGCCGGCCTGGACATGGTGATGGACCGCTGCCCCGCGATCGAGATCCCCGCGCTCGGCCTGGTCTGACCTCCGCCGCCGCATCCCCGGCCTCCGGCCGGGGCACACCCCGGCGCGGACCCAGTCCGGGGCCGGCCCGACCCGGCGCGGTCCCGACCGGGGGCGGGGCCCGACCCCGCACGGTCCCACCGAGCCGCGCACACCCCGGCACGGGCCCAACCCGGCACGCGAACCCGCGGGCCCACCCCTGCCGCGCCCCCGTCAGGCCCTGCCGTGCTCCCGGCGGGTGCGCCGCGTCACGCTGTCCAGGACCACCGCCGCCAGCAGCACGCAGCCGGTCACCATGAACTGGACGGCCGCCTGGATGCCCAGCAGGGACATCCCGGAGGCGATCGACTGGATGACGAGCATGCCGAGCAGGGCGGACCAGGTCGTGCCGCGCCCCCCGAAGAGGCTCGTGCCGCCGATGACGGCCGCGGCGATGGCGTTCATCAGCAGCAGCCCCGACCCTGACGTCTGGCTGACCGAGGTGATGCGCGACGCGAGGAACAGCCCGCCGACCGCGGCCATCGTCCCCGACAGCACGAAGACCGACACCCGCACGCGCACCACGTCGATGCCGGCACGGCGGGCCGGCTCGATCCCGCCGCCGAGCGCGTAGACGCTCCGCCCGTACCGGGTGCGGCGCAGGACGAGGTCGAGGCCCCCGACGACGGCCAGGAAGGCGAGCAGCGCCAGCGGCAGCCCCTGGAAGCGGTTGAGGACGTGCGCGGCGGCGAACGCCACGAGCGCGACCGCGCCGGTCCGTACGGCGACCTCCGTGAGCCGCCGGTGCGGCAGGCCCGCGGCCCGGCGCCGGCGGCGGTCCCCGTAGTGGACGAGGAAGCAGACGAGGGTGCCGAACGCCGCCAGCGAGTAGGCCGCGGCCACGTCGTGGAAGTAGAAGCCGGTCAGCTCGGCGACGAGTCCTCCCTCGTCGAGGTTGACCGTGCCCCTGGTGCCGAGGACGTACAGCATCAGGCCGTTCCAGCCGAGCAGCCCCGCGAGGGTGACCACGAACGCCGGCGCGCCCGCCCGGGCGACGAACGAACCGTGGACCGAGCCGGCCAGGGCCCCGCCGGCCACGGCGACCAGGACGGCGAGCCACTCCGGCACGCCGCGCTCCACGTTGAGCACGGCGAACACGGCGGCGGCCAGTCCGCTGACGGAGCCGACGGACAGGTCGATCTCGCCGATCAGCAGGACGAAGACCACCCCGACGGCGATCATCCCGGTGCCGACGATGTCGACGCTGAGGTTGGACAGGTTCCGCGGGGACAGGAAGTTGGAGTTGAGGATCTGGAAGACCGTCCAGATCACGACGACGCCGGCGACGACCGGAAGCGCCCCGAGCTCGCCGCCGCTCAGCCGCCGGGCGAGGGCGCCGCCGCCGCTCCTGAGGACCCGCCGGAGCGCGTTCACCGCTCCCCCCGGCGCGCGTGGGGCGGACGGCGGCCCGCGCCGTGGAGGGTGGTGACACCGGTGACGGCCGAGATGATCTGCTCCTGCGCGGTGGTGCCCACGTCGAAGAACCCGTTGTTCCGGCCGAGGTGCAGTACGGCGACGCGGTCGGCGACGGCCTTGATGTCACCCAGGTTCTGGCTGATCAGCAGCACGCCCGTGCCCCGGTCGCGCAGCGACTCGACGAGGTCGAGGAAGCGGCTGGTCTGCTGGACGCCGAGGGCCGCGGTCGGCTCGTCGAGGAGGAGCAGCCGCGGTTCGCCGACGAGCGCGCGGGAGATCGCGACGGTCTGCCGTTCGCCGCCGGAGAGGGCGGCCACGGGCGCCCTCAGGTCCGGTTCGTGGATGGCGAGCGACCCCAGCAGGTCCCGGGTGCGCCGCTCCATCCCGACCTCGTCGAGGAGACCGACCCGGCACGGCTCGCGGCCGAGGAACAGGTTGGCGACCACGTCGAGGTTGTCGCACAGCGCGAGGTCCTGGTAGACGGTCGCGATGCCGAGGGCGTGGGCGTCGTCGGGGCGTTTCATCCGGACGGGGCGGCCCTCCCACTCGACGGTGCCAGCGTCGGCGGGGCCGACCCCGGCGATGACCTTGACGAGGGTGGACTTGCCGGCGCCGTTGTCGCCCATGAGGGCGACGACCTCACCGGCCCTGACCTCCAGCTCCACGTCGTCGAGGGCCTGGACGGCGCCGAAGCGCTTGCAGATCCCGCGCAGCGACAGCAGGGGCGGGACCGACACGGCGAACCACCTCCTCTCCGCCCGATTACACGGTGAGTCCGGCCTTCGCGCACGCCGAGGCGTACTCCGGGGTGCAGATCCGGGCGACGGTGTACATGCCGTCCCGGACGACCGTGTCCCCGATCGTGGCGGCCGTGACGGGTACCGGGGTGAGCAGCACGGCCGGTACGCGCCGCCCGGTGCCGTCGCCTGCCACGTGCGGGGCGACGGCGTCCAGCGGGTCGCCGCGGCCGAGCGCGACGGCCATCGCGGCGGCGGCCTCGGCCTGCGGCCCGAACGGCTTGTACACCGTCATGTACTGCTCTCCCACCAGGATCCGCCGGATGGCGGAGAGGTCGGCGTCCTGCCCGGTCACCGGCGGGAGCGGCCTGATGAAGTTGGCCTTCATCGAGGCGATGGCCCCGCCGGCGAGTCCGTCGTTGGCGGCGTACACGCCGTCGATGTTCCCCGCGCCGAGCGCGGCGACGGCGCCGGTCATGTCGGTGTGGGCGATCTCCGGGCGCCACCGGTCCGTGTCGTACGACTTGCCGATCCGCACCTTGCCGCGCAGGACGTCCAGTGCGCCGCGCTCCAGCGCGGCCGCGTTCGGGTCGGCGGGGTCGCCGTTCACCATGACGATCTGTCCGCCGTCCGCGGCGGGACCCATGGCGGTGAGGAGGGCTTTCCCCTGGATCCTGCCGATCTGGCGGCCGTCGAAGGAGACGTAGCCGGAGACGGGGCCTTCCGCGAGCCGGTCGTAGCTGACGACGGGGACGCCCGCCCGGTCCGCCTTGCGTACCGAGGAGCTGAGGGCGCGGGCGTCGACGGGGTCGAGGACGAGGACGTCGACCCCCTTGGTGATCATCGATTCGACCTGGGCTTTCTGGGTCGCCACGCCGCCCTGGGCGTTGGCGTACTCCACGGCGCACCCGGGGCACAGCTGGAGGACCTTCGCCTCGAACAGCGGCCGGTCGAACGTCTCCCACCGCGCGGTGTGCGTGTCGGGCAACAGGAGGCCGATCCTGGGCGTGAACTCCGTCTCGGGGCGCGGCCCGCCGTCCAGGTACGCCTGGTCGGCCGTACCGCAGGCGGCGAGGGCCACCGCGAGCGACAGCGCCGCGGCGACGGCGGGCCGGCGGCGGCCGCGCCGGCGACGCCGCCGCCGCCACAGGGGGACCACGGGAAGCACGGGGACCACCTCCTCCTCACGGACCGCCCGGCGGGGCGGCACCTGCGCCCGCGTCCACGGGCCCGGGCGCGGGGTCGACGACGAACTCGCTCCACACCTGCTTGCCGCCGCTGACCGGCACCGAGCCCCAGGTCGCCGACATGGCCTCGACCAGCAGCAGCCCCCGTCCCCCGGTGGACTCCCAGTCGGCGACGACCGGTTTGGCGGGGGCCCGCGGCGAGGCGTCGGTCACGGCGATCCGCATCCGGTCGCCCGCGAGCGTGAGGTCGAGCCGGACGGGGCCCTGGGTGTGGATCAGTGCGTTGGTGACCAGTTCGGAGACGACGAGCAGGGCGGCGTCGGCCTCCTCGGCCACCCCCCAGCCTCGCAGGGTGCGGGCGGTGAAGCGGCGGGCGTGCATGACGGCGTCCGGCAGCCGCCACACGGTCCACCCGGCCCGGATGGGCCGGACGCTCGTCCCGTCGTAGCGCAGGAGGAGCAGCGCCACGTCGTCGTCGCGGCGGGAGCCGTCGCCGAGGAGCCCGTCGGCCATGCGCCCGGCGTCGGACGGGTCGGCCGCCGCCAGCAGCCCGCGCATCCGGCGCATGCCGTCCTCCAGGTGGAGGGCGGCGGACTCGACGAGCCCGTCCGTGAGGAGGGCGAGGACCGTGCCGGGGACGAGCCCGGCGGCGGTGATCGGGTAGTCGGCGTCGGCGAGGATGCCGAGCGGGAGGCCGCCCTCGGTGTCGATCTCCTCCGTGGCGCCGTCCGGGTGGCGCAGCAGCGGGGCGAGGTGCCCGGCGCGGACGATCCAGGCGTCGCCCTCCTCCATGTCGAGCTCGACGTAGCAGCAGGTGGCGAAGAGGTCGGTCTCCATGCCGACGAGGAGCCGGTTGGCGTGGGAGACGACGACGTCCGGCGGATGGCCCTCCACCGCGTACGCCCGGATGGCCGTGCGGATCTGGCCCATGATGGTGGCCGCCCCGGCGCTGTGGCCCTGGACGTCCCCGATGACGAGCCCGACGCGGCTGTCGGACAGGGGGATGACGTCGTACCAGTCGCCGCCCACCTCCAGGCCGACCATGGCGGGCAGGTAGCGGGCCACGGCGACGCCGCCGGCGAGGGCGGGGAGCCGGCGGGGCAGCAGGCTGCGCTGGAGGGTCGTGGCGAGTTCGTGCTGGGCGTCGAAGGCGTGGGCGCGCCGGAGGGCCTGGCCGACCAGTCCGGCGGTCGCGGTGAGCAGGGACCGCTCCTCGGCGCCGAACTCGTGCGGCGTGTCCCAGCCGGCGAGGCACGCACCGATGACACGGCCCTCGGCCGGCAGCGGCAGGAGGGCCAGCCCGCCGGGTCCGACGCCCTCCAGCGCCGGTTCGAGCTCCGCGCCCGCCGGGCAGAGGCCGACCCGGACCTCGCGGAGCGCGGTGGCGAGGGTGGGCAGCGCGCGCAGCGGGGTGTCGGGCCATTCGGAGCGCCACTCGGAGCGCCAGATGTCCGGCCAGGCGGCGGGATCGGGCGGGTCGAGGACGGTGACGACGAGCCGGTCGGCCTCCAGTCCGGCGACGGCGACGCGGTCGGCTCCGACGAGCGGGTCGCGCAGCGCCTCGACGACGGCGAGGGCGACGTCGCGGGCGGTCATCGTGGCGGCGAGGGCGGCCGACAGCCGCTGGACGAGTGCGACCTCGTCGGTCTCCGGGCGCAGCGAGGACGCGTCGACGACGACGCCGAGGACCCGCTCGGGCCGTCCCGCCGGGTCCTCCAGCACCCGGCAGCGCAGCCGCAGCCAGCGCAGTTCGCCGGTGGGCCGGCGGACCCGGAACTCCAGCTCGCGGCTGGCCGGGGCGCCCTTGCCGGGCTCGACGAGGGACATGAGGGTGGGCAGGTCGTCGGGGACGGCGTGGGCGAGGAGCGTCTCGACGCGGCCGTCGAACTCCCCGGGGTCGATGTCGACCAGCTCCAGCATCGACGGGTCCGCGGTGATGCGGCCGGTGTGGAGGGCGAGGGTGAACGAGCCGAGCGGTCCGGTGGTGAGGGCGTGGTCGGGCAGCAGGCCGCCGTGGACCCGCCCTCCTTCCGCCACCGGGACCGCGCCCGGCCGGCCCGCGGCGCCGATCCCCCCCGGCGCGGCGCCGGGCGCCGCCGCGCCGGGGGTGGCCGTCATACCGGGGCCGACCGCCGCGCCGGGGGCGGCGCCCGCCTCGATCCGGGCGGCGACCTGTTCGGCGTACAGCTCCAGGAAGGCGCGCCGGTCGGTGTCGAAGCCCTCGCCGGTACCGTCGACCACGACCAGGCAGCCGAGGCGTCGGTCGTCCGCGCCGATCGGGAGCACGCCCAGCGAGGCGTCGGCGGCGACCGTCCCCGGGACGGCCGCGCGGCGCTCCGCCGGCTCGTCCGGGCCGAGCCACAGGGCGCGGCCGCCGCGGTACGCGTCGGCCACGGCCGACCGCCCGGACACGGCGTAGCCGGCGGGCCACTCCGGCGGCACGCCCGACTCCCCCACCGGTCCGACGAGCCGCAGCTCCCTGCCGCCCCGGCTCGGCGCGTACACCGCCGCCAGTCTCGCCCCGGCGAACATCAGCGCCCGCCCGGCGGCCGGGGGCGCGCCACCGGGCGGCCAGGCGGCACCGGGGGCGCCGCCCGCGGGGTCCGCCCGCAGTCCCGGAGCCCCAGCCGCGCCGCCACCCTCGCTGGACACTTCGCCATCCACCTCACCCTCCATACTGGGCGCCCTCGCAGGAGGGCGGCCAGTCAGGCGGTCCGCCGGGGTGGCGACGGGCCCCTGGCGGGAGGGGCGCCGCACCGGCAGTGCGTCAGCGGGGTGGCGACGGGTGCGCCAGCGGGGTGACGGCGGGCAGGCGTCGCGTCAGCGGGCTGGCGGCCGGCGCGTGGCGGGCGGGCGCCGCGCCGGCGGGCGCGTCAGCGGCCTTCCCAGTGGGCCAGTGCCGCGAGCTGCGCCGCTGTGACGTGGTCCGGAATCGGTACCGGCGGCGGCGTGCGCAGCGGGGGCTGCCACCCGGTGTCGGCGTCCCAGCGGCGTACGACGCGGGCCGGCGCCCCGGCGACCACGGCGTGGTCCGGCACCTCGCCCCGCACGACGGCCCCGGCGGCGACGACGACGTTCCGGCCGAGGCGCGCGCCCGGCAGGACCACCGCCCCCGTGCCGAGCCAGCAGCCGGGGCCGATCTCCACGGGGGCGGAGCGCGGCCACTGCCGGCCGATCGGCTCGTGCGGGTCGTCGTAGCTGTGGTTGGTCGAGGTGATGTAGACGTACGGTCCGCAGAAGGTGTCGCGGCCGATCGTCACGGGCGCGTCCGCCACCACGTGGCTGCCCCGCCCGAGGACCACGCCGTCGCCGAGGGTCACCACGGGGTCGGGGCCGAGGTCGAGGCCGGGCAGCATGCCGGCGCTGAGGGTCACCTGCTCGCCGATGATGCAGCACTCGCCCAGCTCGATCCACGCCTCGCCGAAGACCGCGCCCTGGGGGAAGGCCAGCTTCGTGCCGGCGCCGATGCGCCGGAAGCGCAGGGGACCCGGCCGTTCGGCCGTCACCGCGCCGGTCTGCTGCACCCAGCGCCAGCCCCGGTGCACCGCGGCCGACAGCGCCCGGCGGCGCCAGGCGGCGAGCGACGCGAACGAGAACGTGTTTCTGCTGCTGGGCACCCGGCCACGGTAGTGCGCCCGATCGGCGCCGGTCACAGCGCGGCGCTGTGATGTTCGCCCCACCGTCCGGCCCGGCCCGGCCGTCGCCTACGGTTCCCTCGGGCACGACGGGAGGACGGGGCGCGACACCGCCGCCCGTCCGACGCACGAGAGCGCACGCGAGCGCACGAGGAGCCGAGATGACGCGAGGACCGCTGATCACCGCCGTGGGCGGCAGGGAGCCGGAGGTGGACGGCACGGCCTTCGCCGCGCCGACCTCCGTGGTGGTGGGCGAGGTGACGATGGGACCGGGGTCGAGCGTCTGGTACCACGCCGTGCTCCGCGCGGACATGGGTCCGATCGTCCTGGGCGCGGACAGCAACATCCAGGACAACTGCACCGTCCACGTCGACCCGGGCTTTCCGGTGACGGTCGGCGAACGGGTCTCCGTCGGCCACAACGCCGTCCTGCACGGGTGCACCGTCGAGGACGACGTCCTGGTCGGCATGGGCGCGACCGTGCTGAACGGCGCGCACATCGGGGCCGGTTCGCTCATCGCGGCGCAGGCGCTGGTCCCGCAGGGCATGCGGGTCCCGCCCGGCTCGCTCGTCGCGGGCGTCCCCGCGAAGGTGCGGCGGCAGCTGACCGACGAGGAGCGGGAGGGCATCCGGGTGAACGCCGCGATGTACCTGGAGCTGGCGCGGGCGCACCGCGAGGCGCACGCCGCGGGGGCCTGACCGGTACCCCCGCGGCGGCGCCGGCGCCGTCCCCGTCAGTCGGCCGCGGCCGTGGCCGCGACCGCGGCGGGGACGGGGTCCTGGTGCGGCCGCCCGGCGGCCGCGGCGTCGCGCTCGGCCTCGGACCTGGCGGCGGCCTTCTTCGCGCGGCTGCGCAGGACGAGCATCGAGGTGAGGCCCACGGCGACCGCGAGGACGAGGCCGAGCCACGAGAAGCGCTTCAGCCACGCCTCGGCGACGACGCCCACGGAGTAGACGACCGCGGTCGTGCCGCCGGCCCACAGGATGCCGCCGAAGACGTTCGCGACGAGGAACTTCCAGTACGGCATGCGCAGCACGCCGGCCAGCGGCCCGGCGAAGATCCGCAGCAGCGCCACGAACCGGCCGAAGAAGACGGCCCACATGCCCCACTTCTCGAAGGACCGCTCGGCCATCGCGATGTTGGTCTCGCTGAAGTGCCGGGGGAACTTGCCGCCCAGCCACGCCAGCAGCGGCCTGCCGCCCTTGCGGCCGATGGCGTACCCGATCGAGTCCCCGATGATCGCGCCGGCCGTGGCGCAGGCGCCCAGGACGTACGGGTCGATCTCCCCGTGCTGGGACGCGAGCAGCGCCGAACTGACGAGGACGATCTCGCCCGGCAGCGGGATCCCGAGGCTCTCCAGCCCGATCACCACACCCACCAGGATGTAGATGCTGACCGCGGGGACGGTCTCGAGCCACTCCTGGACGTGCAACGCCGGTTCCTCCGTATCGACAGGTGACCCCTGGGGGCAGGCAGCCTACCGGGTCACGGGGGCGGCTCCCGGACGCGTGGGCGGGCCGCTGGTCACGGGGGGAGACGCCGGGAGGGACCGCCCGGTTGCCCGCCTCGACGGACGGGCGCGGCGGCCGGGTGCGCGAGGCGCGGCGGCCGGGTCGGCGAGGCGCGGCGGCCGGCTATGGCGCCGCCCCCGTACCCGGGGGCGGGTGCGGGGGCGGGGCGGTGCGATCCGTCGCGGGCCGGCGGGCGGCACGGGCCGCGCCTGCGGTGCGGGCGGTGTCGCTCAGGACTGCGGACGCAGCGTCCAGGTGATGGTCATCTCGCCCGTGACCGCGCCGTCCTCACGCGTGATCGCGATGTGTACGGGGAACTCGGGGCGCTGCCCCGCGTCGAGTTCGGCGATGACCTCGTCGCGGGTGCGGCCCAGCGTGGCGGTGGCGGTGACCACGCCCATGGCGAGCTTCTTGTAGCCGATCTCCGCGTTGACGGCGAGCGGGACGGCCCGCCCCATCTGGTCCCCGAAGGCGCCGATGACGATGGCGCCGCTGGCCGACTCGCCGAGCGTGAACATGGCGCCGGCGTGCGGGCCCCCGACGTGGTTGTGGAAGTCCCGCTGGTCGGGGAGGCGCAGCACGGCGCGATCGGCGGTCGCCTCGACGACCTCCAGGTTCAGGGTCTTGGCCATGGGAACCGTGGCCAGCAGCATCTCGCCGATGTTCGGCAGCGTCTCGGACATGCCCCGAAGTTACCAGGCAGTAGCTTGACGGGGAAGCCTTCCGCACGGGGCCGGGCATGGCACCCCGCACCCCTCCCCTCTATGGTTACAGCCCATGTGGCCAGGACAGCAGCCGCCCGGGGGCGAGCAGAACCCGCAGGACCCGAACACACCCCATCCCTATCAGCAGCCGGGATACCCACAGCCGAACCCGTACCAGCAGCCGGGGTACCAGCAGCAGGGGTACCCGCAGCACAACCCGTACCAGCAGCCCACCGTGCCGCAGTACGCGGTGCCCGGGCAGCCTCCGGGCCCGCCGGTGCCGTCGAACGACGACAAGAAGAAGACGACGCTCGTCGCGATCGGTGCCGCCCTCGTGGTCCTGGCCGCCGCCGGCGTGACGGGGTACCTGGTCCTCGGCGGCGAGGAGAAGGAGCCCGCCGCCACGGCCGGTTCGTCGCCGTCCCAGAGCGCCTCGGCCCCCTCGGCCCCGGTGCAGCAGCCGGCGCAGTCGCCCTCCGGCAACCCGCGTGACGGCTCGTTGGCCCTCCAGCCGACCGTCCCGGGGTGGAAGGTCGTCCACAACCCCAAGCGCGGCACGCTCTTCGACATACCCGCCGACTGGGAGGTGCTCGGCTCGGGCGTCGCCACCGGCTTCGAGGACGAGAAGGCGGGCGACGGCTCCCCCGTCGTCACCATGTCGGCGCCGGGCCGCTACAAGAGCGAGTGGTGCACCTTCGACGACGACAAGGACGGCTCCCCGGACAAGTGGAGCCTCGCCTCCGCGGGCACGAAGGGCGGCCAGGGCGCGAAGAACACCGCCGAGGCGGCGTACAACGAGGCGGGCAGCTGGGTCTGGGCGGGATACGCGCAGACCGAGCCCAAGGGCACCGTGAAGATCACCAAGGCGGTGCCCTACACCTCGAAGTCCGGCGTGAGCGGCCACGTCGCCACGGCGAAGGCCCTCGGCACCAAGCACGAGAACAAGTGCGACACGGACGGCAAGGCCATCGCGTTCTCCTTCAAGAACGCCAAGGGCGACTTCGTCTCCTGGGTCCTGTACGGGAACACCGGCATTCCGGACGAGGTGCCGGAGGCCACGATCCAGAAGATCCTCAGCACGGTCCGGCTGGCCGAGGGCTCCTGAGCCCGGGCCCGCTCCCTCCCTCCGCGGATCTGACGGGTAATCCGTTTGGCGGCGCGGGGTTCCACCGGGGATAGTCCGGGATGTGAGAACCCCCGCCGCCGCCCTCCGCCCGCGACGACGCCGCCCGGAGTGGGCGGGACGCAACTACGTCCTGCTCACCGGCGCCGCGGTCATCACGTCCCTGGGCAGCCACGGCGCCCTGATCGCGGCGGCGTTCGCGGTGCTGGAGTCCGGCGGCGACACCGGCGACGTCGGTCTGGTCGCCGCCGCGCGCACCCTGCCGCTCGTCCTCTTCCTGTTGGTGGGCGGGGCGGTCGCCGACCGGCTGCCGCGCCACCGCGTGATGGTCGCCGCGAACAGCCTCAACTGCGTCTCGCAGGGGCTCTTCGCCGTCCTCGTGCTCACCGGCCGGGCGGACCTGTGGCACATGATGGTGCTGTCCGCCCTGGGCGGCACCGGCCAGGCGTTCTTCAACCCCGCCGCCGAGGGCATGCTGATGTCCAGCGTCAGCGGGGAGCAGGTGAGCCGGGCCTTCGCCCTCTTCCGCATGTCCATGAACGGCGCCGCGATCGGCGGAGCGGCGCTCGGCGGCGCCATGATCGCCGCGATCGGCCCCGGCTGGGTCCTCGCCGTCGACGCCGCGGCGTTCGCCGCCGCCGGTGCGCTGCGCGCCTTCCTGGACGTGTCGCACATACCCGAGCGGGCAGCCGGCGGCGGGCTGCTCGCCGATCTGCGCGAGGGCTGGAAGGAGGTCGCCGGCCGCCCCTGGCTGTGGGCGATCGTCGCCCAGTTCGCGATCGTGGTCGCCGTCATCGGCGCGGCGGAGTCCGTGTACGGGCCGCTCGTCGCCCGGGACTCGCTGGGCGGCGCGCGGCCCTGGGGCCTGGCGCTCGCCGCGTTCGGCGTGGGCACGCTCGCCGGCGCGGTGCTGATGATGCGTTGGAAGCCGCGCCGGATGCTGCTCGTCGGCACGTTGTGCGTGTTCCCGCTCGCGCTGCCCTCGGCGGCGCTCGCCGTGCCGCTGCCGGTCGCCGGCCTCGCGGCGGTGATGTTCGTGTCCGGGGTGACCGTCGAGGCCTTCGGCGTGGCCTGGATGACCGCGCTGCACCAGGAGATCCCGGAGGACAAGCTGTCGCGGGTCTCCGCCTACGACTGGTTCGGCTCGACCGCGATGCTGCCGGTGTCGACCGCCCTGGCCGGGCCGGTCGCTGACACGTTCGGCCGGTCGCGGGCCCTGTGGGGGTGCGCGGTGCTGATCGTGGTCGTGACGGCGCTGGTGCTGCTCGTCCCGGACGTGCGCAACCTGACGCGCCGCGACCCGGAAGCCGCGGGCCGCCCGGGGGTCCCTTCGCCGGGCCTGCCGGGCGCGGCGGCGGACAAGGCCGCCGGAGCGGTCGCCATGGCGGACGCCCCCGCCACCGGGACACCGACCGCGGGAGCCGCCACGGGCACCGGACCGGCCACCGTGGCGGACACCGCCGGCGGTTCGGGTACGCAAAGGCGGCCGGAGCCGGCTCGGCCCTCGACCACCGGGGCCGACACCGCCACCGGGCGGGCGCCGGGCGCCTGACCGTGTTCGGTCAGCCGATGCCGAAGGCTCCGCCCGGCGGCTCCGGCGACGCCACCGCGTCCGCGTCGCCCACCACCCGCGCGTCCCCCACCAGCCGGGCCAGCGCCTCGCCGTGCTCCACCCGCGCCGGGAAGGCGTCGGCGGCCGCCCGGCGGGTCAGCCGGGCCGTGTCGAGCGGCGCGTGCGAGGCCACCAGGACCGCGTTGCCGAACCGCCGCCCGCGCAGCACGGCCGGCTCGGCGACGAGCGCGAGCTCGCCGAAGAGGGCCGCGAACGTGGCGAGCTGGGAGCGCAGGAAGGCGAACGGCGCCCCGTCGGCGAGGTTCGCGACGTAGCAGCCGCCCGGCCGCAGCACCCGCTCGACCTCCCGCGCGTACTCGACGGAGGTCAGGTGCGCGGGGACGCGCGAGCCACCGAACACGTCGCCGACGACGATGTCCGCCGAGTCCGCGGGCGCCGCCGCGAGCCACTCCCGCGCGTCCGCTCCGTGCACGGTGATGCCGGCGCCCTCCGGGACGGGCAGGTGCTCCTCCACCAGCGCCAGCAGCCCCCGGTCCGCCTCGACGACGTCCTGCCGCGAGCCGGGCCGCGTCACCGCGACGTACCGGGGCAGGGTGAGGGCGCCTCCCCCCAGGTGCACGACGTCGAGGGGGGCGCCCTCGTGGGCCGCGGCGTCCACGACGTGGGCGAGCCGGCGAGCGTACTCGAACTCCAGATGCGTGGGGTCGTCGAGGTCGACGTACGACTGGGGCGCGCCGTCGACGGTCAGCAGCCACGCCCGCTCCCGGTCGATGTCCGGCATCAGCTTGGCGGTGCCGCCGTCGACGGCGCGCAGGACGGGGAGGGGCTCGGTCACCGTCCCATTCTCCCAGCCGCGCGCACCGCTACAGCAGTTCGCTCACGGTGCCCGCGCCGACCGTGCGGCCGCCCTCGCGGACGGCGAAGCCGAGCCCCGGCTCCAGCGGGACGTCCCGCCCGAGCTCGACGGTCATGGTGACCGTCTCGCCGGGGCGGGCGACGCCCGTACCGCCCAGGTCGACGTCGCCGACCACGTCGGCGGTGCGGATGTAGAACTGCGGCCGGTACCCGGTCGTGACGGGGGTGGTGCGGCCGCCCTCGCGGGCCGACAGGACGTACACCCGCGCGGTGAACCGCCGCCGCGGCACGACGCTGCCGGGCCGGGCCACGACGTGCCCGCGGCGGACGGCGTCACGCGGCACGCCGCGCAGGAGCAGCGCGACGTTGTCGCCCGCCTCCGCCCGGTCCATCGGCTTGCCGAAGGTCTCCACGCCGGTGACGACGGTCTCGGTGTCCGCGCCGAGCACCTCGACCCGGTCGCCGACGCGCACGGTGCCGCGCTCGACGGCGCCGGTGACGACCGTGCCCCGCCCGGTGATGGTGAGGACGTTCTCGATCGGCATGAGGAACGGCGCGTCCACGTACCGCTCGGGCGTCGGCACGTACGTGTCGACGGCGTCGAGGAGCGCCTCGATCGAGGCCGTCCACCGCGGGTCGCCCTGCAGGGCGCCGAGCCCGGAGACCCGGACGACGGGGACGGAGTCGCCGCCGTACCCGTGGGCGGTGAGCAGTTCGCGCACCTCCAGCTCGACGAGGTCGGTGAGCTCGTCGTCGCCGGCGTCGGCCTTGTTGAGGGCGACGACGATGTGGTCGACGCCGACCTGGCGAGCGAGCAGGACGTGCTCGGCGGTCTGCGGCATGACGCCGTCGACCGCGGAGACCACGAGGACGGCACCGTCGAGTTGGGCCGCGCCGGTCACCATGTTCTTGACGTAGTCGGCGTGGCCGGGCATGTCGACGTGCGCGTAGTGGCGGGTGTCGGTCTCGTACTCGACGTGCGCCAGGTTGATGGTGATGCCGCGTCGGGCCTCCTCCGGCGCGCGGTCGATCCGGTCGAACGGGACGAAGGCGCCGGCCCCGCGCTCGCTGAGGACCTTGGTGATGGCGGCCGTGAGGGTGGTCTTCCCGTGGTCGACGTGGCCCATGGTGCCGATGTTGAGGTGCGGCTTGGTGCGCACGTACGCCGTCTTGGACATGACGGGGTGGTTCCTCTCCGGAACTCGAAGCGTGGTGGGACCCCTCGGCCTGACCGACCCTCCCCCTGCGGGGTCCGCCGGACGATCCGGGGAGGGTCAGCTTCGGGCGCCGTCCAGGACGATGGCGGCAGCCTTCGGCGCGTCCGCGACTGCGGACGGCGCTGCGAGGAAGGCGTACCGGAACATGGCGACGATCCTGCCCCGGCCGGACCGCCCGCGTCGACGGGTTTTCGGGTGGGGTGCCCCCGGTTCCCGCCGCGGGTGCGGTTCTCGGTCACGGCGATCACGGGGGGCCGTCGGTTACGCTCCCCGGATGCTCCAGACCGCCGTCCGGCCCCCGGCCGGTCCCGCCCCGCGCCGTGCCCGCCTCCTGGTGTCGCCCGGTGCGCGCCTGGCCCTCCTGGTCTGCCTGCTCGCGGGCGGAGCGGCGGCCGTCGTCGCGTACGAGCCGCACCGGCTGCTGGCGGACGGCGGCTGGCCGCCGCAGCTGGGCGTCGCCGGCGCGGCGGTCCTCTTCGGGGTCGCGTACGGCCTGTGCACCGCCGCCTTCGTGCCGAGGCCCGTGTTGAACCTGGCGGCGGGGGCCCTGTTCGGTACGCAGGCCGGGCTGGCGGCGGCCGTCGGCGGGACCGTCCTGGGGGCCGGCATCGCGTTCGCGCTCGGCCGGGCGCTGGGCCGGGACGCGCTGCGCCCGTACCTGCGCGGCCGCTGGCTGGCGGCGGCGGACGGGCAGCTCAGTCGGCACGGCTTCCGCTCGACGCTGGCGATCCGGCTCTTCCCCGGCGTCCCCTTCGCCGCCGCCAACTACTGCGCGGCGATCTCCCGCATGGGTTACCTCCCCTTCCTCGCGGGCACGGGTCTGGGATGCGTACCGAACACTGCGGCCTATGTGGTCGCCGGGGCCCAGGCGGCGTCGCCGACGTCCCCCGCGTTCCTCGCCTCCGCCGGGTTCATCGTCGTGAGCGCGCTGGCCGGTGCGCTGGTCGCCTGGCGCAAGCGGCACCGGTTGCGCGCGGCACCCGCCTCCTGACGCCGCTCCGCGACACCGGATGATCACCGTCCGTTCCTCCTCAGGCGATACGCTGCACCGACCCCAACGACCACACACGTACATTTCGGGACGGCCCTGGCCCCATGAATTGGTTCGAATCGCTCATCCTCGGACTCGTCCAGGGGCTGACGGAGTTCCTCCCGATCTCCTCCAGCGCCCACCTGCGCCTCACCGCCGCCTTCGCCGGCTGGCACGACCCCGGCGCGGCCTTCACGGCGATCACGCAGATCGGCACGGAGGCGGCGGTGCTGATCTACTTCCGCGAGGACATCGGCCGCATCCTGTCCGCCTGGTTCCGCTCGCTGACGGACCGGACGATGCGCTCGGACCACGACGCGCGCATGGGCTGGCTGGTGATCGTCGGCTCGATCCCCATCGGCGTGCTCGGCGTGACCCTCAAGGAGCACATCGAGGGCCCCTTCCGCGACCTGCGGCTGATCGCCACCACCCTGATCGTCATGGGCATCGTGCTCGGCGTGGCCGACCGGCTGGCGGCGCGGGCGCAGGAGGGCGGCAGGCACCGGGCCTCGCCCGGCCCCAAGACGCTGCGGGACCTGGGCGTGAAGGACGGCCTGATCTTCGGAGTGTGCCAGGCGATGGCACTGATCCCCGGGGTCTCCCGGTCGGGCGCGACCATCAGCGGCGGCCTGCTGATGAACTACACCCGCGAGGCGGCCGCCCGGTACTCCTTCCTCCTCGCCATCCCCGCCGTCCTGGCGTCCGGTCTGTTCGAGCTGAAGGCCGTCGGCGAGGGTCACGTCGCCTGGGGACCGACCGTCTTCGCGACCGTGGTGGCCTTCGGCGTGGGCTACGCCGTCATCGCGTGGTTCATGAAGTTCATCACCACGCGGAGCTTCATGCCGTTCGTGGTCTACCGGATAGTGCTGGGTCTGGCGCTGTTCGCGCTGATCTGGCTGGGTGTGCTGACCCCCGACGCGGGTCAGCCGTCGCACTGACCGCGGCGTGGGAATCGTCACGGTGCGTGGCGGGTCACAGCGGATCGTCCGAATGGCCCATTAGTCTGGCGGCATGTCCAAGCCCGTGCCCGACCCCGCCCTGCCCGACGCCGATGCCCTGAACCGCGCCATCCGGGAACTCTGGGCGCGCGCGGACGGACCCCTGTCGGAGGACGAGCAGCGGATCTACCAGGCACTGGTCCTGAAGTGGACCGCCGCCCAACAGGGTGACGTCGACGCTGTCGCCTGACCGCGGACACCACCGGCCCGCGGTACCGCCGCACTGCGGTACCGCGGGCCGTGAAGAGGAGGGGGGCCGCCGGTAGGGGGGGTGACCGGCGGCCCGGGTCCCGGGGGTTCTCCGGCCCGGAATCCTTACCCATGAGGGTGCCGTGTGCCGGGCCGGCCGCGGGAGGGCGCACGGCGCGGAAGTGCGCGTACGCGGTTCACACGGGGTGTGAACCGCGCCGGCGCCCGCCTGCCTGACCGCCGCGCCTCCCCGGCCGGTGCACCACCCCCACCGGTGCCCGCCGCCCCGCGGCCCGTACCTCCGACCGGTGCGCGCCGCGCCGGTCCGCCGGCCCCGCGCCCTCGCGCCCCCGACCGGTGCGCGCCCCGCCGGTCCCGGTCCGCTCCCGGCCGGCTGCGATCAAGCCGGGTCCGGCGCATCCTGGGGCTGTGCCCCCACAGGCCCCGATCGTCGTGCACCGTCCGACCCCGAGCGGCGGGCGACGCGTCACCGTGCGCGGCCGGATCCTCGGTCTGGCGCACAACGACGCCGACCTGCTGGAGTTCCTACGGCGCGCGGGGCTGGACGAACCCGACGTCGACCTTGACGACCCGCGGATGGTGGAGTGGCGGGGCGGCCGCGCCCACCAGTGGGAGGCGGCCTGACGGGGCCGCCCACTCCCTGCTCCTCCCCCGTCGGGTGCTCCGGCCCGGGCGCTCCGGGCTCGGGGCTCTCCTGTCGGGGGCGCGCCCTGCCCGGCGCTCTGGTCCCGGACTGATCTCCTCCGCCACACTGGAGTCCTGGTTCCCCACTCCGGGCGAGGAGGCGCGAGATGCGGTTGCCGACCGGAGACGGCGCAGTGGCCGTGCGCACGCCGCCGTCACGACGGCGGAGGTGGGGGCGCGGGGTGGCCGCGCTGGCCGCGGGCGCGCTGCCCGCGCTCGCCTTCCCGGCGCCCTCGCTGTGGTGGTGGGCGTACGGGGCACTGGTGCCGTGGCTCCTGCTCCTCCGGACGGCCCCGAGCGGGCGGCGCGCGGCCCTCGACGGGTGGCTCGGCGGCGCGGGGTTCGTGCTGGCCGTGCACCACTGGCTCGTACCGAGCCTGCACGTCTTCATCCTGGCGCTCGCCGCGCTGCTGGCGCTGCTGTGGGCGCCGTGGGGCCTGCTCGCGTGGTGGGCGCTGCGCCGGGCGGAGCACTCTCCAGGCCGGTCGGTCGCCGCGTGTGCGGTGGTGCCGTCCGGCTGGCTCATGGTCGAGATGGTGCGGTCGTGGGAGGGCCTCGGCGGGCCGTGGGGGCTGCTGGGCGCCAGCCAGTGGGAGGTCGCGCCGGCGCTGCGGGTGGCCGCGCTCGGCGGGGTGTGGCTCGTGACGCTGCTGGTGGTGGCGGTCAACACCGCGGTGGCCCTGCTCGTGGCGGTGCCCTCCGTACGGGGCCCGGCCGTGGCGGCGCTGGTGGTGTGCGCGGTCACCGTGGGCTCGGTGTGGGCCTGGCTGGAGGCACCCGCGCCGGTGGGGCGTGCGCGGATCGGGGTGGTCCAGCCGGGTGTGGTCGACGGGCCGGGCGGACCCGAGCGGCGGTTCGCGCGGGAGGAGGCGCTGACCCGGACCCTGGCCGGGCGGGACGTGGACCTGGTGGTGTGGGGCGAGAGCAGCGTGGGCGCCGACCTGTCGGCTCGGGCGGACCTCGCCGCCCGTCTCGCGGCGCTGTCGCGGCACGTGGACGCCGAGCTCCTGGTGAACGTCGACGCCCGCCGCTCCGACCTGCCGGGCATCTACAAGAGCAGCGTCCTGGTGGGACCGGACGGCCCCACCGGCGACCGGTACGACAAGATGCGGCTGGTGCCGTTCGGCGAGTACGTGCCCCTGCGGTCGGTGCTGGGATGGGCGACGTCGGTCGGCCGGGCCGCGGACGAGGACCGGCGGCGGGGTGCGGAGCAGGTCGTGATGACGGTCGCGGCGGGTTCCGGGCCGGGCCTGGCGGTGGGCCCGCTGGTCTGCTTCGAGTCGGCGTTCCCCGACATGAGCCGGCACCTGGCGCGGGCGGGCGCCGAGGTGCTCGTGGCCCAGTCGGCGACGTCGACGTTCCAGGAGAGCTGGGCGCCGGAGCAGCACGCGTCGCTGGCCGCGCTGCGCGCGGCGGAGACGGGCCGGCCGGTGGTGCACGCCACGCTGACCGGTGTGAGCGCGGTGTACGGCCCGGACGGCGCGCGGATCGGCGCCCCGCTCGGTACGGACCGCAGCGCCGCCGCCGTCCACGACGTGCCGCTGGCCACCGGGACGACACCGTACGTACGGTTCGGGGACTGGCCGCTGTGGGCGGCGGGGGCCGTCCTGGCGGGCGCCGCCCTGGGGGCCGTCAGGCGGCGGTCTGCTCCACGACCGCCCGGACCACCCGCTCGCACAGCTCGTGGGTGAGCAGGGCGTCGTGGGCGTCGAGCGTCCTTCCGGCCCGGACGGCGTCCAGGAAGGTCAGCACGACCTGCTCGATGCCGCGCTGCCGGGCGACCGGCACCCAGTCGCCGCGCCGCCGCACGGACGGCTGCCCCTTGTGGTCGACGACCTCGGCCAGGTTGAGGACCTGCCGCTTGGTGTCCTGCCCCGAGACCTCCAGGACCTCCTCGGTGGAACCGCTCATCCGGTTCATCAGGCCGATGGCGGTGAAGCCCTCGCCGGAGAGCTGGAGCACGACGTGGTGCAGGAGGCCGTCGCGGACGCGGGCGCGCACGTCGGTGTGCTCGACCGGCCCCGGGAGCAGGAACCGCAGGGTGTCGACGACGTGGATGAAGTCGTCGAGGACGAACGTGCGCGGGTCCTCGGGGAGGCCGACGCGGTTCTTCTGCATGACGACCAGGTCGCGCGGGTGGTCGGCACACTGGGTGTAGGCGGGGGCGTGGCGCCGGTTGAAGCCGACGGCGAGGGAGACGCCGCGCCGGTCGGCGAGGTCCACGAGGCGGCGCGACGCGTCGAGTTCGTAGGCGAGGGGCTTGTCGACGTACGTGGGGACGCCCGCCTCCAGCAGCCGCGTGACGATCTCCGGGTGCGCGGCGGTCGGGGCGTGGACGAACGCCGCGTCCAGCCCGGCGGCGAGCAGCCCGTCGAGGTCCGTGTGACGGCGGTCCGCGGGTACGTGGTGCGTGTCCCCCACCCGCTCCAGGGTGGCCGGGGTGCGGGTCTGGAGGTGCAGTTCGGCACCGGGCACCGTGGTGAGCACCGGGAGGTAGGCCTTTCGCGCGATGTCGCCGAGTCCGATGCAGCCGACCCTCACGGGGGTCTCCTCTCACGTGGTGGCGTCCGACCCGGGCAGCATACGTGCGCGTGCGGGACGATCCTCCGGCGGCCGTGACGGCCCGTCGAGGGCGGTCGCCGGCCGGGCGCCACCACCCCGTCGGGGGACGGCCGTTGGACGGGCCGGATCCGGGGCAGGATGCGGGACATGACAACCGATGAACGGGAAAGGCCCGACGGCTTGGCCGGCGAGCGGGAGATGCTGGAGGGCTGGCTCGAGTTCCATCGCGCCACGCTCGCCGCGAAGTGCGCGGGACTGGACGGCAAACAGCTGCGGGAGACCTCCGTACCGCCCTCCGACCTGTCGCTGCTCGGCCTCGTCCGCCACCTGGCGGAGGTGGAGCGCGGCTGGTTCCGCCGGGTGCTGGCAGGCGAGGACGTGCCGCACATCTACTGCACCGAGGCCGACCCGGACGGCGACTGGCACCCGGCCGAGGACGACACCTGGGAGGAGGCGTACGCCACCTGGCAGGGCGAGATCGCCCGCGCCAGGGAGCTGGCGGCCGCGACACCGTCCCTCGACGCCGTGGGCGCGAAGCGGCACCGCACCGGTACCGCGCACAACCTGCGCTGGATCTACACCCACATGATCGAGGAGTACGCCCGTCACAACGGGCACGCCGACCTGATCCGCGAGCGGATCGACGGCGCTGCCGGCGAGTGACCGGCTCGGCACCGGGCGGGCGGACCTGTGCGTCACGGACGGACGGCCGGCTCGGCACCGGGGCGGGCGGACCTGTGGGGCGCAGACGGACGGCCGGCTCGGCACCGGGGCGGGCGGACCTGTGGGGCGCAGACGGACGGCCGGCTCGGCACCGGGGCGGGCGGATCTGTGGGGCGCAGGCGGGCGGCCGGCTCGACGTCGGGGCGGGCAGACCGGTGACCGGCGCCGCGCCCGGGGGGGGCGACCCGTCGGGGCACCCGTGGCAGGAGACCCGTCGGTGCGGAGGCGGTCCGGCGTCGACCGTCCGGGCGGCGTTCACTCGTGTGGGCCATAACCGCCGGTAGCGGGGTGCGCCCCCGAGCGGCGGCCCCCACAGTGGCCCGGTGCGAGGACGAGGAAGGCGTACGGGGACGTCGGGGGCCGGGCCGGGAGTCGAGGCGGGTGCGGGAGCGACGGCGGTCGGGGTGGGCGCGGGCGGAGGCGGCGGGCCCGGCGGCGCGTCGACGCTCCGGGCCCGGGTCCTGCTCGGCGTGGCGGTGGCGGTGACGGCCGTGTCCGGCTGCGTGTCGGTGGCGCCGCCGCCCGGCCCGGCGCACGTGCCCGCCGCCGGGCATCCGACACGGGACCCGGAACCACTCGTCGTCGAGGCCCCGGCCCGCGAGGCCCTGGAGAGCACCGGCCCGGTACCCCGGCCGGCCGCCCGTCCGGCCCCGTCCGGCCCGCCCCGGCCGTGGACCGCGCAGCGGCGGACGGAGGGGGCGGCCCGCCCCGGCGCGCCGCGCGGCGGGGCCGGGACGGAGCGCGCGGGGCCGGGGCACCGGAAGCGTGCCGGCGTACCCGTGCGCGCGGTCCTCCCGGTGCCCCTGCCCGTGCGCACCGCGGTCAGGGTGCCGGACGCGTGTGGCCTGGCGGAGCGGTACGGTGCGTGGCGGCCCGGCGGGCAGGAGGCCCGCAGGTGCCGGGAGACCGCCCGGCGCTGACGGGGCGCCGGCCGGTCAGCACTCGCGCAGGCGGCGGTCGAGCCGGTCCATGGCGGCCCGCACGCCCTCTCCGTACCGGTCGTCGGCGAGGACGTGGGAGGCGGCGCGGGCCCGGTCGAGGTGGACGCGGGCGTCCTCCGGCCGCCGCAGCCTCAGGTAGTCGGCGGCGAGGTTGACGTGCAGCGATGGGTAGAGGCACCGCAGGGCGGCGGCCGTGCCGTGCGGCGCGGGCGCCCCGTCGATCCGCTCGGCCGCGGTCAGCGCCCGCAGATCCCAGGCGAGTTCGGCGTCCGGGTCGTCCTGCGCGTCCGCCATGTAGTGGGCCAGGGTGCAGCGGTGCAGCGGGTCGCCGTCCGCGCCGATCCGCGCCCACAGGTCCTGGAAGCGGTTGCGGGCCTCCTCGCGGTCTCCCCCGTGCAGCAGCATCGTCGCCTGGCCGATGCTGGTCATGACCGCGTCGTCGGACGCGCCCTGCCGCTGGTCCGCCATGTGGCCGGCCTCCCTCGTCGTCGTACCACGACGCTAACCGGCGCCCGGCCCGACGGCCGTCACGCGCAGCCGTCGGTACGTCACGTGGCGGTGCCGGGGAGGGCCCGACGGAGGGGGCAGCGGGGGCGGCGCGGTCGCCCGGCGACGGACCTCCGGGCACGGCCCGCCTCCGCTCTGCCGCCGCCGAGGGGTGCCGCCCGCCACGACCGGCGGCAGCGCCGGCCCGCCCGCCCCGTGCGGGGCCCCCGCCCGTCTCGCGCCGGGTCCCCGGACCGGGGAACGCGAGGGGGCCGGGGCAGGCGGTAGGCCGGAGTGAGCGGCGGGCCGGGGTAGCGGTGGGCCCGGGAACGCGTGGGGCCGGAATACGCGGGCCCCGCGGTCGGAGGGGGCGACGGGGCGGCCCGCCCCGCGCGGTCAGCCGAGGTTCGGGATGCGCCAGTCGACGGGGTCGTGCCCCTGCTCGGCGATGGCCTTGTTGATCTGCGTGAAGGGGCGGGAGCCGAAGAACTTCTTCGCGGAGAGCGGCGAGGGGTGGGCGCCCTTCACCACGGCGTGCCGCGTCTCGTCGATGAGCGGCAGCTTCTTCTGGGCGTAGTTGCCCCACAGGACGAAGACGGCCGGGTCGGGGCGGGAGGCGACGGCCTTGATGACGGCGTCGGTGAACTGCTCCCAGCCCTTGCCCTTGTGGGAGTTGGCCTCGCCGGCGCGGACGGTGAGCACCGCGTTCAGCAGGAGGACGCCCTGCTCGGCCCACGGCATGAGGTAGCCGTTGTCCGGGACCGGGTGGCCGAGCTCCTCCTGCATCTCCTTGTAGATGTTCCGCAGGGACGGGGGGGTCCTGACGCCCGGCCGCACCGAGAAGCACAGGCCGTGCCCCTGGCCCTCCCCGTGGTACGGGTCCTGCCCGAGGATGAGGACCTTGACCTTGTCGTACGGGGTGGCGTCGAGCGCGGCGAACACCTCCTCGCGCGGCGGGTAGACCGGCCCCTTGGCCCGCTCCTCCTCGACGAACTCGGTGAGCTGCGCGAAGTACGGCTTCTGCAGCTCGTCTCCGAGGACGCCGCGCCAGGACTCGGGCAGCATGGCGGTGTCGGTCACGTCAACAACCTCCGGTGTGGGATCGCTTGGCCACCACAGAACCTACCTGCGGCCACTGACAACCGATCCCCCACCTCCTCGGGCGGCCCTCACCAGCTGGTCTTGCGGTGCAACTCCCACATCTGCATGACCGTCTGCGGGTCGAGGGCGCGCTCGCCGCCGCCGATCTCCTCGCTGGCCGCGACGTACAGCTTGCCCTGCCAGAGCGGCAGGAGCCGGACGTCCTCGACGAGGATCTGCTGCGCGCGCTCGAACTGGGTGGTGACCGCGGCGCGGTCGCTCTTGCGGCGCGACTCGGGCAGCAGCTGGTCGGTGATCTCCGGCTGCTCGTAGGGCGCATTGTGGACGTTCTCCTTGCCGACGAACGGCGCGATGAAGTTGTCCGGGTCCGGGAAGTCGGGGAACCAGCCGCGGCCGAAGACCGGGTAGTCGCCCTTCTGGTACGCCTCCTGGAACTCCTTCCACGGCTTGCCGACGAGGGTCACCTCGAAGAGGCCGGACGCCTCCAGCTGGCGCTTGATCTCGGCGAACTCGGCGGCCGTCGAGGAGCCGTAGCGGTCCGTGGCGTACCCGAAGGTCAGCTTCACCGGCTCGTCGATGCCGGCCTTGCGCAGGATCTTCCGCGCCTTGTCGACGCTCGGGTCGCCGTACTGGTCGAAGAAGAGGGTGGTGTGCCCGGCGATGCCCTTGGGGACCATCGAGTACAGCGGCTCGGCGGTGCCCCGGTAGGCCTTGGCGACGAGCGCGCCGCGGTCGATGAGCTGGGCGACGGCCTTGCGGACGGCGGGCTTGCCGGCCTGCGGGTCCTGGGGGTCGAAGACCAGGTAGTGGATGGTGGCGCCGGTCGACTCGACGACCTGGAGGCCCTCGTTCTCGGGCTTCTTCTCGCTCAGGTCGACGACCTCCTCGGCGGTCAGGCCGCGGTAGGTGGCGTCGATCTCCTTCTTCTTCAGCGCGGCGACCATCGCCTCGGAGTCACCGAAGTAGCGGATCGTGACGGCGTCGTTCTTGCGGTCGGCGTACCCCTTGTAGCTGGGGTTCTTGACCAGTGCCGCCTCCCGGCCCTCGGTGTAGTTCTCCAGCGTGTAGGGGCCCGAGCCGACGACCTTGCCGTCGGTGCGGAGCTCGCCCGCCGGGTACGAGGCCGGCTCGACGATCGACATGGCCGGGGTCGCGAGGACGAACGGGAAGGTGGCGTCCGACTCCTTCAGCCGGAAGATCACCGTCTTGTCGCCGCTGGTCTCGATCCGTTCGAGCGAGCCCAACAGGCCGCTCGGGCCGCCGTCGGCGTTGATCGTGCGGATCCGCTCGATGGAGTGCTTGACGGCGGCGGCGTCGAGTTTCGCGCCGGACGAGAACGTCAGCCCGTCGCGCAGGTCGCACTGGTAGACCTTGCTGACGGTGTCGGAGAACTTGCAGTCCGCGGCGTCCGGCTGGGGCGTCGTGCTTCCGGTCGGAAAGCTCAGCAGGGTCTGGAAGACGTTCCGGTACAACTCCCACGAGCTGTCCCAGGCGGCAGCGGGGTCGAGGGTGGTCGGAGAACTCGTCGTGCCCACGACGATCTTGTTTTCCGCCTCGGCCTCATCGTCCCCGAAGAGACTGCATCCCGCGAGCAGGGATATGGACGCAAGGGCTGCAGCCACCTGCAGACTGGTCCGGTTGAACACGTGCACACGCTCCTCGTTCAGCCACGGTCGGCCGACCATACCGCAGCGCCCCGCCAGGTCAATCGGGGAGGACCGGCGGGGCACTTGAGGCGTTAGACGGCCAATCGGGCGCAATTCGCCTCAGCCGACTCCGGCATTGAGGAAAATTCCCCCATCGATCATGAGGGTCTGTCCGGTGATCCACTCGGATTGGCCGGATGTCAGGAATGCGGCGGCCCCGCCGATATCCGCGGGGGTGCCCAGCCGGCCGAGCGGATAGGCCGCCGTGACCTCCTCCTCGCGGCCCTCGTAGAGCGCCTGCGCGAATTTCGTTTTCACAACGGCCGGGGCGATGGCGTTGACCCGGACAATAGGGGCGAATTCATGGGCGAGCTGGAGCGTCAGATTGATCATGGCCGCTTTGCTCATGCCGTACGCGCCGACGAACGGCGAGGCGCCGACACCGGCGACCGACGCGATGTTCACGATCGACCCGCCGTTCTCCCGCTGCCACGCCTTCCAGGTCTGCTGGGCGAAGCCGAGCGCCGAGATGACGTTGGTCTCGTAGACCTTGCGCGCGACGGCGAGGTCGAGGTCGGCCATGGGACCGAAGACGGGGTTGGTCCCGGCGTTGTTGACCAGGTGGTCCACCCGGCCGAAGGCCTCCATGGTCCGCTCCACCGCGTGCGCCTGGTGTGCCTCGTCGTGGGCCTTGCCCGCGACGTACACGGCCCGGTCGGGCCCCAGGCGCTCGACGGCCTCCTTGAGGGCGTCCTCGCCGCGGCCCGTGATGCAGACCCGGTCGCCGCGGGCGACGAGGGCCTCCGCGATGCCGTAGCCGATGCCCCGGCTGGCGCCGGTGACGAGCGCGACCCGGCCGGACGGCTCGGGCAGTTCCCTGGCGTTCATGTCGTCGTCCGTCCTTCGCGTCAGTTGAGGGGGCCGCCGGCCACGTACAGCACCTGGCCGGAGACGAAGCCGGCGTCGTCACCGGTGAAGAACGCGATGGCGTTCGCGACGTCCTCGGGGCGGCCCACGCGCTGGACGGGGATCTGGGTCGCGGCGGCGGCCTGGAACTCCTCGAAGCCCATGCCCACGCGGGTGGCGGTCTGCGCGGTCATCTCGGTCACGATGAAGCCGGGGGCGACGGCGTTGGCCGTGATGCCGAACTTGCCGAGCTCCTTGGCCAGGGTCTTGGTGAAGCCCTGGAGACCGGCCTTGACGGCGGCGTAGTTGGCCTGGCCGCGGTTGCCGAGCGCGGAGGACGAGGAGAGGCTGACGATCCGGCCGAAGCCCGCGTCGACCATGTGCTTCTGGCACGCCTTGGCCATCAGGAACGCGCCCTTGAGGTGGACGTTCACCACCGTGTCCCAGTCGGACTCGGACATCTTGAACAGCAGGTTGTCGCGGAGGACGCCTGCGTTGTTGACGAGGACCGTCGGCGCACCGAGCTCGTCGGCGACGCGGGCGACGGCCGCCTCCACCTGGGCGGCGTCGGAGACGTCGCAACCGACGGCGAGCGCCCGGCCGCCGGCGGCGGTGACGGCGTCGACGGTGTCCTTGCAGGCGGCCTCGTCGAGGTCGAGGACGGCGACGGCGCGCCCCTGGGCCGCGAGCCGTACGGCGGTGGCCGCGCCGATGCCGCGCGCCCCTCCGGTCACGACGGCCACGCGCTGCTGGGTGGTGGACATGCTGGTTCTCCTCGCCCTTGAGTCCCTGGGGTCGTCGCCCTCCCGCAGTCCGCGGAAGCGGTGAGCGACCGCTTAGTACCTTCAGCTGGACGAGACGCTAGAAGCCCTGGCACCCGGTGTCAACGGCCCACGGGCGGGTGCGGAGGACGCGCCGCCGGAGCGGGCCGCCCGGTGGGGGGCGGTCGGAGCCGGTCCCTGGGGTGTCCGCGGCGGCCCCCCGGGGCGTCGGGCGGGGCTCGGGGGGGCAGCCCGACGGGGGCCTCGGGGTGCCCGGTGGGGGCCTCGGGACGTCCCCGGGCGGCTGGGACGTCCAGGGCGGCCGGGAGTCCGGCGACGGCCCCGTGTGCGGCTGGGCGCCGGTTCAGGGGCGCCCCGGCGGCGACTCGGGGCGCAGGGCCGGCCCCGGGGGCAGCAAAAGGTCTCCCGGGGCATCCGGCGACGGTCCTCCGGGCGGCCCGGGGCCTGGGGCAACCGGAGGCTCGCGGCGCATCCGGCGGCCGTCCCGGACGCCCACCACGGCGCGTCGGGGCGTCCGCCTCACGGGCCCGGGGTGTTTCCGCAGGCCGTCGCCGGACGCCCCCGCTGACGGCGGTCGCGCGTCAGCGGACGAGCAGGTCGAGCAGCCGCTCGACCTCGGCCTCCGGGTCGGCGGTCAGGCCGGTGTGCACGGGTCCCGGCTGGACGACCGTGGAGCGCGGGGCGACCAGCCAGCGGAAGCGGCGACCCGCGTCGTCGCGCGCGGCCTGCCCGGCGTGGTCCCCTCCCCGGCACACGCCCTCCACCGCGCGCAGGGCGGCCCGTACACCGGCGACGTCGGCCCGGGGATCGAGCGCCGCGAGCCTGGCCTCGTCCAGGTGCGTCCGCGCCGCGACGAAGGACCGGGCACGGCAGTAGACCACCACACCCGCGTTGAAGCACTCGCCGCGCTCGACGCGCGGCACGACGCGCAGCAGCGCGTACTCGAAGACGTCCCTCCGGGTCACTCGCCGCCGTCCTTCTGGTGCTCGCTCCGGACGGCCCCGCCGCCGGTGGTGTGGGGCCACGGGGTGGCGTGCTCGGTGAGCCAGCCGGGCGGCTGGGCTTTGCGCTCGGTGCGCCGACCGAGGGTGACGCGCTCGTGGATGGTCGCGGCACGCGGCAGGAGCGCCTCCACGTAGGCGCGGCGGACGGCGTCGGGCCCGTCGAAGCCGGGCTCGTCGACCAGCCACTCGTCGGGCACGTCGGCGGCCACCTCCGTCAACAGCCCCTCGGTGACGCGGGGCGCCAGCTCGGCGGCAGCGGCGGCGACGTCGGGGCCGTAGGGCGCGAGGACGTGGTCGGAGGCGTCGTACGGCTTGGCGGCGGACGCCTGGGCCCCGGGCCAGTTGTGGTGCCAGATCATGGTGGCGCCGTGGTCGATGAGCCACGGTTCGCCGTGCCAGACGAGCATGTTGGGATTCCGCCAGGACCGGTCGACGTTGTTGATGAGCGCGTCGAACCAGACGACGCGGCCCGCCTCGACCGGGTCCATCTCGTAGGCGAGCGGGTCGAAGCCGAGGGAGCCGGGGAGGTAGTCCATCCCGAGGTTGAGGCCGCCGCTCGCCTTGAGCAGCTCCTGCACCTCCTGGTCGGGCTCGCCCAGGCCGATCACCGGGTCCAGCTGGATGGTGACCAGGTCGGGGACGCGCAGGCCGAGGCGCTGGCCGAGCCGGCCGCAGATCACCTCGGCGACCAGCGTCTTGCGCCCCTGCCCGGCGCCGGTGAACTTCATGACGTACGTGCCGAGATCGTCGGCCTCGACGATCCCGGGGAGCGATCCGCCCTCGCGCAAGGGCGTGACGTAGCGGATCGCTGTGACTTCGGAAAGCATCCCCCCAGGCTACGTGGCCGCCCGGGCGTCATCGATCGGGTTTTCCACAGGCGGCGCCGCTCGCCGCCGCGGCCGTCGGCACCCCCTGGCATGCTGCGACCATGACCGAGACCACTGCTGCGGCCCCTCTCCCGGCCTTACCCGACTTCCCCCGTGCGTTCGCCCGTACCCGCCGTTTCTCCCTGGGGGTGCCCGGCCACTTCACGGTCTCGCCCGACGGCGAGCGGGTGCTGTTCGTCCGCACCGGTTCGGGCACCGATCCGGTCGGCCGCCTGTGGCTGTACGAGGACGGTGGGGAACGGCTCCTGGCCGACCCGGCGGGGCTGGGCGGGCCGGGCGAGGACGCCCTTCCGGAGGAGGAGCGGGTCCGCCGCGAGCGGGCCCGCGTCCTGTCGTCGGGCGTCGTCGGGTACGCCGCGGACCGCGGGGTCCGCCTGGCGGTCTTCGCGGTCGGCGGGGCGCTGTGGGCGGTCCGGACCCGGGGCGGTGCTCCCTGGCGGATCCCGACGGCGGGCCCCGTCGTGGACCCGCGCCCCTCCCCCGACGGGTCGTTGGTGGCGTACGTGACGGGCGGCGCGGTGCGCGTGGTGGCGGTGGACGGCGGCGGGGACCGGGCGCTCGCCGAGCCGGAGTCCGCCGATGTCGTGTACGGCCTGGCCGACCACGTGTCGGCCGAGTCGATCGGGCGGACGCGCGGCTTCTGGTGGTCCCCGGCGGGAGACGCCCTCCTGGTGGCGCGCGTCGACCACGCGCCGGTGGCCCGCTGGTACCTCGCCGACCCGGCGGACCCGGCGACGGCGCCGCGCGTGCTGCGCTATCCGGCGGCCGGCACCGCGAACCCGGTGGTGACGCTGCACGTCCTGCGTCTCGACGGCGGCCGCGCGGCGCTGCGGACGCCCGCCGGGGCCGACGCGGGCGGGCACCCCGCGGGCGCCTGGACGGACCGGCGGTTCGAGTACGTGACCGCCGCCGGCTGGGACGCCCACGGTCCGTACGCCCAGCTCCAGACGCGTGACCAGCGCACCGCGCGGTGGTTCGGCGCCGACCCGGAGACGGGAGACGTACGGCCGCTGCACGTGCTGCGGGACGACGCGTGGGTGGCCCTCACCCCGGGCGCGCCGCTGCGTACCGTGTCCGGCACCCCCGTCGTGGCCGACGTCCGGGACGACGTGCGCGGCATACGCGTCGGCGACGCCCCGTCGCCGCCCGGCCTCCAGGTCCGCGAGGTGCTGGGGGCGGTCGGTGAGCGGGTGTACTTCACGGCGAGCGAGGAGCCGACGGAGACGCACGTGTGGGTGTACGAGGGGGCGGACGACCCGGCGGACGGCGGTCCGGGCGGCGACGGGGCGGGCGATCCGGCGGCGGGCGGGGCGGGCGGCGACGGGGCGGGCGGGCGTACGGGGGCCGGGGCCGGGGCCGGCGCCGCCTCCCGTGCTGGTACCGCCTCCCGTGCCGAGGCCGGCTCCTGTCCCGGTGCCGGTTTCCGTCCCGGTGCCGGTTTCCGTCGGGTGAGCGACCGGCCGGGCGTGCACACGGCCGCGGTCGGCGGCGGCACCGTGGTGCTCGACAGCCTGACCCCGGACGGCCGATCGGTGACGGTACTGCGCGACGGTGCGCCGGCGGGCCGGATCGCCGTCCTCGCCGAGGGGCCACCGGTCCGCCCCCGGGCCGCCCGCCTGTCGCTGGGGGCCCGCGCACTCCGCGCCCACCTGCACCTGCCGTCCTGGTACGACGCCGCGTCCGGGGAGCGGCTGCCGGTCCTGCTCAGCCCGTACGGCGGTCCCGGGATGCAGCTGGCGGTGTGCGGGCACGGATGGTGGAGCGCCGTCGCCCAATGGTTCGCCGAGCAGGGCTTCGCCGTGCTGGTGGCGGACGGGCGCGGCACGCCGGGGCGGGGCCGCGCCTGGGAGGTCGCGGTGCGCGGTGACCGGTTGGGCCCGGCGCTGGAGGACCAGGTCGACGCGCTGCACGCGGCGGCTGAGCGCTACCCGGGGCTGGACCTGCGGCGGGTGGCGGTACGGGGGTGGTCGTACGGCGGTTACCTGGCGATCGGGGCCGTCCTGCGCCGTCCCGACGTGTTCCACGCCGCGGTGGCGGGCGCCGCGCCGACGGACCGGCGGCTGTACGACACGCACTGGGAGGAGCGGTTCCTCGGCCATCCCGACGTCGAGCCGGAGAACTACGTCCGGTCGTCCCTGCTGACGGAGGCGCACCGGCTGACCCGGCCCCTGATGCTGGTGCACGGCCTGGCCGACGACAACGTGGTCGCCGCCCACACGCTGCGGCTCTCCGCCGCGCTGCTCTCCGCCGGACGGCCGCACACCGTGCTGCCCCTGCCGGGCGTGACGCACGCGGTGACGCGGGAGGAGGTGGTGAGCAACCAGCTGCGGTTGGAGCTGGACTTCCTGAGGTCGTCGCTGGGGAGGTGAACGGGGCGGCGCCGGGCTCCGTACATCCGCATGACCTGGGGGATCCCAGGTGTGTCGAGGTGGAAGGAACGGCGCATGACCGGGACGGACGGAGCGGCGGCGGCACGGGGTGCGGGTGGGACGGTGGCGCGGCGGACCGTGGTCGCGGCGGCGGGGGGCGCGGGCCTCGCCGCGGCGTTGACGGCGTGCGCCGGGTCGGACGGCGGGTCGACGGCGCCGCCGGCCGCGCCCCCCGCGGGCAGTGGCCCGGCGCGGGACGCCGGGGGCGGGGCGGGGCAGGTCCTGGCGAGGACGTCGGACATCCCGGAGGGTGGCGGCCGGGTCTTCGGTGACCGGGGCGTGGTCGTCACGCAGCCGAAGGCGGGCGAGTTCCGGGCCTTCTCGGCGATGTGCACGCACCGGGGGTGCGCGGTGGGGGACGTCACGGACGGGGTGATCAACTGCCCGTGCCACGGCAGCCGGTTCGACGCGGCCGACGGGAGCGTGAAGGCGGGCCCGGCGACGGAACCGCTGGCGGCCGCGAAGATCACGGTCGAGGGCGACTCGATCAAGCTCGCCTGACGGCACCCCCCGCGCCCGGCACCCCGGTCCCCGCGCCCGGCACCCGCCTCCGGCGGCCGGCCGGGCGGGGCGGGAGGCGGGCGGCGTCGTCGACGCGGTCGGCGGGGACGGCTGTCGGGAGTCCGCCCCGACCCGTCGCCCGGCCCGGCCCGACCCGTCGCCCGGCCTGATCCTCCGCCGCCCGGCCCGGCCCGTCCCGGCGTCCGCTCCGGCTCCACGCCCGTCCCGGCCCCTCGCCCGGCCCGTCCCGGCGTCCGGCCCGTCCCGGCCCCTCGCCCGGCCCGTCCCGGCGTCCGGCCCGTCCCGGCCCCTCGCCCGGCCCGTCCCGGCGTCCCGCCCGTCCCGCCCGTCGCCCGGGGCGTCCCGTCGCCCCAGCCCTGGCCCCAAGCCGTCCGTTCGCCTCGGGAAGCCGTGCCGCGGGCCCGGCCGGTCACTCCGCCACGGCGGCCGCCGCGTCCCGCAGCGCCTCGACGGCCGCCCTGATCGAGGGCCGCCGGTCGGCGTCGCCGCGCCACACGGCGTAGATGTGCCGCCGCATCCGCTGCCGCACGGGGATCAGTACGACCCCCTCCGGTACCGGGCCGCGCCCGAGCCGGGGGGTGACGCACACGCCGAGGCCCGCCTGGATCAGCGCCAGCTGCGTGTGGTGCTCGCCCGCGAGGTGGGCGATCCGCGGCTCGATGCCCTGGGAGCGCAGGGTGAACACCAGCCACTCGTAGCAGAACTCGCCCTCGGGCCAGGAGACCCAGTCGTCGTCGGCCAGGTCCGTCAGGTCGACCTCGGCGCGCCCGGCGAGCGGGTGGTCGGCGGGTACGGCGACGTCGGCCGTGTCGTCGAGGAGCGCCGTGTGGACGAGGCCGCCCGGGACGGGCAGGCGCTTGTTGCTCCAGTCGAGCACGACGGCGATGTCCACGTCCCCGCGCAGCACCTGGCGGATGCCGTGCTCGGGTTCCCGCTCGCTGCTGCGCACCCGCAGCTCCGGGTGGCCGGCGCGCAGGGCGGTGATGGCGTGCGGGAAGAGGCCGCGCGCCGCCGTGGGGAAGCCGGCGAGCCGCACCTCCCCCACGGCGCGGCCCCGCTGGGCCTCGATGTCCGACTGCGCCAGCTCGACCTGCGACAGGATGCGCGCCGCGTGTCCGGCGAGGAGTTGCCCGGCGTCGGTCAGGCGCACCCCGCGCCCGTTCTTGGCGACGAGTTGCTGGCCGACTTCGCGCTCCAGCTTGGCCAGCTGCTGCGAGACGGCGGACGTGGTGACGTGCAGTCCGTCGGCGGCGGCGCTGACCGAGCCGTGCCGGGCGAGGGCGTCCAGGGTCCGCAGGCGCTCCAGGTTCAACATGTAAGCAATACTAACCAGACTCATCAATAAATTCTCACTTGTTCTAAGTGGTTCGCCGGGCCATGGTGGCCTCATGAGCACCACGCCCCCGCAGCGGACCCCGTCCTCCGCCGACCGGCCCACCCCCGCCGCCCTCGCCGCCGCCTCCGCCACCGGCGGTCCGGCCGCCGGTCCCGCCCCCCGGCGGGCGCGCCGCGTCGACTGGCGCGTCCGGCTGGCGGTGCTCTCCGTGGTCTGGGGGTTCAGCTTCCTGCTCATCAGGGTCGGCACGTCGGCGTACGCCCCGTTCCAGGTGACCTTCGGGCGCCTCCTGTTCGGTACGGCCGTGCTCGCCGCCGCGATGGCGTTGCGGCGGACGGGGTTGCCGCGCGGGGCCCGCACCTGGGCGCATCTGACGGTGGCGGCGTTCTTCCTCAACGCCGTGCCGTTCTCGCTCTTCGCCTTCGCCGAGCTGACGATCCCCTCGACCCTCGCGGGCATCTGCAACGCCACGTCGCCGCTGTGGGGCATGGTCCTGTCGCTGGTCGCCCTGTCGGAGGACCGGCCCACGCGCCGCCGGGTGGCCGGTCTGGGGCTCGGTTTCCTCGGCGTCCTGACGGTACTCGGGGCCTGGCAGGGCTTCTCCGGCATCGACGCCGGCGGCACGGTCATGGCGCTGCTGGCCTCGCTGAGCTACCCGATCGGCTGGATCTACGTGCGCCGCACGCTGGCGGGCAGCGGCGCTTCGCATCTGCCCCTCACGGGTGCGCAGTTGCTGCTGGCGACGGTCCAGCTGGCGGTGGTCACCCCGCTGTTCACGAGCTGGCCGTCGTCCTTCCCGGTGCTCCCACTGCTGGCCGTGGTCGCCCTCGGCGCCCTGGGTACCGGCTTCGCGATGCTGCTGCAGTACGGGATCGTCTCCGAGGTCGGCCCGACGACGGGGCAGATGGTCACATACTTCACGCCGGTCATCGCCACGGCCGCCGGCGTGACGCTGCTGGACGAGCCGCTCACCTGGAACACCCCGGTCGGGGCGCTGATCGTGCTGGCGGGCGCCGCCCTCACCCAGACCCGCCCCGACACCGCGTCCCGCCGACTCCCCGGCCGGCGACGGAACGACGGCGAGGCCGCCGCCCGACAGTGAGGCCCGCGCCACCCGCCGGCGGCGGCCCGCCCCGCCCGGCAGGCCGGCCGCCGGGGCCGCTGCGCCGGCGCGAGGCACGCGGCCGGGCCGGCGCCGCGTCCGCGGCTCAGCGGTGGACGCCCACCGCCATCGGCCCGGCCGCCTCCGCCACGGCCGTGGCGAGCGCCGTGATGTCGTCGCCCCTCAGACCGGAGACGGTGAGACGGATGCCCGGGGGCGAGGCCACGCGGAACCGGGCGCCGGGCGCCACCGCCCACCCCGCGTGCAGCAGCCGGGCCGCCGTACCGGTCTCGTCTGCCACCGGCACCCAGACGTTCATCCCGCTCCGGCCGTGCGCCCGGACGCCCCGCGCGGCGAGGGCGGCGATCAGCGCTTCGCGCCGCTCCCCGTACGCCCGCGCGACGGCCGGCGCGTCCACGGCACCGGACTCCCACAGGTGGACGACGGCACGCTGGAGCAGCCGGCTCACCCAGCCGGGGCCGAGGCGCTGCCGGCCCAGGACGCGGTCGACGGTGGCGTGGTCGCCGGTGAAGGTCGCGACCCGGAGGTCGGGGCCGTACGCCTTGGCGACCGAGCGCACGTAGAGCCACCGCCCGGTGGCCCCGGACAGCGCGTGGAGCGGCTGTTCCACGAAGCCGTGGCCGTGGTCGTCCTCGACGAGCAGCACGTCCGGGTGACGGGACAGCACCTCCCGCAGTCGCTCGGCGCGCTCGGCGCCGACCGCCGCCCCGGTCGGGTTCTGCGCGCGGGCGGTGACGACGACGGCCCGGACGCCGTCGTCGCGCAGGGCCCGCTCCACCTCGTCCGGCAGCGGCCCGTCGTCGTCGACGCCGACGGGCACGGCCCGCAGCCCCAGCGCCGGCACGAGGTCGAGCATGCTGCCCCAGCCCGGGTCCTCGACGGCGACGGCGTCCCCGGGGCGCAGGTGCACGGCGAGGGCGCGTTCGATGGCGTCGAGGGAGCCGGAGGTGACGCCGACGGGTCCGTCCGGGACGCCGTCGGCGTCCAGCGCGGCCCGGGCGAGCCGGGCGAAGCGGTGGTCGACGGGCGGTTCCCCGTACAGCCCGTGGTGCTCGTCGTCCCGGCGCGCGGCGGCGGCCAACGCGGGGGCGAGCGAGGGCAGCAAGGACGGGTCGGGGTTGCCCTGGCCGACGTCGCGGACACCCTCGGGCGCGTCGATCCGGACGGCGTCCCGCGCGGTGGTGACGGGCCGGGGGCGGATCCGGCTTCCGCGGCGGCCGGCGGTCTCGATGACGCCCCGCTCCCGCAGGGTCCGGTAGGCGGCGGCCACCGTGTTCGGGTTGACCCCCAGCTGCGCCGCCAACTCCCGCATGGGCGGCAGCAGTCGGCCCGGCGCGAGCTCACCCGCGCCGACCCCGCGCTCCACGCTGGCCGCGATCTCCGCTGCACGACGCCCGCTGATCCGATACTCTCCTAGCACAAACCACAGTATGCACTAGTGCAATGGAGAACGCAATGCCGGAGACCGCCTCGACGTCACCCCGGGCGCCGGAAGCGGGGGGTTCGTACGAGCCGACCGACCACACCGTCCCGACCCGCGGCCGCCCGAAGGCCTCGTACGACCGCGCCCTGGTCCACGCGGTGCTCGACGAGGGGTACGTCTGCCACCTCGGTTTCGTCCGCGACGGCCGGCCCGTCGTCCTGCCGACGCTCTACGGCCGGGTCGGCGAGCGGCTGTACGTCCACGGCTCCACGGGCTCGCGCCCCCTGCGCATGGCGGGCCGCGCTTCCGGTACGGCGGCCGACGGTACGGCTGTCGACGGGACGGCGGCCTCCGGTACGGCGACGCCCGACGGGACGGCCGCCGGCGGGACGGACCCCGGGCTGCCCGTGTGCCTGACGGTGACGCACGTCGACGGGCTGGTACTGGCCCGTTCGGCGTTCCACCACTCCGTGAACTACCGGTCGGTGGTGGTGCACGGCGTCGCCCACCAGGTGACGGACCCGGAGGAGCGGCGGGCCGCGCTCGACGCGCTCGTGGACCACGTGGTGCCGGGCCGCTCGTACGACTGCCGCCCCGCCGACGCCCGGGAGCTCGCGGCGACGGCCGTGCTGAGCCTGGATCTCCGGGAGGTGTCCGCGAAGGTCCGCACGGGCGGGGTGAACGAGGAGCCGGAGGACCTGGCGCTCCCCCACTGGGCGGGCGTGATCCCCCTGGTCACCCGGTACGGGACGGCGCTCCCGGACGCCGACCTGGACCCGGCGGTGCCCTTCCCCGACTACCTCGCCGCTCTGTGAGGGGGACACCGTGCTGATACACCCCTGGGACGCGGCGCGCGACGACGCCGAGTGGCGGGACTGGCTCGCCCACCACGACTTCGGCCAGCTCGCGGTGAACGGCCCGTCCGGTGCGCCGCCGTGGGTCCAGCCGCTGCACTTCCGCTACGACGCCGAACCCGGCCCGTTCGGCGAGGTCGTCACGCACCTGGCCCGGCCGAACCCGCTGTGGGCCGCGCTGGAGGCCCGGCCGACCGTCGTGCTCAGCGTCGTCGACGACTATGTGTTCGTCCCCGGCCCCTGGGCGGCCCCGGAGGGCGCCCCGCCCGAGCACGGCACGCCCACGTCGCTGTACGCGGCCGTCCAGCTCGTCTGCACGGCACGGGTGGTGGACGACCCGGCCGAGAAGGCGGAGCTGCTCGGCCGCCAGGTCGACCACTTCCAGCCGGCGGGCGGCTCCGCCCCGGTCGCGGCGGGGGAGGCGCCCTTCGGGCGGCTGCTGGCGGGCCTGCGCGGACTGCGGCTGGAGGTGACCGACGTGCGGGCCAAGTTCAAGTACGCCGGGCACAAGGCGGAGGCGGTGCAGGACCGCATCGCCGCCGGGCTCGCCGAGCGCGGCGGCCCGGGCGACGCGGCGGCGCGGGCCCACCAGCTCCGCCGCCGCGACCGCGCGTAGGACCGCCGGCCGGGGCCCTACCCCCGGGGCGAGTCGGCGGACAGGGCCCGGGCGTCGGGGAGGGGGTCGGAGCCGGCGACGGGCCCGGAGGGCGCCTTCGGCGTGGACGACTGGGCGATGAACGCCCCGACCAGGACGAGCGCGCCACCGGCCACCTGCGGCGCGGTGAGGTGCTCGCCGAGGAGCACCCAGGCGAGGACCGTCGCGATGACGGCCTCCAGGCAGGCCACGACCCCGGCGACCTGCGGGGAGAGCCGGCGGACGGAGACGACCCCGGTGACGTACGCCAGCACGGTCGCGACGAGGACGATCCAGCCGAGCAGCAGGCCCGCGGGCACGGACGCGCCGCCGAGGTCGGCGCCGCCGGCGACGACCCGCCAGTCCATGGACCAGGGCCGGGCCACGACCGTGAGGACGGCCGCGCCGACCAGGAGCCCGTAGGCGATGACACCCATGGGGTCGACGGGCCGGTCCTCGTCCCCGCCCTGGTCGGACAGGACGAAGTAGCCGACCTGGCAGCAGGCGGCGCCGAGGGCCAGGGCGAGTCCGAGCACGTCGAAGCGGAGGCCGGCCCACACCTCGACGACGCACGCCAGGCCCGCGACGGCGAGGACGACGCCCAGGGCGGCGGCCCGGGTGACGGGGCGGCGCTGCACGAACCGGACCCAGCCGAGGACGAGCGCCGGGGCGAGGTACTCGATGAGCAGCGCGACCCCGACGGGGATGCGGGAGAGCGCGGCGAAGTAGAACGCCTGGACGCCCGCCACCGCGAGGAGGCCGAACCCGGCCAGCAGGGCGGGCTTGCGGCGCGGCAGGTCGCGGTGGCGCCAGGCCACGGGCAGCATGACGAGCGCGGCGCCCGTCACCCGCAGCCACACCACGTGCAGCGGGTCGAGGCCCGCCTCGATGAGCGGCTTGGCCGCGACACCTGATCCACCGAATGCGAACGCCGAGACCAGGGCCAGTCCCAGGCCGGCGCTTCTCACCTGAGACGCGTGCATCGGCACATGATGGCAGGCGGCGTCAGGAGCGTAAAGGTCGTGACACCTGTTGAGACGGCTCCGCGGACGAGGCGTCGAGGCGGGCACACAGCGCGGTCGCGTCGACGCCCGCCCTGGTCAGCACCTCGACCGCCCGGCAGCGCGGGTCAGCGGCCAGCGCGGCGAGGAGGTCCAGGGGCGCCGCGCCGAAGCGCCGCGCGCCTCCGCCCGGGCGGAGGCGGCGGCCAGCGCGGCGGTGGCGGCGGGTGACCACCCGGGCAACGCACCACCAGCCCCACCAGCCGCACCCGGCCCCGGCGGGGCGGTGGGCACGGCGGGCGAGCGGGACGAGTCGGGCGAGCAGGCCACGACGGGAGCGACGGGTGGCGGGGCCGAGTCCTCCACCGAACGGCGCCAGCGCAGCCCGTATCCGATGCCGCGCTGGGCCAGGTACCCCAGGAGGCGCGCCACGCGGGGCACTCCCCCGACGGCGGCGCGCACGTCCGGGTCGGACTCGACGAGGGAGTGCAGGAGGTGGGCCGTGTCGATCTCCCGGTCACCGTCCCGCGCGGCCCTGCGCCGGGCACCGGCGACGGCGGCGGCGAGTCCGGCCGCCGCGAGCGGGGGCTCGGGCTCCGCTCGACGGCGGGCGGGCCGCCGGGGCGCCGGCGGGGTGGAGCGCTGCACCCTCCCACCCCACCAGGCGCGGGGCCCGCGGTCGTCCCCGCCGGGGACCATCCGCGCGTCCCACGACAGGAGGGGGCCACCCGCCCACCCTCGTCCTGGAGGAGGAGGGGCGCCTGCTGCCGTACGCGTACGCGCCCCCCGGGCCGTGCCGGGGGCGCGCGCATCAGTCCTCGTCGGCCAGGATGAGGTAGAGCCGCTTGCGGGCGTCGTTGATGACGGTCAGGGCCTTCTTCCGCTGTTCGGCGGAGCCCGTCTTCCACACCTGCCCGAACGCCTCCAGCAGCCCGAAGCCGGCCTGCCGGATCTCGTTCATCGCCTCCCAGTCGATGCCCTTGCCGGCCTCCTCCCAGGGGGCCTCCGGGGCGGCCTCGGCTTCCTGGCGGCCGCTGTCGGTGAGCGCGAAGAGTTTCTTGCCGCCCTCGCTGCGGCTCTCGATGAGGCCCTCGTCCTCCAGCAGCTGGAGGGTCGGATAGACGGACCCCGGGCTCGGCTTCCAGGCGCCGCCACTGCGCTCGGCGATCTCCTGGATCATCTCGTACCCGTGCATCGGGCGGTCCTTGAGCAGCGCCAGGATCGAGGCGCGGACGTCACCGCGGCGCGCCCTGCCCCGACCGCCGCCGCGCCCGCGCCCACCGAAGGGGCCACCGCCGAAGCCGGGGCCGCCTCCGAAGCCGGGACCGAAGGGACCGAAGGCGGCCCTGCGGCCGTCGAACTCGCCCTGGCCGCGGTGACCGGGCCCGCAGTGGCCGTGCCCGCGTCCGTGGTCATGATCGTGATCGTGTGAACGCATCATGCGCTCCTTCCATCGTTGATCAGTCGCGATGCTTCAACGATATATCGGAAAGCATCGTCCGACAACCCTCGTCTTCCTTGGACCTCCGGGACTCCCCGGCGCCCGATCGCCCGCCGTCACCCGTCCCGTTCGGCCTTCCACTCCGCCTCCCGGGCGGCGTGCTCCAGCCGCTTCCGGTACTCCTCCCACCACGCCGCGTCCCCCGGCGCCACGGCGGTGTGGTCCCGCCGCATCCCCGCGCCGTCCGTCAGCTCCCGCAGGACGTCCGCGTGGCCGGCGTGCCGGTGCGTGTCGGCGATCACCCGCACCACGGCGTGGGGCAGCGTCACCGCGTTCCGATCGGCCGGCCACCACGGCACCGCGCCGACGGTGTCCAGCGGCAGCGGGTCGATCGTGGCGTCGGCGTGCGCCCCCGTCCGGCGGTGGAGGGCGACGACCTGTGCACGCGGCTCGTCGGCGGTGGCCCCCGTGTCGGCGTTGGCGTCGGCGCCCTCGTCGAGCCAGGGCAGGGGTTCGCCCGAGGGCCGCCCGAAGGTGCCGCCCAAGTACCCCGGTTCCGCCCCGGCCCCGTGCTTGACCAGGCCCAGGAGAGTGGTGCCGGGTCGGCGTGAGCGGACGGCGGACGTCGTACTCCGAGAGCCCGTCGAGCTTCCACAGCAGGGCGTCGCGGGCGGACGGGAGGGAGAGGTGGAGGACGGTCCTGGCATCCGATGCGGTCATGGGCGCCAAGTCCGGCTGCCGCGGCCGACGGCCCCGCTCCGTACCGGGCGGCACGACGGACTCCGGTCCAGACGCCGCCGATTGGCCTTGGCCCGCGGCCCGGGACGCGTCCTACGGTCATGCCCATGCGCATCCGAATCGTCGACGCCTTCGCCGACCGCCCGTTCTCCGGCAACCCCGCCGGCGTCCTGCTCCTCGACGCGTTCCCCGACGACTCCTGGCTGCGCCGGGTCGCCGCGGAGGTCAACCACTCCGAGACCGCGTTCGCCCACCCGTTGCCGCCCGGCGGCCAGGCGGACTGGGCGCTGCGCTGGTTCACCCCGGTGACGGAGGTCGACATGTGCGGCCACGCCACCCTGGCCACCGCCCACGTGCTGCACACGACCGGCCGCGCCACCGGGACCGTACGCTTCGCCGCCCGCTGCGGCGTGCTGACCACCACCGCCGCCGAGGACGGCTCCCTCACGATGGACTTCCCCACGTCGACGCTCACCCCGGTCGCCGCGCCGGCCGGACTCGCCGAGGCGCTGGGCACCGAGCTCGTCTCCGTGCACGACACGGCCGCCCACATCGGCGACCTGCTGGTGGAGGTGCGCGACGAGGAGGCCGTACGCGGCCTGGCGCCGGACCTCCCGGCACTGGCGGACCTGTCCGAGCGCGGCGTCATCGCCACGGCACGCGCCGCGGACCTGGCGGCCGGCCACGACTTCGTGTCGCGCTGCTTCTTCCCCCGCGTCGGCATCGACGAGGACCCCGTCACGGGCAGCGCCCACACGGCGCTCGCCCCGTTCTGGTCGGCCCGCCTCGGCCGTGACGAGCTGACCGGCCTCCAGGGCGGCGCGCGCACCGGCGTCGTCCGCACGGCACTGCGCGGCGACCGCACCCTGCTGACGGGACGGGCCGTGACGGTCATCGACGGCGAGCTGCACGCCTGAGTGAAGCGGGCCCCCCGGCCGCCCGCCGGCCCCGGGGCCCGACCCGCGCCCCCGGCCGGCCTCAGCCCCTGATCACGCCGGCCGGCCTCAGCCCCTGACCGGGCCCCGACCGGGTCCGCGGTCCCCGCCACGCGCCCGGTTCCGGGGCCCGCCCGCTCTCACGGCGCCGTGGGCAACCAGTCCACCTCGCCCGCCAGCAGCCCGTACCCGACGAAGGCCACGATGTCGAGCAGCGCGTGCGCCACGACCAGCGGGCCGACCCGCCCCCACCGGCGGTACAGCAGCACGAAGACCACTCCCATGACCAGGTTCCCGATGAACCCTCCGATGCCCTGGTACAGGTGGTAAGAACCGCGCAGCACCGAGCTGGCCACCAGCGCCGCCATCGGGGACCACCCCAGCTGACCGAGCCTGCGCAGCAGGTAGCCGACGACGATGACCTCCTCCACCAAGGAGTTCTGGATCGCCGAGAGGACCAGCACGGGGTACTTCCACCACTCCGCCGGCAGCGCTTCGGGGACCACGGTGAGGTTGATGCCGATCCCGCGCGCCACCAGGTAGAAGGCGAGGCCGGCGCTGCCGATGCCGGCGGCGACGAGCGCGCCACGCCGCAGGTCGGGCCCTGGCCTGCGGCGGTCGAAGCCGATCGCCCGCAGCCCGGCGCCCTCCCGCAGCAGCAGGTGGGCGACGAGGACCACCGGCACGAGCGCGGTGGCCACGGAGAACAGCTGCCAGGCGAGGTCCAGCCAGGGCCGCCCCGGCGCGTACGAGCCGTTGAGGGTGGCCGCCTGCTCCTTCAGCCCGCCCGGCCTGGTCAGCGATCCGACGAAGCTGATCAACGAGGAGACCGCGCTGGCGCCGAGGGAGAGCGCGAGCACGATCAGCGTCTCGGAGCGCAGGGCCCCGGGCCCGATCCCGGTCGGCGGGTCGCCGGCCGCCCCGCTCGTCCGTTCCGCATCTGTCCGCACGCGCGCCTCCCGTCGTGGTCTCGCGCCGTCCAGCTTGCCCGACGGCCGCGGGAGGCGCGCGGACGGGTCCCGCCACACCCGGCACCGCCCCGGCACCACGAAGACGACCCGGCCCCGGCACCACCGACAGGCCCCGGTCCCGGAACCCCCTGATGCCACGGACCCGGCACAGCCGGTACGCCGCGACGCCACGGGCACGGCCCAGCCCCGACGCGTACCCGGCACGGCCCCGGACCGCCCGGACGTCCGGGCCACGGCGCGCCCCGGTTCCCCGTCCGGGGAACCGGCGCCCCGTCCGGGGAACCGGCGCCCCGTCCGGGGAACCGGCGCCCGCGAGGCCGCGGCGCGCGGGCGCCCCGAGGGGCACGCCTCAGGGGGTCCGCCGCGGGTACCGCTCCGGGAAGCCGGCGGGCCAGGTGTGGACCGGTTCGCCGGTCATCGCGAGTTCCCGGTACCGGCGGGCGGTGGCCGCGAGCGCCGCCTCCCGGTCGAGGCCCGCCTCCTGCGCCCGGTGGAACGTCCCGACCTGCCAGGAGGCGCCGTTGACACGGCGGCGGCAGCGTTCCTCGATGAGCCCGAGGCACCGGTCGCGGTCGCCCGCCTCGATGCCCCACGCGTCGAGGCCCGCAGCGGCGAGCGGCAGCAGTTCGTCCCGTACGAGCTTCACCGCGGGCACGACGGTCACGCCGCCGCCGCGGCCGGGGCGGGGCCAGCGCAGCTCGGCGTCGATGCCGTGGCGGCACGCGGAGTCGAAGTTGGCGGAGGCGTCGGCGAAGCCCATCCGCCGCCACACCGGCCGGGGGTCCTCGGCGAGGGCGCGGACCAGTCCGTAGTAGAAGGCCGCGTTGGCGACCACGTCGTCGACCGTCGGCCCCGCGGGCAGCACCCGGTTCTCCACCCGCAGGTGCGGGACGCCGTCCACGACGCCGTACACGGGGCGGTTCCAGCGGTAGACGGTGCCGTTGTGCAGGACGAGCTCCCGGAGGGAGGGGACGCCCCCGTCGTCGAGCACCCGCAGCGGGTCCTCGTCGTCGCAGAGCGGCAGCAGCGCGGGGAAGTACCGCAGGTTCTCCTCGAACAGCTCGTACGCCGAGTCCACCCAGCGCTCCCCGAACCAGGTCCGCGGCCGGACGCCCTGCGCCTGCAGCTCGGGCGGGCGCGTGTCGGTGGCCTGCTGGAAGAGGGGCGGGCGGGTCTCCCGCCACAGCTCGCGGCCGAAGAGGAAGGGGGAGTTCGCGCCGATGGCGATCTGCACGGCGGCGACCGCCTGCGCCGCGTTCCACACGTCGGCGAAGCGTTCCGGGGTGACCTGGAGGTGCAGTTGGACGGAGGTGCACGCGGCCTCCGGCGTGATGGAGCCGGCGGTGCAGCTGAGCCGCTCGACACCGTCGATCTCCAGGGCGAAGTCCTCGCCGCGCGCGGCCACCATCTGGTCGTTCAGCAGCATGTAGCGGTCGACGTCGCTGATGTTGACGAGGTCGACGTCGCCGCGGGTGAGCGTCGGCAGGATGCCGATCATCAGGATCCCGGCGCCCAGCTCCTCGGCCTTGCGGTGGGCGTATCCGAGGCCGGTGCGGAGTTCCTCGGCCAGCTGGGAGAAAACGTGCCCGGAGAGCCGGTGGGGGGCGATGTTCACTTCCAGGTTGAACAATCCGAGTTCGGTTTGGAAATCACCGCTGGCGATGCGTTCCAGGACCCGTCCGTTCATCATGCGGGGCAGGCCGTCGGCTCCCGTGAGATTCAGTTCTATCTCCAGCCCCATGAGATTCCTGGGCCGGTCGAACCGTTTCTCCGCGAGGAGCCGCTCCAGGGCCTCCAGGCAGCTCCCGAGCTTCCTGCGGTACCTCTGCCGATCGGCCAGGTCGAACCCGACGGCCACGACCTTCTCCCCCATCGAAGCGTCCCTCCTCGAGTGGGCGGCACGCGGCGTCGCCGCTCGTGTCACGGACGATGATGCCCACCCGGGCGGATCCGTAACGCCCCCGCGGAGAGGCCTTCGCCACTAAGCTGGCCGGGTCGGTCGTCCGGCACATTCCGGAGGCATGGCGTGGCTAGCAGATCTCCCTGCCCGGTGTGGTGGAATGGGGCGGCGAGATTCGGCCTTCCGAGCCGTGGGCAACATTGCAGGTATCGGCTGCGGGGCACCGGATAATCCCCGGAAAAGGCAACGTATCCGAGACGCGATGCGGCCTTGACGGACTTCTCGGCGACAGGTAGCGGAAACACGGCGTGAACATTTGTCGTATAAACTCCGCGGACGAGGCTGAGACCCGGCGCCCCGGCATGGTGCCGTGGGCCCTCCACGGCCCCGTCGCTGACAGCGCCGTCCGCACCCGCACCCACGCAGGCTCCACCCCTCTGTCTCTTGATTGAGAGGCGACCCACCATGCCGCTCCACGTCTCCCAGGCGCCCGTGCCTGCCCTGCACAGTGTCCTCGCGGCCCTGGGCTCCCCCGCCCTCCGCGAGTCCAGCACCCCCGCCCTGCGCTCCGTACAGGGCCCGCTCGCCGCCGAACTCCCGCTCCCCGTCCACATGCTGGACGTCGCCGCGCCGACGGTCGGACCCGCGGGGACGCCCCGTACCCGGCTCGCCGGATGGCGGTTCATGATCCGCGGCGGTGACCTCTCCCTCGCCGCCGCGGACGTCCTGTGCACCGCCGGGGGATGGGCGTTCTCGCACTTCTTCGAGGGCCCCTACATCGCCTCGACCGAACGGGCCCTGCGCCAGGCCGAGGACTCCGGGTCGCCGTGGCAGCCGCGGCTGCTGTCGGTGCCCGAGCTGTACATGTTGACGCTCTGGCTGCACGGGGACACGGCCGCCGACCCGGCCGAGGGCTCCCCCGACCCGGCCGACGTCCTCATCCCGCTGGCGCCCGCACCGCCCGGGATCGCCGCGCACCGCCCGCACCGCGTGGCGGACCTGCTGCCCCGGCTTACCGTGCGGCTCGCCCCGTCGCCGCTGCTCGGCTCGACCGCCTGACCCGCCCCCCGGCGCCCGCACCACCCGCCCCCTCCGGTGCCCCACGTCCCCCGCGGGACGTGGGGCACTCGCGTACGCCCCGTGGCCCGTACGGACTAGTCCGCCCCGGCCACTGCGAACCACCCGAACGGACGGGGTGGTCGCGTTGAACCATCCGCGCGGGTGATACGTCCTTCACCAGTAGGAAGAGCTGCCGTGAAATCCCTGCGGAATCAGCCCCGCGGGGCAACACTGGAACCGACCGATCGGAAGACGGGGGGCGGCCATGAGCACCGCATCGAGCCGCAGGACAGACTCCACACCGCAGCGAAAGATCCCAGCCATGTGCCAGCACCAGCCATCCTGCCCGAACGCCGACTCAGCCGACCGGGAGGCCGCGCGCGTCGTGGCGCACCACCCGGAGCAGGGCTGGAGCCTGCTGTGCAACGGCGTCCTCCTCTTCGAGGACACCGGGGAGCTGCTGCCGGACGGGAAGATCATCGCGCCGCACCGGCCGCTCACCGCGGCGCGCGTGGCGACGGCGGCGTAGACGGCGCCGAGGACACGACGAGGGGCCGGTACGGAGGTGGTTCACCTCCGTACCGGCCCCGACGCGCGCGCGGTCAGCCGCCGCCCGTGACGCGGGCCGGCGTGCGCGGCGTCAGCCGCCGCCCGTGACGCCGGCCGGCGTCCGGCGTGCGTCCGCTCAGCCGTCGTACTCGTCGAGCGGCGGGCAGGAGCAGACGAGGTTGCGGTCGCCGAAGGCGCCGTCGATCCTGCGCACCGGCGGCCAGTACTTGTCCGCCGCCGTGACGCCGGCCGGGAAGACGGCCTCCTCGCGGCTGTACGCGTGGTCCCAGTCGCCACCGAGCGCGGCCGCGGTGTGCGGAGCGTTGCGGAGCGGGTTGTCGTCGGCCGGCCAGGCCCCCGAGGCGACCTTCTCGATCTCGCCGCGGATCGCGATCATCGTGTCGCAGAAGCGGTCGAGCTCGGTGAGGTCCTCGCTCTCCGTCGGCTCGATCATCAGCGTCCCGGCGACCGGGAAGGACATGGTCGGCGCGTGGAAGCCGTAGTCGATCAGCCGCTTCGCGATGTCGTCCACGCTCACCCCGGTCGCCTTCGCCAGCGGGCGCAGGTCGATGATGCACTCGTGCGCGACGAGCCCGGCCGGGCCGGTGTACAGGACCGGGTAGTGCGGCTCCAGGCGCTTGGCGACGTAGTTCGCCGCGAGGACGGCGACCTGCGTGGCCCGCTTGAGTCCCTCGCCGCCCATGAGCCGTACGTACGCCCAGGAGATCGGCAGGATGCCGGCCGAGCCCCACGGGGCCGCCGAGACGGGGCCGACCCCGGTCTCCGGGCCCGCGGCGGGCTGGAGCGGGTGGTTCGGCAGGTACGGGGCGAGGTGCGAGCGCACCGCGACCGGTCCGACACCCGGGCCGCCGCCGCCGTGCGGGATGCAGAACGTCTTGTGCAGGTTCAGGTGCGACACGTCGCCGCCGAACTTGCCCGGCCGGGCCAGGCCGACGAGCGCGTTGAGGTTGGCGCCGTCGACGTACACCTGGCCGCCGGCCTCGTGGACCTGGGCGCAGATGTCGGCGACGTGCTCCTCGAACACGCCGTGCGTCGACGGGTAGGTGATCATCAGGACGGCCAGCTCGTCGCGGTACTGCTCGATCTTGGCCCGCAGGTCCTCGACGTCGATCTCACCGTCGTCGGCGGTCCTGACGACGACGACCTTCATGCCGGCCATGACGGCGGACGCGGCGTTGGTGCCGTGCGCCGAGGACGGGATGAGGCAGACCGTGCGCTGCGCGTCGCCGTTGGCGCGGTGGTAGGCGCGCACGGCGAGGAGACCGGCCAGCTCGCCCTGCGAACCGGCGTTCGGCTGGAGCGACACCTTGTCGTAGCCGGTGACCTCGGCGAGGCGCTCCTCCAGCTCGCGGATGAGCGTGAGGTATCCCTGCGCCTGCTCGGCGGGGGCGAAGGGGTGCAGCTGGCCGAACTCCGGCCAGGTGACCGGCTCCATCTCCGTGGTGGCGTTCAGCTTCATCGTGCAGGAGCCGAGCGGGATCATGCCGCGGTCCAGCGCGTAGTCGCGGTCGGCGAGCCGGCGCAGGTAGCGGAGCATCGACGTCTCGGAGCGGTACGCGTGGAACACCGGGTGCGTCAGGTACGCGTCGGTGCGCAGCAGCGCCGCGGGCAGCGCGTCGGCGGTCTCGGCGTCGAGGGCGTCGATGTCGCCGCGCACGCCGAAGGCGTCCCAGACGGCCGCGAGCTGGGCGCGGCCGGTGGTCTCGTCGCAGGAGACGGAGACGTGGTCGGCGTCGACCGGGTGGATGTTGACGCCGCCCTCGCGGGCGGCGGCGACGACCTGGGCGGCGGCGCCGGGCACACGCGCGGTGACCGTGTCGAAGAAGGTGTCGTGGACGACCTCGACACCGCCGGCGCGCAGCCCGGCCGCGAGGATCGCCGCGTAGCGGTGGGTGCGCAGGGCGATGCCCTTCAGCCCGTCGGGGCCGTGGTAGACGGCGTACATGCCGGCCATGACGGCGAGGAGCACCTGCGCGGTGCAGATGTTGCTCGTGGCCTTCTCGCGGCGGATGTGCTGCTCGCGGGTCTGCAGGGCGAGGCGGTAGGCACGGTTGCCGTCGACGTCGACGGAGACGCCCACGAGGCGGCCTGGCAGGCTGCGGGCGAAGGTGTCGCGCACGGCCATGTAGCCGGCGTGCGGGCCGCCGAAGCCCATCGGCACGCCGAAGCGCTGGGTCGTGCCGACGGCGATGTCGGCGCCCAGCTCCCCGGGCGGGGTGAGGAGCGTCAGCGCGAGCAGGTCGGCGGCGACGGTGACGACGGCGCCGAGCTCGTGCGCGGCGTCGATGAGCGGCTTGAGGTCGCGGACGGCACCGGAGGCGCCCGGGTACTGGAGCAGGACGCCGAAGACGCCCCGCTCGGCGACCTCGGCGGGGATGCCCTCGCTCAGGTCCGCGACGACGACCTCGACACCGGTGGGCTCGGCGCGGGTCTCGATGACGGCGATGGTCTGCGGCAGGGCGTCGGCGTCGACCAGGAAGACGCCGTTCTTGACCTTGCCGACGCGCCGGGCCAGGGACATGGCCTCGGCGGCGGCGGTGCCCTCGTCGAGGAGGGACGCGCCGGAGGTGGGCAGACCCGTCAGGTCGGCGACCACGGTCTGGAAGTTCAGCAGCGCCTCCAGACGGCCCTGCGAGATCTCCGGCTGGTACGGGGTGTACGCCGTGTACCAGGCGGGGTTCTCCATGACGTTGCGGAGGATGACCGGCGGGGTGAAGGTGCCGTAGTACCCGAGGCCGATCATCGGGGCCAGCACCTGGTTGCGGTCCGCGAGGGAACGCAGTTCGGCGAGGACCTCCGCCTCGGTGCGGGCGTCGGGCAGGCCCAGGGCCTCGGCGCTCTTGATCACGTCCGGCACCGCGGCCGCCGTGAGCTCGTCGAGCGAGCCGTAGCCGACCTGGGCGAGCATCTTGGCGCGGGCCTCGTCGTCAGGGCCGATGTGGCGCTGCTCGAAGGGGATGCCTCGCTCGAGCTGGGAGAGCGGGGTGCGGTTGGCGGTCATGTACGGGGGCCTCCTGGTCGTAGCGACCTGCGAGGGGCACCTTGGCGCGGGTGCCCGGACGGCCTCCCCCTCTGTCATCTCAACCTGAGAGTTTCGCCGTGCGCGCACCCCGACGGGAGGCGGCACGGCTTTCACCGTCGGTGAGAGCGGGTGCCGTCCGACGCCCGCCCTGCTTTCCAGAGTGACCTCGTCCGCGCGGTACAGGGGCCTGAGAGATTCCGGGGAGGATTTGCTCCTTCGGCGCCTCCGGAAGGTTTCTCCGGAGGACTCTCCCGCGCGGGGTCAGCGGCCAATGCCAGCCTACCAGCGACGTTCCGGGGCGATCCCTCGAGTGGCCGAGGTCACGGTTGTGCCCTTTCGTAGTGTTCACGGCCCCGTTGTGACCGGCTGGAGGAACCGTGCAGAGCGACATCGACCCGCGCAGCCTGATCGGGCGCAAGGCGTTCGACCGCGACGGCCGCAAGATCGGAACGGTGGACGAGGTGTACCTCGACGACGCGACGGGCGTCCCGGAGTGGGCCGCCGTGCGCACCGGCCTCTTCGGCCGCGACGCCTTCGTCCCCCTGGAACCCAGCGACCTCGTCGGCGACGGCCTGCACGTCCCCTACGAACGGGCCCTCGTCAAGGACGCGCCGGACTTCGGTGTGGGGCGGCACCTCTCCCCGGAGCAGGAGGTGCAGCTGTACCGCCACTACGGCATCGCCCTGCCGCCCGCGCCCTCCCCCGGGCCGCCGCCCGCCGCGCCGCCGCCGGAGCGGGAGGTGGGCGGCTCCGCGGGCGCGGGGGGCTGACCGCCCGGTACCAGCGGCAGCGGGTCGGAGGGCTCGAGCTCGGGGTCGTCCGTGCGGAAGGTGCGCACCCGGCCCGGGGCCGATCCGGGGTGCTCGAACCGCACGGTGACCCGCCCGAGCCCGCTTCCCTGCACCCAGCCGGGCCCGTGGACGGCGTGCCGGACGTCGGCACCGGCGGCCCACCGCCGCTCGGCGGCCGGCGCCGGACCCCCCTCGCCCGGCCCCGAGCCCCCGGCTCCCGTGTCGGACGCCCCGGGCGCGGGCGCCGGCCCGCCTTCCTCCTCCCGGACCCCACCGCCCGTGTGCGGCACCCCGCCGCCCGCGTCCGCGCCTCCCTCCGGCCCCCGACCTCCGGACGGCGTCGTACCGCCGAGTGCCACCGCGCCTGCCGGCGCCACCGCACCTCCGGGCACGACGGGGCCGCCCGCCGGCGGCCCCGGGGCGTCGGCTGCCGTACGGCCCGCGCCCGTGGCGCCCTCCGTACCGGCGGCGGACCCACCGACGGCCGGGGCCTCCCCGACGGCCGCCTGGGCGAACAGGTCCTCCTGCGTGTAGTCGGCCAGACCGCTCACGCCGACCCCGAGCAACCGGACCCCGCCGGTGGTGTCCACGGCGTCGAGCAGTCGGGCGGCGGCCTCGCGGACCACGACGGGGTCGTCGGTCGGCCCGCGCAGCGTCTCGGAGCGGGTCAGCGTCGAGAAGTCGTAGCGCCGCACCTTCAGCACCACCGTCCGGCCCGAGCGCCCCGCGTCCCGCAGCCGGCGCACGCACCGCTCGGCGAGCCGCTCGACCTCCCAGCGCACGCGCACCCGGTCGTGGAGGTCGACGTCGAAGGTGTCCTCCACGGAGACGGACTTGGCGTCGCGCTCCGCCACCACGGGCCGGTCGTCGTGCCCCAGGGCCATCGCGTACAGGGACGCTCCGTGCGCCCGGCCGAGGAGCCGGACGAGTTCGTCCTCACCGGCCTCGGCCAGATCGGCCACCGTCGTCATGCCGGCCCGCCGCAGGTGCTCGCCGGTGGCCGGACCGACACCGGGCAGCGTGCGCACGCCCATCGGCGCCAGCAGCTCGCGCTCCGTGCCGGGCTCGATGAGCACGAGGCCGTCGGGCTTGGCCTCCTCCGAGGCGATCTTCGCGAGCATCTTGGAACCCGCGAGCCCCACGGAACCCGTCACGCCCGTCACGGCGTGGATGTCGGCGCGCAGCCGCTCCCCGACCGCCCGCGCCGTGGCGGCGTCGTACGCCGCTCCCCCGGCCTCCAGGTCCACGAACGCCTCGTCGAGGCTCAGCGGCTCGACCAGCGGCGAGAGCCTGCCGAGCAGCTCCATGACCTGCCCGCTCACCGTCCGGTACACGGCGAAGCGCGGCACGAGGTACGCGGCGTTGGGCGCGAGCCGTCGGGCCTGCGCCATGGGCATGGCCGACCGCACTCCGAACGGCCGCGCCTCGTAGGACGCGGTGGCGACGACGCCCCGGGGGCCCAGACCGCCCACGATGACGGGCTTGCCGCGCAGACTCGGCTTCGCCGCCTGCTCGACGGCGGCGAAGAACGCGTCCATGTCCAGGTGCAGGATGGTCGGCGCGGCTCTCACACCACCGATGCTGCCCTACACCACTGACAATCGCCCGCACACACGTACGACCACACGCGGGGTCATACCGCCTTGTCGCGCCTGCGCCGGGCCAGCTCGTCGGCGGGGTTGTGCCGCACGAGGGTCTCCCCCGTGTCGACGCGCTCGCCGTGCAGCTGCGACAGCGCCGCCTCCACGTCCCGCCAGACCACGCCGACCGCGATCCCGAAGATCCCCTGGCCCCCCTGGAGGAGGTCGACGACCTCGTCCGGCGACGAGCACTCGTAGACCGTCGCGCCGTCGCTCATGAGCGTCATCCGCTCCAGGTCGTCCAGACCGCGACCTTGCAGGTGCTGGACCGCCGCCCTGATGTTCTGCAGGGCGACACCGGTGTCCAGGAACCTCTTGACGATCTTCAGGACGACGACGTCCCGGAAGCTGTAGAGGCGCTGCGTGCCCGATCCGTACGCCGGCCGCACGCTCGGCTCGACCAGTCCCGTACGGGCCCAGTAGTCGAGCTGCCGATAGGTGATGCCCGCCGCCGCACAGGCGGTGGGTCCCCGGTAACCGATGACGTCGGTCGTCGCGTCGGTCGCACTGCCGTGAAGCGGATACGGCCCGCTCCCGCCCGGACTCCGCCCGGGGAGACCCCCTGCCGCACCGTCGCCGCTGCTCATCACGCCGACCCTCCGTCCTTGACCTGCCACATCGACGGTAGGCAGTCCCCAGGGGTGCGTCAACGATCGCCACACTCGCCACGCCGAGTGATAATCACCCTGAGAGTGGTTTGGCGTGACCGGTTTCCGGGAAACGCTACTCGAATGCGCCGGAAGCGCTGACTGCGCCCCCGTGAGCCGTCGCAAGCGACCCCCGCGCGCCCCCTCCGCCACCGAAGGCGGCATCCGCCCCCACCGGCGGGCGGCCGCCGCGGACGGGCACCGGGCGGGTCACTGGTTGCTGGTGCCGAAGTCCTCCGGAGAGATCTGGTCGAGGAACTCGCGGAACTTCTCCACCTCGTCCTCCTGCTCGTCCGGGATCGCGATGCCGGCGTCGTCGAGGACCCCGTCACTGCCGAAGATCGGCGTACCCGTGCGCAGGGCCAGCGCTATGGCGTCGGAGGGCCGCGCGCTCACCTCCACACCGCTGGCGAAGACCAGCTCCGCGTAGAAGACGCCTTCCCGCAGGTCCGTGATGCGGACCTCCGTGAGCTCCTGGCCCACGGCCTCGAGCACGTCCTTGAAGAGGTCGTGGGTGAGCGGCCTGGCGGGGGTCATCCCCTGCTGGGCGAAGGCGATCGCGGTCGCTTCCCCCGGGCCGATCCAGATCGGGAGGTAGCGGTCGCCTCCCACTTCCCGCAGGAGCACGATCGGCTGGTTGGAGGGCATTTCCACCCGGACACCGACAACATCGAGCTCGTTCACACAGCAACCCTAGGACGTGCCGCCCCGGTTTGGATAGTCGGGCTCCGCCAAGGTCAGGGGAACCGGACGCCGAGGGCCGCCCTGACCAGGGCCGCGTGCAGCCGGACGGACAGGGCGGCCAGCTCCTTCACCGTCGCCTCGGCATGGGCGCGGGTCTGTGGGTTGCGGTGTCGGCGCTGCGGCGCGACGACCTGCTCCACCAGCCCCGCCTCCCGTTCGGCGGCGGCCTTCACGGCCCGCAGGTGGCGCGGCTCCAGCCCGTACCGGCCGAGCTCGGCGACGAGCTTCGCGACGGTCACCGCCTCCGCGTCGTAACCACCGTCCGCGCCCGGCGCGACCAGGCCGTACGCCTCCCACTCGGCGAGCTCGGCCTCCTGAGCCCCCACGGCGGCGAGCAGCTCGGCACGGCCGACCCGGGCGACCGGCGCCACGCCCTCCCCCGGCTCCCACGGGCCCGCCGCCTCGGGAGGCTCGCCCGGCGCGGCCTGGGCGGGCAGGACGACCTGGTCGCCCCGCCCCAGGGCGTCCAGGTGCTCCCGGATGACCTTGAGCGGCAGGTAGTGGTCGCGCTGCATCCGCAGGATCAGCGCCAGCCGCTCCACGTCGTGCGGGCTGAACTTCCGGTACCCGGAGGCGGTCCGCTGCGGCTCGACGAGCCCCTCCGCCTCCAGGAACCGGATCTTGGAGATGGTGACCTCGGGGAACTCCTCGCGCAGCCGGTTGAGCACCGTGCCGATGCTCACCAGCCGGTCGCCCGCGTCGGCGGTGCCGTGACCGGCACCGCCCGTCGGTGTTCGCAGCATGGACCTTCCCTGGGGATCCCCCAGACGGGTCTGGAGGGGTCAGACGCCCCGCTGGCTCCCGTAGAAGACCAGCCGGTACTTGCCGATCTGCACCTCGTCACCGTTGGTGAGCTGGACCGCGTCGATCGGCTCACGGTTGACATAGGTGCCGTTGAGGCTGCCGACGTCCGCGACGGTGAAGCTACCGTCGGCCGCCCTGCGGAACTCCACGTGGCGACGCGACACGGTCACGTCGTCCAGGAAGATGTCGCTCTGCGGGTGGCGGCCGGCGGTCGTCAGGTCGCCGTCGAGGAGGAAGCGGCTGCCGGAGTTGGGACCGCGCCGCACGACGAGCAGCGCCGAACCGAGCGGCAGCGCGTCCACGGCGGCCTGCGCCTCGGGCGACAGGGACGGCAGCGCCGTCTGGCCGGTGGTCTCGCTGTCGTACGCCTCGAGGCCCGAGATCGAGATCGTGGACGTCGTCTCGGACGCGCGCTCCGCCGGGGCGCCGCCACGCAGCGGGGCCCCGCAGTTGGAGCAGAACCGGCTCGTCTCGGCATTGCGGTGTCCGCACCGCGTACACACCGGCATGGACCCATCCTCCTGCCGCGGCTGTCCCGCGTGGACGCTGGTCGCGTACGGATCGGAACCTATGCGGCCGGGACCTGCGGGGTCAACAGAAGACGCGCCCTGTCCGCCCGTAATGTCACCACCCGGACCAGCGACCTCGTCCCGGAACAGCGGACGCTCCCCGCCCTGCTCCTCCCCGGACTGGCCGTGCCGCGGCGCACGGTGCTTGGCGCTGCCGCCGTCCTCGCGTGCGCTCTTGCCGAACAACTTCGCAAACAACTTCACGGGCGATTCCCCTTGAACGAAACAGACCCGCCCGTGGGGCAGGACGAACGCTGAATGAACACACCTGCCGACCCGGACACCTTCACAACGTCCGTATCCTCCGGACAGTTTCCATCACGCACCACTTTCGTGGTGCGTCGACCCCCCGCAACGTCCCGGCCAGGCTGGCCGATTCCGGATCTTGCCGGGCACGTGGCCCGCTCCGGCACCGGTTCCGGCCTCCGACGCCTCCCCAGCCCTGCGGTCACGGGAGCTGCCCCCACTACTTCGCCTCCCCTGTACGGCCCCGTCCCTCGGGCTTTCCCCCGCCGCGCGGCCCCCATGCGTCCCCGGCTCACTGCGGTGACGACCGAGCGTAGTCAGGCCGCTCCGCCGGTCGCAAGGCGTCGACAACGATCTTCTCCGACCGGGTCACCGTGGCCGTGGCCTGCTCCTTCTCCAGCGTCTGCACGATGCCGCCGGGGATGTTCAGCGCGGGCTCCAGGTCCTGCGGCCTGCCGATGACCTCGAACCGGTACGGCGCGCGGATCTTCTGCCCGTCCACCTGCACCGCCCCGGCCTCCCCGGAGAAGTACGTGTCGGCGACGACCCTGACGTCGTTGACCTGGATGGCCTCCGCGCCGGCCGCGCGCAGCTCCTGGATGGTGTCGAGCAGCTTGTCCGGCTGGACGGCCGTCATCGGGTCCTCGACGACGAAGGTGATGCCCGGTCCCTCGGCGGCCACCGTACCGGCCAGGACACCCAGCTGACGTTCCCTCTCCTGAGTCTGCCTGCGGGCCTCTTCCGCCTGGTCGGAGCTGTTCTCCAGTTCGCGCCGCTGCGCCTCCAGCCGGGTCTTCTCGTCCTCCAGCCGCTGGCTGCGGTCGTCGAGCTCGTCCAGGATCCGCACGAGGTCCTCCTGGCGGGCACCCCGCAGCGCCCCGTCGTCGCTCGTGGAGCGCACCTGGATGGCCAGCCCCAGCCCGAGGCCGAACAGCAGCAGCGCGACGACGAGTTGGGCGCGGGTCAGGCGCGGCGGCCACAGTCCGGCGACGAGCCGCTGCCGCCCGGTCACCCCCTCGGGGGGCGGTCCGGGGGCCTGCTGTGCCTGGGGACCCTGTGCCTGTGGGGGCTGTGGTGCGTGCTCTTCGTTGCTCATCGGCCTCACGCCCGGAACACGTGCCGACGGATGGCGGCGGCGTTGGAGAAGATCCGGATGCCGAGGACGACCACGACACCGGTGGAGAGCTGGGCGCCGACGCCCAGCTTGTCGCCGAGGAACACGATCAGCGCGGCGACGACGACGTTCGACAGGAAGGAGACGACGAAGACCTTGTCGACGAAGATCCCGTCCAGCATGGCCCGCAGACCGCCGAAGACCGCGTCGAGCGCCGCGACCACGGCGATCGGCAGGTAGGGCTCGACCACCGCCGGCACCTCGGGCCGGACCAACAGTCCGACCACGACTCCCACGACGAGGCCCAGTACGGCGATCACGATGTGCCCTTCCCTGTGTCTGCCGCGCCCCGCCCGTCACCCGTCCCGGTTCCGGAGGTCCTCGGCTGTGCTGTACGTACGATCAGGCTCGGCGCCGCCGGCAGGGTGACCCGGTCCTGGGCGGAGACGCTGCTGCGGATGCCGAAGTTCTCCTCCAGCGCGTGCAGGTAGCGGCCGTCCGCGCTGTCCTGGAACCGGGTGGCGAGCCGTTTCCCGTCCCCCACCGCGAGCACCGTGTACGGCGGTACCAGCGGTCTGTTGTCGACCAGTATGGCGTCACCCGCGGCCCTGATCGCGGACAGGGCGGTCAGCCGCTGCCCGTTGATGGCGACGGCTTCCGCCCCGGACTGCCACAGGCCGTTCACGATGCGCTGCATGTCCCGGTCGCGGACGCGCCCGGTGTCGGAGAAGCCACTGCCCTCACGCGGCCCGTCGCCGCCCCGGTCGGTCGCCTTGGCGTCGTCGACGACGAGCCTGACCCCCGGACCGGTCACCTCGGTCGCGCCGGAGAGCAACGCGACCAGGCCGCCCTGGTCGCCGCCGTGCTGCTGGAGCGCGGCCCGCTGCCGCTCGCCGACCTCGCGGCGCAGCCGTTCGATGTCCGTTTCCAGTCCGTCGACGGCGGTCGTCTCGGCCTGGATGCGGTCGATGAGCTCCTCGCGCTCCTTCGCGACGACGGGCGCGGAGATCTGCGTCTGCGCGGCGCCGAGCGTGACGACGGCGGCGGCGAGGACGAGGCCGGCGGCGAGACCCAGTTTGGCCCGCAGTGTCCGCGGGAGTCCGCCGCCGTCGGCGGCACGGCGTGCGGACGCCTCCGCGTAGCCGTCGTCGAGCGCGTGGTCCATCACGTTGGTCAGCAGCGACATCGACGCGTCGGGACGCGGAGGCGGGGAGCCGGTGCTCCGAACGGGGGGCTGCTGCGACATGCCGCACATCGTCGCATGTCGCAGCGGTTACCGCCGAATGGCCCCACCGGTGTGCCGGGTGCCGTCGGGGACGGCACCCGGCACGGGGTCATGCGGGGCGCGGCGCGGTTCAGCGGCCGGCGCTGTCCACCACGGCGGCCCATTCGTCGAGGAGCGCCTGGGCCGACGCGTCGTCCGGGCCCTCGGCCCACAGGTGGGTGACGGCCTCGGCCGGGTCGGGCAGGACCAGAACCCAGCGGCCGTCCGCCTCGACGACGCGGACGCCGTCGGTGGTGTCGACGTGCCGGTCGCCGGCGGCCTCGACGACCCGCCGCATGACCAGACCCTTGACCGCCCACGGCGTCGCGAGGTCCCGGCGGAGCACGTGGGCCCGCGGGATCCGCGCGTCGATCTGGCTGAGGGTGAGCTGGGTGCGGGCGACGAGCCCGAGGAGCCGTACGAAGGCGGCCGTCCCGTCGAAGACGCTGCTGAACTCGGGAACGATGAACCCGCCCAGGCCGTCTCCACCGAAGATGGTGGATTCCTCGCGGCCCACCCGGGTCAGGTCGTCGGGTGAGGTGGTCGTCCAGTCGACCTGCGTCCCGTGGTACGCGGCGACCTGCTCGGCGATCCGCGTCGTGGTGACGGGCAGCGCCACGCGTCCGCTGCGCCGTTCGGCAGCGACGAGGTCGAGCATGACGAGGAGGGCCCGGTCGTCCTCGATGATCCGGCCGCGCTCGTCGACGAGCGACAGCCGCTCGCCGACGGTGTCGAACCGCACACCGAAGGCGGCGCGGGCGGACGCCACGATCTCGCCGAGCCGTACGAGCCCGGCCCGGCGCGTCTCCGCGGACTCGGTGGGCCGCGACTCGTCGAGACCGGGGTTGATGGTCAGCGAGTCGACACCGAGCCGCCCGAGGAGGCTGGGCAGGACGAGTCCGGCGCTGCCGTTGGAGGCGTCGACGACGACCTTCAGCCCCGCCTCGGCGACACCGGTGGTGTCGACGCTCCGCAGGAGGGAGCCGGTGTACTGGTCGAAGACGCTCGACGGGAAGTTGAGGTCGCCGATCTCGCCGGGGAAGGCTCGGCGGTACTCCTGGCGGGCGTAGACGCGGTCGAGCTTGCGCTGCTTGGCCTGGGAGAGGTCGGCGCCGCGCTCGTCGAAGAACATGATGTCGACGGAGTCAGGCACTCCGGGCGTGGTCCGGATCATGATGCCGCCGGCGCTGCCACGGGCGGTCTGCTGGCGGGCCACGGGGAGCGGCACGTTCTCCAGGTCGCGCACGTCGATGGCGCTGGCCTGCAGGGCCGAGATCACCGCCCGCTTGAGGGCGCGGGCGCCGCGGGAGTGGTCTCGCGCGGTGGTGACGGTGGCGCCCTTCTTGAGGGTCGTGGCGTAGGCGCCGGCGAGCCGGACGGCGAGTTCGGGGGTGATCTCGACGTTGAGGACACCGGAGACGCCGCGGGCGCCGAAGAGGTGCGCCTGGCCGCGGGACTCCCAGATGACGGAGGTGTTGACGAAGGCGCCGGCCTCGATCGTCTTGAACGGGTAGACCCGGACGTTGCCCTGCACGATCGATTCCTCGCCGACGAGGCACTCGTCGCCGATGACGGCGCCGTCCTCGATGCGGGCGGCCCGCATGACGTCGGTGTTCTTGCCGATCACGCAGCCTCGGAGGTTGCTGTGCGGCCCGATGTAGACGTTGTCGTGAACAACCGCCTTGTGGAGGAAGGCGCCGCTCTTCACGACCACGTTGGAGCCGATGACCGTGTGCTCGCGGATCTCGACGCCGGCTTCGACCTTGGCGTAGTCGCCGATGTAGATGGGGCCGCGGAGGACCGCGTCCGGGTGGACCTCGGCGCCCTCGGCGACCCAGACGCCCGGGGAGATCTCGAAGCCGTCGAGTTCGACGTCGACCTTGCCTTCGAGGACGTCGGCCTGGGCCTTGACGTAGCTCTCGTGGGTGCCGACGTCCTCCCAGTAGCCCTCGGCGACGTAGCCGTAGATCGGCTTGCCTTCCTTCATCAGCTGCGGGAAGACGTCGCCGGACCAGTCGACGGGTACGTCGGGCTGGACGTAGTCGAAGACCTCGGGCTCCATGACGTAGATGCCCGTGTTGACGGTGTCGGAGAAGACCTGGCCCCAGGTGGGCTTCTCCAGGAACCGTTCGACGCGGCCTTCCTCGTCGACGATGGTGATGCCGAATTCCAGGGGGTTCGGGACCCTCGTCAGACAGACCGTGACCATGGCCCCCTTCTCCTTGTGGAAGGCGATCAGGTCGGTCAGGTCGAAGTCGGTCAGGGCGTCCCCGGAGATCACCACGAACGCGTCGTCCTTGAGGGCCTCTTCGGCGTTCTTGACGCTGCCGGCTGTGCCGAGTGGCTTCTCCTCGTTGGCGTAGCTGAGCTCCATCCCGAGCTCTTCGCCGTCACCGAAGTAGTTCTTCACCAGCGAGGCGAGGAACTGCACGGTGACGACGGTCTCGGTGAGTCCATGCCTTTTGAGCAGGCGCAGCACGTGCTCCATGATCGGCCGGTTGGCGACCGGCAGGAGCGGCTTGGGCATGCTCGAGGTCATCGGGCGAAGTCTGGTTCCTTCGCCTCCGGCCATCACGACGGCCTTCATGTCGGAAGCGTCCTCCTTGCAGAGACGAGGGTCTAGCCGATTTCACCCGTCTTTGCGTGGTCCTCTGACATCACACCGGTATCGCTTTTCGCTTCGGTGTGGAAGACGGGTCAATCGGTCGCGGTATCCGCTTTGACGAGTCGGCGGACCTGGACCACATAGAGGATCCCTGCCCACCAGTACAGACATGTACCCCATCCGGCGAAGGCCCACCCGAAAACTTCAGCGAGTGACGCAAGCCACGTCTCACCGTCGCTGAGCAGGAGCAGCGGGAAGGCATACATCAGGTTGAAGGTGGCGGCCTTGCCCAGGAAGTTCACCTGCGGCGGCGGATATCCGTGGCGCCGGAGGATTCCCACCATCACCAGCAGCATCGCCTCGCGGGCGAGGAGCGCCGCGGTGAGCCAGAGGGGGAGGATGTCCCGCCAGGTGAGTCCGATGAGGGTGGAGAGGATGTAGAGGCGGTCGGCTGCCGGGTCGAGGATGCGTCCGAGACGGCTGATCTGGTTCCAGCGCCTGGCGAGCTTGCCGTCGAGGTAGTCGCTGATGCCACTGAAAGCCAGGACGAGGAGGGCCCAGCCGTCGCTGTTCGTCCCGTCGAACTCGGGACGGAGGATGAGCCACAGGAAGAGCGGTACACCGATGAGCCGGGCCATGCTCAGGATGTTGGGGATGGTGAGGACCCGGTCCGTCTGAACGCGAGTCTCCTGTACCTCCACCCGGGGGCCTCCTGTGGGAACGTGCCGATGCTGCCCCCTGACCTTACCGTCAGCACCGGCCACCCGGTGCACGGGGTGGCTGGCGGCGAACGGTTCGGCCGGCTGTTGCGCGGAAAAAAGGAGCCCGGAAATACGGAAAGCCCCGCACCATACGGTGCGGGGCTTCCCCAACAAATTGTTCGGCGGTGTCCTACTCTCCCACAGGGTCCCCCCTGCAGTACCATCGGCGCTGAAAGGCTTAGCTTCCGGGTTCGGAATGTAACCGGGCGTTTCCCTAACGCTATGACCACCGAAACACTATGAAGATATCGACCTACAACCAACCGGCAGATTGGGAGTTCGTTACTTCAGAACTAACACAGTGGACGCGAGCAACTGAGGACAAGCCCTCGGCCTATTAGTACCGGTCAACTCCACCCATTACTGGGCTTCCATATCCGGCCTATCAACCCAGTCGTCTACTGGGAGCCTTACCCTCTCAAGGAGGTGGGAATACTCATCTCGAAGCAGGCTTCCCGCTTAGATGCTTTCAGCGGTTATCCCTCCCGAACGTAGCCAACCAGCCATGCCCTTGGCAGGACAACTGGCACACCAGAGGTTCGTCCGTCCCGGTCCTCTCGTACTAGGGACAGCCCTTCTCAATATTCCTACGCGCACAGCGGATAGGGACCGAACTGTCTCACGACGTTCTAAACCCAGCTCGCGTACCGCTTTAATGGGCGAACAGCCCAACCCTTGGGACCGACTCCAGCCCCAGGATGCGACGAGCCGACATCGAGGTGCCAAACCATCCCGTCGATATGGACTCTTGGGGAAGATCAGCCTGTTATCCCCGGGGTACCTTTTATCCGTTGAGCGACGGCGCTTCCACAAGCCACCGCCGGATCACTAGTCCCGACTTTCGTCCCTGCTCGACCCGTCGGTCTCACAGTCAAGCTCCCTTGTGCACTTACACTCAACACCTGATTGCCAACCAGGCTGAGGGAACCTTTGGGCGCCTCCGTTACCCTTTAGGAGGCAACCGCCCCAGTTAAACTACCCATCAGACACTGTCCCTGATCCGGATCACGGACCCAGGTTAGACATCCAGCACGACCAGAGTGGTATTTCAACGGCGACTCCACCTGAACTGGCGTCCAAGCTTCACAGTCTCCCACCTATCCTACACAAGCCGAACCGAACACCAATATCAAACTGTAGTAAAGGTCCCGGGGTCTTTCCGTCCTGCTGCGCGAAACGAGCATCTTTACTCGTAGTGCAATTTCACCGGGCCTATGGTTGAGACAGTCGAGAAGTCGTTACGCCATTCGTGCAGGTCGGAACTTACCCGACAAGGAATTTCGCTACCTTAGGATGGTTATAGTTACCACCGCCGTTTACTGGCGCTTAAGTTCTCAGCTTCGCCCCACCGAAATGGAGCTAACCGGTCCCCTTAACGTTCCAGCACCGGGCAGGCGTCAGTCCGTATACATCGCCTTACGGCTTCGCACGGACCTGTGTTTTTAGTAAACAGTCGCTTCTCGCTGGTCTCTGCGGCCACCCCCAGCTCGAGCAGCACGTGCTCTCACCAGTGATGGCCCCCCTTCTCCCGAAGTTACGGGGGCATTTTGCCGAGTTCCTTAACCATAGTTCACCCGAACGCCTCGGTATTCTCTACCTGACCACCTGAGTCGGTTTAGGGTACGGGCCGCCATGAAACTCGCTAGAGGCTTTTCTCGACAGCATAGGATCATCCACTTCACCACAATCGGCTCGGCATCAGGTCTCAGCCTCAATGTGTGACGGATTTGCCTATCACACGGCCTACACCCTTACCCCGGGACAACCACCGCCCGGGCTGGACTACCTTCCTGCGTCACCCCATCGCTTACCTACTACAGGTCTGGTCCGTCGGCTCCACCACTCCCCTTGCCCGAAGGCTCCAGGGCGGCTTCACGGACTTAGCATCGCCTGGTTCGATATTGGGCGTTTCAAAGCGGGTACCGGAATATCAACCGGTTGTCCATCGACTACGCCTGTCGGCCTCGCCTTAGGTCCCGACTTACCCTGGGCAGATCAGCTTGACCCAGGAACCCTTAGTCAATCGGCGCACACGTTTCTCACGTGTGTATCGCTACTCATGCCTGCATTCTCACTCGTGAACCGTCCACAACTCGCTTCCGCGGCTGCTTCACCCGGCACACGACGCTCCCCTACCCATCACAGTCCCCGTTGGGGGTATGTACTGCAATGACACGACTTCGGCGGTACGCTTGAGCCCCGCTACATTGTCGGCGCGGAATCACTTGACCAGTGAGCTATTACGCACTCTTTCAAGGGTGGCTGCTTCTAAGCCAACCTCCTGGTTGTCTCTGCGACTCCACATCCTTTCCCACTTAGCGTACGCTTAGGGGCCTTAGTCGATGCTCTGGGCTGTTTCCCTCTCGACCATGGAGCTTATCCCCCACAGTCTCACTGCCGCGCTCTCACTTACCGGCATTCGGAGTTTGGCTAAGGTCAGTAACCCGGTAGGGCCCATCGCCTATCCAGTGCTCTACCTCCGGCAAGAAACACACGACGCTGCACCTAAATGCATTTCGGGGAGAACCAGCTATCACGGAGTTTGATTGGCCTTTCACCCCTAACCACAGGTCATCCCCCAGGTTTTCAACCCTGGTGGGTTCGGTCCTCCACGAAGTCTTACCTCCGCTTCAACCTGCCCATGGCTAGATCACTCCGCTTCGGGTCTTGAGCGCGCTACTGAATCGCCCTGTTCGGACTCGCTTTCGCTACGGCTTCCCCACACGGGTTAACCTCGCAACACACCGCAAACTCGCAGGCTCATTCTTCAAAAGGCACGCAGTCACGACGCAAGGACAAGTCCTTGCGCGACGCTCCCACGGCTTGTAGGCACACGGTTTCAGGTACTATTTCACTCCGCTCCCGCGGTACTTTTCACCATTCCCTCACGGTACTATCCGCTATCGGTCACCAGGGAATATTTAGGCTTAACGGGTGGTCCCGCCAGATTCACACGGGATTTCTCGGGCCCCGTGCTACTTGGGTGTCTCTCAAACGAGCCGCATGAATTTCAGCTACGGGGGTCTTACCCTCTACGCCGGACCTTTCGCATGTCCTTCGCCTATCCATACGGTTTCTGACTCGTCTCACAGCCGGCAGACTGTGAAAGAGAGATCCCACAACCCCGCATGCGCAACCCCTGCCGGGTATCACACGCATACGGTTTGGCCTCATCCGGTTTCGCTCGCCACTACTCCCGGAATCACGGTTGTTTTCTCTTCCTGAGGGTACTGAGATGTTTCACTTCCCCTCGTTCCCTCCACACTGCCTATGTGTTCAGCAGCGGGTGACAGCCCATGACGACTGCCGGGTTTCCCCATTCGGAAACCCCCGGATCAAAGCCTGGTTGACGGCTCCCCGGGGACTATCGTGGCCTCCCACGTCCTTCATCGGTTCCTGGTGCCAAGGCATCCACCGTGCGCCCTTAAAAACTTGGCCACAGATGCTCGCGTCCACTGTGCAGTTCTCAAGCAACGACCAGCCACCCATCACCCCCGGACAACATCCGGAGTGCACTGGGGCCGGCATCGCAGAAGGGCGAGCAACGCTCGCACCCTCAGACACCCAACAGCGTGCCCGACACCCTCGACCCCTCCTCTGTGTTCCACGCCGAAGCAGTACTGACAGGAAGAGAACCGAGTGTGCCGAATAATCAACGTTCCACCCTTGAGCAACCAGCATCGGACGTACGCCGATGTACTGGCCTCTGACCAGCCGAAACTGGTGAGAAGTGCTCCTTAGAAAGGAGGTGATCCAGCCGCACCTTCCGGTACGGCTACCTTGTTACGACTTCGTCCCAATCGCCAGTCCCACCTTCGACAGCTCCCTCCCACAAGGGGTTGGGCCACCGGCTTCGGGTGTTACCGACTTTCGTGACGTGACGGGCGGTGTGTACAAGGCCCGGGAACGTATTCACCGCAGCAATGCTGATCTGCGATTACTAGCAACTCCGACTTCATGGGGTCGAGTTGCAGACCCCAATCCGAACTGAGACCGGCTTTTTGAGATTCGCTCCGCCTCACGGCTTCGCAGCTCTTTGTACCGGCCATTGTAGCACGTGTGCAGCCCAAGACATAAGGGGCATGATGACTTGACGTCGTCCCCACCTTCCTCCGAGTTGACCCCGGCAGTCTCCTGTGAGTCCCCATCACCCCGAAGGGCATGCTGGCAACACAGAACAAGGGTTGCGCTCGTTGCGGGACTTAACCCAACATCTCACGACACGAGCTGACGACAGCCATGCACCACCTGTATACCGACCACAAGGGGGCACCTATCTCTAGGTGTTTCCGGTATATGTCAAGCCTTGGTAAGGTTCTTCGCGTTGCGTCGAATTAAGCCACATGCTCCGCTGCTTGTGCGGGCCCCCGTCAATTCCTTTGAGTTTTAGCCTTGCGGCCGTACTCCCCAGGCGGGGAACTTAATGCGTTAGCTGCGGCACCGACGACGTGGAATGTCGCCAACACCTAGTTCCCAACGTTTACGGCGTGGACTACCAGGGTATCTAATCCTGTTCGCTCCCCACGCTTTCGCTCCTCAGCGTCAGTAATGGCCCAGAGATCCGCCTTCGCCACCGGTGTTCCTCCTGATATCTGCGCATTTCACCGCTACACCAGGAATTCCGATCTCCCCTACCACACTCTAGCCTGCCCGTATCGAATGCAGACCCGGGGTTAAGCCCCGGGCTTTCACATCCGACGTGACAAGCCGCCTACGAGCTCTTTACGCCCAATAATTCCGGACAACGCTTGCGCCCTACGTATTACCGCGGCTGCTGGCACGTAGTTAGCCGGCGCTTCTTCTGCAGGTACCGTCACTTTCGCTTCTTCCCTGCTGAAAGAGGTTTACAACCCGAAGGCCGTCATCCCTCACGCGGCGTCGCTGCATCAGGCTTTCGCCCATTGTGCAATATTCCCCACTGCTGCCTCCCGTAGGAGTCTGGGCCGTGTCTCAGTCCCAGTGTGGCCGGTCGCCCTCTCAGGCCGGCTACCCGTCGTCGCCTTGGTGGGCCATTACCCCACCAACAAGCTGATAGGCCGCGGGCTCATCCTTCACCGCCGGAGCTTTCCACCACCATCAGATGCCTGAAGTGGTCGTATCCGGTATTAGACCCCGTTTCCAGGGCTTGTCCCAGAGTGAAGGGCAGATTGCCCACGTGTTACTCACCCGTTCGCCACTAATCCCCCACCGAAGTGGGTTCATCGTTCGACTTGCATGTGTTAAGCACGCCGCCAGCGTTCGTCCTGAGCCAGGATCAAACTCTCCGTGAATGCTTACCCGTGATCGGGTCGACACTCGCGTTGAGCGGAACCGGGGGGAGGAATAGTCCCCCGCGGTTCACAGCATCCTCGCTGTGTTTTCTACAAAGGAACCTCATCTCCGTGATGGAGACGGGGTATCAACTAATCTGGCGTTGATTTTTGGCACGCTGTTGAGTTCTCAAGGAACGGACGCTTCCTTTGTACTCACCCTCTCGGGCTTTCCTCCGGGCGCTTCCCTTCGGTCTTTCGTGTTTCCAGTCTAGCAGATCCGATTTCTCGTTTCCGCCACCCGCTGGAGCGGGCTGCCGGGCCGTTCTCCGCTTTCGCGTTTCCCTTTCCGGCGGCTCCGACACTATCAGGGTTTTTCCGCCTCCCTGACCACTCCCCGACCGACCACACGCAGAGGTGTAGACCAGTAGTGGTGTAGACCAGTTAGGATCTCGCCCTGACAGGCGCCGCTGCCAGCCGTCGACGCGTGCTCGCATCGGTGCCAGGCAGGGGAACGACACTACTCCTGCCTACGAGTTGAGGCAAATCGCCGCCGGTGGTCCCGAGGTCCTGCAACCAGGGCCTCTCATGCGGAACCCGGACTTTCCATGACATACGCTCTGAACAGCACGCCGTCCAGGACAGGCCGTGACGGCGGCTCCCCATCTCCGCCCTCTGGGAGGCCCTCCATGACCACCGTGACGTCGCCCCTCGCCGGACGCGCCATCGGACTCGCCGCCGTACCCGACCCGGTGTTCTCCGGGGCCATGGTCGGGCCGGGCACCGCCATCGACCCCGTGCGCGAGCCCTCCACGGCCGTCGCGCCCGTCGACGGCGTCGTGGTCTCCCTGCACCCGCACGCCTTCGTCATCGTGGACGCCGAGGGGCACGGCGTCCTGACGCACCTGGGCATCGACACCGTCCAGCTCAACGGCGAGGGCTTCGAGCTGCTCGTCAACAAGGGCGACACCGTCACGCGGGGCCAGGACGTCGTGCGCTGGAACCCCGCCGCGGTGGAGGCGGCCGGCAAGTCGGCGATCTGCCCGGTGGTCGCCTTGGAGGCCACCGCCGACGCGCTCGGCGAGCTGCGCGAGGAAGGCGACGTGAAGGCCGGCGAGACGCTCTTCGACTGGCGGTGACGTCACCGCCGCCCCCGCGGGCGGCGCTGAACGGGATGTTCCTACGCGGCGGCCACGGCCGCCGCTCGATCGGAGACGGGTGAACATGGAGACAACGCTGCGCGGCGTCGGGGTCAGCCACGGGGTGGCGATCGGCGAGGTCCGGCACATGGGGACCGCGGTACTGGAACCGCCGGCCAAGCAGATCCCCCCCGAGGACGCCGAGCGCGAGCAGGGACGTGCCCGCCAGGCCGTGGAGGCCGTGGCCGCCGACCTGATAGCGCGGGGCAACCTCGCCGGCGGTGAGGCCCAGCACGTCCTCGAGGCCCAGGCCATGATGGCGCAGGACCCCGAGTTGATGGCCGACGTGGAGCGGCGCATCGCCGTCGGGTCCACGGCCGAGCGGGCCGTCTACGACGCCTTCGCGGCGTACCGGGCGCTGTTGGCCGGCGCCGGTGAGTACCTCGCCGGGCGGGTCGCCGACCTGGACGACGTGCGGAACCGGATCGTGGCGCGGCTGCTGGGCGTGCCCATGCCGGGCGTGCCGGACAGTGACGAGCCTTACGTACTGATCGCGCGGGACCTGGCGCCGGCGGACACGGCGCTGCTCGACCCGGCGCTGGTGCTCGGCTTCGTGACCGAGGAGGGTGGGCCGACCAGCCACAGCGCGATCCTCGCGCGGGCGCTCGGCGTGCCGGCCGTGGTGGCTCTGCCGGGTGCGTGCGAGCTGGCCGAGGGCACCGTGGTCGCGGTCGACGGCAGCACCGGTGAGGTGTTCGTCGATCCGAGCGAGGACAAGCGCGACGCCATGGAGCGGGCCGCGCGGGAGCGCAAGGCCGCGCTGGCCGCGTCGACCGGTCCGGGTGCCACTTCGGACGGGCACCGGGTGCCGCTGCTGGCCAACGTCGGTGGACCGGCGGACGTGCCGGCCGCCGTGGAGGCCGGGGCCGAGGGCGTCGGCCTGTTCCGCACCGAGTTCCTCTTCCTCGACGACAGCGAGCGCGCCCCGTCGGAGGAGAAGCAGGTCGAGGCGTACCGGAAGGTGCTGGAGGCGTTCCCGGAGGGCCGGGTCGTCGTGCGGGTGCTGGACGCGGGCGCGGACAAGCCGCTGGCGTTCCTCACGCCGGCCGACGAGCCGAACCCGGCGCTGGGCGTGCGGGGCCTGCGGACGCTGCTCGACCATCCGGAGGTGCTGCGGACGCAGCTGACCGCGCTGGCGAAGGCGGCCGAGGGGCTGCCGGTGCACCTCGAGGTCATGGCGCCGATGGTGGCGGACCGGGCGGACGCGAAGGCGTTCGCCGACGCGTGCCGTGAGGCGGGGCTGCGGGCGAAGTTCGGCGCGATGGTGGAGATCCCGTCGGCGGCGCTGCGCGCGCGTTCGATCCTGCGGGAGGTGGAGTTCCTGTCGCTGGGCACGAACGACCTCGCGCAGTACACGTTCGCGGCCGACCGGCAGGTCGGTGCCGTGTCGCGGTTGCAGGACCCGTGGCAGCCGGCGCTGCTCGACCTGATCGCGATGGCGGCCGACGCGGCCCGGGCGGAGGGCAAGAGCTGCGGCGTATGCGGCGAGGCGGCCTCCGATCCGCTGCTGGCGTGCGTGCTGACGGGTCTGGGCGTCACCTCCCTGTCGATGGGTGCGGCGTCGATCCCCTACGTGCGGGCGACGCTGGCGAAGTACACGGTGGCGCAGTGCGAGCGGGCCGCGGCCGCGGCCCGGGCGGCCGACTCGGCGGAGGAGGCACGGGTCGCCGCTCAGGCGGTGCTCTCCGGCGAGTGACCGGGTGAGCGGTGAGCCGGTGGCACGGTGAGCCGGCGTTCGAGGGGTCCTCCCGTTTCGGCGGGGGGACCCCTCGGCGTGTCAGTGGTGGGTGGGGCGGCCGTCGTCAGGGGCGAGGTCGAAGCCCGCCCGGTACTCGACGCCCGATTCCGGTGGGAGGGGTTCTCCGGTGTCCGCGTCGGTGCAGTAGGCGTTGAAGACCTCGGCCTCCGTGAGGGGGACGAGGCGGCCGTGGTCCAGGCGCCAGCCGTGGAGGCGGTCCGGGGCGCCGGGGCTGCTGGTGCGCAGGACGATGCCGCCGGGGGCGGAGCGGGCCAGGCCGGCGGCGAGGACGGTGACGAACTCGGATCCCTCCGAGGAGTCCAGGCGGGGGCGGTCGGCTCCGGTGCGGTCGGTGTGGAGGACGGCCAGGAGGTGGTCGTCGGCGGCGGGGACGCTGCAGACGAGGTGGTGCGTGCCGGGTCCGGCCCCTTCGAGGATGCGCAGGACGGCTCGGGTGGCCTGGTCGAAGGCGGCGTGGCCGATGTCCTGTCCGCAGTCGGCGCAGTGGCCGGCGTCGGCGAGGAGCAGGGTGGCGTACTCGCGGGTGGCGTGGCGGACGGCCGTGCCGACGAGGAGGGGCACGAGTTCCTCGATGGGCTGCCCGGTGTACGGGACGCGGGTGCGGGCGGCGGCGATCTCCGCGGTGTACCGGGTGCGGCTGGCCCGGCTGTCGGGGTCGAGGCCGGTCTCGGCACAGTAGGCGGCGTAGTCCTCGGGGTCGAAGAGGGTGACGGTGGTGTGCGTGCCTTCGGCGGCGAGGGTCCTCAGGAGGCGCTCCGTCTCCTGGAGGTAGGTGGCGTGGTCGTCGAAGGGGAAGGTGCGGTAGCGGCGCATGGCCGCGAAGTCCCGGGCGTCGGCGAGGAGGCCGACGGTGCCCGGTACTTCGCGGCGCAGCGTCCGTCGCAGGGATGTGGTGGTCCTGGTGTGCGCCATGGGTCCCCCTGGTGATCAGCTGTCGATCAGTGCTCACTCAGAGTAACCAAGGGGTCTGACAGCGGTGCCGGGTGTCAGTCGGCGGTGCGCTGCTGGGCGCGGCGGCGTGCGAGGTCCTCGTAGAAGTGGAGGAGGCTGACGTCGTCGATGGAGCCGGGATTGCAGGCCTTGTCGAGCGGGGTGCCCTGGAGGAGGCGCTTGACGGGGACCTCGATCCGCTTCCCGGTGAGGGTGTGGGGGACGCCGGGGACCTGGATGATCTCGTCGGGGACGTGGCGGGGGGAGAGTTCGGTGCGGATGGTCCGCTTGACGCGGTCGACGAGGGCGTCGTCGAGGACGGCTCCTTCGGCGAGGTGGACGAAGAGCGGCATCCAGTAGCCGCCGTCCGGTTCCTCCAGGCCGATGACGAGGGACTCCTTGATCTCGGGGAGGCGCTCGACGGCTTCGTAGATGTCGGCGCTGCCCATGCGGACGCCCTGGCGGTTGAGGGTGGAGTCGGAGCGGCCGTGGATGACGACGGAGCCGTGGTCGGTGAGGGTGATCCAGTCGCCGTGGCGCCAGACGCCGGGGTAGGTGTCGAAGTAGCTGTCGTGGTAGCGGCTGCCGTCGGGGTCGTTCCAGAAGTGGATCGGCATGGACGGCATGGGGTTGGTGACGACGAGTTCGCCGACCTCGCCGGTCAGGGGCTTGCCGTGGGGGTCCCACGCCTGGAGGTCGGTGCCCAGGCAGGGCGCCTGGAGCTCTCCGATGTGGACCGGGAGGGTGGGGACGGCGCCGGCGAAGCAGCTGCACACGTCGGTGCCTCCGCTGACGGAGGCGACGTACAGGTCGGCGCCGGCGGTGGCGAACTCGTCGTGGAGCCAGCGGAAGCCGTCGGGCGGCAGGGGGGAGCCCGTGGTGGCGACGCACCGGATCCGGGACAGGTCGTGGTCGCGGGCGGGGTGCACGCCGGCCTTGCGGCAGGCCATGACGTAGGCGGCGGAGGTGCCATAGAGGGTGGCGCGGGTGCGTTCGGCGACGCGCCACTGGGCGTCGGTCGACGGGTGTCCCGGGCTGCCGTCGTAGAGGACGACGGTGGTGCCGGTGAGGAGGCCGGAGACGAGAAAGTTCCACATCATCCAGCCGGTGGAGGTGTACCAGAAGAACACGTCGTCGGGGCCGAGGTCGCAGTGGAACCCGAGCTGCTTGAAGTGCTCGAGCAGGATGCCGCCCTGGGACTGGACGATGGCCTTGGGAAGGCCGGTGGTGCCGGAGGAGTAGAGGATCCACAGGGGGTGCTCGAAGGGGACCTGCTCGTAGAGCGGGGTGGCGTCGCCCGAGGTGAGCGCGGACCATTCGAGGGCGCCGTCGGGGGCGGGGGTGCCGAGGAGCGGGATGTGGACGACGGCGCGGAGGGTGGGGAGCTCGCGGCGCAGTTCGGCGACGGTGTCGCGGCGGTCGTGCTCCTTGCCGCCGTAGCGGTAGCCGTCGACGGTGAAGAGGACGACCGGTTCGACCTGCTGGAAGCGGTCGAGGACGCTGCGGGCGCCGAAGTCGGGGGCGCAGGAGGTCCACACGGCGCCGACGGCGGCGGTGGCGAGGAGGGCGGTGACAGCCTGCGGGACGTTGGGCAGGTAGCCGCTGACGCGGTCGCCGGGGCGCACGCCGAGGGCGCGCAGTTCGGCGGCGAGGGCGGCGACCTGGCGGCGCAGTTCCGCCCAGGTGACGGGGGTCGGCTCGTGGGTCTCGTCGACGTGGAGGAGCGCGGGGGCGTCGGGGCGCCGGTCCGCGGCGCGCAGGGCGTGTTCGGCGTAGTTGAGGGTGGCGCCGGGGAACCACTGGGCGCCGGGCATGGCGCGGTCGCCCAGGACGCGCGTGTACGGAGTCGTGAAGTGGACGTCGAACCACTCGGTGACGGCTTGCCAGAAGGTGTCGAGGTGGTCGATGGACCAGCGGTGGAGCGCCGGGTACCCGCCGTTCGCGGGGGCGCCGTGGCGCTCTGCGGCCCATGCCTGGAAGCGGGTGACCGCGGCGGAGGCGATGCGGTCCTGGTCCGGCTGCCAGAGCGGCTCGGGTTGGTCGGAGTGCGCTGTCGCTGACGTCGATGTCATGGGGGTGTGCTCCCTGGCTGTACGCGGGTCTGCGTGTGTCGCACGCATGGGCATGGGTGTGCGCGGACGCGGCTGACAGGGACTGTGCCATGGGAGCGGGGATCACACCAGGGTCCTCCACCCATGGTCGGGGCGTTGAACATGTGGTGTGACCACGGGTGAACGGCTGTTGAACGCCTCCCGTGCGCCCCCTGGGGAGTGGCAGGGTGCTCGGCATGGACCGTCGTGAGCTGGTGCGTTCGATGTGGGTGTTCGGCAGGGTGCGGGGGCCGCGAGCCATGCGTTCGGCGTGGCGCCAGCGGAGGGCGGACGCCGTGGGGCTGCCTCCCCGGGGGCCGGAGCGGGCCAGGGTGCCGGGGCGGGTGACGGGGGTGGAGCCGCTGCCGGGCGGAGGGATCGTGCGGTTCGCGCGCTCGGTGCTGCGGGTGTGCGTGTCGGCCGGGGGGACGGTCTTCTGGGGGTGGGACGGGGCGGAGCCCCTGCCGTCGTACGCGTTGGCGGGCGAGGTGCCGGAGCCGGACGCGCGGGTGGTGCTGGAGCCGGACACGGACGGCGGCTGGCGGGTGGTGGCCGAGCGGGTGACGGTGGCCGTGTCGCGCAACGGGGCGGTCGAGGTGCGCACACCGGGCGGTGTGGTGTTGCGCCGGGACCTTCCGCCGCGCTGGTGGGAGCCGGTGGGCGGGGGCGAGGCGCGGTGGGTGCAGCGGTCGGAGGTGCCGGCCGACGCGCGGTTCTTCGGGCTGGGGGGCCGCGCGGGTGGGCCGCGGCTGCGGGACGGGGTGTACCGGCTGTGGAACAGCGACCCGCGCGGCAGCTTCGGTCCGCAGGACGATCCGCTGTACGTCACGATGCCGGTCCACTGGGTGGTGGCGGACGCGGGGACGCACCTGGCGTTCCACGACAACCCGTGGGACGGGCGGGTCACGCTGCGGGAGGGCGGCGAGGGGGCCGGGTCGGGCCACGACCGGCCGGGGCTGGTCGAGGTGCGGATGAGCGGCGGTCCCCTGCGCTGCTGGGTGGTGGTGGGGACGCCGGCGCGGGTGCTGCGCGGGTGGACGCAGTTGACGGGGGCGCCGGCGGTGCCGCCGTCGTGGGCGCTGGGGCCGCAGCACGCGCGGTGGGGGTTCGGCAGCGCCGAGGAGGTGCGGCGGGTGGTGGCCGGGTACCGGGAGCACGACCTGCCGCTGGCGGCGCTGCACCTGGACATCGACCACTACGACGGGCACCGGGTGTTCACCGTGGACCGCGAGCGGTTCCCGGACCTGCCGGGGCTGGCGGCGGAGTTGCGGGAGCAGGGGGTGCGGCTGGTGTCGATCGTGGACCCGGCGGTGAAGGCGGAGCCGGGCGGCGCGGTGTACGAGGACGGCGCGCGGGTGGGCGCCCGGGGGGCGTTCGTGCGGGACGCGCGGGGCGAGGTGGTGCGGGGCGTGGTGTGGCCGGGTGAGTGCGTGTACCCGGACTTCACGGATCCGGCGGTGCGCGGCTGGTGGGGCCGGCTGTACGAGGAGCGGTTGGCGCAGGGGTTCGCCGGGGTGTGGCACGACATGAACGAGCCGGTGTCGTTCACGCCGTTCGGGGACATGACGCTGCCCCGGTCGGCGCGGCACGCGCTGGAGGGCCGGGGCGGGGACCACCGGGAGGCGCACAACGTGTACGCGCTGGCGATGGCCCGGGCGGGGTACGAGGGGCTGGCGCGGCTGCGGCCCCGGGAGCGGCCGTTCCTGTTCTCCCGGTCGGGGTGGGTGGGGATGCAGCGGTACGGCGGTACCTGGTCGGGGGACGTGGCCACGGGGTGGCCGGGGCTGCGGGCGTCGCTGTCGCTGGCGCTGGGGCTGGGGTTGTGCGGGGTGCCGTACTCGGGGCCGGACGTGGGCGGCTTCGACGGGTTCCCCTCGCCGGAGCTGTACCTGCGGTGGTTCCAGCTGGGCGCCTGGCTGCCGCTGTTCCGTACGCACGCGGCGATCGACGCGGGGCGGCGCGAGCCGTGGGAGTTCGGGCCGAAGGTGCTGGAGTACGCGCGGGCGGCGCTGGAGGAGCGGGAGCGGCTGCGGCCGTACTTCGTGTCGCTGGCGCGGCTGGCCCGGCTGACGGGCGCGCCGTACGCGCGGCCCCTGTGGTGGGGCGCCCCGGAGGACCGGGTGCTGCGGGAGTGCGAGGACGCCTTCCTGCTGGGGGACGCGCTGCTGGTGGCGCCGGTGCTGACGCGCGGGACGGACCGGCGGGCGGTCCGGCTGCCGCGCGGCCGCTGGTACGACATGGTGACCGGGCAGTCGTACGAGGGGCCGGGGCAGGTGCTGGTGGAGGCGCCGCTGTCGCGGGTGCCGGTGCTGGTGCGGGCGGGGGCCGTGGTGCCGGTGCGGGGCGAGGAGGGGACCACGGAGCTCGAGGTGTGGGCGCCGGCGCCGGGCCGCTCGGGTGGCGGGCTGGTCGTGCGGGACCCGGGCGACGGGTGGGAGCGGGCGGACGTGGAGCGGTACGTCACGCGGTGGGTGGACGGCGAGGTGCGGGTGGAGCTGGTGACCGACGCGGGGGCGGTGGCGGTGGGGCCCGCGGGGGTACGGGTGCGCGGGTTGGGTGTGACGGGCGGGGGTGAGGGACGGGGGTAAGGCGTGGGAGGGGGTGAGGCGTGCGGGGTGCCGCTGGGGACGGGGCGCGTTCTGCCGGGGCCGCCCGCCGGGTCGAGGGCGGGGGGTGCCGTCGGCGGTGCCCGCCGGGGTCAGGGGCGGGCGGTCAGGGGCGGGTGTGTGCGGGCCCCGCCGGGGTCAGGGGCGGGCGGTCAGGGGCGGGTGTGTGCGGGCCCCGCCGGGGTCAGGGGCGGGGGCGGGGGTGGTCGTACTCCCCCGCGAAGTAGCGGCGGACCGCCTCGGTGTGCAGCGGGAAGGCCAGGGGCGCCGGGGCGCGCAGGACGTGATGGCCGGCCGTCTCGTCCGTGGGGGCGGAAGGCGGCAGGTCGGCCTCGCGGCGCTCGGGGAGGAGACCGAAGAGCAGCAGGTGGCCGCCGGGCGCGCTCATCGCGTCGGCCAGGCGCACGTCGTCGGCGGCGGCCTCGATGCCGGTCTCCTCGCGGAGCTCCCGTACGACCGCCTCGCGCCAGTCCTCGGTGTGGTCGATGTAGCCGCCGGGCAGGGCGGTGCCGCCGCGCGCGGGTTCGATGGTGCGGGTGATGACCACGAGCCCGGCGCCCTCGGGGCCGGACGCCGGGAGGAGGGCGACGGCCACGGGGAGGGGGTTGCGGTAGGTGACTGCGGTGCAGGAGGGGCAGGTGCGGGGCCAGGGCTGGGCCGGGTCGGCGTAGGCGGCACCGCAGTGGGCGCAATGGGTGTTCTGCACGGGGCGCACTGTACCGATCAGCGGCGGGGTGGTAGACGGTGTTCATGACAGGACGTGGTGTTCCCGTACGGTCCGTGGCCGCCGCCGTCGCCGGGGCGCTCGCCCTGGCCGCCGCTCCCGCCGCCCCGCCCCCGGCGCGGGCGGAGGCGGGGCCGGTGACGGGTCCGGCGTCGGCGTCGGCACGGGCGGGATCCGGGGCGGAACCCGTCGCGCCACGGGGGTTCGTGGCGCTGGCGGCGGTCGATCCGACCGTCCTGCACGACCTGCGCTACACGACCGCGCACAACTTCGTCGGCGAGCCGGTGGACGGGTACCGCCAGCCGCTGTGCCTGCTGACCCGGTCGGCGGCGCGGGCCCTGCACCGGGCGCAGACCCGGCTGCTGCGGCGGGGGTACTCGCTGAAGGTGTACGACTGCTACCGCCCGCAGCGGGCCGTCGACCACTTCGCGCGGTGGGCGCGGGACCCGGACGACGAGCGGATGCGGGCGGAGTTCCACCCGCGCGTGGACAAGTCGCGGCTCTTCGCGGACGGGTACGTGGCGGAGCGATCGGGGCACAGCCGGGGGTCGACCGTCGACGTGACGCTGGTGCGGCTGCCGGCGGCGCCGACCCGCCCGTACGTGCCGGGCGAGACGCTCGTGGACTGCGCGGCGCCGCGCGCGGAGCGGTTCCCGGACGCCTCGGTCGACATGGGGACGGGGTACGACTGCTTCGACACGCTGTCGCACACCGACGACCCGCGGGTCCAGGGGGCGCCGCGGCGCAACCGGGACGCGCTGCGCGAGGCGCTCGCGGCGGAGGGGTTCGTGAACCTGCCGCAGGAGTGGTGGCACTTCACGTACCGGCCGGAGGACTTCCCCGACACGTACTTCGACTTCCCCGTGGCGTGGCGCTCGCTGACCGGCCGCCCGGGTGGGCCGTCCGCGCCCCGAGGGGACGCGGACGGCCGGGTCAGGTGGCGACCGGTTCCGGGGTCGGCTCGGTGAAGGTCATCGCGTGCCTGACCACCGCGACGAGGACCTCCTTGACAGACTCGCGCCGCCGGGCGTCGCACATCAGCAGCGGTACGGCCGGGTCCAGGTCCAGCGCCGCGCGTACCGCCTCGACCGGATGGAGGTCCGCGCCCTCGAAGCAGTTGACGGCGATGGCGAAGGGGATGCGCCGCCGCTCGAAGTAGTCGATGGCCGCGAAGGAGTCCTCCAGGCGGCGGGTGTCGACCAGGACCACCGCGCCGAGCGCGCCCTGCGCGAGCTCGTCCCAGAGGAACCAGAACCGGTCCTGGCCGGGCGTACCGAACAGGTACAGCACCAGGTCCTCGCGCAGGGTGATCCGCCCGAAGTCCATCGCGACCGTGGTCGTCGACTTGGACTCGACCCCGTCCAGGTCGTCGACCGGCCGGCTCGCCTCGGTGAGCTCCTCCTCGGTGCGCAGGGGCCGGATCTCGCTCACCGCCCCGACCAGCGTGGTCTTGCCGACGCCGAACCCGCCGGCGACCAGGATCTTCAACGTCACCGGTTCGACCGGCGGCGGACCCTTGCGGCTAGAGCGCCCGAAGGCCATTGATCACCTCACGCAGAATGCTCACGTCCGGCAGCTCGGCCGGCGGAACGGGACGGGTTACGTGGACCAGCTCGTCCTCGACGAGGTCGCCGACCAGGACCCGGACCACCCCGACGGGCAGGTCCATCCCGGCGGCGAGTTCGGCGATCGACTGCGGGAACTCGCTGCAGCGTTCGACGATCTCCACGTGTTCCGGGGAGAGCGTCTGGTCGCGGCCGGGGTCGTCGGCCGCGGGCTCCGGGACGACGACCGCGATCAGGTCGAGCCGGTGGCGGCCGGCGGTCGCGGTCCGGCCGCGGGTCATCGCGTACGGGCGCACCACCGGACCGGCGTCGTCGTCGAACCAGTGGTGGGCGTCGCCGCCGTTGCGGTGGCGCCGCGCCTGTCGCGCCGCTGCGTCGCTCATCGCATCCCGCCTCACCCTCCGGTGGGCAGGCCGGACCGGGGGGCGGTGGCGAGGTGGGCGCCCACGCGCTTGACCATGAGCGTCATCTCGTACGCGACGAGGCCCACGTCGGAGTCGGCGTCCGCGAGGACGGCGAGGCAGCTGCCGTCACCGGCGGCGGTGACGAAGAGGAACGCGTCCTCCAGTTCGACGACGGTCTGACGGACCTTGCCGGCCTCGAAGTGACGGCCGACTCCCTTGGCGAGGCTGTGGAAGCCGGAGGCGACGGCGGCCAGGTGCTCGCTGTCCTCGCGGCTGAGGTCCCGCGAGCCGCCCGTCGGCAGGCCGTCGCTGGAGAGCACCAGGGCCTTGCGAATGGAGCCGACCCGCTCGACCAGTTCGTCGAGGAGCCAGTTCAGCTCGCCGGTTGAGTTGGGTGTTGCGGCGTTCGGTGCGGTCATCGACCGTCCCCCTCCGGTGTCGTTCCTGGTGCTGTCTCACTGCGGGCGCGCTGCCAGCCTCGCTGCATCGCGGCCATCCTTCGGCGTACGTCTTCGGCCTCCCGCTCCGCGTCCTCGGGGTCGGTGAGGCCGGGCGCGGGGGCGGGTGCGGCCGGGGCGGCGGACCGCTCGGCCTGGTCCCGCAGCTGCGGGACGAGGCTCGCCTGGCGGACCCGGCGGGGCAGGCCGCCGATCGTCGGGGCGGCCCCGCCCGGCGCGGGCGGTGCGGGTGCGGGTGCGGACGGGGTGCTGCCGTCGCGGTCCCCGGGGCTGTCGTCGGGGGTGCCGGCGCCGTGGCGGGCCCGGGTGGTGCCGTCGCGGTCCCGGCCGGCGCCGTCGCGGGCGTCATGGGCGTCGCGGGCGTGGCCCGACGGGTGTCGGTCGGCGCGGGCTTCGCCGGGCGTCTCGTCCGCCGCGGGGGCGGGGTGGGCGCGGGCGGCCGGGTCGTCGACGCGCCGGCCGTGCCGGGCCACCAGGGCCGGCCTGCGGCGGGGCAGCGGGATGGGTCCGGTGGGGCGGTCGTCGGACGCGTCGGCCACCTGCTGGTGCTGCTCGCCCGAGGGCGCGCCGGCGGGGCGCAGGGGCGGGCGGGGAGCGAAGAGGGCGTCGTCCGGGGCGCCCGTACGCCCGTCGCGGTCGCCGTCGCGGTGGCGGCGGTCGAGACCTTCCTGCAGGCCGGCCCGCAGTTCGTCGGAGAGGTCCCCGAGGAGGTCGAAGGGGCCCTCCAGCTCGACCGGCCCGTCCAGGGCCGAGGTCGTGTGCGGCAGGGCGGTGCGCCGTGCCGTGCCGCCCGTACCGCGGCGGTCGGGGGTCTTGCGGTCCAGCCGGAAGCCGGCGCCCTGCGTCTCGGGGGCGTCGGTGAGGAGCGCGGCCGGAAGGAAGACGACGGCGGTGGTGCCTCCGTACGGGGAGTGCTGCAGGGAGACGCGGACGTTCTGCCGCCGGGCGAGGCGGCTGACGACGAACAGACCGAGTCGGTCGGTGTCGGAGAGCTCGAACTCGGGGGTCTCCGCGAGGCGGAGGTTCGCGTCGAGGAGGTCCTCGGGCGACATGCCGAGGCCCCGGTCGTGGATCTCCAGGGTGAAGCCGTTGGCGACGCGCTCGCCGAGCACCTGGACGGCGGTGTGGGGCGGGGAGAAGACGGTGGCGTTCTCGAGGAGTTCGGCGATGAGGTGGGTGAGGTCCGCGACGGCGGGACCGCCGACGCCGATGCGGGGCAGGCGCCGGACCTCGATCCGCTCGTAGTCCTCGACCTCCGCGACCGCGGCCCGGACGACGTCCATGAGCTGGACGGGCCGGCGCCACTGGCGGGAGGGGGCCGCGCCGGAGAGGATCACCAGGCCCTCGGCGTGGCGGCGCATGCGCGTGGTGAGGTGGTCGAGGCGGAAGAGGTCGGCGAGCTCCTCGGTGTCCTCGGTGCGCCGCTCCATCGTGTCGAGGAGGGTCAGCTGGCGGTGCAGGAGGACCTGGTTGCGGCGGGCGAGGTTGACGAAGACCTCGGAGACGCCGCGGCGCATGTCGGCCTGCTTGACGGCGGCTTCGACGGCGGCGCGCTGAAGGGTGTTGAGGGCCTTGCCGACCTGACCGATCTCGTCCTTGTCGTACTCGAGCCGGGGAACCTCCGTCTCAACGTCGACCTGCTCGCCGGCGGCCAGACGGCGCATCACGCTGGGCAGGCGGGCGCCGGAGACCTCCTGGGCCTCCTTGCGCAGCCGGGTCAGGTCGCGGACCAGCCCGCGGCCGACGCGTACGGAGACGATGACGGAGCACAGGACGGCGAGGAAGCCGAGGACGCCCGCGCCGCCGGCCTTGAGCAGGACGCCCTGCGCGGCGGGGCCGACGCGGTCCTGGTAGCGGTCGCCCGCCTCCCGGTTCTCGGTCGCCAGGCCGTCGAGGACGGCGCCGGCGGCCTCGGTCCACCGGGCGGTGTCCGTGGCGCGCGGGTCGTCGGTGGGGCCGCCGGACACGACCGACTCCTCGACCTCCCGCAGCGGCTGGCTCCGGGGGCCGTGCCAGAAGTGCCGGTAGACGTCGCGCTCGCTCTGCGGCAGGACTTCGAGGCTGAGCTCGTAGAACTGCCGGCGGCGGGCGACCAGGTCGGAGATCAGGCGGATCTCCTCCGCGGTGAGGCGGTTGCTGATGAGCGAGGAGACGACGAGGGCGTCCTCGCGGGCGAGCATCTCGCGGGCGCGGGTGAGGCCGACGAGAGCACGGCCCTGCTTCTCCATCTCGACGTTGTCGAGGGCGTTGAGGTGGACGAGGAAGGTGTAGCAGGGGTCGACGAGGCGGTTGTAGAACTCCAGCGCCTGGAGGCGACCGACGGCGCGGGTGTCGACGGAGCGGCGCAGGGTCGCCAGGCTGTCGAAGGCGGCGAGGAGCGAGTCGAGGCGCTGCGCGGCGTCGTCCTGCATGGCGCCGGTGACGCGGGGGTCGCGGGCGTTGGCGCGGATGACGGCGACGGTGCGGTCGGTCTCGGCGCGGTCGCGGCGCAGGGCGGTGAGGGCGTCGGCGGCGCGCGGGTCGGCGAGGTAGACGAGGCTCTGACGGCGTTCGCGCTGGATCACGCGGACGGTGTCCTCCAGCGGGTAGCCCACCTTCTGCATGATGTGGCCGACGTCGAGGAGGTGGCCCGCCTCACGGCCGGTGATGAAGGTCGCGAAGCCCCACAGGCCGGTGAGGGACAGGAGGGGGACGAGCAGCAGCGCCACGATCTTCCTGCGGATCGACTTCCCGCGAAAGCCCATGGCCTCCCCCAGCCCGCCCGGCCGCCCGGCGCGGCACGGGGTGTACACATCAACGGAGCAGCAAACGGCGCGAGCCTACTACTGCCGCGCAGGGGACCCGAAGACGCGTCCGGACGTTTTTCGGCCGCCTCACGCGTTGTTGATCATGACTTGTCCCGGTATCCCCGCCATGCCGGGAGAACACTCGGGTCACCGGTGAATCCGGCTGTGGCGCATGACACCTGGCGAGGCGTCAGTACCGTGCCGGTGGGGCGTCCGAGCGGAGCCGCTCCGGCCGGGATTCCGGATGGCTGGAATTGCTCCCTCCGGGAATCTTCCCGGGCCACCGGCCGTCTTCCTGTACGGGGGGCGGCGGTCCGATCGGCGTAGAACGGTCCACAAGGGGCAGCCACCCTGGTACGGGTATCTGTGGTGGGGAGTGACGGTGGATGAGCACGGGGCGTCATGAGCTTTGGGTGGAGGAGCCGGTCGGGCGGCGCAGGCTGCCGGATCCGGTACGGATAGTGGCGGTACGGGCCGGGATCGTCACGTCGGTGGCGCTGATCCAGGCGATGGCCGCGTACCTGCTGACGGTCACGGGATCCTGGCTGGCGTTCCCGCTGGTGCTGACCAGTATCGGCAGCACGGTGGGGGCGACCTGGGCGGTCCTGGACGTCTGGGTGACGCGTCAGGTCTGGAAGCAGCGGTACGGGGTGGTCTCGGAACCGAGCAGCACGGCGCGGCAGCTGCGGCGCGAGCGGCGGTTGGCGAAGCGGGCCGCGCGGGAGGCCGCGCGCATACGGACGGCGCCCGCTCGGACCGCGGCACGTGGCGCGCAGGCCCCGCCGGGCGGGCACGCCCCGCAGCCGGCACCGGGCGAGCTGTCCCGGGCCTGACGCGGCGCCGCGCCGCGGCTGGGGCGCGGCCGGGGGCCGGGGGCCGGGGGCGCGGGTGTGCCCCCGGCCCCCGGCGTGCGTCTCGGCGGGCCGCCCGCGGGCTCGGCCGGCAGCCCGCGGGGGGGCCTGGCGGTGTCGGGGGTGCCAGGTGGAGCGGGTGCGCCCCGGCGGTGTCGGGGCGCGGGGTGGCGGGTGCGGGTCCGTGCGCCGGCGGGCCGACGGCCGGGCGTCAGCCCGCCGTCGGCTGACGCTCCGCCGGGGGCTGCCCCTCCGCCAGGGGCCGCTCGGACCTCGGCCGCTCGGACGTCGGCCGCTCGGCGGACGGTCGCTCCGTCGGCTGGCTCCGGCGGAACATGCGGGTCGCGGTGATCTCGCCGTGGACGGCCGGCTCCCCCTCCTGGGCGGGTTGCGGCAGCCCCGGCCGCAGGTGCTCCTCGACGCTGATGTACTTCAACCCCGCCCGCAGGTCGGCATCGTTGCGCAACCTGATCACCAGCGGGAACTCCGCGAGCGCCGTCGTGTCGAAGAGGCCCGTCGTGTACAGGAGCTGCACGCCGAGCGCGTCCGACACGGCCCGCTGGAGCTCCAGCAGGTAGGTGGCGTTGGCGCGGCCGATGGGGTTGTCGAGGAAGAGCGTGCCGGCGTGCCGGTGCTTGTCCCGGCCCCGGTCGTTGCTGCGCAGCGCCGCCATCGTGCAGTACAGGGCGATGGCGGCGGTCAGGAGCTGGCCGCCGGAGAAGACGTCACCCATCTGACCGACCGGGACGCGCTCGGCGCGGAGCACCGCGTCGGGCTTGAGGATCTCCACGGCGACGCCCCGGGGCTGCAGGGCCGCGTGGACGCCGCGCAGGAGCAGCGACATGCCGTCGCGCCGGAGGTCGGAGTTCTTCTTGACGGCGGCGCGGGTGGCCTCGTCGATGACCTCCCCGAGCCGCTCGACGAGGGTCGCCTGGTCGGGCTCCTCGAAGCGGATGCGGAGGAACTCCTGCCCGGACCACTCGCCGAGGCCCTCGGGCAGTCGGGAGAGGCGCTGGGCGGAGCGGAGCGTGGTGAGCGCGGACTCGACCAGGCCGCGCAGCCGGTCGACGATCGACTCGCGGTTGCGCTCCAGCTGGGCCAGCTCGTCGGTGAGGACGCGCAGGCGCGGCGCGAACGCCTCGGCCCAGCGGGCGGCGTGCTCGGGCAGCGCGGCCGCCGGCAGCTCCCTGATCTGCTGCCGGGCGGGGGTGCGCACCTGCTCGTAGCGGGTGGAGTTGGCGTGCCGTACGAGGACGTCACAGGCCTCGCGCACGGCTGAGTCGGCAGCGGACAGGTCGGCGGCGCAGCCGCGCAGGGAACGGCGGGCCTCGGCGGCGGCCTGGCGGGCTTCCTCCAGGGAGCCCGCGTGGGGCTGGGGCTCCCGCGGGTCGTCGTCCGCGTGCTCGCGCAGCTGGTCGCGCAGGAGGGCGGCCAGCTCGTCGAAGCCGCCCGCGGCGTCCTCGGCGGCGCGGTGCGCCCGCAGGAGGTGGGCGTGCGTGGCGCGGGCCGCCTCCAGGGCGTCGGTGCGCGCGGCGAGTTCGCCGGTGGCCGTGCGCAGCAGCGTCTGGGCCTGCTCGGCGTCGGCGGGGACCAGCTCGTCGGGCAGCTCGGTGTGCGCTTCGCCGTCGGTGGGGGCGAGCCGTTCGGCCTCGCCGCGCAGCCGGCCCAGCTTCTCGCTGGCCTCGGAGGCGCGGGTCTCCAGCAGCTGCACCAGCGACTCGGCGCGGGCGGCGGCGGCCTGCCGGGAGGGGCCGTCGGCGCCGTCCGGGCTGTCCAGCAGCTGCGCGGCGCGGGTGCGGACCTTGTTGGTGAGCCGGTCGAGCTCGGCGAGGGCGGCGCTCTCGTCGCTCTCCGCGCGGGCCTGCTCGGCGCGCAGGTCGGCGCCGACGCCCACCTTCTCGTACAGCTGCGACGCGGCGCGGTACGCCTCGCGGAGCGCCGGCAGGGAGGGGCGCGGCACGCCGCCGTCGAGGAGGTCGGTGCCGTCGGGCTTCTCCTCGGGGACGTTCTCCGGGGCGCCGGCGATCTCGGCGCGTTCGGCGCGCAGGGCGCGGGCGGTGCGGTGGGCGTCGTCGGCGGCGCGCTGGGCGGCGCGGCGGTCCTCGTCGGCGGCGCGGGCGCGCTCCAGGCACGTCTGGGCCCTGGCCTCGGCCTCGGCGGCCTCGTCGGCGAGTTCACGCAGGCGGGACTGCCAGCCGGCCCGTTCACGGAGCCGGAAGGCGAGACCGGCGAGGGCGTCGGCGACGCGGCGGGCACGCTGGGCGGCGTCCTGCCGTTCGTCGCGGACGCGGGCGGTCTCGGCGGCGGTCTCGTCGGCCTCCGCGCGGGCGGCACGGGCCTCGGCGAGGACCGCCTGCGCGGTCTCGGCCGCTTCGCGGGCGGCTTCGGCGGCCCCGGCCAGCTCGGCGAGCATGCCGGGCGGGCAGTCGGCGCGCCACGAGCCGACGCGGGCGGCGAGCGAGCGGTCACCGGCGAGGCGGGCCGCGAGACCGCGGATCTCCTCGTCGCGGGCGGCGGCACGGGCGCGCAGGGCCTGGCGCTCCTCGTCGGCGGCGTGCTCGTCGTGCATGGCCGGGTTCGGCGGGATGAGGAACACCTCGCCGTCGTCGTCCGACGGCTGCCGGGGTACGGGCGCGAGCAGCGCGGCGGCGGTGCCGACGGCGACGGCGGAGCGGGGCAGGAGGGCGGCGCCGGCGAGGGCCTCGCGGGCGCGGGCGTACGACTGGGGGTCGGTGACGACGACGCCGTCGACCAGTTCGGGGCGGGCGGCGAGGACGGCGGCGTGGTCGGCCGGGTCGACGGACTGGGCCAGGTAGCGCCAGCCGGGGAGGGCGGGGACGCCCTGCTCGCCGAGGAACTCGACGGTGGCCAGGACGTCGGGGCCGGGCGGCAGGAGGCCGCCGTCGCCGAGGGCTCCGAGGATCCGCGCGTCGTCGGCCGCGGCGGTGCGCAGGTCGAAGAGCTTGCGCTCGCCCGAGGCGATGTTGTGGTCGAGGAGCTCGCGCAATTCGTCGGCGTACCGGTCGAGCTCCTCGGCGGTCAGGGGGCCCTGGCCGGCGCGGGGCGCGGCGGCGCTCGCGCCGGGCCGCTGCCCGGTGGCGACGCCGGCGTCCCCGCCGGTGGCCGCGCCGGCGGTCCCGCCGTTGTGCTCACCGGTGCTGCCGCCGGTGTTCTGGCGGGGTACGCGGGCGGTCCTGCGGGCGGCGGGCAGGCTGAGCAGCTCGGCGAGGCGCTCCTCGGCGGCGATGGACTCGGCGGCGCGCCGCTCGGCCTCGTGGGCGTGGTCGGCGGCTTGGGCGGCGTCGGCGGCGCGGGCGGCGGCCAGCTCGGCGCGGGACTCGTCGGCGGCGGCCTCCCGCGCGCGGTCCGCGGCGAGGCGGGCGGCCTCGCGGGCGGTGTCCCAGGCGGCGACGGCGGTCTTCTCGGCGTCGGCGGCGGCGAGGGCGGCGCGTGCGGGGTCGGCGTCGGGGGCCGTGTCGTCGAGCCAGCCCGCCCGTACGGCCTCGGCGGTCTCCTGCTCCACCTCGGCGAGCCGCTGGCGCAGGTGGCCGGCCTCGCTGCGGGCGCGCTGCGCCTCGGTGGCGGCGGAGGTGGCGTCGCGGTGGGCGGTCTCGCCGGCCTCCTGGAGGGCGGCGGAACGCTCCTCCTGCTCGTCGGCGTGGCGCTCGCCCTCCGTCGCGGCGGCCTGGAGGGCGCGGACGAGGTCGGAGGCGGCCTTGGCGCGGGCGGCGAGGGCCGGTGCGGCGTCCCGCTCCGCCTCCTGGATGGCGACCGCCACGCGCGCGGAGCGGTCGGCCGCGGCGCGGTGGCGCAGGACGGCCTCGGTGGCCTGCCAGGCGGCGTGCAGGGTGCGGGCGTCGGTGAGTTCGCGGCGCTGGGCGGCGGCGCCCTTCTCGGCGGCGGCGAGCGCCAGGGACGCGTGGCGGTAGGCGAGTTCGGCGGCGACGAGGGAGCTGCGGGCGCGGGCCTGCTCGGCGTCGGTGACGGTGTGCGCGGCGGCGGTCACCTGCTCGGCGAGCTCGGCGGTGCGCACCCGTTCCTCGCCGGCGCGGGCGGTCAGGCGGCGCGCCAGGGCGCGGGTGCGGCGCTCGGCGGCGGCGTGGACGTCGCGGGCGCGGGCGCGGGTGTCGGCGGCGTCGACGATGCGGCCGAGGAGGTCGACGGAGCCGGCGGTGAAGTCGCGTTCCGCGGTGAGTTCGGCGCGGCGGCCGAGCTTGCCGCCGAAGCCGCTGACGAGGTCGGCGAGGCCGTCGGTGTCGCGGGTGTCGGTGACGGCGCGCAGCAGGAGGTCGGTGAAGTCGGAGTCCTTCTTCACCGCGAAGAGGCCGGCCGCCTCACCCTCGTCGGCGTTCATCTCGCGCTGGTAGCGGAAGAGTTCCGGGTCGAGGCCGAGGTCGCCGAGGTGTTCGTTCCAGCGGTCGTGGATCTCCTCCCAGTACACCTCCAGGTGCGGGTACGCCTTGCCGGCCTCCGTGAGGGCGTCGCGGAAGCCCTTCATGGTGCGGCGGCGGCCCTGCGCGCCGGAGGCGCCCTCGCCGTGCGCGCGGACGGCGGTGGACTCGGCGACGGGGAGGTTGTCGAGGCTGAGGCCGGGGCCGGGACGGAAGGAGTACCACGCCTCGGCGAACTTGCGCGGGTCGTTGGAGACCTGGCGGCCGCGCCACTCGCTGACCTTGCCGACGACGACGAGTTCACCGGTGAGGGTGTGCTGCCACTCCAGGGCGACGTGTCCGCAGTCGTCGGCGAGGAGGAACTTGCGCAGGACGCCGGAGCTGGCGCCGCCGAGGGTGTTGCGGTGGCCGGGGAGCATCACCGAGAAGATCAGCTTGAGGAGGACGGACTTGCCGCCGCCGTTTTCCAGGAAGAGCACGCCGGCGGGGGCGGGCCGGCGGGGCGGCCCGACCGGTTCGTCCTCGAAGAACTCCGCCTGGGTGGGGGCGGGCCGGGGCACGGGCTCGCCCACTCCGCGCAGGTCCAGGACGGTGTCGGCGTAGCGGGCACCGGCGGGTCCGATGGAGTAGAGGCGGACCCGGGACAGCTCGTACATGGCGGCGGACTCTCGTCGGTGGTTCGGAGGGGTGGGGCGTCGGGACGCCGATGGCGGAATGCCGGTGGCGGGGGCGCCGTCGGCGGGGCCGGGGCGCGGGTCGGGGGCGGTCAGCCGTGGAACGGGAGGCCCGCGTCCGCGGCCAGTTCCAGGTCGTCGCCGTCGGGCGGGGGCAGGAGGGAGGCGGTCCCGTCGGTGACGGGGACGACGCCCAGGTCCAGCAGTTCGGCCATGGCGGCGCTGCCGGCCATGTCGCGGACCTGCAGCTGGAAGCGGGCCGTCGTGCGGTAGGCGCCCCCCGCGTCGTCCCCGGTGCGCTGGAGGAAGCCGGAGTCGGTGAGGAAGGCGACGGCCTTGCCGATGATGCCGGTGGTGGAGCCGGCGAGGCGCCGGGCGTCCTTGGTGGCGCCGGTGGCGCTGCGGCGCGTGTAGGTGCGCCAGGCGGCCTCCAGGCCGGGGGCGGCGGAGGCGGGGTCGGTGTTCTCGCCCTCCCGCTCGGCACGCTCCTCCAGGCGGCGGCACGCCTGGCGGACGAAGGCGTCGACGCCGTTGACGGTGATGCGGCCGATGTAGCCGTCGTCGGCGAGGTCCTCGGGCCGGGGGAAGGCCATGGCGGCGATGGCCAGGTGGGCGAGGCCGTGCAGGAAGCGGTCGGCGGAGTCGGCGGAGGCCCGGCGGGCGTAGTCGCCCATGCGGACGGCGAAGACGGAGTCCTCACCGGCGGTGACGGCCATGCCCGCGCGTGGGGAGACCTCCAGGACGACGAGGCCGAGGCCGGTGGCGACGGCGTCGGCGAGCCGGGCGAAGGGCGGGTCCTCGCGGTAGCGGCGGAGCAGTTCGGCGTACTCGGCGTCGCGGGCCGGGAGCAGCCTGGGCTGGAGGCCGAAGGAGACGAGCCGCGCGGCGTCGGCGGCGTCGGCCGGCGTGACGCCGCCCGACGCCGCCGGCGGGGCGGGCACGGCGGCCTGCCCGGCGTCCGACTCGCTCCACGCGTCGGTGTGCTCGGCGTGGTGGTCGCTCACGGCTGGTGCTCCTCGGTGCTGCTGGTGGTCGCGGTCATGCGGGCTACGTGCGGTCGGCGGCCATGCCGGCCGCGTCGAGCAGGGCGGTGCCGACGATGAGGTCCGCGCCGCCGAACTCGGGGTCGTCGAGCTGCGTGCCGTCGTCGACGGCGAACAGGAGGCGCTCCTCGCCCTGGCGGTAGGCGGTGCCGACCGGGGGGCTCGCCGCGTGCACCGCGAGGAGGGCGACCAGGTAGGGCAGGTCGGGGTCCTTCCGGCGGGCCTCGGCGAGGAGCCCGGAGAGCCGGCGGGGCGCGTCGTGCTCCAGGTCGAGCAGCGCCATGGCCGTCTCGAGCTGTTCCTCGCTGAAGCGGCTGTCGTCGGGGGTGGCGATCAGATCCGGCTCGGGCATCTCCGCGCCGAGGTGCTCGCGCTCCGCGGGCGGGGTGAGGAGGAGGTCGACGAGGTCGCCGAGGCGTACGGAGCCGGGGGTGCGCAGGCCCGTGCCGCGGGCGAAGTAGGCGTCGGTGACGCGGCCGGCCTGCTCCAGCGGGAGCGGCAGCAGGGGGGCGAGGAGCTGTCCGTACAGGTCGAGACCGGTCCGGGCGGCGGGCTGGGCGAAGGCCTGGCGGTCCTGCTCGGCGCGGAAGAGGGGCCCCGCCTCCAGAAGACGCGACTGGAGCTGCGTGTGGCGGCGGATGCAGTCCTTGACGATGTCGACGAGCTCGGCGGCGCGCCGCTTGTGCTCGGGCTCCTCCGCCTCGTCGCGGGCCTTGCGGATGTTGGTGAGGATCGCGTTCTCGTGGCGGTAGCGGTCCGCGACGTGGTCCAGCGCCTCGTCGATCATGTCGGGGACCGTCTTGAGCCAGTCGACCGCGCGGACGTTGCGCCGGGTGGCCTCCAGGGTCTTGCGGAGGGTCTCGGCGTACTGCACGGTGCGGTACCGGGCCTGCTCGGCGGCGAGCTGGGCGTCGGCGAGCCGGCCCCGGCTGATCAGCACCTCCAGCTTGACCTCGGCGGCGATCTGGGCGCTGGTGACGTCGGTGTCGAGGGCGCCGACCAGGACGTTGACGGCTTCGTCGGTGGTGCGGAGGTAGACGTTGCCGCCGTACCCGGGCACCTCCTCGATGAGCTTGAAGTCGTAGTCCCGGCGGACGTAGACGCCGTCGACGCCGAAGGTGCCGTAGACGGCGCGGAAGCCGCGATCGACACTGCCGACGTTGATGAGGTTCTCCAGGACCCAGCGGGCGACGCGCTCGTGTTCGGCGGCCGGGCGGTGCGGGGCCTGGGCGGCGACGCGGGGCAGCAGACGGGCGACGATCTGCTCGTGGTCGGCGCCCGTGTCGAAGTCCATGTTGAGCGTGACGAGGTCGATCGCCGCGAGGGCGACCTCCGCCATGGCGTAGACCGAGTACTCGCCCGCCAGGTTCGCCTTGCGGGCGTCCAGGTCGTGCAGGGGCGCGGTGCAGGCGAGCGCGCGCAGGCGCCGCGCCAGCCCTTCGTCGGCGGCCGGGCCCTGCGCGGGCCGCGGCCCCGCGCTGAGCTGGGGCGGAACGAGTTCCGTCGGTTCCGTCGGGGCAGGCGAAGTCACGCTGCACAGAGTAGGTCCTCGTGGTGACAGCGGTCGAAACGGCGCGGGTCGGCGGGTGCGCGGGGCGGGACTTCGGGCCGGCTTCCGAGGCGGGGCCCGGGGCGTGCGTGGCGCAGGAGCGGAGGGCCGGGACGGGCGGGGGTGCAGGAGCGGAGGGCCGGGACGGGCGGGGGTGCAGGGGCGGAGGGCCGGGACGGGCGGCGTGCTCAGTCCTGGGGCGGGGCGGCGTGCTCGGGTGCGGGGCGGGCGGCGTGCGCCACGCGCCGGGCGTACACGTCGACGAGCTGGGCGCGCGAGTCGTCGAGGTACGCGCCGAGGAGCCGCTCGGCCGTGGTGCGCTCCCCCGCCCGCAGCGCGTCGAGGATCTCCCGGTTGCGCGTCAGGTAGGGCTCGTGGAGGGCGTGCGGGTCGTCGACCACGTGGAAGGCGAGGCGGAGTTCGGCGAGGACGCCGCGCATCAGCTCGTCGGTGCGCTCGCTCCCGGCGAGGGCGACCAGCTCGCGGTGGAAGTGGATGTTGGCGGTGGACACGCCCTTCCAGTCGCCGACGCGGGCGTGCCGTTCCCCTTCCGCGACGGCGTCGGCCAGCCCGTCGAGGGCGAACGGCGGGTCGCCGAGGTCGTGTACGACGGCGCACTCGACGAGTTGGCGGATGCGGTAGATGTCGACGACGTCGTCGACGGCGAGGACGCGGACGAACACGCCGCGGTTCAGCTCGTGCACGAGCAGACGCTCGTGGGTGAGCAGGCGGAACGCCTCGCGCAGGGTGTTGCGGGAGACGCCGAGCGCGCCGCCGATGCCGTCCTCGGACAGCCGGGTCCCGGGCGGGAAGTACCCCTCCGCGATGCGCGTGCGCAGGATGTCCGCCACCCGCTCGGCGGTGCTCGTGCGCCCCAGCAGCGCGCGGTCCTCGGCCAGTCCGCCGCTCGTCGTTCCCACCGGCACCGTCGTCCCTCCCGTGGAGCCCCAGCCCGCCTGCCGTCGCCATCGTAGATCCGGGTCGAGGACGGGCGGTCGGAGGTGCCGGGACGGTTGTCCACAGCCCTTGTCGGATCGTTCAACGATCCTCTACGTTGTCGGACACCGCACGGCCCGCTCGGCACCATCCACGGCACAGCCCAGGCACGCTCCTCACCCTCTGCGAGGTGCAGATGAGTACGACCCGGAAGACTCCGACGAGCCAGGACGCCGCGTCCGCAGGACCGCAGCCGCAGCTGCAGCCGCCGGAAGGGGAGCCGCCGCGGGGCGGCGAGCGGCCGTTCGCGTGGCTGCGCGCGCTCGGGCCGCGCGGCCGCCGTGCCTTCGCCGGCGCGTTCGGCGGGTACGCCCTGGACTCCTACGACTTCTTCACGCTGCCGCTGAGCATGGTGGCCATCGCCGCCTACTTCGGCCTCGACAGCGGCCAGACCGGGCTGCTGACCACCGTCACGCTGGTCGTGTCGGCCGTCGGTGGCGCCCTCGCCGGGATCCTGGCCGACCGGATCGGCCGCGTGCGCGCGCTGATGATCACCGTCATGACGTACGCGGTCTTCACGGTCGCCTGCGGTTTCGCGACGGACTACGGGACGCTGCTGGTCTTCCGTGCCCTGCAGGGCCTCGGCTTCGGCGGCGAGTGGGCGGTCGGCGCGATCCTCGTCGCCGAGTACGCGTCCGCGCGGCACCGGGGGCGCACCCTGGGCGGCGTGCAGAGCGCGTGGGCGGCCGGCTGGGCGCTCGCCGTCGTCGTGTACACCCTGGTCTTCCACTTCCTGGACCCCGACACCGCGTGGCGCGTGATGTTCTGGACGGGCGCGCTGCCCGCGCTCCTGGTGGTCTACGTCCGGCGGAACGTGCGGGACGCCCCGGAGGCCGAGCGGATCCGGCGGGCCAGTGCCCGGCGCGGTTCGTTCGCGGAGATCTTCCGCTCCCGGCTGGGGCGCACCACGCTGTTCGCGGTGCTGCTGTCCACCGGTGTGCAGGGCGGTTACTACACACTGGCCACATGGGTGCCCACCTACCTCAAGACGGAGCGCGGCCTCACCGTCGTCGGCACCGGCGGCTACCTGGCGTTCCTCATATCCGGCGCCTTCATCGGCTACCTGACCGGCGGGTACCTGACGGACCGGCTCGGCCGGAAGCGGAACATCGCGCTGTTCGCCGTCCTGTCGGCGGTGTGCATCGTGGCGTACACGAACATCCCCGCCGGGGCGGACGGGCTGGTGCTCGTCCTCGGCTTCCCGCTCGGGTTCTGCATGTCCGCGATCTTCAGCGGTTTCGGTTCGTTCCTCGCCGAGCTCTACCCGACGTCGGTGCGCGGCACGGGGCAGGGGTTCACGTACAACACGGGCCGCGCGGTGGGGGCGTTCTTCCCGACGCTGGTCGGCTTCCTCGCCGGGAGTTGGGGCGTCGGCGGGGCCCTGGTGTTCGGGGCGGTGGGGTACGGCATCGCCGTGCTGGCCCTGCTCGGGCTGCCCGAGACGCGCGGACGGGAGCTGTCGTGACGGATGGTGGAGGAGGGGCGGTGCGCGCTCCTGCCGTACGAACGGAATTCCGGAGGGGTCGACGGACGTGACCTGGGCATCGATGGACCTCAACGCCGATCTCGGTGAGGGCTTCGGCCGCTGGCGGCTGACCGACGACGAACAGCTCCTGTCGGTGGTGACCAGCGCGAACGTGGCCTGCGGCTTCCACGCGGGCGACGCGGTGACGATGCGCCGCGTGTGCGCCCTCGCCGCCGAGCGGGGGGTGCGCATCGGCGCCCAGGTCTCCTACCGCGACCTCGCCGGCTTCGGGCGGCGGGCCATGGACGTACCGCCGGACGAGCTGGCGGCCGAGGTGGCCTACCAGATCGGCGCACTGGAGGTCTTCGCTCGGGCGGCCGGGGCGGCGGTGGCGTACGTCAAGCCGCACGGCGCCCTGTACAACCGCGTGGTGCGGGACGGCGTGCAGGCCCGTGCCGTGGTCGAGGGGGTGCTGCTGGCCGGCGGGGGGCTGCCCCTGCTGTGCCTGCCCGGTTCGGCGCTGCACCGGAGCGCCGGGGAAGTGGGGCTGCCGGTGGTGGCGGAGGCGTTCGCGGACCGGGCGTACACGGCGGACGGCACCCTCGTGCCGCGGACGGAGGAGGGCGCCGTCCTGCACGACCCGGCGGAGGTGGTGGAGCGGTCCGTGGCCATCGCGCGGTCCGGGACGGTGACCTCGCACGGCGGACGGCCCGTCCCCGTCCGGGCCCGGTCGCTGTGCGTGCACGGCGACACCCCCGGGGCCGTGGAGCTGGCCCGGCGGGTGCGGGCGGCGCTGGAGGACGCCGGCGTCCGGGTGGAGGCGTTCGCATGAGGGCCCTCGAGGTGGGCGAGCGGGCGTTGCTGCTGGAGTTCCGGGACGGCGAGGAGACCGGCGCCTTCCACGCCGAGCTGCTGCGGCGACGGGCGGCGGGGGCGCTGCCCGCCGTGCGGGATGTCGTCCCGGCGGCGCGGACCGTGCTGCTGGACGGCGTGGCCGATCCCCGGCGGCTGGCCGCCGAGATGGCGGCGTGGGAGGTGCCGCCGCCGCGGTGGCGCGCGCAGCCGGTGGTCGAGCTGCCGGTCCGGTACGACGGGCCGGACCTCGCCGAGGTGGCCGGGGTGTGGGGCGTGGCGCCCCGTGAGGTGCCGCGGATCCACGCGGGGGCCGAGTACCGGGTGGCGTTCTGCGGGTTCGCGCCGGGCTTCGGCTATCTGACGGGGCTGCCGGAGCGGTACGCCGTGCCGCGCCGGTCCACACCGCGGACGGCCGTGCCGGCCGGTTCGGTCGGGCTGGCCGGTCCGTACACGGGTGTGTACCCGCGTTCGTCGCCCGGTGGGTGGCAGCTCGTCGGGACGACGGACGCCCTGCTGTGGGATCCGGCGCGGGAGCCGGCGGCGCTGCTGGCGCCGGGCACGCGGGTGCGGTTCGTGGAGGGGGCCGGGTGACGGAACGGGCCTTCACGGTCGTCCGCGCCGGGGCGCTCACCACGGTGCAGGACCGGGGGCGCGCCGGCTACGCCCACCTCGGGGTGCCGCGCTCCGGCGCGCTCGACCCGTACGCCGCGGCCCTGGCCAACCGGCTGGTGGGCAACGACGACGGGGCGGCCGTCCTGGAGACGACCCTCACCGGCTGCGCGGTGCGGCCGAGGTGCGCGGTGGCCGTGGCGGTGGGCGGCGCGCCCTGCCCGGTCGCCGTGGACGGGCGCCCGGCGGCGTGGGGCGCTGCGGTGCGGGTCCCGGCCGGCGCGGTACTGGACGTGGGTACCGCCGGGCGGGGCCTGCGGTCGTACGTGGCGTTCGCCGGCGGTGTGGCCGCGGAAGCGGTGCTGGGCAGCCGTTCGACGGACCTGTTGTCGGGGTTGGGGCCCGCGCCGCTCGTGGACGGGGCGGTGCTGGCACTGGGGGCTCCGCCGTCCGGGCGCGCCCACTTCGAGGCGGCTCCCTGGCCGGGCGTACCCGACGAGCTGGTCCTGCGCGTGCGGTGGGGGCCCCGGGCCGACTGGTTCGCCGACGGGGCGCTGCGCACCCTCACCTCCCGCCCGTACCGCGTGTCGGCGGCGTCCAACCGCATCGGCCTGCGCGTCCAGGGCCCTCCGCTGGAGCGCGCGAGGGCCGGGGAGCTGCCCAGCGAGGGCATGGTGCTGGGCGCCGTACAGGTGCCGCCGGACGGTCTGCCGGTGGTGTTCCTGGCGGACCATCCGACGACCGGCGGCTACCCGGTGGTGGCCGTCGTCCACGAGCCCGATCTGGCGGCGGCCGCGCAGGCGAGGCCGGGGACGCCGGTGCGGTTCGTGGGCGCGGGCGGCGGCGCGCGGTGAGACCGGGTGAGGGCTCCGGCGGGGCCCCGGGGCTCCCCCACGCCTCCGCCGGGCCTCCGGGAGCCACCCGCCGACGCCCCTGCGGCGCACCGGAGCCCCAGGCAGCTGCTGCCCCGGCTTTGTGGCCGCGCCGAGCGGGCTGCGTGCCGGGGAAGACCGCATGCCGGGCGCGCTGCGTACCGGGTGGACCACCTTCCGGAGGGCCGCCTGCCGGGCGGACCGGCCCGGGGACCGTACGTCCGGAGGGCTGCGCGCCCGGAGGACCGCCTGCGTACCGGGAGGACCGCCTGCCCGGGGGCCAGCCTGCCGGGCGGGCCGTGTGCCGGGGCCCCGGGCGGGCCGTGTGCCGGGGGCCCCGGGTGGGCCGTGTGCCGGGGGCCCCGGGTGGGTCAGACGGCGGGCGCGTCGGGGCCTATGCGGCTGCGGACGGCCGTCTGTACCTCGTCCTCTTCCACGGGGTCGGCGGCGAGCCGGCGCAGCCGTTCGGCGACGCGCACGTCCCCGGTCTCGGCGTGCCGGGCGGCGATCTCCCGGGTGGTCTCCTCGCAGTCCCACAGGCACTCGACGGCGAAGCCGGTGGGGAAGGTCGCGTCGGTGGCGGCGAGGGCGCGGGCGGTGCGGCCGCGCAGTTCGGACGAGGCGGTCTCGCGGTAGACGTGGCGCAGGACGGGCGCGGCGCAGCCGATGCCCAGGCGGCCGGCGCCGTCGACGAGGGGGTAGAGGGAGGGCGCGTCCGGGCCGTCGGTGCGGACGGCCTGGCGGAGCGCGCCGAGGACCAGCGGGGCGTCCTGTTCGCCGCCGCGGGCGGCGAGGACGCCGGCGGCCGAGGCGCCGAGGGCGTCGGGCCGGTGCACCCAGCCCCGGGCGCGGTCGACGGCGGCCTCGCCGCACATGCGCTCGAAGGCGGCGACGGCCGCTTCGGAGACCGTGCGGGACGGGTCACCCGCCGCTGCCTCGATCAGGTCGAGCACGGCCGGGTCACGGGACTCGGCGAGGTAGTGCAGGGAGGCGCAGCGGGCACCGTCGGAGCCGCTGCGGGCGGCGTCCAGGATCAGGGGCCGGTCGTCGGGGCCCGCCACCGCGTTGAGGCAGCGGGCGGCCGGGCCGTGCAGGACGCTGCCGCGCTCCAGGCCCTCCTGCGCCCAGTCGAAGACGGCCTGGACGCTCCACCCGGGACGCGGCCCGGTGGGGCTCATCTGCCGCTGCCACCGGGCGAAGGAGCCCTGTTCCCGGGCGGCGCGCACGCGGCCGCCCACGGTGTCGCGGGGGTCGTCGCCCCACAGCCGCCACGGGCGGGGCTCGTAGGCGTCGCGGACCGTGGCCGCCAGCGCGGCCTCGCCGTCCGGCGTGGCCGGGAAGCGGGCGAGGACGGCGTCGGCGAGGCCGCGCAGCGCGGTGTCCTCGTCGCGGAGGGCCAGCTCGTCGAGGGCCCAGGCCCAGTTGGTGCCGGTCGCCGTGTAGCGGCGCAGCAGCAGGAGGGCGTCGCGGCGGCCGTACGAGGCGAGGTGGCCCAGCACCGACAGCGCGAGGCCGGTCCGGCACTCCTCGGTGTCGAGGGTGTCCTCGACACCGAACAGGTGGGCCTCGACCGCGTCCAGACCGCCGTGCAGGTCCAGGTAGAGGCGGGCGTAGTAGAGGGAGCGGTTCTCGACCTGCCAGTCCTGGCGGGGGTCGTGGAGCACGCAGTGGTCGAGGGCGGCGAGGGCTTCGGCACGGGGCGCGGCGAGCGCGTGCAGCGTGCCGTCACCGCGGCCCCTCTGCAGCAGACCGAGCAGGGTGCCGCTCGGCGCTATGACTGGTTCGAACATGGAAAACGCCTCACATCAAGCTGTCGACGCAACGGGCGCGGTCGGGTGTCCCGAAGCAACCGGGTGGGTTGGTCGCCGGTGATCGGCTAGGCCGCGCGGGAACAACATGAGGAGCCGCCCGTCGTCTTCTGCCTGGTGTCGACCATCTTCCTCTGCCTCTGCCTTCTCATCGGTGGCCCCGTGCGGGCCCGTCGTCATGATGACCCAGCGTTTTCTCCGCCGCGACCACATTTACGGCGCCGTGTCCGTCCGGGGTTCGCTGCCCGTTCCCGGGCCGTTCACCCCTTCCGGTTCTGTTCCAGGAGCTCCGTCCTGCCGAACATCCGGGCCGTGTCCAGCGCGGACGGAGTCCCGGCTTCCGGATCCGCGCCGCCCGCGAGGAGGGTCCGGATGACGGATTCCTCACCCTTGAAGACCGCTCCGGCGAGAGGGGTCTGCCCCCGGTCGTTGACGGCGTCGGGGTCGGCGCCGCGCGCCAGGAGGGCCTCCACCGTCGCGGCGTGGCCGTGGTACGCGGCGAGCATCACGAGCGAGTCGCCCTTGTCGTTGGAGAGGTTCGCGGGGGCGCCGGCGTCGACGTAGGCGGCGAGCGCCGCGGTCTCCCCCCGGCGTGCCAGGTCGAAGATCTTCGACGCGAGTTCGACCACCTCGGGGTCGGGGGTGTCGCTCATCGGCGGGCCGCCTTTCCGTGCTGTCCGTGCTCCGTTGCCGTGCGTACGACGAGGTCAGCCGTACGAGTGAACCGACAGGGTACTGCCCCACCCGACCGCATCCCGACGTGCGCCAGTCAAGTGAAAACACCCGAACTTCACCCGATTGCACCTTTTATCACATAGATGCTTCCTGTGAGCCTGGAACACCTCATGGTGACTGTCCCTTCAACCAGGAGAAACCTCATGATCCTGTCGATCTCCGGCGTGGTACTGCTGGGCATCATCGTCTTCCTCTTCTTCAAGAAGGACGGCCTCAAGGCGTCCCACGCCCTGGTCTGCTCGCTGTTCGGCTTCTACCTCGCGGGCACCGCGATCGCGCCGAGCATCACCGCGGGCGGGCAGAGCCTCGCCAGCCTGCTGGGCGGCATCAACTTCTGACGCCGCAGGACCCTCGCCCTCCCCTTCCACGACCCCAGGAGACGACGTGGCCAGGCGACCACTCCCCCGCATTCTGCGCAGCGGCAGCGCCTCGATCACTCGCAGCCGAGAGATCGCGCGCACGGCCGCCGACAGCGCCACGGACGTCCTCCATCCGCTGTTCACGGTCTCGCGCGGCCTGCGGAGGCTGGCAGCGGCCGGACGTGCCCGATGGGCGGCCACCCCCAAGGAACGGCGCGGTCCCACGCTGTTCCTGGCCGCCGCGGGCGTCCTGGTCGTCGCCCTGCTGCCGTACGGACCGCTCCTGGCGCTGATCTCGCTGATGGCGGCGGCGGCGTGGAAGGGCAGGGAACGCCCCGTCGAGCGGACGGGGCCCGACGAGGCCGAGACCGCGCGGCTGCGGGCGCTGTACGAGGCCCTGGTGCCGTACTTCTCGGTGCCCGACGACCCGAGTCCGCTCTTCTCCCACGGCGGGGAGTGGAGCGGCGCCTTCAGCGACTTCGCGTTCGACGCCGACGGCCGGCCCACCCGGCTGCGCATCGCGTACCCGGCCTACTTCCCGGACGGCGACCCGGCCTCGCGCGCCCGGATCGAGCACGTCCTGCACGCCAAGTGCGGTCGCGGCCGCGAGTACCTCTTCGACTGGGACGAGGAGGGCAACCGGCTGGTGATGTGCGTGCTGCCCGCCCTGCCGGTGTCGGTGGCCGCGCAGCGCTTCGTCACGGTGCCGGGCGAGACGGTACTGGGTTTCACCGACGCCGACGCCGTGCAGCGGACGGTCCCCGTCCGGGACGGCGAGGCGACGCGCGACGCCCCCGCCGTGGTCTGGCGCACCGGGCCGCGCGCGACGGAGCCGCACCTGCTGGTGGTCGGGCAGCCCGGAGCCGGCGTCAGTACCCTGCTGCGGTCGATCGCGCTCCAGGCGCTGCTGCACGGCGGGGACGTGCTGGTGCTGGAGGGGTGCGGGAGCGGCGAGTACGCCTGCCTGTCCGGCCGGGACGGCGTGCTGGGCGTGGAGTGCGGGCCGGTCGGCGCGTTGAACGCGCTGGAGTGGGCGGTCCGCGCGACCGAGCGGCGCCTCGCCGTCGCCCACGAGGCCCGGCAGGCGGGGCGGCCCGCTCCCACGGAACTGCGGCGGCCCCTGTGGATCCTGCTCGACCGGCTCGGTGTCCTCGGCGACCTGGCGGCGGCGGAGGGCCGCCCCGACCCGCAGGAACTCCTCCAGGTGCCACTGCGGCACGGCCGGGCGGCGTACGTCACGGTCGTGGTGGGCGAGCAGTTCGACACCGTCGACGTCCTCGGCGCTTCCGTACGGGCCCACACGCGCGCGCACGTCACTCTCGGCGCGGCCACGCCCGAACAGCTCACGGACGTCCTGGGCGCCCCGCCCCACACGACGCCGCCGCCCCAGGTGCCGCCGGGACGCGGGTACGTCCGCCTCGGCACCGGCCCCGTCCTGCGGCTCCAGGTCCCGGCCACACCGGACCCGTACGACGACGAGGCCCCCGAGCCCCACCGCCGAGCGGTGCTGGACCTCCTCGCGGTGCACCCCACGGAGCCCCCCGAGCCGGCGCCGCCGCGGGATTCACCCCTCCCGGCGGGAGAGCCGGCGCTCCCCGCCTGACGCCGACGCGCCGGCGCGCGGCCCCGTCGCGGCCCTCGCGTTCCGGCCCACGCCCCGGCATCCCCGCCCGTCGGCGTCCGTACCCCAGCGCGCCCACCGCACGCGGTACGCCCGCCGCACGCTGTGCACCCGGCCGGGGAGCACGGGGAGCCCGGGGCACACGGCACGCCCGGAACACTCGGCCGCCCCCGTGGCCGGGAGCACGAGGAGCACGGCACCCCCCGGCACCCCCGAGCACCGTCACCCCCGGAGTCCCCCCCAGCCCCCGGCCCACCGGAGCGCCGGGCCGGCCCCGGGCGCGCCGGGCACGCGCCCGCCCCGGCGCGCCCCGAGGCGCGCTCAGGCCACGAACGTCCGCGGCTCCTCCGCCGCCGCTCCCCCGCTGGCGCCGGAACGCACCGCGGCCGCGGCGGCGGCCAGCCGGACGGCGGCCTCGTCGGCGACCGGCCCTCCGACGGTGAACGGGAGCCGGACGTACCCCTCGAAGGCGCCGTCCACGCCGAAGCGCGGCCCCGACGGCACGCGCACGCCGACGCGCTCCCCCACCTCCGCCAGGCGCGACCCGGACAGACCCCCGGTGCGCACCCACAGCGTCAGCCCGCCGAGCGGCACCTCGAACTCCCAGCCCGGCAGCTCCCGGCGCACCGCGGCGACCAGCGCGTCCCGGTTCTCCCGGGCCTGGGCGCGCCGGAGGGTGACCGCCTCCTCCCACCCGCCGGTCCGCATCAGCCAGTTGACGCCCAGCTGCTCCAGGACCGGGGTGCCCAGGTCCGCGTAGGCGCGGGCCGCGACGAGGGAGCGGATGACGTCGGGGGCCGCGCGGACCCAGCCGATCCGCATGCCGGCCCAGAACGCCTTGCTCGCCGAGCCGACCGTCAGCACCGTGCTGCCGGCCGGGTCGAAGGCGCAGACGGGCCGCGGCATCTCCAGGTCGTCCTCCAGGTGCAGCTCCGCCATGGTCTCGTCGACCACGAGGACCGTCCCGGCCGACCGCGCCGCGTCGACCAGCGCCCGGCGCTGGTCCTCGTCGGCGAGGGCGCCCGTCGGGTTGTGGAAGTCGGCGACCACGTACGCCAGCCGGGGCGCGGCGTCGCGGAGCACCTGGCGCCAGCGGGGCAGGTCCCAGCCGGACAGCCCCTCCGCCATGGCGACGGGCACCAGGCGCGCGCCGGCCTCCCGCATGAGCTGGAGGATGTTGGCGTACGACGGCGACTCCACGGCGATGCGCTCGCCGCGGCCGGCGAAGAGGTGGCAGATCGCGTCGATCGCGCCCATCGCGCCGGTCGTCACCATGATCTGCTCGGGCATCGTGGGGATGCCGCGCCGCGTGTACCGCTCGGCCAGGGTGCGGCGCAGCGCGGGGAGGCCCGCCGGGTAGTCGCCGTGGGTGTGGGCGTAGGGCGGGAGCTCCTCCAGGGCGCCCTGGAAGCCGCGGCTGAGCCAGGGCTCGGGGGCGGGCAGCGCCGCGCACCCCAGGTCGATCATCGAGCCCAGCGACTCGGGCGGCAGCGGTTCGAGGCCGCGGGCCGGCAGGGGGTTGCCGGCCGGGACGGTGGTCCAGCTGCCGGCCCCCCGCCGTGACTCCAGGAACCCTTCCGCGCGCAGCGCCTCGTAGGCGGCGGCGACGGTGGTGCGGCTCACGGAGAGCGCCAGCGCGAGCTCCCGTTCCGCGGGCAGCCGGGCGGCGACCGGCACCCGGCCCTCCAGCACCAGCAGGCGGATGCCGTCCGCCAGGGCGCGGTAGGCGGGCGGCTTGCGCGTACCGGGGCCCGCGGGCCGGGGTTGTTGCACGGTCAACTGACGGGCGAGCTGGGCGGGGCCCACCGCCGAAGTCCACTGGGCCATGACTTCAGTCCACCTTCCTCGGATTGGCCATGGTTCGCGGCCGATCCCCGGCCAGAGAGTGTCACAGGCCAGTCCACCACACCAGAGCCCGGGGGTACACATGTGCAGTCCGACGTCCGCACCGGAGTCGACGGAGGGGTCCGCATCGGGCCACCCGGCGGAGAGCACCGACGAACCCGCCGGGGGACCCCTGGACGAAGCCGCCGGGGGGCGGTACGGGCGGCGGCTACCGCGCCGGCTCGTCCAGCTCACCGCCGGCCTGCTCCTCTACGGCGCCAGCTCGGCCCTCCTCGTCCGCAGCGGCCTCGGCCTCGAACCGTGGAACGTGCTCCACCAGGGCCTGGCCCGGCTCACCGGCCTGTCCATCGGCGTCGTCGTGACGCTCATGGGCGGGGTCGTGCTGCTGCTCTGGATCCCCCTGCGGCAGCGGCCGGGTCTCGGCACCGTGGCGAACGTCCTGCTGATCGGCGCCGCGATGGACGGCACCCTCGCCCTCCTCCCGGACGTCCACGGGACGGGGGCGCGCGTCGCGCTGATGGTCGCCGGAGTGGTCCTCAACGGCGCCGCGACGGGCCTCTACATCGCCGCCCGCTTCGGACCCGGGCCCCGGGACGGCCTCATGACCGGGCTGCACCGGGTCACCGGCCGCTCGCTGCGGCTGATCCGGACCCTCATCGAGGTCGGCGTGGTCGCCACGGGCTTCCTCCTCGGCGGGTCCGTCGGCGTCGGAACGCTGCTGTACGCGCTCGCCATCGGACCGCTCGCCCAGCTCTCCCTGCGCCTGTTCACCGTCCCGGCCACCCGCGCCGTCCCCACCGCCCCCTCCCCCGCCGGCCCCGACGACCCCGCCGAGCCCCTCGCCGACCCGCCCGCCCCCGCCGCCCCCACCGGTGCGCCGGGCGCCACCTCCGGTACTCCCGAGGACCGCCCCGCGGTCGCCGCCGGGCCACCGGACCGGGTCATACTGCCGCGGTGACTCGACTGCCGCGCCCCCGACCGGGCCACCCCTACCTGGACCACCCCTCCCCCATACCGTTCGCCCACCGGGGCGGCGCGGCGGACGGCCTGGAGAACACCGCGAGCGCGTTCCGGCGGGCCGCCGAGGCCGGCTACCGCTACTTCGAGACGGACGTGCACACGACGGCCGACGGCCGGCTCGTCGCGTTCCACGACGCGACCCTCGACCGGGTGACGGACGCCCGCGGCCGGATCGCGCGGCTCCCGTGGAGCGAGGTGCGGCGGGCGCGGGTCGCGGGCCGGGAGCCGCTGCCGCTCTTCGAGGAACTACTGGAGGAGTTCCCGCAGGCCCGCTGGAACGTCGACCTGAAGGCGGAGTCGGCGCTCGCGCCGCTCGTCTCGCTGATCCGCCGGACCGGCGCGTGGGACCGGGTGTGCGTGGGCTCCTTCGACGAGGGCCGCGTGGCCCGCGCGCGCAGGGCGGCGGGCGAGCGGCTGGCCACGTCGTACGGGGTGCGCGGCGTGGTCGCGCTGCGGCTGCGCTCGTACGGGATCCCGGCGGCGGTGCGCGCGGGGGCGGTGGCCGCCCAGGTGCCGGAGGCGCAGGGCGGGGTACGGGTCGTCGACCGGCGCTTCGTGCGGGAGGCCCACGCACGCGGGCTGCAGGTGCACGTGTGGACGGTCAACGATCCGCGGCGCATGACGGCTCTCCTGGACCTGGGCGTCGATGGCATCATGACCGATCATCTGGAGACGCTGCGCACGGTGCTCACCGACCGGGGAGCGTGGCTCTGACCCCGGGTGGGCCGAGGCCGGAGCCGGGGCCGGGACGAACGAGGGGGCGCGTGTGACCGCCGAGACCACCGACCGGGAGGCCGGCGCCGGCGACGTGCCGCCCCCCGACCGCCGCCGCGAGCAGCACGGCTGGTACTTCTACGACTTCGCCTGCTCGGTCTACTCGACGAGCGTCCTGACGGTGTTCCTCGGCCCGTACCTGACCTCGGTGGCGAAGGCCGCGGCGGACCCGGACGGCTTCGTGCACCCGCTCGGCGTCCCGGTCCGCGCCGGGTCGCTCTTCGCGTACTCCGTCTCGGCGTCGATCGTCCTCGCGGTGCTGGTGATGCCGTTGGCCGGCGCGGTGGCGGACCGTACGGGACGCAAGAAGCCGCTGCTGGCCACCGCGGCGTACGTGGGCGCCGGCGCCACGACCGGCATGTTCTTCCTGGAGGGCGACCGCTACCTGCTGGGCGCGCTGCTGCTGGTCGTCGCGAACGCGGCGCTCGCCGTGTCGATGGCCCTGTACAACGCGTACCTGCCGCAGATCGCCGGGCCGGAGGAGCGCGACGCGGTGTCGTCGCGGGGCTGGGCGTTCGGGTACACCTCGGGCGCGCTCGTCCTCGTCCTGAACCTGGTGCTGTACTCCGGCCACGCGTCGTTCGGCCTGACCGAGTCCGCCGCGGTGCGGATCTGCCTGGCGTCGGCGGGCCTGTGGTGGGGCGCGTTCACGTTGGTGCCGCTGCGGCGGCTGCGCGACCGGAGGGTCGCCCCGGCGGGCGGCGGGGGGTCGGTCGGGCCCGGATGGCGCCGGCTGGTGTCGACCCTGCGGGACATGCGGCGCCATCCGCTGACGCTGTCGTTCCTCCTCGCCTACCTCGTCTACAACGACGGGGTGCAGACGGTGATCTCCCAGGCGTCCGTCTACGGCTCCGAGGAACTGGGCCTGGAGCAGACGACGCTGATCACGGCCGTGCTGCTGGTGCAGGTGCTGGCGGTGGCCGGCGCGCTCGGGATGGGCCGGCTGGCCCGCTCGTACGGGGCGAAGCGGACGATCCTCGGCTCGCTGGCGGTGTGGACGCTGATCCTGGCGGCCGGGTACTTCCTGCCGGCCGGCGAGCCGGTCTGGTTCTACGGGCTGGCGGCCGCGATCGGGCTGGTGCTGGGCGGCAGCCAGGCGCTGTCCCGCTCCCTGTTCTCGCACCTGGTGCCGCGCGGCAAGGAGGCGGAGTACTTCTCGGCGTACGAGATGAGCGACCGCGGGCTGAGCTGGTTGGGGCCGCTGGTGTTCGGACTCGCCTACCAGCTGACCGGAAGCTACCGGGACGCGATCGTCTCCCTGGTGCTGTTCTTCTCGGTGGGTTTCGTGCTGCTCGCGCGGGTACCGGTACGACGTGCGGTGGTCGCCGCGGGCAACCCCGTCCCGGAACGGATCTGAGCGGAAACCGGTCCGGATTTAGACGGCGAAGTGAAAGGCCGCTAGTGTACGCCTTTGGCCTGCCAGGCGGACCGTTACTGCGTGCTCGGATACCGGGAACGCTGGGTGACATCTTCTGCCAGATGTGACAAACCGGGCATTGGTGGGTACAACAAGGGGCGGCACGACGGGCGACGCATGACCCGCAACGGGAATCTTTACCGCCGACCGGCCGTTGACCGGATGACGACGACAGCGACACCTGTCCTGTGGGCGACAAGCCCGGGAGGCACGATTCATGAGTGAGCGAGCTCTTCGCGGCACGCGCCTCGTGGTGACCAGCTACGAGACCGACCGCGGCATCGATCTGGCCCCGCGCCAGGCGGTGGAGTACGCATGCGAGAAGGGGCATCGGTTCGAGATGCCGTTCTCGGTCGAGGCGGAGATCCCGCCGGAGTGGGAGTGCAAGGTCTGCGGAAACCAGGCACTCCTGGTGGACGGGGACGGCCCCGAGGAGAAGAAGGCGAAGCCTGCGCGCACGCACTGGGACATGCTGATGGAGCGGCGCACCCGCGAGGAGCTGGAGGAAGTGCTGGCCGAACGGCTGGCGGTCCTGCGCTCCGGCGCCATGAACATCGCGGTGCACCCGCGCGACAGCAGGAAGTCCGCGTGACCGATTAGCACCCGGTCACCCATCACAGCCGCGGGGCGCGGTACGCATCGGCGTACCGCGCCCCGCGGCTTTGGCGTCCCGTCATGCTCCCGTCCGGCCCCGCCGACGGCTCCCGTACGCCCACCCGCCGGCGGCTTCGGACGTGCCGCCCGCGCGCGGGCGGCGGACTTCGGCGGTGCGGCCGGGGCCGCGTACGGCGGTACGGCGGCACGGCGGCGGCCATCGACGTGACGCCGGCCCCCGCGAAAGGAGCCGGCGCCTCGCGTTCAGGAGGTCAGCGGCGGCCGGGCGTCGCGGCCGTCCGGGCCGGACCCGGCGGGTTCGTCGCGGATCACCTCGCCCGGGACCACCCGGCCGTCCGGGCGGCGGACGCGGGCCTGCAGCAGGAGGGACCCCATGCGGCGGTCGAGCGTCCGCTCCGCGTACCGCGCCGCGGCCGTGCGGACCGCCGGCACGAGCAGGAGCAGGCCGGGCACGTCGGAGACGAGGCCGGGCAGCATGAGCAGCAGGCCGCCGAGCATGAGCATGCCGTTGCCGCCGCCGGGCCCGGCCGCCTCGGGCGGCTCGCCCGACCGCTCGCGCTGGAGCGTCCCGGCCAGGCTCGTGAAGGCCCGGCGGCCGGCCCGCTTGACGACGGTGGCGCCGAGGACGCCGGCGCCCACCAGCAGCGCGAGGACGGTGAGACCCCCGGCGGCGTCCGCCACGAGGGTGAGCAGCCAGATCTCCAGCACCAGCCAGGCGGCCAGAGCGAGGGGTACGAGGGTGCGGGCGCGCGAGCGCCCGCGCGTGGCGGGGGGCGGGGCACCGGTCGTCATGGTCCCAGTGTGCCGGGAGCCGTGCCGGGACGGTGTAAAGGCCCCCGACCACGACGGCGGGGGACGGCGGCGGTCAGCGGGGCTTGCGACCGGTCAGGCGGCCGGCGCGGTCGCCCACGCCCCAGGCGGTGACGCGCCACAGCGCCTCTACCACGATGTCCCGGCTCATCTTGGAGTCGCCGTGCTCCCGTTCCACGAACGTGATCGGCACCTCCACCACGTGGAAGCCGGACGCGACCGCCCGCCGCGCGAGGTCGATCTGGAAGCAGTACCCCTGGGACGCCACGTCGTCCAGCCCGAGCCCCCGGAGGGTCTCCGCGCGGAACGCCCGGAAGCCGCCGGTGACGTCGCGAATCGGCACGCCGAGCAGCAGCCGCGAGTACACGCTCGCGCCGCGGGAGAGGTACTCGCGCGACTTCGGCCAGTTGACGATCCGGCCACCCGGGATCCAACGGGAGCCGAGCACCAGGTCCGCGCACTTGAGGGCGGTCAGCAGCCGGGGCAGCTCCTCCGGACGGTGGGAGCCGTCGGCGTCCATCTCGACGAGGACGCCGTACCCGCGGTCCATGCCCCAGCGGAACCCGGCGAGGTAGGCGGCGCCGAGCCCTTCCTTGCCCTTGCGGTGCAGCACGTGGACGTGGGGGTCGTCGGCGGCCAGCTCGTCGGCGATCTTGCCGGTGCCGTCAGGGCTGTTGTCGTCCGCGACGAGGACGTCCGCGTCGGGCACGGCGGCCCGCACCCGGGAGACGATCGGCCCGATGTTCTCCGCCTCGTTGTAGGTCGGAACGATCACCAAGGCCCTGCCGAGCGGTCCGTACCGCCGCTGACTCTGACCGTCGTCTTTCACTACTGCCCCTCACGTCCTGTCGCGGATGCCCACCATAGCGAGCCCGATCGGCGGACCGGTCGTGGTATCGGGGCGTGCGTGCTTGAGGTGGCGCGGCCCGGTCCGCTCGGGGGCCCGGCGTCCTTCGGGCCGACCTGGGGCCCGCTGGCTGCGGGTCGTCCGAGAGCCGTTGTCTACTGAACGTCCGGGCCCCACCCGGGTCGCACCCCGCCCCGGCTCAGGGAGCCGGGGGGACGCCCCGTCCGGATCGACCCCGCCGCGCCGCGGGACGCTCGCGCTGAACCTGGCTCCCAGCGGTGGTGCGCCGGTGCGGCACACCACCCCGCGATCCAGCGGCGCTCTGCGGCCACGGGCAGGCCGTGCTCTGCCGGTGGGACGTCCGTGGTGGACCCGGCCGAACCTACCGGCCGTTCACCGTTGCCTGTCAACACCCGCCTCACCTGCGGTCCTCTTGGGAAGGCCCAGGTCAGCGACGAAGATCCGCAGGTCGCGCCCGACCGCGCCGCGGGCCGCCCGGCGACCGGAACGCCCCCATGTCACTCGTTCGGTCGGACGAACACCGTTTGCCCGGAGACCACCGTTCGGAGGCATACGGGCAGCGGGGTGCCCGGCGTGAGGTCCGGCAGCCCCGGCGTGCCGGAGCGGGGGTCCGTGGACCAGCGGGCCACCCGGTCGTCCGGGGCCTGCACCACCAGGTCGCCGGCGCGCCACACGGCGTAGTCGGCGGGGGCGCCGGGCACGAGGACCCCGGCGTCGTCCCGGCCCGCGGCCCGCCAGCCGCCGCGGGTGTGGGCGGTGAAGGCCGCGCGGACGGAGACGCGGTGCTCGGGCGTGCGGTGGAAGGCGGCGGCGCGGACGCCGCCCCAGGGATCCAGCGGGGTGACCGGGCTGTCGGAGCCGAAGGCCAGCGGCACGCCGGCGCGCAGCAGCGCCGCGTACGGATTGAGGGTGCGCGCCCGCTCGACGCCGAGGCGCTCGGCGTACATGCCGTCCTCTCCGCCCCAGGCCGCGTCGAAGGCCGGCTGCACGGAGGCGGTGAGGCCGAGTTCCGCGAAGGCGGCGATCGTCTCGGGCGTGAGCATCTCCGCGTGCTCCACCCGGTGCCGGGCCGCGCGGACGCGGGCCAGGCCGACGGTCTGCGCGGCGGCCCGGACGCCGTCGACGACGGCCGTGACGGCGGCGTCGCCGATGGCGTGGAAGCCGGCCTGCAGCCCGGCGCGCGTGCAGGCGGTGACGTGCGCGGCGACGGCGGCCACGTCGAGGTGGGCGGCGCCGGTGTGGGGGGCGTCGGCGTACGCCGTGTGGAGGCAGGCGGTGTGGGAGCCGAGGGAGCCGTCCACGAAGAGGTCGCCGGCGGCGCCGACGGCCCCCAGCGCGCGGACGCGCGCGGCGTCCTGTTCCCCGGCGACGGGCTCCGCCCAGTAGCCGACGACCCGCGGCAGGCCCTCCGCCCGGGCCAGCGCCAGCAGGGCGGTGAAGTCGTCCTCGTCGGAGATCTCGGGTCCGCCGCACTCGTGAACGGTGCCGATGCCCAGCGAGGCGGCGTGGCGCAGCGCGGCGCGCTGGGCCGCGGTGCGCTGGGCGGGGGTGACCGCGGCGTGGGCGGCGGCCCGCACGGCGTGGTGGGCGGCGCCGGTGAGGGGCGCCTCGGGGTGGTAGCCGTCGAGGGCGGCGACACCGGGGACGAGGTCGAGCAGGGCGGTCGTGGCGACCGCCGAGTGGACGTCGACGCGCGGCAGGTACAGGGGGCGGCCGCCGGTCGCCGCGTCCAGCTCGGCGCGGGTCGGGTGCCGCCGCTCGGGCCACCGTGCGGCGTCCCAGCCGTGGCCCAGCAGGACCCGGTCGCCGGGGCGGGCGGCGGCGAACTCCCGTACGAGGGCGAGGGCGTCGTCCAGGGTCCGGGCACCGGACAGGTCGAGGCCGGTGAGGGCGAGCCCGGTCGCGGTGGTGTGCACGTGGGCGTCGGTGAACGCGGGGGTGACCAGGGCGCCTTCGAGGTCGATCACCTCGTCCACGCCGGGGGCGAAGGCGTCGGCCGCGCCCTCCGACCCCACCCAGGCGACGTGGCCGCGCTCGACGACCATCGCGGTGGCGAAGGGGTCGGCGGGGCTGTGGACGTCTCCACCGCGCAGCAGCACGGTGCGGTGTTCGGGTTCGCGCTCGGTCATGGTGACCAGCGTAGACAGCGGCGGCCGCCGCCCCCGGCCGGGGCCCGGGACCGCGGCCGGACGCACATCGGGACGGCCGCCGGACGCAGCTCGGGACGGCGGCCGGCGCGAGCCCGGGTCCACGCCCGGTGCCAGGCCCCGCCGGGGCACGGTGAGGCGGGGCGGGCGAGGTGTGGCACGGCGGGGCACGGTGGGCGGCGGGTCAGACGCGGGGCGGGCGGGCTTCGTAGGGGGTGGAGAGCACCACCGTCGTGCGGGTGGAGACGCCCGACTGCGAGCGGATGCGGGTGAGCAGGTGCTCCAGTTCCAGCGGGGTCGCGACGCGGACCTTGAGGATGTAGTTCTCGTCGCCCGCCACGCTGTGGCACGCCTCGATCTCGGGGATGTCGGCGAGCCGTTCCGCGATGTCGTCGGGGGCGCTGGGGTCGAAGGGTTTCACCGAGATGAACGCGGTCAGCGGCAGCCCCACCGCCTCCGGGTCGACGACGGCCGCGTACCCGCGGATGACGCCGCGGTGTTCGAGGCGGCGGACGCGCTGATGCACCGCCGACGTGGACAGGCCCGTGGCCTTGCCCAGGTCGGTGTAGCTCATGCGCCCGTCCTTGACGAGCAACTCGACGATCTGACGATCCAGCTCCTCCATGCGGTCAACCTATTGCCCAGGGCGCCCTCCAGCCCAGTCGGCGGCACACCGTACGGGCACCTGCGAGCGGCATGTGACCAAAGCCACAGGTTCATGGTCACGGTCGTTCGATACCGGACGGTTATCCGCGCGCGTGAGGGGGAATTGCTTGCTGTGGTCGGGGCCGCATGCCTGGTCGGCCCGCCTGAGGGGGAGATTCTCCATGCAGGAGCCTGTTGATTCGGTAGAGGCCGAAGAGCTCGACGCGTACGACACGTTCGAGATGTTCCGGGTCGTCTGCCCGGACTGCGCGCAGCCGATCGCACTGCTGGCGGACGAGGAGGTCCTGCCCGAGCACGCGCTGTGCCCCACGCCGTGGAACCCGTTCGTGCTGTCGGTGTGCGGCGGCTCGGGACGGGACGCCGCCGACGCGCGGCCCGTGGACGCGGCGTCCGGGCCGCACGAGCAGGAGTTGGGGCTGCTGTTGACGCTCCCGCAGGGGCTCGACTGGCGCACGCAGCCGTTCTCACACGTCGGCGGGCCCGGGTCCCGTCCGATCAAGGTGCCGCGGATGCGCGGCGCCGCGTCCCCGCGTCTGCGCCGGGCCGCCTGACCCCTACCGGTTCCGCCCGTCCGCCCCGGCGCGCGCCCGCGCGGCCGGGGCGCCCCGCGGCGGGGCACCGTACCGGTGTACGCCCCCGGACGCCGCGGGTACGCCGCGAACTGGCGGCCTATTGCCACCGGGAGTGACCCGGCATGCCGGTGCGCGTTGCCCTGGTATGACCTCGCTGTACACGACGTACTCGACGAGCGGCTACGTCCAGGGCCGCCTGGTGGTGCCCGGCGCGGCGGCCGGTGGCGACGCACCTCTCCCGCAGGCGGGGGACCCGCCGATCTACCGGGCGCTGCTGCGCCACTGGGCCGGCTCGGGGCGTACGCTGCCGGGCCGCCGCGACCAGGAGTGGACCAGGCTCACGGCGGCGCCGGTGTGGGCGCACCCCGGCGATGTGGGGACCGCGGAGTTCAGCGGCTCTCGGGTCCCGCGAGGTGACGGGCGATGACCACCCGCTGGATCTGGTTGGTGCCCTCGACGATCTGCAGCACCTTCGCCTCGCGCATGTAGCGCTCGGCCGGGAAGTCGGCGGTGTAGCCGTAGCCGCCGAGCACCTGCACGGCGTCGGTGGTGACCTTCATCGCCGCGTCCGTGCAGAACAGCTTCGCCATCGCCGCCTGCCGGGAGAACGGCCGGCCCGCGTCCCGCAGCCGGGCGGCCGCGAGGTAGAGAGAACGGCCGGCCTCGATCTGCGTCGCCATGTCGGCGAGCATGAAGCGCAGCCCCTGGAAGTCCGCGATGGGTCGGCCGAACTGCCGCCGCTCCCGCGCGTACGCCACGGCCTCGTCCAGGGCGGCCTGGGCGACACCGATCGCGCACGCCGCGATGCCCAGCCGCCCGGAGTCCAGCGCCGACAGGGCGATCGTGAAGCCCTGTCCCTCGTCGCCGATCCGGCGCGCGTCGGGGACGCGTACGCCGTCGAAGTGGATCTGGGCGGTGGGCGAGCCCTTCATGCCCATCTTCTTCTCGGGCGCGGCCGCGGTGAGGCCCTCGGCGTCACCGGGGACGAGGAACGCCGTGACACCGCGCGGCCCCTCGGGGCCCGTGCGGGCCATCACCGTGTAGAAGTCGGCGACGCCGCCGTGGGTGATCCACGCCTTGGTGCCGGTGATGACCCAGTCGTCGCCGTCCCGGACGGCCCGGGTGCGCAGGGAGGCCGCGTCGGAACCGGAGGCCGGTTCGGAGAGGCAGTACCCGCCGAGCAGTCCGCCGCCCAGCATCGCGGGCAGGTGCTCGGTCTGCTGCTCCTTCGCGCCGTAGCCGGCGAGGGCGTGGCAGGCGAGGGTGTGGACGCTGACGCCGAGGCCGACGGTGAGCCGGGCGGCGGCGAGCTCCTCCAGGACCTGGAGGTACACCTCGTACGGCTGGTCGCCGCCGCCGAGGCCGGAATCGTAGGGCAGGCCGAGGAGGCCCGCCTCGGAGAGCAGGGAGAAGACCTCGCGCGGGAAGTGCCCGGCGTCCTCCTCCTCGGCGGCCCGGGGAACGATCTCCCCCTGGACGACGTCACGCACCAGGGCGATCAGATCCCTGGACTCCTCCGTGGGCAGCTGGCGGTCCACCGGCTGCGGGGCGCGGTCGGGCATAGCGGCGCTCTCCTCCCTGTCGGGCGCTGCGGCGGGCGCGCGCGAAGGGTCGGGCGGCGCCGCCGTGTCTCACTGCTTCGCCGATGCTGCCCGTCCGGATCACGGAATCGGCAGTTCAGCGGCTGTGGCGGCTCGAGTATGCCCGATCGGGTGGCTCCCGTCACCAGCGGAAAGACACCCTTCGATAACGCTCGTTCACTGACCGCCCGGCGGGCCGGGCGGTCAGTGCGGGAACGTCAGATGAGGCCCGTGTCGGTCACCAGCATGGCGACGACGATCACGAGGACCCAGCCCAGGGCGTGCTCCAGCCACGTGGGGCCGTCGTCCTTCGGACCACCGGTGCGGGCACGGACGAAAGGCGCGGCGGCTGCGTTCGCGGTCATGGCTTCTCGCTGTCGGTCGGTTCGGCTGAGGAGGTCCCCCTACGACACTCCAATGTGCCAGCGTCGAAGCCGCCGCGGGGGGAGACGTTGCTCACGCCGGGACGCCGACCTCCGCGAGGGCACGCCGCTGGGCGGGGGTGGCCTCCGTGGGCCAGTACAGGTAGCAGACGCCGCCCGGGCCGGTGACGGTCCTGCCGGTGGCGTCATGGCGCCTGGTGCGGAGCCAGACCGTCTCCCACTCGCGTCGGCGGTAGACGCGGCGGACGGCCTGGTTGGTGGGCGCGGAGGGGTCGTTGGCGATGACGTCCCCGTCGGCGGTGAAGCCGACCACGACCATCAGGTGGCCGGTCGTGCCGTACCCCGCCCCCGTCAACTCGCCCTCCAGGAAAGACTGGGAGGTGATCACGGGGATGCCCGCCTCGATCAGCGTCTCCAGGTCCGTGAGCGAGTGCAGACGCGTCACGACGGCCTGGAGGTCCTCGTAGGTGGCGGCGTAGGCGGCGTTGAACGGCCAGTTGCCGCACCCCCGGTACTGGCTGTCGTAGGTGTGGCGGGCGGCGTGGCAGACCTGGGGGTCGGCGTAGTCGGGGTTCACCCAGGCCAGCTGGCGCGCGGTGGGCCGGCGGCCCCAGTACTCGACGACCATCTGGGAGGAGGTGGGGCTGCACCAGGCCTCGCCGCCGTTGTCGTACTCCGGGTACTGGCCGGTGTGGACGGTCTGCGAGTAGCGCGGGACGATCAACTCGCGGACCACCCGGTGCGCGGCGGCGGGGACGGTGAAGCGGTCGGGGACGTCGGAGGCCATCGCACCGAGCCGCCACACGGTCGGCGTGCGGTCGGTGCCCGGTGCGCGGTGGAGGGTGACGCGCAGCCGGTAGGAGGTCACCCGCAGGCCGCTCGCGGGGTCGCGCACCGCGAGGGTGTCGGTGGAGACGGCGGTCCGTCCGTCGCCCTGGCCGTCGACCGAGGCCCGCCGGACGTCCCGGTCGCCGGCCGCCCAGCGGGCCATCGTGTACCAGGGGCTGTCGGTGCCGTCCCCGTAGCCGCAGGAGAGCTCGACCGCGATCCACGTGCCGTCGGGGGTGTCGGCGTTCCAGGACGCGACCACCTCGGTGGCGGGGACGGTCGGCGCGTGCCGGGGCGAGGTCCAGGTGGCGTACTCCCAGCCGGCCGTGGTGCCCGTGTGCGGGTCGGTGTGGTCCAGACGGCCCGCGGGGACGTCGACCACCAGGCCTGGGCGGCGGCCCGCGTCGACCCGTACGCCCTCGCCCGTGCCGGAGTACCAGTCGGCCGGGGAGGTCCAGAAGCGGTTGTCGACGAGCGGCCTGCCGGGCGGGCCGGCCGCCGCGGTCGGGTCGACGGCGGGGGCGGCGGGGTCGACCGGTGGCGGGGCCGCGGGCGCGACGCCCTGGGCCGGGGAGGCGGCGGAGGCCGCGACGGTGGCGGAGGCCGTGGCGAGGGCGGCGGCGAGCACGGTCCTGCGCGAGGTCGGGTCGGACATGCGGGCATTCCCCCTGTCGGGCGGCCCCGGTCGGTGCGGGACCGGTCACGGAACGGGTCGGCGGGCCCACTATCCACGGCGGTCACCCCCGTGGCCAGGCAACCCGCACGGACCCCGGACGACGACCCTCCGCCCGGCCCAGTCCGACCCCGTCGGCCCCGGCGGGGTCGGACTGGGCCGGCGCGGGGCGGTGGAGTGGGGGCCGGCGCGGGGCGGCGGACAGGGCCGGCATGGCCGACACTGTCCCGCCGGGCCGACGGCCGCAGCTGGCGCTGTGCGGCTCGGCGGTCGGGACGGCCGCGTCCAGCGCGGTGTAGCCGGGCGCAGTGCGGTGTGGCCGGGCGCAGTGCGGTGTGGCCGGGCGCAGTGCGGTGTGGCCGGGCGCAGTGCGGTGTGGCCGGGCGCAGTGCGGTGTGGCCGGGCGCAGTGCGGTGTGGCCGGGCGCAGTGCGGTGTGGCCGGGCGTGGTGCGGCGCGGTGCCGCCCGGCGAAGCCGGCAAGGCGCGGCTCGGCGGTCGGCGACAGCCACGTCCTGTGCGGCGCGGCGGCCGGCTCGTCCGGGGCAGGCCGGCCCGACACGGTGCGGCACGGCGCGGCCCGGTGCGGTGCGGCCCGGTTCCGGTGTCGTACCGCGTCGTAGGGTGGCGGCATGTCCGCAGCCGTCCCCGCACCTGGTCCCCCACCGGGCCGGAGCCCCGCAGGCCCCGGCGATCCCGGCGCGTCCGGGACGCCCGGCGCGCACTGCGGGCTGGGCGCGCTCGCCGGTGGGCTGCGCGCGCTGCCGCCCTCCTGCGGTCCGGTGCGGCTGGTCGCGGTCGACGGGCACGCCGGGTCCGGCAAGTCGACCTTCGCCGCGCGCCTCGCGGCCGCGCTCGGCGGGGCCCCCGTCCTGCGCCTCGACGACCTCGCCACGCACGACGAGCTGTTCGGGTGGACAGGCCGACTGCGGGAGCAGGTGCTCGAACGGCTGAGTCGCGGCGAGGCCGCGGAGTATCACCCGTACGACTGGACCTCACGCCGCTTCGCGCCGCCCCGGCGGCTGCCGCCCGCCCCCGTCGTCCTCGTCGAGGGCGTGGGCGCGGGGCGGCGCGCCCTGCGGCCCCACCTCGCGCGACTGCTGTGGATGGAACGCCCGCCCGAGGAGTCCTGGCGGCGCGGGCGACACCGGGACGGGCCGGGGCAGTCCACGTTCTGGGACGGATGGACAGTGGCGGAGACCCGCCATTTCGCCCACGACCCGTCCCTGCCCTTCGCGGACATCCTGGTACGCGAGTGCAGAGGGGGATACGAGTGGCGTCCGAGGCGCCTTCCGGCCGTCGGTGAGGAACCGATTCGTCACTCTCGGTGACGACCTCCCGGGCGGCTTCGGAGGTGTCGGAAAACAGCCGGGCAGACTGCCTCAACTTCGCTTGACCGACGGGGCGGACAGGTCTTACGTTCTCAATGTGCGGCTTTTCGGAGTCGCCGCAGACGCGAAGCCCCCGGTTGTTCCCCCGTGATCGGGGGCTTCGTTCTGCCCACCACCCCCTCCCCGCGGCCCGATCGGCCACCCCATGCTCACCCTGGGTCACCGGTCCGAGCGCGCCCGCGGCCGCCCCCCGAGCGCTGGTTGCGCCCTTAATCGCGCGGCTTCCCCGCAGGTACGATGCCTTCCGGTGCGGTCAAAACCCGTCCACGAGAAGGCGATTGGGAAGACTTCCGACGGGCGCCCGCCCGGCCGGAGGGCTCCGGGGACACGTGTTGTGGGGGACCCGATGGACATCGGCACGCAGGGCACACAGGCCCCGGCCGAGCTCGCCTGGCTGCGGGGCGTCGACGCCTACACCATGGGGGCGTATCCGCAGGCCGAGGAGGAGTTCCGGACCGCGGTGCGGATCGACCCCGGCATGGCCGACGCCTGGCTCGGGCTGCACGCCCTGCGGGTCGACACGACGACCGCCCTGCTGCGCATGTACCACCACCGGGACCGGTTCTGCGAGCAGCGCCGGCGGCACCGGAGGACGCTGAACTCCTGGTACTGGCTGGGCTGGTGGGTGCAGCCGGTGCTGGAGAGCCCCCGCGACCTGCTGCTCGCGCACGCCTCGCACTGGCTGGACGGCCGCCACGTCCCCGAGCTCGACCGGGCGCTCGCCGGGCTGCCGCCCGTGGACACCGACCCGCAGGTGCGGTTCCTGCACGCCTGCCGGGCGTACCTCGTCAAGGACTGGGACCAGCTCGTGCGGCACACCGAGCCGCTCGTCGACGATCCGCTGCTCGGCATCGAGGCCGGCCTCTTCGGCGGCATGGCGCGGGTCCGGCTGGAGATGTACGGGCAGGCCGAGCCGCTGCTGTCGGCCGCGCTGATGCGGTGCCGCAGCGAGCAGCCGCAGCGCAAGGAGCTGCGCTACTGGCTGGCGCGGGCGCACGAGGGCACGGGCCGCACGGCCGCCGCCCTGCCGCTGTACCGGGCGGTGCACCGGGTGGACCCGGCGTTCATGGACACCGCGGCGCGGTTGGCGGCCATCGCCGAGTACGACGGGTTCGACGGCTCGCCGGAGGAGGCCGCGGGTGTCGCGGCCGTGTCGCTGGCGGGCGCCGGAGCCGGCATCGGCGGCGACGGCGGGCTCGGCGCCGACCTGCTCGACACACCGCTGGACGGGCAGGAGTACACCGGACCGGACGCCCCGCCGCAGGGCGTTCCGGGTCCGGGTCCGGGCCAGGGTCCGGGTCCGGGCGGGTCCTCGGGGCCGGCCCCCTCCGTGCCCGGCGTGCCCGCGTCGTCGGGCGGGGCACGGGAGAAGGCGGCGGGCGCCGTGGCCGGCCGGCCGGCCGCTCCCCCGTTCCCGGCGAGCCCCGTCGACCCGGGGCTGCTCGGCCAGGCCATCGCCGAGCTGGAGCGGATGGTGGGGCTGGAACCGGTGAAGCGCCAGGTGAAGGCGTTGTCCGCACAGCTGGAGATGGCACGGCTGCGCGCGGCGCAGGGGCTGCCGGTACAACCGCCGAAACGTCACTTTGTCTTCTCGGGCCCCTCCGGCACCGGGAAGACCACCGTCGCCCGCATCCTCGGCCGGGTCTTCTACGCGCTCGGGCTGCTGGGCGGCGACCACCTCGTCGAGGCGCAGCGGGCCGACCTGGTCGGCGAGTTCCTCGGCCAGACGGCGGTGAAGGCCAACGAGCTGATCGACTCCGCGCTCGGCGGGGTGCTCTTCGTCGACGAGGCGTACTCCCTGTCGAACACCGGCTACAGCAAGGGCGACGCCTACGGCGACGAGGCCCTCCAGGTCCTGCTGAAGCGCGCCGAGGACAACCGCGACCACCTGGTGGTGATCCTCGCCGGCTACCCCGAGGGGATGGATCGGCTGCTGGCCGCGAACCCCGGACTGTCGTCCCGCTTCACCACGCGGGTCGACTTCCCCTCCTACCGGCCGCTCGAACTGACGGAGATCGGCCGCGTGCTGGCCGCCGGGAACGGTGACCTCTGGGACGAGGAGTCGCTGGAGGAGCTGCGCTCGATCAGCGGCCACGTGGTGGAGCAGGGGTGGATCGACGAGCTGGGGAACGGCCGGTTCCTTCGGACGCTGTACGAGAAGTCGTGCGCGTACCGGGACCTGCGGCTGTCCGGGTACGCGGCGACGCCGACGCGGGAGGACCTGGCGACGCTGCGGCTGCCGGACCTGATGCAGGCGTACGGCGAGGTCCTCTCGGGCCGCGGCCCGACCTCCCACGGTCCGCAGGACCCCCCGCCCCCCGCGTACTGACGGGCGGGGCGTCGCGCACGGGCCGGCCCACCGCCTGCGGGCGAGGGCCGGGTGCCGTGCGGAGGGCTGTCAGCGCTGCTCGGCGCCCGTCCCGCGGTTCTCGACGAGGGCGCGCAGCGCCCGTGCGTCGCGGATGGCCTGGGCCCGGCCGATGCCGGGCTGGATGCCGAGGGCGGGCAGGCTGGTGCCGTCACTCAGGTCGAGGAAGACCCACGGGTCACCGACGCGCAGGTTGACCCGGAGGATCTCCGGCCACGACAGGCGGCGGCTGCGGGTCAGGTTGACGACGGTGACGCCGTCCTCGTCGGCCACCACCTTGGGGCGGCTCATCAGGATGAGCACCCCGTAGAACAGGCCGGCCGTGAGGATGAAGCTCATGCGCTCCCCCGGGTGGAGCCGCTCCAGTATCAGGGCGACCGCCGTCAGTACGGCGAACATGACGGCGCCGACGGTGAGGAGCACGGCGCGCGTGCGCCGGGGGCGGAAGGTGACGGGGAGGGCGGGGACTTCGCTGGGCGCGTCGGTCATGGTGGGCGGGTCGGCTTCCGGACTCAGAGGCGGCAGGCGTGGATCGCCGTGGTGAGGATGGCCCGCGCGCCGAGGGCGTACAGGTCGTCCATGATGCGCTGCGCGTCCTTGGCGGGGACCATCGCGCGGACGGCGACCCAGCCCTCGTTGTGCAGCGGGGAGATGGTGGGGGACTCCAGGCCCGGGGTGAGGGCGACGGCCCGCTCCAGGTGCTCGGCGCGGCAGTCGTAGTCCATCATCACGTAGCTGCGGGCGACCAGGACGCCCTGGAGGCGGCGGAGGAACCGCTGCACGCCGGGGTCGTCGGCGGGGGCGCCGGTGCGGCGCACGACGACGGCCTCGGAGGTGAGGATGGGCTCGCCGACGATCTCCAGACCGGCGTTGCGCAGGGACGTGCCGGTCTCGACGACGTCCGCGATGACCTGGGCGACACCCAGCTGGACGGCGGTCTCGACGGCGCCGTCGAGGTGGACGACGGACGCGTCGATGCCGTGGTCGTCGAGGTGCTTGGCGACGATGCCCTCGTAGGAGGTGGCGATCGTCATGCCGTGGAAGTCGGCCGGGCCGCTCGCCGTGCCGGGCCGGGTGGCGTAGCGGAAGGTGGAGCGGGCGAAGCCGAGCTGGAGGATCTCCTCGGCGTCGGCGCCGGAGTCCAGCAGGAGGTCCCGGCCGGTGATGCCGATGTCGAGCTTGCCGGAGCTGACGTAGATCGCGATGTCCCGGGGGCGGAGGTAGAAGAACTCGACCTCGTTCTCCGGGTCGACCAGCACGAGCTCCTTGGACTCCTTGCGCTGCTTGTAGCCGGCCTCATGGAGCATCGCCGACGCAGGCCCGGACAGTGAACCCTTGTTGGGGACGGCGATGCGCAGCATGGGACGTGCTTCCTTTGCGTCGGAGTGCTTCGGGGTGCTTCGGGGTGGGCGCGGCGGTGGTGCCGCGGTCCCGGCCGGACCGGACGGCCCGGCCGTGACCGGCGGGCGGCGGCCCGGGCGGCGGGCGCCCGGGCGGCTCAGAGGTGGGCGTAGACGTCGTCGAGCGAGATCCCGCGGGCGACCATCATCACCTGGACGTGGTACAGCAGCTGCGAGATCTCCTCGGCGGCGGCGTCCTTGCCCTCGTACTCGGCGGCCATCCAGACTTCGGCGGCCTCCTCGACGACCTTCTTGCCGATGGCATGGACCCCCTTGTCCACCAGTTCGGCGGTGCGGGAGGTGGCGGGGTCGCCGGTCCTGGCCTTGAGCTCCAGCTCGGCGAAGAGCTGTTCGAAGGTTTTGTTCGCCATGATGTCCTCAGGGTACGGGGTGCGGGACTCGCACTCAGCGCCAGGGTTCGCTGACGGTGCGCAGGGTCGTCGCGGTGGCCACGGCGGCGGTGACCGCTTCGTGACCCTTGTCCTCGTTCGAGCCCTCCAGGCCGGCGCGGTCGAGGGCCTGCTCCTCGGTGTCGCAGGTGAGGACGCCGAAGCCGACGGGGACGCCGGTGTCGACGGAGACCTGGACGAGGCCCTGGGTGACACCCTGGCACACGTAGTCGAAGTGGGGCGTGCCGCCGCGGATGACGACGCCGAGGGCGACCACCGCGTCGTAGCCGCGGCCCGCGAGGACCTTGGCGACGACGGGCAGCTCGAAGCTGCCGGGGACGCGCAGCACGGTCGGCTCGTCGATGCCGAGCTCGTGGAGGGCGCGCAGGGCGCCGTCGACCAGGCCGTCCATGATCTTTTCGTGCCACTGGGCCGCGACGACGGCGACCCGGAGGTCTCCGCAGTTCTTCACGGTCAGTTCGGGTGCGCCCTTGCCGCTCACGTCTCTCCTCGGGTGGTGCGTGTCGCTTGCTCTGACGGGTGGTGCCTGGTGGCGTCGTGCCGGGTGGTGCGTGGTGCGTGGCCGTGCTGCCGCCGGTCATGCGCGCCTGGTCGTACGCGCCGGGGCGTGCGCGACCGGTGGTGCGGGATGGTACGGGGGTGCCGCGGTGCCGGCGCTACTGGGTCGCGCAGGGGGACACGTCGGCCGCGGGGTCGAGCCAGGGCAGGTCGTGGCCCATGCGGTCCCGCTTGGTGCGCAGGTACCGGACGTTGTGCTCGCCGGCCTGCACGGGCATCGCCTCCCGGCCCAGCACGGTGAGGCCGTGGCGGGCGAGGGCGGCGGTCTTGTCCGGGTTGTTGGTCATGACGCGGACGCTGCGCACACCGAGGTCGGCGAGCATCTCGGCGCCGGCGGCGTAGTCGCGGGCGTCGGCGGGCAGGCCGAGCTCCAGGTTGGCGTCGAGGGTGTCGCGCCCGCGCTCCTGCAGCTCGTACGCGCGGAGCTTCGACAGCAGGCCGATGCCACGGCCCTCGTGACCGCGCAGGTAGACGACGACACCGCGGCCGGCCTCCGTGACGCGGTCCATGGCGGCGTGCAGCTGGGGGCCGCAGTCGCAGCGCAGGGAGTGGAAGACGTCGCCGGTGAGGCACTCGGAGTGGACGCGGACGAGGACGTCCTCGCCGTCCCCGAGGTCGCCGTGGACGAGGGCGACGTGCTCGACGCCGTCGGTCGTGGAGCGGTAGCCGTACGCGGTGAAGTCACCGTGCGCGGTGGGCAGCCGCACCTCGGCCTCGCGGCGGACGGTCGGCCGCGGGGCCGGGGCGGGGGCGGCCGCGCGGGCGCCCCCGCGCAGGTGGGCGACGAGGTCCGCGATGGAGATGATCGTCAGGCCGTGCTTGCGGGCGAACGGGACGAGCTCGGGCAGCCGCAGCATGACGCCGTCCTCGCCGGCGATCTCGACGATCGCCCCGGCCGGGCGGAGTCCGGCGAGCCGGGCGAGGTCCACCGCGGCCTCGGTGTGGCCGTCGCGGGCGAGGACGCCACCGGGCCGGGCGCGCAGCGGGAAGACGTGGCCGGGCCGGACGAAGTCCGCCGCCTCGGCGGTGCCGCTCGCCAGGAGCCGGAGGGTGGTGGCGCGGTCGGCGGCGGAGATGCCGGTGGTGACGCCGTGGGCGGGGGCCGCGTCGACCGAGACGGTGAAGGCGGTCCCCATGGACTCGGTGTTGTCGGCGACCATCTGCGGGAGCCGCAGGCGGTCCAGCTCGTCGCCCTCCATGGGGGCGCAGATCAGACCGCGGCACTCGCTCATCATGAAGGCGACGATCTCGGGTGTGACCTTCTCGGCGGCGATGACGAGGTCGCCCTCGTTCTCCCGGTCCTCGTCGTCGACGACCACGACGGGGCGTCCGGCGGCGATGTCGCGGACGGCCTGCTCGACGGGGTCGAGGGTCAGGTCGGCGGGGTCCCACACGGACAGCTCGGGTGCGGTGGTCATGCCGGTGCTCCTTCCAGAGCCTTGGCCGGGGTGCGCGTGCGGAGCCACCAGTCGCGCATGCCCCACAGGACGAGGGCGAAGTAGACGACGTAGACGAGGCCGGAGAAGGCCAGGCCGCTGCCGAAGGCGAGCGGGACGCCGACGACGTCGACGAGGAGCCACGCGAACCAGAACTCGACGAGGCCGCGGGCCTGGGCGACCATCGCGACGAGCGTGCCGACGAAGATGTACGCGTCGGCCCACGGGCTCCACGACAGCGACGGGTAGAGGGTGAAGAGGCCGCCGACGGCGAGGGTGCCCGCGACGGCGCCGGCCACGAGGAACCCGCGCTCCCGCCAGGTGGCGAAGCGGACGGCGATGGAGCCGTCCTGGGCCTGGCCGCGGCCGAGCCGCCACTGCCGCCAGCCCCACAGGGCGACGGTGATGACGAGGAGCTGCTTGCCGACCCCGCCGGAGAGGTGGGCGGAGGCGTAGGCCGCGACGAGGACGACACCGGACAGGAGTTGGGCGGGCCACGTCCACAGGGAGCGGCGCCAGCCGAGGGCGAGGGCGGCGAGGCCGATGGTGTTGCCGAGCAGGTCGGACCAGATGATGCGCTGTCCGAAGGCGGCGAACGCCTCGCTGTTGAGCCAGTCCAGGGCGCTCACCGGCTGCCTCCCCGGGTGCCGAGGAGGCGCTCGACGTACTTGGCGATGACGTCGACCTCCAGGTTGACCGGGTCGCCGGGCTGCTTCGTGCCGAGGGTGGTGAGGGCGAGCGTGGTGGGGATGAGGCTGACGGTGAAGTGGTCGTCGCCCGCCTCGACCACGGTGAGGCTGACGCCGTCCACCGTGATGGAGCCCTTCTCCACGACGTACCGGGCGAGTTCGGCGGGGAGGGAGACCTTGACGACCTCCCAGTTCTCGGAGGGGACGCGTTCGACGACGGTGCCGGTGCCGTCGACGTGGCCCTGGACGATGTGTCCGCCGAAGCGACCGTCGGCGACCATGGGCCGCTCCAGGTTGACGGGGGACCCGACGGTGAGGGCGCCGAGGCTGGAGCGCTTGAGGGTCTCGGCCATCACGTCGGCGGTGAACTCGTCGCCCTCCTGCTCGACGACGGTGAGGCACACGCCGTTGACGGCGATCGAGTCGCCGTGCTTCGCGCCCCGGGTGACCACGGGGCCGCGGAGGCGGAAGCGCGAGGCGTCGTCGAGGGTCTCGACGGCGGTGACCTCACCCAGTTCTTCGACGATTCCGGTGAACACTCACGTCTCCTTGGTGGTGGGGCGGGGGCGGGCGGTGACGCGCAGGTCGGGGCCGATCCGCGTGGTGTCGGTGACGCTCAGCCGCAGGGCGTCGGCGATGGTGGCGATCCCGGCGTCGCCGAGCACGGCGGGCCCCGCGCCGAGGAGGACCGGGGCGAGGTAGCCGACGACCTCGTCGACGGCGCCCTCGGCGGCGAAGGCGCCGGCGAGGGTGGGGCCGCCCTCGAGGAGGACGGAGCGGACGCCGCGCTCGTGCAGGGCGGCGAGGAGGGCGGGGACGGAGAGGCCCCGTCCGCCGGCGGCCCTGGGGAGCCGTACGGTGTCGGTCCCCGCCAGGTGGTCGACGGTGGCGTCGTCGGCGACGGCGACCAGGGTGGGGGCCGCGTCGTCGAGGACGCGGGCGCCGGGCCTGACCGCGGTGGCCCCGGTGTCGACGACGACCCGCAGCGGCTGGACGGCTCCGTCGACGCCGCGGACGGCGAGGTGCGGGTCGTCGGCGCGGGCGGTTCCGGAACCGACGACGACGGCGTCCGCCTCGGCGCGCAGGCGGTGGACGTCGGCGCGGGACTCGGGCGACGTGATCCAGCGGCTGGTGCCGTCGGCGGCGGCGACGCGGCCGTCGAGGGTGGCGGCGTACTTCCAGCGGACGTGGGGGCGGCCGAGGCGTACGGAGGTGAGCCAGGCGGCGTTGCCCGCCTCGGCCTCGTCGGCGAGCAGGCCCCCCTCGACCCGGACGCCCGCCGCGCGGAGGGTGTCGGCTCCGCCGGTGGCCCGCGGGTCCGGATCGGCGACGGCGTAGACGACGCGGGCGATCCCGGCCTCTATCAGGGCCTGCGCGCAGGGGCCGGTGCGGCCGGTGTGGTTGCAGGGTTCGAGGGTGACGTAGGCGGTGCCGCCGCGGGCGAGGACGCCCGCCGCGCGCAGGGCGTGCACCTCGGCGTGCGGGTTGCCGGCCCGCTCGTGGTACCCGGTGCCCACCTCGTGGCCGGAGGCGTCCAGGACGACGCACCCGACGACCGGGTTGGGGCTGGTGGAGCCGAGTCCGCGGGCGGCGAGCGCGACGGCTCGGCGCATGGCGTCCACATCGGCTACTGGGGCCACCGGGTCCTCCTGCCTCGTCGGGCACGGACTCCGGGGCTGTCGATGACGACAGGGAGCGGGTACGACACCGCCGTCCGGGTACGCCACGGCGCCGACCGGCGACCGGGAACGCCCGGCGACCGGCAGACGGCCGGCGCACCCCTGCTGGGGTCGCCCGCCGCGCACTGCCTCCCATCCGGACTTTCACCGTCGGTCCAGGAATTTCACCTGGTCAACCGGCCACTGGATGCGGCCGGGTCGCGGACTGTAACCGCCGGTTCGGAATTACACCGACCCCGGAGTGCGCTGCTGCTGATACAGGGCAAGTGTGCCACGGCGACGCCCCGCCCATACGGGTGATCCTCTGTGGAGTGACTCACAGCGTCCGGTGAATCGGTGCGCGGTCACCGGCTCCCACCTCCGCGCGGATCAATTGGTCCAGACCTATTGACGCTCTGGTCTAGTCCTCTTAATGTCTGCGTCACCTCTCCGCGGAGACCGCCCTCCGGTGTGCGCACACCCGGGCCCGGCACGACCAATCCCCTGCCATACGCCGCACGTTGTGTGAAGCCCGACTCCCCAGGAGGAGCCGACCGTGCTGTCATCCCCCCGTGCGAGGGCCTCGCTGCTCGCATCCGGCGCCGCCGTCGCCGGACTGCTGCTCAGCTCGCTCTCGGGCGGCGTCTCCCACGCCGCCGTCGACAACGAGTCCTGTCGCCCCGACGGTCTGTACAAGACCCCCGGCGTGGACGTCCCGTACTGCTCCGTCTACGACGCCCAGGGCCGCGAGAAGATGGGCGCCGACCACCAGCGCCGCGTCATCGGCTACTTCACCGGCTGGCGCACCGGCAAGGACGGGACCCCCGCGTACCTCGCCTCGAACATCCCGTGGGACAAGATCACCCACATCAACTACGCCTTCGCCCACGTCGGCGGGGACAACAAGATCTCCGTCGGGGGCGACTCTCCGAACAACGCCGCCACCGGCATGACCTGGCCGGGCGTCCCGGGCGCCGAGATGGACCCGGGCCTGCCGTACAAGGGCCACTTCAACCTGCTGAACAAGTACAAGAAGCAGCACCCCGACGTGAAGACGCTGATCTCGGTCGGGGGCTGGGCGGAGACCGGCGGCTACTTCGACGACGGAGGCAAGCGCGTCGCTTCCGGCGGCTTCTACTCGATGGCGACCAACGCCGACGGCTCGGTCAACCACGCCGGGATCAACACCTTCGCCGACTCGGCGGTCGCGTTCGTCAAGAAGTACGGCTTCAACGGCGTCGACATCGACTACGAGTACGCGACGACCATGAAGGACGCCGGCAACCCGCTCGACTGGTCGATCGCCAACCCCCGCCGCGCGGGCCTCGTCCAGGGCTACTCGGCACTGATGAAGACCCTGCGCGAGAAGCTCGACCGCGCCGGGGCCGCCGACGGGCGCCACTACATGCTGACCGTGGCCGCCCCCTCGTCGGGGTACCTGCTGCGCGGCATGGAGACGTACCAGCAGCAGAAGTACCTCGACTACGTCAACATCATGTCCTACGACCTGCACGGCGCCTGGAACGAGTACGTCGGCCCCAACGCCTCGCTCTTCGACGACGGCAAGGACGCCGAGCTCGCCGCGGCCAACGTGTACGGCAGCCAGCAGTACGGCGGCATCGGCTACCTCAACACCGACTGGGCGTACCACTACTTCCGCGGCTCCATGCCCGCCGGACGCATCAACATCGGCCTGCCCTACTACACGCGCGGCTTCAAGAACGTGCAGGGCGGCACCGACGGCCTGTGGGGCAGGGCGGCGGCGACCAGCTGCCCGGCCGGCTCCGGCCTGACCAAGTGCGGTGACGGCGCGGTCGGCATCGACAACCTCTGGCACGACAAGGACGACAACGGCAAGGAGTCCCCGGCGGGCTCCAACCCGATGTGGCACGCCAAGAACCTGGAGAAGGGCGTCACCGGGGACTACCTGAAGAGCTACGGCTTCCCCGCCGACACCCGGCTGACCGGCACCTACGCCCGCAAGTACGACTCGACGCTCGTCGCGCCGTGGCTGTGGAACGCCGAGAAGAAGGTCTTCCTGTCGACGGAGGACGAGCAGTCGGTGGCCCGCAAGGCCGACTACGTGGTCGACAAGGGCATCGGCGGCACGATGGTCTGGGAACTGGCCGGCGACTACGCGTGGAACGCGGCGAAGGGCCAGTACGAGCCCGGCTCGACGCTGACCACGCTGATGTACGACAAGTTCAAGGCGGCCGCCCCGTACGGCGCGAAGGTCTCGAACAAGGCGCTGCCCACCAAGGCCGTGGACATCGGCGTGGGGTTCGGCGAGTTCAAGCTCGGTGACTCCAACTACCCGATCACGCCCAAGGTGAAGATCACCAACAACACGAAGACGACGCTCCCGGGCGGCACGGAGTTCCAGTTCGACTACGCCACCTCCGCCCCCGGCAACGCCTCCGACCAGTCCGGCTTCGGCACGAAGGTGATCAGCAGCGACCACACGGGCGGCAACGTGGGCGGGTTGAAGGGCGACTTCCACCGCGTCTCGCTGAAGCTGCCGGCCTGGCAGACCCTCGCGCCGGGCGCGTCGGTGGAGCTGTCGTTCAACTACTACCTGCCGGTGTCGACCCCGTCGAACTGGACGGTGAACATCGCGGGCACGACGTACGCGCTCGCCGGCGACCTGGCGCGCGGCACCACCGTCGTGGAGCCCGGCACGGGCACCGGGCCGACGCCGGGACCGACCGACCCGACGCCCACGCCCACACCCACGCCGGGCGCGTGCACGGCGCCGGCGTGGGACGCGGCGGCCTCGTACGGCGGCGGCGCGACCGTGTCGCACGGGAACCACACCTGGAAGGCGAAGTGGTGGACGCGGGGCGAGGAGCCCGGCTCCACCGGCGAGTGGGGCGTCTGGCAGGACCTGGGTTCCTGCTGACGTCTGACCACGGCGCCTGACGACAGGCGGAGACCCGGTGGCGGTGAGAAAGGCCCTTGCCCGCCGCCGGGTCTCCTTGTCGTCCCCGGGGCGCTCCCGTCGTGTCCGGGCGCTTCCCTCCTGTCCGGGCGTTCCCGTCGTGTCCGGGGCTCCCGATGATCGGGCGCTTCCGGGCGTTCCCCGCCACTCCCGGGCGTTCGCCCCCCCCCCGGGCGGGTCGGTCGCTTCCGGGCGCTCGATCCCGGGCGTGCCGGTCGTTTCTCGCGTGGCAGGCTGTCCGGTGTGAGCGCCGCAGCCGAGCCAGCCGACGAGTTCCAGAGCCACCGCCCCCGCATGTTCGGTCTCGCCTACCGCATGCTCGGCTCCGCCGAGGAGGCCGAGGACGTGGTGCAGGACGCCTACCTGCGGTGGAGCGGCGCCGACTGGCGCCAGGTCGAGCACCCGGGGGCGTGGCTGGCGAAGGTGGTGACCAACCTGTGCCTGAACCGCCTCACCTCGGCGCGCGCCCGGCGCGAGACGTACCCCGGCCCGTGGCTGCCGGAGCCGGTCGTCACGGAGGGCGAGCCGGGCGGGGTCCTGGGACCGCCGGAGTCCGCGGAGCGGCGCGAGGCGGTGTCGACGGCGCTGCTGGTGCTGCTGGAGCGGCTGACGCCGACCGAGCGGGCGGTGTACGTGCTGCGGGAGGCGTTCGCCTACGGCCACCGGGAGATCGCCGGGCTCCTGGACGTCAGCGAGGCTCACAGCCGCCAGCTCCACCACCGGGCCGCGGCGCGGGTGGCCGCCGCGGGAACGCGGTTTCCGGGGCCGGACGAGCGGCGCCACCGGGAGCTGGTCGAGTCCTTCCTGGCGGCGGCGCGGGAGGGCGATCTGGCCGGGCTGGAGAAGACCCTGGCCGCCGACGTGACCTGGTGGGGCGACGGCGGCGGCGCCGTCTCGGCGGCGCGCCGTCCCATCACCGGCCGTGAGAAGGTGCTGCGCTTCCTCGCCGGGCTCCTCACCCGCAACGCCGGGATGAACCTGACGTGCGCGGAGGTCAACGGCGCGCCCGCGCTCGTGGCCCGCGCGGGTGACACGCTCGTCGCGGTCGCGTCGTTCGAGGTGCGTGACGGGGCCGTCACGGCCGTGCACAACGTGGTCAACCCGCGGAAGCTGGCCTTCGCCGCGCGACAGCTGGCACGGCTGTCACATCCGGGGGCACCCGTCCGGTCGTAGCCGGTGACACACCCCGGCGACGGAAGGACGGACCCATGGGCACGATCGTGGTGACGGGCGGTACGGGCACACTCGGGCGGCACGTCACCGAACGGCTGCGCGCGGACGGACACGAGGTGCGGGTGGTCAGCCGCCACTCGGCGCCGTACGCCGTCGACCTGCGCGACGGCAGGGGCCTGGACGCGGCGGTGACGGGCGCCGGCACGGTCGTCCACTGCGCCAGTTCCCCGCGCGGCGGCGACGAGCGCGCCGCCCACCACCTGCTCGACGCGGCGCGGCGGGCGGGGGTCGGCCACCTGGTGTACATCTCGATCGTCGGCGTCGACCGCGTCCCCCTCGGCTACTACCGGACGAAGCTGGCCGTGGAGCGGCTCGTCGAGGCGTCGGCGACGGGGTGGACGATCCTGCGGACGACGCAGTTCCACGACCTCGTCGTACGGGTGCTGGAGGGGTGCGCCCGGCTGCCGGTGCTCCCCGTGCCCGCGGGCGTCGCGGACCAGCCGGTCGAGGTCACGGAGGTGGCGGCCCGCCTCGCGGAGCTGGCCGGGGCGGGTCCCGCCGGGCGCGTACCGGACCTCGGAGGCCCGCAGGTGCTCCCGTTCGAGGAACTGGCCCGCGCCTACCTGCGGGCGAGCGGGCGGCGTCGGCGCGTGGTGCCGGTACCGCTGGCGGGCCCGACGTACCGCGCCTTCCGCGCCGGGGGTCATCTGGCGCCGGAGCGTGCGTCCGGCACGGGCACCTTCGAGCAGTACCTGGAGCGCCGCTTCGGGGCGGGCGCGCCACCGCGCTGAGGATGGCCGGCGCCGGACGCGCACTCGGGCTGACGCCGGGCCCGCACTGGGCGGCGCCGGTCCCGCACCGGGACTGACGCTGCGCCTGCACCGGCCGGCGCCGGGCCCCCAGGGCCCGCGCTGGGCCCGGTGCTGGGCGACGCTGGGGCTCGCACGGGCCCGCACTGGGCAACGCTGGGGCTCGTGCGCGCTGAGGCGGCGGGCTGAGGCGGGGGGCGGGCGCCCGGCTGCCGCTTGACCCGGGGGCGCCGGGCCGGGAGGCGGGGCGGTCGGCCCGCGCCTGGCTGCGGCCGGGCAGGTCGGCCGGTGGCGGCGGGACGGCGCGGCGGGGTAAGTGGGCCGTCGCCGTCGGCCGGTGACGCAGGTCGGCGGGGGTCAGTGGGCCGTCGCGGGCGGCCCGCCGAAGAGCTCGTCCTGGGCGGCGTCCCGCGCGGTGAGGAGCGCGCCGCGCAGGACCGCCGCGCCGCCCAGGGTGCTGGCCCTGACCTCGGTGCGCAGCGGGGAGAGGGTCGCGAGGCGGGCCTCGACGCGCTCGGCGAGCGCAGCGCCGCCGGCGTGGCCGAGCTCGCCGCCCAGGACGACGCAGCCGGGGTCGAGCACGGCGGTGACGGCGGCGGCTCCGAGGGCGACGCGTTCGGCGAGGGCGTCCAGGAAGGCCCCGGCCGCGTCGCCCGGCCCGTCCCCCACGCGGCGGTACGCCCGGCACCGGTCCGCCGGACCGTCCCCGGTCGGACCGCCGTCCGCCGGGCCGCCCCCGGTCGGACCGCCGTCCGCCGGGTCGGCCGCGGCGCGGGTACCGTCCCAGCAGACCGGCCGTTCCCGTGCCGCCCGGACCGCTGAGGCCCCCGCCGGTTCGCCCTCGTCGTCGGGGCCGCCGGCCTCGATGCCGTACGCCTGCGCCAGCTCCCGTACCGCCGCCGATCCGGCCAGGGCGTGGAAGCCCCCGGCGCAGTCGGTCGCCGACGGGAGGGCGCCCGTGCCGGGCACCGGGAGGAAGCCGATCTCGCCGGCCCCGCCCGACGCGCCGCGGCGCAGGGCGCCGTCGAGGACGACGGCGGCGCCGACGCCGTGCCCGAGCCACAGCAGGACGAACGTGTCGCGGTCGCGGGCGGCCCCCTCGCGCAGCTCGGCCGTCGCGGCGAGGTTCGTCTCGTTCTCCACGAGCACGGTCGCGGAGAGCCGCTCGCGCAGGGCGGTGACCAGGCGGCGGTGCCAGGCGGGCAGGCCCGCCGAGTCGCGCAGCGCTCCCGTGGCCGGGTCGACGAGGCCCGGGGCGCCGATCCCGACAGTGTGCAGCCGGGTCGCTCCCGCCTCCCGGACGGTGCGCTCCAGCAGGGCGGCGGCCCGCTCGACGGCCGGCCCCGTCTCCGTGTCGCCGCCGATGGGCGCGGCGGCCTCGGCGAGCGGCGCGCCCAGCAGGTCGGTGACGGTGACCGTGACGCCGCGCAGCCGCACGTCGAGGGCGGCGAGGTGGGCGCGGTCGGCGACGAGCCCGTACACACGGGCGTTCGGGCCGCGCCGCTCCGCTCCTGACTCCCCGACGATCCGTACGAGACCAGCGTCCTGGAGCCGTTCGACGAGGTCGGCGACGGTCGGCCGGGACAGCCCGGTGAGCCTCTTCAACTCGGCGGCCGTCAGGGGCCCCTCGTCCTGGAGCAGACGCAGGGCGAGCCGGTCGTTGATGGCCCGGGCGGTGCTGGGGGACGCGGGGGCGGAGGGCATGCCGGGATCCTTTCAGACCTTACTTTCAGGCAGGGTTCCTGATAATTTACGCGGCGCGGCACCCGCGTGTGCCGGCACCACCGAGACACCACACACCCGCACACACCAACACACCGAACACCAGGGGAACCGGGGAGGGTCCGTGCCGTACGGCGTGGAGAAGGTCAAACGGGCGCGGTACGCCGTCGCCGCCGTGTTCTGCGTGCACGGCGCGGTCACCGGCAGCTTCGCGACCCGCATTCCGTGGATCCAGGAGCACGCGGGGGTCAGCCCGGGACAGCTGGGCCTCGCCCTGGCCTTCCCCGCCCTCGGTGCGTCCCTGGCGATGCCGCTGGCCGCGGCCGTCAGCCACCGGTTCGGCGCGCGCACCGCGCTGCGCGGGCTGTTGGCGATGTGGACGCTCTCACTCGTCCTGCCGTCGCTGGCGCCGAACCTCCTCGGCCTGTGCGCCGCGCTGTTCGTGTACGGCGCGACCTCCGGCATGTCCGACGTGGCGATGAACGCGCTGGGCGTGGAGGTGGAGAACCGGCTCGGGCGGTCCGTCATGTCCAGCCTGCACGGCATGTGGAGCGTGGGCGCGCTGATCGGCTCCGCCGCCGGTACGGTCGCCGCGCACCTGGGCGCCGACGCCCGCCTGCACCACCTGCTGGCCGCGGCGGTGCTCACCGTGCTGGGCCTGGTGTTCTGCCAGGGCGTGCTGGACCTGCGCAGCCAGCCGGGCGAGGCGGCGCCGCCGCGGTTCGCGCTCCCGCCGCGCTCGGCGCTGGTGATCGGCGCGATCGGCTTCTGCGGGGTCTTCGCGGAGGGCGCGAGCCTCGACTGGTCGGCGGTGTACCTGGAGGACGTGCTCGGCGCGTCGGCCGGCGCGGCCGCGGCGTCCACGACGGCGTTCACCCTCACCATGGCGGTGGCGCGGCTGGTGGGCGACCGCGTGGTGGACCGCTTCGGCGCCGTGCGCACGGTGCGGACCGGCGGCGTCGTGGCGACGGCGGGCGGCGTCCTGGTCGTCGCCGCGCCGCACCCGGTGGCGGCCATGGGCGGGTTCGCCCTGATGGGGCTCGGGGTCGCCGTCGTCGTACCGCTCGCGTTCGCCGCGGCCGGGCGCAGCGGGCCCAACCCGAGCCAGGCCATCGCAGGCGTCGCCACCATCACGTACACCTCCGGGCTGATCGCCCCCTCCGCGATCGGCGGGCTGGCGGACGTGACGTCGCTGACGGTGTCGTTCGGGCTTGTGACCCTGCTGGCCTTCGGCCTGGTGCTCGGCGCGAACGTGCTGGGCCCGCGCGGGCGCGGCGGCGTTGCGGCGACCGGTACTCCCGCGGGCCGTACCACCGGCAGCGGCGACCGCGGCGCCTGAACCGCCCCGACCGCCCCCGCCCCGCGACGCGGCGCCGCCCGTGCCCGGACCACCGCGGGGGGGGGACCGGCCCGACGGTCCCGTGCCCGGGCGCCCGGCAACCGACGACCGGCGCCCGGCGACCGACCACGCCCGCCGTGGGCGCGCCCCGGCCCGCGCGCTTCCCGGACGCGGCCGGAACCGCACACGCGTCGCATTACCATGGCGTCCGTTCACCACCGGCCGCCGCGCCTCACGCGGCGCCGTCCACCCACCGGGCGAGCCCCGGAGAACGGGAGCGACCCACCCATGAACCTCGGCGTGCGCTGGACCCTGCACGGCGACGGGCGGACCCCTGCTCCCGGCGCCGTGGTGCGCCCGGACGAGCGGTTGTCCTGGCCCCGGACCGCCGGGCTCGGCGCCCAGCACGTGGTCGCCATGTTCGGCGCGTCGTTCGTGGCGCCCGTGCTCATGGGCCTCGACCCGAACCTCGCGATCATGATGTCCGGCGTCGCGACGATGATCTTCCTCCTCGCCACGCGCGGCCGGGTGCCCAGCTACCTCGGCTGCTCGCTGTCGTTCGTCGGGGTCGCGGCCGCGATCCGCGCCTCCGGTGGCGACAGCTCCACCGTCACCGGGGCGATCCTGGTCGTCGGTCTCGCGCTGTTCCTGGCGGGTGTGGCCGTGCGGCGGTTCGGCGCGCGGGTCATCCACGCCGCGATGCCGCCGATCGTGACGGGCGCCGTGGTGATGCTGATCGGCTTCAACCTGGCGCCGGTGACCGCCGCCACCTACTGGCCGCAGGACCAGTGGACGGCGCTGCTGGTGATGCTCTTCACCGGTCTCGCGGTGGTGTGCCTGCGGGGCTTCTGGTCGCGGGTGGCGATCTTCCTGGGCCTGGTCTTCGGGTACGTCCTGTCGTGGGTGCTCGACCTGACCCTCGGCCGCATCCACTCCCCCGTCGGGGGCGGCGAGGCGGTCGACCACTGGCGCCTGGACCTCTCCGCGGTCGGGCAGGCCGACTGGATCGGCCTGCCGTCCTTCCACGCGCCGAGCTTCGAGTGGTCCGCGATCCTGGTCGCCCTGCCCGTGGTCATCGCGCTCATCGCGGAGAACGCCGGGCACGTCAAGGCCGTCGGTGAGATGACGGGCGACCCGCTGGACGACCAGCTCGGCACCGCCATCGCCGCCGACGGCGCGGCGTCCATGCTCTCCACCGCCGTCGGCGGCCCGCCCAACACCACCTACTCCGAGAACATCGGCGTCATGGCCGCGACCCGCGTCTACTCGACCGCCGCCTACTGGGCCGCGGCCGGCTTCGCGCTCCTCTTCGGGCTCTGCCCGAAGTTCGGCGCCGTGGTCGCCGCCATCCCCGGCGGCGTGCTCGGCGGGATCACGGTCATCCTGTACGGCATGATCGGCCTCCTCGGGGCGCAGATCTGGATCAACGCCGGGGTGGACCTGCGCAACCCGCTCAACCTGGTGCCCGCGGCCGCCGGCATCATCATCGGCGTCGGCGGCGTCAGCCTGAAGATCACCGACACCTTCGAACTCGGGGGCATCGCCCTCGGCACCATCGTCGTGATCACGGGCTACCACGCGCTGCGGGCGTTCGCCCCGGCCCACCTGAAGGGGCAGGAGCCCCTGCTCGACGCGGGCACCTCGGCGTACGACACCGCGGCCCGGAAGGAGCACGGCGACGAGGGCGGGGACGGCGGCGAGCCGGCCGCGCGGCGGTAGCAGCACCCCGCACACAGGAGCGCGCAGGCGCACTCGGGCGCACGCGGTGCGCACGGAGGACCGGCGGGGCCGCGGCAGCGGCCGGCCGGTCCTTCGCCCGTTCCGGGGACGCCGCGCCCGGCGGCTTCCCCCCGGGCGCGGCGGCTGGGACCCTGCCCGCATGGCGCAGATCGACGAGTTCACCCCGAGCGCCGGTGCCGAACCGCCCGGGGTACGCGCGGTGGCCGACCGGATGCGGGGCTTCCGGTCCCTGTGGCCGGCGGGCGACGGGGTCGGGGTCTTCAACGACGTCTACCTGGCGGTCACCCGCGAGATCGGGCGCCTCGTCGGCGAGGGGGCCTTCCGGGACCACGACGGCGCCGCCACGCTCGCCGTCCGGTTCGCCGAGCGGTACGTGGCGGCGGTCGACGCGGCGGCGTCGGGCGGGCGGCCCCCGGCGTGCTGGCGGCCGCTCTTCGCGTACCGGCGCCACCCCGGCGTGCGGCCGCTGCAGTTCGCGCTGGCCGGCATCAACGCGCACATCGGCCACGACCTGGCGTTGGCGGTGGTGGACACCTGCCGCGCCCTCGACTGCGGCCCCGACCGGCTGGAGGCCGACTTCGAGCGGGTCGGCGAGGTCCTCGTCCTGCTGGAGGAGCGCATCCGCGAGGAGCTGATGCCGGGCCCGGACCTGCTGGAGGTCGCGGACCCGATGACGCACCTGCTGGGGTGCTGGAGCCTGGAGCGGGCCCGGGACGGGGCGTGGCTCGCGGCCCGCTCGCTGTGGCAGCTGCACCGGGTGCCCGGGTCGTGGGGCACGGAGCTGGCCGAGGGGTTCACCGAGCGCCTCGACCGCTCCGTGGGGCTGGTGGGGCGGATGCTGCTGACGCCCCTGGGGAGTGCCGTGCCGCGCGCTGCCGTGCCGCGCGCTGCCGTACCGCGCGGCGGCGGATGGACCGGCGCCGGGCCGTCCGGCGCCGGGCCGTCCGGCAGTGGCTCCCACGGCTCCGCGTCGCCCGGCGTCGGCCCGCGCGGGCCCGAACCGACCGTCGTCGGCACTCCCCCGTGTGCTCAGTCCTCCGGCAGCTCCACCGGGGCGATCTCGTCGTAGACGTCGCCCGGGCCGGGGTTGGACGGGTCGGTCCCGCCGCCGAGGTGGTGCATCACGCCCCAGACGGCGTTGAGCGCGGTCTGCACGGCGCCCTCGGCCCAGCCGGCCGTCCAGGAGATGTCGTCGCCGGCGAGGAAGATGCCCCGCTTGTCCTCGGGCAGCCGGTCCTGCATGAAGTGCGTGTACAGGCGGCGCTGGTAGCGGTAGTGGCCCGGCAGGTTCGCCTTGAAGGCGCCCATGAAGTAGGGCTCGTTCTCCCACGACACGGTCACCGGGTTGCCGATGATGTGCTTGCGGATGTCGACCTTCGGGTAGATCTCGCCGAGCGACTTCAGCATGACCTCCATCCGCTCGTTCGCGGACAGCGGCAGCCACTTCAGGCTGTCGTCGCACCACGTGTACGACAGGCAGATGACGGCCGGCTTGTCCGGGCCGTTGTCCAGCAGGTACGTGCCGCGGGTCATCCGGTCGGTGAGCGTCATCGACATGACGTCCCGGCCGGTCTCCTCGTCCTTGTCCAGCCAGAACGGTCGGTCGACGGGGACGAACAGCTTCGACGACTCCATGTAGTGGGTGCGCTCGATCGCCGTCCAGTGGTCGATCGGGAAGAGCGAGTCGTCGCACTCGATCTTCGACAGCAGCATCCAGGACTGCGCGGTGAAGATCGCGGCGCGGTAGGTGCGGATGTCGCCGTTCGCGTCGGTGACCGTGATCCGGTTGCCGGCGGTGCGGTGCAGCCGGGTCACGGCCGGCTTCGGGTCGCCGCCGTGCAGCGAGCTCAGCGAGGTGCCGAGCGGCCAGTGGACGATCTTCTCCGGCTCCCGCTCCCACAGCCGCACCGGGAGCTGCTGGCTGCCGCCGACGATGCCGCGGTGGTAGTCGTCGGCCTCGGTGTAGACGACGCGGAGGATCTCCAGGATGGAGTTCGGGAAGTCGGTGTCCCAGCCTCCGGTGCCGAAGCCGACCTGGCCGAAGATCTCTCGGTGCCGGAAGGACTTGAACGCGTCGGAGTCGCACAGGAAGCCGTAGAAGGTCTGGTTGTCGAGCTTCTCGACGAGCTTGGCCCAGATCTCGCGGATGCGCGGCACGTCACGCTCGCGCATGGCGCGGTTCATGTCGGAGAAGTCCGCGCCCTCCTCCAGGCAGGCGCTCCACGCCTCGGCGACGTCCCGGTAGACCTGCGGCAGGTCGGCGATGGTCTCCGCGTAGTGCGACTCGCCCTTGAGGTCCACCACGGTCGACGGGGTCGACTCGGCGAGCGGGTTCGGGAACGGCCTGGTCTCCAGCCCCACGAGGTCGATGTAGTGCTGCAGGGCCGTCGAGGACGGCGGGAAGCGCATCGCGCCCAGCTCGCAGTTGAGCTCCGGGTCGCAGCCGTCGAAGCCGACCGTCCGCAGCCGGCCGCCGAGCTGGTCGGCCTCGTACACGACCGGCTTGAGGCCCATCTTCATCAGCTCGTACGCGGCGACGACGCCGGACAGGCCGCCGCCGATGACCGCCACCTCCGTGCCGTGCTCGGTCGCCGGTATCTGGCCGAGACCGGCCGGGTGTGCCAGGAAGTCGTCGTACGCGTAGGGGAAGTCCGGGCCGAACATGGTGATGGGCGGCTGCGCGTCGGTGTGCTGGACGGCGGTGGGCACCGTGGACGTCATGGGGTACGGACTCCTTGCACGGGTGGAGAAGAAGGGGGAGCTGGGTGGGGGGCGCTGGGCGGGGGCGCTCAGACGAGGGAGGTGTAGAGGCCGGGGCGGCGGTCCCGCAGGTACGGGTTCTCGGCGCGCGACCGGCTCAGCAGGTCGGGGTCGACGTCGCCGGTGACGAGCTCCTCGCCGAGGCCGGCGCGGGCCCGGGCGGAGCCGTCGGGGCCGGCCAGGGCGGACATGCCGACGAACTCGAAGTCGCCCTCGGGGCCGGTGCGGTTCGCGTAGGCGATGTACAGCTGGTTCTCGAAGGCCCGCACGGGGACGACCGACCGGGCGACGACCTGCGCCGGGTGCATCAGGGCCGTCGGGACGAGGAGGAGGTCGGTGCCGGCCAGGGCGTGCGCGCGGACGTTCTCGGGGAACTCCACGTCGTAGCAGATCATGAGGCCGACGCGGACCCCGGCCAGCTCGGCCTGGACGACGGCGCGGTCACCGGGGGTGAACCAGCGCTGCTCGAAGTCGCCGAAGAGGTGGGTCTTGCGGTAGTTGGCGAGGCGGGCGCCGTCGGGGCCGATCAGCTGGGCGGCGTTGTACACGGTGTCGCCGTCGCGCTCCGGGTAGCCGTACGCCAGGGCGATGCCGTGCCGCCCGGCGATCTCGGCGACCGCGTCGGCGGCGTCCCCGTCGGCCGCCTCGGCCAGCCGGTGGACGTCCTCGCCGATCGCGTACCCGGTCAGGAACATCTCGGGGGCCACGAGGAGGCCCGCGCCGGTGGCCGCCGCGCGGGCGGCGGCGCCGTCGAGGAGCGTGAGGTTGGCGGCCACGTCACCGAGCTGTCCGGAGCTCTGGAGCAGGGCGGTGCGCAGCGGCGGCATGGGCGGACCTCACGGGGTGCGGCGAGCGGGGGGATTACCCAAGAAAGGTACGGTCCGGACTTCTCGCCGGACAAGGCATGACCGTTGCGGACCGACCGCCGAAGCGTTGCGTGATCGGGCCCCGCGCCGGTGATTCGTTGCGCGGCGCTCCCCCGCGGCACCGGCGGCCGCCGGGCGACGCGCCGGTGCGGTGGCCGCGCCCGCGCGGGGGCCGGCGCGAGCCGGGGCGAGGTGGCGGCGTCGGTCCGGGCAGCCGGGGCGGCACGCGGCGGCGTCGGGCCGGGCCGGGGCGGCGGCGTCACACCCCCGGGAGCCGGGGCCGCGGGCGGCCTCCGGCCGGGGAGCGAGGGCCACACGTCGGCCCCGACCCGGGGAGCCGGGGCCGCGCGGCAGCCTCAACCCGCGGAGCCGGGGCCGCGCGGCGGCGTCAGGCCGGGGAGCCGGAGGAGAAGCGCCGCAGGAGCGGGGAGAGCACCAGGACCGACTTGGTGCGCTCCACGAACGGCTCGCCGGCGATGCGCTCCAGGACGCGCTCGAAGTGGCGCATGTCGGAGGCGAAGACCTGGACGATCGCGTCCGCCTCCCCCGTGACGGTGGACGCGGACGCGATCTCCGGATAGCGCTCGAGACCGCGCTGGATGGTCTCGGGCGAGGTGTTGCCCCGTGCGTAGATCTCGATGAAGCCCTCGGTCTCCCAGCCGAGCGCCGCCGGGTCCACGCGCACCGTGAAGCCGGTGATGGCCCCCTCGGCCCGCAGGCGGTCCACGCGCCGCTTCACGGCCGGCGCGGAGAGTCCGACGAGCGAGCCGATGTCGGCGTAGCTGCGGCGGGCGTCTTCGGCCAGCGCGTGGACGATGCGTTCGTCGAGGTCGTTCAGTCGCACGGGGGGTGGATCACTTCTCTGCAGTGGCCAATCGGGAGCGGCGCATGCCGTACAGGAAGTAGAACACGAGGCCGACGGCCATCCAGACACCGAACACGGCCCACGTGACCATGTCGAGGCTGTACATGCTGTAGCCGCAGAAGAGGAAGCCCAGCACCGGGAAGAGGGGACCGAAGGGGACCTTGAAGGTGCGGTCGAGCTCCGGCCTGGTGTGGCGCAGGATGACCACGGCGACGTTGACCAGGGCGAAGGCGAAGAGGGTGCCGATGCTGGTGGCGTTGACGAGCTCGCCGAGCGGGACGGCCGCGGCGAGGACGCCGCAGAAGACGGAGACGAGCACCGTGTTGACGCGCGGGGTGCCGGTCTTCGGGCTGACCCTGGCGAAGACCTTCGGGATGAGGCCGTCGCGGGACATCGCGAAGAGGATGCGGGTCTGGCCGTAGAGCACGGTGAGGACGACGCTGGCGATGGAGATGACCGCGCCGGCGGCGAGCAGCGTGCCCCAGAAGCTCTGGCCGGTGACGTCGTTCATGATCGCGGCGAGGGTCGCCTCGGAGCCCGCGAACTTCTTCCAGTCCCAGGCGCCGACGGCGACGGCCGCGACGAGCACGTACAGCGCGGTGACGATCACCAGGGAGAGCATGATCGCCCGGGGCAGGTCGCGCTTGGGGTCCTTCGCCTCCTCGCCGGCCGTGGAGGCGGCGTCGAAGCCGATGTACGAGAAGAACAGGACCGCGCCCGCGGCGCCGACGCTGCTGATGCCGAGCGGCATGAAGTCCGCGTAGTTGCCGGACCGGAAGCCGGTGAAGCCTATGGCGCAGAAGAGGACCAGCGCGCCGATCTTGACGGCGACCATGATCGTGTTGGCGCGGGCGGACTCCTTGGCGCCGCCGAGCAGGAACACCATGGCCAGCATGACGACGATCAGCGCGGGCAGGTTGAAGATGCCGCCCTCACCGGGCGGCGCGGTCAGCGCCTCGGGGAGGGTCACGCCGATGGTGCCGTCGAGGAGCTGGTTGAGGTAGTCGCCCCAGCCGACCGCGACGGCGGCGACGGACACGCCGTACTCCAGCAGCAGGCACCAGCCGCACACCCAGGCGACGAGTTCACCCATCGTTGCGTACGCGTACGAGTAGGAGGAGCCGGCGACGGGGATGGTGCCGGCCAGCTCCGCGTAGGAGAGGGCCGAGAAGAGCGCCGTCAGGCCCGCGAAGACGAAGGCGAGCGTGACCGCGGGGCCGGCCTCCGGCACGGCCTCGCCGAGGACGACGAAGATGCCCGTACCCAGCGTGGCGCCAATACTGATCATGGTCAGCTGCCACATGGACAGCGAGCGGCGGAGCGAGCCGCCCTCACCCTGACCACCCTCCGCGACCAGGTCTTCCACCGGCTTGCGACGGCCGAGGGCGGAGAACCGGGACGCTCCGGCGGTCTTCGGTGCGGAGGGCTCGGTGGCCGGTGGGGCTGCGCCGTGATCGAGCACTGCGGGGCTCCTTCATCGCTGCGGTCGGGGGTACGGCGGGACCGACGGCGGCCCGCGGGCAGCGGGGAGACAACCCACGAAGGGACCCAGGGGAGGGGGAACCGCCGAGCAGGCGGTCACCGCCACTCCAGGTACGGGCCCTGAGCCTACGAGGCGGAGGTTCGCTTGTGTAATGCAGGGTTGTTGCGCAGTGCCGATCGATCCTTGCGCACTTCGGGCACGGACGGGGAAACATTGCGTGCTGCCGCATGAATCGACACATCGGGGCATTCGAGGCCATGACACGGACAGGCCGGAGGGACGAGGGGAGGTCGCCGATGGCGTCACCGAGGAGCGGCGAGGACTGGCTGGATCCGCTGCCCTTCCTGCGGGGCACGGCGTGGCTGGACGGCCCCCGCGCGGTGCGGGCCGACCCCGCGTCGCTGGGGGTGCTCCCGTGGGACGTCTCCGAGCGTGCGGCGCTGCCGATCGGGGTGCGCCTGGAGTTCACCGCCGGGCCCGGCACCCGGGCCGTGGAGCTGCGCTACCGGGCCCGGGTGCCCGGGCCCGACGAGCGACTGCGTGACGTGGCCCACTCCTTCGCCCTGTGGCGGGATGGGCACTGCCTCACCGAGACATCCGGGGAGCCGGCCGGCGGGGAGGCGGTGGTGACGCTGCCGCTGCCGGCGGGCCGGGAGGGCGGCGGCGCGTACACCGTGCACCCGCCGGAGAGCCAGGCCCCCGTGGTCCTGGGGGTACGGGCGGTGGGCGGCGAGGTGCGGCCGGCGCCGCCGCGCCCGCGCTGGGTGGTGCACGGCGACTCGATCACCGAGGGCTGGTGGGCCACCCGGCCCGCGCACGCGTGGCCCGCGGTCGCCGGCCGGAGCCTGGGGCTGGACACGGTGAACCTCGGTTACGCGGGGTCGGCCCGGGGCGAGCTGCCGGTCGCGCAGCAGCTGGCGACGCTGCCCGCCTCGCTGCTGACGCTGGCCTGGGGCACGAACTGCTGGGAGCCGGTGCCGACGTCGGCGCCGCTGATGTACGAGGTCACGCGGGCGTTCCTGACGCTGGTCCGGCGGGGCCACCCGGACACGCCGCTGCTGGTGCTCTCCCCGCTGCTGCGCCCGGCCGCCGAGTCGACGGCCAACGCCCTGGGCGCGACGCTGGCGGATTTGCGCAGGGCCATGGAGGAGGCGGTACGCGACCTGCGGGCGGCAGGGGACCGGCGCCTCGCCCTCCTGCCCGGATTCCCGGTGCTGGCCCCCGAGCATCTGGCGGACGGCCTCCACCCGAACGACGCGGGCCACGCCCGGATCGCCGCGGCGGTGGCCGGCGCGGTACGCGCGCACGGCTTCCTCCAGGCGCGCGCGGCGGCCTAGGGGGCGTCGTGTCGATCAGGTCGGATCAGGGAGCGGGGTCCGGTGCGCGCGCCCGCACGGCAGCGGAGGGGGTCGGCGCGGAGCGTCGGCGACCGGCGACAACGCCGCGAGGGCTCGTGCCGGGCGCCGCGAGCCCGACCTGATCGACGAGACACCCCCTTGGTCGCGTCCTCCCCCGTCGGATCGTGCCCGCGGCGGCCCGCGGACAGGGGGGCATGGGACGGCCGCGAGGGGGTAGGGGCGCACCCGGAACGACTGTGACGGGACCGACCACGCGAATTCGCACCCGCCACCGGCGAACCCTACGATGTCCGACTGCGTTGTACGAAGGTGTAGGGGGCCCCGGCCAAGTTCCGTGGGCGCCGGTCGCGTTCGCGGTGCCGGGCCGGGGTCGTCTCCCGTCAGGTGCGAGAGGTGCGTGTGAACTTCAGCGAATCGAGTGTGCGGGACCGCCTGTGCGAGGCGCTGCGCGATCGTGAGGAGGAGATCGCGGACCGATGGGTCCGGCTCCAGCTGGAACAGGCCGTGCTCAGTACGGACATGAGCGAGCACGAGGTCCGCGAGGAGGCCGACCTCCTCATCTCCGCGCTCGCCGCCGGGCTCGCCAGCGACGTCCCCGTGGAGCGGCTCGTCACCACGCGCAACGACCTGCGGCGCACCGTCATAGAGCTCTCGCTGCGGCGCGCCCGCGCCGGGGTGTCGCCGACCGCCACCTCGCTCGCCGTGCTCTCGCTCAAGGAGGCGCTGCTCACGGCGGTCCAACACACCACGCGCGACTCCGCGGAGCTGTTCTCGGCCGCCATCCTCATCAACCGGCTCCTCGACGCGGCGGGCGTGCTCTCCTTCGAGACGTACGTGGAGGGCCGCGAGGAGATCATCCAGCGGCAGAGCCGTCAGCTGCTGGAGATCTCCACTCCGGTGGTGCGCCTGTGGCGGCACGTGCTGGCGGTCCCGCTGATCGGGACGCTGGACACCGCGCGCACCCAGGTCGTCATGGAGAGCCTCCTCCAGGCGATCGAGGACAACGAGGCCCAGGTGGCGATCATCGACATCACGGGCGTCCCGGCCGTCGACACGGCGGTCGCCCAGCACCTGATGCACACGGTGAACGCGGTGCGGCTGATGGGCGCCGACTGCGTCATCAGCGGCATCCGTCCCCCCATCGCGCAGACCATCGCGCAGCTGGGCATCGACCTGTCCACGATCCTCACCCGGGCCACGCTCGCCGACGCCCTGGCCGCCGCCGTCCGGCTCACCGACCAGCCCTCCGTCGACCCGGGTGCCACCGCACGGCCGGTGACCGAGTGACGCCCCCGCGCGCCACGGGCGTACCGATCCTGCGGCTCGGCGACGTGCTCGTCACCGGGCTGCTGAACGAGCTGGACGACACGTCCGCGCTGGCGTTCACCGCCGAGCTCACCGAGCGCATCGCGGCGGACGGCGCCCGCGGCGTGCTCATCGACATCTCCCGCCTGGAGATCATCGACTCCTTCGTCGCCCGCACGCTCATGGAGCTGACGACCATGTCCCGACTGCTCGGCGCCCGCGTCATCGTGGCCGGCATGCGACCGGCCGTCGCGATCACCCTGGTCGAGCTGGGCCTGCAGCTGACCGGCGTCGAGACGGCGCTCAACGCCGAGCAGGGGCTGACCGCGCTCGGCTGGCAGCGGATGCCGCACCCACCCGGGGAGGGCCGCCCATGACGCGGGGAGGGGACGCCCTGGCGGCGGACCTGGTGCGCCGGCCCCGTTCGCCGGTGGGGGACCTCGGCGGACTCGCACCGGACGCGGCGGACCTGGCGGAGGCCGACGGCGAACTCGGCGAGGAACCGTGCTTCCGCCACGACGTGCGGTCCGAGGAGGACCTGCTGACGGTCCGTCATGCCGTGCGGGCCGCCACGGTCCGGGCCGGCTTCGGCATCGTCGACCAGACCCGCGTCGTCACCGCCGCGAGCGAACTGGCCCGCAACGCCTACGTGCACGGCGGTGGCGGGACGCTGGAGCTGCGGTTGCTCCGCCCCGGCGGTCGGCGGGGCCTGCGGCTGACGGTACGGGACGAGGGGCCGGGCATCCCCGACGTGGAGACCGCCCTGCAGGACGGCTACACCACCGGCAGCGGGCTCGGGCACGGCCTCGGCGGCGCCCGGCGGCTCGTGCACGACTTCCAGATCCGCTCCGCCCCCGGGCAGGGCACCACCGTGGTGGCCACCCGGTGGAACGACCGGTGACGGCGCTGACCGCCCGGGTCGGCGTCCAGGACGACGGAGCGGTGGGCATCGCGGCCACCGTCGCCCGCCGGGCCGCCGCGGCCGCGGGGCTGCCCGGGCCCCTCGCCGACCGCGCCGCCGAGTGCGCCGGGGCGCTGGCGCGCGCGCTCGCCGCCCGGCAGCTGCGCGGCGCCGTGTACATACAGCCACCGCCCCTGCGTCCGGGGCTGGACATCGTCGCCGTCGGGGCCGGCCCGGCACCGGAGGGCAGCGCGCCCTGGCCCTCCGGCGCGGCCCCCTCGGAGGAACCTCTCGCTTGCGACTTGCGGTCCGTACGCGACCTCGCCGACCACTTCCTGCTGCGGTCCGTGCCGGGGCGCGGCACGGCGGCGTGCGCGCACCTGAGCCCGCACGCGAAGCGGGCCGGGGAGCCGCCCGCCGGACGGGCCGCGCCCCCGCCCGACGCCGGGTCGGTGCTGCTGCCCGCCGAGGGCGAGACCTCCTGCGGCGACGCGTGGGCGTTGGAGACGTCGGCCGACGGCGGGACGGTGACGGCGCTGGTCGCCGACGGGCTGGGCCACGGCCCGGCCGCCGCCGAGGCGGCCGACCGCGCCGTGTGCGCCTTCCGGGGCTCCCCCGGTCTGCCGCTGCCCCAGCTGATACGGACGATCCACACGGCGCTCCGCAGCACCCGGGGCGCCGCCGTGGGACTCCTGCGGCGGACGGCCGACGACGCCGTGGAGCACTGCGCCGTCGGCAACGTCCGCGCCTGCGTGGTCGGTCACGACGGGGTGCGCCACCGCTTCGGCGCGCAACCCGGCGTGGTCGGCTGGAACATGCCGCCGCCGACGGCGCACCGGCTGCCGGACGCCGACGGCGGCACCCTGCTGATGCACAGCGACGGCGTCCAGGGCGGCTGGGCCGGGCTCCCCCCGGGACTCACCGCCCTGCCCGCCCCCCTGCTCGCCGTCGTCCTCGCCCACCATCACCGCGCCACCAGGGACGACGTCACCGTGCTGGCCGTGGGCCCCGCCCGGAGAAGACCATGAGACCCCAGTGCACCACGCACCACTCGCTGGACGAACTGCGCACCACCCTGCGCCGGTTGGCGCACCGGGCCGGGATCGAACCGGACCTCCGCTCCCGGCTCGTGCTGTCGGCGAGCCGGCTCGCCGCCGGTGAACTGGCGGCCGGCCGGCCCGTGTCGCTGGAGGTCCTGCCGTCCCCGAGGGTGGAGGCGGCGTCCCTGACGGTGCGTCTGCGGCTGCCCGGCGCGGACGCCCCTCCCCCGCTGGCCGGGCTGCCCCTCCCCGCCCTGGAGGCGCCGCCCGCCGGGGCGGCCTGGACCGTACCCCTCCCGGGGCCCGTCGACGCCGAACCGGCCGGGTCGGCCGGGGGCGCCCCGCCCGACCCGGTCGCGCTGCTGGAGGAGGAGGCGGCCGTCCTCATGGAGCGGCTGGACGCGCTGACGCGCGAGCACCGGCGGCTGAAGGACGAGCTGTCCGAGACCAACAGCGGCGTGCTCGCCCTGTACGTGCAGCTGGAGGAGCGCGACGAGCAGCTCCGCAAGGCGCACGGCCGGATGCTGCACCAGCTGGAGGACGCCCTGCGTCCCCCGCCGGTGCGGGCGCCCGGCCTGGAACTGGCGGTCCGCTACGAGCCGGCCGAGAGCCACGCGCCGACCGGCGGCGACCTGTACGACTGGTTCCGGCTCCCCGACGGCACGGTCCACATCACCCTCGTGGACGCCCTCGGCCACGGACTGGCCAGTACCCGCAGCGCCCTCAACGTCACCCACGCGGTCCGCACGCTGGCCCTGGAGGGCCACGACCTGCGCACGCTCGTCGCCCGCGCCGCCGAGACCCTGGCCGACTTCGACCACGAGCTGATGGCGACGGTGCAGGTGGTGCGGATCGACCCGCAGACGGGCGACCTGCGCCTGGCGAACGGCAGCCACCCCCCGGCCCTGCTGGTGCGGCGCGACGGGGACACCCACTTCCTGGAGGCCGCCGGGCGCGGGGTCGGCTTCCCCCTGCCCGGCAGCGAGGCGGTCGCCGAGGACCGTCTCGACCCGGGCGACCTGCTCCTGCTCTACACCGACGGCCTGACCGAGAGCCGCCGCGACCCCCGGGAGGGCGAGCGCCGCCTCACCGAGGCCGCGCGACGCCACCGCAGCCGGCCCATCGAGGAGGTGCCGGTCGCCATCGCCGAGGAGATGCACACGCTGATCCTGCACTCCGACGACACGGTCGCGCTGGCCGTCCGCCGCCGGGACGACGCCGCCGTGAACGGGTGACCCCGCCGCCGGAAGCACCCCGGAAGCACCACCAGACGACGCATGCACACACCGTGACGCCCTGGTCTCACTGGTGAGTCCTCGCCACACGGTGGTGAACACCGCGGTGAACGGGTACGCGGAGCCGGGAAGGAGGCACCGTGCTTGTACTGGACTCACGCACCGCCGACAGCGGTGAGGTCCGCGACGTCGTCACCGGCTTCGTGGCCGACCGCTGCCCCTGGGCCGACCTCGCGGCCGTCCGCCTGGTCGTGACCGAACTCCTGGCGAACGCGCTGCGCCACACCGACGGGCGGTGGCGGTTGCGGCTGCTCGTCCAGGGGCGGCGGCTCACGCTGGAGCTGGACGACGCGAGCCCCGTGCCACCGGAGGTGCGGCGGCCGGACTTCGGCGGTGGGGGCGGGTTCGGCTGGCCACTGGTGCTGCGTCTGGTCGACGAGGTCGACGTACGGCCGGGTCCCACGGGCAAGACGGTCCGGGCCGTGTGGTGGGAGCCGGACGCCGACCGGCCGGAGGAGCGCTCCGACGGGCGGGCCCGGGGGGCGACCGACGGGCGGGGCGGAGGCTCGGCCGGTACGGAGGCGCCGTACCTCAGCCGTCGCTCAGCATCCGCTCGCGCATCCGGGTCGTCATCCGGGACAGCAGACGACTGACGTGCATCTGCGAGACGCCGAGCCGTTCGCCGATCTGTGCCTGGGTCATCTCCTCCACGAACCGCATGTGGAGGATGGCCCGGTCGCGGTCGTCGAGCTCCTCGACCATCGGCTTGAGGGCCTGGAGGTCCTCGGTCAGCCGCATCGCGCGGTCCTCCTCGCCGAGGAGGTCGGCGAGGGTCGCCGACGCGGGCTCGCCGGAGTCGTCGAGCGGCATGTCGAGCGAGGCGGCCGAGTACCCGTTGGCCGCGACGAGGCCCTCGACGACCTCGTCCTCGCCGATCCCGAGGTGCGCGGCGAGCTCGCCGGCGGTCGGTGAGCGGTCCAGCTGCTGGAAGAGCTCGTCGGTGGCGCGGGCCAGGTCGATGCGCATCTCCTGCAGGCGCCTCGGGACGTGCACCGCCCAGCTGGTGTCGCGGAAGAAGCGCTTGATCTCGCCGATCACGCACGGCATGGCGAACGAGGCGAACTCGACCTGACGGGTCAGCTCGAACCGGTCGATGGCCTTGATCAGGCCGATGGTGCCGACCTGGACGATGTCCTCCATCTGGTCGGACCGGCTGCGGAAGCGGGTGGCCGCGTACTTCACGAGGGACAGGTTCAGCTCGATGAGCGTGTTGCGCACGTACTGGTGCTCCGCGGTGCCCTCCTCCAGGACGGCCAGGCGCGCGAAGAACAGCTTCGAGAGTTCCTTGGCGTCCCGGGGCGCGACCTCCGTGGGGTCCGGGATCCGGGGTAGGGGAGCCGCCGGTGCCGTTTCCGTCGGGGCCGTGATCGCCATGGACACGGTGCCCTCCCTTCCTGTCGACGTTGCCGGAGGCGCGTCTACCCCCGATCGGGCCGGGCACACCCGGAGGACACGACTTTCGGCCACTGCCCGGAGCGACAGGAGCGGGGATCGCCGCGACGCGCGGGAGCCGTCCCCGCGCGGACGGCGGGGACGGCTCCTCGGGTGCTGGGGGTGGGCCCGGCGCGCGGGGGTCAGCTCCAGCTGGCGTGCAGCGGCTTGCCCTCGGCGTAGCCGGCGGCACTCTGGACGCCGACGACGGCCTTCTCGGCGAACTCCTCCAGCGAGGCGGCACCCGCGTAGGTGCAGGAGGAGCGGACGCCCGCGATGATCGAGTCGATCAGGTCCTCGACGCCCGGGCGGGACGGGTCGAGGAACATCCGCGAGTGCGAGATGCCCTCCTCGAAGATCGCCTTGCGGGCCCGGTCGTACGCGGACTCCTCGCTCGTGCGGTTGCGGACGGCGCGCTTGGACGCCATGCCGAAGGACTCCTTGTACAGGCGGCCGCCGGCGTCCTGCTGGAGGTCGCCCGGGGACTCGTAGGTACCGGCGAACCAGGAGCCGATCATCACGTTCGACGCGCCGGCGGCGAGCGCCATGGCGACGTCGCGCGGGTGGCGGACACCGCCGTCGGCCCAGACGTGCTTGCCGTACTTCTTCGCCTCGGCGGCGCACTCCAGGACGGCGGAGAACTGCGGGCGGCCCACGCCGGTCATCATGCGGGTGGTGCACATGGCGCCGGGGCCCACACCGACCTTGATGATGTCGGCGCCGGCCTCGATCAGGTCGCGCACGCCCTCGGCGGCGACGATGTTGCCGGCGACGATCGGCACCTGCGGGTCGAGGCCGCGGACGGCCTTGACCGCGGCGATCATCGACTCCTGGTGGCCGTGCGCGGTGTCCACGACGAGGGTGTCGACGCCGGCGTCCAGCAGCTGCTTGGCCTTGCCCGCGACGTCGCCGTTGATGCCGACGGCGGCGGCGACGCGCAGCTTGCCGTTCGCGTCGACGGCAGGCGTGTACAGCGTGGCGCGCAGCGCGCCCTTGCGGGTCAGGATGCCGGCGAGGCGGCCCTCCCCGTCCACGGCCGGGGCGTAGCGGCGGTTGTGGTGGTCGAGGGTGTTGAACGCCTCGCGCGGGTCGATGTCCGCGTCGAGCAGCAGCAGCTCGTCCTTGGACATGACCTCGGACAGCTGGGTGAAGCGGTCCACGCCGGACAGGTCCTGGTCGGTGACGACACCGATGGGCCGCTGGTCCGCGTCGACGACGACGCCCGCGTTGTGCGCGCGCTTGGTCAGCAGCGACAGCGCGTCGGCGACGGTCTGGTGGGGGTCGAGCACGATCGGGGTGTCGAGCACGTGGTGGCGGCTCTTCACCCAGGAGATCACGTCGGTGACGACCTCGATCGGGATGTCCTGGGGAATCACGACGAGCCCGCCGCGGCGGGCGACGGTCTCCGCCATGCGGCGGCCGGCGATGGCGGTCATGTTGGCCACGACCAGCGGGATGGTGGTCCCGGTGCCGTCGGGGGTGGTGAGGTCGACGCCCTGGCGAGAGCCCACGGCCGAGCGGCTAGGCACCATGAACACATCGTCGTACGTCAGGTCGTACGGCGGCTTCAGGTCATTGAGGAAACGCACGTGCTGAACATCCCAGTCGTTCGGAGTTGGCCCCCGGGCATCTCAGCCGGGGGGAAAACGCACGTACTTCATTGTCCCATGCCGACGCGCGTTCGACCCCCGGGCGGAACCTCCAGGTCACGCGGGGTGACCTGGTGGGTTCCTCCAATCCCGCCTGATCCGGCGGGGCGGTCCCGGTCCGGCCGGCTCAATTGTCCGGGTCGGCGCGCTCCAGCGCGGGCCGCGGACCCGGCTCGGACTCGGTCAGCAGGTACTCGGCGGCGGCGGTGTCCGTGACGAGGCTGGTGACCAGCCCGGAGCGGAGCACCGCGCCGATGGCGGCCGCCTTGCGGTGGCCGCCGGCGATGGCGACGACCTCGGGGATCCGGCGCAGCCGGTCCGCCTCGACGGTGATGCACCGCTCGCCCAGGTCGCGCCCGACGCGACGGCCGGAGGCGTCGAAGAGGTGCGCGGACATCTCCGCGGCGACGCCGAGCGACGCGTAGTGGGCGCGCTCCTCGTCGGTGAGCATGTCGTGGACGGTGGAGATGCCCGGCTCCCAGGAGCCGATGGAGACCGCGGCGACGGTCACCTTGTCGAAGTAGTCGAAGGCGCGGGCGATGCCCGTCTGGTTGCGCAGCGCGGCCGCGGTGGCCGGGTCGGGCAGCAGCATGGGCGCGTAGATGGGGTGGGCCTCGCCACCGGAGACCTGGGCGGCGCGCCGCACGGCCTCGACCGAGCCGCGCTCGGCGGTCCCCGCGTCGTACACACCGGTGAGCTGGACGACCGTACAGGGGGGCAGCCGGTCGAGGGCGGCGGCCATGTGGATGGTGGACCTGCCCCAGGCCAGGCCCAGCACGTCGCCTTCGGCGACGAGCTCGCCGAGCAGGTCGGCCGCGACCTCGCCCAGGTTCTCCGGGTCCGGCGACTCGTCCTCGGCCTCGGCCGGGGACTCGACGACGACGGCGTGGCGCAGGCCGTACCGGGCGCGCAGGGCGTCGGAGCGCTCCGCGTCCAGCTCGGCGGGTACGCGGATCTCGATCCGTACGAGGTCGCGCTCCAGGGCGGTCTCCAGGACGCGGGCCACCTTGAAGCGGCTGACGCCGAACTCCTCGGCGATCTGGATCTTGGATTTGCCCTCGAGATAGAAGCGGCGCGCCATGGCCGCCGCCTGCACCAGCTCCGCGGGTCCCATCCGCAGGGCTGGACGTCCCGCCGACATTGCAGACACCGCGTTCTCCTCACTGCTCTTCACACTACGGATGGCCATCCTTGCAGATCCGACGACCCCTGATCAGTCCTGTTGGTTCGCGTTCATCTGCCGGTGACCCGGCGGTGGCTCAGTGTCCGCACGCCCACGCGGCGGAGGCGGTCGCCCGCTCGGCGTCGGCGCGCAGCGCCCGCACGGCCCCGGCCGGGTCGTCGGCCCCGTACACGGCGGAGCCGGCGACGAAGACGTCGGCCCCGGCCTCGGCGCACCGCTCGATCGTGGCCGCGGAGACTCCGCCGTCGACCTGGAGCCACAGCTCCAGGCCGTGCTTGGAGATCAGCTCACGGGTGCGTCGGATCTTGGGCAGCATGATGTCGAGGAAGGCCTGTCCGCCGAAGCCGGGCTCGACGGTCATGATGAGCAGCATGTCCAGTTCGGGGAGTAGGTCCTCGAACGGCTCGATGGGCGTGGCGGGCTTGAGCGCCATGGAGGCGCGCGCGCCCTTGGCCCGGATCTCCCGCGCCAGCCGCACGGGAGCGGCGGCGGCCTCCACGTGGAAGGTGACCGAGCCCGCGCCCGCCTCCACGTACTGCGGGGCCCAGCGGTCGGGGTCCTCGATCATCAGGTGGCAGTCGAGGGGGATGTCCGTCGCCCGGCTCAGCGACTCGACGACCGGTACGCCCAGGGTGAGGTTGGGCACGAAGTGGTTGTCCATGACGTCGACGTGGAGCCAGTCGGCGCCCTCGACCGCCCTGGCCTCCTCGGCGAGGCGGGAGAAGTCGGCGGACAGGATGCTGGGGTTGATCTGGGCCATGGGCCCAAGCCTGCCATGTTCGGGGCCCCTTCCTCGCCCCGATCCCGCGCTCTCCCGTCCCGGGGCGGGGACAGTCCGCCCGATTCCCGGCGAATCCGGGCGGGACGTTCGCCGTACCGGCGGACGGTCCCGCCGGGGCGCCCGGCGACCGCGCCCCGGCGGCGTCCGGCCCCGACGGGGGACCGTCAGGCGGTGCGGCGCAGGAGCGCCAGGTACATGGCGTCCGTGCCGTGCAGGTGGGGCCAGAGCTGGACGTCGGGCCCGTCGCCGAGCGCGGGCACGCCGGGCATGAGGGGGCGGGCGTCGATCAGCTCGGCGCTCGTCCCCTCGGCTCCCCCGCGCCCCTTCAGGATGTCGTCGACGACCGCCCGGGTCTCCGCGAGGTGCGGTGAGCAGGTGGCGTACCCGACGACGCCGCCGACGCGCACCGACGTGAGCGCCTCGGCCAGCAGCGACCGCTGGAGCGGCGCGAAACCGTCCAGGTCCTCGGGGCGGCGGCGCCAGCGCGCCTCGGGGCGGCGGCGCAGGGCGCCGAGGCCCGAGCACGGCACGTCGACGAGGACGCGGTCGAAGGAGCCCGGGCGCCACGGCGGGCGCGTGCCGTCGGCGGTGACGACCCGGTACGGGCCGGGGTTGCCGTCCAGGGCGCGCGCGACGAGACGGGCTCGGTGGGGCTGCTTCTCGGCCGCGAGCAGGAAGGCCCCGCGCCCGGCGGCGAGCGCGCCGAGCAGCGCCGCCTTGCCGCCGGGTCCGGCGCACCCGTCGAGCCACCGCTCGTCCGGACCGTCGAGGGGGGCGTTGGCCAGGGCGAGCGCCACGAGTTGGCTCCCCTCGTCCTGCACGCCGGCCCGGCCCTCCCGGACGGCGTCCAGGGCGCCCGGTTCGCCGCCCTCCGAGAGGCGCACGGCGTACGGCGACCAGCGGCCGGGGAGGCAGGCGTCCTCGCCGAGCGTCTCCAGCAGCTCGTCGGGGGTGGCGCGGCCAGGACGGGCGACGAGCGTCACCTCGGGCCGTTCGTTGTCGGCTTCCAGCAGGTCCTCGATGCCCGCGCGGCCGCCTCCCAGCGCGTCCCACAGGGCGGACACCACCCAGCGCGGATGCGCGTGCACGACGGCGAGGTGGTCCTCCGGGTCCTCGTCGTACGGCGGCGCGACCCGCTCCAGCCAGGCGTCCATGTCGTGCTGGGCGATCTTGCGCAGGACGGCGTTGACGAACTTGGCCCGTCCGTCGCCGAGCACCACGCGCGCGAGCTCGACGCTGGCCGAGACCGCCGCGTGCGTCGGGATGCGCGTCCCGAGCAACTGGTGCGCGCCGAGCGCCAGCACGTCCAGCACCGGCGGGTCGACCTCACGCAGCGGCCGGTCGACGCAGGCGGCGACGATGGCGTCGTACGTGCCCTGGCGGCGCAGCGTCCCGTAGACCAGCTCCGTCGCCAGCGCCGCGTCCCGCGCGTCGAAGCCGTCCTTCTCCCGCGCCTTGCGCAGCAGGGGCGGCAGGACGAGGTTGGCGTAGGCGTCCCGCTCGTCGACGGCGCGCAGCACCTCGAAGGCCAGGATCCGGACGGGGTCCTTCTTGGGACGCCGGTGGGGCTTGGGGGGACGGCGACGGGCTTGCTCGCTCAAAAGGTGCTCCGCTTTCGCATTCGGTAGAACCCTTCCAGCGTAGTGCGCCCACCCGTGCGCCCCGGCCCCCGGGACACCCGTGACCGAGGCGGGCCCGCCACCCCGGCACGGCCCGGATCGGCCCGCACGGGGCCGGCACCGCCCGGATCGGCACCGCCCCGGACCGGCGGGGGCCGGACGGCGGCCCGGTCCGGAGCGGGGCGCCGCGGACCGGGGACGGCCGGGTCCGGGGCGGGTTCCCGGCCCCCGCGCGGGTCCGGGGCGGGGCCGGTGCGTCAGACGGCGCCGAGGCGCTCGCCCGCGCCGATGCGCACGCCGCGCGCCCAGTCCGCGGCGCGCATGGGCTTCTTGCCCTGGGCCTGGACCCACAGCAGCTCGACGGCGTGCGAGCCGGTGCCGACGTGCACGTCGTTCTTGCCGACGGCCAGCTCGCCGGGGGCCAGGTCCGTACGGCCCGGCGCGGGCACGGCCTGGACCAGCTTGAGGCGCTCGCCGCGGAAGAGGGTCCACGCCCCGGGGGCGGGGGTGCAGCCGCGGACGACGCGGTCGACGCGGAGCGCCGGGGCGGTCCAGTCGATCCGGGCGTCCTCGACGGTGATCTTCGGCGCGAGCGTGACGCCCTCGGCGGGCTGCGGGACGGCCGTGAGGGTGCCGTCCTCGATGCCGTCCATGGTCGCGGCGAGCAGCCCGGAGCCCGCGAACGCCAGCCGGGTGAGCAGGTCGCCGCTGGTGTCGGTGGGGCGGACCGCCTCGGTGACCACGCCGTACACCGGCCCGGAGTCGAGACCCTCCTCGATCAGGAAGGTGGACGCGCCGGTCATCTCGTCCCCCGCCATCAGCGCGTGCTGGACGGGGGCGGCGCCGCGCCACGCGGGCAGCAGGGAGAAGTGCAGGTTGACCCAGCCGTGCGCCGGGATGTCGAGCGCCACCTTGGGCAGGAGCGCCCCGTAGGCGACGACCGGGCAGCAGTCCGGGGCGATCTCGCGGAGCCGGGCGAGGAAGTCCTCGTCGCGGGGCCTGGCCGGCTTGAGGACCTCGATCCCCGCCTCGGCGGCCCGCTCCGCCACCGGGCTCGCGACCAGCCTGCGACCCCGGCCCGCGGGCGCGTCGGGCCGGGTGACGACGGCGGCCACCTCGTGCCGGTCGGAGGCGATGAGGGCGTCCAGGGCGGGTACGGCGACCTCGGGGGTGCCTGCGAAGACGAGCTTCACTCCGTAATACCTCGCTTGTTCGTCGGAGCGCGGCGGGAGAAGCCCTGCCGGATCCGCGGGGGCGGTGGGCAACGCACCAGTCTAGGACCGCCGGCGCGCGCACCGGGCACCGATGGCACGGCGTGATCGACGGGAGTCCCGGGCGTCCGGGGTTCCGAGGAGCCGGGGGGGGCGGGGCGGCCGGGGGGCGTACGCATATCCGTGCGCCCTGTGCATATGCGGATACGCCCCCGCTGCGTGACCCCGGCCACGGGTGGCGCGTTGTCAAAGCAGATTGACCGTATCGGGCCGCTCCCGACCGCGGCCCGCCCCCTTTCAACGCCGGTTCGAGAGGCTTGTCAATGGCCGACCACGCAACCCACGACGCCCAAGCCCGGGCGAGCCTGCACCTGCTGGTGCGGGACATCGAGCGGGTCCGCCGGCAGGTGGACGCTCTGCGCACGCTCACCGCCCAGCTGGGCAACGTCTACCGCCCGCGTCGCTCCGGCCCTTCGACGGGCTTCGTCGTCTACGGCAGGGCCCCGGCCCCCACGGTCCGGCTCGCGCAGGAGCTGCGCGACAGCGTGGAGACGCTGGTGACCGCTGCCGTGGACTTCGACCGCTCGCTGGGCTTCTCGTGGGACGCGGTGGGCTCGGCGCTGGGCGTGACCAAGCAGGCGGTACACCGCCGGTACGGCGCCCGCCGGGCGTCGGCGCAGCAGCCGGCCGCGGCCGGCGCGGACCACACGGGTGAGACCGGCACGACGCGCACCCTCCCGGTCACCGCGCCCGTGGCGTCCGTCCCCGCGGCACGCTCGATGCCGCCGCAGCCGACGGCCCAGTCACTGCGGGACCCGTCGCACCGCGAGGAGATCCGCCCGGGCGCCTTCCCCGGCCCGCGCAACGGTTGACCCTCCCCTCTCCGGCCGCCCGGCCCGCCGCCCCTCCCCGCGGCGGGCCGGGCGGCCGTCGCCCGTCCACGGCCGGCCGGCCCGCAGCCGTCAGCCGATGTCGGGCGGGTCGATCCGGACGCGCACGGGCGTGGTGCCGCCCTTCGCCAGCCGGGCCGCCTGCGCGGCCTTCAACGCCGCCGCCAGGGCCGCCCCGCTGCCCGGCGGCACCCGCAGCAGCGCCCGCTCCCACACCTCACCGGGCGGTGGGTCGCCCGGACGCCGCGGACCGCCCGGGACGACCTGCCGCACCGGGACCGGCCCGAGGACCTCGGCGTCGGCGGGGAGCCGCACGGCCGTCAGGAAGTCGGCGACCGCCTCGGCGGGCCCGGCCACCGCGGCCATCCGGGAGACCGGCGGGAAGCCCAGCTCGGCCCGCTCGGCCAACTCCCGCTGGGCGTGCCCCACGGGGTCCCACCGCACCAGCGCCTGCACCGGCCGCAGCGTCGGTTCGGCGACGACCACGACCGTCCCCCCCTCGGCCTGACCGCGCACCAGCGACGCCGCGTCGATCCAGCGGCGCAGCGCCTCCTCTCCGGCCCGCAGGTCGGGCCGGGACAGCAGCGCCCAGCCGTCCAGCAGCAGCGCGGCCGCGTACCCGCCCTCGGCGACCGGTTCGGCGCCCGGCGTACTGACCACGAGCGCCGGCCGGGCCGGTACGGCGTCGAGGACGTGGTCCCGCCCGGAGGTGCGCACCGGCACGGCCGGGAAGGCGCGCCCCAGTTCCTCGGCGGTGCGCCGGGCGCCCACCACCTGGGCGCGCAACCGGGTGGACCCGCACTCGGCGCAGTGCCAGTCCGGCTCCCCGCGCCCGCACCAGCCGCAGCGCAACTCCCGCTGCTCGGGCGCCTCCAGGGGGCCGGAGCAGTGCCGGCACCGCGCCGGAGCGCGGCACCGCTCGCACGCCAGCCGCGGTACGTACCCCCGCCGGGGCACCTGCACCAGCACCGGCCCGCTCTTGAGCCCGTCCCGAACGGCCTGCCAGGCCAGGGACGGCAGGCGGGCGGCGCGCGCGGCCCCGTCCCGCGCCAGCTCCCCGTCCCCCACCGTCCGTACGAGCGGCGCCGCGGCCCGCACCTGGTCACGCGGGGCGACCAGGGGCTTCGCCCAGCCGCTCTCGACGAGCTGGGCCGCCTCGACCGTGCAGCCCGTACCGCCCAGGAGGAACCCGCACCGGTCGTGCGCGGCGCGCAGCAGCAGCACCTCGCGGGCGTGTGGCAGCGGCGCGTGCGGCTCGCTGTGGCTGGAGTCCCCGTCGTCCCAGATAGCGACGAGCCCGAGGTCCCGCACCGGGGCGAACATCGCGGCGCGCGTCCCCACGACGGCGCGCACGGCCCCGCGCCGGACGGCGAGCCACTGCGCGTACCTCTTCTCCGGCCCGGCCTCGGCGGTCAGCACCGCGTGCCGCCCCTCGCCCAGGACGGCGGTCAGCGCCGCGTCCACGCGCCCGGCCGCGCGCCCGTCGGGCACCACGACGAGCGCCCCGCGCCCCGAGGCGAGCGCGGCGCCGACCGCCCGGGCCAGCTCCTCCGCCCAGTGCGGCCCGGGAAGCGCGTTCCACACGGCCCGCGGCGCGGCGCCCCGCGCGAGGGCCGCCAGGAACGCCTCCCCGCGCGCGTACCGCGACCACGTCCCCGGCTCCGGCGCGACGGGCGGCGGCAGCGGCTCCGGGGAGGGGCGGCCCTCGGCGCGGGCGCTGCGCGGCGGGACGGCCAGCTGGAGGACGTCGGCGAGGCTCCCGGCGTACCGGTCGGCGACGGCCCGGGCCAGGGCGAGCAGCTCGGCGCTGAGGACGGGCTCGGGCGAGACCACGTCGGCGAGGGCCGCCAGGGGCCCGGAGTAGTCCGAGTCGGCGCGCCGCTCCACCAGGAACCCGTCGATGAGGCGCCCGCCCTCGCGCCGCCCGCCCCGCACCTGGTGCGCCCCGGCCCCGAACCGCACCCGCACCCGCACACCGGGCTGGGCGACGGCGTCGAGCTCCGCGGGCACGGCGTAGTCGAAGAACTGGTCGAGGTGGAGCACGCCCTTGTTCACCACGACCCGCGCGACCGGCAGCTCCGCGGCGAGCGCGGCCCCCCGCCACGTCCGCGGCCTGGCCCGCGGCGCCTTCGCCGCCCGGACGCTCTCCCGTATCAGCGCGAGCTGCTCGGGCGGCTCGTCCCCCGGCCCCCGGCCACCCTCCACCTTCCCGTCCTCGCTGCTCACAGCCCCATGACTATCAGATCCCGCTGACAGAACGGCCCGGTAAGCAGTCATGGCCGAAACGGCCATCTCGACATCACCGTGGGTATCGGGTTCCCTCCGGTGCGGAAGCAGCGCCCGGGTGGCGGTCGAAGAGGAAACGGGAAACCGCGGCGTTCGCCTTGCCGGAGGTTCTCCGAGAGCCCGAACCTGGCGGGGCGACGAGGGACGACCGGGCATCTGGTGGTCGGTGCACGAGGGGGACGGAGACAGGTGTTTCAGCGGGCACACATGTTCGGCACGGAATTGCGCAGGCGCCGCATCGAAGCCGGACTCACGATGGGCGAGCTGGCGTCCCGGGTGCACTACAGCAAGGGTCAGCTGAGCAAGGTGGAGACGGGTGCCAAGCCGCCCTCGCCGCAACTGGCCCGGTTGTGCGACGCGGAGCTGGCGGCCCGCGGAGCTCTGGAGGCGCTGTTACCACCGCCCGTCCGCACTCAGAGCGGCCCGATCCCGGCCGGACCGTCCGGTGACCACGGCCCCACCTTGGGGAGGCGGCAGCTCCTGGGAGCCGGGGCCGCCGGCGTCCTGGCGCTTGGAACTCAAGCACCGGCGGCCCACGGTGATACGGGCGGTGAGACCCTGCTGGAAGTGTCCCGTGGGCTCTTCGACGAGTTCCGGCGCCTCGGGCAGTCGGCGCCGCCGACCGCGGTCCTCCCCGCCCTGGTCGAACAGATCCGGCTTCTGCGGTCGCTGGCCGAACGCACCGGCCGGCACACCGCCCGGGGGCTCGTGGGACTCGCCGCCCGCTACGCCGAATTCGCCGGGTGGATGGCGCAGGAGGGTGGGGACGACGTTGCCGCCCTGCGCTGGACGGAACAAGCCGTGGCGCTCGCGGCGGCCGCGGGAGACGAACACCTCGCTTCGTACGCCCACGTCCGTCGCGCCCTGATCACCTACTACCGAGGCAACGCCCACGAGACGGTCGCACTCTCCCGGAGCGCCCAGTCCGGAGGGCTTCCTCCGCGCATTCGTGGTCTCGCCTCCCAGCGGCGTGCGCAGGGACACGCGCTCGCCGGGGAGTACGACGCGTGCATGCGCAACCTGGACGAAGCCCGGGAGTTGCTCGGCATCGCCTCACAGATCGACGGTGCCCCCGTCATCGGTACGGCGCACGTGGCGGATCCCGCTGCGATGACCATGGGCTGGTGTCTCGTGGACCTGGGCCGCCCTGCGCAGGCGGTGGAGGTCCTCGACCGTGAGTGCCTGCGGATCCCCGCTCAAGCCCTGCGCACGCAGGCTCGGTACGGCCTCAGGCGCAGTCTCGCCCACGCGCTGGCCGGGGATCTTGACGAGGCCTGTGGCATCGCTGACCGATTGCTGCTGACGGCCGACATCGTCGGCTCGGCCACGATCGCGGTCGACCTGAGGCGCCTCGGCCGCACCCTGTCCCGGTACTCGCACCACCCGGCCTACCAGAGCATCGCGCACCGGCTCACTGACGCGATCGCCGCAGCGCCGAGGCCCGCGGTCGGCTGACCCTTCCCGCCTCCGCCGCATTCCGCACCTCAGTGACGTTTCCCGCCCAGGAGAGGAATCCGCCATGCCCGACGTCTTCGTCAACTACCGCACCGGCGACGGTGAGGACATCGCTCTGGTCGTCGACCGGGAGTTGTCGCACCGCTTCGGGAGCGACCGGATCTTCCGTGCGAGCAAATCGCTGCGGGCGGGGGACGCCTTCGACGAGGCGCTGCTCAGGAACGTTCGGCGCAGCGGCGTGGTCGTCGCCGTCATCGGCCCCGGATGGGCCGGTTCCCCCCGGCTCCACGACGTGGACGACTGGGTGCGCAGGGAGCTCGAGGAAGCCTTCCGCAGTGCCGTCCCGGTCGTACCGCTCCTGGTGGGGAGGCACACCGAACGGCTGCGGGCGGACATGTTGCCTCCCCCCTTGGAACCGTTGGCCCGGTGCCACTCGATCCGCTTCGACACCCAGGACGCCGACTCGGGGCTGCGCAGGATCGGCGACATCGCGGCCGAACTCGTCCCGGAACTGGCACAGGCGGAACAGCGGCGCGCCGCTTCCACGTCCCCTGCCGTCCCCGCCCCCGATGGGCGTTCGGTGCAGAACTCGATGACGGGGACAACCGGTGGCACGAGCATCCAGGCGGGTGACATCGGCGGCGATGTGGGCGGCACGGTCGTCAAGCACGTGCGCGGACCCGTGCACATGGGCTCGGGCGACCAGCACAACCACGCGCCCCGCCTCACGGGCAACGGCGCCCAGTACGTCGCCGGCGACAACAATGGCGGTGTACACCACACCTGGAATGCCCCACAGGGGGATGGGAACCAGCAGCAGTGAACGACTCGCCCCCACTGGGCGGCAACGGGCCGGCCGCTCAGGTACACACCGGCCATGGCACCCAGAACAACTACACGTTCTTCTCGAACGGGGACGCAGACCCCCGGCGACTGGCCGACAGTTCCCAGGGCAAGGCGCCCAGGGCCGTGGCCGAGGACGAACTGAAGTGGCTGCGCCACCGGTTCATCCACCCCGTGGGATACACCACGGCCTACGACGTGCTGGAGGAGCGCCACACGGTGCTGGTGGACGGCTCCCCCGGCAGTGGAAGGCGGGCGACGGCGCGCGTACTGCTCTGCAGTCTGCCTCGTAAGGAAGGGCGGTTCCTCGAACTGCTCCCGTACAGGGAGGCGGAGGAGGAATGGCTGGATCCGCAGCAGGTGGGTGAGGCGGACCAGCTCCTCCTCGACCTGTCGGGTAGGGACGAACAGGACTGGCCTCACGTCGAAGCAAGGCTGTCCGGCTTCCGCAAGGTGGTGAGGGACAGGAGGGCGCATCTGGCGGTGGTGCTCCCCCACCGGGTCGGCCGTCTCCTGAGCCCGGAGTACGGGGCACTGCGTGTGGAGATCAGCCGGCCACCGCGGCACCGCCTGGAGCACGACCTCATCAAGCGGCGCCTGCGGCTGGCCGGCCTGGACGCAACGGTCGCCGATCCCCTGCCTGCGCGGTTGCGACAGCACCTCGACCAGCGCCCGCCGCTCCGCGAGGTCGCCGACCTGGCGCACCTCCTGTGCGAGGCCGGCCGCTCGGCAGGCCCTGGCGAGAGCTTCCTCCACTGGTGCGAGGCAGCGATCGCCGCGGTCACCGACTGCGGCCCCGACGTCGTCGATCTCCTGAAGAGACTCCGTCGGGCTCCGCATCGTGCACTCCTACTGTCGGCGGCCATGCTGCATGGCGCCCGAGCGGACACGGTGCATCTGGCCGCGACACGATTGCTGGCGGACGTCTCCCACCCTGAGAACACCACCTCGCTCCTCGAACGACAGGGCCTGGGTGGACGGCTGGAACGGATCCGGGCCGGGCAGGGACCCGACAGGCTGGTGCGGTTCGACAAGCTGCGTTTCGACGAAGCCGTGCGCGACCACTTCTGGGACAACCACCCCGATCTGCACGGCCCGCTCCGGGACTGGGTGGGGAGCGCCTTGTGGTTACCGGGTCTGACCGACGCCGACGCAGAACGTCTGGTGATCCGCTTCGCTGAACAGTGCTGCCGCACGCGACGCCCCGAGGACCTCTTCCACCTGGTGGAACGCTGGGCCTCCCGGACCGACCGCGGAGCGGCGGTCCGGGCCGCGGCCCATCTCCTGAAGTACGGGGTGCACGACCACAGGATCGGCCGGGACTGCCGCAACAGGATCTACAAGTGGGCCACTGACCGGAACATCTCCAAGGGACTGAGGCGGGTACTGATCAGTGTCTGCTTCGCCGTCCTGCCGGTTCGCCACCCCTACGCAGCGATGGTTCGGCTTCACCATCTCGCCACGCACGAGGGGCCCGGTACGGAAGCGCGTGAAGCACTCGTGGAACTGGCCCTCGGGGACCATCGCCTGCACCGGTGGATGTTGGGCAGGCTCGCGCGCCCGGGAACACAGCGCAACAGAGGGACCGACCTCGCGCTCTTCCTCCCCCTCACGGATCCTGCGCGCCTGCTTGCGGTCGGCGGCCGGGCCGTGCCCCTGGTCGCCGAGGCGGAGGTGGTCCGGTCCTTGGTGGACGGTTGGCGGGGCGTTCTGAGGGACGTGGCGTGGGAGGCGTGGCGCCGCCCCGTGTACGCGTGGCTCGGCGCATGTGTGAGCGCGGAAACCCGCTACGCACACCTGCTGCTCGACGTCCTGGTCGAGGCCTGCCAGGAGAGCAGCGAGGCGCAGGTGCGCCTGTACGCGACGGCGCGGTCCTGGGCCACCGGATGCTCCCCGGGGGACGCGTCGCGCGGAGCGGTGGCCGAAGTGGTCATGCAGAAGATCAGTGAAAGCCAGCGCAGCAACCGTGCGGCGGGCAACGAGGAGGCACCGGCACCGTGACCACCGGCCAGAAGACCATCACCGTATTCGTCACCCTCATTTCGGCACTGCTCGTCGCCATCATCGGTCTGTCCCAGGATTGGGCCCTGTGGGTCTGGCCTGTGGCCGGCGGTCTCCTCCTGGTGCTTCCGTTCCTGCTCGTGGGCGCCGGTCGTCACCGCACGGATCTGTTCCCACCGGGGTCGTTGCCTGATCCCGACCTCCCCATTCCACCGGTGGAACGCCGGGAGGTACGCGTCACCGGGGTGGCGTTGCCCAGCAAGGCGGAAGACTACGACTTCCTGTTCTCTGCCACCGTCCGCTGGTGCCCCTCGGAGCCGTCAGCGGAGTCACCCGCGGTCCACGCGAGCGGGCTCGCCGTGGAGGCCATCCTCGATAGGGCGCGGGCGATCACCACTGATCGCAAGCCTTCGCGGTGCGCGCTCGTGCGCCATGAGCTGGGCGGCCTGCTGGCCACCATGGAACCGGACGCTTCCGGACTGGTGCGCTCGATGGCCCTGGATGTCTCCCTGACCCTCTCCGACGAAGACCAGGAACGCCTCGACAAACTGGCCGCCGTCCGGAAGGACGAAGCAGTGTGGGCGCACGAACGCAGGTACGAGCAGAGTCGCCGCACCTATCTCGGTGAGGACGTACTCCGGGACACCGGGAGCGCCGTCGTCTGGTGGCTGAACAAGAACGACGACTCGGTGGCCAAGACCGTCGAGGACATCGGCCTGCTGGCCCAGCTGACGTCCGCTTCGAAGAACCAGCACGTGGCGGAGCCGTTCCGGCACCTCGTGCCCGAGGCTCCCGGCGACCGGGAACCCGGAGCCGCGTTCGGGGTGCCGGAGTCCTTTTCCTCCGGGGACGCCGGGGAGCGGGATGCCCCCGACCTCTTCGCCCGATTCCTCCACGCCGCCGGGCTGCAACCCGAGGACGATGTGTACGTCTTCCTGACGGAGCAGACGGCCACGACGCTCAAGGACTTCGACATCGACCTCTCCTCGGCGCTGCGGGAACGCTTCGATCCCCTGGCCTCCTCCGTGCCACCGGAGTCCGACACCGACGACGGCGCAGGTCCGGAGAGTCCGGATGCGGAGTGGCAGCGGACTTGAGTGACTCCCGGAGAACCTCTGGGCCGATCGAGGCGTCCCGTGATGTCGACGGCTCCGGACCGATCCGGTCCGGAGCCGTCGATGGTTCGCTTGCGCTTTTACAGCCCCGCGGCCTGGCGGAGGGCGTCGACGCGGTCCGTGCGCTCCCAGGTGAAGTCGGGGAGCTCGCGGCCGAAGTGGCCGTACGCGGCGGTCTGGGAGTAGATCGGGCGGAGCAGGTCGAGGTCGCGGATGATCGCGGCCGGGCGGAGGTCGAAGACCTCGGCGATGGCGTTCTCGATGCGCTCCACGTCGACCTTGGCGGTGCCGAAGGTCTCGACGAAGAGGCCGACGGGCTCGGCCTTGCCGATCGCGTAGGCGACCTGGACCTCGCAGCGGGCGGCCAGGCCGGCCGCGACGACGTTCTTGGCGACCCAGCGCATGGCGTACGCGGCCGAGCGGTCGACCTTGGACGGGTCCTTGCCGGAGAAGGCGCCGCCGCCGTGCCGGGCCATGCCGCCGTACGTGTCGATGATGATCTTGCGTCCGGTGAGGCCGGCGTCGCCCATGGGGCCGCCGATCTCGAAGCGGCCGGTCGGGTTCACCAGGAGGCGGTAGCCCTCGGTCTCCAGCTTGATGCCGTCGTCCAGGAGCTGCTTCAGCACGTGCTCGACGACGAACTCGCGGATGTCGGGCGCGAGCAGCGACTCCAGGTCGATGTCCGAGGCGTGCTGCGAGGAGACGACGACCGTGTCGAGACGGACGGCCTTGTCGCCGTCGTACTCGATGGTGACCTGGGTCTTGCCGTCGGGGCGCAGGTAGGGGATGGTGCCGTTCTTGCGGACCTCGGTCAGCCGCTTGGACAGCCGGTGCGCGATGTGGATCGGCAGCGGCATCAGCTCGGGCGTCTCGTCCGAGGCGTAGCCGAACATCAGTCCCTGGTCGCCGGCGCCCTGCTTGTCGAGCTCGTCCTCATCGCCCTCGACGCGCTTCTCGTACGCCGTGTCCACACCCTGCGCGATGTCCGGGGACTGGGCGCCGATCGAGACCGAGACGCCGCAGGACGCGCCGTCGAAGCCCTTCTTCGAGGAGTCGTAGCCGATCTCCAGGATCTTGTTGCGCACCAGCGTGGGGATGTCGGCGTACGCCTTGGTCGTCACCTCGCCGGCCACGTGCACGAGGCCGGTGGTGATCAGCGTCTCCACGGCGACGCGGGAGGTGGGGTCCTCCCGCAGCAGTGCGTCGAGGATGGTGTCGCTGATCTGGTCAGCGATCTTGTCGGGGTGACCTTCGGTCACGGACTCCGAGGTGAACAGACGACGGGACACAACGCTCCCTGGGTTTGCAGCGGCTGCTGGCTGATCGTTGGCGGACCGGCAGGGGGCTGCGCCCCGCGTCGTTCCGGGAACAGTTTATCGGGCACTCTCGGGCATTGGACCAGGTGTCTCGCACAACGGGAGCCTGATTGGCCACATCGGCCGCACCGGCACCGGCAAGATCACCCGTCCGAACGCGGGAGTTCGCCCTGCTCGCGGGCGCCGGGGGCTGTGAGGGGAATCACGGTCGGGCGCCCTCAGGCGAGGCGGGGAACGACCAGGTCCCACACGGTGTCCGCGAGGGCCTCCTTCGGGCCGTGCGGCACCGGGGTCTCGCTGCCGTCGGCGCCGAGGACGACGGCCTCGTTCTCCTCCGAGCCGAAGGTCCTGCGCTCCCCCACCTCGTTGACGACGAGCAGGTCGCAGCCCTTGCGGCGGAGCTTGTCACGGCCGTTGGCGAGCACGTCGTCGGTCTCGGCGGCGAAGCCGACGACGACCTGGCCGGGGCGGGCGCGGTCGGCGGAGAGCTCCGCGAGGACGTCGGGGTTGCGGACGAGGGCGACGGGTTCGGGCTCCTTCCCCTCCCGCTTCTTGATCTTCCCCTCGGCGTACGCGGCGGGGCGGAAGTCGGCCACGGCGGCGGCCATGACGACGGCGTCCGCGTCGGCGGCGGCCTTCAGTACAGCCTCGCGCAGCTGCACGGCCGTGCCGACCGGGACGACGTCCACGCCGGCCGGGTCGGGCAGGCCGGTGTTGGCGGCGACGAGGGTGACGCGGGCACCCCGGGCGGCGGCGGTGCGGGCGAGGGCGTAGCCCTGCTTGCCGGAGGAGCGGTTGCCGAGGAACCGGACGGGGTCCAGCGGCTCGCGCGTGCCGCCGGCGCTGACGACGACGTGCCGGCCGGCGAGGTCGGGCGCGGTGACGCCGCGGGCGAGGACGCGGCGGCACACCTCGAAGATCTCTCCGGGGTCGGGGAGACGCCCCTTGCCCGTGTCGACACCAGTGAGGCGGCCGACGGCGGGCTCGATGACGACGGCGCCGCGGCGCCGCAGCGTGGCGACGTTCTCCTGGGTGGCCGGGTGCTCCCACATCTCGGTGTGCATGGCCGGGGCGAACACGACCGGGCAGCGGGCGGTGAGGAGCGTGTTGGTGAGGAGGTCCCCGGCGAGGCCGTGGGCCGCCTTGGCCAGCGTGTCGGCGGTGGCGGGGGCGACGACGACGAGGTCGGCGGTCTGCCCGATGCGTACGTGTGGGACCTCGTGGACGTCGTCCCAGACCTCGGCCGACACCGGGTTGCCGGAGAGCGCGGACCAGGTCGCCGCGCCGACGAAGTGCAGGGCGGACGCCGTCGGGACGACCCGGACGTCGTGGCCCGACTCGGTCAGCCGGCGCAGCAGCTCGCACGCCTTGTAGGCGGCGATGCCGCCGCTGACGCCGAGGACGACCTGGGGCTTGGACTCGGACACTGCGCCTCCCGCTCTGAGGTTCTGACGACTGCCGGGACACACCTCAGGCCCGGCGGTCGTGCCGCCGGGCCTGGTGATGTCATGTAGGAGCGCTTACTGCGCCGGGCCCTCTACGGCCTCGGAGGTCAGCAGGCCCGCGTTGATCTCCCGCAGGGCGATCGAGAGGGGCTTCTCGTGGACGTGCGTGTCCACCAGGGGCCCGACGTACTCCAGCAGGCCCTCACCGAGCTGCGAGTAGTACGCGTTGATCTGCCGCGCGCGCTTGGCCGCGTAGATCACGAGGCTGTACTTCGAGTCAGTGGCCTCGAGCAGCTCGTCGATCGGCGGGTTGATGATGCCCTCGGGCGCGGTGATGGAAGAGGACACGCTCTACCTTCCGAAAAAGTGGACAAGAATCAGACAACGTCCATCAAGGCTAGCAGCTCACGCGCCACGTCCTCGACGGAGGTGTTGACGAGGGTGACGTCGAACTCGGACTCCGCGGCCAGTTCGATCTTGGCCGCTCCGAGGCGCCGCTCGATGACCTCCGGCGACTCCGTGCCCCGGCCGGTCAGTCGCCTGACCAGCTCGTCCCAGCTCGGCGGGGCGAGGAAGACCAGCTGGGCCTCGGGCATGGACTCGCGGACCAGCCGCGCGCCCTGGAGGTCGATCTCCAGCAGGACCGGCTCGCCGGACTCCAGACGCTCCTGGACCGCGCGGCGCGGCGTGCCGTAGCGGTTGCCCGCGAACTCGGCCCACTCCAGCAGCTCGCCGTTGGCGACCAGCTTGTCGAACTCGTCGTCCGAGACGAAGTGGTACTGGACGCCGTCCTGCTCACCGGGGCGCGGCTGGCGGGTCGTGGCCGACACCGAGAGCCAGACCTGCGGGTGGACCTTGCGCATATGGGCGACGACCGTGCTCTTGCCGACCCCGGAGGGGCCGGAGAGCACGGTCAGCCGCGGACGTACGTCCGGGGGCTCGGGGGTCGTCCCCCGGGATGTTGCAGCCATGGGGCGATTATTCCAGCTTCCGGGAGCGCCCAGGACGCCGGTACCGGCCGTCAGGCGCCGGAGCCGCCGAACTCGCGCTCCAGGGAGGCGATCTGGTTGGAACCGAGCCCGCGCACGCGGCGGCTCTCGGAGATGCCGAGCCGCTCCATGATCTGCTTGGCGCGGACCTTGCCCACGCCCGGCAGGGACTCCAGCAGGGCGGAGACCTTCATCTTGCCGATGACATCGTTCTCCTGGCCCTGCTTGATGACCTCGTGGAGCGAGGCACCGGAGTGCTTGAGTCGATTCTTGACCTCGGCCCGCTCCCGGCGAGCCGCGGCGGCCTTTTCGAGCGCGGCTGCGCGCTGTTCAGGGGTAAGGGGCGGAAGAGCCACGCCTACGTCACCTCGGATGTCGAACTGTCGGATACGGACCGGTGAGGAACCTAGTCGGCCCACACCAAGGGAGCAACGAGCAACGCAGTGACCGCTGCGAACGCTGACTCTCGTCGGAGACTAGCGGCCATGAGGGTCTGAGTCAGCGAGAACAGCGGAAAAGTCCTGGTCAGCATCGAGCTTGCCCGACAAACGGGACATAACGCACAGGTTTGGGGTATGAATCCGTCAACACTCGTCACCGCCCGTCCCGGGGGCGTCACACGGGGGCAGCGCCCCAGGTGCGCGGCGGTACGACGGGCCGCAGTGAGGTGCGTCACAGTGCGGTCCGGGACCGCCGGGGACCGACGGGAACCGGCCGGTGGCAGCCGAGGGATCGGCCGGTACTGGCCGGTGACGCCGCCGCGTGGTGAGCACCGACGGACCGGGCCGGCGGTGGTGGCCGGACCGGCCGGTGGTGGCCGACATACCGGGCGGCTGGTGACCGACGGACCCGGCCGGTGGGGCCGACGGACCCGGCCGGTGGTGTTCGACGGAGCCGGCCGGGGTGGTCGACGGATCGGCCGGCACCGGCGGCCGACGCGCCGGCCGGGGCGCGTCGGCCCGCGGGCCGGTCGCCCCGGGCCCGTGGTGCGGGGGCCCGGTAGGGGCGGGCGGGTCAGGAGGCGACGGCCGCCCGGACCTCGTCGGCGTACCGCCGCGCCGCGTCGCGCAGGGCGGCGGCGTCCGGGCCGTGGCGCAGGACGCCGCGGCTGACGTTCGGGACGACGTTGCGCACCGCGGCGCCGAAGACGGCCGGCAGGTCCGCGGGGGTGGCGCCCTGGGCACCGATACCCGGGGCCAGGAGCGGGCCGTTGACGTCCAGGTCGAAGGAGGACAGGTCGCCGAGGGTGGCACCGACGACCGCGCCGAAGGACCCCAGGGGCGTCTGTCCGGCGTTCTCCTCGGCCAGGTGCGCCAGCATGGTCGCGGCGACGGTCCGCCCGTCGCCGCGGACCGCCCGCTGCACCTCGGCGCCCTCGGGGTTGGAGGTCAGGGCGAGGACGAACAGCCCGGCGCCGTTCTCGCGCGCCAGCCGCACGGCCGGCTCCAGCGAGCCGTACCCGAGGAACGGGGAGACCGTGAGCGCGTCCGAGAAGAGCGGCGCGTCCGGGCGCAGGTACGTCTCGGCGTAGGCGGCCATGGTGGAGCCGATGTCCCCGCGCTTGGCGTCCATGACCACGAGCGCCCCGGCGCCGCGCAGGTCGGCGACCGCGCGCTCCAGCACCGCGACGCCGCGCGAGCCGAACCGCTCGAAGAAGGCGCTCTGGGGCTTGAAGACGGCGACGGTGCCGGCGAGGGCGTCGACGACGGTGCGGGTGAAGGTCTCCAGCCCGTCCACGTCGTCCTTCAGACCCCAGGCGGAGAGCAGGGACGCGTGCGGGTCGATGCCGACGCAGAGCGGACCGCGAGTGTCCATGGCCTCCCGCAGCCGGGCGCCGAAGGGGACGGGGGTCGCTGTCACTGGACCGCCTTTCGGGTGTCCGCGCCGACCGCGTCGGCGAGGGTCGCGTACGGGGAGGCCTGGAGCCGGGCCGCCAGGCCCTTGTGGAGGGCGCGGGCGTAGAAGGGGCCCTCGTAGACGAAGGCGCTGTAGCCCTGGACGAGCGTGGCGCCGGCGAGGATGCGCTGCCAGGCGTCCTCGGCGTTCTCGATGCCGCCGACGCCGACGAGCGTGATGCGGTCGCCGACACGCGCGTAGAGGCGGCGCAGGACCTCCAGGGAGCGTTGCTTGAGCGGGGCGCCGGACAGGCCGCCGGTCTCGCCGGTGAGGTGCGCCGGGGAGCTCAGGCGCTCGCGGGAGATGGTGGTGTTGGTGGCGATGATGCCGTCCAGGCCCAGTTCGACGGCGAGGTCGGCGACGGCGTCGACGTCCTCGTCGGCCAGGTCGGGGGCGATCTTGACGAGGAGGGGGACGCGCCGGTCGGTGACGGTGCGGTCCGCGGCCTCGCGGACGGCCGTCAGCAGGGGGCGCAGGGACTCCGTGGCCTGGAGGTTGCGCAGGCCCGGGGTGTTCGGTGAGGAGACGTTGACGACCAGGTAGTCGGCGTGGCGGGCGAGGCGCTCGGCCGACTTCACGTAGTCGGCGGCGGCCTCCGCCTCGGGGACGACCTTCGTCTTGCCGATGTTGACGCCGACGACGGTCCGGAAGACCGGCTCGCGGGCGTCCAGGCGCTCGGCGACGGCGGCCGAGCCGTCGTTGTTGAAGCCCATGCGGTTGATCAGGGCGCGGTCCGGTACGAGGCGGAAGAGGCGCTTCCCGGGGTTGCCGGGCTGAGGCTCGCCGGTGACCGTGCCGATCTCGACGTGGTCGAAGCCGAGCATCGCCATGCCGTCGATGGCGACGGCGTTCTTGTCGAAGCCGGCGGCGAGGCCGAACGGGCCGTGCATCCGCAGGCCGAACGCCTCCGTGCGCAGCTCCTCGTACCGCGGCGCGAGCACGGCGGCGAGGAAGGTGCGCAGGACGGGGACGCGGGCGGCGAGGCGGATCCAGCGGAAGGCGAGGTGGTGGGCCCGCTCGGGGTCCATCCGCGTGAAGAACAGCCGGAAGAAGAGCTTGTACATGGTGGTGGTGTCCTCATGAGGAGGGGGACACCGTTTCCGGTGTCCCCCTCGTTCGGGCTGTCAGTCGCGGGCCGCGATCAGGTGCTGCGCGTGTTCCTGGAGCGAGCGGACGCCGACGCCGCCGTGGTTGAGGGCGTCGATGCCCTGGACGGCCGCGGCGAGCGCCTGGACCGTGGTCAGGCAGGGGACGCCGCGGGAGACGGCCGCGGTACGGATCTCGTAGCCGTCGAGGCGGCCGCCGGTGCCGTACGGGGTGTTGACGATGAGGTCGACCTGGCCGTCGTGGATCAGCTGGACGATGGTCTTCTCGCCGTTCGGGCCCTCGCCCTCGCTGAGCTTGCGCACGGCGGTGGCGTTGATGCCGTTGCGCTTGAGGACCTCGGCCGTGCCGGACGTGGCGAGCAGCTCGAAGCCGTGCGCGACGAGCTCGCGCGCCGGGAAGATCATCGAGCGCTTGTCGCGGTTGGCGACCGAGATGAACGCGCGGCCCTTGGTGGGCAGCGGGCCGTACGCGCCGGCCTGCGACTTGGCGTACGCGGTCCCGAAGACGGAGTCGATGCCCATGACCTCGCCGGTGGAGCGCATCTCCGGGCCGAGGACGGTGTCGACGCCGCGGCCGTGGATGTCGCGGAACCGCGACCACGGCATGACGGCCTCCTTGACGGAGATCGGCGCGTCCAGCGGGAGCGTGCCGCCGTCGCCGTTCCTCGGCAGCAGGCCCTCTGCGCGCAGCTCGGCGACGGTGGCGCCCAGCGAGATGCGGGCGGCGGCCTTCGCCAGCGGCACGGCGGTCGCCTTGGAGGTGAAGGGGACCGTCCGGGAGGCGCGCGGGTTGGCCTCCAGGACGTAGAGGATGTCGCCGGCCATCGCGAACTGGATGTTGATCAGGCCGCGGACGCCGACGCCCTTCGCGATGGCCTCGGTGGAGGCGCGCAGGCGCTTGATGTCGAAGCCGCCGAGCGTGATCGGGGGCAGGGCGCAGGCCGAGTCGCCGGAGTGGATGCCGGCCTCCTCGATGTGCTCCATGACGCCGCCGAGGTAGAGCTCGTGGCCGTCGTAGAGGGCGTCGACGTCGATCTCGATGGCGTCGTCGAGGAACCGGTCGACGAGGACCGGGCGGGTCGGGGAGATCTCGGTGGACTCGGCGATGTACGCCTCCAGGCGCGCCTCGTCGTAGACGATCTCCATGCCGCGGCCGCCCAGGACGTACGAGGGGCGGACGAGGACGGGGTAGCCGATCTCGTCGGCGATGGCCTTCGCGCCGGCGAAGGTGGTCGCGGTGCCGTGCTTGGGGGCGGGCAGCCCGGCCTCGGCGAGGACGCGGCCGAAGGCGCCGCGGTCCTCGGCGGCGTGGATCGCCTCCGGGGAGGTGCCGACGACGGGCACGCCGTTGTCCTTGAGCGCCTGGGCGAGGCCCAGCGGGGTCTGACCGCCGAGCTGGACGACGACGCCGGCGATCGGGCCGGCGAGGGACTCGGCGTGGACGATCTCCAGCACGTCCTCGAGCGTGAGCGGCTCGAAGTACAGGCGGTCGGAGGTGTCGTAGTCGGTCGAGACCGTCTCCGGGTTGCAGTTGACCATCACGGTCTCGTAGCCCGCCTCGCTCAGCGCGAAGGAGGCGTGGACGCAGGAGTAGTCGAACTCGATGCCCTGGCCGATGCGGTTCGGGCCGGAGCCCAGGATGATCACCGCGGGCTTCTCGCGCGGGGCGACCTCGCTCTCCTCGTCGTAGGAGGAGTAGAAGTACGGCGTCTTCGCGGCGAACTCGGCGGCGCAGGTGTCGACCGTCTTGTAGACCGGGCGGACGCCGAGGGCGTGGCGCACCTCGCGGACGACGTCCTCCCGCAGGCCGCGGATCTCGGCGATCTGCTGGTCGGAGAAGCCGTGGCGCTTGGCCTCGGCGAGCAGCTCGGGCTGCAGCCGGTCGGCGGCGGCCAGCTCGTCGGCGATCTTCTTGATGAGGAAGAGCTGGTCGACGAACCACGGGTCGATCTTCGTGGCGTCGAAGACCTCGTCGCGGTCGGCGCCGGCGCGGATGGCCTGCATGACGGCGTTGATGCGGCCGTCGGTGGGGCGGACCGCCTCGTTCAGCAGGTCCGCCTTGTCGCCGGGCTCGCCGACGAAGGTGAACTGGCTGCCCTTCTTCTCCAGGGAGCGCAGGGCCTTCTGGAGGGCCTCGGTGAAGTTCCGCCCGATGGCCATGGCCTCGCCGACCGACTTCATGGTCGTGGTGAGGGTGGAGTCGGCGGACGGGAACTTCTCGAAGGCGAAGCGCGGGGCCTTGACCACCACGTAGTCGAGCGTCGGCTCGAAGGAGGCCGGGGTCTTCTCGGTGATGTCGTTGGGGATCTCGTCCAGCGTGTAGCCGACGGCCAGCTTGGCGGCGATCTTGGCGATCGGGAAGCCGGTGGCCTTCGAGGCGAGCGCGGAGGAGCGCGAGACGCGCGGGTTCATCTCGATGACGATGATCCGGCCGTCGGCGGGGTTGACCGCGAACTGGATGTTGCAGCCGCCGGTGTCGACGCCGACCTCACGGATGATCGCGATGCCGATGTCGCGCAGCCGCTGGTACTCGCGGTCGGTGAGCGTCATCGCCGGGGCGACGGTGATCGAGTCACCGGTGTGCACGCCCATGGGGTCGAAGTTCTCGATGGAGCAGACGACCACGACGTTGTCGGCCTTGTCGCGCATCAGCTCCAGCTCGTACTCCTTCCAGCCGAGGATGGACTCCTCCAGGAGCACCTCGGTGGTCGGGGAGAGCGTCAGGCCCTGGCCGGCGATGCGGCGCAGTTCCTCCTCGTCGTGGGCGAAGCCGGAGCCGGCGCCGCCCATGGTGAAGGACGGGCGGACGACGACCGGGTAGCCGCCGAGGGTCTCCACGCCCTTGAGGACGTCGTCCATGGAGTGGCAGATGACGGACCGGGCGGACTCGCCGTGGCCGATCTTCTTGCGGACCTCCTCCACGACGCCCTTGAAGAGGTCGCGGTCCTCGCCCTTGTTGATGGCCTCGACGTTGGCGCCGATCAGCTCGACGCCGTACTTCTCCAGCACACCCTGCTCGTGCATGGAGATGGCGGTGTTCAGCGCGGTCTGGCCGCCGAGGGTGGGCAGGAGGGCGTCGGGGCGCTCCTTGGCGATGATCTTCTCGACGAACTCGGGGGTGATCGGCTCGACGTACGTGGCGTCGGCGATCTCCGGGTCGGTCATGATCGTCGCCGGGTTGGAGTTGACGAGGATGACCCGCAGGCCCTCGGCCTTGAGGATGCGGCACGCCTGGGTGCCGGAGTAGTCGAACTCGGCGGCCTGACCGATGACGATCGGGCCGGAGCCGATGACCAGGACGGACTGGATATCGGTGCGCTTAGGCACGCTCGCCCTCCATCAGGGAAACGAAGCGGTCGAAGAGGTAGGCGGCGTCGTGCGGGCCGGCCGCCGCTTCGGGGTGGTACTGGACGCTGAAGGCCGGCTGGTCGAGCAGCTGGAGGCCCTCCACCACGTTGTCGTTGAGGCAGACGTGGGAGACCTCGGCGCGGCCGTAGGGGGTGTCGGACACCGTGTCGAGCGGTGCGTCGACGGCGAAGCCGTGGTTGTGCGCGGTGACTTCGACCTTGCCGGTCGTGCGGTCCTGCACGGGCTGGTTGATGCCGCGGTGGCCGTACTTCAGCTTGTAGGTGCCGAAGCCGAGGGCGCGCCCGAGGATCTGGTTGCCGAAGCAGATGCCGAACAGGGGCGTCCGGCGCTCCAGCACGGCCCGCATCACGGAGACGGGTCCGTCGGCGGTGGCGGGGTCGCCGGGGCCGTTGGAGAAGAAGACGCCGTCCGGGTTGACGGCGTAGACGTCGTCGACGGTGGCGGTGGCGGGCAGCACGTGCACCTCGATGCCGCGCTCGGCCATCCGCTGCGGGGTCATGCCCTTGATGCCGAGGTCGACGGCGGCGACGGTGAAGCGCTTCTCGCCGATCGCGGGGACGACGTAGGGCTCCTTGGTGGCGACCTCGGCGGAGAGGTCGGCGCCCTTCATCTGCGGGGCGGCCTGGACCTTCGCGAGGAGGGCCGCGTCGTCGGCGACGGCTCCGCCGGAGAAGATGCCGACGCGCATCGCGCCGCGCTCGCGCAGGTGGCGGGTGAGGGCGCGGGTGTCGACTCCGCTGATGCCGACGACCCCCTGGCGCTCCAGCTCCTCGTCGAGGGTGCGGGTGGAGCGCCAGTTGGAGGGGGTGCGGGCGGGGTCGCGGACGACGTAACCGGCGACCCAGATGCGGGCGGACTCGGCGTCCTCGTCGTTGACGCCCGTGTTCCCGACGTGCGGGGCGGTCATGACGACGACCTGGCGGTGGTACGAGGGGTCGGTCAGGGTCTCCTGGTAGCCGGTCATGCCGGTGGAGAAGACGGCCTCGCCGAAGGTCTCCCCCACGGCCCCGTAGGCGCGGCCGCGGAAGACGCGGCCGTCCTCCAGGACGAGTACGGCGGGAACCCTGGTTCCCCGGGTGGAGGTCGTCATCGTGCGGCGCCTTCCGTCGTGGTGTTCTCGGTGGTGATGGAGTCGATGGCCTCGACCCAGGCGGTGTGCTCGGCGGCCCGGTCGGACCGGAAGCCGGAGTCGATCAGGATGTCGCCGTGCTGCCAGGTGACGACCAGCAGGCCGCCCTCGGCGAGGACCTTGCCGGCGATGCCCTTGTCGAGCCGTGCTCCGCGGAGCTTGTCGGCGGGGACGAAGAAGTCACGCGCGCCGGGGCGGGACACCACCAGGCCGGCGTCGGTGAGCGTCAGCTCGGCGCGGCTGCGGGTGCCGAGGCCGTGGGCCACGATCCGGTCGAGCCACTGCCCGGCCGTCGTGGACCCGTGGTAGCGCCCGTTCATCTCCAGTCTCACCGCGCCGGGCTCGTCCGGCGCGATGGGGAGCTCCGGCACGTCCGCCTGGAGGCGGGCGCGCCAGGTCCAGCCCTGGCGCATGAGCCAGTAGACGAGGGCGATGAAGAGCAGCAGTACGCCGACCCAGCCGAGGCGGGCGGCCCAGTCGGTCACTTCCGCCGACTGAGGCTCGGCGGCGAGGGGGATCAGAGGTGTCACGCGAGCTTCCCGTCCATGAGCGTTGCCCGGCCCCGCAGGAAGGTGTGGGTGACGCGACCCGGCAGCTCGCGGCCCTCGTAGGGGGTGTTGCGGCTGCGGGAGGCGAAGCCCGCGGGGTCCACGGCTCCACGGTATGCCGGATCGACGAGCGTCAGGTTGGCGGGCTCACCAACCGAGACGGGGCGTCCGTGGCCGGTGGCGCGGCCGATCCGCGCGGGCGCGTGCGACATGCGGTCGGCGACGCCCGCCCAGTCGAGGAGGCCGGTGTCGACCATCGTGTGCTGCACGACGGAGAGCGCGGTCTCCAGGCCGACCATGCCCATGGCGGCGGCGGCCCACTCGCAGTCCTTGTCCTCGTGCGGGTGGGGGGCGTGGTCGGTGGCGACGATGTCGATCGTGCCGTCGGCGAGCGCCTCGCGCAGGGCCATGACGTCGCGCTCGGTGCGCAGCGGCGGGTTGACCTTGTACACCGGGTCGTACGTGCGGACCAGCTCGTCGGTGAGGAGCAGGTGGTGCGGGGTGACCTCGGCGGTGACGTCGATGCCGCGGGACTTGGCCCAGCGGACGATCTCGACGGACCCGGCGGTCGACAGGTGGCAGATGTGGACGCGGGAGCCGACGTGCTCGGCGAGGAGGACGTCGCGGGCGATGATCGACTCCTCGGCGACGGCCGGCCAGCCGCCGAGGCCCAGCTCGGCGGAGACGGCGCCCTCGTTCATCTGGGCGCCCTCGGTGAGGCGGGGCTCCTGGGCGTGCTGGGCGATGACGCCGCCGAAGGCCTTCACGTACTCCAGGGCGCGGCGCATGATCACGGCGTCGTCGACGCACTTGCCGTCGTCGGAGAAGACGGTGACGCCGGCGGCGGACTCGTGCATGGCGCCGAGCTCGGCGAGCCGCTTGCCCTCCAGGCCGACGGTGACGGCGCCGATGGGCTGCACGTCGCAGTAGCCGTGTTCCCGGCCGAGCCGGTGGACCTGCTCGACCACGCCGGCGGTGTCGGCGACGGGTGACGTGTTGGCCATGGCGAATACGGACGTGTAGCCGCCGGAGGCGGCGGCGCGGGTGCCGGTGAGGACCGTCTCGGAGTCCTCGCGGCCCGGCTCGCGCAGGTGGGTGTGGAGGTCGACCAGGCCGGGCAGCAGGACGCGCCCCTCAGCCTCGACGACGGTGGCGCCCTCGGCGTCCAGGCCGGTGCCGACGGCGGCGATGGTCTCGCCGTCGACGAGGACGTCCTGGGCCCGGCCGCCGAGGACCTTCGCACCACGGATCAGGGTCTTGCTCATGCTGGGTTACTTCTCCTCGGTACGGGACGACGGCTGGGTGAGGGCGGGTTCGCTGCCGCCCAGCAGCAGGTAGAGAACGGCCATGCGGACGAAGACGCCGTTGGCGACCTGTTCGACGACGGTGCAGCGGGGCGAGTCGGCGACCTCGGCGGTGATCTCCATGCCGCGGACCATGGGGCCGGGGTGCATGACGACGGCGTGGTCGGGGAGCTTGGCCATGCGCGGGGCGTCGAGGCCGTAGCGGCGCGCGTACTCCCGCTCGGTGGGGAAGAACGCGGCGTTCATGCGCTCGCGCTGGACGCGCAGCATCATCACGGCGTCGCACGCGGAGAGGGCGCCGTCGAGGTCGTAGGTGACCTCGCAGGGCCAGTCCTCGACGCCGACGGGGACGAGCGTGGGTGGGGCGACGAGGGTGACCTCGGCGCCGAGGGTGTGCAGCAGGTCCACGTTGGAGCGGGCGACCCGGCTGTGCAGGACGTCGCCGACGATGGTGACGCGCCGGCCGGACAGGTCCCGGCCGGCGCACCCGCGGGCGGTGTCGTCACCGGTCGGGCGGCCGGTCGCGGAGCCGCGGCCGACCAGGCGGCGGCGCAGGGTGAAGGCGTCCAGCAGCGCCTGGGTGGGGTGCTGGTGGGTGCCGTCACCGGCGTTGATCACCGGGGCGTCGATCCAGCCGCTGGTGGCGAGCCGGTAGGGGGCGCCGGAGGCGTGGTGGCGTATGACGACCGCGTCGACGCCGATGGCGGCGAGGGTCTGGGCGGTGTCCTTGAGGGACTCGCCCTTGGAGACGCTGGAGCCCTTGGCCGTGAAGTTGATGACGTCGGCGGAGAGGCGCTTCTCGGCGGCCTCGAAGGAGATGCGGGTGCGGGTCGAGTCCTCGAAGAAGAGGTTGCATATCGTCCGGCCGCGCAGGGTGGGCAGCTTCTTGATCGGACGGTCGGCGAGCCGGGCCATCTCCTCGGCGGTGTCGAGGATGAGGACGGCGTCGTCGCGGGTGAGGTCGGCGGCCGAGATGAGGTGGCGCTTCATCGGGGGGTGGGGCTCCGGGGGTGGGGAGGTCGGGTCCGTGGGCGTGACCGGGCAGGGGTGGGCTCGGGCGCGGCCGCCGGCGGGGGGTGCGTGCCTGCGGGCTCGCGGCTCGCGGGCCGCCGCTTGCCGCGGCTCCGCAGGCCTGCTGCGGGCTTGCCGGTGGCGGGCGGCGCGGCTCCGCGTGCCCGGTCCGCCGTGCCGCGCGCACGGGGCGCGTGGAGGGGCGTACGGGGTGGCGCGGACGCGCTGGGCGCGCGTTTGGCTAGTTCTCGCCGGTCGGGGCGGGCTCGGGGCCGGGCTCGCGCACGCCGAGCAGCACGGCGTCGCGGCCGTCCTCCTCGGTGAGCTGGACCTTGACCGTCTCGCGCAGCGACGTCGGGAGGTTCTTCCCGACGTAGTCGGCGCGGATGGGCAGCTCCCGGTGGCCGCGGTCGACCAGGACGGCCAGCTGCACGGCGCGGGGGCGGCCGATGTCACCGAGGGCGTCGAGGGCGGCGCGGATGGTGCGGCCGGAGAAGAGCACGTCGTCGACGAGGACGACCAGCCGGCCGTCGACGCCCTCGTCGGGGATCTCGGTGGGGGCCAGCGTCCGGGCGGGGCGCAGGCGCAGGTCGTCCCGGTGCATGGTGATGTCGAGGGAGCCGACGGGGGCCGTGCGGCCGGTGATCTGCCGGAGCTTCTCGGCGAGGCGCCGGGCGAGGAAGACCCCCCGCGTCGGGATGCCGAGGAGGACGACGTCGTCGGCGCCCTTGGCGCGCTCGACGATCTCGTGGGCGATGCGGGTCAGGACCCGCGCGATGTCCGGACCCTCGAGTACGGGTCGGGCATCGGACTGCTGGATGGCGTCCATACGGAACGGACCTCCTTCTCCGCCTCACGGGACGGACCTTAAAGGACGTCGGAATTGCGTCAGCCACGGTACCAGGAGTGAGGAGGGCGTCGGGACGGACCACCCGGCTTGACGCACCCCAGTAACGCTGCGTAACCTCACAGTGAGTTACCAGCCACGCGGCGGCGCCGCACGTTGTAACAGTGTCCAGGGAGCTATATGTCCAGCGAATACGCAAAACAGCTCGGGGCCAAGCTCCGTGCCATCCGCACCCAGCAGGGCCTCTCCCTCCACGGCGTGGAGGAGAAGTCGCAGGGGCGCTGGAAGGCCGTCGTGGTCGGTTCGTACGAGCGCGGCGACCGCGCCGTGACCGTGCAGCGCCTCGCCGAGCTGGCTGACTTCTACGGGGTCCCGGTGCAGGAGCTGCTGCCGGGCACCACGCCCGGCGGTGCCGCCGAGCCGCCGCCGAAGCTCGTCCTGGACCTGGAGCGCCTGGCGCACGTCCCGCAGGAGAAGGCGGGCCCGCTGCAGCGCTACGCCGCGACGATCCAGTCGCAGCGCGGCGACTACAACGGCAAGGTGCTGTCGATCCGCCAGGACGACCTGCGGACGCTCGCGGTCATCTACGACCAGTCCCCGTCGGTCCTCACCGAGCAGCTGATCAGCTGGGGCGTGCTGGACGCGGACGCGCGCCGTGCGGTCGCGCACGAGGAGAGCTGAGGCGCGGGCGTCGGCACTCGCCGCCCGAGCAGAAACGTTGCCGCCGGAGGGTGGTCCCTTTGCGGGACCACCCTCCACGCGTCATACGGCCGGCTGCGGGGCGGCCGGGGGTCGAGCGGTGAGGCGGTGCCGTCCCGCTGCCGCGGCGCCGGGCGGTGCGTCGCGGTCGCGCGGTGGGTACCGGCGCGGGCCCTGCGGAGATGCGCGCCCTGCCTGGCGGGCGTTCGGCGGGGGCGGGGCCGGGGGGGGACCGACGGCCCGGCCCGGGCCCCGGCCCGGCCCCGTGCCCGACCTGCGCCCGTACGGGACGCCGCACCGACGGCCCCGGCCCAGGCCCTTCCCGCCACGAGCGGCGGACAGCCCGCTACGGCGGCCGGGCAAGGCCGCGGACCGTTCGTGCCCACCCGTTCCGCCCTGCGGAACGCCTGCCCACGAACTCGGCGCCACCCCCGACCGCCCGGGCGACCGCGCCCCCGGCGCCCCTGGGTCCCCGCGCCGCAGCAGGCAGAGCACAGGCTGCGCGGCCCGCCACCACGCGGACGCACACGCACTAGCCCCCCGCCACCCGCGCGGCAGCACGGGCTGCGCGGCCCCGCCTCCGCACGGACGCACACATCCACGAACCCCCCACCACCCCGCGACCACACTGCCCAGCGCCGAACCGGCAGCACGAGCCGCACGCCCCGCCCCCCGCGGATGCACACCCGCGAACTCCCGGCACCCCTCTGCCCGCACCCCCGGCGCCGAACCGGCAGCACGAGCCGCACGCCCCGCCCCCCGCGGATGCACACCTTCGAGTTCCCCGGCACCCCCCTGCCCGCACCACCCGCGCCGGGCCGGAGTACGAGCCGCACGCCCCACCGCGCGGAACACACGCCCACCAACTCCCCGCCACCACCGCGACCGCGCTGCCCAGCGCCCGAACCGGCAGCACGGGCCGCACGACTCGTCCGGCCTTCGCTCGCGCGGACGGCCCGACCGCGCGCTGCGTCCGCCAGGGGCCGCGTTCCCGGCGCCACTGCCGGAGCACCGGCTGCGCAGCGCTGGCCGGCCCCTCCCCCGCGCGGAGCACCCGATCAGGCAGGCACCGCGGGGCGCGCGGTGCCGGCGCGGCGCGCGGCGCCGGCGGGACGCGCGGCCCCGCCCGGCGTTTCGCCGTGCGGGGCGCTCGCGGCGCCCCGCGGCGACCGCGCTCCCGGACGCGGCGGGCAGCCCCCAGAGCCCCAGCACCGGCTGCCGGGGCTGTGGCTGTGGCTGTGGCTGTGGCTGTGGCTGTGGCTGTTCCAGTGGGCCTCAGCGGAGGCATGGCGGGATGCCGAAGGGCCCGCAGCGGGAGTGCTGCGGGCCCTTCGAGGCGTGGTCAGGCTCGGCGGAGCCCCGGCTTCAGGTCCTTGAAGCGGCCCAGCAGGCCGTTGACGAAGGACGGGGAGTCGTCCGTGGAGAACTCCTTGGCGAGCTGGACGGCCTCGTCGATGGCCACCGCGTCCGGCGTGGCGTCGACCCAGACCAGCTCGTACGCGCCGAGGCGCAGGATGTTCCGATCGACGACCGGCATCCGGTCGAGAGTCCAGCCCACCGAGTAGGTGGAGATGAGGTCGTCGATACGGCGGGCGTACTGGGAGTACCCCTCGACGAGCTCCATCGTGTACTCGTTGACCGGCGGCTGCCGTTCGTCGGACCGGGCGTGCCGGATCCAGTCCGCGAGGACCTCCTGCACGGGCACCCCGCGCTGGTCGGCCTCGAAGAGGATCTGGAAGGCGCGCTTGCGGGCCTTGTTGCGGGCGGCCACGGTTAGCTGTTCACCCGGCCGAGGTAGTCGCTCGTACGGGTGTCGACCTTGATCTTCTCACCGGTGGTGATGAAGAGCGGGACCTGGATCTGGTGGCCGGTCTCCAGGGTGGCGGGCTTGGTGCCACCGGTGGAGCGGTCGCCCTGGACGCCCGGCTCGGTCTCCTGGATGGTCAGCTCGACGGCGGCGGGGAGCTCGACGTACAGCACCTCGCCCTCGTGCGTGGCGACGGTGGCGGTGAAGCCCTCGACCAGGAAGTTCGCGGCGTCGCCGACGGCGGCCCGGGAGACGTGCAGCTGGTCGTACGTCTGCATGTCCATGAAGACGAAGTACTCGCCGTCCATGTACGAGAACTGCATGTCGCGGCGGTCGACGGTGGCCGTCTCGACCTTCACACCGGCGTTGAACGTCTTGTCGACGATCTTGCCGGACAGCACGTTCTTGAGCTTGGTGCGCACGAAGGCCGGGCCCTTGCCGGGCTTGACGTGCTGGAACTCGACCACGGACCAGAGCTGGTCGTTGTCGAGCTTGAGCACCATGCCGTTCTTGAGGTCGTTCGTGGAAGCCACGGTTGCGGAATCTCCTGGACTGACGCTGGTGGACGACCGAGGCGTGGTGCGTCACGCGCTACAGCGCGAGCAGCTCCTTGGTCGTGATGGTGAGTAGCTCGGGTCCGCCGTCCGCCTCCTGGCGCACGACGAGCGTGTCATCGATCCGGACCCCGCCCCGTCCCGGGAGGTGAACCCCTGGTTCGACGGTGACCGGCACGCAAGCGTCCAGTTTACCCATGGCCGAGGGGGACAACTGCGGGTCCTCCTGGATTTCGAGGCCGACACCGTGGCCGAGGCTCGGTGCGAGGGAGGCTCCGTGGCCCGCCGCGTCGAGGAGTTGGCGGGCCGCCCGGTCCACGTCGCGGTAGGCGGTGCCCGGGGCGAGCGCCTCCCGCGCGGCGCGCTGGGCGGCGAAGACGAGGTCGTACAGCTCGACCTGCCAGTCGGCGGGGGCCGTGCCGATGACGAACGTCCGGCCGATTTCGCAGCGGTACCCGCGGTAGTCCGCGCCGAGGCAGACGGAGAGGAAGTCGCCCTCCTCGACACGGCGGTCCGTGGGGCGGTGGCCACCGCGTCCCGAGTGGGGGCCGGTGGCGACGGAGGTGGGGAAGGCGGGGCCGTCGGCGCCGTGGTCGACGAGACGCCGCTCCAGCTCCAGGGCCAGGTGGCGTTCGGTGCGGCCGACCAGGATCGACTCCAGGAGCTCGCCGAGGGCCTGGTCGGTGATCTCGGCGGCGATGCGCAGACAGGTGATCTCGTCGTCGTCCTTGACGACGCGTTCCTGTTCGACGGCGTTGCCGAGGTCCCCGAGGCGCAGCTGCGGGGCGGCGGAGCCGAGCGCCCGGTAGCGGGCGACGCTCAGGTGGTGCTCCTCCACGGCGAGCCCGTCGGCACCGCTCCGCTGGGCCAGGTCGGCCGCGGCGACGGCCGGGTCACCACCGGCGGACGGCAGCACGACCTGCCGCAGCCCCTCGTCGACGCGCCCCTCGGTGGGATCGTCGCCCGGCGCGCGGGGAGACAGCAGTACGTCGTCCTCCGCGCCGATCAGCAGGACGGAGCCGGGCGGCGAGCCGCCCGCGAGGTAGCGGACGTTGGCGGGGCGGGAGACCAGCGCCGCCGCGGATCCGGCCGCCGCGCACCGGCCGCGCAGCCGCCCGCGGCGGTCCGCAAACACCTGGGACATGACCCGAGCCTACGAGCGCGGGCGAGACCCGGCAGTACGGAGGGGGCCGATCGGGACCGGCCCCCCTCGCTCACCAGCTCGGCGGGCTGGCCAGGGAACGGGCGAGGACGTCGTCGAGGGCCCGGGCCGTGGTCTCGACGTCGTAGTGGGAGTTGTCGATGATGGGCAGGCCGGAGGCGTGCCAGCCGGCCATGCGGCCGTGGATGCCGGCGACCTCCTCGTCGGAGAGCCGGCGGTTGCCGGAGCGCTCGGCGTTGCGCTCCAGGACGATCTCCAGACCGGGGAGGAGCACCACGGGCAGCAGGCCGGGGCCGACGTGGCGCTTCCAGCCGCCGAGTCCGACGACCGGGCGGTCGGGGAAGACGGCGTCGTCGAGGATGCAGGAGATGCCGTTGGCGAGGAAGTTCCGCGCGGCGAAGCCGCAGGTGCGGCGGGCCAGGCGGTACTGGGCCTCCGACTGGTCGTTCCACCCCGACTGGGGGTCGGCGAACCCGGCACACACCCACTCGCGCACGTCGTCGAGGCTGATGTGGGCCGTGGGGACGCGGCGGTGCTGCGCCCAGTACCGCGCGACGGTGGTCTTGCCGGCGCCCGCCGGGCCGATGAGGAGGACCGCGAGGGTGGCGGTGCCCGTGCCGGCGGTGGGGCCGGTGCCCGGCTCGGGGACCGGGGCCGTGACCGGCGCGCCCGCCGGGAGCCGGAGGTGGCCCGTCGTGTCGGGCGGGGGCGGCGCGGGTGCCGCGTGGGGCGCGGGGTGCGGGGACGTCCAGCCGCCGGGCGCCTGTCCGGGCTGCTGCTGGGGCGGGGGCGGCGCCTGCGGCACGTGGCCGTGCGGGGCGTGCGGGGCCTGCGGACCGTGCGGGGCGTGCTGGCCGTGCGCGGGCGGGCCCTGCCGGCCCTGGGCGTGCGGGTCCTGCGGGGTGTGCGCGTGCGGCGCGGGGGGTCGGGCCGGGGGCGGGGGCGGCGGGCCCGGGTGGTGTCCCTGCTGGGCCCACCCGGCCGCCGCGTGCCCCGGCTGGTGGGGCGGCGGCAGCGGAGCCCCCACTGCGTGCTGCATCCGGTGCCACTCCGTCTCGTACGACTGACGCTGATCGGGCGGCCGTTCGGGGCGCCCGCCATCGAACCGTACCCTCCCGCGCCGTCAGACGGTGAACGGCCCGGGAGGGTTCCGGCTGATCGTCAGTCCGTCAACTCGTCGGCCAGTGCGTGCAGCGCGAGCCGGTACGAGCCGATGCCGAAGCCGGCGACCGTCCCCGTGGCGACCGCCGCGACGACGGACGTGTGGCGGAACTCCTCGCGGGCGTACGGGTTGGAGATGTGCACCTCGATCAGCGGGGCCGTCCGCTGCGCCGCCGCGTCCCGCATCGCGTACGAGTAGTGCGTGAAGGCGCCGGGGTTCAGAACGACCGGAACCGAGCGGTCGGCCGCCTCGTGCAGCCAGCGCACGAGCTCGCCCTCGTCGTTCGTCTCGCGCACCTCCACGTCGAAGCCGAGCTCCTTGCCGAGCTCCTGGCAGCTCGCCACGAGACCGGCGTAGGAGGTGGCGCCGTACACGTCGGGTTCACGGGAGCCGAGCCGGCCGAGGTTGGGGCCGTTGAGGACGTACACCGTGCGGGCGTCCGCCGCCGTGCGGTCCCTCACGCCGACACCTCCCCGTACGCGGCGAGCAGCACCGCCGGGTCCGGGCCCTCCAGGACGGTCGGCTTGGCGAGGCCGTCGAGGACGATGAAGCGCAGCAGGTCGCCGCGGGACTTCTTGTCGACCTTCATGGTCTCCAGCAGCTTGGGCCACTGGTCGCCGCGGTAGGTCAGGGGCAGGCCGACCGACTCCAGCACCGAGCGGTGCCGGTCCGCGGTCGCGTCGTCGAGCCGGCCGGCGAGCCTGCCCAGCTCGGCGGCGAACACCATGCCGACGGAGACGGCCGCGCCGTGCCGCCACTTGTAGCGCTCGTTCTTCTCGATCGCGTGGGCGAGGGTGTGGCCGTAGTTGAGGATCTCGCGCAGGCCCGACTCCTTGAGGTCGGAGGAGACGACGTCCGCCTTGACCCTGATGGAGCGCACGATCAGCTCGGCCGTGTGCGGCCCGGCGGGCGTGCGGGCGGCGGCCGGATCCTCCTCGACCAGGTCGAGGATCACCGGGTCGGCGATGAAGCCGGCCTTGATGACCTCGGCGAGGCCGCTGACGTAGTCGTGGACCGGCAGTGAGTCGAGCGCGGCGAGGTCGCACAGGACGCCGGCCGGCGGGTGGAAGGCGCCGACGAGGTTCTTCCCCTCGGCGGTGTTGATGCCGGTCTTGCCGCCGACGGCCGCGTCGACCATGGCCAGGACGGTCGTCGGCACCGCGATCCAGCGCACCCCGCGCAGCCACGTCGCCGCGACGAACCCGGCCAGGTCGGTGGTGGCGCCGCCACCCACGCCGACGATCACGTCGGTACGGGTGAAGCCGGTCTGGCCCAGCGCCTTCCAGCAGTAGGCGGCGACCTCGACGGTCTTCGCCTCCTCCGCGTTCGGCACCTGGATGGCGACGGCCTCGTACCCTTGGTCGGCGAGGTCGGCGCGCAGCGCCTCGCCGGTCCCGGCGAGCGCCTCCGGGTGGATCACGGCGACGCGCCTGGCCCGGGGGCCGATCAGTCCGGCCAGCTCGCCGAGGAGCTGCCGTCCGACCAGCACGTCGTACGGCTCCGAGCCGGCGCTTCCGCCGACGTGGATGCGGGTGACTGCCTGGTCCGTCATTCGTCCTTCAGCTCCAGTGCGTCGAGGACCGCCTCGGCGACCTCTTCGGGGGTGCGCTCGTCGGTGGCGACGACGACGCGCGCGACTTCGGTGTACAGGTGGCGGCGCGCCTCCATCAGCTCGCGCCACTGACGGCGCGGGTTGATCGCGAGGAGCGGCCGGGCGGCGCCGAGGCCGACCCGCCGGACGGCCTCCTCGACGTCCATCGACAGGTAGACCACGGGCAGCCCGGTGAGCAGGGCGCGAGTCCCGTCGTCGAGGACGGCGCCGCCGCCGAGGGCGAGGACGCCCGTGTGCTCGGCGACGGCGGCACGGACGGCCGCGCGCTCCAGCTCGCGGAAGCGCGGCTCGCCGTCCTCGACGAAGATGTCGGACACCTCCCGGCCCTCGGCGGCGACGATGTCGGCGTCGGTGTCCCGGTAGGCCACGCCCAGGCGCTCCGCGAGGAGGGCGCCCACGGTGGACTTGCCGGAGCCCATCGGGCCCACCAGGACGATCAGCGGGCCGGTGCTCACCGGATGTGGAGGTTGTCGAGGTAGGAGCGGACGTTGCGGCGGGTCTCGGTGACGCTGTCGCCGCCGAACTTCTCCGCGACCGCGTCGGCGAGGACGAGGGCGACCATCGCCTCGGCGACGATGCCGGCCGCCGGGACCGCGCAGACATCGGAGCGCTGGTGGTGCGCCTGGGCCGGCTCGCCGGTGACGACGTCGACGGTGCGCAGCGCGCGCGGCACGGTCGCGATCGGCTTCATGGCGGCCCGTACGCGCAGCAGCTCGCCGGTGGTCAGCCCGCCCTCGGTGCCGCCGGCGCGGCCCGAGGTGCGGCGGAGGCCCTCGTCGGTGGTGACGATCTCGTCGTGGGCCTGGGACCCCGGCACGCGCGCCAGGCCGAAGCCGTCGCCGACCTCGACGCCCTTGATCGCCTGGATGCCCATGAGGGCGGCCGCGAGGCGGGCGTCGAGCCGCCGGTCCCAGTGGACGTGCGAGCCGAGGCCGACGGGCACGTCGTACGCGAGCACCTCGACGACGCCGCCGAGGGTGTCGCCGTCCTTGTGGGCCTGGTCGATCTCGGCGACCATCGCCTTCGACGCGTCGGCGTCGAGGCAGCGCACCGGATCGGCGTCCAGCTTCGCCACGTCCGCGGGGGTCGGGTAGACGCCGTAGGGTGCCTTGGCGGCCGCCAGCTCGACGACGTGCGAGACGATCTCGATGCCGGCGGTCTCCTTCAGGTACGACCGGGCCACCGCGCCGAGCGCGACGCGCGCGGCCGTCTCGCGGGCGCTGGCGCGCTCCAGCACCGGCCGTGCCTCGTCGAAGCCGTACTTCTGCATGCCGGCGAGGTCGGCGTGACCGGGGCGCGGGCGGGTCAGTGGCGCGTTGCGCGCCATCTCGGCGAGCTCCTGCGGGTCGACGGGGTCGGCGGACATCACCTTCTCCCACTTCGGCCACTCGGTGTTGCCCACCATGACCGCGACCGGCGAGCCCATGGTCAGGCCGTGGCGGACGCCGCCGAGGAACGTGACCTCGTCGCGCTCGAACTTCATCCGCGCGCCGCGTCCATAGCCCAGGCGGCGCCGGGCCAGGTGGTCCGCCACCATCTCCGTGGTGATCGGGACACCGGCGGGAAGACCCTCCAGCGTCGCCACCAGCGCGGGGCCGTGCGACTCCCCCGCCGTAAGCCAGCGCAACCTGCTCAACGGTGCTCCTTCTCTCGGGCCGGATCTGCGGACGGCTCGGCCGGTACGCGGCCCGCGCCTCCACCCCCGATCCTCCCATGTCCGCCCGCCCGTCAGGCCGCCGTCCCAGGTTCCGGACAGCGCGACCGACGCGGCGCCGCGGGGGCGCGGCCGCCCGGCGGCGCGGAGGGCGTCACTCCGCGGCGGCGCGCAGGGCCCGCTCCCCCGCCTCCCGCATGGCGCGCAGCGGGGCCGGGGCGCGTCCGGTCATCTGCTCGACCTGGAGGACCGCCTGGTGGACGAGGAGGTCGAGTCCCCCCACCACCCGGCCGCCCCGCGCGGACCAGGCGGCCGCGAGCGGCGTGGGCCACGGGTCGTACAGCACGTCGAAGAGGGTGCCCGGCCGCTCCGGCACGTGCGGGGCGAGGGCGTCGGTGGTGCCGGCCGGGGTGGTCGCGACGACGAGGGGGGCGGTGAGGGCGCGGGCCGCCTCCGCCCAGTCGGCCGTGCGCACGTCCACGCCGAGCCGCTCGCCCCAGCCGCGCATCTCCTCGGCGCGGGCCGCGCTGCGCACGTAGGCGGTGACGGGTCCGGAGCAGACGCGCGCCAGGGCGGCGAGGGCGGAGGAGGCGGTGGCCCCCGCGCCGAGCACGGCGGCCTCCTCGACCTTCTCCACGCCCCGCTCCTTCAGGGCGGCGATCATGCCGGGGATGTCGGTGTTGTCGCCGACGCGGCGCCCTTCGCCGGTGACGACGACGGTGTTGACGGCCTCCACCGAGCGGGCGGTGTCGCTGACCGCGTCGAGCAGCGGGATGACCGCGCGCTTGAGCGGCATGGTGAGGGACAGGCCGGCCCAGGAGGCGTCGAGCCCCTGGAAGAAGCCGGGCAGTGCCGCCTCGTCGACCTCGAACCGGCCGTACGTCCAGCCCGTCAGGCCGAGCTCGGCGTAGGCCGCCCGGTGCAGGACCGGGGAGAGCGAGTGGGCGATGGGCGAGCCCAGGACCGCCGCCCTACGCCCCCCGCCGACCGGCTCCCGCGCGGCCCGGTCCCCGTCGGCCCGGTCCCCGTCAGCCCCCCTGGTTGTCATTGAACTTGTCCTTCAGCTTGAGGAAGTCGTCGTGCGTCCTCGCGAACTCCGTCTTGTTCATGCCGTCGGTCGCGACGAAGTACATCCAGCCGTCCGAGGTCGGTTCGAGCGCCGCCGCCAGCGCCTCTGCGCCGGGGTTGCCGATCGGACCGGGCGTGAGGCCCCGGTGGTAGTACGTGTTGTACGGGTCCGGGTTGCTGTTGATCTCGGACTCGCTGATCTCGATCTTGCTCTGGCCCCTCAGGTAGTTGAAGGCCGAGTCGAACTGGAGCTTCTGGTTGGTCTCGGTGTTGTCGGGCTTGAGCCGGTTGTAGACGACCTCGCTCATCTTGCGGAAGTCGTCCTCGGTCTTGCCCTCCGCCTGGACGAGGCTCGCCACCGTGACGAGCTCCCACGGGCTCTTGAGCCCGAGGCCCTTCGCCTTGGCGGCCAGGTCGACCTTGTTGTACTCGCTGTTGGCGCGGGTGACCATCCGCTTGAGGACGTCCTCGGGCTTGTTGCCCTTGGCGACCGGGTAGTCCGCGGGGAAGAGGAAGCCCTCCAGGGGGTCCTTGACGTTCGGGTGGCCGGTCGCCCACGCGGGCAGGCCGAGGGTGCCGGCCTTCTCCAGGGCGACCTTCTTCGTCGTGCCGGGCGCGAGCTCCAGGCGCTTGTCGATCTGCTCGTACACCCAGACGTTGCGCCGGCCCTCGGGGATGATCAGGACGTTGCGGCTCTTGGGGCTGAGCATGGCCTCCACGGCGGACGCGGCGGACATGCCCTTCTGCAGGGTGTAGAAGCCCGGCTGGATCGAGAGGCCCTTGGGGTTCTTCTCCTGCGCGGTGACGAACGCGTCGACGCTCTTGACGACGCCCGCCTTCAGCAGGATGCCGCCGATCTCCGCGCCCACGGCGTCCTTGGGCACCTCGATGGTGACCGCCTCGCCGGTGCCGGTGCCGGTGTAGTCGGGCGAGGGGCCGAAGCGGTCCTGCCAGAACTGGTAGCCGAAGTAGCCCACGCCGCCGAGGCCGCCCGCGAGGACGAGCGCGACGAACAGGCAGGCCACGCCGTTGCGGCTCTTGCGCTTCTTGGTCCGGCCGCGGCTCTCGCGCGCGGCGCGGCGGCTCTCCGCCGGCTCCTCGTCGTAGCCGTCGTCGTCATAGCCGTCGTCCCGGCCGTCGGGCCCGTCGCCACCGCCGTGACCCTCGTCCCGGCGGTCGTCGTCGTCGGGGCCGTCGAAGAAGCCGCGGCGCGGAGCGCCGTCCCGCCGCTCGCCGGTCCCGTCGTCCGCCCCCTGGTCGGGGTGCGCGTCATGGGTCTGCGGCTCGGCGCGGCGCTGGCCCGGGGGCTGCGGCGGCGGGTACGCCTCGGGGGTGCTGTACGGGTCGGCGCCCTGCCCGCCGTAGGGATCGGCGGGGGGCGGGGGGCCGTAGGGCATGGCGGCCTGCTGTCCGGTGCCGGTGTCCCAGCCGCCGCCGTACTGCTGTCCGCTGTGGGTGCCGGGGTCGTACTGCTGTCCGCCGGGTGTCCCGGGGTCGTACTGCTGCTGCGCGTGGGCGCCGGTGTCGTACGGCTGGGCGTGGCCGGATCCGTACTGCTGGTCGTGGGTGCCGGCGCCGTACTGGTCGCCGGCTGCGGCGCCCGTGTCGTACGGGCGGCCCGCCTCGTCGTGGCCCTGCCCGCCGTATCCCTGCTGGTACGGGTCCTGGTGGCCGCCGTACTGCGGCTGCTGCTGGTAGTGGGCGCCTCCGGCCTGCTGACCGCCCCAGCCCTGGTCCCCGTACAGGGGGTCCTCGGGGTGCCAGGGCTGTGAGCCGGGATTCCGGCCATACTCAGTCATCGATCCCCAAACAGCCGTGAGGCTTCCGGGACGTCCGCCTCTACGTCGTGCGGCGACTGTTCGAACGCCACCGCATCGCGCGGAACGTTACCGTATCGCGATCAGATGACCACTTCGACGCTCTCGCCGGGCGGATTACCCGATACCCGTTCGGACTCAAGAGCGTTCTGCAGGATGATCACAGCGGCGGCCTGGTCGATGACCGAGCGGCCCTTCTTCGACCGCACGCCCGAGGCGCGCAGCCCCTGGGTCGCGGAGACCGTGGTCATGCGCTCGTCGACCAGCCGGACGGACACGGGGGCGACGCCCCTGGCCAGCTCCTGGGCGAAGGCCCGGACCTTGGCGGCCGCCGGGCCCTCGCCCCCGTTGAGGGAACGGGGCAGCCCGACGACGACCTCGATCGGCTCGTACTCCTCGACCAGCTGCCGGAGCCGCCGGTGGGCGGCCGGGACGTCGCGCCCCGGCACGGTCTCCACCGGCGTGGCGAGGACCCCGTCGGGGTCGCACGAGGCGACCCCGATCCGGGCGTCCCCGACGTCGACCGCCAGGCGGCGTCCGCGTCGCATCGCGTTCATCAGGCCGTCTCGGCGACCAGGCGCTCGACGGCCTCCACGGCGGCGCCGACGGCCTGCGGGTCCTGGCCCCCGCCCTGGGCGACGTCCGGCTTGCCGCCACCGCCGCCGCCGAGGGTCTTGGCCGCGGTGCGGACCAGGTCGCCGGCCTTGAGGCCGCGCTCGCGGGCGGCCTCGTTCGTGGCGATCACGGTCAGCGGGCGGCCGCCCGCGGTGGCGAACAGGGCGACGACGGCCGGGCGGTCGCCCGGGATGCGGCCGCGGACGTCGAGGACCAGCCTGCGCAGGTCGTCGGCGCCGGTGCCGTCCGGGACCTGCCCGGTGACCAGGGCCACGCCGCGGACGTCCTTGGCGGACTCGGCGAGGCCGGCGGCGGCCTGGAGCACCTTCTCGGCGCGGAACTTCTCGATCTCCTTCTCGGCGTCCTTGAGCTTGCCGAGCATGGCGGAGATCTTCTCGGGGAGCTCCTCCGGGCGGCCCTTGACCAGCTCCTGGAGCTGGGCGACGACCGTGTGCTCGCGGGCGAGGAAGTTGTAGGCGTCGACACCGACGAGGGCCTCGATGCGGCGCACGCCGGAGCCGATGGAGGACTCGCCGAGCAGCTTCACCAGGCCGAGCTGGGCGGTGTTGTGCACGTGCGTGCCGCCGCACAGCTCCTTGGAGAAGTCGCCGATGGTGACCACGCGGACCTTCTCGCCGTACTTCTCGCCGAACTCGGCGATGGCGCCCTGGCGCTTCGCCTCGTCGATCGGCAGGACCTCGGCGTGCACGTCGAGCTCGCGGGAGAGCACCTCGTTGATCTTCTGCTCGACGTCCGTCATGACCGCCTGGGGCACGGCGGACGGCGAGCCGAAGTCGAAGCGGAAGCGACCGGGCTGGTTCTCCGAACCGGCCTGGGCGGCCGTCGGGCCGAGCGCGTCGCGCAGCGCCTGGTGGGTGAGGTGCGTGGCGCTGTGAGCGCGGGCGATGGCGCGGCGGCGCCGGACGTCGATGGCGGCGTAGGCGGTCGCGCCCACGGTGACCTCGCCGACCTGGACCGAGCCCTTGTGCACGGACACGCCCGGGACGGGCTGCTGGACGTCGCGGATCTCGATGACGGCACCGCCGTGCAGCCGGATGCGGCCGGTGTCGGCGATCTGACCGCCGCCCTCGGCGTAGAACGGCGTGCGGTCGAGGACGACCTCGACGTCGTCGCCCTCCGAGGCGGCCGGCGACGGGACGCCGTTGACGAGGAGGCCGACGACCGTGGTCTCGCCCTCGGTGTTGGTGTAGCCGGTGAACTCCGTGGCGCCGGACGCGTCGGCGATCTCGCGGTAGGCGGTGACGTCGGCGTGGCCGGTCTTCTTGGCCTTGGCGTCGGCCTTGGCACGCTCGCGCTGCTCCCGCATCAGACGGCGGAAGCCGTCCTCGTCCACGGAGAGGCCCTGCTCGGCGGCCATCTCCAGGGTGAGGTCGATGGGGAAGCCCCAGGTGTCGTGGAGGAGGAACGCCTTGTCGCCGGGGAGGACCCGGCCGCCGACTGCCTTGGTCTCGCTGACGGCCGTGTCGAGGATGTTGGTGCCGGCCTTCAGCGTCTTGAGGAAGGCGGCCTCCTCGGCGAGGGCGACGGTCTCGATCCGCTTGCGGTCGGTCTCCAGCTCCGGGTACTGCTCGCTCATCGTCCGGATGACCGTGTCGACGAGCCGGCCGACGACCGGGCCGGTGGCGCCCAGCAGTCGCATGTTGCGGATGGCGCGGCGCATGATGCGGCGCAGGACGTAGCCGCGGCCCTCGTTGCCCGGGGTGACGCCGTCGCCGACGAGCATGACGGAGGTGCGCATGTGGTCGGCGACCACGCGCAGGGACACGTCGCTGTCCTGGGCCTCGCCGTAGCGGACGCCGGTCAGCTCGGTGGCCTTGTCGATGACGACCTTGAGGGTGTCCGTCTCGTACATGTTGCGGACGCCCTGGAGGATCATCGCCAGGCGCTCCAGGCCGAGACCCGTGTCGATGTTCTTGCTCGGCAGGTCGCCGAGGATCTCGAAGTCGTCCTTCGAGGTGCCCTCGCCGCGCTCGTACTGCATGAAGACGAGGTTCCAGATCTCCACGTACCGCTCGTCGTTGACGGCCGGGCCGCCCTCGACGCCGAACTCGGGGCCGCGGTCGTAGTTGATCTCGGAGCAGGGGCCGCAGGGGCCGGGGACGCCCATGGACCAGAAGTTGTCCTTCTTGCCCAGGCGCTGGATGCGTTCGGCGGGGACGCCCACGACGTCGCGCCAGATCTGCTCGGCCTCGTCGTCGTCCTGGTAGACGGTGATCCAGAGCTTCTCGGGCTCCAGGCCGTAGCCGCCGCGCGCGACCGGGGAGGTGAGCAGCTCCCAGGCGAGCTTGATGGCGCCTTCCTTGAAGTAGTCGCCGAAGGAGAAGTTGCCGCACATCTGGAAGAACGTGCCGTGGCGGGTGGTCTTGCCGACCTCTTCGATGTCCGGCGTGCGCACGCACTTCTGGACGCTGGTGGCGCGCGCGTACGGCGGCTTGACCTCGCCGAGGAAGTACGGCTTGAAGGGGACCATGCCGGCGGGGACGAGGAGCAGAGTCGGGTCGTCCGCGATGAGCGACGCCGAAGGGACGACGGTGTGCCCGCGCTCCTCGAAGAAGCTCAGCCAGCGGCGGCGGATTTCAGCCGACTCCATCAGTGGTCCTCATTCCGGTTGTACGGGTGGGTGGGGTGCGGGCGCTCGCGGCGGCCGGGGCGTCGCCGCCCGGGCCGAGGGCCGTGCGGCGGGGGCCGGGGAGGGCCGGGTCGACCGGTGCGTCCAGACCCAGTGCCTCCTCCAGCTCCGTCTCGCGCTGGAGCATTCCCGCGCGGACGTCGAGGGCGAACTCCTTGAGCCGGTGACCGGCCTCGACCGCCTTGTCGGCGGCCTGCGCCGCGAGGCTCTCGGGGGTGAGCTGCCTGAGCTTGCGGTTGACCTTGGTGGTGGCCCACGCGCCGGCTGCCGCGCCGGCGGTGAACCAGAATGCCCGGCGGAACATGTGTCGGGTCAGCCCTTCCGGTTCCGGCCGCCGCGCGCCTGGGGCACCGTACGGCCGATGATGACGGTGCGCTTCGACCGCCCGCGCCCGCGCTCGGCGGGGCGGTCGGTCTTGTCGCGGCCGAGCGCCCGGCGTACGCCGTAGCCGAACGCGGCGACCTTGACGAGGGGGCCGCCGAAGGTCGAGGCCACGGTGGAGGAGAGCGCGGAGGCGTTGGAGGTGACCTCCTGGACGTCCGAGGCGATCGCGTCGACCCGGTCGAGCTGGGTCTGCGCGGAGCGCACGGTCGCCGAGGCGTCGGCCAGCAGGGGTACGGCCTGCTCGGTCACGTCCGCCACGAGCCGGGTGGTCGCCCTGAGCGTCTGGGCCAGCCTCACCAGCACCACGGCCAGGAAGGACACCAGGATCGCCCAGAAGACGGCCACCAGGATCCCGGCAACCTCTCCACCGGTCACTGTGCGCACCGCTCTCTGCTCGTCGAAGCCCGCTGATTGTTCGGCAGCTGAAAAAGTCGTCCTCCGAGCCTATCGCGCCCGTGGTGGCTCCCCGAACCGGATTCGCCGCCACCGGACCGCTCGTGACAGGCCGATTGTACGGAGAGCACCGCCGTCGGTACGCTCCGTGTCCCATGCGACGGAGCAATCTCCCGGCGGAGCTCGACGGGTTCGTGGGCCGCGCGGCCGAACGGGCGGAACTCGACGGGCTGCTGGCACGGTTCCGGCTCGTCACGGTGGTGGGCGTGGGAGGTGTCGGCAAGTCGAGGCTGGCGCTGAGGGCCGCGCGCGCTGCGCAGAATCGCTACTGCGACGGGGCGTGGCTGGTGGAGCTGGCCCATCTGCGTGACCCGGGTCTGGTGGAGCACGCGGTGGTGGAGGCGCTGGGCCTGGCGGACGGGACGAGCAGGCCACCGCGGGAGGTGCTCGCCGACCACCTGGCCGATCGGCGGCTGCTGCTGGTCCTGGACGGCTTCGAGCACCTGGTGGACGTGTGCGCGGAGCTGGTGCGGCGGCTGCTGCGGAGCGCGCCGGGGCTGGTCGTGCTGGCGGCCGGCCGGCGGCCGCTGCGGCTGCACGGCGAGGCGGTGCTGCCGCTGGCGCCGATGTCGGACGAGGACGCCGTGCGGCTGTTCACGGAGCGGGCGGTGGCGGCGTGGCCCGCGTTCGGCTCCGAGGCCGGCGCTCCGGTGCGGGAGCTGTGCCGGCGGCTGGACGGGATCCCGCTGGCGCTGGAGCTGGCCGCGGGGCGGTTGCCGTCGCTGACGGTGGAGCAGGTGCTGCACCGGTTGGACGACCGGTTCCGGCTGCTGACCGGCGGGACGCGGGGGGCGCCGGCGCGGCACCAGACGCTGCGGACGGCGATCGGGTGGAGCCACGAGCTGTGCACGCCGCAGGAGCGGCTGCTGTGGGCGCGGCTGTCGGTGTTCGCCGGGCCCTTCGACCTGGAGGCGGCGGAGTACGTGTGCGGCGGGCCCGACCTGCCCGCGGACCGGGTGCTGGACGTACTGGGCGAGCTGGTGGCCCAGTCGGTGGTGGCGCGGGAGGCGGACCCGGCGGGGCCGCGCTTCCGCGTGCTGGACACGGTCGCGGCGTACGGGGCGGAGTGGCTGGAGGCGCTGGGGGACGCGCACCGGGTGCGGCGGCGACACCGGGACTGGTACATGGGGCTGGCCACGTGGTGCGAGCTGGACTGGTTCGGCCCCCGGCAGGCGGAGGTCGCGGCGTGCGCGGAGAGCGCGCTGCCGAACCTGCGGGTGGCGTTGGAGGTGTGCCTGGAGACACCGGGCGAGGCGCACCTGGCGCAGCACCTGGCGGGCACGCTCTGGTTCTACTGGGTGGGATGCGGGCGGCTCGCGGAGGGGCGGCACTGGCTGGACCGGTCGCTGTCGCCGGCCTCGGACCACGAGGAGGCGCGGCTGAAGGCGCTGCGGGTGCTGGGGTACGTGGCGATCCTGCAGGGGGACCAGACGGCGGCGCTGCGGGCGCTGCACGAGTGCGGCGAGCGGGCCGCGCTCAGCGGCAACGCGCTGGCCGCGGCGTACACGACGCACCGCACGGGATGCCTGGCGCTGCTGTCGGACGACATGCCGCGCGCCGAGGAGCTGCTGGGCCGGGCGCTGGGGGCGTACCGCGAGCTCGGGGAGCTGAACAGCCAAGTGCTGATGGGGCAGGTGGAGCTGGCGATCACCCGGGTGTTCCAGGGGGACCTGGAGTCGGCCGTCGCCCTGTGCGAGGACGTGCGGGAGGTGTGCGAGGAGCGCGGCGAGCGGTGGACGCGGGCGTACGCGCTGTACGTGCTGGCGTACGCGGCGTGGACGCGCGGCGACCACGTGGCGGCGCGGGGGCTGCTCGACGAGTGCGTGGCGATCGACCACGCCTTCCACGACCTGGTGGGGCTGGTCCTGGCGGTGGAGCTGCTGGCGCTGGTGACGGCGAGCGAGGGCGATCCGGCGGAGGCCGCAATGCTCCAGGGGGCGGCCGGCGCGATGTGGGAGAAGGTGGGGCCGCCGCTGTTCGGTTCGGCGTACTTCAGCGCCCCGCGGACCCTGTGCGAGCAGCGGGCCGTCGAGGCGCTGGGCGCGGAGCGCTTCGCGGGGCATCTGGCGGAGGGCGGGCGGCTGTCGCTCGACGAGGCGGTGGCGCGGGCGCTGGCCGGGCGGGGACGGCGCGGGGCCGGGGAGCCGGTGGGAGGGCGGGCCCGGCGCGGCGGCCGGTGGGTTCCGGGCATGCGGAAGCCCGCCGGCTCCCCCACCCGGAAGGGCGGGGAGACGGCGGGCTGATACCGCTGCGGTGGAGTGGTACCGCGCCCGGGTCAGCGGGCGTAGTACTCGACGACCAGCTGCTCGTCGCAGATGACCGGGATCTCCTTGCGGTTCGGCTCGCGGTCGAGGCGGAAGGCGAGGGCCTTCAGGTTGACCTGCAGGTAGCGCGGGATCTCACCGTCGGGGGCGAAGCCACCCTCACGGGAGACCTGGAACAGCGTCTTGCTGCGCGAGCGCTCGCGGACCATCACGACGTCGTCAGGGCGGACGCGGAAGGACGGCTTGTCGACCTTGCCGCCGTTGACCTCGATGTGGCCGTGGACGACCATCTGGCGGGCCTGGTAGATGGTGCGGGCGATGCCCGAACGCAGGACCAGGGCGTCGAGACGGCGCTCGAGCTCGACGACCAGCGCCTCGCCCGTCTTGCCCTCGGCCTTCTTGGCGCGGTCGTAGGCGCGGGCCATCTGGCGCTCGCTGATGTCGTACTGGGCGCGCAGACGCTGCTTCTCCAGCAGACGGACCTTGTAGTCCGAGTTCTGCTTGCGGCCCCGGCCGTGCTCACCCGGCGGGTACGGGCGGGCCTCGAAGTACTTGACGGCCTTCGGCGTCAGGGCGATGCCGAGCGCACGGGACTTCTTGACCTTGGGACGCGACTGGTTAGGCACGTTCTCCAGACCTCCGAAATAGGTTAGGTTAGGCTCACCTTACTCAAGGAGATCGCATGTCTCGCCCTGGGAACACCACGCGCATCACAGACAGCAGCACAAAGAACGATGCCTCTCAGAAGGGCATCGATGTGACGGAGGTCCGATCAGCTCATGGTCAGCCGCGTCCCAGCGGGCTTGAGATCGCCCGGATGCCGTCAGCAGCCGAGCGCACACGAACTCTCGTACAGGGTACATGCTCCGCGGTCATGCTGATCCCCGGGGCGACCGCACCCCTCCTCGACCAGCTCGCCCCCGACGCACGAGCCGTCGGCCCCGACGGGGAGATCCTGCTGCTGTACCCGGCCGACTCCCCCGCCGTGCGGGCCGCCACGCACGCGCAGGACGACGAGCTGCCCGCCGTGCTGGAGCTCACCGACGTGGCCCCCGTCGCCGTGCCCAACCGGGTCCGCGGCCGTGCCTGGGCCTCGGGCCGGCTCACGGTCCTGCCCGGTGTCGCCGCCGAGCCCGGCCACACGATGCTCCGCCTGGAGGTCGGCGACCTGTACGTCGACGACCTGTGGGGCGCCGACCCCGTCGACCCGCGGGAGTTCGCCCGGGCGGTCCCGGACCCGCTCCGCCACCACGAGACCGAACTGCTCCAGCACCTGGCCGCCGCCCACGACGGGCAGATGCTCACGCTCACCGCGCTGCTCGGTGAGCGCGCCGGCACCGGGCCCTCGGCCGTGCGCGGGGTGGTGCCGCTCGCCCTGGACCGGTTCGGCCTGCGGATCCGCTGCCGCGACGCCGACCGCCGCACCTTCGACGCGCGCTTCGACTTCCCCGAACCCGCCCGGGACGTGCACGGACTGCGGCGCGCCATGCACGCCCTCTTCGAGGCGGCGGCCCAGGAGGACTGAGCGGGGCGGGCGTCCCCGGAGGGCTGGGCCCGCCGGGTGCTTCAGGAGGGCCGGGCAACGCAGGAGGGCCGGGTGCTTCAGGAGGGCCGGGCCAGGGCCGAGCCGCCTTCGGCAGACGGCGGCCGGCCCGGAAGGACGGCGCCGGACCAGGACCAGGACCAGGACTAGGACGGTGCCGGCCCCGACGCGTCGCCGCGCAGGCGCCCGCGCACCTTCTCCACCACGTCCGCGTACCGCGCCTCGGCGCCGTACCGCGTGGGGCGGTAGTACTGCCGGCCCTGGACGGTGTCCGGGGCGTACTGCTGGGCGGCGATGCCGCCGGGGACGTCGTGCGGGTAGACGTACCCCTGGGCGTGCCCCAGCTTGGCCGCGCCCTTGTAGTGGCCGTCGCGCAGGTGGGACGGCACCGGACCGGCCAGCCCGGCCCGGACGTCCGCCTGGGCCGCCTGGATGGCGAGCGTCGCCGCGTTCGACTTGGGGGCGAGGGCGAGCGCGATGGTGGCGTGGCTGAGCGTCAGCGCGGCCTCCGGGAATCCGATCATCGCCACCGCCTGGGCCGCCGCCACCGCCGTGGGCAGGGCGGTCGGGTCGGCGAGGCCGATGTCCTCGCTCGCGGAGATCATCAGCCGGCGGGCGATGAACCGCGGGTCCTCCCCCGCCTCGATCATCCGGGCCAGGTAGTGCAGCGCCGCGTCCACGTCCGAGCCGCGGATCGACTTGATCAGGGCGCTCGCCACGTCGTAGTGCTGGTCGCCGTCCCGGTCGTACGCCACGGCGGCGCGGTCGACGGTCTCCTCCAGCGTCGCCAGGGTGATCTGCGGCTCGCCCTTCGCGAGGGCCGCGCCGGCCGCGGCCTCCAGCGCCGTCAGCGCGCGTCGGGCGTCGCCGCCCGCGATGCGCAGCAGGTGCGCCTCGGCGTCCTCGGGGAGCGTGACGGCCCGGCCCAGGCCCCGCTCCTCGGTGAGCGCGCGCGCCAGCAGCCCGCGCAGGTCGTCGTCGGTGAGCGGCTCCAGGGTGAGCAGCAGGGAGCGGGAGAGCAGCGGGGAGATCACCGAGAAGTACGGGTTCTCCGTCGTCGCCGCGATGAGCGTGACCCAGCGGTTCTCCACGGCCGGCAGCAGCGAGTCCTGCTGCGCCTTGCTGAACCGGTGGATCTCGTCGAGGAACAGCACGGTCTCCTTGCCGAAGCCGCCCGCCGCGCGGCGGGCCCCCTCGATGACCGCGCGGACCTCCTTGACCCCGGCGGTGATCGCGGAGAGCTCCACGAACCGCTTGTTGGTGGCCTTGGACACCACGTAGGCGAGGGTGGTCTTGCCGATGCCGGGCGGTCCCCACAGGATCACGGAGGAGGCGCCGGCCGGGCCGCCCGCGCCGTCCCCGACGAGCCGGCGCAGCGGCGATCCCGGCTTCAGCAGGTGCCGCTGGCCGACGACCTCGTCCAGGGTGCGCGGGCGCATCCGGACCGCCAGCGGGGTGCTGGACGGGTCCTTCTCCTGGCGGTCCTCGGCTGCGGCGGTAAAGAGGTCGGGCTCCACGACGTGAAGCCTATGCCAGCCCACTGACAGGCCCCCGGGGGCCCGTGCCCGTCAGCGGGTCCAGAAGTCCCAGAAGCGCGTCAGGATGAGCATGCCGATGATCCCGATGTGCACGACCGGCAGCACCCAGGTGAACTCGTCGAGGAACCGGCGCAGCCAGACGGGCGCGGGCAGGACGCCGTTGCGGACGTTGTGCGAGGTCACGTACCAGAACATGACGATGGTCGCGACCCAGGCGAGGCAGCACCACAGGCACAGGGCGTTGATGGCGTACAGGGACTGCGCCGTCAGCCAGGCGCAGAAGACGACGCCGAAGAGGGTGCCGGCGTTCAGGCCGAGCCAGTACCAGCGGCGGTAGCGGGCGCCCGCGAGGAGGCCGACGCCGATCGCGACCACCATGCCGTACGTGACGAGGCCGAGCATCGGGTTGGGGAAGCCGAAGACCGAGGCCTGCTCGCTCTTCATGATGCTGCCGCAGGCCAGCACCGGGTTGAAGCTGCACCCGGGGACGAAGGTGGGGTCCTCGAGGATCTTGAACTTGTCGAGGGTGATCACCCACGCGGCGAGCAGCCCGGCCGCGCCGGTGACGACCAGCATCCAGGCGAACGCCCGACCCGCACCGAGGGAGCGGGAGTCCGGGGACCTCTCGTCAACCGCCGCTTTCGTCGTCATACCAGCCGTTCCGTCAGTAGGGGGGTGGGGTGGTGCGCCCTGCTCAGGCAGTGGTCATTGTGCCGGACGGGGGCACCCTTCCGCCGTTCGATGGACATAAGGAGGGCGGGGCACCCGCGTGCGGTGCCCCGCCCTCCTCGTGTCCCGCGGCCCGGTCGGGGCCACGTCGGCCTGTGGGGCCGTGCCCGCCCGGCCGGGCCACACGTCCGCGGTGTCAGGCCGTCCTGTCCCGCAGCGTGGTCACGACCGCGTCCAGCGCCACCGGCTCCTGCTCGCCGGTCTCCATGTCCTTGAGCTGGACGACGCCGTCGGCGAGGTCGCGCTCACCCGCGACGAGCGCGTACCGCGCGCCCGAGCGGTTCGCCGCCTTCATGCCCGCCTTCATGCTCTTGCCGCCGTAGGCCATGTCCGTGGCGACACCGGCCTTGCGCAGCTGCGTGACCAGTCCGAACAGGCGCCGCTTGGCGTCCTCGCCCACCGCCACGGCGAAGACGTCCGTCGCCGCCGGGACGTCGAGCGTGACGCCCTCCGCCTCCAGGGCGAGGACCGTGCGGTCGACGCCGAGGGCCCAGCCGACGGACGGCAGCGCCGGGCCGCCGATCATCTCGGACAGACCGTCGTACCGGCCGCCGCCCCCCACCGCGGACTGCGCGCCGAGCCCGTCGTGGACGAACTCGAAGGTGGTGCGGGTGTAGTAGTCGAGCCCGCGCACCAGCCGCTCGTCGTCCTCGAAGGCGACGCCCGCCGCGGTCAGCAGCTCGCGCACCTCCTGGTGGTACGCCTTGCACGCCTCGCAGAGGTGGTCGCGCAGCAGCGGCGCGCCGACCAGCTGCGCCTGGACGTCCTTGCGCTTGTCGTCGAGGACCCGCAGCGGGTTGATCTCGATGCGGCGGCGGGTGTCCTCGTCGAGGTCCAGGCCGCGCAGGAAGCCCTGGAGCGCCTCGCGGTAGACGGGACGGCACTCCCGGTCGCCCAGCGAGTTCAACAGGATGCGGAAGTTCCGCAGGCCGAGCGAGCGGTACGCCTGGTCGGCGAGGATGATCAGCTCGGCGTCCAGCGCCGGGTCCTCGGCGCCGATCGCCTCGGCGCCGACCTGCGAGAAGTGGCGGTAGCGGCCCTTCTGCGGGCGCTCGTAGCGGTAGTACGAACCGGAGTACCAGAGCTTGACGGGGAGGTTGCCGGCCTTGTGGAGGCTGGCCTCCAGTGCGGCGCGCAGGACGGAGGCGGTGCCTTCGGGGCGCAGGGCGAGGCGGTCGCCGCCCTTGGTCTCGAAGGCGTACATCTCCTTGCTCACGATGTCGGTGGACTCGCCGACACCGCGCGCGAACAACTCGACGTTCTCGAAGCCGGGCGTCTCGACGTAGCCGTAGCCGGAGGAGCGCAGCGGAGCGGCGATCGCCTCACGGACGGCCAGGTACGTCGCCGAGACGGGCGGCAGCAGGTCGTAGGTGCCCTTGGGGGCCTGGAAAGTACTCACGGGGTCTCTCGTCACATTCCTCGTCGGGGAGCCGGGGGGCTCCCTTGGCCGTCCGCCACCTGCCGCAGGTACGGGTTGGCGGCGCGCTCGCGGCCGATGGTCGTCTGGGGGCCGTGGCCGGACAGCACCACGGTCGAGTCGTCGAGCGGCAGGCACACACGGGCCAGCGACGCGAGCATCTCGTCCATGTCACCGCCGGGCAGGTCGGTGCGTCCGATGGAGCCGGCGAAGAGCAGGTCGCCCGAGAAGAAGACCGGCGGGACGTCCGCGGCCTCGGGCATCCCGAAGGTCACCGACCCCTTGGTATGGCCGGGCGCGTGCGCGACCGTGAGCTCCAGTCCGGCCAGCTCCAGGCGGGCGCCGTCGGTGAGCTCGTGGACGTCGTCCGGCTCCCCCACGGTCAGCTCGCCCATGAGCGGCATGCCGATCGAGCGGCCGAGGGCCTTCTCGGGGTCGCTCATCATGTACCGGTCGGCCGGGTGGATCCACGCGGGCACGTCGTGGGCACCGCAGACGGGGACGACGGACGCGACGTGGTCGATGTGTCCGTGGGTGAGCACGACCGCCACGGGCTTGAGCCGATGCTTCTTCAGCGTCTCCTCGACGCCGGCGGCCGCCCGGTGGCCGGGGTCGATGATCACGCACTCCTCGCCCGCGGCGGGGGCGACCAGGTAGCAGTTGGTCCCCCAGGCCCCGGCCGGGAACCCGGCAATAAGCACGATCGTCCTCAGATAGTCGTCCGGCGGAAGAATGCAGCAGATCAGAGCCTACCGGCGCTGCTCTTTCCACAGCCAACCCGTATACCGTACGGGCACACCAGCCCCGGACGGGACGGCGACGACGGAGGAGGAGAGGACCCGGTGGTCAGCAACGATCAGCGGCGGCGGCAGCTCGCGCGGGAGAAGTTCGAGCGGCAGCAGCGCCGCCGCGAGGAGTCGCGCAGGAAGGCGAAGCGGCGCAACACCGTCGTCGCCGCGGTGCTCGCCGTGGTGCTCGCGGCGGGCGGGGCGGTGTACGCCTCGGTCCAGCTGACCGGTGACGGCCGCGACGACGTGGACGCCGCTCCCGGCGCCGAGGCGAGCCCCACGCCGAGCGCGCCCTCGCCGTCGACGTCGCCGGAGCCGCCGATGTCGGTGGACACGAAGGCGGCCTACACCATGGCGCTCAGGACGAACCACGGCGACGTCACGGTCACGATGGACGCCGCGAAGACGCCGCGCACCGTGAACTCCTTCCGCCACCTCGCGGAGCGCGGGTACTTCGACGGCACGAAATGCCACCGGCTGACCACGCAGGGCATCTTCGTGCTCCAGTGCGGCGACCCCACGGGCGACGGCACGGGCGGCCCGGGCTACCACGTGCCCGACGAGAACCTCGCCTCCCTCGGCAAGCCCGGGGCGAACGGCAAGGTGACCTTCAAGGCCGGCACGGTCGCCATGGCCAACACCGGTACGCCGAACAGCGGCGGCAGCCAGTTCTTCCTCGTGTACCAGGACAGCGAACTTCCTCCGGCGTACACCCCGTTCGGCACGATGGACGCGGCCGGGCTGACGGCGGTCCGGGAGATCGCCGAGGGCGGTGCCGAGGGCGGCACCGGGGACGGTGCGCCGAAGAAGCCGGTCACGATCGAAAAGGCCACGGTCAGCAAGAGGTGAACCGCTGGATTTCGGTCGCGCTGGGAGCGGACAGCCGGGCGGCCGGTCGCCTAGATTGGCGTTGTGCAGCGCGGACTGGATGCGCGCTGTGAGGGGCGGGCGAGGCCCGTCCGGGAAACTGTGGACGATGCCCGGGGGGAAGACCCCCCTTCATCGGCATCATGTGGAGGAGGCGCTGTGAGCAGCGACCCGTGGGGCCGCGTCGACGAGACGGGCACCGTGTACGTGCGTACTGCCGACGGCGAGAAGGTCGTCGGATCGTGGCAGGCCGGTTCCCCCGAGGAGGCACTGGCCTACTTCGAGCGCAAGTACGAGGGCCTGGTTGTCGAGATCGGCCTCCTCGAGCGGCGGGTGAGGACCACCGACCTGTCCGCGAAGGACGCGATGACCGCGATCGACCACCTGCGCACGCAGGTCGACGAGCACCACGCGGTCGGTGACCTCGCCGCGCTCGCCAAGCGGCTCGACAAGCTGGTCGAGACGGTCGAGTCGCGCCGCGAGGAGCGCAAGGTCCAGAAGGCGAAGCAGACCGACGAGGCGCGGCGCGCCAAGGAGGAGCTGGTCGCGGAGGCCGAGCAGCTCGCGCAGAGCGAGCAGTGGCGGTCCGCGGGCGAGCGGCTGCGGGCCCTCGTGGACACGTGGAAGGGTCTGCCGCGGCTGGACCGGAAGTCCGACGACGAGCTGTGGCACCGCTTCTCGCACGCCCGGTCGGCGTTCTCGAAGCGGCGCAAGGCGCACTTCGCGGCGCTCGACGCGCAGCGCGAGGAGGCTCGTCGGACGAAGGAGCGGCTGGTCGCCGAGGCCGAGTCGTTGTCGGGCTCCACGGACTGGGGCACGACGGCCGCCCGGTACCGCGAGCTGATGACGGAGTGGAAGGCCGCGGGCCGGGCGCAGCGCGAGCACGAGGACGACCTGTGGAACCGTTTCCGCGGCGCCCAGGACGTGTTCTTCGCGGCGCGCGGCGCGGTCTTCGCCGAGCGTGACGCCGAGCAGGGCGAGAACCTGAAGCTGAAGGAGGAGCTCGCCGCCGAGGCCGAGAAGCTGCTCCCGGTGACGGACCTGAAGGCCGCGCGGGCGGCGTTCCGCTCCGTCAACGAGCGCTGGGAGGCCATCGGTCACGTGCCGCGGGACGCCCGGCCGAAGGTCGAGGCCCGGATGCACGCGGTGGAGCGGGCGATCCAGGAGGCCGAGGAGGCCGAGTGGCGCCGGACCAACCCGGAGGCGCGCGCGCGTGCCGCGGGTCTGACGGGTCAGCTCCAGGACGCGGTCGACAAGCTGCGCAAGCAGATCGACACGGCGCGTGCCGCGGGCAACGACGCCAAGGCCGAGAAGCTCGCGCGTGAGCTGGAGGGCCGCCAGGCGCTGCTCGACCAGGCGCTCAAGGGTCTGCAGGAGTTCGGCGGCTGAACATCCGCCCGGCCGGTGGGTCCGTGGGCCCGCCGGCCCGCGGACGCACCGCACATGAGGAGGGCCTCCCCGCTGCCGGGGAGGCCCTCCTCGTCGTGTGCCGTACGCCTGCGCCGTGTTACGGGCGGCGGGCCGACGTCACGCGGTACACGTCGTAGACGCCCTCCACGCCCCGGACCGCCTTCAGGACGTGCCCCAGGTGCTTGGGGTCGCCCATCTCGAAGGTGAAGCGGGAGGTGGCCACCCGGTCGCGGGAGGTCTGGACGGCCGCGGACAGGATGTTGACGTGCTGGTCGGACAGGACGCGGGTGACGTCCGACAGGAGCCGGGAGCGGTCCAGCGCCTCGACCTGGATGGCGACGAGGAACACCGACGACTGGGTGGGCGCCCACTCGACGTCGAGCATCCGCTCGGGCTGCTGCGACAGGGAGTCGACGTTCACGCAGTCGGCGCGGTGAACCGATACGCCACTGCCCCGGGTGACGAAGCCGATGATCGGGTCGCCGGGCACGGGGGTGCAGCACCGGGCCAGCTTCACCCACACGTCCTCGACGCCCTTGACGACGACGCCCGGGTCGGCCTTGGCGCGGCGCTTGCCGCGGCCGCGCGCCGGGGGCGCCGACTCGGCGATGTCCTCGGTGGCCGCCTCCTCGCCGCCGAGGGCCTGGACGAGCTTCTGGACGATGGACTGGGCCGTGACGTGGCCCTCGCCGATCGCCGCGTACAGCGAGGAGATGTCGCTGTAGCGCATCTCGTGGGCGAGCGTGACCAGCGAGTCCCCGGTGAGGATCCGCTGGATCGGCAGGTTCTGCTTGCGCATGGCGCGCGCGATGGCGTCCTTGCCCTGCTCGATCGCCTCGTCGCGGCGCTCCTTGGAGAACCAGGCGCGGATCTTGTTGCGGGCACGGGGCGACTTGACGAAGCCGAGCCAGTCGCGGGAGGGTCCCGCGCCGGCCGCCTTCGAGGTGAAGACCTCCACCAGGTCGCCGTTGTCGAGCGTCGACTCCAGCGGGACGAGCCGCCCGTTGACACGGGCCCCTATGGTGCGGTGGCCGACCTCGGTGTGCACGGCGTAGGCGAAGTCCACGGGCGTGGCGCCCGCCGGGAGCGCTATGACGTCGCCCTTGGGAGTGAAGACGAAGACCTCGTTGCGCGACAGGTCGAAGCGCAGGGACTCCAGGAACTCGCTGGGGTCCTCGGTCTCCTTCTGCCAGTCGAGCAACTGGCGCAGCCACGCCATGTCATTGACGTGGTCGTCCTTGCCGGCCCTCTTCGGCACGTCGGTGCGGACCTTGGAGGCGCCGGCGACGGCCTCCTGCTTGTACTTCCAGTGCGCGGCGATGCCGTACTCGGCCCGGCGGTGCATGTCGAAGGTGCGGATCTGCAGCTCGACGGGCTTGCCGTTGGGTCCGATGACCGTCGTGTGGAGCGACTGGTACATGTTGAACTTCGGCATCGCGATGTAGTCCTTGAACCGGCCGGGGACCGGGTTCCACCGCGCGTGGACGGTGCCGAGGGCCGCGTAGCAGTCGCGGACCGTGTCGACGAGGACGCGGATGCCCACCAGGTCGTAGATCTCCGCGAAGTCACGGCCGCGGACGATCATCTTCTGGTAGACGCTGTAGTAGTGCTTGGGGCGGCCGGTGACGGTCGCCTTGATGCGGGCGGAGCGCAGGTCGGCCTGGACCTCGTCGGTCACTATGGCGAGGTACTCGTCCCGCTTGGGGGCGCGCTCGGCGACGAGACGGACGATCTCGTCGTACATCTTGGGGTAGAGGATCGCGAAGGCGAGGTCCTCCAGCTCCCACTTGATGGTGTTCATGCCGAGGCGGTGGGCGAGCGGCGCGTAGATCTCCAGCGTCTCGCGCGCCTTCTTCTCCTGCTTCTCCCGCTTCAGGTAGCGCATGGTGCGCATGTTGTGCAGGCGGTCGGCGAGCTTGATGACGAGGACACGGGGGTCCTTCGCCATGGCGACGACCATCTTGCGGACCGTCTCCGCCTGGGCGGCCTCGCCGAACTTGACCTTGTCGAGCTTGGTGACGCCGTCGACGAGGAGGGCGACCTGGTCGCCGAAGTCGCGGCGCAGGTCCTCCAGGCCGTACTCGGTGTCCTCGACGGTGTCGTGGAGGAGGCCGGCCATCAGCGTCGCGGGGTCCATGCCCAGCTCGGCGAGGATGGTGGTGACGGCGAGGGGGTGCGTGATGTACGGGTCGCCGCTCTTGCGCTTCTGGCCGCGGTGCCAGCGCTCGGCCACCTGGTAGGCGAACTCGATCTGGCGCAGAGTGGCCGTTTCGATCTTCGGATCATTGCTCCGCACTATGCGCAGGAGCGGCTCCAGGACCGGGTTGTACGGCGACGAGCGCTGGACGCCGAGCCGGGCGAGCCGGGCGCGCACCCGGTTGGAGGAGCCTGCGGCGCGGGCGGGGGCGGCGGGCGCCGGCTTGGGCGCCGAGGCCGGGGCCGGCCGGGCGGCGCGGGGCGGGTCCGCGGGGGCGGGCTCGGCTTCGGTGCCCTTGCCCGAGGCGTCCTGCCTGGTCGGCGGCGCGGCGGAGGACGCCGCGGCCTGGTCGGCCCGCTGGTCGGGGGTCGCGGCGGAGAGTGGCTGGGCCTCGTCTGGCAAGGGCGCTCCTCGTGCGGGTCCGGGTGCCCCGGTGAGCCCCGGAAATCCCATGGTATCCACCCCGGGCGTCCCGCTCGCCCCGGGCGGGAGCGCGGGCCCCGCGGGACGGGCGCCCGGAGTTCCCGGATGCCCGTCAGGTGCGTTTTCGGCCGTCCGGCCGGAGCACGGCGGTCAGGGGCGCGTGAGGGTCCCCCGCGGGCGGGCGCCTCCGGGTCCCGGCCGCCCGACGTGCGGGTCAGGGCCACGCGAAGAGCGCCCCGCCCGTGAGGGTCCCCCGCGGGCGGGCGCCTCCGGGTCCCGGCCGCCCGACGTGCGGGTCAGGACCACGCGAAGAGCGCCCCGCCCTTGACCTTCGTCTCCTTGGCCGCGGCCGCGTTGCCCCACGGGACCGCACCGAGCCGGTCCTGCCGCACCGGCCTCGTGCGGACGGTCCGCCCCCGGGTGTCGAAGCCCTTGCCCCGGACGCGCGGACGCCCGACCCCATGTGGACCCGACAGCCGTACCCCATCTGCATCCCGGGCCTCCCGAAGTGACCGCGGCTGTCGTCGACGGTGCTCCACTTCAGCGGGAGGCTGCCGGCCTTCTTCCAGCCGGTGCGGGGCCCGGCTGCGGCGGACACTGCGCCGGGGCCGCCGCGACCCGCTCCGCCGCCACGGCCGTACCGCTCGTGCCGGCCCCGCCCGAAGCGCCCGTCGGCGCGGTCCCCGCGGTGACGGCCGTGAGCGCGGCGAGCGGGACGAGACCGGGGGCGATCCCGCGTGACGGCGTCATGCGGCTCCCTCTCCCGGCGACGCCGGTCCGCGTCCTCGCCGAGATCCGACCAGTGGTCCGCCCCCCCCGGGGGCCGCTGCGCGGGAATCCTGTCCCACACCACCCGATCGAGCGGACCCGGGGCACGCGAGGGGGGCGCCCCGGCCATCGGCCCGGACGCCCCCACACGGCGCTGATCCCTCACGTCAGAGCTGGATGACCGCCTCCAGCGGGGCCCCGCGCAGCGCCGGCTCCAGGCGGGCGCGGCCACCGAGGAAGCCAAGCTCCATCAGCACCGACACGCCCGCGACCTCGGCTCCGGCGCGCCGGATGAGGTCCAGCGACGCCTCGGCCGTGCCGCCGGTGGCGAGCACGTCGTCGATGACCAGGACGCGGTCGCCCGCGGCGAGGTCCTCGGCGTGGACCTCGATCTCGGCCGTGCCGTACTCCAGCTCGTACGCCTGCCGGAGCGTGGCCCCGGGGAGCTTGCCCGCCTTGCGGACCGGGACGAAACCGATCCCCGCGGAGACCGCGACGGGGGCGGCGAGGATGAACCCGCGCGCCTCCAGTCCGACGATCTTCGTGGCCCCGTGGCGCACGCACTGCTCGGCGAAGACGCCGGTGAGGGCGGCGAACGCCTCGGGGTCCGCGAGCAGCGGCGTGATGTCCTTGAACACGACGCCGGGCTTGGGGTGGTCGGCGACGTCCCGGATGCGGCTGAGCAGCAGCTCCCGGACGGCGGTCGTCGTCATCAGCGCTTCTCCGTGGGACGTCCGCGGCGGCCACGAGGACCGACGACGCCCGCGGCGGCCGCGCCCTCCGGGACCTCGGCGAGGGCCTCGCCGTCCGGCGTCTCGCCCTTGGCGGCCGCGGCGGCCCGCTTCGCGAGGACGCGCTTGCGCAGAGCGATCATCTGCGGGTCGCGCTCCTTGAGGTCCGCGACGAGCGGGGTGGCGATGAAGATGGACGAGTAGGCACCGGCCGCGAGACCGACGAACAGCGACAGCGAGATGTCGTTGAGCATGCCCGCGCCGAGGAAGCCGCCGCCGATGAAGAGCAGGCCGGCCACCGGCAGCAGCGCCACGACGGTGGTGTTGATCGAGCGGACCAGCGTGCCGTTGAGGCTGCGGTTGGCCATCTCGCTGTAGGTGTAGCGCGTCTGCTTGGTGATGTCCTTCGAGCCCTCCTTCAGACCGTCGAAGACGACGACGGTGTCGTAGAGGGAGTAGCCGAGGATGGTCAGCAGACCGATCACCGTGCCGGGTGTGACCTCGAAGCCGACGAGCGCGTACACACCGACGGTGATCGTGAGGTCGTGGATGAGGGCGATGAGCGCGGCGAGCGCCATGCGCCACTCGAAGGCGAAGGCCAGGTAGACGACGACCAGGATCATGAAGACGCCGAGGCCGGTCCACGCCTTGTTGGCGATCTGCTCGCCCCAGCTCGGGCCCACCAGCTCGGCGGTGATCTCCTTCGCGGGGACGTCGATGCCGGCGGCGATCTCGTCCTTGAGGGCGTTGGCCTGCTTGGTGTCCAGGCCGGAGACCTGGATGCGCAGGCCGCCGGTGCCGAGCTCCTGGACGATCGCGTCGTGCCCGGCGGTCTCCTCGGCGATCTCCTCCGCCGTGGAGGCGGAGACGGTGGTCTGCGGCGTCGTGTAGACGGCGCCGCCCTTGAACTCGATGCCCATGTTCAGGCCGCGCACCGCCAGGCCGGCGATGGCGGTGATCGTGATCAGGATCGAGACGGCGTACCAGAACTTGCGCTTGGCGACGAAGTCGTACCCGACCTCACCGCGGTAGAGACGGGCGCCGAGATTTCCGAGTCGCGACATCTCACGCCTCCTTCGGTTCGATCGGGGCGGGTGCGCGGCGGGTGGTGCGGCGCAGCGGCGGCTGCGCGCCCAGCCGCTTCGGGTCCAGGCCGGACCAGGGGTGCTGGCCGCCGAAGAACTTGCCGCGGGCCAGGATCGTCATCAGCGGCTTGGTGAAGAGGAACACCACCACCACGTCGAGGAGCGTGGTCAGGCCGAGCGTGAACGCGAAGCCCTGGACCTTGCCGACGGTGACGATGAAGAGCACGGCGGCGGCGAGGAAGGACACGAAGTCCGAGACGAGGATGGTGCGGCGGGCGCGCGGCCACGCGCGCTCGACGGCCGGGCGCAGCGTGCGGCCCTCGCGGATCTCGTCGCGGATGCGCTCGAAGTACACGATGAACGAGTCGGCGGTGATGCCGATCGCCACGATCGCGCCGCAGACGGCGGGCAGGTTCAGCGCGAAGCCGATGGCCGGGCCGAGCAGCGACATGATCGTGTAGGTGAGGACGGCGGAGGCGCCCAGCGAGAGGATCGCGATCAGCGACAGGCCGCGGTAGTACGCCACCAGGTAGATGATGACGAGCGCGAGGCCGATCGCGCCGGCGATCAGGCCGGCCCGCAGCTGCTCGCCGCCGAGGGCGGCGGTGACGGTGGTGACGGACTGCTCCTCGAAGGAGAGCGGCAGCGCGCCGTACGACAGGATGTTGCCCAGGTCCTGGGCGGACTCCTGGTTGAAGCTGCCGGAGATCTCCGCCCGGCCGCCCGGGATGGCGGCGTCGACGGACGGCGCGGAGACGACCTCGCCGTCGAGGGCGATGGCGAAGCGGTTCTGCGGCTCGGGCTGGCTGGCGAGGCGGCCGGTGATCTCGGCGAACTCCTTCGCGCCCTTGCCGTTGAACTCCAGCTGCACGATCCAGATGCCGCGCTGGGAGTCGAGCACGCCCTTCGCGTCGTCGACCTCCTTGCCGTCCACCTCGGACGGGCCGAGGAGGAACTTCTCCCACTGGCCGAGGCCGTTGCGCCCACAGGCGACGGTGGGCTCGGTCGGCTTGGCGGCCTTGCCCACGGAGGAGCGCTGCTTCGGGTCGGCGCAGTTGAGCGCGGCGAACTTCGCCTGGAGGCCGGCGTCGGTGGCCGGGTCGGCCGACGGCGAGACGGCCGGGGCGGGCAGCGTCGAGCCGCTCGGGCTCGGCGCGCCGGAGGGGCTGCCCGAGGGGCTGGGGGCCTTCTTCAGCGCGTCGGTCAGCGCGCGGCCCTGCGTGGTGGCGCTCGGCGACGGGGACGACCCGGGTGCGGTGGCCTTGTCGCCCTCGTCCGTGCCGCCCTTGCCGGACGGGGACGCCGAGGGGCTGGGGCTGCCGGACGGGCCGGTGGAGGGGGAGGGCTCCGGCGCGGCCGGTTCGCTGGCCGCGACGGCCACGACCGGGCGGAAGTACAGCTGGGCGGTGGTGCCCACCTGCTGGCGGGCCTGCTCCTCGTCGGTCCCCTTGGGGATGTTGACGATGATGTTGTCCGTGCCCTGCTTCTGGACCTCGGCCTCCTGGACGCCCAGACCGTTGACGCGGCGCTCGATGATGCCGATCGCCGTGTTCATGTTGGTCTCGTTGACGGCGTCTTCCTTGCCGGGCTCGGCCTCGGCCTTCAGCGTGATGGTCGTGCCACCCGCCAGGTCGATGCCGAGGCGCGGCGTGGTGTGACCGGACCAGAACATCCCGCCCGTGAGCGCGACCATCGCGATCAGGATGAGTGCCAGGGCACGCCCCGGCCTCCCCTGGCCCCCCGACGGCCTTCTGCCCTTCTTCGGTGCTGCCACCTTGTCGTTTCTCCCTGTCCAACCGTCCCGCGCCGGGTGTGCGCGGGACGGCCACGAAGTGTGTGTGGGGACCTGCCCCCGCAGATGCACGATGTGGTCACGCGGTCCGGGGACCGGTCGGGCGCTTCGGCGCCCTTCGGTCCCCGTGCGTGACTACTTCGCGTCGGCCTCGCCGTCGGCCTTGCCGTCCCTGACGTCCCCCCGCGCGGTGTCGTCCGCGTCGGCCTTCTTCGTGAGGTCCGGCTTGGCGGTGTCCTCGGTGTCACCGGAGGCGGTGGCGTCACCGGCGGGCCGGACGAGCGAGGAGGCGTCGTCCGGCACGACCGGCAGGTCGCCGTCGCCGGCGTCCGCGCCCGTGTCGCCGTGGACGATGCGGTTGTACTCGTCGTCGTCGAGGACGGCGCCGATGGCGTTCTTGGCGTAGACGGCGTGCACGCCCGGTGCGACCTCGAGGAGGACGGTGTCGTCACCGACCTCCTTGACGGTGGCGTACATCCCCCCGATCGTGCGCACGCCGGTGCCGGGCTGCATCTGGTTCCGCATTTCCGCGGCCTGCTGCTGCTTCTTCTTCGCAGAGCGGGTCATCAGGAACATGGCCCCGATGAGCACAATGAAGGGGAGGAGGGTCAGAATGTCCACGGGACGGAATTCCTTCGCACGACCGCGCTGGTGAGCGGCCTGGTCTACGGGGGTGGGTACGCCGACCTGAAAGGGCGGCATCGGCGGAGTCTAGGCGAGTCCGCATCGATGGAACAACGCCCAGCATCGCACCGGGGTTCCTGGCGGTGCGAGTCTCCGCGCCGTCACGTCTCGAACAGCCCCGGCTGCCCTGTCGCCGGGCCCGCCGCCTGCGGTGGTACGAGCCCGAGGTGGGCCCACGCGGCGGGGGTCGCGACCCGGCCCCGGGGGGTGCGGGCGAGCAGTCCCTCCCGTACGAGGAAGGGCTCGGCGACCTCCTCGACGGTCTCGCGCTCCTCCCCCACGGCCACGGCGAGGGTCGACAGGCCGACGGGCCCGCCGCCGAAGAGCTTCAGCAGGGCCTCCAGCACGGCGCGGTCCAGCCGGTCCAGGCCGCGGTCGTCCACCTCGTACACGCCGAGCGCGGTCGCCGCGATCTCCCGGGTGATCACGCCGTCGGCCCTGACCTGCGCGTAGTCGCGGACGCGGCGCAGCAGGCGGTTGGCGATGCGGGGGGTGCCGCGGGAGCGGCCGGCGATCTCGGCGGCGCCCTCGGCGTCGATCTCGACGTCGAGGAGGAGGGCCGAGCGGTGGACGACGCGTTCCAGCTCGGCGGGGGTGTAGAACTCCATGTGCCCGGTGAAGCCGAAGCGGTCGCGCAGGGGCGGCGGGAGGAGTCCGGCCCGGGTCGTGGCGCCGACGAGGGTGAAGGGCGGCAGTTCGAGCGGGATGGCCGTGGCGCCCGGGCCCTTTCCGACGATCACGTCGACGCGGAAGTCCTCCATGGCCATGTACAGCATCTCCTCGGCGGGCCGGGACATGCGGTGGATCTCGTCGAGGAAGAGGACCTCCCCCTCCTGGAGGGAGGAGAGGATCGCCGCGAGGTCGCCGGCGTGCTGGATGGCCGGACCGGAGGTGATGCGGATCGGGGCGCCCATCTCCGCCGCGATGATCATGGAGAGGGTCGTCTTGCCGAGGCCGGGGGCGCCGGAGAGCAGGACGTGGTCGGCGGTGGCGCCGCGGGCACGGGCGGCCTTCAGGACGAGGTCGAGCTGCTCGCGGACCTTCTCCTGGCCGATGAACTCGTCCAGGTCCTTGGGCCGCAGAGCCGCCTCGACGGCCTGGTCGTCGCCGTCGGCGGACGCGCCGACGAGCCGCTCGGGGGCGGTGGCGTCGGTCGTCTCGTCCCAGTTCATGTGGTGTGCCTCGCGGTGTGGTGGTGGGGCTGCGGGGTCAGCGGGCCCGGTTCAGGGTCTGCAGGGCGGCCTTGAGCAGCCGGCCGACCTGCGGGTCGCCGTCGGCGGCCTCGGCCTGCGGGGTGACGGCGGTGACCGCCTCGTCGGCCTCGCGGGCGGCGTACCCGAGGCCGACGAGCGCCGCGTGGAGCTGGTCGCGCCAGCCGGACGCGCCGGTCGGGACGGCGCCGCCGGGGCGGACGGTGCCGAGGGGTTCGCCGAGCCGGTCCTTCAGCTCCAGCAGGAGCTTCTGGGCGCCCTTCTTGCCGATGCCGGGCACGGCCGTCAGCGCCTTCTCGTCGCCGGAGGCGACGGCCGCGCGCAGGGCGTCCGGGGTGTGCACGGCGAGCATGGCCTGCGCGAGCCGGGGACCGACGCCGCTGGCGGTCTGGAGGAGCTCGAAGACCTGCCGCTCGTCGTCGTCGGCGAAGCCGTAGAGGGTGAGGGAGTCCTCCCGGACGACCAACGAGGTGTGCAGCCGGGCCTCCTGACCGATCCTCAGCTTGGAGAGGGTGTTCGGCGTGCACTGGACGGCCATGCCGACGCCGCCGACCTCGACCACGGCGGTGGTCGGGGCGAGGGCGGCGACCGGGCCGGTCACGAAGGCGATCATGCGGTACGGCCTTTCGACGCGAGCTGTGCGGCGACCGCCTGCTGGAGGCGGTTCTGGGCGGGGGCGCGCCAGATGTGGCAGATGGCGAGGGCGAGGGCGTCGGCGGCGTCGGCGGGCTTCGGCGGGGCGGCGAGCCGCAGGAGCCGGGTGACCATGGCGCCGACCTGCGCCTTGTCGGCGCGGCCGCTGCCGGTGACGGCGGCCTTGACCTCGCTGGGGGTGTGCAGGGCGACGGGGATGCCGCGCCGGGAGGCGCAGAGCATGGCGACGGCGCTGGCCTGGGCGGTGCCCATGACGGTACGGACGTTGTGCTGGCTGAAGACCCGCTCGACGGCGACCAGTTCGGGCCGGTGCGCGTCGAGCCACTCCTCGATGCCGCGCTCGATGGCGACGAGCCGGTGGCCGATGTCGGCGTCGGCGGGCGTGCGGACGACGCCGACGCCGAGCATGGTGAGGGGCCGGCCGGCGACCCCTTCGACGACGCCGACGCCGCAGCGGGTCAGGCCCGGGTCCACCCCCAGAACACGCATGTGACCCCTCCCCTTTTGTCTGTCGTTCCTTGGGTCCGTCGGTCCGTCGGTCCGTCGCCGTCGGTCCGTCGACCCCGGCGGGCCCATCGTCCCGGCGGGCCCGTCGGCCCCGGCGCGGCCGTGCGAAACGGCCGGCCGGCGGCCTCGCCTGCGAGGCGATGGCCGCGGTTGGCCAGGGTAACCGCTGCCTCCGACAACGCGACGGGCCGACGGGGGTGTGTCCCGTCGGCCCGTCGCGTCGGGCGCCGTCGCGCCGTGGGTCAGGCGTCGACCTTCGCCATCACGTCGTCCGAGACGTCGAAGTTGGCGAAGACGTTCTGCACGTCGTCGCTGTCCTCCAGCGCGTCGATCAGCTTGAAGATCTTGCGCGCGCCCTCCTCGTCCAGCTCGACCTGCATGGTCGGGACGAAGTTGGCGTCGGCCGAGTCGTAGTCGATGCCGGCCTCCTGCAGGGCGGTGCGGACCGCGACCAGGTCGGTGGCCTCGCTGATCACCTCGAAGGTGTCACCGAGGTCGTTGACCTCCTCCGCGCCGGCGTCGAGGACCGCGCCGAGCACGTCGTCCTCGGTCAGCTCGCCCTTGGGGACGATCACCACGCCCTTGCGGTGGAAGAGGTACGACACCGAGCCCGGGTCGGCCATCGAGCCGCCGTTGCGGGTCATGGCGACGCGCACGTCGGAAGCGGCGCGGTTGCGGTTGTCCGTGAGGCACTCGATGAGCACCGCGACGCCGTTCGGGCCGTAGCCCTCGTACATGATCGTCTCGTAGTCGGCGCCACCGGCCTCCAGGCCGGCGCCGCGCTTGACCGCGGAGTCGATGTTCTTGTTCGGCACCGAGCTCTTCTTGGCCTTCTGAATGGCGTCGAAGAGGGTCGGGTTGCCGTCCGGGTCGGCACCACCGGTACGGGCCGCGACCTCGATGTTCTTGATCAGCTTCGCGAAGAGCTTGCCGCGCTTGGCGTCGATCACGGCCTTCTTGTGCTTCGTCGTAGCCCATTTAGAGTGGCCGGACATCTGCCTGTCTCCTTCGCGTAACCCAATTCAGAACGAACCACCGGCGATCCTACCGGGATCTCATCCGAGCGCGGCGCGCACCATGTCGACGAACAGGGCGTGCAGCCGGTGGTCCCCGGTGAGCTCGGGGTGGAACGAGGTGGCGAGCGCGTTGCCCTGGCGCACCGCGACGATGTGGCCGTCGTACCGGGCGAGGACCTCGGTGGAGGCACCGACGGACTCGACCCACGGGGCGCGGATGAAGACGCCCTCCACGGGGCCGCCCTCGACACCGGTGACGTCGACGCGCGCCTCGAAGGACTCGTTCTGCCGCCCGAAGGCGTTGCGGCGGACGATCATGTCGATGCCGCCGAGCGTCTCCTGGCCCGAGCGCGGGTCGAGGATCTTGTCGGCGAGCATGATGAGCCCGGCGCAGGTGCCGTAGACGGGCATGCCGGCCGCGACGCGCCCGCGCAGCGGCTCCATCATGCCGAAGAGGTGCGCCAGCTTGGAGATGGTCGTGGACTCGCCGCCCGGGATGACCAGTCCGTCGACCTCGGCGAGCTCGTCGGGGCGCCGGACCGGCCTGGCCACGACGTCCGCCGCGGCCAGGGCGATCAGGTGCTCCCGGACGTCGCCCTGGAGGGCCAGGACGCCGACGACGGGGGTGTTGCCCATGGGTGTTACCAGCCCCGGTTCGCGTAGCGCTCGGCCTCGGGCAGGGTGTCGCAGTTGATGCCCACCATGGCCTCGCCCAGGTTGCGGGACGCGTCGGCGATGATCTTCGGGTCGTCGTAGAAGGTGGTGGCCTTCACGATGGCGGCGGCGCGCTTGGCCGGGTCGCCGGACTTGAAGATGCCGGAGCCGACGAAGACGCCCTCGGCGCCGAGCTGGCGCATGAGCGCGGCGTCGGCCGGGGTGGCGACGCCACCGGCGGAGAACAGCACGACCGGCAGCTTGCCGAGCTCGGCGACCTCCTTGACCAGCTCGTACGGGGCGCGCAGCTCCTTGGCGGCGGCGAACAGCTCGTTGTTGTCGTAGCCGCGCAGCCGGGCGATCTCGTTCTTGATCTGGCGCAGGTGGCGGACGGCCTCCACCACGTTGCCCGTGCCGGCCTCGCCCTTGGAGCGGATCATGGCCGCGCCCTCGGCGATGCGGCGCAGGGCCTCGCCGAGGTTGGTGGCGCCGCAGACGAACGGGGTGGTGAAGGCCCACTTGTCGGAGTGGTTGACCTCGTCGGCCGGGGTGAGGACCTCGGACTCGTCGATGTAGTCGACGCCGAGGGACTGCAGGACCTGCGCCTCGACGAAGTGGCCGATGCGGGACTTGGCCATGACGGGGATCGAGACGGCCTCGATGATGCCCTCGATCATGTCCGGGTCGGACATGCGGGCGACGCCGCCGTCCTTGCGGATGTCGGCGGGCACCCGCTCCAGGGCCATGACGGCGACGGCACCGGCGTCCTCGGCGATCTTCGCCTGCTCCGGCGTGACGACGTCCATGATCACGCCGCCCTTGAGCTGCTCCGCCATGCCGCGCTTCACGCGGGCGGTGCCGGTCTCGGGGGACTGCGGGGTGGTGGTGGGCGTGGTGGACACGAAGACCTCACTCGGGCATACGGGGCGGGTACGACGACCCGGGGACAACACAGGCGAGGAAACACGCCCCACCCAGTCCACAGCAAGGGCCAATGATGAGGTGGTGGCTCGTTTTGCGTGAACGCCCGGCGTCCGGGGCGCGGCGCGGCGGGTACGGCCGGGGCCGGGCGCGGTCCACCGGCCGCCCGGGTACCCGGCGCCGGACCGGCGACGCGCGCCGCCCGGAGCCCTGCATCGGACCTGCGCCGTCCGGGGCCCTTGCGGCCCACCGCGACCCGGGCCCGTCCGGCGCCCGGCCCGGGTTCCGCTCGTACGCCCCTCAGGCCGCCCGGTCCGCGAGGGCCACCGGCGGCTCGTCGTCCATCTCGAACGCCATCGGGAACGGCGCGTGCCCCGCGAGCCGGAACCACCGCACCGTACGGTGCCTGCGCAGCGCCCGGGCCGCGCGCACCGCGTCGTTGTGGAACCGGCGGGCCATCGGCACCCGGCGCACCGCCGCGGCCAGTTCGCCGGCCGCCTCGTCGCCGCCGGGCACCTCCCGTACGGCCTCCATCTGCTCCGGCTCGCCGAACACCGCGCGCAGCGCCTGGCTCAACTCGCTCTCGGCGACCTCCCGCTGCTCCTCCTCGGCCTGCCGGGCCGCGTGGGCGGCCTGGTAGAGGACGATCGACGCCGCCGGGTCGAGGATCCCGGCGGTGGCCAACTCCTGGGCGACCGAGGCGCGGCGCAGCAACTGCGCGTCGAGCGCGGCGCGTGCGGCGTCGATGCGGGCGTGCAGCCGGTCGAGCCGCCCCGCGGTCCAGCTCAGGTACAGGCCGATCGCGACGAGGGCGACGGCGATCCAGATCAGCGTTACGGTCACGGGCCGAAGGCTACCGGGGCGGCCGCGCCGGCCCCTCCCCCGTCCGCGGGGCGCCCCCTCCCGGCGGCATGGCGCCCTCCCACACGGACCGGTCGTGGGCGAACAGCACCCGCCCCGGCGCGAAGTCGGCCAGCCGGTCGAGCCAGTGCGGGTGGGGCGGCCGGTCGGTGCCGGGGGCGTCGAGCCCGGCCCGGCGGGCCATCTCGTCGGAGGCGAACTCCGACGCGAAGTCCCGGGCCTGCCCGGCGAGGACGGTCGTCCCCCCGGAGCCGGACACCACCAGCGACTGGTGGCCCTCGGTGTGCCCGGGTGTCGGGACGACCGTCACGCCGGGCCACACCTCCGCCTCGCCGTCGAGCTCCTCGTACCGGGCGCCGGGGTGGTCCACCAGGGCGTCGATGGTGTGGCCGCCCGCCCGGGCGGTCGCGAGTTCCGTGCGCTGGACGAGCACGGGGCGCCCGGCCAGTGCGGGGTTGCCGCCGCAGTGGTCGAAGTGGAGGTGGCAGTTGACCACGAGCCGGACGTCCCCGGGCGTGGCTCCCGCGCCGGCGAGCGCGGCCCGCAGGTCCCGCCGCCGGGGCCGGTAGTGCGCCTCGGCCTCCGGGTCGCCCGCCCCGATGCCGGTGTCGAACAGCAGCAGGCCCGCCTCGTGGCGCACGAGGTAGGCCAGGACCGGCTCCACCCGCGGCAGGCCGGTGCCGGTCTCCACCGCGGGCCGTACGAAGTACCCCAGGTCAAGCCGGTGGACGATCGTGTCCGCCCCCATCACGGCACCCCCGTCAATCGCGTGCCAGGCCCCAGCGCGCCAGCAGACCGGTGGTCCGCTCGTCGGTCGCGACGGAGGCGGCGCCGTCGGTGACGGTCTCGTACACCGCCAGGATGTCCGCCCCGACCGTCGACCAGTCGAAGCGCCGTACGTGCGCGCTGCCCCGCGCGCTGAGCTCCGCGCGGCGCGGCGCGTCGTCGAGGAGGCGGACCGCCGCGTCGGCGAGGGCGTCGGCGTCCTCGTTGGCGAAGAGCTCACCGGCCGCGCCCCGGTCCAGGACCTGGGCGAACGCGTCGAGGTCGCTGGCGAGCACGGGCGCGCCCGCCGACAGGGCCTCGACGAGGATGATGCCGAAGCTCTCGCCTCCGGTGTTGGGCGCCACGTACACGTCCACACTGCGCAGCAGCCGTGCCTTGTCCTCGTCGCTGACCATGCCGAGGAACTCCACGCGCCGGCGCATCTCGGCGGGCAGGGACGCCACGGCCTCCTCCTCGTCGCCCCGGCCGGCGACCAGCAGCCGCGTGTCGGGACGGGCGTCGAGGATGCGTGGGAGGGCCTTCATCAGGACGGGGAGCCCCTTGCGCGGCTCGTCGATGCGGCCGATGAAGCCGAGCGTGCCCCCCTGCCAGGCGGCCTTCGGCTCGGCGCGGGCGAAGAAGTCGACGTCCACGCCGTTGGGGATGACGACGGCGTCACCGCCGAGGTGCTCCACCAGCGTGCGCCGGGCGTACTCGCTCACCGCGATCCGCGCGCGGATCTTCTCCAGCGCGGGCTGGAGGATCGGGTACGCGGCGATCATCGCGCGCGAGCGGGGGTTCGACGTGTGGAAGGTGGCGACGATCGGTCCCTGCGCCGCCCAGCAGGCGAGCAGGCCCAGGGACGGCGACGCCGGCTCGTGGATGTGGATGACGTCGAAGGTGCCCTCGTGGAGCCACCGCCGCACCCGCGCCGCCGACAGGAAACCGAAGTTCAGCCGGGCCACGGAGCCGTTGTACGGGACGGGGACGGCCCGGCCGGCCGAGACCACGTACGGCGGCAGCGGCGTCCCGTCGTCGGCCGGGGCGAGCACCGAGACGTGGTGGCCGAGGCGGATCAGGTGCTCGGCCAGGTCGCGGATGTGGAACTGGACGCCGCCCGGGACGTCCCACGAGTAGGGGCAGACGATGCCGATCCTCACGCGGGGCCCCCGGGGGTCTCCAGGTCGGCGAGCCACAGCCGCTGCAGCATGTGCCAGTCCTCCGGGTGCTCGGCGATCCCGCCGGCGAAGGCGTCGGCCAGCGCCTGGGTCATCACGGCCGTCTTCTCGGCGCGCGTGCCCGAGGCGGGCACGTCCACCGGGGGGTGCACCTGTCCCCGCATCGTCGACGCGTCGTCGTACCAGAGCGTGGCGGGCAGCAGCAGCGCGCCGGTCTGCTGGGCGAGCAGCGCGGGACCGGCGGGCATCCGTGCCCGCTCGCCGAAGAAGTCGACCTCGACGCCGGACGCCGACAGGTCGCGGTCCGCGACGAGGCACACCAGTCCGCCGGAGCGCAGCCGCCGGGCGAGCGCCCCGAAGGCGCTGCCACCGGTGTGCGGGATCACCTCCATGCCCAGCGACTCGCGGTACGCCACGAACCGGTCGTACAGCGACTCGGGCTCCAGCCGCTCGGCGACCGTCGTGAACGGCACGCCGAGCGCCCGGGTCGCCCACACGCCGGCGAGGTCCCAGTTGGCGAGGTGCGGGAGCGCCAGGACGACGCCCCGGCCGGCCGCGAGGGTGTCGGTCAGGCGGTCGATGTCCTTGATGTCGACGGCCCGGCGCACCTGCTCCTCGCTCCACGTCGGCAGCCGGAAGGACTCCATCCAGTACCGCATGTACGAGCGCATCCCGGCGCGGGAGAGCTCCGCGAGGCGCTGCGGGGTCGCGTCGGGCACCACCCGGGCCAGGTTCGCCTCCAGCCGCAGCACGCCCTTGCCGCGCCGCCTCCACGCCGTGTCGGCGATGCGCCGCCCGAGCGCGGTCGCGACGGGCTCGGGGAGCCTCTTCACCGTGCTCCAGCCCGCCCCGTACAGGGCGTCGGTCAGCCGGTCCCTCATCGCGCTCATGACGTGGCCTCGCTCCCCCTCGGAGTACCTCCGCCGGCGTCGGCCTCCGCGGCCTCGCGACGGACCGTGACGACCCGCTGCCCCAGGGTCACCGCGCTGCCGACGGCCACCACCCACAGGGCGATGGGCAGCAGGATCCCGACGCCCGGCACGCCGAAGGCGTGCAGGCCGGCGAGTCCGGCGGCGACCAGCGACACGACGAGCCGCTCGGCCCGTTCCACCAGGCCGTTCACCGCGACGGGCAGCCCGATCGACTCTCCCCGCGCCTTCGTGTACGACACGACCTGCCCACTGGCCAGGCAGAAGATGGACACCGCGCACAGCACGTCGTCATCACCGGCGCCCGCGTACCAGAGCGCGAAGCCGCCGAAGACGGCCCCGTCCGCGACGCGGTCCAGGGTGGAGTCGAGGAACGCGCCCCACCGGCTGGACACACCTGCCTGACGTGCCATGTTGCCGTCGACGAGGTCGGAGAACACGAACAGCGTGATCACGATCGTGCCCCAGAAGAACTCCCCGCGCGGGAAGAAGACCAGCGCTCCCGCCACGACGCCCGCGGTACCCACGAGCGTCACCGCGTCGGGGGTCACCCCGCGGCGGAGGAGAAACGCGGCGAACGGTGTGAGAACACGCGTGAAGAACGCACGCGCGTACTTGTTCAGCATGGCCTTCCCGAGGGGTAGGTGGCCGGGCGGCCCCTTCGGCCACCGGCTGGCCCATCGTAGCGACGGACCGTGCCGGGAAACCCCCGGGCACCCGCGGCACCCCTCCGACGTCGGTCGATGTCCGACGTATGGACGCAGCCCCGGAGGGGTGGAAAGCTCGAAGGACGACCGCGGGCACCGCCGGAGCCGACCCGCCCGGGCCGGGGCCCCCGCGCCCCCGCCCCGCTCCCCATGACGAGCCCGCGCCCCCCACCTCACCGTCCACCAGCGATCGGGAGGAAGAACCATGGGCGACAAGGCGCACACCCACCTCGGGGCCGCCGGCAGGGCGGCTACGGCCGACCAGCCCCCCTCCATCAGGAACGTGGTGCTGGTCGGCCACAGCGGATCCGGCAAGACCACCCTCGTCGAGGCCCTCGCGCTCACCGCGGGCGCCGTCAACCGGGCGGGGCGCGTGGAGGACGGCTCCACCCTCTCCGACCACGACGAGATCGAACACCGCAGGCAGCGGTCGGTACAGCTCTCCCTCGTCCCCGTCGAGTGGGACGGCTGCAAGATCAACCTGCTCGACGCCCCCGGCTACGCGGACTTCGTCGGCGAGCTCCGCGCCGGACTGCGGGCCGCCGACGCCGCGCTCTTCGTCGTCTCGGCCGCCCAGGAGGAGGGCGCCGTCGCCGGTTCGACCCGGCTGATCTGGGAGGAGTGCGCGGCCGTCGGCATGCCCCGGGCCATCGTCGTCACCCACCTCGACACCGCGCGCACCGACTACGAGCGGCTCGCCCGCGTCTGCGGCGAGCTCTTCGGCGGCGACGACCCCGACGCCGTGCTTCCGCTCTACCTCCCCGTCCTCGGCCCGGAGGCCGCCGACGGGCACGCCCCCGCCACCGGCCTCGTCGGCCTCCTCACCCGCCGGATCTTCGACTACTCCACCGGCGAGCGGCGCGAGGACCCCGCGGACGACGCCCAGCTCCCCCTGATCGAGGAGGCCCGCAACCGGCTCATCGAGGGCATCATCGCGGAGAGCGAGGACGAGACCCTCATGGACCGCTACCTCGCCGGGGAGGACATCGACCTCAAGACGCTCGTCGAGGACCTGGAGAAGGCCGTCGCCCGGGGCAGCTTCCACCCCGTGCTCGCCGCCGCGCCCGCCGCCCCGGGCGGCCGGCAGGGCCTGGGCACCGTGGAACTCCTCGACCTGATCACCCGCGGCTTCCCCACACCGCTGGAGCGCCCCGCCCCCGAGGTCACCACCCCGCGCGGCGAGCCCCGCCCCGCCCTGTCCTGCGACCCGGACGGCCCGCTGGTCGCTGAGGTCGTCAAGACCACGTCCGACCCGTACGTCGGCCGCATCTCCCTGGTCCGCGTCTTCTCCGGCACGCTCCGCCCCGACGAGACGGTCCACGTCTCCGGCCACGGCCTCGCCGACCGCGGTCACGAGGACCACGACGTCGACGAGCGCGTCGGCTCCCTGTTCTCCCCGTTCGGCAAGCAGCAGCGCCCGATGGACCACTGCGTCGCGGGCGACCTCGCCTGCGTCGCCAAGCTCTCCCGCGCCGAGACCGGCGACACCCTGTCGGCCAAGGACGACCCGCTCCTCATGGAGCCCTGGAGCATGCCCGACCCGCTGCTGCCCCTGGCCATCCAGGCCCGCAGCAAGGCCGACGAGGACAAGCTCTCCCAGGGGCTGGCGCGGCTCGCCGCCGAGGACCCCACCATGCGCCTGGAGCAGAACCCGGACACCCACCAGGTCGTCCTGTGGTGCCTCGGCGAGGCGCACGTGGACGTCGCCCTCGAACGGCTGCGCGGCCGCTACGGCGTCCAGGTCGACGCCGTGCCCCACCGGGTCGCGCTCCGCGAGACCTTCGGCGCCCCCGCCACCGCGCGCGGACGCCACGTCAAGCAGTCCGGCGGGCACGGCCAGTTCGCGATCTGCGACATCGAGGTGGAGCCCCTGCCGCCCGGCTCCGGCATCGAGTTCGTCGACAAGGTCGTCGGCGGCGCCGTGCCGCGGCAGTTCATCCCGTCGGTGGAGAAGGGCGTCCGCGCCCAGGCCGCCCGCGGCGTCGCCGCCGGGTACCCCCTCGTCGACGTCCGCGTCACCCTGGTCGACGGCAAGGCGCACTCGGTGGACTCCTCCGACGCGGCATTCCAGACCGCCGGCGCCCTGGCCCTGCGCGAGGCCGCCGCGGGCGTCCCCGTCAGCCTGCTGGAGCCCGTCGCCGAGGTCCGCGTCCTCGTCCCGGACGAGTACGTCGGTCCCGTCATGAGTGACCTCTCCGGCCGCCGCGGCCGCGTCGTCGGCACCGAGCAGGCCGGGCCCGGGCGGACCCTCGTCCGCGCCGAGGTGCCCGAGCTGGAGATCGGCCGGTACGCCGTCGACCTCCGCTCCCTCGCCCACGGCACGGGCCGTTTCGGCCGCTCCTACGCACGCCACGAGGCCATGCCGCCGCACGTCGCCGACCGGCTGCGCAAGGAGGAACCCGAGGGCGCCCCCCGCTGATCGCACCGGCGCCACCGGCCGGGCCGTCCGCCGGCCCCCTCCCGGCGGGCGGCCCTCGGCTGTCCCGGTTCCCACTGACGCGCGGGCCGACTCCCCGATAGGCTGGAGCGCCCCACTCAGCAGGTGTGCGACACGGCGGAGTTGGGCAGGGCCGCAGTGCGGGGTCAGGGATGCGGCACGGCACGTGCGTCGATGGGGGCGAAGGCGACAATGGACAGTTTCGGTCCCGGGGCACAGGTCCCGCTCCAGGGCTCGGCCGGACAGGCGGTGGCCACGAACGCCCTGGCCTCCGCCGCGTACCGCGACAGCCCGGTCGACGACATCCTCAAGGCGAACAACGCCTGGTACGAGTCGACCGTCAAGAAGGGGAAGTTCTCCCTCTTCGAACCCAACCTCGGCGAGGCCTTCTCCCGGGCCGTCGTGGCCCGCATGCTCGGCGGCGCCCGCAAGCCGGTCATCCAGTCCTTCGGCACCGACCCGAGGCCGGTCGTCGAGCACTGCCTCGCCGCCAACCGCATCCGCAAGGAGCGGGACCTGCGCCTGACGCTCATCACGCTGCTCTGCGGCGTGGTGTTCCTCCCCGGCCTGCTCCTGTGGCTGGTCGTCTTCCAGATCCGCCGTTCGCTGGCCGGCGCCGCCAACAAGCGGGCCGGCGCCGCCGGCAGCACCCTCCTCGTCGGCGTCGGCATGCTCGCCGTGCTGGCCCTGTGGAAGCTGCCGCTGGACGGTTTCTGGCCGCTGTACGTACGGGCCGCGATCATCGCGCCGGTGGCCGGCTGGTTCCTCGCCAAGCACGTCTGCGAGACGACCGCCCGCGACCTGCGGACCCGCTGGGAGGCGCTGCTGAGCGGGGGCGGCGTCGCCGCGAAGATCCCCGAGGCCGTCCCGCAGAGCCCCGGCGAGACCGCCGCCGAGGAGCTGCGCCAGTCCCTGGAGAAGCTCACCGCCGAGCAGCGCTCCAACATCGTCTTCTACGCCGGCCCGCGCGGCATACTCGGCATGGGCACGCGCTGGGGCGGCTGGCACCTCGCGGAGGAGCTGAAGCCCCGCGACGGCAAGGAGATCCACGCCTTCCGCACCTGGGACGTCATACGGCCCATCCACGACCAGCTGAAGCTGCTCGAACGCGGCTCGCTGAAGACGGGCTTCCCCAGCCCGTCCGTCCACCACTGGGTCGTGGTGCCCGTCGGCGACGGCGCCAAGGAGGTCGCCCGCCCCGACGGCGAGGACGTGGTCATGTACCAGGTCAAGCCGCACGAGATCCAGCGGATCTGCAACGAGAACCAGTTCGGCAAGGGCAACCGCCACTACCTGGGCGTGCAGTTCGTCCTGTGGGACGGCCAGCTGGTCCTGACGATGCTCGTCACGGTCACCGCCCTGCTCCACACGCTGCGCATCGAGGTCTCGGGGCACGCGCTCGGCCCCGTCCACTCCCTCTTCACGAGCAAGCCCGCCGCGAAGACCCGGCAGGTCTCCAAGACCGTCCGCTTCTGGGAGACCCGCGAGATCAAGCTCCCCCTCGTGGAGACCAACGAGGTGGTGCGGCTGGCCGTCCGCGCCCCGCTCACGTGGTTCCCGCCGGTCCTCGAGTTCCTCGGCGGCAAACTGGTCCTGCCCGAGCCCTTCGGTCTGCGGCACGCCTGGGCGGAGCCGCCGTGGAAGCACCGCTTCATGGCGGACGACGTCATCCGCGCCTCCACGCCCGTCATGCGCGCCGTGCACGCCGCGACGGTCAGGATGCTCGACGAGCACGGCGTGGACACCAGCTCGCTCGCCGGCAGCAACTTCACCGCCGACCCGGCACCCCGTAAGGCCGACGTGTACGACGCCTGACCCGCGGAGCGGCCCCGGGGCGCGGGGGCGCCGCCGGGGCCGGCGGTCTCACACCGGCCGGGCCCGGCTCAGGCCTCCGGCCACGCCTCGGCGAGCATCCGGCGGGTGTCGCCGAGCAGCTGCGGCAGCACCTTGGTGCCGGCGATGGCGGGCATGAAGTTGGTGTCGCCGCCCCAGCGGGGCACGATGTGCTGGTGCAGGTGGGCGGCGATCCCGGCACCCGCCGCGCTGCCCTGGTTCATGCCGATGTTGAACCCGTGCGCGCCGGAGGCCGTGCGCAGCGCCGTCATCGCCTGCTTGGTCAGCAGCGCCAGCTCGGCGGTCTCGGCGTCGTCCAGCTCCGTGTAGTCGGCGACGTGCCGGAACGGCACGACCATGAGGTGCCCGCCGTTGTACGGGTACAGGTTGAGGACGGCGTACACCGACTCGCCCCGGGCGACGATCAGGCCGTCCTCGTCGGACTTGGCCGGGATCGTGCAGAACGGACAGCCGTCGTCGGCGCCGGGGCCGGTCGGCTTGTTCTCCCCCTGGATGTACGCCATCCGGTGGGGCGTCCACAGGCGCTGGAACGCGTCAGGCGTCCCGACTCCGATCTGCTGCTCCGGCTCAGTCGTCATGCGGGCCAGCATATTCGCTGGGCGTGACGGCGGAAGCGCCGAGGGGCGGCCCCGGTGGCCGGGACCGCCCCTCGGTGCGGGGTCACACCTGGACGCGGCGCTCCACCACGTCGACGAGCTTGGCGATGGCCTCGTCGCGGGCGATGCCGTTCTCCTGCGAGCCGTCGCGGTAGCGGAAGGAGACCGTGCCGGCGTTCATGTCGTCGTCACCGACGATGACCATGAACGGGACCTTGGACTTCTGCGCGTTCCTGATCTTCTTCTGCATGCGGTCCGACGAGGCGTCCACCTCGACCCGCAGCCCGCGCTTCCTCGCCTCCTCAGCGAAGTCGCGGAGGTACGGCACGTGCGCGTCGCCGACCGGGATCCCGACCGCCTGCACCGGGGCGAGCCACGCGGGGAACGCGCCGGCGTAGTGCTCCAGGAGCACGCCGAAGAACCGCTCGATGCTGCCGAACAGCGCCCGGTGCAGCATGACCGGCTGCTGCTTGGAGCCGTCCGCCGCGGTGTACTCCAGGCCGAAGCGCTTCGGCTGGTTGAAGTCCACCTGGAGGGTCGACATCTGCCAGGACCGGCCGATCGCGTCCCGCGCCTGGACCGAGATCTTCGGCCCGTAGTAGGCGGCGCCGCCCGGGTCGGGCACCAGCGGCAGGCCCTGCTTCTCGGCGGCCTGGCGCAGCGCCTCGGTGGCCTCGGCCCAGTCCTCGTCCGAGCCGATGAACTTGTCGGAGTCGTCGCGGGTGGACAGCTCCAGCTCGAACTCGTTCAGGCCGTAGTCGCGCAGCAGGTCCAGGACGAAGGTGAGGAGCTTGTCGAGCTCCTCGGCCATCTGCTCCTTGGTGCAGTAGATGTGCGAGTCGTCCTGGGTGAAGCCGCGTGAGCGGGTCAGACCGTGGACGACGCCCGACTTCTCGTAGCGGTAGACCGTGCCGAACTCGAACAGCCGCAGGGGAAGTTCGCGGTACGAGCGCCCGCGCGACTTGAAGATCAGGTTGTGCATCGGGCAGTTCATCGCCTTGAGGCGGTAGTTCTGCTCGTCGAACTCGATCGCGGGGAACATGCCCTCCGCGTAGTGCGGGAGGTGACCCGACGTCTCGAAGAGCTTCTCCTTCGAGATGTGCGGCGTGTTGACGAACTCGTAGCCGGAGTCCTCGTGCCGCTTGCGGGAGTAGTCCTCCATCACCTTGCGGATCACGCCGCCCTTGGGGTGGAAGACCGCGAGGCCCGGGCCCAGCTCCTCGGGGAAGGAGAACAGGTCCAGCTCCGCACCGAGCTTGCGGTGGTCGCGCTTCTCGGCCTCGGCGAGGAACTCGAGGTGCGCCTTGAGCTCGTCCTTGGACGGCCACGCGGTGCCGTAGATGCGCTGGAGCTGCGGGTTCTTCTCGCTGCCACGCCAGTAGGCGGCGGCGGAGCGCATCAGCTTGAACGCCGGGACGTTCCGCGTGGTCGGCAGGTGCGGGCCGCGGCAGAGGTCCTTCCAGCACAGCTCGCCGGTCTTGGCGTCGAGGTTGTCGTAGATGGTCAGCTCGCCCGCGCCCACCTCGGCGTCGGCGCCGTCGGCGGCCTGCGCGGCGTTGCCCTTGAGGCCGATGAGCTCCAGCTTGTACGGCTCGTCGGCCAGCTCGACGCGGGCGTCCTCGTCGGTGGTGACGCGGCGCGAGAAGCGCTGGCCCCGCTTCTGGATCTCCTGCATCTTCTTCTCGATGCGCTTGAGGTCCTCGGGGGTGAAGGGCTCCTTGACGTCGAAGTCGTAGTAGAAGCCGTCCCGGATGGGCGGGCCGATGCCCAGCTTGGCCTCGGGGAACAGCTCCTGCACGGCCTGCGCCATGACGTGCGCGGTGGAGTGGCGCAGGATGTTCAGGCCGTCCTCGGAGGAGATCTCGACGCCCTCGACGGTCTCGCCGTCGCGCGGCGCGTACGCGAGGTCCTTCAGCTCGCCGTCCACGCGGGCCGCGATGACGGTGCGCTCGCCGGCGAAGAGGTCGGCGGCCGTAGTGCCCGTCGTCACCACGCGCTCTTCCCGCTCGGAATCGCGTTGGATGATCACACGGACGTCTGACACCGGTCTCTCCTGACTGAAGGGGGAGCGCCCCGGGGAGGGGGGCGCGCGCATGCAGTACCGCATGGTACCGAGCGAGCGTCCCCCGTCGCGAAACGGTTTGCCCGGGTCAGCACTCCCCGTCGAGCGCCTTCAGCAGCCGGTCGCGCTCGGCGTCGTCCACGGGGACGGGCTCCACGTCGTGCGCGCCGGTCAACCGGCGGAAGCCGGCACGGCTGTCCAGGTCGCCGGAGAGGCGCAGCGGGAGGCCGGCCAGGTGGGCGTGGACGGCCGTCCGGTAGGCGTCCTCGTCGAGGGTGACCCGCAGGCGCGGGACGTCGGCGCCGGACAGGACGCGCAGCCGGACCGTGCCCGCGCCGCGGGGGCCGGAGCGGCACAGGCGGACGACCGCGCCGGTGACGCGGGCGGGTACGGAGGGTTCGTCGCGCAGGTAGCGGTCGCCGGCCTGGCGGAGGGCGGGCAGGTCACCGGGGGTGAACTCGACGGGTTCGGGGCGGGTGGCGCAGCCGGCGGGGGCGCCCGCGGCGGGTGCCCAGGCGAGGGTGACGGCGGCGCCCTCGGTGCCGTGGACGAGCGCGACGAGCGCTTCGGTGAGTTCGCGGCTGACGCCGGCGGCGACGGCGGTGTCGAAGGCGTCCGGGCGGCCGGTGGCCCGCTGGTAGTCGACGGCCTCGCGGGCCGCGTGCAGCGCGTGGTGGAGGCGCTCGGTGACGGGGCGGGCCGGGGTGACGGGGACGAAGGCGGTGAGCCCGCACCCGGCGGGGGGCGGCGTACCGACGAGGACGCCGTCGACGAGCGCGCGGGCGCGGTCGCGGTGGCGCGCGCCGTGGTGGCGCGCGTGGCCGTGCACGGCGAGGGCGGCGGCGACGAGGACCTGGCGGGCGGCGGCGCGCAACCGGTCCTGGGCGGTCCAGGGGGCCGCCTCGGCGGGGGCGCCGAGCGGGTCGGGCGGGCCGGTGTCGTGGCCGGTCCCGCACCACCAGCGCACCTCGTCGCTGGGGACGGCGAGGGCGGTGAGGACGTCGCGGGCGGAGGGCGCGGTGCTGCGGGCGAGCGCGTCGAGCGCTTCGGCGAGGAGGTCGTCGCAGTCGGGGAAGGCGCGGCCGTCGGGGATGAGGAGGCTGGTGGGGGTGGTGCCGGGGCCGGGTGGGGTCCAGCGGGTGTAGTGGCCGGCGGCGCCGCCCCGGCGGTGCCAGCCGTGGCGGTCGAGGAGGGCGCCGAGGACGTGGGGGTCGACGCGGCGCGGTTCGGGGTGGGCCGGTCCGTCGGTCGGTCGGTGCATCAGGGTCTGCCTCCCGCCCCTACCCGGGTCATGATCCCGCAGAGGGCCCGGTCGTCGAAGATCCGCGCGGTCGGTACGCGGACGGTGGTGCGGCGCCTGCCGGTGACGGGGTGGCCGGCGAGGTTGGTCCAGTAGCAGCAGTGGCGCAGGTCGAGCCGGTCGTGCCCGGCGCCGATCCAGTCGTCGCGGGCCCGGGGGACGAGCATCACGACGAGGATCTTGTGGACGGCCACGGGGGTGCGGGCGAGCTTCAGCAGGTGGTCGTTGTCGAGGGTGAAGGAGAAGGCGGGGCCCGGTGGCCGCGGGGGGATCTGGTAGGTGGCCTTCAGCTGCACCTTGATGGTCACCTCGTCGTCGACGGCGTGGCCGGGGGCGCTGTGGCTGACGTGCCAGTCGATGCCGTTGTCGGGGAACGGCTGGGACAGGGTGCAGCCGGCGGCGGCCACGACCGCGTGCAGGTAGCCGACTTGGAGGGTCTCCATGCAGGCGGTGGTCGCGAGGTCGCCGCGGAGAGGCGGTACGGGGTGGGTGCCGGGGTCGGGCTGCGCGGCGAGCGCCATGGCTCCTCGTGCCTTCCGGGCTGGCTGTGCTTCAGGAGAGCTGCTGCTCATGTGTGTTGTCACCGGGCGGCGTACGGGGCAAACGGTCCGGGTATCACCGATTCGGGCAGGGGATCTGACCATCTGCCGCTGATGTACGAGGAGTTCGGGGTATGGCGCGCTGGTTTGAAGGACCCCTGGCCGCTTTCGACACGGAGACCACGGGCGTCGACGTGGAGCGGGACCGGATCGTCTCGGCGGCGGTCGTGGTGCAGGACACCGAGGGTGGCCGGGTGCGGACGACGCGGTGGTTGGTGAACCCGGGTGTGCCGGTGCCCCGGGAGGCGACGGAGGTGCACGGCCTGACGGACGATCACCTCCAGCGGCTCGGGCGGTGGCCCGCGCCGGTGATGGAGGAGATAGCCCGGGCGCTGTCCGAGCAGGCGGCCGCGGGCCGGCCGCTGGTGGTGATGAACGCGCCGTTCGACCTGACGTTGCTGGACCGGGAGTTGCGCCGGCACCGGGCGTCGTCGCTGGGGCGGTACCTGAACGACGCGCCGCTGCGCGTGCTGGACCCGCGGGTGCTGGACAAGCACCTGGACCGGTACCGCAAGGGACGGCGGACGTTGACCGACCTGTGCGCGCACTACGAGGTGGCGTTGGACGGTGCGCACGACGCCGGGGCGGACGCGACGGCGGCGCTGGGGGTGGTGCGCGCGGTGGGGCGCCGGTTCGCCACGCGGCTGGAGGAGCTGACGGTGGCGGAGCTGCACTCCCGGCAGGCGGTGTGGCACGCGGCGCAGGCCCGGGGGTTGCAGGCGTGGTTCGCTCGCAACGGCTCGGAGGAGGAGGTGGACCCGGCGTGGCCGGTACGCCCCGGACAGTCGGTGGCGGCCGCGTGAGCGGTGGCCGGGAACGGGGCGGCCGGGAACGCGAGAAGGCCGGTCCGCTGGGCGGACCGGCCTTCCTCGGTGGGCGATACTGGGATCGAACCAGTGACCTCTTCGGTGTGAACGAAGCGCTCTCCCGCTGAGCTAATCGCCCGGGAACGCACTGAACCATACAGGTCCCGCGGGCTTTCGTTCAAACCGTTCGCAGGCGGGCGGCGAGGCCGCGACGGCCGGCCCGCATCATCAGGGCGTGGTTGGCGCGGAAGAGGGGGCGGGCGGGTACGGCGAGGCGGCGCAGCAGGGGCTTGCGGACGCGGACCTCCTGCTCGTACAGGGCTCGGCTGCCGACCGTCGGGTGTGGGGTGACGGTCCAGCGGGCCCAGCCCTCGACGTCGCCGGTGAGGGTCACCTCCAGGATGCCGGCGGCGGGGTCGCGGCGGCGCTCGGTGAGGGTGACGGCGAGCGCGTAGGGGAGCACGGAGCGGATGCGGGCGGTGCCGGAGCGACCGTCGATGCGGTGCGCGGCACGGACCTGGGGCCACCAGCGGGGGTACTCCTCGGGGCGCTCCAGGGCGGCGTAGACCGTGGTGACGGGGGCGGGGAGGGTCCAGAGGCTGCGGAAGCGGTAGTGGTGCCAGTCCATGGCGGACCGTGTTCCGCGTCCGCGCGCGGATATGCCGAAGGCCCCGGGATCGGTGGATCCTCGGGGCCTTCGGTCCGGGTGGTGGGCGATACTGGGATCGAACCAGTGACCTCTTCGGTGTGAACGAAGCGCTCTCCCGCTGAGCTAATCGCCCGGGCGCACGGCAAACATTACCGCATGTCAGCGGGTGCGCCGACCAGGTTCGGGGCCCGACGGGTCACTGGGCGATCTTCCACGGCATGACGATGCCGAACTTCCACAGGTAGATCCCGACGAGGGCGCCGGCGATGACGAGCCCGGCGGCGGTGAGCGCCATGTTGCGGCGCCGGACCTTGGGGTCGAGCGCGCGCTGCGCGGCCTCGGTGACCTTGCGCTTGGTCCAGCGGAGCACGAGCTGCGCCCAGACGAACTCCGTCGCCCAGATCGCCATGCCCGCGAAGATCACGAACCAGCCGGGACCGGGCAGGACGAGCATGAGCACGCCCGCCAGGACCACGGCGAGGCCGATGAGGAAGACCCCGACCTGCCAGCTGAGGTGCAGGGTGCGCCTGGCCTTGACGAAGGCGGGCGCGCGCGAGCCGAGCGGCCGCTCCGCGGCGGTCGTCCCGACGCCGCTCGTCCCGCTGGTGTGCTCCCCGCCGTGGGCGTCCCCCGTCGCGGGCCCGCCGGCCGCCGCAGGCCCGGCGACCCTCTCCCGCTCGTCACTCTCCGCGCGCATAAGGCCCAACCTACCTGACGATCCGGGTTCGCGCGGCTTACCGAAATGGACCTATAACCGCCGGTTACACACCGCCGAACGAGGTACCCAAGGCCACTCAAAACGGGCAGAGGGGTTTACAACGGCACGGTAGGTGGGATGTCGATTTCGCCGACGTGCGAATCCCCGAGCGCACACTGAGCGAAAGGCCATGGCGCTTATGAACACCACGGTCAGCTGCGAGCTGCACCTGCGCCTCGTTGTGTCGAGTGAGTCCTCACTGCCCGTCCCCGCGGGCCTGCGGTATGACACGGCCGATCCGTATGCCGTGCACGCCACCTTCCACACCGGCGCCGAGGAGACGGTCGAGTGGGTCTTCGCCCGTGATCTCCTCGCCGAAGGGTTGCACCGGCCCACCGGCACCGGCGACGTCAGAGTCTGGCCCTCCCGCAGCCACGGTCAGGGCGTCGTCTGCATCGCGCTGAGCTCCCCGGAGGGCGAAGCGCTTCTCGAGGCCCCGGCCCGGGCCCTGGAGTCGTTCCTGAAGCGGACCGACGCCGCGGTTCCGCCCGGTACCGAACACCGTCACTTCGACCTCGACACGGAGCTCTCCCACATCCTGGCGGAGAGCTGAACGACTGAGCGACCCAGAGCCATCCGGCGCCGTCCGACTCGGGGCGACGGCGCCGGCACCCCTCCACGGCCACCGCACGGCAGCCGGCCGTGGAACGGGTGAGCCTGCGGACGGGCAGGGTGGCCGTCACCGCGCACCGTCGCGGTGCCGGCCGTCCCTGCCCGTCCGCACGCGCACGCACGCCTCCCGCGACCCACGCTCCCCCGGCGCACCCGGGCGCGGACGCTCCCCGGCCCCGCCGCCCCGGCGCGATTTCTCCGCCGTCCGGGGGACGCGGGCGCGCGCCGGGGACGCCGCGGACGAGCCGCTAGAGTCAGCGGAACCCGTCGGGCGCCCGCCCGCGGCAGGCCAGGGAGCGGAAGCGTGCTGATCCCCCACGACACCCGGATCGCCCTCGACACCGTCGTCGACCTCGTGAACACGGCGCCGGAGGGTGGCCGCGGCGAGGCGCTCGGGGACGTGCCGTCGTTGTACGCGTTCGTGGAGGGCCACAAGATCAGCGGCGTCGGCGAGCTGGACGCACACGACCTGCGGGCGGTGCGCGCCGTGCGGGGCCGGTTCGCCGAGGTGTTCGCGGCGCCCGAGGCGCGGACCGCGGCCGGGCTGATCAACCAGCTGGTGGCGGCCGCCGGCACCACGCCGCAGCTGACCGACCACGACGGTTACGACTGGCACGTGCACTACTTCGCCCCCGGCGCCTCGGTCGCCGACCACCTCGCCGCCGACTGCGGCATGGCCCTCGCCTTCATCCTGGTGGCGGGCGAGCGGGAGCGGCTGCGGCGGTGCGAGGCGCCGGACTGCGGCCGCGCCTTCGTCGACCTCTCCCGCAACCGGTCCCGCCGCTACTGCGACAGCCGCACCTGCGGCAACCGTCTGCACGTGGCGGCCTACCGCGCCCGGCGCAGGGAGGCGGCCGGCTGACCGGTCGGCGGGCCGGCCCCGCACCCGGGCCGGGCTCACAGCAGGAACAGGTCGTGCACGGACGCCATCAGCAGCAGGACGCCGATCACCGCCAGGAAGATCATGAGCGGTGGCTGGGAGAGCGCGAACAGGCAGCCGCGCGGTTCTTCGGAGGTGGCGGGGGTCTGCTCCCGCGAGGTATCGAGCATCTCGGGGCAGATCATGGCGCAGCCGACGGGCCGCTCCGGACCCAACAGGCCGCCCAAATCAGGGCAGTTCGCCTCATTCTTCCGTGGAGCGCCATGTCGGCGCCTCCCACCGCCACCCTCCGCGCCACCCCGGACCGCCCCGGGCCGCGCCTCCGGACCGCCCCGGGCCGCGCCTCCGGACCGCCCCGGCGTCGCCCCCGGGCCGCACCCGCGGACCCCTCCCGCGCGGGGCGGGCTGCGTCAGATGCCGTGCTTGCGGAGGATGGCCTCGATCTCGTCGAAGTCGTCGCCGGGGGCGGCGGTCGCCTTCCCCGGCCGGGCCCCGGCGTCCAGCGGCGGGCGGGCCGCACCCGGCGCGACGGCCCCCGCCTCGGGCCCGTCCGCGGCCGCCGTACCGCGCCGCCCACGGCCGCCACCCGCGCGGCGCTCGGCGACCCGGGTCCCGGCGAACAGCAGCCACGACGCGCCGAGCAGGCCGAAGCCGACCCAGGCCGCCGGGCTGAACGCCGTACCGGCCAGCCACCGGACGGTGCCGGTCAGTACCAGGCCCAGCGGTACGAGCGCGTAGGCGGCGACGCGCACGGCGGCGCGGAAGCGCCTGCGGTACGCCGTGACGGCCGCGATGCCCAGTCCGGCCGCGGCCACCGCGGTGCATATGGTCTCGGCGAGCATCCGGTCCTCCAGAGCTGGGGGTCACGTCCCTTCCATCCTGCATCGGCCGGGTGCGCGGCGGCCACGGTCCAGGCGGGCGTGGCGCGGCATCTCCGGGGAATCTCCGGGTCGCCCTCCGCCCCGGGTCCCGGTTGGGGCGCGGACCGCGCGGCTGGGAGACTGGCCCCATGAGCGACTCGACCACCGATCCCACCGCGCGGCCCGTCGTCCTGGACGTCTGGTGCGAGCTGCAGTGCACGGACTGCCGGACCGCCCTGGACGACCTGCGCGCGCTGCGGGCCCGCTACGGCGACCGGCTGGATGTGCGGCTGCGCCACTTCCCGCTGGAGAAGCACCGGCACGCGTACGCCGCGGCGCAGGCCGCCGAGGAGGCCCTGGCGCAGGGACGGGGGTGGCCGTACGCGGAGGCGGTTCTCGCCGGCGTGGAGCGGCTGGACGCCGAGGGCGAGGCGTTCCTGCTGGAGGTCGCGCGTGAACTGGGTCTGGATGACGAGGAGTTCGACACCGCACTGATCGACGGCCGGCACCTGCTGGCCGTCGACGCCGACCAGGCCGAGGGCAAGGCGCTGGGCGTCACCGGGACGCCCACGTACCTGATCGGTGGGGAGCGGCTGGACGGCGGGAAGAGCCAGGAGGGGCTGCGGGCGCGCGTGGAGGAGATCGCCGACCGCCTCCTCGCGGGCTGAGCGCGCCGGACCGGGCTCAGTACAGGCGCTTCTCGTAGTCGACGGAGAGCGGGCGGTAGCCGAGGGAGGCGTACAGGGCGCGAGCCGGGGCGTTCGCGGGGTCCACGCGCAGGGCGAGGCGGTGGCCCCCCGCCTCGCGCACGGCGGCCTCGGCGCGGCGCATGAGGGCGCGGCCGTACCCCTTGCCGCGCTCGGTGGCGGTGACCTCCACCTCCCAGACGTACGGCACCCGCTCCCCCGCCGGCAGGTCGCGCCACCCGGTCCACAGGTGGCCCACCGGGACGCCGTCCCGCAGGGCGATGTCGACCCGGGCGCCCCCGGCGGCCGGGTCGTCGGGGAGCAGTTCCCGGCGGCCGGGGGCGGCGCTCCGCCAGGGGGCGAACTCGGCGGCCGTCATCGGCCGGACCTCCAGCCCCGCGGGGGCCGGCGGACCGGGGTCGGCCCGGTCGAGCTCCTTGAGCAGGAGGTGGCCGCTCTCGGTGTACCCGAGGGCGGCGGCCAGGCGCCGGGCGGGCGCGGCGCCGGCCGGCACCGAGACGCGGATCCGCTCGCAGTCCCAGCCCCGCAGCACCTCCTCGGCCGCGAGGGCGGCCACCGTCCCGCGGCCGCGGCCGCGGTCCGCCTCGGCGACGCGCAGGTCGCTGATGGTGCCGACGGCCCCGTCGGCGGTGCGTACCGTCGCGATCCGCACCCCGCCCACGGGGCGGCTGTTCACGCACACCTCGTAGGCGCGCGAGCGGGTGCCGTCGCCGGCCTGCTGGAGCGGCCCGACCGGCCGCAGGGTGGTGGTCATCACCCTTCTCCTACCCACCCCGGGGCGCCGGGCCATCACCCCGTCACAGGAGCGCCGACCGCTCGGTGAAGACGCGCATGGCCTTGGCGGTGACCGGGCCGGGCGCGGGCGCCAGCTCGCGGTCGTCGACACGGTGGACGGCCTGGACGTCCCGCAGCGTGGACGTCAGGAAGATCTCCTCCGCGCTCCGCAGCACGTCCATCGGCAGGTCCGTCTCGACGGCGCCGGTCCACTCGGCGACCAGCCGGCGGGTGATCCCGGCGAGGCAGCCCGAGGCGAGGGGCGGGGTGTGGATCCGGCCGTCGATGACGACGAAGACGTTGGAGCCGGTGCCCTCGCAGAGCCGCCCGACGGTGTTGGCGAAGAGCGCCTCCGACGCGCCGGCCCGGTGGGCGCGGGCGAGGGCGACGACGTTCTCCGCGTACGACGTGGTCTTCAGGCCGGTGAGCGCGCCGCGCTCGTTGCGGGTCCACGGGACGGTGACGACGGCCGTGCTGTCCGGGCGCGGGGTGGCCCCGCCGACGGCGACGACCAGGCTGGGACCGTCGTCGCCCCGGTCGGAGCCGAGCGGGGAGAGGCCACCGGTGTAGGTGACGCGCAGCCGGCCGAGCGGCATCGGGTTCGCCTCCAGGACGGCGGCGCAGGCGCGGCGGACCTCGTCCAGGTCGGGGTCGGGCAGACCGAGGCCGCGCGCGGAGCGCACGAGCCGGTCGAGGTGGGGTTCGAGGGCGAAGGCCCGGCCGCGGACCGCCTTGAGCGTCTCGAAGACCCCGTCCCCCACGGTCAGGCCGTGGTCGAGGACGGAGATCGTCGCGGTGTCCGCGTCCCGCAGCCCGCCGTTGACCCACACCTTCATGTCAGATGGTCCTTCCGCTCGCCTCGTGGACGCCCGACGCTACCGCGAGCAGCCTCGCCGCCTTGAGCTCGGTCTCCTGCCACTCCCGCTCGGGGTCGGACCCCCAGGTGATGCCCGCCCCGGTCCCGAAGCGCAGGACGCCGCCGCGCTCGCGCCGGTCGAGCCAGAACGTGCGGATGCCGACGGCCAGCTCCCCGGTGCGACGGTCGGCGTCGACCCAGCCGACGCCGCCGCAGTACGGCCCCCGGGGCTCGGTCTCCAGCGCCCGGATGATCCGCAGGGCGCTGGACTTCGGGGCGCCGGTGACCGAGCCCGGCGGGAAGGTCGCGCCCAGGAGCCCGGCCCAGCCCTCACCGGCGGCCAGCTCGCCGCGGACGGTGGAGACCAGGTGGACGAGGCCGGGGTGGGGCTCGACGGCGCAGAGCCGGGGGACGGTGACGGTCCCGGTGGCGCAGACCCGGCCGAGGTCGTTGCGGACCAGGTCCACGATCATCACGTTCTCGGCGTGGTCCTTCTCCAGCAGGTCGTCCGCGGTCCTGCCGGTGCCCTTGATCGGGCCGGACTCGACCGCGCGGCCGTCGCGCCGCAGGTACAGCTCGGGCGACGCGGTGGCTATCTCCACCCCGTGCGCGGGCAGGCGAATCGTTCCCGCATAGGGGGCGGGGTTGCCGCGGGCGAGCAGTGCGGTGAGGGCGTCCACGTCGGCGGCGTCCGCCGTGCCGGGCGGGAGGGGCGCGGAGAGCACCCGGCAGAGGTTCGCCTGGTAGACCTCGCCGGCAGCGATGTGCTCGCGGATGCGGCGCACGCCCGCGGTGTACGCCGCCCGGTCGAGCGACGAGGTCCAGTCGCCCGCCGCGGGGCCGCGCCATCGGCCCGGCACGGGGGCGGGCACCGGCTCGGGCCGGACGTCACCGAAGCGCGCGCAGGTGAGGCGGCCTTCGAAATCGGCGGCGACGGCCCAGAAGCCGGAGGAGTCGAGGGCCTCCGGGTCGCTGGTGACGTCCCGCAGGTCGGTCGCGACGAGGCCGCCGAAGCGGGCGAGGGGAGCGAGGTCGTGCACGGATGCGAGTGTAGGGCGGGGGGCGCGCCGGGGCCGTTCGGGAGCCGTGGGCGCAGGTCGGCGCGGGGGCCGGTGGTGGCGCGGAACCGGGACGCGCCGGATGGCGGGGCAGCACGCTGCGGAAACGCGTTTTTGTACTGGCCCGGGAATCCGCTAGAGTTCAACACGTCGCCGGGACGCGGAAGCGGGCCGGAAAAAGACAGGCGGACGTGGCTCAGTTGGTAGAGCATCACCTTGCCAAGGTGAGGGTCGCGAGTTCGAATCTCGTCGTCCGCTCGACGTGGGGGATCTTCCCGAGACCCCGCACACTCCGGGTGGAGTGGCCGAGAGGCGAGGCAACGGCCTGCAAAGCCGTCTACACGGGTTCAAATCCCGTCTCCACCTCCAAGGACGATTAGCTCAGCGGGAGAGCGCTTCCCTGACACGGAAGAGGTCACTGGTTCAATCCCAGTATCGTCCACTGAAACCGCTGGTAGCAGCGGTTCCCGCGCGATTAGCTCAGCGGGAGAGCGCTTCCCTGACACGGAAGAGGTCACTGGTTCAATCCCAGTATCGCGCACGCAGTGCCCGCGGTTCCGTACGATCTGTCACGGTGCCCCGGCCCCGAGGACGATTAGCTCAGCGGGAGAGCGCTTCCCTGACACGGAAGAGGTCACTGGTTCAATCCCAGTATCGTCCACACCTCCGGAACCCCCGTCCGCCTCGCGCGGACGGGGGTTCCGTCGTACGGCGACCTCGAGCGGCGGCCCCCGGACCGGCGCGGCGGGTGCGCCCGGCTCGCGGCGGGCAGGGCGAGCCGGGCGGGGCAGGGCGGCCGGACGTTCGGGCGTGAAGAAGTGGCGGTGGGCGGCTCCCCAGCCGACCCACCGCCACTGCCGTCCGCCGCACCCCCGTCCCCACGGGGCTGTATGGCCGGATGTCCCCGGCCCGGGCCGCTCTCCCGGGCCCGGAGCGCCGCTCAGCGCCCCAGCATCACGCCCACGGACGACGCCTGTGTCACCACCGCTTCCCAGCCGCCGAAGACGACGACCAGCAGGGTGGCGAGGGGGAGGACCATCGCCGTCGCCACCAGGGGTGGCGGCGGCCCGACGGCCGGCCGTCGGACGAGACGTACGACGCCTTCCGCCCCAGCGTGCGGACCGGCGTCCGCGGTGCCGTGTCCGCCATGGCCCTCTCCCGTCTGTCTGCGGCGGCGGGTGTCGGACCTCGGGGGACGAGTGCTGCACCCACCGCTCGACAACAACCCTAGGGAAACGGGACAGCCCGGGCGTCATGCCGTCGTACCCCTTGCCGGGCCTCCTCCAGGAGGAGGCCCCCCGGGGCGCGTACTCCCCTGGGTGGAGACGGCGGCCCCGCGCCCCGGGGTCCTCCCGGAGGGAAGACCGTCGAGGAGCGGACGGCGCGCGGGGCGCAGGGGGGCGCCGCCCGGCGCGCGGGTGACATCGCTCACGTCCCTCCGGGGTGCGCGTGGGGGTCCTCACGCCTCCCCCACCGGCCCGTGCGGAGGCCCCCCGACCGGGCGGCGGGCGGAGCACCCGGACCGCGGGCCAACCCCCTTGCCGATCAAGCGTATTGATCGTCCGTAGGACCCAGGGGACCGCCCGCCGAGGGTCCCTGAGCCGGCCTCAGGCGGCGCGCTCGGGACGGGGAATCGATCGGGGCGTGAGGGCGCGGCCTATGAGCGCACCCGGGTCCGGGTACGTAAGCTGGGCGGCGTCAGAAGACCGCGACGGCGGGGTGGGGAGCTCCCCACGGCAGGTAGGGGACGGACATGGCGATGATGCGGCTCCGGCGCGAGGACCCGCGTGTCGTCGGCTCGTTCCGGTTGCACCGGCGGCTCGGCGCGGGCGGCATGGGGGTCGTGTACCTCGGCTCCGACCGGCGCGGACAGCGGGTGGCGCTGAAGGTGATCCGGCCGGACCTCGCCGAGGACCAGGAGTTCCGCTCGCGCTTCGCGCGCGAGGTGTCCGCCGCGCGGCGGATCCGCGGCGGGTGCACGGCCCGGCTGGTCGCGGCCGACCTGGAGGCGGACCGCCCGTGGTTCGCCACGCAGTACGTACCGGGCCCCTCCCTGCACGACAAGATCGCCGAGGAGGGGCCGCTGTCGGCGGCCGACGTCGCCGCGATCGGGGCCGCCCTCTCCGAGGGGCTCGTCGCGGTCCACGAGGCCGGTGTGGTGCACCGGGACCTGAAGCCGTCGAACATCCTGCTCTCCCCCAAGGGCCCGCGGATCATCGACTTCGGCATCGCCTGGGCGACCGGCGCCTCCACCCTCACCCACGTCGGCACGGCGGTGGGCTCGCCCGGGTTCCTCGCGCCGGAGCAGGTGCGGGGCGCCACCGTCACCCCCGCGACCGACGTCTTCGCCCTCGGCGCCACCCTGGCGTACGCGGCGATGGGCGACTCGCCCTTCGGGCACGGCAGCTCCGAGGTGCTGCTGTACCGCGTGGTGCACGAGGAGCCCCACCTGCAGGGCGTTCCGGACGCCCTGGCGCCGCTGGTGCGGGCGTGCCTCGCCAAGGAGCCCGAGGAGCGGCCCACCACGCTCCAGCTCTCCCTGCGGCTGAAGGAGATCGCCGCGCGGGAGGCACAGGGGCTCGGCATGGCGCCCCAGCCGCCGGACGGGCGGCCCCCGGCGCCCCGGCCCGAGCGGGCGGAGCGCCTGGCCCGGGCCGAGCGTTCCACGGGGCCGCGGGGCGGTCGCGCGCAGCCGAGGCCCACGGAGCGGTACCCGGAGCGGTCGGCGCAGCGCACCCCCGCGCCGCGACACCAGGGCGGGCAGGGATCGCGGACCGGCGGTTCCTCGCGGCCCCGGCGGAACGCGTCGCACCCGGGGCCGCGCACCGGCCCGCGCACGGGCCCCCGCAGGACCGGCCCGGGGACCGGTACGGGGGCGGGGGCGTCCTCGGGGCTGCGCAGGCCCGCGAATCCGCGGCTGCTGCGGCAGCGCCTGTTCGTCTTCGTCGTCGTGACCCTGGTCGTGCTGCTGGGGATCGCCGGGGCGCAGGCCCTCCAGGGCTGAGCGCGGCCGGTGGGTCGGGGCCGCGGACGGCCCGGTGGGTCAGGGCCGGGGGTGGCCGGGTCAGGGCTGGGGGCGGCCCGCCGTCACGGCGTAGAACGCCACCGCCGCGGCCGCGCCGACGTTGAGCGAGTCGACGCCGTGCGCCATCGGGATGCGGACCCGCTCGTGGGCGGCCCGCATCGCCCGCTCCGTCAGGCCGTCGCCCTCGGCGCCCAGCATGAGCGCCACCCGGTCCAGCCGGTGCGGGGCCGCCTCGTCGATCGGGGTGGCGTCCTCGCCGGGCGTCAGCGCCAGCAGCCGGAACCCGGCGTCGCGCACCGCGTCCAGGCCCCGCGGCCAGGCGTCGAGCCGGGCGTACGGGACGGAGAAGACCGCCCCCATCGAGACCTTCACCGAGCGCCGGTACAGCGGGTCGGCGCAGTCCGGGGAGAGCAGGACGGCGTCCATGCCGAGGGCGGCGGCGCTGCGGAAGATGGCGCCGATGTTGGTGTGGTCGTTGACCGACTCCATGACCACCACGCGACGGGCGGTCGCCAGCACCCGCGACGCCTCCGGCAGCGGTTCGCGCCGCATGGACGCCAGCGCGCCCCGGTGGACGTGGTAGCCGGTCACCCGCTCGGCGAGGTCGGGGTGGACGACGTAGACCGGGGCGGGGTCCTCGTCGATGACGTCGCGCATGGCGTCGACCCACTTCGCCGACAGGAGCATCGACCGCATCGCGTAGCCGGCCTGCCGGGCCCGGCGGATGACCTTCTCGCCCTCGGCGATGAACAGCCCCTCCGCCGGTTCGCGGCGGCGGCGCAGCTCGACGTCGGTGAGGCCCGTGTAGTCGTGCAGGCGCGGGTCGTCGGGGTCGTCGAGGGTGATGATCTCTGCCACGGTGCTGCCTCGGTGGGGGGTGCCCGGGTGGCGCCGTACGGCGCCACCCGGAGGTGGTCTGGGGCTGGGACTGGTTCTGGGGCCGGGGACTGGGGCGCCGGCCCGGTGGGGCGGCGCCCAGGGCTCGGGGAGGGTTACCGCCCCTGCTTCTGCGGCCCCTCGTGGACCACGTCGCCGATGACGATCACGGCGGGCGGACGGACGTCCTCGGCCCGTACCGTCTCGGCGACGGTCGCGAGCGTGGCGTCCACGCGGCGCTGCGCGGCGGTCGTGCCCTCCTGGACCAGGGCGAGCGGGGTGGCCGGGTCCTTGCCGTGGGCGACGAGCGCCTCGGCGATGCGGCCGATCTTGTCCACGCCCATGAGGATGACGAGCGTGCCCCTGAGCTTCGCCAGGGCGGCCCAGTCGACGAGCGAGCGGGGGTCGTCGGGTGCGACGTGCCCGCTGACCACGGTGAACTCGTGGGCGACGCCCCGGTGCGTGACGGGGATCCCGGCGGCGCCGGGGACGGAGATCGAGCTGGAGATGCCGGGGACGACCGTGCAGGGGATGCCCACCTCGGCGAGCGCCTGCGCCTCCTCCATGCCCCGGCCGAAGACGAACGGGTCACCTCCCTTGAGGCGGACCACCGACCTGCCCCGCCTCGCGTGCTCGATCAGGGCGTTGTTGATCGCCTCCTGGGCCATGAACCGGCCGTACGGGATCTTCGCCGCGTCGATCACCTCGACGTGCGGGGGAAGTTCGTCGAGCAGGTCGCGCGGGCCCAGCCGGTCGGCGATCACGACGTCGGCCTCCGCGAGGAGCCGGCGGCCGCGCAGCGTGATCAGGTCGGGGTCGCCCGGTCCCCCGCCGACGAGCGCCACGAACGGCGTCCGGGAGCGGTGCTGCGGGGCGGCGAGGCTGCCGTCCCGCAGCCCCTCCACGACCGCGTCGCGCACGGCGGCGGAGCGCCGCGGGTCGTTGCCGGTGAGGACCGCCACGGTGACGCCCTCGACCCGGCCCGTCGCGGGGGTCCAGGCGGTCGCCGCCTCGGCGTCGTCGGCCCGTACGCACCAGGTCTTCGTCCGCTCCGCCTCGGCGGAGGCACGGGCGTTCGCCTCGGCGTCGCTCGTCGCGACGAGCGCGTACCATGCGTCGGCGATGTCGCCGTCCTCGTACCGGCGGCGCTCCCAGCGGATCTCCCCCGTCTCGGCCATGGCCTCGACGGAGGCGGTGGCGGAGGGCGAGACGAGCGTGACGTCGGCGCCCGCGGCGACGAGGGCCGGAAGGCGGCGCTGGGCGACCTGGCCACCGCCGATGACGACGACCCGGCGCCCGGAGAGGCGGAGTCCGACGGGGTAGGCGGGCTGCTCGGCGTGCTCGACCATGGCGGTGTGGTCTCCTCGGCGGATGGTGCGGCTGCGGGGCCACTGCGACGGTGAAGTGGCTGGTGGGGCGGGGGGCATGCGCTGGCGACCACGATACGGGGCGCGGCCGGGGGTGCCGCGGGCCCGGACGCGTTGCGATCGTCACGCCGCGGCCGGTCCGTCGGGGGACGGGCCGGCCGCGGTGGGCGCGGGGACGTGCGCGCGGGCGGGGGCCCGCGGTGGTGGTCGCGCTACTTCTCGCTGACGCCCGCCGAGTCGAAGGTCGCGACCTCGTGCATGGCACGGGCCGCGCTCTGGACCAGGGGCAGGGCGAGCAGGGCGCCGGTGCCCTCGCCGAGGCGGAGGTCCAGGTCGACCAGGGGGCGCAGGCCCAGCTTGTTGAGCGCCGCCATGTGGCCGGGCTCGGCACTGCGGTGGCCGGCGATGCAGGCGGCCAGCGACTCGGGTGCGATGGCGCGGGCGACCAGGGCCGCCGCGCCCGCGCTGACGCCGTCGAGGATGACGGGCGTCCGCAGCGAGGCGCCGCCGAGGATGAAGCCGACCATCGCGGCGTGCTCCAGGCCGCCGACCGCCCCGAGGACGCCGATCGGGTCCGCCGGGTCGGGCCGGTGCAGGTCGAGGGCGCGGCGTACGACGTCGACCTTGCGGGCGTGCATCTCGTCGTTGATGCCGGTGCCGCGGCCGGTGACCTCGGCCGGGTCCGCGCCCGTGTAGACGGAGATGAGGGCGGCGGACGCGGTGGTGTTCGCGATGCCCATCTCACCGGTGAGGATCGCCTTGTTGCCGGCGGCGACCAGGTCGCGGGCGGTCTCGATGCCGACCTCCAGGGCGGCGAGCACCTCCTCGCGGGTGAGGGCGGGGCCGGCGGTGAAGTCGGCCGTTCCGGCGCGCACCTTGCGGGGCAGCAGGCCGGGGGTGGCGGGCAGGTCCGCGGCGACGCCGACGTCGACGACGCACACCTCCGCGCCGACCTGGGTGGCGAAGGCGTTGCAGACGGCCCCGCCGCCGAGGAAGTTGGCCACCATCTGGGCCGTCACCTCCTGCGGCCAGGCGGTGACGCCCTGGGCGTGCACCCCGTGGTCACCCGCGAAGATCGCCACGGCGGCGGGCTCCGGGATCGGCGGGGGGCAGCTCCGGGACAGGCCGCACAGCTGCGCGGAGATGATCTCCAGCATGCCGAGGGCGCCGGCCGGCTTGGTCATGCGCTTCTGCCGCTCCCACGCCTCGCCGAGCGCCTTGGCGTCCAGCGGCCGCACGGTGGCGACGGTCTCCTGGAGCAGGTCGTGCGGCTGCTCGCCGGGCAGGGCCCGGCGGCCGTACGTCTCCTCGTGGACGACCCACGACAGCGGGCGGCGCTTGGCCCAGCCCGCCTGCATCAGCTCGGGCTCCTCGGGGAACTCGTCGACGTACCCCACGCACAGGTAGGCGACGACCTCCAGGTGCTCGGGCAGGCCGAGGGCGCGGACCATCTCGCGCTCGTCGAAGAAGCTCACCCAGCCGACGCCGAGGCCCTCGGCGCGGGCGGCGAGCCAGAGGTTCTCCACCGCCAGCGCGGAGGAGTACGGGGCCATCTGGGGCTGCGTGTGCCGGCCGAGGGTGTGGCGGCCGCCGCGGGTGGGGTCGGCGGTGACGACGATGTTGACCGGGGTGTCGAGGATCGCCTCGATCTTCAGTTCCTTGAACTGCTTGGCCCGGCCCTTGGGCAGCGATGTGGCGTACGCCTCGCGCTGGCGCTGGGCGAGCTCGTGCATCGTGCGGCGCGTCTCGGCCGAGCGGATGACGACGAAGTCCCAGGGCTGCGAGTGGCCCACGGACGGGGCGGTGTGGGCCGCCTCCAGGACGCGGAGCAGCACCTCGTGCGGGATCGGGTCGCTGCGGAAGCCGTTGCGGATGTCGCGGCGTTCGCGCATGACGCGGAGGATCGCCTCGCGATCCTCGTCGGCGTAGCCGGGGGCCGGCGGGCCGGCGGGGACCGCCGCCTCGGGGACCTCCGGCGCCGCGGCCGGGTCCTCGGCGGGTGCCGCGCCCGGGACGGGGACCGCGTCCTCGGCGGGCCGGGGCTGTGCGGCGGCCGGCTCGTCAAGGGGCTGCGGCTGTGCGGCGGCCGGCTCTTCGGCGGGGGCCTGCCGTACGGCGGCCGGGTCCTCGGCGGGCGGGTCCGCGGGTGCGGGTTCGGTGGCCGGGGCGGCCTCGGGGGCCGGCACCGCGGCGGCCGGGGCCTGTTCGGCGGGCTCCTTCGCGGGCTGCTCGGCGGTCTCGGTGGGCCCGGCGGGCTCGGCGGCGGCCGGTCCGGCGGTGGCCGGGGCCTGCTCGGCGGGCTGGACGTCCGTCTCGGGCTCCGTCGGGGCGGGCGCCTCGGCCACGGGCTCGACGGGCACGACGGCCTCGGCGACGGGAGCGGTCGCCTCGGAGGGTTCGGAGGCCGGGGCCTCGGCTGCGGCGGGGGCGGGGGCGGGGGCGGCGACCTCCGGGACCGACGCGGCCGGGGCGGGCGCGGCGGCCTCTTCCGCGGCGGGGGCCACCGGTGCGGCGGCCCGCGGCTCGGGCGCCGCGGCCTGCGGCTCGGCCGGCTCGGGCGCCGCGGCCTGAGGCGCCTGTGCCACCGGCTCGACCGCGGGCGGCTGCTCGGGCTGCGGAACCGGTACCGGCTCCACGACGACGGCCTGCGGCTCCACCGGTGCCGGCGCCAGGACCTGCGGCGCGTCGGCGTCCGGGGCCACGGCTGCCGGGGTCACGGCGTCCGGGGCCTGCGCGGGCTCCGGGGCCTCCGCGGGCTCGGCGGCCTGCGCGGGCTCGGCGGCCTGCTCCGGCTGCTCCGGCTGCTCCGGGGCGACCTCCACGGGAGCCGCCTGCTGCGGGGCCGGTGCCTGGGCCGCCTCGGGGGCCTCGGGCGCCGGCACGGGGGCCATGACCGGCTGCTCCGGGTGCGCCGGCACCTCCTGCTGCGCCGGTGCCCCGAGCAGCTGCGCCCCGGAGATGGCCTGGTGCTCCGGCGCCGTGGCGTCGCGCGGCGCGGGAACCGTCGCCACCGGCTGCGGGGCGTGCAGCTCCGTGGCCTGCGGGACCGTCACCGGCTGCTCGTCGACCGGCTCCTCCGGCGCCGCCGGGGCCGGAGCCGGGGCGAACTGCGGGGGTGCCACCTGGTCGGGAACGACCGTTTCTGCTGGGGCGGGAAGCGGGTGGTGAGCCTGCTGTGACGCGTGCGGCTCCAGCGGCTGCAGGGCTTCCTGCGGCTGCTGCGGCTCCTGCGGCCACGCCTCTGCGCCCTGCGGCGGGGCGTCGACGTGCTGCGGGACCTCGACCGGCTGCGCCACCGGGGCGGCCGGGGCCGTGTGGGGCGCGTCCAGGTACTCCAGGCCGCTGGTGGGCGGGGACTGGACCGGCGCGGGCGCGGCCGGCACGGGGGCGGGGCCGCGGTCGGCGAGCGAGCGGACGACGCCGGCCGTGCCGTCGGGGGTCGGCGGGCCCATGTGGAGCGGACGCCGGGGCTGCTGGGTCTGGGGCTGCGGGCTCTCGGCGGCCGGCGCGGGGATCCGTACGGCGCCGAGGTCGACGGAGCCGGAGTCCCGGCCGCCCGCCTCGTGTGCGCCGGTCTCGTGCGGCTCGTACGCGGGGGCCGGGGCCTCCTGCACGAGCGGCTGGTACCCGAGGTGCTCGGCCGGCGGTACGGCCACGGGGGGCGCGGGGACGACACCGGGCTGCGGCTCCGTCCAGGCGCCCTGGGCACCCGGCATCAGCAGCAGGTCGTCGTCTTCGGGGGTGTTGTCGGAGGGGTCGAGGAAGGTGTACGCACCCGGAGCGGGCATGCCCGGCTGCTCCACCATGCCTGCGTTCTCCGGCTGCCCCTCGCCCGGGACCTGGCCGGTGTCAGTCATGCGTACCCCTCGCCCATCGGTTGTGCTCCTTCAGACTTCCGCCCGCCGTGAAGAACGAGCGTGCGCGCCGCGCGGCACGAACGGCGTGCGGACACACAGCATTCTCGCCGCCTTCGGGCCCCGTGGCAGCGGCTTCCGCCACCGTCGGCTGTGGACTGCGCCACGTCGCGCGTCCCCCTCCCACGTCCCGCCGCCCGGCGCCCCTCTCCGGGGGCTCCGTCCCCGGGTGTGGTCCGGGTGCCGCCCGGCGGTGGCCGGAGGACCGCCGGACATCCGGCGCGGTGGAACGGTCGGCCAGCCTACCTGGCCTTCCGTAGTGGGGAGATCACGGGGCGGGTCTGCGGCCGGCGACGAGGAAGGCCACGGACCTGGCGCGTTCCGACCAGGTGTCCGGGTCGAGGTCGACGGACTGGAGCAGGACGCACTCGACGGCGTAGCCGCCGGCGGCCAGGGCCGCCGCGGCGGCCTCCGCCTCGTCGCGGGTGCCGGCGTGCGTGACGATGCGCTCCGGGCGGCGGTCGGCGCAGGCGGCGACGACGTCCGCTCCCCCGCCGCCGACGCGGACCACGTCCGGCTCGGGCAGGCGCTCCAGTACGTAGGGGGCGCGGCCGCCGACGACCTGGAGCTGGACGCCGGAGCGGCGGGCGGCGGCCTCCGCGCGGGCGCAGGCGGCCGGGTCGGCGTCGACGGCGATGACGGCGGCGCCGAACCGGGCGGCCTCGGCGGCGAAGGCGCCGGATCCGGTGCCGATGTCCCACACGAGGTCGCCGACGCGCGGGCCGAGCCGGGCGAGCTGGGCGGCGCGCAGTTCGGGGGTGCGGCCCGGGGTGGGCGCGGTGTCGTCCTCGTACGCCTCGGGCGGCAGGCCCCAGCCGCGGACCGGGCCGGGGTCCGGGCCCATGAGCCAGCCGCCGCCGGTGGGGCCGGAGCCGCCGATGGAGATGACGACGTTGGGGTCGCGCCAGGTGTGGTCGGCCGCCTTGTCGGAGGTGAGGACGGTGACCTGTTCGCGTTCGGTGCCGAGGGCCTCGCAGATGACGAAGGTGCGGTGCACCCCTTCGAGCAGCAGGGCGAGTTCGGCGGGGCCGGCGCCCGGGGAGGTGAGGACGGCGACCTTGGGGTGGGCGCGGCAGACGTTGACGGCGCGGCGCAGCGTCCGGGTGTGGGCGACGACGACGCGGGCGTCGTCCCAGGGCATGCCGGCGCGGGCGAACGCGGCGGCCACCGAGGAGACGGCGGGCACGACCTCGACCTCCAGGCCGTGTTCGGGGGCGCGCAGGGTGCGCACGACGCCGAAGAAGCCCGGGTCACCGTCGGCGAGGACGACGGCGGTGCCGCGGTGGCCGGCGATGCGGCGGGCGGCGAGGTCGACGCTGCCGAGGCGGACGCGCTCGGCCCGCTCGGGGACCTCCGGGAGCCCGAGGTGGTGGGCGGCCCCGGCGACGAGGGTGGCGGCCGACAGGGCGCCCCGCGCGGCCGCGGTGAGGGGCGAGCCGTCCCATCCGATCACCGTGACCCGGTCGGCCATCTTCGTCAGTCTCCTGGGGTGTCGATGCAGGTCGGGGCAGGGGCGAGCGTACCGGTTCGCGGGGTGCGGCAGGGGGTGGGCGCGGTCAGTTCCAGTCGGTGTACGTGGGGTGCCGCGCGTCGCTGTACCGGCCGGTGCCGCCGTCGAGGTCCTCGGGGAGGAGGCTCCAGACGATGAGGTCGGTCCTGATGTCGGTCCATCCGCCGTCCTCCGTCTGGGCGCGGGCTATCCAGGCGTTGCGCAGGACGCCCTCGCTGATGCAGCCGATCTTCTGGGCGACCTGCTGGGCGGCGGTGTTGCCGGCGGCGGTGCGCATCTCCAGGCGCTCGAAGCGCTGTTCGCTGAAGAGCCAGCGGGCGACGGCGAGGACGGACTCGGTGGCGTACCCCTCGCCGCGGGCCCAGGGGGCGGTGACGTAGGCGATCTCGGCGGAGCGGACGGTCCAGTCGGTCCGGCTGAGCCGGACGGTGCCGACGAGGCGCTGGGTGAGGAACTCGGTGACGGCGAGGACGAGTCCGCGGCCGCCCGTGCGCTGGGCGGGGGCGGCCCCGCGCACCCACTGCTCGGCGTGGGCGGTGGTGTACGGGTGCGGGGCGTCGGTCCAGGCGACGACGAGTTCGTCGTTCATCATCTCGACGTGCGCGGGGACGTCCGTCTCGTCGTAGGGGCGCAGCACCAACCGTTCCGTGCTGATGGAGACGTCCGGAAAGGTGAGGGTCATGCGCAACTCCATGCCGATGGCCGGGGACTGGGGGTGAGGGCCGTGAACGGACAGCATGCAGCATGAACCGGTCCGTGTGCAGGGCGGGACGGGAAGGGCCCCGCGCACCGGGTGGTGCGCGGGGCCCTTCCCGGTGCCGCCGTTACCCGGCGGCGCCGAACGCGGGGGTCACCGAGCCCTTGTAGGTGGCCTCGATGTACTTCTTGACCTCGGGCGAGTTGAGGAGCCCAGCGAGCTTCTTCACGCGCGGGTCGTCCTCGTTGCCCTTCTTGACCGCGAGGAAGTTGGCGTACGGGTTGCCCTCGGGCTTCTCCAGGGCGAGGGCGTCCTTCGCCGGGGTGAGCTTGGCCTCGATGGCGTAGTTGCCGTTGATGACGGCGGCGTCGACGTCGCTCAGGGCGCGGGGGACCGTGGCGGCCTCCAGCTCCTTGATCTCCAGGCCCTTCCTGTCGGTGATGTCGGAGAGCTTGGCGTCGGCTCCGACACCGGCCTTGAGGACGATCACGCCGTTGTCGGCGAGGAGCTTGAGGGCACGGCCCTCGTTGGTGGTGTCGTTGGGGACGGCGACGGTCTGGCCGGGCTTGAGGTCCTTGAGGGACTTCGCCTTCTGCGAGTACAGGCCGAGCGGCTCCAGGTGGACGTCGACCACGGGGACAATGGTGGTCCCGTTCTTCTTGTTGAAGTCGTCCAGGTACGGCTTGTGCTGGAAGTAGTTGGCGTCGACCTGGCCGTCCTGGGTGGCGGTGTTCGGCAGGACGTAGTCCGTGAACTCCTTGACCTCCAGCTTGAGGCCGGCCTTCTGCGCGAGGTTGTCCTTCACGTACGTGAGGATGTCGGCGTGCGGCGTGGGGGACGCGGCGACGACGAGCGGCGCGGAGGCGTCACCCGCGGCGCCGGCGGCCGCCGGGTCCGAGGCGGTTCCGCAGGCGGTGAGGCCGAGGGTGAGGGCGGTGATGCCACCGAACGCGGCGATGGTCTTGACGGTGTTACGCACGAAGAGTGCCTCTTTCTGGGGTGCGGACGAGGCCCGGACAAGGAGTGCGGGCCCTTTTCTCCCGCGACGGGCGGCGCCTGCCGGACGGGGCGGGCGCCGGTCGCGGGAAGTCGGGGTGCGCCGGTTTCAGGACGCGGTGCGGCCGCGGCGGGCGAGGAGGCGGACGACGCCGTCCCCGACCAGCTGGACGACGGTGACGACCACGATGAGGATCACCACGGTGACCAGCATGAACGCGGTGTCGAAGCGCTGGTACCCGTAGGTGATGGCCTTCGAGCCGAGGCCCTCGCCGCCGACGGCGCCGGCCATGGCGGAGTAGCCGATGAGGACGATGACGGTGGTGGTGACCGCCGAGACCAGGGACGGCAGGGCCTGCGGCAGCAGCACCTTGCGGACGATGGTCGGGACGGAGCCGCCCATGGACTGGACGGCCTCGACCAGGCCGTGGTCGACCTCGCGGACGGCGGTCTCGACGAGCCGCGCGAAGAACGGGATGGCGCCGATGGCCAGGGGCACGATCATCGCGGTGGGGCCGATGAAGGTGCCGACGACGAGCTTCGTGAACGGGATCAGCGCGATCAGCAGGATGATGAACGGCAGCGAGCGGCCGATGTTCACGACGGCGCCGACGACCTTGTTGACGACGGTGTTGCGCAGCAGCCCGCCCTTGTCGGTGAGGACGAGGAGGAGGCCCAGGGGCAGACCGCCGAGTACGGAGACGACCGTGGCCCACAGGACCATGTAGAGGGTGTCGATGGTGCCCTGGGTGAGCAGGGGCTGCATCTCGGACCAGGTCACTTCGCGACCTCCTCGGCGGCCGGGCGGGCGGCGGGGGCGTCGGCGGTTTCCCCGGCGGGGGCCGCGTCGTCGACCACGTCGACCTGGAGGCCCTGTTCGCGCAGGAAGCCGACGGGGACGACGTTCTCGTCGTAGCGCCCGGGGAGCTCGATGCGCATGCGGCCGATCTGTCGGCCGCCGACGGTGTCCATGGCGGCGCCGAGGATCGATATGTCGATGTTGTAGGTGCGGGCCAGCTGGGAGACGACCGGCTGGGTCGCGGCCTCGCCGTGGAAGGTGACGTCGACGACCGTGCGGTCGGGGCCGGTCGCGTGGCCGCTCACGGGGAAGAGTTCCGCGGCGAGTTCGGAGCCGGGGGTGGCGAGGAGTTCGGCGACGGTGCCGGACTCGACGACCCGGCCCCTCTTCATCAGCGCGGCCGAGTCGCAGACGGTCTTCACGACGTCCATCTCGTGCGTGATCAGCAGGACGGTCAGGCCCAGCTGCCGGTTGAGGTCGCGCAGCAGCTGGAGGATGGAGCGGGTGGTCTCGGGGTCGAGGGCGCTGGTGGCCTCGTCGGAGAGCAGCACCTTCGGGTTGCCGGCGAGGGCGCGGGCGATGCCGACGCGCTGCTTCTGGCCGCCGGAGAGCTGGCCGGGGTACGCCTTGGCCTTGTCGGCGAGGCCGACGAGGTCGAGGAGTTCGAGGGCGCGGCGGGAGCGCTCGGCGCCGGAGGCGCCGAGGATCTCCAGCGGCAGTTCGACGTTGTCCTGGACGGTGCGCGAGGACAGCAGGTTGAAGTGCTGGAAGACCATGCCGATGCGGCTGCGCGCCCGGCGCAGGTCCTTGCCGGCGCGCGGGCCGCGGCCGGCGAGGGCGGTGAGGTCGGTGCCGTCCACCGTCACGGTGCCGGAGGTGGGGCGTTCGAGGAGGTTGACGCAGCGGATCAGCGAGGACTTGCCGGCGCCGCTCTGACCGATCACGCCGAACACCTCGCCCTCGCGGACGTGCAGGTCGACGCCGTCCAGAGCGGTGACCTGGCGGCCTCGCGACTCGTAGACCTTGGTCAGGCCCTTGGTGGTGATCACAGGGGTTTTCCGTCACTGTCGAGTGCACGGCGCGGGTTCGGCCGGGCACGGGGCATTCGTCGGTCCGACGGGCGGCGCGGTGCCGGTGGGCGGGTGCGCGGGGCGGGCGCGGTCCGGTGGTACGACTGCACGCGGACGCGGCCGACTGCTTCGCCGTCGGGTCTCTCGCTTCGGGGCGCGAGGCTCGGTCGGGGGCCCTCTAGAAGGCGCACATTCGACACGTACGACGAGCACCGGGCGCGGTGATCGCCTCGGTCGCAGGGGTGCGGATGCTCGTCGTGGTCATGGCGCCAGTAAACCAGACCCCCTCCCGCGCCGATCCGGGCTGTCCGTATAGCGGACACGGCGCGTACGGCATGTGGACGGCCAGGAGGCACCGCAAGCCGCCGCTCCGCCCGCCGCTCCCGCCTGCTCGCCCCGTCTGCCTGCGTCGACGCGCCCGCTGCCGCACCCGCCCCCGCGCGGCGCTCCGGCCGCGGGGCGGGCCCGGGCCGGGGTGCGCTGTGGTCAAGACCACGTGGTGGGCGGGGGCGGCCGCAGCCGGGGTTTTCGTCCGTAATAGTCTCGCCCCATGCTCAACGCCCTGACGCTCACCGTGTCCCTGGCCGCGCTGGCCCTCGCCGCGTGGTGCGGCGCGGCCGCGTACCGGGACCAGCCGACGAAGGACTGGCACTTCATCGGCATGGCCGTGGTCACCGTGCTGGCGCTCGCGCAGCTGGTCGTCGGCGTGGTGCGGCTGGCCCAGGGCGGCCGGGCCGAGGAGGGCACGGCGATCTTCGTGGCGTATCTGCTGGGGGCGTTCTTCGCGGTGCCGGCGGCGGGCTTCATGTCGCTGGTCGAGCGGAGCCGGTGGGGGTCGGCGACCGTCGCCGCCGGTGCCGTGGTCCTGGCCGTGCTGGAGGTACGCCTCCACGACATCTGGTGGGAGGGCTGAGATGACGGCCGAGCGGCTGGTCAAGGGACCCGGCATGCTGCTGGTGTGGTTGTACGGGGTGATGTCGGTCGGGGCTGTGTCGCGCTCCGTGTACCAGATCGCCACCGAGTTCGACCGGGCGCCGCTGGCGTACTCGCTGTCGGCGGTGGCGGCCGTCGTCTACGTCTTCATCACGTACACGCTGGTGCGCGGCGGTGAGACCGCCCGCCGGGCGGCCCTGGTGTGCTGCGCCGCCGAGCTGGTGGGCGTGCTCACCGTCGGCACCTGGACGCTGCTGGACCCGGCGGCCTTCCCCGACAGCACGGTCTGGTCGGAGTTCGGCTACGGTTACGTCTTCATCCCGGTCCTGCTCCCGGTGACCGGGATCCTGTGGCTGCGCCGCGCCCGCCGGGTCGCCCCGGTCGGCTGAGGTCTCGCCGGCCGGGGTACTGCCGGCCGGGCGCCGCCCGCCGGGGTCCCGCCGCGCCGACCGGGCACGCTGCCCGGTCGGCGGGGCTCCGAGCCGGGGCCCCGGGGTGGGCCGGGTCCGCTAGGCGGCCTTCTCCAGGGTCAGCAGCGTGCGACCGGGGGCGACCCGCTCGACGCCGACCGTCTCGTACCCCCTGCCGCGGTACAGCCGCAGGTTGCCGTCGCCGCGGTGGCCGGTGAGCAGCCGGAACCGCTTGGCGACGCCGGCGCCACCCGTCGCGAAGTGCTCCTCGATCGCGTCGAGGAGCCGGCCGCCCAGGCCGTGGCGGCGCAGCCGGGGGTGGACGATGAGCCGGGTGATGCGGACGGTGCCGGTCTCGTCGGCCTCGCCGCGCACCGAGGCGACGATCTCGTCGCCGAGGCGGGCGACCAGTGCGTGGCCGCGCTCCAGCTCGGCCGTCAGGTCGGCCAGCGGCTGGGTGAGCGGCTCGATGGTGTAGTCGCCGCACAGCTCGGCCTCGCCCTGGTAGCACAGGTACTGCAGCTTGAGGATGTGTTCGGCGTCCTGCGCGCTTGCCGCTGAGATGGTCACGCTCATGCCCATGTGTGCATGCCTCCGGCTCACCTGATACGCCCTGTCGGTCTACCGCACCCTTCCCCGATGGTCGGGAACGGCAACCTCTGCCGCCAGCATTCTGCGCAGGCATCCCAGGCAACGGGAACGCATGGGCCCCAAGCTGCCCTGTGAGATACCCAACTTCCCTGCGATTTCACGGTAGGTGGGGTCACTCGGCGACAACATCGCAGACAGCAGCCGCTGGCAGCGGGCGGGTGCGCGGCGTACGGCGGAGCGCAGCGCGCGGCGGCGCTCGGCGTCCAGCGCGGCGCGCTCGGGTACGGACCCCGCTCCCGGCCCGGCGCCGGAGCGGGCGTCGGGCTCCCGCCCGTACGGCAGCTCCCGTACGGCGGCGCGGCGGGCGCGGCGCGCCTCGGCGCGGACGGCGCGGCGCAGCCAGCGGGCGGGGTCGTCGGGGGCGCCGGCCCCGTGGAGGCGCTCCAGCAGCCGTAGCCAGACGGCCTGCTGGAGGTCGCGGGACTCGACGCCCGCCGCGGCGGCCTCCGCGTCGGACTCGGCGGCGAGGAGCCGGGTGAGGGAGCCGACGAGGTCGGGGACGGCCGGCGGGTGGGCTGCTGGTTCACGGGGCGTCATGCCGGGCACGACACGCGGCGGCGCGGTGGTGGTTGCCGGGAGGGCGGCGGTTCGCCCGATGGTGCGGCAGTCGGGGCGTGGGGGTGACGCGGCGGGCCGTCCCGCGCGGGGGCGACCGGCGCCGACCGCCCCCGCCGGGCGCGTGACCCGCGGGGCGGTCGGCGGCGGGCGTCAGCGGGCTCGGTGGTCGGCGGCGGCGAGCAGGCCGGTGTCGGGCTGGTCGGTGAAGATGCCGTCGATGCCGGTGGCGAAGTACGCCCGGTACGCGCCGAAGACGTCCCCGTACGCCGCCGGGTCGGTGCCGCGCCGGAAGTCGGCCGGCAGGAAGGTGTTCTCGTTGCGCACCGTGTAGGGGTGCAGGACCAGGCCCCGGGCGTGGGCGTCGCGCACGAGCGTGGTGGGCTCGCCGAGCCGGCCGTCGGCACCCTTGGGGATGACGAGGTCCAGGAGCGGGCCGATGCCCTGCGCGAACGAGGCGATCCACGCCAGGCCGCGCGGGGTGACGAGGTCGGCGACGGTCCGCGGGTCCCCCGTCTGCACGAAGTCCCAGGGCCGGTCCTCGGGCGTCCACAGCAGGACGACGCGCGGCGTGCCGACGAGCCCGGCCATGCGCCGCATGCTGGTCGGCTCGAACGACTGGAGGAAGGTCGGCGAGTCCGCGCGGTGCCGTCCGTAGCGGCGCAGCAGCCGCGCGAGGCGCTCCTCCAGCCCGAGCCCGAGGCCGCGGAAGTACGTGGGGTGCTTGGTCTCGACGTGGAGCCAGACGGGCCGCCCGCGCTTGCGGCCCTCCGCCTCCGCCCAGCGGAGCACCTCCTCGAAGGTGGGTACGGTCCAGCGGCCGTCGTAGAGGGTGTTGTCGGGGCGCGTGCCCGGGATGCGCTCCTTGGCGCGCAGCGTCTTCAGCTCCGCGAGGGTGAAGTCCTCGGTGAACCAGCCGGTGAGGGACTGGCCGTCGACGGTCTTCGTGGTGCGCCGGGAGGCGAACTCGGGGTGGTCGGCGACGTCGGTGGTGCCGGTGATGTCGTTCTCGTGACGGCACACCAGGTGGCCGTCGCGGGTGGGCACGAGGTCCTGCTCGATCACGTCGGCGCCCATGTCGAGGGCCAGCTGGTAGGAGCCGAGGGTGTGCTCGGGCCGGTAGCCGCTGGCGCCGCGGTGGGCGATGACCGCGGGGACGGGCAGCCCGCGGGGGGACGGGCGGTGTCCCGGCGCCCCGTCGCGGGCGGTGGGCGCCGCCGAGGCCGTACCCGTGCCGGCGGCCGTCGCGGCGGCCGCGCCTGTCAGCGCCGCGGCCGCTCCCAGTACGGTCCGGCGGGCGGGACTCCTGCGCGCCTGAGTCATGAAGGCTCCTCCACTGAACGTTTCTTCGGTTTCACCCCGTCGGGCGCGGCCGATCGTAGGGGGCTGCCCGGTCCGAGCGGGAGACCCCGGGCGAACACGGGGAAAACGTCCGTCAACACCGGGTACCGGTCCGGTCAACCCGGCGTGCGGAGGGACGTGACCCACGAGTATCGTCCTCACCTGCACAGATTTCGTCGGCCGTGCCGGACCGCGACCACGACCGCTCACGACACCGGAGGACTCGTTGTCCCGCTTCGCGCTCATCAAGGCAGTGCTCGGCCCGGTCCTGCGGCTGATGTTCCGGCCGCGGGTGGAAGGCGTCGACCAGATCCCCGGGTCGGGGCCGGTCATCCTGGCGGGCAACCACCTGACCTTCATCGACTCGATGATCCTGCCGCTGGTGGTGGACCGTCAGGTGTGCTTCATCGGCAAGGACGAGTACGTCACCGGCAAGGGCTTCAAGGGCCGGCTGATGGCGTGGTTCTTCACCGGCGTCGGGATGATCCCCGTGGACCGCGAGGGCGCGGGCGCCGCCGTGGCCGCGCTGCACACCGGGCGCCGGGTGCTGGAGGAGGGCCGGATCTTCGGCATCTACCCGGAGGGCACCCGCTCCCCCGACGGCCGGCTGTACCGGGGGCGTACCGGTATCGCGCGGCTGACGCTGATGACCGGCGCGCCGGTGGTGCCGTTCGCGCTGATCGGCACGGACAAGCTCCAGCCGGGCGGCGCGGGGCTGCCGCGGCCGGGCCGGGTGACGGTGCGCTTCGGCGAGCCGATGGAGTTCTCCCGCTACGAGGGCATGGACCGTGACCGGTACGTGCTGCGGGCGGTGACGGACTCGGTGATGGCGGAGGTCATGCGCCTGTCGGGGCAGGAGTACGTGGACATGTACGCCACCAAGGCGAAGGCCGCCTGACCGGGCGTCCGCTGACGGGCCGTCGTACGCGGGGGTCGCGCCCCCGAGGGCCGTCCGGTACGCCGAGGGCCGCACCCCCTGGGGGTGCGGCCCTCGGCCGTGTCCGGCGCCGTCGTGTCCGCCCCGTGCGCCGGTCACGGATGCTCGACGCCCTCCTCCAGGCGCTGGCCGCGCAGCAGGAACCAGGCGGCCACCGCCGTGGCGAGCAGGACGGCCGCGCCGAAGCCGGCCGCGATGCGCAGGCCCTCGACGAAGGCGTGCTGGGCTGCGGTCAGCAACGCCTCGGCGGAACGTTCCGGCAGCACCTTGGCCGCCTCGACGGCACCGCCCAGCGACTCGTGCGCGGCGGCCGCCGTCCCGGCGGGTACGCCGGGGGGCGTGGGGAAGTCCCGGTAGACCCCGGTCACGACGGAGCCCAGCAGGGCGATGCCGAGCGCGGCTCCCAGCTCGTACGCCGTCTCCGACACCGCGGACGCGGCGCCGGCCTGCTCCTTGGGGACGCTGGAGAGGATGACGTCGGCCGTGACGGTGAAGGCGAGCCCGGCGCCCACGCCCACGACCAGCAGGGAGACGCCCAGCATCGGGTAGCCGGTGGTGCGGTCGAGCACCGTCAGCGCGGCCAGGGCGAGGCCGACCGCGGCGAGTCCGCCGGCCACGACGGACCGCACGGAGAAACGGCGCGCGGCGATGCCGGCGAGCAGTCCGGCGCCGACCGCGCCGAGTGCGGCGGGCAGCTCGGCGAGACCGGCCTCCAGCGGACTGCGCCCCTGCACCAGTTGGAGGAACTGGGAGAGGAAGAAGATCAGCCCGGAGAGGCCCAGGATGGTCAGCAGGTCGGCGAGGACCGCGCCGGAGAAGCCCCGGTGCTGGAAGAGCCGCATGTCGAGGAGGGGCGCCGGCAGCCGGAGCTGGCGGCGGACGAACCAGACGAGCGCGCCCGCACCGACCGCGGCGGCGGCGAACACGTCCGCGCGGGCGCCGTGCGCGGCCGCCTCCTTGATCGCGTAGACGACGGCGATCATGCCGACCAGGGACGTGGCGACGCTGGGCAGGTCCCACGGTCCGGGCGCGGGGTTCTTCGACTCGGGGATGTACTTCAGGCCGACCACCACGAGCACCGCCATGACGGGCAGGTTGATGAGGAAGACCGAGCCCCACCAGAAGTGCTCCAGCAGGAAGCCGCCCACGACCGGCCCGACGGCGGCACCGGCGGAGGCCATCGCGCCCCAGATGCCGATCGCGAAGCTCCGCTCGCGCGGGTCGTGGAAGAGGTTGCGGATGAGCGCCAGCGTGGACGGCATGAGCGTCGCGCCCGCGACGCCGAGCAGCGCCCGCGCGGCGATCATCATCTCGGGGGTGGTGGCGTAGGCGTTGAGGACGGAGACCGCGCCGAAGGCGGTCGCGCCGGTGAGGAGCAGCTTCTTGCGGCCGATGCGGTCGCCGAGGCTGCCCATGGAGACGAGGAGGCCGGCGATGACGAAGGAGTAGACGTCGCCGATCCACAGGAGCTGGGTGCCGGACGGCTTGAGGTCCTCGCTCAGGTACGGGGTGGCCAGGCCGAGCACGGTGGCGTCCACCGCCACCAGCAGCACGGCCAGGACGAGTACGGCCAGCGCGAGCCAGCGGCCCGGGCGCCGTGCGATGTCCGCTTCCTGGGTCCGCTGTTCGGTTCCGGTCACTTCTCCACGCTCCTGCGTGCTCCGCCGAGCAGCAACTCGACGATCATGTACTGGAAGTCCTTGCCCGCGACGCGGCCGTCCTGGACGGCCCAGGCGCAGGCGCCGACGAGGCCGTAGAGCGCCTCGGTCAGCCAGGCGGGCGTCAGGTCGATGCGGAACTCGCCGCCCTCCTGGCCGCGACGGAACAGCGCCGAGACGCGGGCGTCGAGGCGGGCCCAGCCCTGGTTGACCTGGTCGCCCTCGAAGAGCTGGTTCTCGGTGACGAGGAACGACAGCAGTCCGGCGACCGGCTCCACGCCGGCGACCAGGCGCCGCAGGGCGTCCTCCGCGCGGTCCTCGTCGAGCCGGGCGGCGTCCAGGGCCGCCTCGAACTCCTGGATCCCGAGCGCTTCCAACGCCCTGACCAGCGCGTCCCGCCCGGCGAAGTGGCGGTGCAGGGTCGCGCGGCCGATGCCGGCGGCGCGGGCGACCTCGTCCATGGTGGCGGTCGCCTTGCGGGAGAGGAGGGCGGCGGCGGTGCGCAGCACCTGCTCACGGTCGACTGTCATGAGACAAGCCTAGCCCAACTGAGACACGAACGTCTCATTCGACATTCGGACGACTCACTTCCCAGTCAGCAGAGGGCCCGCATGCACGGGAAGGTCCCTCGCGGGACCTTCCGGAAGACCCCCCGGGGCGCGGCGCAGGGGGCGGTGGAGCGGGAAGCGCAGCGCCGCCGCCCTGCTGCGGGCGGCGGCGGCGCTGTGACCCGGTGGGGGTGCTACTTCCTGGCGGTGGCCCAGGCCTGCTGGATGACGAGGTCCGCCTTGACCTCGGCGAGCTGCGTGGCGACGGCGGAGGGGGCCGTGCCGCCCCGGCCACTGCGGGAGGCGAGGGCTCCGGGGACGTCGAGGACCGTCCGCACCTCGGGGGTCAGGTGCTCGGAGATCTTCGCGAACTGCTCGTCCGTGAGCTGGTCCAGCTCGATGCCCTGCGCCTCGCACTCCTTGACGCACTCACCGGCGACCTCGTGCGCGACCCGGAACGGCACGCCCTGCCTGACCAGCCACTCGGCGATGTCGGTGGCGAGGGAGAAGCCGGCCGGGGCGAGCTCCTCCATGCGCTCCCGGTTGACGGTGAGCGTCGCCATCATGCCGGTGAAGGCCGGCAGCAGGACCTCCAGCTGGTCGCAGGAGTCGAAGACCGGCTCCTTGTCCTCCTGGAGGTCGCGGTTGTACGCGAGGGGCAGTGCCTTGAGCGTCGCCAGGAGTCCGGTGAGGTTGCCGATGAGGCGGCCCGACTTGCCGCGCGCCAGCTCGGCGATGTCCGGGTTCTTCTTCTGCGGCATGATCGAGGAGCCGGTGGAGAAGGCGTCGTGGAGGGTGACGAAGGAGAACTCCTTCGTGTTCCAGATGATGACCTCCTCCGCGATGCGCGAGAGGTTCACCCCGATCATCGCCGTGATGAAGGCGAACTCGGCGACGAAGTCCCGGGACGCGGTGCCGTCGATCGAGTTGCCGACGCTGCCGTTCTCGAAGCCGAGGTCCCGGGCGACGGCCTCCGGGTCGAGCCCGAGCGACGAGCCGGCGAGCGCGCCCGAGCCGTACGGGGAGACCGCCGTGCGCTTGTCCCACTGCCGCAGCCGCTCGGCGTCCCGGGAGAGGGACTGGACGTGGGCGAGGACGTGGTGGGCGAAGAGCACCGGCTGCGCGTGCTGGAGGTGCGTGCGCCCCGGCATCGCGACGTCCGGGTGCGCCTCGGCGAGGCCGACGAGGGCGCCCTGCAGGTCGGCGAGGAGGCCGCCGATGATCCGGGCGTGGTCGCGCAGGTACATCCGGAAGAGCGTGGCGACCTGGTCGTTGCGGGACCGGCCGGCCCGCAGCTTGCCGCCGAGGTCGGGGCCGAGCCGCTCCAGCAGACCCCGCTCCAGCGCGGTGTGGACGTCCTCGTCGGCGACGGTGCCGACGAAGGAGCCCTCCGCGACGTCCGCCTCCAGCCGGTCGAGGCCCGCCAGCATGCGCGTGAGCTCGTCGGCGGTCAGCAGCCCGGCCCGGTGCAGCACGCGCGCGTGCGCGCGGGACCCGGCGATGTCGTACGGCGCGAGGCGCCAGTCGAAGTGGACGGACGCGGAGAGTTTCGCCAGCGCCTCGGCCGGGCCGTCGGCGAACCGGCCGCCCCAGAGCCGGACGTCACCGTTGTTGCTGCTCACTGCGGAAGCTCCTCGGGTCGGGAGGGATGGGTGGTGCGGATGCGCGTCCGCCTCCCTGCCGCGGCGTGGGCGGGGAGGCGGACGCGCTGTCGAACGAGCCGTGATCAGGCCAGGTCACGCTTGGCGGCGATCTTCGCCGACAGGCTGAAGATGTCGATGAAGCCCTGGGCCTTCGACTGGTCGAACGTGTCGCCCGTGTCGTACGTGGCGAGGTTGAAGTCGTACAGCGACTGCTCGGACCGCCGGCCCGTGACGACCGCGCGGCCGCCGTGCAGGGTCATCCGGATGTCACCGGTGACGTGCTGGTTGGCCTCGTCGATGAAGCCGTCCAGGGCCCGCTTCAGCGGCGAGAACCACAGGCCGTCGTAGACGAGCTCGCTCCAGCGCTGCTCGACCTGCCGCTTGTACCGGGCGAGCTCCCGCTCGACCGTGACGTTCTCCAGCTCCTGGTGGGCGGTGATCAGCGCGATGGCGCCCGGGGCCTCGTAGACCTCGCGGGACTTGATGCCGACGAGCCGGTCCTCCACCATGTCGATCCGGCCGACGCCCTGGGCGCCCGCGCGCTCGTTGAGCTGCTGGATCGCCTGGAGGACGGAGACGGGCTTGCCGTCGATCGCGACCGGGACGCCCTCCTTGAAGGAGATGACGACCTCGTCGGCCTCGCGCTGCACGGCCGGGTTGGAGGTGTAGTCGTAGATGTCCTCGATCGGACCGTTCCAGATGTCCTCCAGGAAGCCCGTCTCGACGGCCCGGCCGAAGACGTTCTGGTCGATGGAGTACGGGGACTTCTTGCTGGTGGCGATGGGCAGCTCGGCCTTCTCGGCGAAGGCGATGGCCCTGTCCCGGGTCATCGCGTAGTCGCGGACCGGGGCGATGCACTTCAGCTCCGGACCGAGGGCGGCGATGCCGGCCTCGAAGCGGACCTGGTCGTTGCCCTTGCCCGTGCAGCCGTGGGCGACCACCGAGGCGCCGTGCTTCTTGGCGGCGGCGACGAGGTGCTTGACGATCGTCGGCCGGGAGAGCGCCGAGACCAGCGGGTACCGGTCCATGTACAGGGCGTTCGCCTTGATCGCCGGGAGGCAGTACTCCTCGGCGAACTCGTCCTTGGCGTCCGCGACCTCGGCGTCCACGGCACCGCAGGCGAGCGCGCGCTTGCGGATGACGTCCAGGTCCTCGCCGCCCTGGCCGACGTCCACGGCGACGGCGATGACCTCGGCGCCCGTCTCCTCGGCGATCCAGCCGATGGCGACGGAGGTGTCCAGGCCGCCCGAGTAGGCGAGTACGACGCGCTCGGTCACGGGTTTCTCCTTAGCGGTGCATCCAACGATGGGTATAACTATGCAGACCTCCGTATGGTTTGTCAAAACAGCAGGTCACGGCTCCGCGTCAGCACTCGGCTCACGACCCACGGCGAGAGGAGGGACCGTGGGAGGCGCCCCCGCACGGGTCGGCGGCGGCGTCCGGGCCACCTCCGCTGCACCGCCCACCACCACCACCGTCCCGCGCCCCGGACGGACGTGCCGAAGGGCGCTGACGCGGCGACCGGCCGTACGGTCGGGACATGCGCCCCGGACTCGTCCTCGCCGCCGCCCTGCTGCTCCTGCCGGCCCACTCCCCCGCCCGCGCCGACGCCCCGGCGCCCACCGCGCCGCGATCGTCCGTCTCTCCCCCGGCGCGGGCCGTGGAGGGCGCGCAGTTCCTCACCGCCGAGGCCCCGCACGCGCGGGCCACCTCGGGAACGGTCACCTGGTGGGAGCGGCGCGCGGGGGCGTGGGTGCGCGCCGGCTCGACGCCGGCCCGGTTCGGTGTGGGCGGGCTGGTCCGCGGCGACCGGCGCGAACAGGGCACGTCGACCACCCCCGCCGGCGTGTACGACCTGCCGTTCGCCTTCGGGATCGAGGCGGCGCCGGCCGGGACGTCGTACCCCTACCGGCGTGTCACGCCCTCGTCGTGGTGGTGCCAGGACAACGCGTCGGCGTCCTACAACCGGTGGGTGGATTCCCTGCCCGCGGACTGCCGCGCCGCCGAGGCCGAGCACCTGGTGTCGTACGGGAAGGCGTACGCCCACGCCCTGGTGATCGGCTTCAACTACGGCCGGCCGGTGCGCGGCCGGGGGGCCGGCATCTTCCTGCACGTGAACGGCGCCGGCGCGACCGCCGGGTGCGTGTCGGTGCCGGCGGAGGCGATGGCGCGGATCCTCGCGTGGGTACGCCCCGACGCCCGGCCGCGCATCGCGATCGGATGGTCCGGCGCCTGACCCCGCCGTACGACGGAGGCCCCACCGGCGCTACCGGTCCGGCGCTACCGGCTCCACCAGCCCCCCCGGTCCACCGGCCCCGGCCCCGGCCCTGAGGCCCTACCGGTCGTTCTGCGCCAGGCGCAGCAGGTGGTCGGCGAGCGCCTGCCCGCCGGCCGGGTCGCGGGAGATGAGCAGCAGCGTGTCGTCGCCCGCGATGGTGCCGAGGATCGCGTGCAGCTCGGCCTGGTCGATGGCGGAGGCGAGGAACTGGGCCGCGCCGGGCGGGGTCCGCAGGACCACCAGGTTGGCGGACGCCTCGGCGGAGATGAGGAGTTCACCGGAGAGGCGCCGCATGCGCTCCTCCTTCGCCGACTCGCCCAGCGGTGCCTGGGGCGTGCGGAAGCCGCCCTCGCTCGGTACGGCGTAGATCAGTTCGCCGCCCGTGTTGCGGATCTTCACCGCGCCCAGTTCGTCGAGGTCGCGGCTGAGCGTCGCCTGGGTGACGCTCAGCCCGTCGTCCGCGAGGAGCTTGGCCAGCTGGCTCTGCGAGCGCACGGGCTGCCGGTTGAGGATGTCCACGATCCGGCGGTGGCGCGCCGTGCGGGTCTGCGGGACGGAAGGTCCGCCATGGCCGTTGTCCTGCGCCTCGGTCATCGTTGTGTCATTCTCCGGCTCGTGTCTCCCCGTAGGTCTGGTCCAGGACGCCGGGCAGCACCCGGAGGAAGGTGTCCGCCTCCTCGTCCCCGATGACCAGCGACGGCATGAGCCGTACGACATCGGGGGCGGGCGCGTTCACCAGGAGGCCGGCGTCCTGAGCCGCCTGCTGCACCTGGGGCGCGAGGGGCTCGGTGAGCACGATACCCAGCAGGAGGCCCGCGCCGCGGACGTGGGAGACCAGCGGGTGGTCCAGGGCCTCGATCCCGTCCCGCAGCCTCTCCCCTAGGCGCTTGACCTCATCGAGGGCTCCGTCGGCCCCGAGGGTGTCGAGGACGGCGAGACCGGCGGCGCAGGCGACGGGGTTGCCGCCGAAGGTCGTGCCGTGGTGGCCGGGCTTCAAAAGCTCGGCAGCCTCCCCGAAGGCGACGGTCGCGCCGAGGGGCAGGCCGCCGCCGAGGCCCTTGGCCAGGGTGACGACGTCCGGCTCGATCCCGTGCGCCTGGTGCGCGAACCAGTGGCCGCACCGGCCGATGCCGGTCTGCACCTCGTCCAGGACCAGGAGGGTGCCGGTGGCGCGGGTGATCGCGCGGGCCGCCTCCAGATAGCCGGCGGGCGGCACGACGACGCCGTTCTCGCCCTGGACGGGTTCGAAGACGACGAGGGCGGTGTCGGTGGTGACGGCCTGCTCCAGGGCGAGCGCGTCGCCGTACGGGACGTGCGTCACGTCACCGGGCAGCGGCAGGAACGGCTCGCGCTTGCCTGGCTGCCCGGTGAGCGCGAGGGCGCCCATCGTGCGGCCGTGGAAGCCGCCGGTGGTCGCGACCATGTGGGGACGGCCCGTCAGCCGGCCCATCTTGAAGGCGGCTTCGTTGGCCTCGGCGCCGGAGTTGGCGAAGTAAACCCGTCCGGGGCGGTCGAAGAGCCCCAGCAGCCGTTCGGCGAGGGCGACCGGCGGCTCGGCGACGAAGAGGTTGGAGACGTGGGAGAGGGCGGCGATCTGCTCGGAGACCGCCTTGACGACCGCCGGATGGGCGTGGCCGAGCGCGTTGACCGCGATGCCGCCGACGAAGTCGAGGTACTCGTTGCCGTCCGCGTCCCAGACGCGGCTGCCGGCGCCGCGGACGAGCGGGAGGCGGGGCGTGCCGTAGTTGTCCGTCATGGTGGACCGCCAGCGCCGGGTGAGCCCTTCGTTGCTCATGCGGGTGCCTCCTCTGCGTCGGCCACGACCATGGTGCCGATGCCCTCGTCGGTGAAGATCTCCAGCAGGATGGAGTGCTGCACGCGCCCGTCGATCACGCGCGCGGTGCGGACGCCGTTGCGCACGGCGTGGAGGCAGCCCTCCATCTTGGGGACCATGCCGCTGGACAGCTCGGGCAGCAGCTTCTCCAGCTCGGTGGCGGTGAGGCGGCTGATGACCTCGTCGCTGTGCGGCCAGTCCTCGTACAGTCCCTCGACGTCCGTGAGGACCATCAGGGTCTCTGCGCCAAGCGCCGCAGCGAGTGCCGCAGCCGCCGTATCAGCATTGACGTTGTAGACATGTCCGTCGTCCTCCGAGCGGGCGATCGACGACACCACGGGGATCCGCCCGTCGGCGAGGAGCGCCTCGACGGCTCCGGTGTCGATGGCCGTGACCTCGCCGACGCGGCCGATGTCGACGGCCTGCCCGTCGATGAGCGGCCGGTGCCGGGTGGCGGTGATGGTGTGGGCGTCCTCGCCGGTCATGCCGACGGCGAACGGCCCGTGCCGGTTGAGCAGGCCGACGAGTTCGCGCTGGACCTGCCCGGCGAGCACCATCCGGACGACGTCCATCGCCTCGGGGGTGGTGACGCGCAGGCCCGCCTTGAACTCGCTGACCAGGCCGTGTCGGTCGAGGGCGGCGCTGATCTGCGGTCCTCCGCCGTGCACGACGACGGGCTTGAGGCCGGCGTGGCGGAGGAAGACGACGTCCTGCGCGAAGGCCGCCTTCAGGTCGTCGTCGACCATGGCGTTGCCGCCGAACTTGATGACGACGGTCTTGCCGTGGTGGCGGGTGAGCCAGGGCAGGGCCTCGATGAGGATCTGCGCCTTCGGCAGCGCGGTGTGCTTGCGGGTGCTCATGAGCTGTAGGCGCTGTTCTCGTGGACGTAGTCGGCGGTGAGGTCGTTGGTCCAGATGACGGCGGACTCGGTGCCGGCGGACAAATCGGCGGTGATGGTGACCTCGCGGTAGCGCATGTCGACGAGGTCGCGGTCCTCGCCGACGGACCCGTTCCTGCAGACCCACACGCCGTTGATGGCGACGTTCAGCCGGTCCGGTTCGAAGGCGGCCGCGGTGGTGCCGATGGCGGACAGGACCCGGCCCCAGTTGGGGTCCTCGCCGTGGATGGCGCACTTGAGGAGGTTGTTGCGGGCGATGGAGCGGCCCACCTCGACGGCGTCGGCCTCGGTCGCGGCGTTCACGACCTCGACCCGGATCTCCTTGGAGGCGCCCTCGGCGTCGCCGATCAGCTGCCGGCCGAGGTCGTCGCACACCTCGCGCACGGCCTCGGCGAAGTCGTCGTGGGCGGGGGTGAGGCCGGTGGCGCCGGAGGCGAGGAGCAGGACGGTGTCGTTGGTGGACATGCAGCCGTCGGAGTCCACCCGGTCGAAGGTGGTGCGGGTGGCCTCGCGCAACGCCTTGTCCAGATCGGGGGCTGCGACGTCGGCGTCGGTGGTGAGGACCACGAGCATGGTGGCGAGGCCCGGGGCGAGCATGCCGGCGCCCTTGGCCATGCCGCCGACGGTCCAGCCGTCGCGGCTCACCACGGCGGTCTTGTGGACCGTGTCGGTGGTCTTGATGGCGATGGCGGCCTTCTCGCCGCCGTGCTCGGAGAGGTCGGCGGCGGCCTTGTCGATCCCCGGCAGGAGCCGGTCCATGGGGAGCAGCACCCCGATGAGGCCCGTGGAGGCGACGGCGACCTCGCCCGCGCCGATCCCGAGGACCTCGGCGGCCTTCTCGGCGGTGGCGTGGGTGTCCTGGAAGCCCTGGGGGCCCGTACAGGCGTTGGCGCCGCCGGAGTTGAGGACGACGGCGGTCAGCTCGCCGGTCCTGAGGACCTGCTCGGACCAGAGGACCGGGGCGGCCTTGACGCGGTTGGAGGTGAAGACGCCGGCGGCGGCGCGGCGGGGGCCGGTGTTGACCACGAGGGCCAGGTCCGGGGTGCCGTTCTCCTTGATCCCGGCGGCGATGCCCGCCGCCGTGAATCCCTTGGCTGCCGTGACGCTCACTGTGTGTCTCCGTTCGCTTCTCCACCCGCGCGGCACGTGGGCGCGGGCATCGTCGTCGTCCGCGGCGCGGCGGCCGCGTGCGCTCCCCCGGTCGTCGAGGGGCGGTGCTCCCCGGTCGTCGCGGGGCGGGGTTCCCGGGTCGTCGCCGGGTGGCGCTCCCGGCTCACGGGGCGAGCCCGACCGTCGGGAGGCCGGTCTCCTCGGGAAGTCCGAGGGCGATGTTCATGCTCTGCACCGCACCGCCCGCGGTGCCCTTCGTCAGGTTGTCGATGGCGCTGACGGCGATGACGCGCCCCGCCGCCGGGTCGTGGGCGACCTGTACCTGGACGGCGTTGGAGCCCTGGACGGACGCCGTGGCCGGCCAGCGCCCCTCAGGCAGGAGGTGCACGAACGGTTCGTCGGCGTACGCCTTCCGGTACGCGGCCCGCACGTCCTCCGCCGTGGTGCCGGGCCGTGCCTTGGCACTGCACGTGGCGAGGATGCCGCGGGACATGGGCGCGAGGGTGGGCGTGAACGACACGGTGACGGGCTCGCCGGCGACCGCGCCGAGGTTCTGCGCCATCTCGGGCGTGTGCCGGTGGCCGCCGCCGACGCCGTAGGGCGACATCGAGCCGATGACCTCGGCGCCGAGCAGGTGCGGCTTGAGCGCCTTGCCCGCGCCGGAGGTGCCGCTCGCGGCGACGACCACCGCCTCGGGTTCGGCGATCCCGGCGGCGTAGGCCGGGAAGAGGGCGAGCGTCACGGCGGTCGGGTAGCAGCCGGGCACCGCGACGCGCCTGGACCCCTCGAGCGCGGCGCGGGCGCCCGGCAGCTCGGGGAGGCCGTACGGCCAGGTCCCGGCGTGCGGGGTGCCGTAGAACCGCTCCCAGTCGGTGGCGTCCGCCAGTCGGAAGTCGGCGCCCATGTCGACGACGAGCACCCGGTCCCCGAGCCGCTCGGCGACCTCGGCGGACCGGCCGTGGGGCAGGGCCAGGAAGACGACGTCGTGGCCGGCGAGCACCTCGGGGGTGGTCGGCTCCAGGACGCGGTCGGCGAGCGGCAGGAGGTGCGGCTGCAGGGCGCCGAGGCTCTCCCCGGCGTTGGAGTTGCCGGTCAGGGCGCCGATCTCCACCCCGGGGTGGGCGAGCAGCAGACGGAGGAGCTCTCCCCCCGCGTACCCGCTCGCACCGGCCACCGCCACACGTACCGCCATCGGACCCTCCTCGTCGATGGCATGACTATACGCAGTTATGCAGTTTTATGCAAAGGTCATGTGAGGGGGCCGGGACGAGCGGACGCGGTCCCGGGACCGGCCCGGGGTCATGGCGCGTGAGCACGCGGGGCGCGCGTGCCGGGGGCCGTCGGGGCTGAGCGTCAGGACGGGGCGAGGACGCGGAACTCGTGGCCCTCCGGGTCGATCAGGCACGTCCACGGGACGTCGCCCTGGCCGAGGTCGAGGTCCGTGGCGCCGAGGGCGCGCAGCCGGGCAACCTCCGCCGCCGTGTCGTCGCCGGGGTACGGCAGCAGGTCGAGGTGGACGCGGTCCGGCGCGGTCTTCACGTCGGGCGTGCGGAGGAACTCGAGGTACGGGCCGACGCCCTCGGGGGAGCGCAAGGCCGCGTGGTCGTCGGTCACCTCGCGCACGGTCCAGTCCGTCGCCCCGCCCCAGAACCGGGCCATGGCCCGGGGGTCCGCGCAGTCGACGACCACCGCGGCGATCGGCCCGGTGTCCCGGTAGGTCTCCCGGGGCTCCAGGACGCAGAACTCGTTGCCCTCCGGATCGGCGAGGACCGTCCACGGCACCTCGCCCTGGCCCACGTGGGCGGGCCTCGCACCGAGAGACCGGAGGCGCGCGACCAACCGCGCCTGATGGTCCGCGGAGGTGGTGGCGAGATCGAGGTGCGCACGGTTCTTCGTCGTCGTCTTGGCTTCCGGCACGGGGACGACGTCGACGCAGACGGCGACCGGGTCCGGCCGGGCGAGGCCGCCGACGGGTCCGACGCGGGTGGTCACCCCGAGGTCGTGGGCACTCCACCCGAGCGCCTCCGCCCAGAACCGGCCGATCGCCCGGGCGTCCCGAGCCTTCACGTTCACCTGCACGGGTCGCAGTGCCATGCCGGCGATCCTATGCACCCGCCCGCCGACGGACCCCGTACCGCCGTCTGACTGCGGCGGGGGAGAGCGAACGGGCCCGGCGGTGGCGCGCCGGGCCCGCCCGAGGATCAGATGGTGATCATCAGGGTGCCGCCGTCGAAGTACGTGCCCATGTTCTTGCGGACGGACACGTTGCCGCTCGCGGCCTCGTGCACGAACAGGTCGGCCTTGCCGTCGCCCGTCGCGTCACCGAAGCGCAGGCGCCCCCCGTCCGCGCCGGTCACGAAGCGGCCCCAACCGGCGCTCCAGTGGGTACCGCCGTCGAAGTACGTCCCCATGTTCTTGCGAACGGTGATCTTGCCGTCCGTGCCGTGCACGACCAGGTCCGCCTTGCCGTCACCGGTGATGTCGGCGAAGTACAGCCGCCCCAGGTCGCTGCCGTCCACGAAACGACCCCAACCGGCGCTCCAGTGCGTACCGCCGTCGAAGTACGTCCCCATGTTCTTGCGAACGGCGATGTTCCCGTCCGTGCCGTGCACGACCAGGTCCGCCTTGCCGTCACCGGTGATGTCGGCGAAGTACAGCCGCCCCAGGTCGCTGCCGTCCACGAAACGACCCCAACCGGCGCTCCAGTGCGTACCGCCGTCGAAGTACGTCCCCATGTTCTTGCGAACGGCGATGTTGCCGTCCGTGCCGTGCACGACCAGGTCCGCCTTGCCGTCACCGGTGATGTCGGCGAAGTACAGCCGCCCCAGGTCCTTGCCGTCCACGAAACGACCCCAACCGGTGCTCCACACCCGGCCGGCGTCGAAGCGGGCGCCGAGGTTGCGGTGGACGACGACGTCGCCGTTGGTGTGCTGGACGACGAGGTCGTCCTTGCCGTCGCCGTCGACGTCGGCGGGGGTGATCCGGTCGCGGTTGCGGATCTCCTTGATCCAGCCCCCGAGGTCGTCGACGCGGGAGTCGACGGCACCGGTACGGACCTCCGAGGCCGGGGCGCCGTAGCAGCCTCCCTGCCAGGACCGGCTGTGCAGGGCGACCAGTTCGACCCCGCCGTCCTTCTGTCGGAGCGCGGGGCCGCCGGTGTCGCCCATGCAGACGGACACGCCGTCCTGTCCGGTGAGGGAGACGGTGGTGGCGTCCACCGCGTCGACCCGGAAGTCGCCGGTGTGGAGGCGGTCGGGGACCCAGGAGGTCTTCGTCCGGCCGAAGCCGGCGCCGGTCAGGGTCTCGCCCGCGACGGCGGCGGAGGCGGCCGGGGCGATCGGGGTGACACCGGTGACGGGGCGGGCGAGACGGGCCAGGGCGACGTCCCGGTCCGCGCGCGGCACGACCTCGACGACGTCGACGGTCTGACCGCCGAGCGTCGCGGTGGTCTTCGCGGCGGGCCGGCCCGCGGGGACGGTGGAGCCCGGGGTGTCGGTGAAGCAGCTGGCGGCGGTGAGCAGCCACTGCTGGTGGACCAGGACGCCGGAGCAGCCGCGCGCGGCGGTGGTGGCGGCGTCGCCGCCCATGCGCAGCTGCGCGGTGAAGGCGTGGGCCCCGTCCGCCGCGGGCGTCCCGCTCACCGCGTGGGCGGCGGGCGCCGCGGTCAGCAGTCCGGCGGCGACGGCGCAGACGAGGGCGGCGGCCACCCCGCGGGGGCGTCTGGTCCTGAACGGTGTACCGAGCACGTGTGTGCGGTCCTCACGTGAGAGGCCCGCCACCCTCCCGGCCCCGAGGGGCGGGCGGCGGTCGGCGCCGCGCCGGGCAGCGGCCGTCGCCCCGGGCGGTGACGAGCGCTGACGGGCAGAAAGAAGATCAACTCGCGTTGACACCGGAATATCGCACAGGGACGCCGCGAAGCCCGCGCGAGATGGCTCGGTTGCAGCGCTTTTGCGCCTACGTTGGCCGGAAGCTTTCGGCCCCTTGGGTGGCGCCCGTGCCGCCCGGAGCCTCCGGCGGTGCGGATCGTTGACATCCGGGCCTCCACCCTGCTGTTCTCGCCCCCTGTTCGCGCCCCTCGGGAGGAAACGTGTCCCCGACCCCGCCCCCCTCCTCACCTCCGTCCCCGACAGCCGGCGTGCTCACCCGGATGGCCGATCTCGTACGCGCGATGCCGGCCGAGCGGGGCGGCGCCCTGTGGCGGCTCGCCGCGGCGGACCGGCAGCTCGACGCGAACGTGGTGCGACTCGCCCCGGGCGCGGGCGTCGCCGTCCACGTGGAACCGGACCTCGACATCCTCGTGTTCGTGCTGAACGGCCACGGCGAGCTGTCGACCGGGGACGGGGCCGAACCGCTGGAGACCGGGTGCGTGGTCTGGCTGCCGCGTGGCTCCCGCCGCGGCCTGTCCGCCGGACCGCACGGCCTCGACTACCTCACCGTGCACCGCCGTCGCCCCGGCATGACGATCGGTCGCGCGGCGGGCGCGGAGCGGACGGGCGGTGAGCCGGCCTGCCTGCTGGACCGGGTGTGCCCGGAGTGCGGGCGGCTGGCGCCCGAGGGGGCCGACGCGCGGTTCTGCGGCCGGTGCGGGCACCGGCTCCCCGAGGGCTGACCGCGACGGCCACGGCGTGCGCGGCGGCGGCCGCCAGCAGCGCGCCCGGCGGGGAAACGGACGCGAGCGGCCCCGCCACGGCCGCGCCGCACGCGAAGCCGGTGATCTTGAGGCTGGCGCCGGTCGTCTGGATCTGGCCGCGCAGCCCGTCCGGCGACTCGCGGTGACGCAGCGCCAGCAGGGCCGTCAGCTGAGGCCCCTCCCCCGCGCCGACCAGGAGCACGGCCCCCACCACGACGGCGGGGTGTCCCCCGGCCGCGCCGGCCACGCCGACGACCCCGGCCGCCAGGACGGGCAGGGCGGCCGCTTGGACGAGGGTCGCCCCGCGGAAGACGGCCTCCGGGCCGGGCGGGCGGCGCGTACGGGCCAGCACGGCGTCGGCGGCGAGGGCCGCGCCGGCGGCCCCGGCGAGCAGCAGCGCACCCTGACCGGGCCCCCCGAGGTACCGCGCGCCCAGCAGGGGCGCACAGGCGACGAGGACGCCCTGCCCCGCGCAGGACAGCACGGACGCGGCGGTCACCCGGGCCAGCACCCGGCTCCGGACGAGCGCGCGGGCCCCCTCGGCGACGCCCACGGCCACTCCGGCGACACCCCGCGCCGGCCGGCCCGGTACCCCCTGCGGCGCGCCGTCCCGGTGCGGAACCGGCACACCGTCCCCGTGCGGTACCGGCACCCCGCCCCCGTGCGGAACCGGCACCAAGTCCCGGTCCCGTGACGTGCCGGAGAGGGGTGCGCCCGCGCCGGGTGGGAGCGTCCACGCCAGGGGGACGACCGCGCCGATCAGGGCGGCCGCGGCCACCACTCCCGCCGGGGCGCCGTACAGGGCGGCGACGCCGCCCACCAGGGCCGGGCCGGCGAGGGCCGCCGCGTGGAAGGTCATCGCGTCGAGGGCGGTGGCCCGCGGCAGCGCGGTGGGGCCCGCGACGTGGGGCAGCTGCGCGGTCCAGCCGCCCGACAGCGCCGGGGCGAGGAGTCCCGAGGCGGCCGCGACCAGCAGCGGCAGGGGGTACGGCGTGCGCCCGAGGCACAGCAGCACCGCGACGAGGGCGGCCGCGTACCCGGCGAGCGCCCCCGCCAGCAGCCGGCCCGGCCGTGGCGAGCGGTCCAGGAGCGCCCCGACGACCGGGCCGCCGAGCGCCGCTGCCGCCGTGCCCGCGGCGAGCAGGGCGGAGGCGCGGGCGGACGAGCCGGTCGCCGCGAGTCCGGCGAGCAGCAGCGCGGGGCCTGCCGCCTCGTCGCCCGTGCGGGCGAGGGCGGCGCCGACGGTGTACCGGGCGAGGGCGGGACGGTTCTTCACGCCCGGCACGGTACGGGGGTAACGGAAAACAGCACCAGATGCGTTACATTCGCCGGGTGTCCGCTCCCGACGGCCGGTCGACCCGGCATTCCGTGCACGCCGTCGCCCGCCGCACCGAGGCCCTCGTCAACGCGCTCACCGGGCACGGCCCGGACGGCCCGGCGCCGGAGGAGGTGGCACGGCTGCTGCGCGAGCACGGCGAGAGCGAGCCGCTCACCGTGGGCCCCGGCGACGTGGCGGAGCTGCGGACGGCCGCGCTGGCCCTGCGGGAGGTCTTCGCGGCCACCGGTACGGACGCGGCCGCCGCGGCCCTGAACCGGCTCCTCGCGCGCGGGACCGGCCCGCTGCGGCTCACCTCGCACGGCGGCGACAGCCCGTGGCACCCCCACCTGGACCGGGCGGACGACGCCCCCTGGGGGGAGTGGTTCCTCGCGTCGTCGTGCCTGTGCCTGACGGTCCTGCTGTGGGAGCGGCAGCGACCGCCGGGCGGGCTGTGCGCCGCGCCGGGCTGCGGCGACGTCTACCTCACCCTCGGCAGCGGCGTACCGCGCCGCTACTGCTCGCGGCGGTGCGCGACGCGCGAGCGGGTGGCCGCCCACCGGCGGGCCAGGGCCCTCCCGGGCGGGGGACGGGGCGGCGCCGACCGCTGCTGACGGAGCCGCCCGTCAGCGCTTCACGGCACGCAGGACCACGAACTTCGGGTCGCTGCCGACCACCTCGCAGTCGCCGAAGAGGCGGCGCAGCGTCAGGTGGTGGCCGAGGTGGCGGTTGGCGACGACGCGGAGCTCCCCGCCCGGGCGCAGGGCGCGGCGGGCCGCGGTGAACATGCGGCGCGCGGCGGCGTCGCTGACCGCCTGGTGGCTGTGGAAGGGCGGGTTGTTCAGGACCACGTCGACCGAGCCGTCCGGGACGTCGGCCGTCGCGTCACCGACCGCGAAGCGCGCCTTCGCCCCGGCCGGCGCGGAGGCCCGGAAGGTCTCCTCGGCGGAGGCGACCGCCTGGTACGACTCGTCGGTGAGGACCACCTCGGCGCCCGGGGCCGCGACGGCGACGGCGAGGCCCACCACGCCGTTGCCGCACCCCAGGTCCAGGACGCGGCGGCCGTCGAGGCCGTCCGGCAGGTGCCGCAGGAAGAGGCGGGTGCCGATGTCCAGCCGGTCCGCGCAGAAGACGCCGGCGTGGTTGACGACGGTCAGTCCGGCCACCGTCGCGGCGTCCTTCGGCAGCGCGTACCGCAGCGGCCACGGGTTGGCCGGCCGCTCCAGGTCCGGGTCGGGGGCGCTGTGGACGAGCCGGGCCTTCCGCACCGCGAGGGAGGTGCGCGTCGGGCCGACGAGCTGCTCGAAGAGCCGCAGGGTCGAGGTGTGGATCTCCTTGACCATGCCGGTGCCGACGACGACCGTCCCCGCGTGCAGCGCCGGCGCGAGCCGGTGCAGCTGGTCCTCCAGCAGGGCCAGGCTTTTCGGGACGCGTACCAGGAGCACGTCGACGCGGTCCGGCGGCGCGTCCCGCGTGGTGAGCAGGCGCACGGCGCCGCCCTCGGCGTGGCCGGCCCGGGCAAGGTTGGCGCGGGTGGCCTCGCGGCCGAGGTACGAGTCCGTGATCTGGACCAGCTCGTCGGGGCCCGGCCGGCCGGCCAGCGCGGTGACGAGGGCCCCCCACCGGTCGCCGACGACGGCCACGCGGCCGGTGAGGGCGGGGGCGTCCGGGGCGGCGAGGTGCCGCAGCAGGTACTCGTCGGCGGCGTCCCAGGCGCGCAGCGGGTCGCGGGGGTGCTCGGGGAAGCGGGTGAGCGCGTACTCGCCCCATGACGTGGTCAGACGGTTCATCGTGGGTTCAGGCTAGCCGGTCCCCGGGCGGCGTCCCGCACGGCGCCGGGACGGACCGCGCCGCACGCTCCGGGGCCGGGCCCGGGCGGGGCCGATCTTGCCGCAAAGGCCGGGGCCGGGCCGCGGGCCGACCGCGCCGCCGGGGCCGGGTCACCGCGCCGGGGCCGGCCGCCGGGGTGGCGGCGGGGCCGCGGCGCGGGGCCCGGACCGCGGCGTCACCGGGACCCGCCGTCCTGCCGCGGGGCCAGGGACATCCAGCGGTCGGGGTCGGCCAGCGGCTCGAAGCCGAGCTTGGCGTAGAGGCCGTGCGCGTCCTCGGTGGCGAGCAGGACGCGCGTGAGGCCGTACGGGGCGAGGTGGTCGCGGGCCGCCCCCACGAGGCCGCCGCCGAGGCCGCAGCCGCGGGCGGCGGGGTGGACGTACACGTCGCAGAGCCAGGCGAAGGTCGCGAGGTCGGTGACGACGCGGGCGTACGCGGCCTGGGCACCCGTCTCGCCGTCGTACGCGCCGAAGTTCAGCGATCCGTCGATGGCGCGGTCCTGCTTCTCGCGCTCACGGCCGCGCGCCCAGTACGCGTCGGTGGAGAGCCAGCGGTGCACCAGTGCGCGGTCGAGTCGGGCAGGGTCGGTCGAGATCTCGTACCTGCCGAAAGTGATCGTCTCGTTCATGGTCGAACGTTCGCAGGGAGGGGGCGGGCTGTCAGTGGCGGGTGCCACGATCGGGACATGAACGCGACCGCCGCCGACTACCGCTGGCTCGACGACCACTGCCCGGAGCTGATCGAGGCCTACTGCGTCACGCTGGTGCACGCCGTGGCGCCGCGGGAGGTCCTGGGCCGGCTCGGCGCCCGTCCGGAGGGCCGGGTCACCGGCGTGCGCGCACTCGTCGACGCGGCGCGCGAGGCCTGGCGGGCCTCGGGTGGCGACCGGCACTTCCTCGCGGTGGCCCCGGTCGACGGCTGGAGCGTGGTGGTCGAGCCCAACGGCTACCTGGGCAGCCTGCACGAGACGGCGGCCGAGCTGTCGCGGGGCACGGAGCTGGTGACCCACTTCCGGAACGTGAACGCGGTGGACCAGTTCAGCCGGTACGTGGACGGCGCGCTGCGGCTGCGCGTCGAGCCCCTGTCCCCGCACGCCCGGGAGGGCGCCGATTCGGGCGGGGCGGCCGCCCTGCTGCGGGACGTCGGGTTCGACCCGCGGCGGGACGGCGCGGACATCGGCACGGCGACGGAGGCGGCGTTCGCCCTGGCGGAGCGGCTGACCGGGGTGCGGCTGACACCGGAGGTGCTGGACGCGGCGGAGTGGCTCAGCGGGTCGGCGCCGGCCTTCTGATCCGGCCCCGGCCTCCCTCGTGTCCGCCCCCGGCCTCCTTCGGGTGACGCGGACCACACCTGCGGACGTAGACTCCCACATACGGACATCCAGTGCGAGGAGGGCACTCCCGATGGAAGCAACCGTGGGCGACCAGCTGCTGGTGCACGGCCGGGTCGTCGGCCAGCACGACCGCAAGGCCGAGATCCTGGAGGTCCTGGGCGACGGGGGCCACCCGCCGTACCGGGTCCGCTTCGACGACGGGCACGAGGCCGTCATGTCCCCCGGCCCCGACTCCGTCGTGCGCCACCGGGACCCGTTCGACAAGCCCCTGGGCCCCTGACCCCCGATCCGATCCCCCGACTCCGAGCCGCGGCGGGTCCCGCCGCGGCTCACCGGCCCGGCGGGCGGACCTGGGTGGGGTAGTGGTCGGCCACGACCCTGGCCATCGCCCCGATCCGGTCCGTGACCACGTCCCGGGCACCGAAGAAGGCGTGGCCCAGCACGTGGTCGTACTCGTGCGCGAGGGTGAGGTGCCGGGAGAGCTCGGCCGGGTCCTGCCACGCCGCGGGCGCCGCCGGGTCGCCGGCGCGGTACAGGGCCTCCCCCACGTACAGGTGGACCCCCGTACCGCGGACGACCTCGTTCCACCAGGGCAGCAGCTTGGCGTAGTCGGCGGCGGCGAAGCCGATGTGCCAGTACAGCTGCGGGGCGACGTAGTCGATCCACCGCTCCTTGACCCACTTGCGGGTGTCGGCGTGCAGGTCGTCGTAGGTCTGCAGGCCGCGGGAGTCGGAGCCGAGCGGGTCGGTCGTGGCGTTGCGCCAGATCCCGAAGGGGCTGATGCCGAACCGCACACCGGGTCTGATCTGCGCGATGCGCTCGGACATCTCGCGGACGAGGCGGTCGATGCCGTCCCGCCGCCACGCCGCCCGGTCCGGGAAGCCGCCGCCGTACGCCGCGAAGGCCGCGTCGTCGTCGAAGACCTGCCCGGCGAGCGGGTACGGGTAGAAGTAGTCGTCGAAGTGGACGGCGTCGACGGCGTAGCGGCGGACGGCGTCCAGCATGGCGTCCTCGACGAAGCGCCGGACCTCGGGCAGACCGGGGTTGTAGTACAGCTTGCCGCCGTACGTGACCACCCAGTCGGGGTTGCGGCGCGCCGGGTGCCATGACGCGAGGCGCGTGGGGTCGGCGTGCGTGGCGACGCGGTACGGGTTGAACCACGCGTGCAGTTCCAGCCCGCGCCGGTGGGCCTCCTCGACGGCCGTGCCCAGCGGGTCCCAGCCGGGGTCCTTGCCCTGCGTGCCGGTCAGGCACTGGGCCCACGGCTCGTACGGCGAGGGCCACAGGGCGTCGGCGCTCGGCCGGACCTGGAGGATCACGGCGTTCAGCCGCCGCTCGACGGCGCGGTCGAGGAGGGCGAGGAGTTCCGCGCGCTGCTCGGCCGGGGTCAGCCCGGGCCGGGAGGGCCAGTCGCGGTTGGTGATGGTCGCCACCCACATGCCGCGGAACTCCTCCGTCCGCCGGCCCCGCGGGTCCCGCCGGGACTTGCCGTCCTCACCGTGCCCGCCGCGCCCGCCGTCCCCGTCGTGCCGCCGCTGCCCGAAGGTGCCGGAGACGCCGGTGGCGTCGCCCGACACCAGCAGGGATGCCAGCAGTCCGGTCGCCGCCGCGACCACCCCGCGCCGCCCGACGCCGCCGCCCGTGTGCCTCATGCTGCCGCCCCAGTCGTTCCTCGTCTGCCGTCACCGTGATCGTTTCGGCCGTTTTGCACCTTGAGTACTCTATGCGCCCGAACCGGGTGCTCCGGACGGTCCGGCCCCCGCGTGGAGGATGCCCGGCCCGGGAGGTCGACGACCCTCGCGTACGGAGTAACGTCGTGGGGTCGAGGCGGGAGTGCCGGAACCATACGGCCGCCGCCACCCGAAGATCATCGAAAGGCACGAGGTGACGGACTCCATGGCCGACATTGCACGCGTGGGAGTGGTGGGCTGCGGCCAGATGGGCGCGGGCATCGCGGAAGTGTGTGCCCGCAGCGGCCTCGAGGTGAAGGTGGCCGAGACCACCGGCGAGGCCCTGGAGATCGGCCGTACCCGGCTGTACAACTCGCTCGGCAAGGCGGCCCAGCGCGGCAAGATCAGCGAGGCGGAGCGGGACGAGACGCTCGCCCGGCTGAGCTTCACGACCGACCTCGGGGAGTTCGCCGACCGCGACCTCGTCATCGAGGCCGTCGTGGAGAACGAGCAGGTCAAGACGGAGATCTTCCAGGTCCTCGACCAGGTCGTGACGCGTCAGGACGCCATCCTGGCCTCCAACACCTCCTCCATCCCGCTGGTGAAGCTGGCCGTCGCCACCTCCCGCCCCGACCAGGTCATCGGCATCCACTTCTTCAACCCCGCCCCCGTGCAGCAGCTCGTCGAGCTGATCCCGGCGCTCACCACCTCCGAGGGCACCATCAGCCGGGCCCAGGCGCTGGTCGAGAAGGTGCTCGGCAAGCACGCGATCCGTGCCCAGGACCGGTCCGGCTTCGTGGTGAACGCGCTGCTGATCCCGTACCTCCTGTCGGCCATCCGGATGTTCGAGTCGGGCATCGCCAGCCGCGAGGACATCGACAACGGCATGGAGATGGGCTGCGCCCACCCGATGGGCCCGCTGAAGCTCTCCGACCTGATCGGCCTGGACACGGTCGCCTCGGTCGCCGACTCGATGTACGCCGAGTACAAGGAGCCGCTGTACGCCGCGCCGCCGCTGCTCCAGCGGATGGTGGACGCCGGCCGCCTGGGCCGCAAGACGGGCTCGGGCTTCTACCCCTACGCCTGACGCCGCACGGGAACGGGGGCCGGACCCGACGCCGCGGCCCCCGCCCCCACCACCGAGGCCACCCAGGCCACCCAGGCCACCCAGGCCACCCAGGCCGGACCGGACACCGCGGTCCCCGCCCGCACCACCGCTCAGCCCAGCCGCAGGTGGTGCAGCATCAGCAGGCCGGCTGCCATGTTCGCGGCCGGGATCTCGCCGCGCGCGACCAGGTCGGGGACGAGCTTGAGCGGTATCCACTCGCGGCGGGTGGACTCGAACCCGTCCTGCGGCTCACCGGTGTACGTGGCCTCCTCCGACCAGTACAGGTGGTGGCGCGCGTCGGTGAGCCCGTTGGACGGTTCGACGCTCAGCAGGTGCCGCAGCGGACCGGGGCGCCAGCCGGTCTCCTCCTCCATCTCACGGGCCGCGGCGGCCTCGACGTCCTCCCCGTCCTCGACGACGCCGGCGGCCAGCTCCCAGCCCCAGCTGTCGGTGATGAAGCGGTGCCGCCACAGCAGCAGCACCTCGTTGGCCTCGTTGACCGCGGTGGCCGCCGCGACCGGCCTCAACCGGATGAGGAAGTGGTCGAGGTGCCGTCCGTCCGGGAGGGCGACATCGGCCAGGTTCACCTTGAACCAGCGGTTCTCGTACACGGTCGTCTCACTCAAGTTGGTCCACCGCACTGCTCTGCCACCTTCCGACGTGTAGGTCGTCCAGGGGGCAATATCGCAGCAGGCGCCCGGTCAGAGCGGAACGCGCAAGGCCGCCTCGATGAGATCCGCCGCCTCCCCGGCGTCACCCGAACCACTGGCCACCAGGTGCCCGCGCACCTCACGCAGACGGTCCCTGAGCCGCTGTGACTCCATTCCCCGCACCCCCTCGGCCATCTCGACCGCCGTCCGCGCCGCCCCGTCCGCCTCTCCCTGCCGCAGCTGGATCTGGCTGAGAATCGCCAGCCGGTGCACCCGGCCGCGGTCGTGCGTCGGCGTCTTCACCGCGGCCGCCGCGTTCTCCCGCGCCCCGACGAGGTCCCCCAGACGCAGCAGCGCCTCCGCGGCCCGCACGTTGACCAGACCGGGCTGGACGTACCCCGTCTCGTCCGGCTCGCGCCCCGGACTGATCCGTTCGGCGTCCGCCTCGGCGCGGTGGATGCACCGCAGCGCCGCCGTCGCGTCACCGAGGTGCGCGTACGCCTTGGCCTGCATCGCGTACAGGTCGGCGGCGAGCGCGGGCGTGATCTCCCGCCGGGCCGCCCGCAGCGCCGCCTCCGCGAACGCCACCGCCTGCCGGTACTCCCCCATGAACAGCGCCTGGTTGACGAGGAGCGCGATCACGTAGGCGCCCAGTCCGCGGTCGCCGCTCGCCTTGGCCAGTCGCAGTGCCTGGTGGAAGTAGCGCTGGGCGAGCCCGAGGGCGTCGGAGTCGTACGCGCAGATGCCCGCCACCGCGACCAGTCCGCCGGCGGCCCGGTGCAGTTGGCGGCCCACCGCGTCGCCGTACGCGCCGCGCAGCAGGGGGGCGGCCTCCGCGTTGAGGAAGCCGACGATCCGCGAACGGGTCGCGATGCCGCCGGCCCTGCGGTACATCAGCTCGTAGTGCGCCCGGGCGGCGCGCAGGGTCTCGATGTCACCCGTGCCGACCCGCGTCCGGCCGCTGCGCGACACGTCAGCGTCCTCCGGGGGGTTCTCCCACTCCCAGACGGGCATCACCGCGGGCGTCCCGGTCACCGCCGCCACGCCCATCAGATGCGGGCGGTTCTGCTCGTCCGACCGCCACAGGGCCGTCGCGCGCTCCACGAACCCGGACAGCGGCGTCCCGTGCGGCACCGCGGTGTCCCCCGGCACGCCGAGCCCGATGTCGTCGAGGGCGACCGGGCGGCGCAGCCGCGCGCCGAGCACCTCGCAGATCAGGTCCGGCACACCTGGCCGCGCGGCCGTTGGCCCTTCAACCAGCGGGCGACGGCCGTGTGTTCGTACCGCAGCGCCAGTCCGCGCACGCGACCCGCCTGGTTGACGTGGGCCGCGAAACCCGCGTGCGACATCCCCGCCTCGTCGAGCAGGGCGTCGAGCAGCGTGTTGGGCAGGGTGTTGGGCTGCATGTGCCCCTCCGGTGCCGTGTCTCCGCCGGGCCAGGCGCGGTGGGGCCCGGTTCGCACGGGGTGTGAATGAAGTGTCCGTATCCGTGCCCCACGCGCTCTGTCGGCATGCGCGGGGTCCCGCTTGACTTGGTGCCTCCCAGGAGACGGCCGGGCCGCCGGCTCCCCCCTCGTACAGTGCGGCGGCCCGTTCGCCCGCCACCCGTCACGCCGGTCCGCCCGACGCGCCTGGGAGCTCCCCGGGGACGTGCTCCCCGGGGAGGGGTGGGTGGCGCCGGCCGCACCGTCCGTGTCCAGCCGCTATCGGGAGGACGGTGCGGTCCGGGCGGGCCGCGGGCCGGGCCGGTCGGTGTGCCCCGAGACCGGGGCGCACGGCGCCGCCGCCGGGACCCGGTCGTCCCGCACGACGACGAACGCCACGTCGTCGGTGAGGCGTCCCCCGGTGTGCGCCAGCAGCGCCGTGCGCACGTGGTGGATGACGTCCGCGGGCGACCGTGGCGGTCCGGCGACGTCGGCCAGTACGGCCTCCAGCGGGAAGAACCGCCCGGCGGCGTCGCGGGCCTCCTCGGCGCCGTCGGTGTGGAGGAACAGCGCCTCGCCGGGCAGCAGCCGCGCGCACCGCCGGACCGGCAGCGTGTCCGGCAGGGGGAACGCGCCGAGCGGCGGCAGCGGCTCCCCGGCGGCGAGCGGCTCCGCCCCGTCGCCGATCCGGTACGGCCAGGGGTGGCCGCAGTTGAGGACCAGGACATCGCCGTTGGGGTGGAGGTCGAGCAGCAGCACCGTGACGAACTCCTCCGCCGACGGGCTCCCGGCGGCCCCGAGCGCCCCCTCGTCGCGCACCCGCTCCCCCACGTACCGCTGGAGCGCCCGCTCCAGTCGCCGCAGAAGGCCGCCGAGGCCGGGCTCCTCGTGCGCCGCCTCACGGAAGCTGCCGAGGACGGCGGCGACGGCACCGAGCGCGGCCAACCCGTGGCCTCGCACGTCACCGATGATCACGCGCACGCCGTACGGGGTCGCCACCGCCTCGTACAGGTCGCCGCCGACGGCCGCTCCGCGTACGGCGGGCAGCTGGACCCCGGCGACGGAGAGGCCGTCGAGGTGGTGCGGCAGCGGCCGCAGCAGCACCTGCTGGGCGGCCTCGGCGACGGCGTGGACCTGCCGCAGCTCGCGCCGTAGCCGCTGGAAGGCGCCGAGGACCAGGGCGACGCCGACGACGCAGAAGACGGCGCTGGTGGCGACCCGGGTCGGCGTGTCGGCCCGCCGGGCCAGCGGGCTGGCCATCTCCCAGACGAGGGCGACGGCGGCCCAGAGCACCGGCGGTGCGAGGGGGGCGAGCGGGGCGCGTCCGCGAGCCCGGGGTCGCCGGGACCACCAACGGATCATGCGGACCGCCCTTCTTCAGGCCCCTTGTCGCGGTCGGGACGATTCTGTCGATCGTCCCGGCTCGCGGGGAACGTCCACCAGGGTTCTCACCCGAATGAGTGAGCAACCGTGCGCGCGCCCCAGAACCAGGGGGCGGACGCGCCGGGAGGGGCGCGCCCGGTGGCCCGGGTGCGCCCCTCCGTGGGGGTGACGGCGATCGCGTCAGGCGCCGCGCAGCACCGCGCCGGTGCGCTCGGCGGCGAGCGCCACCGCGGCGTCACGGGCGGCGGACGCCTCGTCGACGGTGAGCGTGCGGTCACCGGCGCGGAAGCGCAGCGCGTACGCGAGGGACTTGCGGCCCTCGCCGATCTGCTCGCCGGTGAACGTGTCGAACAGCCGGAGCGACTCCAGCAGCTCGCCCGCGCCCTCGCGCAGCGCCCGCTCGACCTCCGCGGCCGGCACGGCCGCGTCGACGACCAGGGCGACGTCCTGCGTGGCCACCGGGAAGGTGGAGATCCGCGGGGCGCGCACGGGGCCCGCGGAGGCCCGCTCGACAAGGTCGAGGTCGAGCTCCATGGCGCAGGTGCGGGCGGGCAGCCCGAGCGCCTTGACGACCCGCGGGTGCAGCTCGCCCGCGTGGCCGGCGGTCCGCTCGGCGCCGTCCACGACGACGACCAGCTCGGCGCACCGGCCCGGGTGCCACGGCCCGTACTGGCCCTGGCGGACGACGAGCTCGGCGCCGGCCTCGCGGGCGACGGTCCGGGCGGCCTCGACCGCGTCGGCCCAGTCGGACGGGCGGCCCGCGCCCCACCAGCCGGCCTGCTCGCGCGCCCCGGCGAGGACCACGGCGGCGTGCCGCGGCTGCTCGGGCAGGACGGCGTCGACGCCGGCGATCTCCGCGTCGGTCGGGCGGCGGTCGACGGGCAGCCGCACCGCGACGCCGGGCTCCGCCGGGAGGCGGAAGACGAGGCCGGTCTCGAAGAGGGCCAGGTCGTGGCTGCCGCGGCCGTCATTGCGGCGCAGCGCGGCGAGGAGGCCGGGGAGCAGCGTGGTGCGCAGCGCCGGTTCCTCGTCGGAGAGCGGGTTGACGAGCCGGACCACCGCGCGGCTGGGGTCGTCGGCCGGGATGTCGAGCTGGTCGAGGACCTGCTCGCCGATGAACGGGTAGTTCAGCGCCTCGACGTACCCGGCGCCCGCGAGGGCGCGGCCCACGCGGCGGTGGGTGCGCTGGCGCTCGGTGAGCCCGCGTCCGGCCGGCGGCCGGGGCAGCGTGGAGGGGAGGTTCTCGTACCCCTCCAGCCGGATGACCTCCTCGGCGAGGTCGTTGGGCTCGTTGAGGTCGGGGCGCCAGGACGGGACGGTGACGACGAGCTCGTCCTGCCCGTAGACGTCGCAGCCGACCTCCTGGAGGCGGCGCACGACGGTCTCGCGGCCATAGGCGACGCCCGCGACGCGGTCGGGGTGGTCGGCGCGCATGGCGACCGTGCGCGGGGCGCTCGGCGCGATGATCTCGGTGACGCCGGCCTCGGCGGTGCCGCCCGCGAGGAGGACCAGCAGGTCGACGGTGCGCTGCGCGGCGGCGGCCGCGGCCTGCGGGTCGACGCCGCGCTCGAACCGCTTCGACGCCTCGGAGGACAGCTTGTGGCGGCGGGCGGTGCGGGCGATCGAGATCGCGTCGAAGTGCGCGGCCTCGATGACGACCTCGGTGGTGCCGCGGACCTGGCCCGTCTCCGGGTCGGTCTCGGCGTCGGCGATCTCGGTGTTGGCCCCGCCCATGACGCCCGCGATGCCGATGGGGCCGCGGTTGTCGGTGATGACGAGGTCGGCCGGGTCGAGCGCGCGGACCGTGCCGTCGAGGGTGGTGATCTTCTCGCCGGGTTCGGCGCGGCGCACGCCGATCGCGCCGTCGAGGCGGGCGCGGTCGTAGGCGTGCAGCGGCTGGCCCAGTTCGAGCATCACGTAGTTGGTGACGTCGACGGCGAGGGAGATCGGGCGCATGCCGGCCTTCTGGAGGCGGCGGCGGAGCCAGATCGGGGAGCGGGCCTCCGGGTCGAGGCCGACGACGGTGCGCGCGGTGAAGCGGGAGCAGCCGATCGGGTCGGAGACCTGGACGGGGTGGCCGTAGCTGTTCGGCGCGGGGACGTCGAGGAGCGCCGGGTCGCGCAGCGGCAGGCCGTACGCGGTGGCGGTCTCGCGGGCGACGCCGCGCATCGACAGGCAGTAGCCGCGGTCGGGCGTGACGGCGATGTCGAGGACCTCGTCGTACAGCTCGAGCAGGGCGGTCGCGTCGGTGCCGACCTCGTGCTCCGGCGGCAGCACGATGATGCCGTGCGTGCCGTCGTCGCCCATGCCGAGCTCGTCGCCGGAACAGATCATGCCGCGGGAGACACAGCCGTAGGTCTTGCGCTCGGCGATGCGGAAGTCGCCGGGCAGGACGGCGCCGGGGAGGGCGACGACGACCTTGTCGCCCTCGGCGAAGTTCCGGGCGCCGCAGATGATCTCCTGCGGCTCGCCCGTGCCGTTGGCCGGGCCGACGTCGACGGTGCAGAAGCGGATCGGCTTCTTGAACTCGGTGAGCTCCTCGATGGTGAGGACCTTGCCCACCACCAGCGGGCCCGTCAGACCGGCGCCGAGCCGCTCGACGGTCTCGACCTCCAGCCCGGCGGACACCAGCTTGGCCTGTACGTCACGGCCGGTCTCCGACGCCGGCAGGTCGACGTACTCCCGCAGCCACGAAAGCGGGACCCGCATCAGATCTCCATCCCGAACGGCCGGGTGAACCGGACGTCACCCTCGACCATGTCTCGCATGTCTTCCACGTTGTGCCGGAACATCAGCATCCGCTCGATGCCGAACCCGAAGGCGAAACCGCTGTACCGCTCCGGGTCGACACCGCAGGCGACGAGCACCTTCGGGTTGACCATGCCGCAGCCGCCCAGCTCGATCCAGCCCTCGCTGCCGCAGGTGCGGCAGGGCCGGTCGGCGTCGCCGACGGACTCGCCGCGGCAGACGTAGCAGAGCATGTCCATCTCGGCGGACGGCTCGGTGAACGGGAAGAAGTTCGGCCGCAGCCGGGTCTTCATGTCCGGGCCGAAGAGCGCCTGGACCATGTGGTCGAGGGTGCCCTTGAGGTCGGCCATGGTGAGGCCCTCGTCCACGGCGAGCAGCTCGATCTGGTGGAAGACCGGGGTGTGCGTGGCGTCCAGCTCGTCGGTGCGGTAGACGCGGCCGGGGCAGACGACGTACACGGGCGGCTCGCGGTCGACGAGCGTGCGCGCCTGCACCGGGGAGGTGTGGGTGCGCAGCACGATGCCGGACTCGTCGCCCGTCGTGCCCTCGGGGCCCTGGACGAAGAAGGTGTCCTGCATCTGGCGGGCCGGGTGGTCCGGGACGAAGTTCAGGGCGTCGAAGTTGAACCACTCCGCCTCGACCTCGGGGCCCTCGGCCACCTCGTAGCCCATGGAGACGAAGACGTCGGCGACGCGCTCCATGAGGGTGGTCAGCGGGTGCCGGGCGCCGGCCGGGGTGCGGTCGTAGGGGAGGGTGACGTCCACCGCCTCCTCGACCAGAACGCGGGCGTCGCGCTCGGCCTCCAGCTCGGCCTGGCGGGCGGCGAGGGCCTTGGAGACGGCGCCGCGCGCCTGGCCGACGCGCTTGCCGGCCTCGGCCTTGGCCTGCGGGGGCAGAGCGCCGATCTCGCGGTTGGCGAGGGCGAGGGGCGAGGTGCCGCCGGTGTGGGCGACCTTCGCGTGGGCGAGCTCCTCGAGGTCGCCCGCGGCCGCGAAGGCGGCGAGCGCCTCGTCCCGCATGCGCTCGATCTCTTCCGGTTTCAGTGCCTCGACCTCGACTGGGTCATACGACTTGTTGGGTGCGGACATCTCTTCCCGTGCTTCCGAATGGGCTGGCTGGAGCCCCCGCTCGACGACCGAGGACGCAAAGGTGCCAAAGGACGAGTCTAACGGGGCGGGGCGGACCCGGATGAGTCCGCCCGGGGTGGCGCCGGATGCGCACCGGCGGGTCAGAAGCCCTGGGTCAGGTAGGCCGGGGCCGCCACGGGCAGGGTGAAACGGAACTCCGCGCCCCCGGCGGGGCCGCGGCCGACGGTGATGGTGCCGCCGTGCGCCTCGACGATCCCCTTGACGATGTACAGGCCGAGGCCCGTGCCACCGCGGGTGCTGCCCCGCCAGAAGCGGGTGAAGACCCGGCCCATCGACTCCTCGGGGATGCCGGGTCCTTCGTCGCTCACGGTGACCGCCGTTCCTTTCTCGTCGTCCTGCGGGCCGGTGGGGGCCACCTCGATGGTGACGGTTCCCTCGCCGTGCCGCACCGCGTTTTCCAGCAGGTTGGACAGGACCTGGTCGACCTTGTCGGGATCGGCCCAGAGGTCCGGCAGCGGGCCCAGGACGCGGACGCAGAAGCGGTCGGGTGCCTGGCCGCGCGCCGTGTGCGCCTGGAGGTGGCGGTCGACGGCGGCGGCGATGTCGACGGGCTGGCGGCGCAGTTCCAGACGCCCGGAGTCGATGCGGGAGATGTCGAGCAGCTCGGTGATCAGGCGCGTGACGCGGTTGGCGTCGGCGTCGACCGTCTCCAGCATCAGCCGCTTCTGGTCGTCGGTGAACCGCTCCCACTTGGCGAGGAGCGTGGCCGTGAAGCCCTTGACGGAGGTGAGCGGGGAGCGCAGCTCGTGCGCGACCGTGGCGATCAGCTCGGCGTGGCTGCGCTCGGTCCGGCGCCGCGCCTCGGTGCCGCGCAGGGTGACCACGACGCGGTCCACCGGGGCGAGGGGCCGCTCCCGTACGTACCGGGCGGCGACGAGCACCTCGCGGCCGCCGGGCAGGAGGAGGTTGCGCTCGGGCTGACCGGTGCGCGTGGCGAGGCCGTCGTACGGGTCGGTCAGCGCCCACCAGCGGCGGCCCTTGAGATCCTCCAGCGGGAGGGCTTCCTCCAGGGGGCGGCCGAGCGCCCGGTCGCGGGGGACGGCGGTGATCCGCGCGGCCTGCGCGTTGAAGCAGACGACCCGGCCGCGCGCGTCCGCGACGACGAGCCCGTCGGGCAGGTCGTCGGGGTCGTACCCGGGGACGCCGTGGTGGGCCGCCGGGCGCGCTAAGGCGCCGCGGTCCTCCGCGTGGCTGCTCGTGCCGAGCGTCATCCCCGTACCCCACCCCTCAGTGCTGCGCGACGGGCCCCCGAGCCCGTCACCCTACTAGCTCGGGGTGACGGAGCGGCACCCTCCCGCAGCACGCTGCGCACGGGCGGAGGCGTAGAGGCATACGGCGGCGGCGGTCGCCAGGTTCAGGCTCTCGGCCTTGCCGTGGATGGGGACGCGGACGACGGCGTCGGCGAGGGCGCGGGTCTCCTCGGGCAGGCCCCACGCCTCGTTGCCGAAGATCCAGGCCGTGGGGCCGCCCATGGTCCCGGCGTCGAGCTCGGCGTCGAGGTCGTCCTCGCCGGCCCCGTCGGCGGCGAGGATCCGCACCCCGGCCTCCTGCAGCCCGGCGACGGCCTGCCGGACGGGGACGCCGACGGCGACGGGCAGGTGGAAGAGGGAGCCCACAGAGGCTCGCACGGACTTGGGGTTGTACAGGTCCACGGAGGCGTCGGTGAGGACGACGGCGTCGGCGCCGGCCGCGTCGGCGCAGCGCAGCACGGTGCCGGCGTTGCCGGGGTCGCGCACGTGGGCGAGGACGGCGACCAGCCGGGGGCGGGCGCGCAGGACGTCCTCGAACGGCGAGTCGAGGAAGCGGCACACGCCGACGATGCCCTGCGGGGTGACCGTCTGGGAGACCTCGGCGAGGACGGTGTCGGGGGCGAGGTGGACGCGGGCACCGGCGGCGTGGGCGGCCTCGACGATGCCGGCGTACCGGGTGGCGGCCTCGGGGGTGGCGAACAGCTCGACGAGGGTCGGCTCGCCGTCGGGCCCGCGGTGGGCGACGGCCTCGCGGACGGCCTGCGGCCCCTCGGCGATGAACCGACGGTCCTTGCCCCGGAAGTTCCGCTTGGCGAGTCGCCTGGCGGCGGCGACGCGCGGGGAACGCGAGGAGATCAGCTCGGGGGTGCCCATGGTGCTCGGCGACTCTTTCTGGCGGTGTCCGGCGGCGGACGGGGCGGGGGCGGCGTGGCGGACGTGGGTCCGGCGGGACGGGGGCGGCGCGATGGACGGCGAACGCATCGGACCCGCAGGCGCTCACGGCGCCTGCGGGTCCGGTGGGAAGTACGCGGCCTGGGCGATCAGGCGGCGGCCTTCGGAGCGTTGACGTCGCTCGGGAGCGCCTTCTGGGCGGCCTCGACGAGGGCGGCGAACGCACCCGCGTCGTTGACCGCGAGCTCGGCGAGGATCTTGCGGTCCACCTCGATGTTGGCGGCCTTCAGACCCTGGATGAAGCGGTTGTACGTGATGCCGTTGGCGCGGGCAGCGGCGTTGATGCGCTGGATCCACAGCTGACGGAAGTCACCCTTGCGCTTCTTGCGGTCGTTGTAGTTGTAGACCAGCGAGTGGGTGACCTGCTCCTTGGCCTTGCGGTACAGGCGGGAGCGCTGGCCGCGGTAACCGCTGGCCTGCTCGAGGATCGCACGGCGCTTCTTGTGAGCGTTGACTGCGCGCTTGACGCGTGCCACTTGTTGACTCCTTGTAGCGGGGCCGTGGGGGGTTCACACGGCCCGGAAACGAATGGGTCCCGGTGTCGGGGGCTTGATCAGACGATCGGGGTCAGATGCCCAGCATCTTCTTGATCTTGGCGCTGTCACCCGGGGCCATCTCGGCGTTGCCAGTGAGGCGGCGCGTCAGCTTGGACGACTTGTGCTCGAGCAGGTGGCGCTTGCCGGCGCGCTCGCGGAGCACCTTGCCCGAGCCGGTGATCTTGAAGCGCTTCTTGGCACCGCTGTGCGTCTTGTTCTTCGGCATAGCGCCGTTATCTCCTCGTCAGTGGCGCTCCCAGCCGGTCCGGGGACCGGCCCTCGGGAGCGTCAGTTGGATCGTTGCGAGTCCTGGGCGGTGTTGCCCCGGACACGGCCTTGTGGGCTACTCGGCGGACCGCTCCGCCTCGGCGGGCTGCTCCGCGTCGGTGGGCTGCTCCACCTCGGCGGTCTCGTCCGCCTGGGCGGGCTGGCCCTGGCGCTCCGCCTTGCGGGCGGCCTGCGCCTCGCGGGCTTCGGCCATGGCCTCGGTCTTCTTCTTGTGCGGACCGAGAACCATGATCATGTTCCGGCCGTCCTGCTTCGGGTTCGACTCGACGAAACCGAGGTCCTGGACGTCCTCCGCGAGCCGCTGCAGCAGCCGGAAGCCGAGCTCCGGCCGGGACTGCTCGCGACCACGGAACATGATCGTGATCTTGACCTTGTCCCCCTGCTTGAGGAACCGGACGACGTGACCCTTCTTGGTGTCGTAGTCGTGCGGGTCGATCTTCGGCCGGAGCTTCATCTCCTTGATGACCGTGTGCGCCTGGTTCTTGCGCGCCTCACGGGCCTTCATGGCCGACTCGTACTTGAACTTCCCGTAGTCCATGAGCTTGCAGACCGGCGGACGGGCGGTCGCCGCGACCTCGACGAGATCGAGGTCGTACTCCTGTGCAAGCTCCAGGGCCTTGGCAAGCGGAACAATCCCGACCTGCTCGCCGCTGGGACCGACAAGTCGCACCTCGGGAACGCGAATCCGGTCGTTGATGCGGGGCTCGGCGCTGATGGATCCTCCTCGGTAGCACCACGCGACCGCCTGGCGGACGGACGCGTAACGTCTGTTGTGTGACCAACCGCGCCGGCGCATGAAAAACGCCCCGGACGGGACACAGGCGGGGCTCCTCGTCATACCGGAGCACCGCCACGGCGTACCGCGGGGCGCACATCGGGCGGGTTCCATCGTCCGTACGGAACGATGGGCACCGCCTGACCGGTGACCCGCCACCCTGAGGGCGGCCAGGTGGGAGAGCGGAGCCTCCACTTGTGGGCCGGAGCTCATCGGTTCCGGCCGGTCGTCACACCAGGCTACCAGCTGCCCGGGGGTGGGCCCAACCGGGCGGGCGGCGTCCGCCCCGGCGGGGACCGCCTATCGTGTGGGTCATGAGTGACGCCACGCCCAGCCCGTCCCAGCCCGACTTCGACGCCCTGACCCGCGACATCGCGGAGGTCCCGGCGGTCGAGGTGATCGTCACGGTCGCCGTCAACCTGATGAGCGCCGCGGCCGTGAAGCTCGGGCTGACCGAGGAGGGCGAGGCACACAAGGACCTCGACGAGGCCCGCAAGCTCGTCCACGCCCTGGCGGGCCTCCTGGACGCGGGCGCGACCGAGATCAGCTCCTTCCACGCGGCGCCGCTGCGGGACGGGCTGAAGTCCCTGCAGCTGGCGTTCCGCGAGGCGTCGCTGGTGCCGGACGAGCCGGGCCAGGGCCCGGGCGAGAAGTACACCGGCCCGGTCTACGGCTGAGGCGACGGGCGGCGTCCGCGCCGCCCCTCCCCCGGCCTCCGGCCCCGGCCCCCGGTCCCGGACGCCCGGTCCCGGGCCCACAGCCCCTTGCCCCTGTCCCGGGGGCTATCCCCGTACGTAGAAGGGCTCGCCCGGCGTGGCGGCCCCGGCCGGCAGCAGCGCCAGGTCGAGGCCCCGCACCAGGCGGGCCCTCAGTGTCTCGTCGGCCGCCATGGCCGTCGCGACCCGGCGGGCCGCCTCCGCGGGGGCGGCGTCCGGGGCCAGGACCAGGGCGAGGGTGCCGTCCGCGTCCCCGCCCCGGCCGAGGTGGGCGCGCAGGACGGCGGGCTCGGCGGCGAGGAGCGCCCGCACGGCGGCCGTCACGGCCGGGTCGGCGAGCGGATCGGTGCTCGTGCGGCCCTCGGCGGCGGCGAGCAGCGTCCGGCCGGTCAGCTGGAACGGGACGGGCCCCGCCATGTCGAGCACGAGCGTGTCGGCCTTCTCGTGGGCGACCGCCTGGAGCGCCTGGCGCAGCGGTACGGCGACGGGCCGGGCGGCCGGGTCCCAGCGGGCCAGCGCCTCGGTGGACGTGAACGCGGGCAGCGCGCGGCGGTCGCCCGCGGTGAGCGTCGGCACGGCCATGTCGCTGGTCTTCTCGCGGCGCAGCCCGTTCTCGTCCACCTCGACCTCGCCGAGCACCGCGACGACCGGGACGAGGAGGCGGGCCCCCTGGAGGGCTTCCAGGACGCGCGGTTCGGCCGCGCGGTCCTCGGCCCAGGCGGCGAGCGCCTCGGCGAGCCGGGGATCGGCGGAGCCGTCGTCGTCGGAGAAACCGGGATCGGGGATGTTCTTGAGCGCCACGCCGCCGAGCCTATCCGGGCAGGCGGACCGCCCCGTACGGCGCCCCGCCCACCGCGTACGGCGCGCGGCCGGCCCGGTGCGGCGCCCGCTCCCCCTCGCCTCGCCTCGTACGGCGCGGTGCTCAGCCGGTACGGCGGCCCGCGCGCCACAGCACGGCGGCGACCGCCAGGAGGAGCGCGCCGGCGCCGCCCGCGACGGGGGCGACGAGCCCCGTGGAGCCGTCGGGTCGGGCCGCCGGCCGGGGGCCCGACCCGAAGTACCGGCCCGCGTAGCCGGCGCTCGCCGCCTTGAGGTCGGCCGGGCGGAGCTTCGCGCCCGCCTCGATCGCGGCGGCCGGGTCGACCGTCCCGTACCCCTTGTCGTCGTCGCGGCCGCCGGCGGGCCGGTCGCGGGCGGTGTCGGAGAGCAGCTTGCGGATCTGGGAGGACGTGAGGTCCGGGTGGGCCGCGCGGACGAGCGCGGCGGCGCCGGAGACGAACGCGGAGGCGGCGCTGGTGCCCCAGCCCTCGTAGTACTTGCGGTCGGGGTCGGCGATGACGACGTCGACACCGGGCGCGCTGACCGTGGCGTACCAGCGGCTGGTGGAGAAGGAGGCGTGGGTGCCGAAGCGGTCCACGGCGGTCACGGCGATCACGCCGGGGTAGGCGGCCGGGTAGGAGACGCGGTCGCCCTTCTCGCCGCCGTTGCCGGCGGAGGCGACCACGACGGAGCCCTTGGCGAGGGCGTACTGGACGGCGGCGTCCTCGGCGGGCTCGGGGTGGGCGGACTCGCTGTCGTCGCCGAGCGAGAGGTTGATCACGTCGGCGCCCTGGTCGGCGGCCCATCGGATGCCCTGGGCCAGGGCGTTGCCCCGGGTGTGGCGGGCGCGGGCACGGGCCTTGTCGCTGCCCTCCAGGATGACCCGGACGGGCAGGATCCTCGCCTCGGGCGCGACGCCGAGGACGCCGTCGCCGTTGCCCGGGCCGTGCCCGTGGCCGGCGATGATGCCGGCCATGGCGGTGCCGTGACGGGCCCAGGAGCGGTCGCCGCGCCGGGCTCCGAAGCCGACGAGGTCCTTGCCGGGCAGGACGTTGCCCGCGAGGTCCGGGTGGCTGTCGTCGACGCCGGTGTCGAGGACCGCGACGGTGACGCCCGCGCCCTTGGTGGTGCGCCACGCCTGCTCGGCGTTGAGCGCCTCGTTGCCCCACTGGCGGGCCCGGATGGCGTCCGCGCGGGCGGGGGCGGCGGGGAGGACGGCGAAGGCCGTGGCGGTGAGGGCGGCCAGCAGGAGGCGGGCGCGGCGGGCGCCGGGGGTGTGCTTCACCGCTCCCCCTTCGCCGCGGGGCCTTCGGTCGCCCGGGTGACCGCGGAGCGCAGTTGCTGCTCCACGCGGTCGGCGATGCCGCGCGACTCGTGGCCGAGTCCGGCCTGCGCGGCGGTGGTCGACTGGCCCTTGGCCATGGCCTGGTGGGCGGGTTGGGGCTGGGTCACGGCGCGGCCGTCGGCGAAGCCGGAGACGGCGAAGACGACCGCCGGGACCTCGGTGAGGACGCTGATGTGCCAGCTGGCGCGCTGGGCGTTGCCGAAGCCCGCGGCGACGGTGCCGGGGGCGGCGAGGGCGGGCGGTATCAGCTCGGGGTTCCGGTCGAGGCCGCCGGTGGTGAAGCTGTCGTGCAGGGCGGTCATGCCCGCGGCGTCGGTCCGCATGAAGGCCAGGCCGACGGTGGTGACGTGGGTCGAGGTGGCGTCCGTGTACGTGGCGCGCAGGACCCGCAGGCAGCCGGCCGGGCGCAGGGCGGCGGCGAGCCGCGGCTGGAGCACGGTGGCGCAGGGCGCGTCGGGGGCGACGGCCACGCGGGTCCAGGTGCGGTCGGCGCCGCCGGGCCCCGCGCCGGCGCCCCTGAGGCTGCGCGGGAAGAGCGTGTCGACCGGGGTGCTGTGCCAGAGGGTGGCGGTCTCGGTGTAGGCGGTGCGCTCGGTGGTGGTGCCGGGGTCGCGCAGGACCCAGGCGCCGGCCCCGGCGCCGCCGACCAGCCCGAGCCCGAGCACCAGGCAGGCGACGGCCACGGCGGTCCGCGCCGGGCGCGGGGCGGGGACGGGGCGCAGCCGCGTGGTGGTCTCGTCGGGCGTCTCGGGCGGCGGCCAGTGCGGCGGCGTGGAGTGGTGCGCCGGCGCGGTGGGGGACGCCGTCCCGGAGTGGGACGCCGGCGCCGTGCGGGGCGGCGCGGCGTGTGCCCGTGCGGTGTGCGGCGGTCGCGCGGGGTGCGGTGGTCGCGCGGGGTGCGGCGGCGCGGACTCCGGGTACGGCCGCGGGGCGGTGGCGGGCGGGGCCGGGGCCGCGGGTGCGGTCGGCGTCCGGCCGGGGGCGGGCTGCCGGGGGACGCCGGGCGGGGTCGTCACGGCGCCGGCGCCGGTGTCGGTACCGGTGTGGGTGCCCGTTCGCGCGTCCGTGGCCGGTCCGGGGGCCCGGACGGGGCGCGGGGTCGTGGTGCGCGGGTCCGGCCCGGCGCCCGGCGCGTCCGCGGACGCCGCGGGGGCCGCCGGCCGACGGGTGGGGGCGGCGGGCTGCCGGGGCACGTCCGGCGGCAAGGGCCCGCCGAAGGGCCCCGCCGGCGTACCGGACGAGCCCGCCGGCGTGCCGGAGGGCTCCGTCGGCGTACCGGCCGGAGGTGCCGGGTGGGTTCCCGGGCGGGGGGCGGGGGTGCCGGCGCGCGGGTCGCGCGCGGCGGGGGGCCGCGGGGAGGAGGAGGGGGGTACGGGGCGGAGGCGGGTGGTGGTCTCCGTGTCCGTCCCGGTATCCGTGGCGGGGCGGCGCGGGGCCGGTGTGCCGGGCGGCTCCGGGCGCCGTGCCTCGGTGCTCATCCGCCCCCCTCGTCGTCGTACCCGGACGCCTCCGGGCAGGCCCGTTCGTCGGCGTGCAGGCGTCAGCGTGCAGGCGTCACTCTAAGGGCTGGCCGGACGGTGGCGGGAACGAGGCCGCAGGTCGGGGCGGATCTGACCGGAACGTCCCCTCGATCACCCCTACCCCCCGGTAGCCCCGTCTGGCACCCTCGGGCCATGACTCCCCGTGCCGCCGACCGCGCCCGGTACGACCGGGCCACCGCCCATCTCGACGCCCCGCTCGCCGTGGTCGACCTCGACGCCTTCGACGCCAACGCCGACGGCCTCGTGGCGCGTGCCGCCGGCAAGCCGGTGCGCGTCGCGAGCAAGTCGCTGCGCTGCCGGGCGCTCCTCGAACGGGTGCTGGCGCGGCCGGGGTTCGCGGGGGTGATGGCGTTCACCCTGGAGGAGTCGCTGTGGCTGGCGCGGTCCGGGTTCCGCGACGTGCTGCTGGCCTACCCGTCGGTGGACCGCGCCGGCTTCGCGGAGCTGGCCCGGGACGCCGAACTGGCCGCCGCGGTCACCGTGATGGTGGACGACCCGGCGCAGCTGGACCTCGTCGACGCCGCGCGCGGGGACGGGCGGGAGGAGGTGCGGGTCTGTCTGGAGCTGGACACATCGCTGCGCCTGCTCGGCGGGCGGGTGCGGATCGGCGCGTTGCGGTCGCCGCTGCGCGAGCCCGCCCAACTCGCGGAGCTGGCGCGCTCGGTGGCCCGGCGGCCGGGGTTCCGGCTCGTGGGGCTGATGGCGTACGAGGGGCACGTGGCCGGGGTCGGTGACGCGGTCGCCGGGCGGCCGCTGCGGTCGCGGGCGGTGCGGCTGATGCAGTCGGTGGCGCGGCGGGAGCTGGCCACGCGCCGGGCGGCCGTGGTGGCGGCCGTGCGGGGGGTGGCCCCGGAGCTGGAGTTCGTGAACGGCGGCGGCACGGGCAGCGTGCAGTACACGGTCGCGGAGGACGCGGTCACGGAGGTCGCCGCCGGCTCCGGGCTGTACGTGCCGCGGCTGTTCGACGACTTCTCGTCCTTCGCCGGCCGGCCCGCCGCGCTCTTCGCGCAGCCGGTGGTGCGCCGGCCGGGCGTGGGCGTCGTGACGGTGCTGGGCGGCGGCTACCCCGCGTCGGGCGCCCCGGGCCGCGACCGGCTGCCGGTGCCGTACCTGCCGGAGGGGTTGCGCTACGACGCGCGGGAGGGGCCCGGCGAGGTGCAGACACCGCTGGTCGGACCGCCCGCCGACGACCTGCTGATCGGCGACAAGGTGTGGTTCCGGCACGCGAAGGCGGGCGAGTTGTGCGAGCGGTTCGACCGGCTCCACCTGGTCGAGGGTGACCGGGTGACGGCGGTCGTGCCGACGTACCGCGGCGAGGGACGGACGTTCCTCTAGCCCCGCGAGCGCCCGCTCCCCCGGCGCCCTTTCCCCCGGTCTCCGCCTCCCGCGCCGCGCGTGCCGCTGCCGTACGTCCCGCGTCCTGCGCCGTACGTCCCGCGGCACCGTCTAGCGCGTGCCGCCCGGCGCGAGGCTGCTGCCCACGCCGCCGCCCGTGGCGCTGCCGATGGGGCGGATTCCCCGCGCGATGCGGTCCATCAGGGCGAGCGGCGGCCCGTCCGGCCCGGCGTCGAAGGCGAACCGCACGGTGACGGGCTGCTCGACGCCGTTGGGCGACGGGAAGACCAGCGACTGGACGTAGCCGCCGGGGCCCTTGCCGGTGGTGACCCGCCAGCGGACGAGGTAGCCCGTGCGCCCGGCGACGACGGCCTGGCGCGCGGCGACCACGGTGTGGCCGGTGACGCCGCCGTAGTGCTGGTTGCCGAGCCCGTCTTCGCCGTACATCTGCTCGGCGGCGTCCACGACGTCCTGCTCGGCCATGGCCCGGTGGGTCGTCGCGGTGGAGGTCAGCGTGCGGGAGAGGACCCGGCCGGGCTTGCACAGGCGCGTGGAGTTCGGGCACTGCGCGTCGCCGATCGTGACCATCGTCGGCGCCTGGTCGATGCCGATCTCCGCCTTCGACCAGCCCTGCGGGATGGGGAGGTCGATGCCGTTGAGCTGGTCGAGGAGGATCGTGGCGTCCTCCTCGGTGGCGGACGGGGTGACCGGCGTGGACGGGGTGGGCGGCGCCGCGCCCGGGGAGCCGGTCGCCGCGGCGGGCCCGGAGGTGGCGGCGGCCGGCGGTCGCGCGCCGGGCGTCCCGTCGTCGCCCGGTCGCAGGACGACCACGGCGGTGACCGCGACAGCGGCGACCACGGCCGCCGCCAGCGCGATCCGCGCCCCGCGCCCGCCGGACACCCGCCGCGCGGGGACGGCGGCCACCGCCGGGGGCGCGCCCCCGCCCGCGGGGCGGGTGTGCGCGCTCCACGCGGTCCCGTCCCACCAGCGCTCCACGGCGGGGACGGACGGATCCGGGTACCAGCCCGGCGGTGTCGTCATGCTCATGCGGTCAGGGTAGTCAGCGCTCAGAGCGGGGTGACGTACGCTCCCGCGATCCCGCCGTCGACCAGGAAGTCGGTGGCGTTGACGAACGACGCGTCGTCGCTGGCGAGGAAGGCGACCGCGGCGGCGATCTCCTCGGCCTCGGCGAACCGGCCGACCGGCACGTGCACGAGGCGGCGCGCGGCCCGCTCGGGGTCCTTGGCGAACAGCTCGCGCAGCAGCGGCGTGTTGACGGGGCCGGGGCACAGGGCGTTGACGCGGATGCCCTCGCGGGCGAACTGCACGCCCAGCTCCCGGGACATGGCGAGGACGCCGCCCTTGGAGGCGGTGTACGAGATCTGCGAGGTCGCGGCGCCCATGCGGGCCACGAAGGAGGCCGTGTTGATGATGGAGCCCCGGCGCTGGCGGCGCATGTAGGGGATGGCGGCCTTGCAGCACAGGTAGACGGAGGTGAGGTTGACCTCCTGGACGCGCTTCCACGCCTCCAGGCCGGTCTCCAGGATCGAGTCGTCGTCGGGCGGCGAGATGCCGGCGTTGTTGAAGGCGACGTCGACGCTGCCGTAGGTGTCGTCCGCGGCCCGGAAGAGCGCCTCGACCTGCTCGGGGTCGGTGACGTCCACGCGGACGAAGAGGCCGCCGACCCCGTCCGCCGCGGCCTTTCCCGCCGTCTCGTCGATGTCGCCGCACACCACGTGCGCGCCCTCGGACGCGAGGCGGCGGGCGGTGGCGAGGCCGATGCCACTGCCGGCGCCGGTGACGACGGCGGTACGGCCGACGAGGCGGCGGCAGACGGCGGTGTCCGTGCTCTCGGTCATGGGGTCAGCCTTCCGTGCTGATGAAGACGTTCTTGGTCTCGGTGAAGGAGGTGAGGGCGTCGGGTCCCAGTTCGCGGCCGATGCCGGACTGCTTGAAGCCGCCGAAGGGAGTCCAGTAGCGGACGCTGGAGTGGGAGTTGACGGAGAGGTTGCCGGCCTGGACCGCGCGGGAGACGCGCAGGGCCCGGCCGACGTCACGGGTCCACAGGGAGCCGGAGAGGCCGTGGTCGGTGGCGTTGGCGAGGCGTACTGCGTCGGCCTCGTCGTCGAAGGGCAGGACGACGGCGACAGGGCCGAAGACCTCCTCCGTGGCGACCGGCGCGTCGGGGTCGACGCCGGTCAGGACCGTCGGCGGGTACCAGAAGCCGGGGCCGCGGGGCGCGCTGCCGCGGAGCGCGTCGGCGCCGTCGGGGACGTAGGAGCGCACGCGGTCGAGCTGGGCGCGGGAGATGAGGGGGCCCATCTGGGTGCGCTCGTCGGCCGGGTCGCCCACGACGATGTCCTCGACGGCGGGGGCGAGGAGTTCCAGGAAGCGGTCGTGGACGGTGCGCTGGACGAGGATGCGGGTGCGGGCGCAGCAGTCCTGGCCGGCGTTGTCGAGGAAGGACATGGGCGCGGCGAGGGCGGCGGCCTCAAGGTCGGCGTCGGCGAAGACGACGTTGGGGCTCTTGCCGCCCAGTTCGAGGGTGACGCGCGTGAGGCGGTCGGCGCAGGCGGCCATGACGCCCTTGCCGACGCGGGCCGACCCGGTGAAGACGATCTTGGCCACGCCGGGGTGTCCGACGAGGGCGGCGCCCGCCACGGGGCCCTCGCCGGGGAGCACCTGCAGGAGGTGCTCGGGCAGACCGGCCTCCAGGGCGAGTTCGGCCAGGCGCAGGGCGGTGAGCGGGGTGGTCTCGGCGGGCTTGAGGAGGACGGCGTTGCCGGCGGCGAGGGCCGGGGCCGCGCCCCAGGCGGCGATCGGCATCGGGAAGTTCCAGGGCACGATGACGCCGACCACGCCGAGCGGTTCGAGGAAGGTGACGTCGACGCCGCCCGCCACCGGGATCTGGCGGCCGGTCAGGCGCTCGACGCCGCCGGCGGCGTAGTCGAGGAGGTCGCGGACGTTGCCGGCCTCCCAGCGGGCGTTGCCGAGGGTGTGGCCCGCCTCGCGGACCTCCAGCAGGGCCAGCTCCTCGACGTGGTCGTCGACGACGGCGGCGAAGCGGCGCAGCAGCCGGGCGCGGTCGCCGGGGGCGGCGGCGGCCCAGGCGCGCTGGGCGCGCGCGGCGCGGGTGACGGCGGCGTCGACGCCCGCGGCGCTGGTGGCCGTGACGGTGGCGACGTGCTCCTCGGTGGCGGGGTTCAGGACGCGCAGCTCGGTGACGGGGTCGGGGGCGGAGCGCTCGGTGGCGGGGTCCGGGGCGGGGCGGGCGGTGGTCAACGCGGCCTCACAGGCGTTCGAAGGAGCGGCGCAGCTCCCAGTCGGTCACGGCGGCGTCGTAGGCGGCCAGTTCGACGCGGGCCATGTTGAGGTAGTGGGCGACGACGTCCTCCCCGAAGGCGGCCCGGGCCAGGTCGCTGCCCTCCCACAGCTCGGCGGCCTCGCGCAGGGTCGTGGGGACGTGGTCGTGGTCGCCGGCGTAGGCGTTGCCGGTGCACGGATCGGGGAGTTCGAGCCGCTGCTCGATGCCGTGGATGCCGGCGGCGACGAGCGCGGCCACGGCGAGGTAGGGGTTGACGTCGCCGCCGGGGAGGCGGTTCTCGAAGCGGAGGGAGGGGCCGTGCCCGACGACGCGCAGGGCGCAGGTGCGGTTGTCATGGCCCCAGGCGACGGCGGTGGGGGCGAAGGAGCCGGGCTGGAACCGCTTGTAGGAGTTGATGTTGGGGGCGTGGAGGAGGCAGAACTCACGGAGCGCGGCGAGTTGCCCGGCCAGGAAGTGGCGCATCACGGGTGACAGGGAGTCGGGGCTGCCCGGTGGGCCGTCGCCGGCGAAGGGGTTGCGGCCGTCGGCGTCCTGGAGGGAGAGGTGGATGTGGCAGGAGTTGCCCTCGCGGTCGTTGTACTTCGCCATGAAGGTGAGGGAGACGCCCTCCTGGGCCGCGATCTCCTTGGCGCCGGTCTTGTAGACGGCGTGGTGGTCGCAGGTGGTGAGCGCCTCGTCGTAGCGGAAGGCGATCTCGTGCTGTCCGGGGTTGCACTCCCCCTTGGCGGACTCGACGGTCATGCCGGCCCCGGCCATCTCGGTGCGGACGCGGCGCAGGAGGGGTTCGACGCGGCCGGTGCCCAGGATCGAGTAGTCGACGTTGTACTGGTTGACCGGGGTGAGGCCGCGGTAGCCGGCGTCCCAGGCCTGCTCGTAGGTGTCCTTGAAGACGATGAACTCCAGCTCCGTGCCGACGTGGGCGGTGTAGCCGAGGGCGGCGAGCCGCTCCAGCTGGCGGCGGAGGATCCCGCGGGGCGCGACGCCGACCGGGGAGCCGTCGCGCAGGGCGAGGTCGGCGAGGAGCAGCGCGGTGCCGGGGTGCCAGGGGACGCGGCGGAGGGTGGCCGGGTCGGGGCGCAGGGCGAAGTCCCCGTACCCGGTGGACCAGGAGGAGGCGGCGTAGCCGTCGACGGTGTTCATCTCGGGGTCGACGGCCAGCAGGTAGTCGCAGCCCTCGGCGCCGTGCTCCAGCACCTCGTCGAGGAAGAAGGGGGCGGCGAACCGCTTGCCCTGGAGCCGGCCCTGCATGTCGGGGAAGGCCAGGACGACGGTGTCGATCTCGCCGTCCGCGACGAGCGCGCGGAGGTCGTCGACGGAGAGCGGGGGTGTGCGGTCTGCCACGGGGTGGGTCCTCCTTGGGTCAGCCGGGAGCCATAAGGTATTGCCGTGGACCTTTGGTTGGGAAGGGGGCGGACACATGGCGACGGAGCAGGCGCCCGATCGGCTCACGCCGGTGCTGAGGCCGGTGCGCGCGGGCAGCGGGTTCGAGGAGGCACTGGAGCAGCTCCTCCAGGTGGTGCGGCTCGGCCTGGTGCCCGCCGGGGAGCGGCTGCCCGCCGAGCGGGAGCTCGCGGAGCGGATGGGGATCAGCCGCGTCACCCTGCGCGAGGCGCTGCGGGTGCTCCAGGAGCAGGGCCTGGTGGAGAGCCGGCGGGGCCGGTACGGCGGCACGTTCGTCCTGCGCCGGGAGGTCCGGCCGGGCGGGGAGGAGCTGCGGCGGCGCACGGCGGCGGTCGACCTCGCGGACGTCCTGCTCTTCCGTGAGGTGCTGGAGACCGGGGCGGCGGGGCTGTGCGCCGCGCGCGGACTGGCCGGCGCGGACGCCACCCGGCTGCGCGCGGCGCTGCGGGCCACGCACGACGCGCCGCTGGAGGAGTACCGCCGCCGGGACACGCTGCTGCACCTGACGCTCGCCGGGCTGTCCGGCTCGCCGACGCTGGCGGAGCGGTACGCGGCCGTCCGGGCCACGGTCAACGACCTGCTCGACTGCATACCGCTGCTCGTGCGGAACCTGGAGCACGCCCAGCACCAGCACGACGCGCTGGTGGAGGCGGTCCTGGAGGGCGACGCCGAGGGGGCGCGGGAGGTCGCCCGGGAGCACTGCGCGGGGACGGCGGCGCTGCTGCGCGGCTTCCTGGCGTGACGCCGCAGTCCCGCCGGGGGGCTTGCGCCGATCCCCGACCACCGCAAAGGTATGGGGCCATCCCATTGGGCTGGACCGAGGCGGGGAGCTGACGCTGCCATGACCCTGGACGAGAAACCCGACACCGCGCCGCCCGGCGCCCCACCGGCCGACGACTACCTCCGGCGCCGCGCCCTGCGGAGCGGCAGCGCGGGCTGGCTGCTGCTCACGGGGCTCGGTGTCGGCTACGTCGTCTCCGGGGACTACTCCGGCTGGAACATCGGCCTCGCGAAGGGCGGCTTCGGCGGGCTCGCGGTGGCCACGCTCCTCATGGGCACGATGTACGCCTGCCTGGTCCTCGCCCTTGCCGAGCTCTCCGCCGTCCTGCCCGCCGCGGGCGGCGGCTACGGCTTCGCGCGGCGCGCGCTCGGCACGTGGGGCGGCTTCCTCACCGGCACGGCGATCCTCATCGAGTACGTCCTCGCCCCCGCCGCGATCTCGATCTTCATCGGGGACTACGTCGAGTCGCTGGGCCTCTTCGGCCTGGAATCCGGGTGGCCCGTCTACCTGGCATGCTTCGCCGTCTTCGTCGGCATCCACCTGTGGGGGGTGGGCGAGGCACTGCGCTTCAGCCTCGTCGTGACGGCCGTCGCGGTCGCCGCGCTGCTGGTCTTCGCGGTCGGCGCGTTCACGGAGTTCCGGGCGGACGCGCTGGACGACATCCCGGTGGACCCCGGGGCGTTCGGCGCGAGCAGCTGGCTGCCGTACGGGCTGCTCGGCATCTGGGCGGCGTTCCCGTTCGGCATGTGGTTCTTCCTGGGCGTGGAGGGCGTGCCGCTCGCCGCCGAGGAGGCGAAGGACCCGGTCCGGTCGATGCCGCGGGCGATGGCGCTGTCGATGGGCGTGCTGGTGCTGCTGGCCGCGGTGACCCTCCTCGCGGCGACCGGGGCGCGGGGCGCGGCGGCCGTCCAGGACGCAGGCAACCCCCTCGTGGTGGCCCTGGAGGGGGACGGCGCGCCGACGGCGCTCAGCCGGTTCGTCAACTACGCGGGGCTGGCCGGGCTCCTGGCGTCGTTCTTCTCGCTCATCTACGCCGGGTCCCGGCAGCTGTTCGCGCTCTCCCGGGCCGGGTACCTGCCCCGGTTCCTGTCGCTCACCAGCCGCCGCAAGGCACCGTGGCTCGGGCTGCTCGTCCCGGGGGCGATCGGCTTCGCGCTGGCGGCCGGCACGGGCGACGGGGCGCGGATGCTGAACATCGCGGTGTTCGGCGCCACCATCTCGTACGCCCTGATGGCGCTCTCCCACATCGTGCTGCGCCGCCGCGAGCCGCTGCTGGAGCGCCCGTACCGCACGCCGGGCGGCGTGGTGACGTCGTCGGTCGCCCTCGTGCTCGCCCTCTGCGCGCTCGTGGCGACCTTCCTGGTGGACGCGGACGCCGCGCTCATGGCGCTCGGGGTGTACGTCGTCGCCCTCGCGTACTTCGCCCTCTACAGTCGGCACCGTCTCGTCGCGAGCGCGCCGGAGGAGGAGTTCGCGGCGCTGGCGGCGGCGGAGGCCGAACTGGACCGCGGATGACGGGTGCCCCGGGACGGCGCCGGGTGACGGCGGTGGCGGGAGCGGAAGGAGCGGTGCGCGTGACCAGGCCCCTCATCGGAGTGACGACCTACCTCGACCCCGCGCGCTGGGGCGTGTGGGAGATGCCCGCGGCGCTGCTCCCGGCCGCGTACCCGCGACTGGTGCAGGTGGCGGGCGGGATCGCCGCCATGCTCCCGCCGGACGCGCCGGACGCCGCCGCGGCGGCGGTCTCCCGGGTCGACGCGCTCGTCGTCGCGGGCGGCCCGGACGTGGACCCCACGCGGTACGGCGCCCCGCGCGACCCGAGGACCGGCCCGCCCGCGCCGGAGCGGGACGCCTGGGAGCTGGCGCTGCTCGACGCGGCCCTGGCGGCGGGCATCCCGGTCCTGGGCGTCTGCCGCGGCATGCAGCTGCTGAACGTCGTCCTCGGCGGGACGCTCGTGCAGCATCTGGACGGGCACGTGCGGGAGGTGGGCCGGTTCGCCCGGCACACCGTCAAGCCGGTACCGGGCACCCGCTACGGCACGCTGGTGCCGGAGGTCGTCGAGGTGCCGACGTACCACCACCAGGCCGTCGACCGCCTCGGCGCCGGCCTCGTCGTGTCGGCGTACGCCGAGGACGGCACGGTCGAGGCGGTGGAGTCGTACGGGACCGGCGCCTGGGTCGTCGGGGTGCAGTGGCATCCGGAGGCGGGCGACGACCCGCGCGTCATGCGGGGGTTGGTCCGCGCCGCCCGCGCCGCCTGAGCGGTGCGCCCCCGCCGGTCCGCGGCCACCTGGTCGCCGCCGGCGGCCGGGGCGCCGACCGGCGGGCCGGGGCGTCGAACGGCGGGCCGGGGCGTTGCCGGGGCGTTGCCGGGTACCGCCGGGGCGTTGCCCGCGCCGCCGGGGCGTCAGCGGGCCCGGGACAGGGACAGCAGGTCGCGCGCGGGGCCGGTCGGGCGCGGGCCGCGGGGCCAGACGGCCCGCAGGGCGCGGCGCAGGTCGACACCCTCCACCGGGACCTCCGCCAGCCGGCGGGAGGCCAGCTCCTCGGTCACCGCGAGCTCGCTGAGGACGGCGGGTCCCGCACCGCTCACGGCCGCGGACTTCACCGCGGTCGTCGACGCGAGCTCCATCAGCGGCGCGGCGAGGCCGCCGTGCGCCGCCAGGGCCGAGTCGAGCACCTGGCGGGTGCCCGAGCCGTACTCGCGCAGGACCAGCGGGGTCGCCGCGAGCTCGGCGGGGGTGACCGCGGCCCGGCGGCGGGCCCACCGGTGGGACGGGGCCGCGACGACGACGAGCCGGTCGTGGGCGACGACCACGCCGTTCAGCCCGTCGGGTACGGCGAGGCCCTCCACGTACCCGAGGTCGGCCTCGCCCGCCAGCAGGAGCGCGGCGACCGCCGCGGAGTTGCCGGCGCGCAGCGACACGGCCGTGTCGGGCAGGTCCGCGTGCAGGGCGATCAGCCAGCCGGGGAGCAGGTACTCGGCGATGGTCATGGACGCGGCGACGCGCAGCCGCGAGTCCCGCCGGTCGCGCAGCGCCTGGGCGCCCGCGTCGAACGCCTCCGCCGCCTCGACCACGCGCCGCGCCCAGTCCGTCACCAGGGCGCCCGCGTCGGTGAGGCGCGAGCCCCGCGGCGAGCGGTCGACGAGGGCGACGCCGAGCTGCCGCTCCATGGAGCGGATCCGGCTGCTCGCCGCGGGCTGCGTGATGCCGACCTCACGGGCCGCCCGGCCCAGGCTGCCGTGCCGGGCCACGGCGATGAGCAGTTCCAGGGCTCCGAGGTCGGGCACACGATGGGAGAGGCTCATAAGACCAGCTTATGGGGTCATAGCCACAAGGTCCCTGGTCGGGGGTGGTGGGCGCCACCAGGCTGGAACCATGGCAACCCCCGCCCGGCCCCTCCCGCTTCCCGCAGCCCACCCCGGACCACTCCCCCACCCGCCGGGAGTCACCTCCGGCCCACCGGAACCGGTCGCCCACCCACCGGGTCCGGTCCCCCGCCCGCGCCGGGCCTCGCTGCCCGGCGTCCGTCCCCGGGCCGCCGCCGTCCGCCACCTGGGCCCGCAGTGGTACGCGGCCGTCATGGGCACGGCGATCGTCGGCACCGCGGGCGCGGCCCTGCCGGTGCGCGTGCCGGGGGTGCGTACGGCCTGCACCGCCATGTGGGCGCTGTCGCTGCTCGCTCTCGTCACGCTGGTGGTCGCGCGGGCCGCGCACTGGACGCACCACCGCGACCGGGCGCGGGCGCACCTGCTGGACCCGGCGGTCGCCCCGTTCCACGGGTGCGCCGCCATGGCGCTGGCCTCCGTCGGCGGGGGCTCGCTGCTCCTCGGGCGGGACTGGCTCGGCGCGGACGCGGCCGTGGCCCTGGGCGTGGTCCTCTACACGGCCGGCACGCTGGCCGGGCTCGCGACCGCGGCCGTGGTGCCGTACCTGATGGTGGTGCGGCACCGGGTCGAGGAGCCGTCCCCGCTGTGGCTGCTGCCGGTGGTGGCACCGATGGTGTCGGCGGCGCAGGGCCCGCTGTTCGCCGCGCACCTCCCGGCCGGTGAGGCGCGCGGGACGCTGCTGGCGGTGTGCCTCGGCATGTGCGGGGTGAGCCTGCTGGCCACGCTGCTGGTGGTACCGCTGGTCTTCGGCCGGCTGGTGACCGGCGGCCCGCCCCCGGCCGCGGCGACGCCCGCGCTGCTGCTGGTCCTGGGCCCGCTGGGCCAGTCGGTGACGGCGGCGAGCGCCCTCGCGGACGCGGCCGGGCCGGGCGTGCCGTACGCGGTGGCGCTGGCGGTGCTGTACGGGGTGCCGGTGACGGGCTTCGCCCTGCTGTGGCTCGCGTTGGCCGGAGCGCTGGTGGTGCGGGCCCGGCGGCGCGGGATGCGCTTCGCGCTGACGTGGTGGGCGTTCACCTTCCCCGTCGGGACGTGCGTCACGGGGCTGGAGGGGCTGGCGGGCCACACGGGCCTCGCGGTGTTCGGCGCGGCGGCTGTCGCCCTGTACGGCCTGCTCCTCGCGGGGTGGCTGGCCGCCGCGGCGGGGACGGTACGGGGCCTGCTCAGCGGGACGCTGCTCGCAGGGCCCGGCCCAGCACCTCGGGCGCCCGGACCAGGGACGGGCCATACCAGGTGAGGTGCCGCCCGTCGACGAGCGCGGCGGGAAGGCCGGGGAACGCCTCGGGCCCGTCGTCGGCGGTGAACCGGTACGGCTCGTCCGGCAGGACGACGAGGTCGGCGCCGCGGGCGCGCAGCTCCTCCAGCGGGATCCGGGGGTAGCGCTCGGTGTGGCCGGCGTACGCGTTCGCCACGCCGAGGCGGGCGAGGAGGTCGCCGGCGAACGTGTCGCGGCCCAGGACCATCCAGGGCCGCCGCCAGACGGGTACGACGGCCGTGCGGGGCGGCCCCGCGGGCGCGGCGGTGCTCCAGGCGGCCTCGGCGTCGTCCAGCCAGCGCGGCCGGGACCGTACGCCGCAGGCCCGCAGGACGCGGTCCAGCTCGGTCAGGGCCTGGTCGAGGTCGCGGATCTCGGTGACCAGGACGTCGAGGCCCGCGGCGCGCAGGGCGGCGAGGTCGGCGGGGCGGTTCTCCTCCTCGTTGGCGACGACGAGGTCGGGCCGCAGCGCGACGACGGCGGCCACGTCGGGGTTCTTGGTGCCGCCGACGCGGGGCACGTCGAGGGCGGCGGGGTGGGTGCACCAGTCGGTGCGCGCGACGAGCGCCCCGGGCGCGGTCACGGCGACGGCCTCGGTGAGGGACGGCACCAGCGACACCACGCGCGTCATCCGACCACCCCCGCGTCGGACGCGGCGGCCGCCCCCGCGTCGGGTGTGACAGCCGCCACGCGCGTCACTCGGCCGTCCCCATGTGGGGGGCCACGGAGACGACGAGCACCCGGGTGGCCGCCCCGGAGGAGGCCCGCCAGCGGTGGCGCACCCCGCCGGACAGGTACAGCGTGTCGCCGCGCTCCAGCCGGTAGGCGCGGCCCTCCGCCTCGACCTCCACGCTGCCGTCGGCGACGTACAGCAGCGCATCGTTGCGCAGGACGAGTTCGCGGCCCGCGTCGTGGTCGCCGGTGAACTCGTCGGCGTGCATCTGGTGCTCGCCGCGCACCAGCGGGCGCACGCCGGGCGGCGCGGCCGGGTCGTCGCCGCGGGCCGCCGCCCGGACGACGTCGACGGTACGGGTGGCGTCACCCGCGTCGAGCAGCTCGACGGCGGTGGTCTTCAGCGCGTCCGCGATGCACTCCAGCGACCGGGTGCTGGGGCGGGCGCGCTCGTTCTCGATCTGGCTGAGAAAGGGCACGGACAGGCCGCTGCGCTCGGCGACGGCGGCGAGGGTCAGCGACAGCGCGCGGCGCCTCCTGCGCACGGCCGCGCCGACCCGGGGCGTTTCCTTGTCGTCCATGTCTTCCCTCCCTTCCCTCCCTCTCCGACCACCTTACGCAGCGCGGGTACGCCCGAGTAGCGCAAACGACGGAAGCGTCCGGGCGCCGGCCCTGTCGGTGCCGTACGGCATCATGCGAGTGTGACGCGACGCCTGATGCTCCTCGACACCGCATCCCTGTACTTCCGGGCCTACTTCGGGGTCCCCGACTCGGTGCGGGCCCCGGACGGCACACCGGTGAACGCCGTGCGCGGGCTGCTGGACTTCATCGCCCGCCTGGTGCAGGACCACCGCCCGGACGACTTGGTGGCGTGCATGGACGCGGACTGGCGGCCGGCCTGGCGGGTGGAGCTGATCCCGTCGTACAAGGCGCACCGGGTCGCCGCGGAGACCGCCGCGGGCGTGCCGGACGAGGAGGAGGTGCCGGACACGCTGTCGCCGCAGGTCCCGGTGATCGAGGCGGTGCTGGACGCGCTGGGCGTGGCCCGCGTGGGCGTCGCCGGGTACGAGGCGGACGACGTGATCGGCACCCTGTCCGCCCGCGCGCCGGGCCCGGTCGACATCGTGACGGGCGACCGCGACCTGTACCAGCTGGTCGACGACGCCCGCGGGGTGCGGGTGCTGTACCCGATCAAGGGCGTCGGCACGCTCCAGGCGGTGGACGAGGAGTGGCTGCGCGGCAGGTACGGCGTGGACGGGCCGGGGTACGCCGACCTGGCCACCCTGCGCGGCGACCCGAGCGACGGCCTGCCGGGGGTGCCGGGCATCGGCGAGAAGACCGCGGCGAAGCTCCTGGACGCCTTCGGCGATCTGGCCGGGATCATGGCGGCGGTGGACGACCCCCGCGCGCGGCTCACTCCCGCGCAGCGCCGCCGGCTGGACGAGGCGCGGGCCTACGTGGCGGTCGCGCCGCAGGTCGTGCGGGTCGCGGACGACGTTCCGCTGCCGCCGTTCGACCCGGCGCTGCCGAGCGCCCCCGCCGACCCGGAGGCACTGCGGGCGCTGGCGCAAAGGTGGGGGCTCGGGGGTTCCCTGGAGCGGCTCCTCACCGTCCTCGGCCGATGAGGTGTTAGCTTAGGTATACCTAAGCAACCACTTTCCGGGGAGACGTCGTGGCGGAACAGCCGGCCCGCAGGACACCGAAGGCCCATCAGGCACAGGTGGTGCGCACCGAGTGGATCGCTCCGCACATGGTGCGGATCGTCCTCGGCGGCGAGGGGCTGGCCTCCTTCGCCACGGGCGGGTTCACCGACCACTACATCAAGATCCTCCTCGCCCCCGAGGGCGTGACCTACCCGGAGCCGTTCGACCTGGAGCGGATCCGCGAGGAGCTGCCGCGCGACCAGTGGCCCGCCCAGCGCACGTACACCGTGCGGACCTGGGACGCCGGGCTGCGGGAGCTGACGGTGGACTTCGTGGTCCACGGCGACGAGGGCCTGGCCGGCCCCTGGGCGGCCCGGGCGCGGGTCGGCGAGACGGTCCGGTTCCTCGGCCCGGGCGGGGCGTACGCGCCCGACCCGGAGGCCGACTGGCACCTGCTGGCCGGTGACGAGAGCGCCCTGCCGGCCATCACCGCGGCGCTGGAGCGGCTGCCCGACGGCGCGGTGGCGCACGCCTTCGTGGAGGTCGAGGAGCCCGACGACGAGCTGAAGATCACCGCTCCGGCGGGCGTCGAGGTCCGCTGGCTGCCGCGGCGCGGCCGCCCGGTCGGCGAGCCGCTGGTGGAGGCGGTGCGCGGCCTCGCCTTCCCCGAGGGCACCGTGCACGCCTTCGTGCACGGCGAGGCGGGCGCGGTGAAGGAGCTGCGCCGCCACCTGCGCACGGAGCGCGGCATCCCGCTGGACCGGCTGTCCATCTCCGGGTACTGGCGCCTCGGCAAGACGGACGAGGCGTGGCGCGCGGTCAAGCGCGAGTGGAACGCCCAGGTGGAGAGCGAGGAGCAGGCCGGGACCGCGGCCTGACACCCCGGCGGGCCGCCCTCCCGGGCCCGTGCTTCGCCGGCCGGGTCCGGCGGCCGGCGTCCCGGCCCGTCATGCGCGTGATGACGGCCCGGGGGTGACGGCCCCGCCCGAGGAGTGGCGACACCCGCCCGTGCCGACACCGTCCGGCCGCCGGGCGCGCGGCCACGGGCCCGGGGCCTCAGCCCCGGGTCCGCCGTCGTCGCCGGCCCAGCCCTACCATCCCCGCTCCGGGTCGTACGTACGGGACGACGCGTCGACCTGGGCCAGGCGGCGGAGGGACGCGAAGACCACGTCGCCCAGCACCGTACCGACGACGGCGCCCTCCACGACGTCCTCACGCGCGACCTCACTCGCCACGTAGGCCACGTCCGTCTCGGCTACGCGCTCCGCCGCGTCCGCGTACGCCTCCAGCGACACCTCGGCGAACCGGTCGTGCCCGAGCCGGCTCAGCGCGGCGAGCGCGTCGGCCAGTGAGCGGGCGGCCGGGTTGGCGTCGTCCACCTCCCACCCCCGGCGGGCGATCAGTTCGGTGACCCGCCGCCGCGCCGCGTCCCGCGCGGCGTCCTCCGGCCCGCCCTGGCGCGGCGCGATGTGGTCGTGCGCCGCGCCCAGGACCGCGTGCACGGAACGCCCGGGGTCCTCGACCGCCTCCAGCACGTCCTTGATGGCGGCGACCGAAAGCCCGCCCACGTCGATCAGCGCCCGGACCAGCCGGAGCCGGCGGACGTGCGCCTCGTCGTACCTGGCCTGGTTGGGGCTGCTCAGCTCCCCGGTGGGCAGCAGCCCCTCCCGGACGTAGTACTTGATCGTCGGCACCGACACACCGGTCCTGCGGCTCAACTCGCCCACGCGCATGCCCTGGTCACCCTCCACTTCACGCCCCGTCCCTTGCCAGGGCCACCCCCATCATAGATAGTGGCGCTATCAGATAGTGGACAGCGCCACTATCCATGCGTCCTGGGGGGTCCCATGCCGTTACCACTCCGCCGTCTACCCGGGCTGCACCGGCCGCTCGTCGTCGTCTCCGCCGCCATGGCCGCGCTGGCCGTGGTCTGCGCGGTCGGGCTGGTCGTCGACGACCGCGTGCTCGCCGGCGCGCCGATCTGGGCGAAGCCGTTCAAGTTCGCCGTGTCGTTCGCCGCCTACTGCCTCTCCTTCGCCTGGATGCTCTCCCTCCTCCCCGACCGGGGCCGGGCCCGGCGGCGCACCGCCCGGGTGGCGGGGACGGTCCTCGCGGCGGCCTGCGCGGTCGAGATGCTCCTCATCGTCGGCCAGGCCGCCCGCGGCAGACGCAGCCACTTCAACCAGGAGACCCCGTTCGACGCCGCGGTGTACGGCGCGATGGGCGCGACGGCGGCGGTGCTCTGGTTCGCCGGCCTCGTCATCGCCGTCCTGCTCTTCCGCGCCCCTCTCGCCGACCGCGCCGCCGCCCTGACGGTCCGGGCGAGCGCGGTCCTCGCCCTCATCGGCGCGGCGTTCGGCGCGGTCATGACCCGACCGGCGCCCGGCCAGCAGCGCGGCGTCTCCGACATCGTCGGCGCGCACAGTGTCGGCGGGCCCGACGGCGGTGCCGGTACGGCGCTCACCGGCTGGTCGACCACCGCCGGGGACCTGCGCGTCCCGCACTTCGTCGGCATGCACGCACTGCAGCTGCTCCCCCTGGTCCTGCTGGTCCTGATCGCCCTGGCCCCGCGGTTCGCCCGGCTGGGCGACCCGCGGGTCCGGTTCCGCCTCATGGCCGTCGCCTCCGGCGCGTACGCGGCGGTCCTCGCCCTGGTCTCCTGGCAGGCCCTGCGCGGTCAGCCGCTGCTCGGCCCCGACGCGGCCACGCTCACCGCGGCGGCGGTCACCGCGGCGTTCACGGCCGCCGGCGCCGCGGTGGCTCTGCTGATCCGCCCCGACCGGACGCCCGCCACACCCGCCGGCCCCCGGTCGGCGGCCGCCGGGCCGAGGAACGACACCGGAACCGGGACGGGGACGGGGACCAGGACCGACACCGACACCGGGACCGGGACGGGGACCACGACCGGGGCCACCGGGCCGAACCACGAGCGGACGACCGCCCCGGAGCCGGAGCGGCCCGCCGACCGGGAGCAGGAGCGCGGCACCGGCACCGGCACCGAGTGGGAGCGGGCGGCCGGCCCGCGGCAGGCGCGGGAGTCCGTCCGGTGACCGTCGCCCTCTTCGAGCTGGCGTTCCTCCTCGCCGCGCCGGTCTGGCTGCTGATGATCCTCGCCCCCGGCTGGTCGTGGACGGCCCGCGTCGCCGCGTCCCCACTGACCGTCGTACCGGTCCTCCTGGTCTACCTGGGGCTCGCCGCTTCCGTGGTACCGGAGTTGTGGACCGCCGTCCGGGAGCCGGACCTGGAGACCTTCCGGGCGCTCACCGCCCTCGCGGACGGGGCCGGCGCCATCTGGGCCCAGGTCATCGCCTGGGACCTGTTGATCGGCCAGTGGATGTTCCTGGAGTCCCGCAGGCTGGGCCTCCACCCGCTGGTGACGGGCCCCCTGCTGGTGCTGGCGGTCCTGCTGTCTCCGCTGGCCCTGCTCGTCTTCCTGCCCCTGCGGGCGGCGGTGGGCTCCCGGCGCCAGGGACACGGTCCCGCCCGGCCCCCGCGCCCCTGACGCCGGGAGGGCCCGGCCGGAACGATCCGGCCGGGCCCTCCCGGGCGTGTCCACCCCGTGTCGACCGGGGTGAGGGGGCGTCAGCCCACCGAGCTGTACGCGACGACGCCCCGCCGCAGCCCGTCGACCGCCTTGCGGGCGCTCTTCGCGACCGTGCTCTCCTCCCGCGGCGCCGCCGCGGCGATCTGGCCCAGCACGTCGATGACCTGCTTGCACCAGCGGACGAAGTCGCCGGCCGGCATCTCCGCCTCGCGCAACACCTCGTCGAGCCCCTTGCCGGACGCCCACTGGTGCGCCGCCCAGGCGAAGCCGAGGTCCGGCTCGCGCTGCCCGACGCCCTCCGCCTGGTTGACCCGGAACTCCTCCTCCAGCGCGTCGAGACGGCCCCAGATGCGGACCATGTCGCCCAGCGCCGTCTTCGCCTTGCCGGACGGCACCTTCGGCGCGACCGCGTCGTCCGCCTGGCGGGACTCGTACACCAACGCCGACACGCACGCGGCGAGTTCGGCCGGGCCGAGGCCCTCCCAGACCCGCTCGCGCAGGCACTCGCTCGCCAGCAGGTCCAACTCGCCGTAGAGGCGGGCGAGCCGCTTGCCGTGCTCGGTGACCTCGTCGGCCCGCAGGTAGTCCAGCTCCGTCAGGAGCGCCACGATGCGGTCGAAGGTGCGCGCGATGGTGTTCGTCCGGCCCTCGATCCGCCGCTCCAGCTGCCGCGTGTCCCGCTGGAGCCGGTGGTAGCGCTCCGCCCAGCGGGCGTGGTCCTCCCGCTCGTCGCAGCCGTGGCACGGGTGCGCGCGCAGGGCGGTGCGCAGCCGGGCGATCTCGCGGTCGTCGACGGCGGCGGAACGCTCCCTGCGGTGCCGGTCCGGCACGATGTGGCCGGCCTTCGTGCGCAGCGCCGACGCCAGGTCGCGGCGCGACTGCGGCGAGCGCGGGTTGAACGAGCGCGGGATCCGCATCCGCTCCAACGGCTCCACCGGCACCGGGAAGTCGATCGCGCCCAGCCGCTTGACCTGCCGCTCCGCCGTCAGGACCAGCGGCCGGGGCCCGTCGTGCTGCTCGAACCCGCGGTGGCCGTTGGACCGGCCGGCCGGCAGCCCGGGGTCGAGCACCAGCGCCAGCCCGGCGAACTTGCCGGTCGGCACGTGGATGACGTCACCCGGCTTGAGCCGCTCCAGGGAGGTGGCGGCAGCGGCGCGCCGCTGCACCGCGCCCTGCTTGGCGAGCTCGTTCTCCCGGTCCTTCAGCTCGCGGCGCAGCCGGGCGTACTCCTCGAAGTCGCCGAGGTGGCAGGTCATGCCCTCCCGGTAGCCGTCCAGGCCCTCCTCGTTGCGCTGGACCTGCCGGGAGATGCCGACGACGGACCGGTCCGCCTGGAACTGCGCGAACGACGTCTCCAGCAACTCGCGCGAGCGGTGCCGGCCGAACTGGTCGACGAGGTTGACCGCCATGTTGTACGAGGGCCGGAAGCTGGACTTCAGCGGGTAGGTGCGCGTGCCGGCGAGGCCCGCGAGGTGCGTGGGGTCCATGCCCCGCTGCCACAGGACCACGGCGTGGCCCTCGACGTCGATGCCGCGGCGTCCGGCGCGGCCGGTCAGCTGGGTGTACTCGCCGGGCGTGATGTCGGCGTGCTGTTCGCCGTTCCACTTGACGAGCTTCTCCAACACCACCGACCGGGCGGGCATGTTGATGCCGAGCGCCAGCGTCTCGGTGGCGAACACCGCCTTGACGAGGCCGCGGACGAAGAGCTCCTCGACGACCTCCTTGAACGTCGGCAGCATTCCGGCGTGGTGCGCGGCGATGCCCCGCTCCAGCCCCTCCAGCCACTCGTAGTAGCCCAGGACGTGCAGGTCCTCGGAGGGGATGGACGCCGTGCGCTCCTCGACGAGCTCGCGGACGCGGTGGCGGGCGTCCTCGTCGTTGAGCCGCAGCCCGGCGACGAGGCACTGCTGGACGGCCGCCTCGCAGCCGGCGCGGCTGAAGACGAAGGTGATCGCGGGCAGCAGGCCCTCGGCGTCGAGCCGGTCGATGACCTCCGGGCGGGCCGGCGTCCAGATGCGCGACCGCTGGCGGCGCTCCCGCTCCCGGTCGGCCTCGCGGACCATCTTGCCGCGGCGCCGGTCGCGCGGGTTGTACGTGCGCGAGTTCTCCATGCGCGCCAGGCGGACGAGGTCGGGGTTGACCTCCCGGCGGGTGACGCCGCGGCCGCCGTGGTCGGTCTCCTCCTCGAAGAGGTCGTAGATCCGGCGCCCGGCCAGGACGTGCTGCCACAGCGGCACGGGCCGGCTCTCGGAGACGATCACCTCGGTGTCGCCGCGGACGGTGTCGAGCCAGTCGCCGAACTCCTCGGCGTTGGAGACGGTCGCGGAGAGCGAGACGAGGGTCACCGACTCGGGGAGGTGGATGATCACCTCCTCCCAGACGGCGCCCCGGAAGCGGTCGGAGAGGTAGTGCACCTCGTCCATGACCACGTACCCGAGGCCGCGCAGCGACTGGGAGCCCGCGTACAGCATGTTGCGGAGCACCTCGGTGGTCATCACGATCACCGGCGCGTCGGCGTTGACGCTGTTGTCGCCGGTCAGGAGGCCGACCTTGGCGGCGCCGTAGCGCTTGACGAGGTCGGTGTACTTCTGGTTGGACAGCGCCTTGATCGGCGTCGTGTAGAAGCACTTGCGGCCCTGCCCCAGGGCCAGGTGGACGGCGAACTCGCCGACGATGGTCTTGCCGGAGCCGGTCGGCGCGGCGACGAGCACGCCCTTGCCGGTCTCCAGGGCGCGGCACGCCTCGATCTGGAACGGGTCCAGGTCGAAGTCGTACAGGGCACGGAAGGCGTGGAGCGCGGTGGCCTCCTCGGTGGCCCTGCGCCGGGCGGCCGCATACGCTTCCGCTGGTGTGAGGTCGTCTGTCATCTTGTCTTCGAGACTACCCGGCGGGACCGACACTCAGCTCGGCGTTTGTCCGACCGTCGCCGGGCGTTCGCCCCCGGGCCGCCGCCCCTCCCCCGGCGCTCCCGCCCCGCTCCGCCCCGTCCCGCCGGTGCCCCGTCCCGCCGGCGCCCCGCCCCGGTCGCGGCCCGTGCGGCCGGCCGCACACGGTGAGCGGCCGGCCGCGCGGTGTGCGCGACCGGCCGCGGTGGGACCGGGGGTGGAAGGCGCTCAGGTCACGTCGTCGTAGCCGTTGACCCGCCGGACCGGGGTGCCGTCGGCGTCGCCGCCGGCCTGCTCCGGGAGGACCGGGGCGGGGGCCGCCGCCACGGGCTCCACCGGACCGACGGCCTCCGGCCGGAGGTCGAGCGGGGCCGCCTCGTCGTCGCTCAGCTCCGGCCCCGCGTTACGGCGCCGGCGGCGGTCGTTCACCAGGGAGAAGCCGACCGCGGCGAAGTACAGCGCGGTCAGCGGCACCTGCATCACGATCATGGAGAGCGGGTCGGTGGGCGTGACGATGGCGGCGAAGATCGCGATGCCCATGACCATGCCGCGCCACCAGCTGAGCATCCGCGCGCCGCTGACGACGCCGCCCGCGTTGAGCAGCATGAGGATCAGCGGCAGCTGGAAGGCCAGGCCGAAGGCGAGGACGAGCTTGATCGTCATGCCGATCATGTCGTCGACGGTGATGTAGTTCACCGAGCCGTCGACGCTGAAGCTGAGCAGCAGCGGCACGGCGTGCGGCAGGACCCAGTACGCGAGGTAGGCGCCCGCGAGGAACAGCGGCGTACCGACCGCCACGGTGGAGACGGCGTACTTCTTCTCGTTGCGGTGCAGGCCGGGCGCGATGAACGCCCACAGCTGGTAGAGCCAGACCGGGGCGGACGCGACGATCCCGGCCATGACGCCCACCTTGACGTAGGTGGTGAACGGGGACGTGATGCCGATCTGGGAGAGCACGGCGCACTTGCCCACCCGCGCGGCGGGGTCCAGCTCGCTCAGGCACCGGGGCACGGGGGAGCTCAGGAACTCGGCGATGTCCTTGGAGAAGAACAGCGCCACGATCATCAGCGGGATGAACGCCAGCAGGGACTTGACCAGCCGGTTGCGCAGCTCACGCAGATGATCGACGAGGGGCATCCGCCCCTCGGGGTCCCTGGGCTTCTTGCGGGCAGACTTGAGCAACCCACGTCCTTATCTCGGAGAGCGACCGACCGTGGGGACGATCACCCGTGTACCTGTGATGAACCGTGAACCGTGTGACCGGGGCGTCAGCCCTGGGAGGTCCGCTTGGGCTCGTCGACAGGGCGAGCGGACGCGACGTCACCGGGGGCGGCCTGGATGGTCCTGGGCGCCGCGGCCGTGTCGGAGTGGTGCGCGTCGTCCTTGGCGGGGCTGTCGTTCTTCATGGCTGCGGCCTCGCTCTTGAGGATGCGGGCGGACTTGCCCAGCGAACGGGCAACCTCCGGCAGCTTCTTCGCGCCGAAGAGCAGCACGAAGATCCCCACGACGATGGCCAGATGCCAGATGCCGACCTGACCCATTTTTCCCTACCTTCTGAGACCGAGGTCTTCATGTACCGGAGCGGTGCGGACGCATGACTTCAGACCGCCCGCGCGGGCATTCATCGTAACCCTCACCGGTAAACGCGGGGCAATCCCCCGGCATACCTCCGGTGGGCGGAGTATGGGGGAGGGCGTTCGGCGCCGTTGCCCGCCCCGTCACCGACCGGGCAGGGTCTCGCCGGTGCGGGCGAGGTCCGCGGCGGCGGCCTCCAGGTCTTCGGCGGCGCGGTTGATGCGCTGTGTGGTGCGCGTCACTTGACGGCCGAGGCGCTGGGCCTCGATGAAGACCCGGATACCGAGGACGCCGAGGACGGCGATCCCGAGGAACCCGAGGGCGACGGCGAGCATGGGCCAGAACATGGGGGAAGCCTAGACGGTGGTGGGCGGTGGCGGACGGGGTCAGACGGTGGAGTGGAGCCGCAGCGTCCGGACGCCTCCGCCGGTGAGGAGTTCGACGATCCGCTCACTGGCGGGCCTGCGCACGGCGCGGCCGCACTCGGGGCAGGTGAAGGAGTAGAAGGTCGTGCGCCGGCTGGCGCCGATGGCCAGGCGCAGGGAGCCGGCCGCCAGCTCGCACCGGGCCCGGCACTCGGGGCAGGCGGCCTTGAAGAGCACGGGGCCGCGCTGTGCCGGGATGCCGGGCAGCACCGGCGTGTCCCCCGTGTCCCCCATGACGTCTTCCCTTCCCCTCTCGTACGTGGCGTGGTGCGGCGCGACGCGACGTGACGTGACCTGGCGTGGCGGGTGGGCCGGTCAGGCGTCCCGGCCGTCGTAGGCGGCGAGCGCCTCCTGGGCCGCGCGGCGCGCGCTGTCGGCCAGCGCGGCGGGCGCGACGATCCGCCCGTCGCTCCCCAGGCGCAGCGCGAGCCGTCGCAGGGAGGTCGGGTCGGGGGTGCGCAGGGTGATGCGCAGCCCGCCGCCGGGCAGCTCCTCGGCGCTGTCGTGCGGGTAGTACTCGGCGACCCAGCGCCCGCCGGGGCCCACCTCGACCACGACCTCGGGGTCGTCGGCGGAGGGCTGGACCAGACCCGCGGAGAGGTCGCGCAGCTCGACCTCGGGGGGTGCGGACGGTTCGTCGAGGATGCGGATCTCGGCCACGCGGTCGAGCCGGAAGGTGCGCCGCGCCTCGGAGAGGCGGCACCACGCCTCCATGTAGGTGTGGCCGACGGCGAAGAGCCGGATCGGGTCCACCTCACGCTCCGTCAGCTCGTCGCGGGCCGGGGAGTAGTAGCGCAGCCAGAGCCTGCGCCGCTCGGAGATGGCCCGGTCGACCTCGGCGAAGACGCCACCCTCGGACTCGAAGGTCACCGACAGGCGGGAGCTGGCGCCGGCCGCCTCCCCGGCCGCCGCCTCGAGCTTGGCGGTCGCCCGCAGCAGCGCCTCGCGGTCGCTCTCGCGCAGGCCGGGCAGGGTGGCTACGGCGCGGGCGGCGACCAGCAGGGCGGTGGCCTCGTCGGCGGCGATGCGCAGCGGGGCGGCCACGTCGTCCGGGTTGTGCCACCAGATCTGCTCGCCGTCGGTGTCGATGTCGAGCAGATCGCCGCCGCGGAAGCTCGTGCCGCACATGGGCAGGACGTCGAGGTCGGCGATGAGCTCGGCCTCGGTGATGCCGAAGGCGCGGGCCACGTCGCCGACGTGTGCGCCGGGTCGTTCCCGCAGGTAGGTCACCAGGGAGAGCATCCGCCTGGTCTGGTCGATCGCGTTGGGGGCCATCGCTCGCTCGTCCGTCCGTCCGTTGTTCCAGCAGCCCGGGGGTCAGCAGCCCTTGGCGACGGCGCGCAGCCGGTCCACGACGTCCGCGCGCAGGTCGGCGGGCTCGGTGACGACGACGTCGGGGCCGAACTCGACCAGCCAGGCGTCCAGCCCGTGCCCGTAGGGGATCTCCAGCTCGTCCCAGCCGTCGCCGCAGTCCCGTACGGACAGGGCGCGGGCGCGCAGCGGGTAGCCGCACTCGGCGCGCAGCCGGATCAGCGCCGTCCGGGTGGCGCTCTCGCCGGCCCACCGCTCGACCGCCTCGCGGACGGTGGAGACGTCGGGCACCGGCGCGGTGAAGGCGCCGGCCCGGGAGCGGACCTTGCCGGTGATGCGGGACAGCCGGAAGACGCGCTCGGCGCCGCGGTCGCGGTCCCAGCCGGCGAGGTACCAGTGACCGCGCCAGCACTCCAGCGTCCACGGCTCGACCTGCCGGGCCTCGGCGCGGGCGGAGTTGGACTTGCGGTACTCGAAGACGACGGGCCGCCGGTCGCGGCAGGCCAGCATGAGGGGTTCGAAGGCGGCCTCGTGGACCGGGATGCGCGGTTCGAGCGCACCGGGCCGGTCCTCGTACGGGTCGTCCGCCTCGGGCATGCCGGCGGCGCGCAGCTTCTGCAGGGCGCCGCTCGCGGCGCCGGCGAGGCGGGCCTGCTGCCAGACCTTGGCGGCGAGGGTGAGCGCGGCGGCCTCCTCGGCGTCCAGCTGGATGGCCGGCAGCCGGTTGGAGTCGCGGCGGGCGAGGTAACCGGTCTCGCCGTCGAGGTTCTCGACGGTCTCGATGACCAGTCCGAGTTCGCGCAGGTCGTCCTTGTCGCGCTCGAACATGCGGTTGAAGGCGTCGTCGCCGGGCGCGGCACCGCCGTCACCGGGCCCGAACGCCTCGACGTACGCCTCGATGGAGCCGCGCAGCTCGCGCTTGCTGAGCGGCCGGCGCGTGCCGAGCAGGCACAGCGCGAGATTCATCAGCCGCTCGGCCTTGGCAATGGCCATCGACGCCCAGCACCTCTTCGTATGGAGTCACTATCGCCCGATGACCGTACCGCCCCGGGGTGGCGTGACGAAAGTCGCCCCCGGATCGGTCGAACACCCGTCGTGGCCTGGGGGAAGCGGACCGCACGGGTGAGGGCCCGCGCCGCTGGGGCGCGGGCCCTCGGGGGCCGTGGTCCCCGTCGCGCGGGGCGCGGCGGGGGACGGGATCAGACCGCGACGAGGTCGCAGACGAAGATCAGCGTCTCGCCCGGGCCGATCTTGCCGCCGGCGCCGCGGTCACCGTACGCCAGGTGCGGCGGGATGATCAGCTGGCGGCGGCCGCCGACCTTCATGCCCTGGACGCCCTGGTCCCAGCCGGGGATGACCTGGCCGACGCCGAGCTGGAACTGCAGCGGGGTGCCGCGGTTCCAGGACGCGTCGAACTCCTCGCCGGAGGAGAAGGACACACCGACGTAGTGGACCTTCACCACGTCGCCGGACTTGGCCTCGGCGCCCTCGCCGACCCAGATGTCCTTGACCTCCAGCTCCGCCGGCGGCTCGCCACCCGGGAAGTCGACCTCGGGCTTCTCGATGCTCACGTCACTGCTCCTGTTGATCGTTTGTCTTCGACCCGCACAGTCTTACATCTTCGCCAGGATGTCGAGCGTGAAGACCAGCGTGGAGTTCGCCGGGATCTCGCCGGACGCCTCGGCGCCGTAGCCCAGGTCCGGCGGCACGACCAGCATGACGCGGCTGCCGACCTTCTTGCCGGCGAGGCCCTCCTGCCAGCCCTTGATCAGCTGCTGGAGCGGGAAGGCGGCGAGCTGCTGGCGCGAGTAGCTGGAGTCGAACTCCTTGCCGCCGTTCCACAGCACGCCCTTGTACTGGAGGAGCAGCTTGTCGGTGGCCCGCACCTCCTCGCCGTCACCCTCCAGGACGTACTCGGCGACGAGCTTCTTCGGCGCGGCGGTCTTCGGGACGGTGACGGCGGGCGCCTTGCCGTCGGTGTTGGTGCCGACCTTGGGGAGGGCCGCGTCGTCCTGCGGGACCACCTTGCCCTTGGCGGAGCTCTTGCCGTTGAAGGTCTCCTGGACGTCGATGACGAAGACCATCGTGTCGGTGCCCTTGATGTCGCCGCGGCCCTCGGCGCCGTAGCCCAGGGCCGGCGGGACGGCCATCTCGACGCGGCTGCCGGCCTTGCGACCGGCCAGGCCGACCCGCCAACCGTCGATGACCGCGCCCTGCTGGAGCTGGATGACCAGCGGCTGCTTGCGGTCGTAGGAGTTGTCGAAGACCTTCGCCGTGTCCCAGATCTGGCCCAGGTAGTGCGCCCGCACGTAGTCGCCCTCGGCGACGGCCGTGCCGGATCCCGCGACGACGGTCTTCACCGCGAGGTCGGTGGAGGGCCGGCCCGACCCCTTGGCGACGGTCGGCTTCTCGCCGAACCTGGTGCCGGCCGTGATGGCGGGCAGCGGACCGTCGACGACCTTCGCGGACGAGCTGGGCCGGGGGGCCGACGGGCTCTCGCCGACCTGGTCCTTCTTCTGGTCTGACTTGTCGTCGCCGCAGGCCGAGAGGGTGAGCAGGCCGGCGGGCACAGCGAGGAGGAGGGAGCGACGACGCACGGGAAGCCTCGTATCTGGTCGGGGATCGATCTTGTGGTTGGCGTGCGCGCCACTCTACGGCGTGCGTAAGGCGCCGTACGAGGAACGTGCGCCCCTGCCGCCCGCGTTCCCCCCGACCGCGCACGGACCCGTACGCCACCGCGCGCCCGGCCGGGGGCGGGTGGGCGCGGGTGGGCGCGGGAGCGGACCGGGCGCCGTCGCGGGCGGGGCCGAACGCGCCCGGGCCCCGCACCGGTGGTCCGGTGCGGGGCCCGGGGGCCGGGGGCGCCGGGGCGCTCACATGCCGGCGATGAGCTTCTCCACGCGGTCGTCGACCGACCGGAAGGGGTCCTTGCACAGGACCGTGCGCTGCGCCTGGTCGTTCAGCTTCAGGTGGACCCAGTCCACCGTGAAGTCCCGGCGCTGCTCCTGCGCGCGGCGGATGAAGTCACCGCGCAGCCTCGCCCGGGTGGTCTGCGGGGGCACCGACTTGCCCTCGAAGATCTTCAGGTCGTTGCAGATCCGGGCGGCCTGGCCCTTCTTCTCCAGCAGGTAGTACAGCCCCCGCCGGCGGTGGATGTCGTGGTAGGCGAGGTCTATCTGCGCGATGCGCGGGTTCGACATGGTCATGTTGTGCTTGGCGCGGTACCGCTCCAGCAGCTTGTACTTCATGACCCAGTCGATCTCGGTGCCGATCCGGTCGAGGTCCTCCGCCTCGATCGCGTCGAGCGTGCGCCCCCACAGCTCCAGGACCTGCGCGACCGTGCCGGTGCGGATGCCGCGCCGGTCGACGAAGTCGACGGCCTTCTCGTAGTACTCGCGCTGCACCTCCAGGGCGGAGGCCTCGCGTCCGCTCGCCAGGCGGACCTTGCGCTGGCCGGTGATGTCGTGGCTGACCTCGCGGATCGCCCGGATCGGGTTCTCCAGGGTGAGGTCCCGCATGACGGTGCCCGCCTCGATCATCCGCAGCACGAGGTCGGTGGCGCCGACCTTGAGCAGCGTCGTCGTCTCCGACATGTTCGAGTCGCCGACGATGACGTGCAGGCGGCGGTAGCGCTCGGCGTCCGCGTGCGGCTCGTCGCGCGTGTTGATGATGGGGCGGGAGCGGGTCGTCGCGGAGCTGACTCCCTCCCAGATGTGCTCGGCCCGCTGGCTCACGCAGTAGACGGCGCCGCGCGGGGTCTGGAGCACCTTGCCCGCGCCGCACAGCAGCTGGCGGGTGACGAGGAACGGGATGAGGATGTCCGCGAGCCGCGAGAACTCCCCGTGCCGCGCGACGAGGTAGTTCTCGTGGCAGCCGTAGGAGTTCCCGGCCGAGTCGGTGTTGTTCTTGAAGAGGTAGACGTCGCCCGCGATGCCCTCCTCGTGCAGGCGGCGTTCGGCGTCCACGAGAAGGCCTTCGAGAATGCGCTCGCCCGCCTTGTCGTGCGTGACCAACTCGGTCACGTTGTCGCATTCCGGCGTCGCGTATTCCGGATGCGATCCCACGTCGAGGTAGAGGCGGGCGCCGTTCCGCAGGAAGACGTTGCTGCTGCGGCCCCATGACACGACACGGCGGAAGAGGTAGCGCGCCACTTCGTCAGGAGACAGTCGGCGCTGTCCCCTGAACGTGCACGTGACGCCGTACTCGTTCTCCAGCCCGAAAATGCGGCGGTCCATGAAGGAACATTACGCCTGACGGCCCGCGCTGAAACCGGGTTCGACGGTACCGTTCCGATCATTTTCCGATACGTGCGCGGGGGTTTCGACCGGCGGACGCCCGGAATGCGGCACGGTGGCGAGGACCCGCCGGGTCGCCAGCAGCACCAGCAGCGCCGCGGCGCCCCCGGCGCCGGCCACCCCGAAGCCGTACGGCACGCCCGCGAGCTCCACCGCGGGCCCGGCCGCCGCGGACCCCAGCGCGGCGCCGACGCCGAAGGTGGTCACCAGCCACGAGAACGCCTCCGTCACCGTGCCCCGCAACGCGTGCCGGTCCACGACGAGGAACGCGCAGGCGATGGCCGGCGCGAGGAACACGCCCGCCACGGCGGCCAGCACCGTCATCATCGCGACGTCCGGCACGAGGACGAGGGGCAGGTACCCCAGGGCCAGCAGACCGACCAGGACCCGCAGCCGGGCCTCGGGCGCGCCCGCCCAGGGCCGGGCCCCGTACACCACGCCGCCGGCGAGCGCGCCGAGGCCGAGGGCGGCCATCAGCAGGCCGTACACGCCGTCGCCGCCGTGCCCGTCCGCGTAGGCCAGCGCGGCGACCGTGATGGAGCCCATCGCCAGGCCGACGAAGAAGAACGCGCCGAGCAGCGCCAGCAGGCCGCGCGAGCGCAGCGCGCCCAGCCAGTGCGCCTCGCGCGGCTCGGACCGCCAGGCGCGCGACGGCGCCGAGGAGACCACCGCCAGGGCGCCCGCCACACCGGCGACGTTGATCACGAGCAGCGCGGCGGCGGGTGACCAGAGCCACACCAGCAGCGTCACGAGCAGCGGACCGACCGTGTACATCACCTCCTGCGCCACGGCGTCCAGCGCGTACGCCCGGTGCACCCGGTCGCCCCGGCCGAGGACGGTCGGCCAGAGCGCCCGCAGCCCGCCCTCCAGGGGCGGGGTGAAGAACCCGGCCACGACCACCGCCGCGAACGCCACCGGCAACGAGGCGGTGCCGGCCACGGCGAGCCACGCCATGCCCAGCGCCGAGACCACCACGGCGGGGAGCTGTACGCGCGGCTGGCCGTACAGGTCGACGGCGCGGCCCAGCAGCGGCTGCCCGGCGGCGGTGGCGAGGCCGTACACGGCGGCCAGGGCGCCGGCCAGCGTGTAGCTGCCGCCCTCGGCGCGGGTGAACAGGGCGATGGCGATGTGGGCCGTGCCGTTGGGCAGCCTGCCGACCAGCGTGCCGACGAGCAGCCGCACGACGTGCGGAGCCCTGAAGATGTCGGCGTATCCGCCGCCTGCCGCGCCCACGCCTGCTCCTCCCCCCGGCCCCATGCCGAGGTTTTACGTATAACGTCGTCGCGTCATACGTACCATGTCGGACAGCCGGGGGTCCACCCCGGGCACCACCGGTGACCGCCCGCACCCTCGGCGCGGTCACGCGCACCGTACGGAGGCGGAAGCGAGTGAAGGCCCCGGAACCCCTCGGCGGGACCCGCCCCACCAGCCGGGACGTCGCCCGGGAGGCCGGCGTCTCGCAGGCGACCGTCTCCCTGGTCCTCGGCGACAAGTGGCGCGGCCGCGTCTCCGAGCGCACCGCCGGCCTGGTCCGCGACGCCGCCGGGCGGCTGGGGTACCGGCCGAACCTCGCCGCCCGGAACCTGCGCCTGGGCCGCACCCGGACCGCGCTCCTCGTCGTCCCCGCCCTCACCAACGAGTTCTTCGCCCGGGTCTACACCGGTGCCGCCGCCGTCGCCGCCCGTCACGACTTCGGTGTCGTCCTCTACCCCTCGCCCGAGGGCGTGGGCCCCGCCAGGGACCCGTTCGCCTCGGCCCGCGCCTCACTGGACGGCGTCATCGCCTCGTCCATGGCCACCGGCGCCCTCGCCGCGTTCCGGGGCACCGACCTGCCGCTCGTCATGCTCGACAGCGATCCCGCGGACCCCGGCTCCGCGGCCCAGGTGAACCTCGCCATCGCCGACGGCATGCGGCAGGTGACGGATCATCTGCTCGCCCTCGGCCACCGCCGCTTCGTGCACCTGGCGTCGGCGGTCCCCTCCTGGACCTTCGACGTCCGGGCGGGGGCCGTGGCCTCGGCCCTCGCCGGCCGGCCGGACGTGGAGGTCCGCACCGTGCCCGCCCCCCTGGAGGTGGCCGGCGCCCGCGAGGCCGCCGCCCGGGCCCTCGCCGGGCCCGGCGCCCGGCCCACCGCCCTGGTCTGCGACGACGACCTCATCGCCGCGGGCGCCTGCAAGGCCGTACGGCGCCTGGGCCTGCGCGTCCCCGAGGACGTCTCCGTCACCGGCTTCGACGACCTGGCCCTCGCGACCGCCGTCGAACCGGAGCTGACCACCGTCTCCCTCCCGGCCGAACGGGTCGGCGAACGCGGCATGGAGGCCCTCCTCGCCGTCCTGGACGGCCGCACGCCCGACGTCGCCGACCTCCCCGTCACCCTCCGGGTACGCGCCTCCACGGCCCCACCACCCCCGCCCGCCTGACCCCGCCCGCGTCGACCTCGCACGGGGCCGGACCCAAGCCCTCGCCGCCGCCGCGCCCTGGGCCCCCGGGGCGGCTCACGCCCGGCTCGCGCCCGGCCCGGGACGCCCTGGGCGAGGAGGCCGAGCAGGGGCGGTCCGTGCACCGAGCCGCACGGCGGAGGCCCCGCGGGCCACGGCAGGCGGCTCACACCCGGCCGCAGCCCGCGGAGCCGACCCACGGCCGGGGACCCCCGCCGCCGTGCGCACGACAGCGCCCCGGCCCACCCTCGCGGGCGGACCGGGGCGTACGTGCGGGCGCGCCGGGGCGCGGCTCCTACTCCTGCGGGGCCTCGGGGCCCTCCGACTCGTCGCCGGCGGCGTCCGTCGGGGCCGTCGCCGGCTCCTGCGCCGCCAGCAGCCGCGCCAGCTGCCGGCCCACGATCCGCTTGAACTTCCGCGACTGCGGCCGCGTGCGGTCCAGCACCGCCACCTCCAGCCGCTCGGCGGGGATCTCCCGCTCGGTGCCGTTGGTGTCCCGGGACAGCGCCTGTACGGCGAGCTTCAGCGCCTCCGCCAGGGACATCCCGTCGCGGTGCCGCTGGTCCAGGAAACCGCTGATCTGCTCGGCGTTGCCCCCGACGGCGACCGACCCGTGCTCGTCGACGATCGACCCGTCGTGCGGCAGGCGGTAGATCTGGTCACCCTCGGGGGACGAGCCCACCTCGGCGACGACCAGCTCCACCTCGTACGGCTTCTCCCCCGCGCTGGAGAAGATCGTGCCGAGCGTCTGCGCGTAGACGTTCGCCAGGCCGCGGGCCGTCACGTCGTCCCGGTCGTAGGTGTAGCCGCGCAGGTCGGCGTAGCGGACGCCGCCGATGCGGAGGTTCTCGTACTCGTTGTACTTGCCGGCCGCGGCGAAGCCGATCCGGTCGTAGATCTCGCTGAACTTGTGCAGTGCGCGGGACGGGTTCTCCCCGACGAAGACGATGCCGTCGGCGTACTGCATCACGACAAGGCTGCGGCCCCGGGCGATCCCCTTCCGGGCGTACTCCGCCCGGTCGGCCATGGCCTGCTGGGGTGAGACATAGAACGGCGTCGACACCGGCTATCCGTCCCTTTCTGTCAGTGGCGGGTTCATCAGAGCAGCTCGGCGCGGGGGCCGTCCGGGTGTTCCATGCGGCGCTCCAGGACGGCACGGGCCACGTCGGCCCCCTCCGCGTCGGTGAGCCGGCGGAACCCGTCCTCCGTGATCACCGTGACGATCGGGAAGATCCGGCGGGCCATGTCGGGCCCGCCCGTCGCCGAGTCGTCGTCGGCCGCGTCGTACAGCGCCTGCACGACCAGCGTCACGGCCTGCTGCTCGGTGAGGTCCTCGCGGTACAGCTTCTTCATCGACCCGCGGGCGAAGAGCGAGCCGGAGCCCGTCGCCGCGTACCCGACGTGCTCCTCGGAGCGCCCGCCGGTGACGTCGTAGGAGAAGATGCGGCCCTTCTCCCGGTCGACGTCCCAGCCGGCGAAGAGCGGGACGACGGCGAGGCCCTGCATGGCCATGCCGAGGTTGCCGCGGATCATCGTGGAGAGCCGGTTGGCCTTGCCCTCCAGGGAGAGCTGGGCGCCCTCGACCTTCTCGAAGTGCTCCAGCTCCAGCTGGAAGAGCTTGACCATCTCCACGGCCAGGCCGGCCGTGCCGGCGATGCCCACGGCCGAGTACTCGTCGGCCGGGAAGACCTTCTCGATGTCGCGCTGGGCGATCATGTTACCCATGGTGGCCCGCCGGTCACCGGCCAGGACCACGCCCCCGGGGAAGGAGGCCGCGACGATCGTCGTGCCGTGCGGCACCTCGATGGCGCCCTGTACGACCGGCAGCGTCCGACGTCCCGGCAGCAGCTCCGGCGACTGCTCGCTCAGGAAGTCCATGAAGGACGAGGAGCCGGGCGTCAGGAAGGCAGCTGGTAGACGCCCGGTGCTGCGAGTGTTGGCTTCCACGAGTTCCCCTCCAGGTTGGCGGCAGCCCGGCCGGCGGCGTCGGGAGGTCTCCCGGCTCTCCGGTGGCCGAATTGCGGTTGAAGCACGGTACGCCACGGACCTTACCCGGCCCGTGACGATCATCCACACGGGTGACGGACCCCGCCGCGCGCGGCCCGCGCGACGGCCGGCGCCCGGTCCTACGCGGGCTGCTCGCGGACGGAGACGACTCCGCCGCGAGCAGCGCTGCGTCGAACGGGCCGGACGCCCGCCCCCATGATCATCGAATCGAAGGGGAGGGGCGGTTACTGGCCGCCCTTCTGCACGAAGGAACGCACGAAGTCCTCGGCGTTCTCCTCCAGGACGTCGTCGATCTCGTCCAGGACGGAGTCGACGTCGTCGCTGAGCTTCTCGTGGCGCTCCTTGAGGTCCTCCGAGGACTGCGCCTCGGGCGCCTGCTCCTCGACCTCCTCCGTGGAGCGCGTGGCCTTCTGCTGCCCGCCGCCGGTGTCCTTGGTCGCCATGTCCCTCACCCCGCTCGATTGCCCGCTTGGTCAGGTGTCTCAAGATCAGACCCTACAAGTTCGGTCTGACATCGGCCCTGTCTTTCCCGACGTCCAGGGGGGCCACTTCCATGATTCCCCACGGTGGCCCCCTGAAGCCCTCCTCAGCCGCCCGAAAGGACCCGGACGAGCTCCTCGGCCGTGCGGCACCGGTCCAGGAGGTCCTTGACGTGCTCCCGGGTACCCCGCAGGGGCTCCAGGGTGGGCACCCGCTGGAGGGAGTCCCGCCCCGGCAGGTCGAAGATCACCGAGTCCCAGGAGGCCGCCGCCACGTCGTCCGCGTACTGCTCCAGGCAGCGGCCCCGGAAGTAGGCCCGGGTGTCCTCCGGAGGCTGCTTCTCGGCCCGCTCCACCTCCGGCTCGTCCAGCAGGCGCTTCATGCGCCCGCGGGCCGCCAGACGGTTGTACAGGCCCTTCTCGGGGCGCACGTCGGCGTACTGGAGGTCCACCAGGTGCAGGCGCGGGGCGTCCCAGTCGAGCCGGTCACGGCGCCGGTACCCCTCCATGAGCTCCAGCTTCGCCACCCAGTCCAGCTCCCCGGCGAGGCTCATCGGATCGTTCTCCAGCCGGCCGAGGGTGTCCTCCCATCGGGCCAGCACGTCCTTGGTCTGCTCGTCCGCGTCCGCGCCGAAGCGGTTCTCGACGTACTTCCTCGCCAGTTCGTAGTACTCCATCTGGAGCTGGACCGCGGTGAGCGTGCGGCCGCTGCGCAGCGTGACCAGCCGCTGGAGCGTCGGATCGTGCGACACCTGGTGGAGCGTGCGCACCGGCTGGTCGACGGCGAGGTCGACGGTGATGAAGCCGTCCTCGATCATCGACAGGACCAGGGCCGTCGTGCCGAGCTTCAGGTACGTCGAGATCTCCGAGAGGTTCGCGTCGCCGATGATCACGTGGAGCCGGCGGTACTTCTCGGCGTCGGCGTGCGGCTCGTCCCGGGTGTTGATGATGGGCCGTTTGAGTGTCGTCTCCAGGCCGACCTCGACCTCGAAGTAGTCCGCGCGCTGGCTGATCTGGAAGCCGTGCTCCTGGCCGTCCTGACCGATGCCGACGCGCCCCGCGCCCGTGACGACCTGGCGCGAGACGAAGAACGGCGTGAGGTGGCGCACGATGTCCGAGAAGGGGGTCTCCCGCTTCATCAGGTAGTTCTCGTGCGTGCCGTACGAGGCGCCCTTGTTGTCGGTGTTGTTCTTGTACAGGTGGATCGGCTGGGCGCCCGGCAGCAGGCCGGCCTTCTCGGCCGCCTCGGCCATGATCCGCTCGCCGGCCTTGTCCCACAGGACGGCGTCGCGGGGGTTGGTGACCTCCGGGGCGCTGTACTCCGGGTGGGCGTGGTCCACGTAGAGCCGGGCGCCGTTGGTCAGGATGACGTTGGCGAGGCCGATGTCCTCGTCGGTGAGCTGGCTGGAGTCGGCGGCCTCGCGGGCGAGGTCGAAGCCGCGGGCGTCCCGCAGCGGGTTCTCCTCCTCGAAGTCCCAGCGGGCGCGGCGCGCCCGGTGCATCGCCGCCGCGTAGGCGTTGACGATCTGGGACGAGGTGAGCATGGCATTGGCGTTCGGGTGGCCGGGGACGGAGATCCCGTACTCCGTCTCGATGCCCATTACTCGCCGTACGGTCATGCGGCCCTCCTTGCCCGGCGGCGTCCCCCCGCGGGAACGGCGCTCGAGTACCGGTTCTCCGATGCGTGTGCGGTGCCCGACCCCGCACTGCGCGATTCGGCGGTACGGAAGAGCCTAGAGCGCCTTCGCGCCCGGGGGGAGATCGATTGCGTCATTGCTCCGGTGTGGTCCGTCCGTGGTGGGCCCCTCGGAACGCGGCCGGCTGCGGACGCCCACCCCTCACGGGGGTCCCGGGACATCCGCAGCCGGTACTGCGCGCTCTTACAGGTACTGCCCGGTGTTCGCCACCGTGTCGATGGACCGACCGGTGTCGGCGCCCTGCTTTCCGGTGACGAGGGTGCGGATGAAGACGATCCGCTCGCCCTTCTTGCCGGAGATCCGGGCCCAGTCGTCCGGGTTGGTGGTGTTGGGCAGGTCCTCGTTCTCCTTGAACTCGTCCACGCACGCCTGGAGGAGGTGGGAGACGCGAATGCCCTTCTGGTTCTGGTCCAGATAGGCCTTGATGGCCATCTTCTTCGCCCGGTCGACGATGTTCTGGATCATCGCGCCGGAATTGAAGTCCTTGAAGTACAGGACTTCCTTGTCGCCGTTCGCGTAGGTGACCTCGAGGAACCGGTTCTCCTCGGATTCCGCGTACATCTGCTCCACGACCGACTGGATCATGGCGTGTGCCGCGGCGTCCTTGGAGCCGTTGTGCTCGGTGAGGTCGTCCGCGTGCAGCGGCAGCGACGGGGTGAGGTACTTGGCGAAGATGTCCTTGGCGGCCTCGGCGTCCGGACGCTCGATCTTGATCTTCACGTCCAGCCGGCCGGGCCGGAGGATCGCCGGGTCGATCATGTCCTCGCGGTTCGAGGCGCCGATCACGATGACGTTCTCGAGCCCCTCGACACCGTCGATCTCGGCGAGCAGCTGCGGGACGATGGTGTTCTCCACGTCCGAGCTGACACCGGAGCCGCGGGTGCGGAAGAGGGACTCCATCTCGTCGAAGAAGACGATGACGGGCGTGCCCTCGGACGCCTTCTCCCGCGCGCGCTGGAAGACGAGGCGGATGTGCCGCTCGGTCTCGCCGACGTACTTGTTGAGGAGCTCCGGGCCCTTGATGTTGAGGAAGTAGCTCTTGCCGGCGGGCTGTCCGGTGACCTCCGCGACCTTCTTGGCAAGGGAGTTGGCCACCGCCTTGGCGATGAGCGTCTTGCCGCACCCGGGCGGGCCGTAGAGCAGGATGCCCTTGGGCGGCCGCAGCTCGTGCTCCTTGAAGAGGTCGGGGTAGAGGTACGGAAGCTCGACCGCGTCGCGGATCAGCTCGATCTGGTTCCCCAGACCGCCGATCTTGTCGTAGTCGACGTCCGGCACCTCTTCGAGGACGAGCTCCTCGACCTCGCTCTTCGGGATGACCTCGTACACGTAGCCGGAACGGGGCTCGAGGAGCAGCGCGTCGCCGGGCCGGATGGTGACGTCCAGCAGGGGCTCGGCGAGCCTGACCACTCGCTCCTCGTCGGTGTGGCCGATGACCAGGGCGCGCTCGCCGTCCTCCAGGATCTCCTTGAGGGTGACGATGTCCCCGGCGCGCTCGAACGCCATGGCCTCGACCACGTTGAGCGCTTCGTTGAGCATGACTTCCTGGCCCCGCCTGAGCTCCTCGAGCTCGATGCCGGGGCTCACGTTCACCCGGAGCTTGCGGCCCCCGGTGAAGATGTCGCACGTGCCGTCCTCGTTGGCCTGCAGGAAGACGCCGAAGCCGGCCGGTGGCTGGGCGAGGCGGTCGACCTCCTCCTTGAGGGCCACGATCTGGTCGCGGGCCTCGCGGAGCGTGTTGGCGAGCCGCTCGTTCTGCGCGGACACGCCGGCCAGGTTGGTCTGCAGCTCGACGATCCGCTCCTCGAGAATCCTCGTGTGGCGCGGAGAGTCGGCGAGCTTACGTCGCAGGACGGCGATTTCCTGCTCGAGATAGGCAACCTGACCGGCGGGGTCATCAGACCCTCGCCCCGGCCGGATGCCGCGGTTGATGTCGTCGTCGTGGGCTGCCACGGTCCTCACCTCCTCCAAGGGGAGCTGGACGCTTCCAGACCCTACCTGCGTGGGTGATGATTGAAACCCCTAGATCACAAAGACTCTCGAGGTGTGTCCGATCTTCACCCTTGCGCTCTCCCCGACGTCAAGGGAATACCCACCCATCAACATCGGAAAGCGGCCGGTTGTATCGTCGTCTGTGGCCAACACCCGTCAGGGCGGGCCGGACTTAACCGACGAAGCATCACCCGACGCAGGAAACGGCAGGGCATATGACCGCGCAGCACGAGGCTCCCACCACGGCCGCCGGAGAGGCTCTGGAGGTCTGGATCGACCAGGATCTCTGCACCGGCGACGGGATCTGCGTGCAGTACGCCCCCGAGGTGTTCGAGCTCGACATCGACGGCCTGGCCTACGTCAAGAGTTCCGACGACGAGTTGCTCCAGGAGCCGGGCGCGACGACCCCGGTGCCGCTGCCCCTGCTGCGGGACGTGGTGGACTCCGCCAAGGAGTGCCCGGGCGACTGCATCCACGTACGGCGGGTTTCGGACAGGGTCGAGGTGTACGGCCCGGACGCCGAGTGACGGGTCAGCGACCGCCGGTGGCCGTGGCGCGCAGGAACGTCCCTCCGCTCCACCGCCATTCGACCGTCTCCCGCTCGTCGGGGCAGCAGCGCGGCACGTCGGTGGAGGAGTAGCCGAGCAGGGCCGCCGTGACGAGGCCGTCGTGTACGGCGAGCGCGCCGACCGTGCGGCCGTCCGCGGGGTCGAGGAGGGTGGCCACGACGCGGGGGGCGCCTGCCTCCCGGCCGGCGGTCAGTACGTACAGCCCGTGCGGCGGGGTGCCCGAGCCCGCCTGGCAGTGGGCCGCGGCGACCGTCTCCGGCCGGCCGTCCCCGTCGAGGTCCCCGGTGACCGTCCGGGCGACGGTGGTGGGGGCTCCGGCGCACGTCAGCGGGTACGTGGCGGAGGCCGCGTCGGGCGCGGGGGCGACCGTCCCCACGGCGGTCCCGGTACCCGCGGCGGGAAGCGTCGCGACGGCGGGCGCCGGCTGTGCCAGGGCGGCGAGCGCGACGACGCCGGCCATGGCGGCCGCGGTCGCGAGCCAGTGGGTCGGGCGGACGTGGGTGTGCGCGAGGTCCGGGGCGGCGGAGGTCTGCACGCGGAGCGTCTCCTGTGGTCGTGCGGTGGCGGTGGTACGTGGCCGGTGAAGTGCCCAGCATCGTGCCACACGTCACACCCGGCGGGAACCGCGGGGGTCCGTGCGGCGGGTGACGGGGCGGGGCCGCACGGAGTGGCCCCCCCCCGCGGGGGAACGCGGCGACGCCGCCGCGGAGTTCCCCGTGTGCGTACGGGAACCCGGCGGCGGCGGCGTGGCGTTGCGGGGGCGTCAGCCCTTGTTGGGGCCCTCGTAGTCCTCGCCGTAGGCGCCCTTGGCGGGGCGGCGGCGGCGCATGGGGGGCTCCACGCCGTCCGCGAGGCGGCGGGCGGTGACGAGGAATCCGGTGTGGCCGATCATGCGGTGGTCCGGCCGGACGGCCAGGCCCTCGACGTGCCAGTTGCGGATCATCGACTCCCACGGCTGCGGCTCGGCGTAGCAGCCGATCTCGCGGATGGACTCCACGGTCCGGGCCAGCTGGGTCGTCGTGGCGACGTAGCAGCAGAGGATGCCGCCGGGCACCAGCGCCTTGGAGACGGCCTCCAGGCACTCCCAGGGGGCGAGCATGTCCAGGATGACGCGGTCGACGTCGGCGTCGGTCAGGTTGTCCTGGAGGTCGCCCACGGTGAGCCGCCAGGCCGGGTGGGGGCCACCGAAGTAGCGCTCCACGTTCGCCTTGGCGATCTCCGCGAAGTCCTCGCGGCGCTCGTAGGAGTGGAGCATGCCGCTGTCGCCGACGGCACGCAGCAGGAAGCTGCTGAGCGAGCCGGAGCCGACACCGGCCTCCACGACGCGGGCGCCGGGGAAGATGTCGGCGAAGGCGAGGATCTGGCCCGCGTCCTTCGGGTAGACGACTGCGGCCCCGCGGGGCATGGACAGGACGTAGTCGGGGAGCAGGGGGCGCAGCGCGAGGTAGGCGACGTTTCCCGTGGTACGGACAACACTGCCCTCGGGGGCGCCGATCAGCTCGTCGTGCGGGAAGGAACCCTTGTGGGTGTGGAAGTTCTTCCCGGCCTCGAGCGTGAACGTGTAGTGGCGTCCCTTGGGGTCGGTGAGCTGGACCTGGTCCCCGACCTTGAAGGGCCCGCGACGGCGGGCGGCACCGGTCGGTTCGGACATGTGACCAGGGTACCCGTCGGTGGCGGGGCGCCCGACCACGGTGCCGGGCGCGCCCGGCGCGCCTCCGGCCGCGGCCGCCCGGCCGGTCGAGACGCCCCCGGGTCCCGTCCGGAGAGTGGCGCCGGCCGCCGGCAGGCCCGATCGGGCCCGCCGGGCCCCCTAGCGGGGCCCGCTGCCCGGGCGGGCCATGGCCTGGACGAAGGCGCGCTCGACGTCGGCGGTGGAGAGCACCCCGTACACCTCGCCGGTGTCCTCGACGACGAGGTACTCCGTGGCGGGCGTCTCGCGGAGACGTTCGAGCAGCGCCTCGCCGGAGAGGTCGGCGGGGACCCGCATGCCGTCGGTGAGGTCCTGCGCCAGTCCGCTCACGGCGACCCACGGCCGCCGGTGCTGCGGGACGCCGACTATGGCGGCCTCCCGGACGAGGGCGGTCGGCTCGCCCTGGCCGTCGACGATGACGAGGGCGCGGGCGCCGGCGTCGTTGGCCCGGCGCAGGGCCTCGCTGAGGGGGGTGTCGGAGCTGACGGGGACGGCGCGCCGGGTCAGCGCCCGGGTCCGCAGGTCGGGGAGGCGTTCGCGCAGGCGGGCCATGCGCAGGCTGTTGCCCGCGCCGGTCCAGATGATCGCGGCGAGGATCGCGGCGAGCAGGGCGTCCATGACGGTGTCCATGCCGCTGAGCTCGTCCGCGGCGTTGCCCAGGGCGCCTGTGTGGGTGAGCAGGGGGAGGCCGATGAGGACGGCCACCGCGAGGGCCCGGCCGGCCCAGGCGGCGGCGACCGTCCCGCTCATGGGGCGGCCCGTGATCTTCCAGACGACCGCGCGGAGCATGCGCCCGCCGTCGAGCGGGAGGCCCGGCAGGAGGTTGAAGGCGGCGACGAGCAGGTTGGAGATCATCAGTCCGGCGAGGAGGACGCCGGGCACCGTACCGGGCTCGACGGCCGACATCCCGGCGTAGAAGACGCCGGCGAGGACCAGGGAGAGGAGGGGCCCGACGAAGGCGAGGACGAACTCCCGGCCCGGGGTCTCGGTCTCCTTCTCGATCTCCGAGACGCCGCCGAAGAACTGGAGCTGGATGCGGCGGACCGGCAGCTTGAAGCGGAGGGCGGCGACCGTGTGGGCCAGCTCGTGGACGAGCACCGAACCGTAGAAGGCGACGGCGAAGAAGAGCGAGACGAGGTACCGGACGTTCCCCAGCTCCGGCAGGACGCGGTCCAGCTGTCCGCCGAAGACCCAGGTGATCAGCGCCGCGACGAGGAACCAGCTCGGAGCCACGTAGACGGGGACCCCGAAGACCCGGCCCATGAGCAGGCCGCCGCCCGGCTCGTCGCCGCGCCGTCGCCCGGCGGGGCGGCGGGGGGTGCGGGCCGTGTCGGACCGGGGGCGCGTGCCGTCGCCGCTCTCGTCGTCCTGGTTCACGGGTTCCCTTCGGGGGTGGAGGGTGCGCTGCGGGTGCTTCTCTCTCGATCATGCAGTGTGTGGTGGTCTGCCGTCGATGGTATGCCGCCGGATGTCCGTGGCGGGCCGTAGGGTCTTCGTCATGACCTCCGCTCCCCAGCCGCCCGCCTCGCTCTCGCCCTCCCGTGCCGGTGACTTCATGCAGTGCCCGCTGCTGTACCGGTTCCGGGTGATCGACAGGCTGCCGGAGAAGCCGAGCCCGGCGGCGACGCGGGGCACGCTGGTGCACGCGGTGCTGGAGCGGCTCTTCGACGACCCGGCGGTGGAGCGGACGGCTCCGCGGGCCCGCGCGATGGTGCCGGGGCAGTGGGACCGGCTGCTGGAGTCGCGGCCGGAGCTGGGCACGCTGTTCGAGGACGACGCCGACGGCGAGCGGCTGGCGCGCTGGCTCGGGGAGGCGGAGGAGCTGGTCGAGCGGTGGTTCACGCTGGAGGACCCGACGCGGCTGGAGCCGGCGGAGCGGGAGCTCATGGTGGAGACGGAGCTGGAGTCGGGGCTGCGGCTGCGCGGGGTGATCGACCGGATCGACGTGGCCCCCTCCGGCGAGGTGCGGATCGTCGACTACAAGACGGGCAAGGCCCCCCGGCCGGAGTACGGCGAGGGCGCGCTGTTCCAGATGACCTTCTACGCGCTGGTGGTGTGGCGGCTGAAGGGGGTGGTCCCCCGCCGCCTCCAGCTGGTGTACCTCGGCAGCGGCGACGTGGTGACGTACGACCCGGTGATGGCCGATCTGCGGCGGGTGGAGCGCAAGCTGCTGGCCCTGTGGGACGCGATCCGCACGGCGACGGAGACGGGCGACTGGCGGCCGCGGCGGACCAAGCTGTGCGGGTGGTGCGACCACCAGGCGTTCTGCCCCGAGTTCGGCGGGACTCCCCCGGTCTACCCCCTGCCCGTCCCGCCGCCCCGCTCGGGGCAGAATGGGCCGGGACCAGCTATCCCGTGAGGAGTACCCGTGGCCATCCGCGTCCTATTGGTCGACGACCAGCCGCTGCTGCGCACCGGCTTCCGGATGATCCTGGAGGCCGAGCAGGACATCGCGGTCGTGGGTGAGGCCGGTGACGGCCTCCAGGCGCTCGACCAGGTGCGCGCGCTCCAACCGGACGTGGTGCTGATGGACATCCGCATGCCGCGGATGGACGGGGTGGAGGCCACCCGCCAGGTCACCGGGCCGGGGCGGGACGGGCCGGCGAAGGTGCTCGTGCTGACGACGTTCGACCTCGACGAGTACGTGGTGGAGGCGCTGCGCGCGGGGGCGAGCGGGTTCCTGCTCAAGGACGCCCCGGCGAACGAGCTCGTCCAGGCGATCCGGGTGGTGGCGGCCGGTGAGGCGATGCTGGCGCCGAGCATCACGCGGCGGCTGCTGGACAAGTACGCCGACCACCTGCCGTCGGGCGACGAGCCGGTGCCGGACGCCCTGAACACCCTCACCGACCGCGAGGTCGAGGTGTTGAAGCTGGTCGCGCGCGGCCTGTCGAACGCGGAGATCGCGGCGGACCTGTTCGTGTCGGAGACGACGGTGAAGACCCACGTGGGCCACGTGCTGACGAAGCTGGGCCTGCGCGACCGGGTGCAGGCGGCGGTGTACGCGTACGAGAGCGGCCTGGTGCGGCCGGGCGCGCAGTAGGGCCGGCCGACCGCCGCGCAGGTGGTCCGGCCGATCGCCGCGCGGGGTACGACCGCCGCGCGGGTCCGACGGCGCGGCGGGTGTGCGCCGCACGCCGTGCGCGGGACGGACCGCGGGCGCGCCGCTGCCCCCGGGGATGCTCCACGGGGGCAGCGGCGCGTTGCGGGCGGGGCCGCGGCGGGCGGGGTCAGCCCTTCTTGATCTCCCAGAAGCGGAAGACGGTGGACGCGTCGAGGGTCCACTCCAGGCCGGTGATGGTGTTGTGCGCGACGGCGTACTGCTTGGCCTGCCACAGCGGGAGGAGCGGGACGTCGTCGGCGACGAGGTTCTGCAGCCGGCCGAAGTCGTCCTGGGCGGCGCTGCGGTCGGCGGCCGCGGCGGTGTCCGGGATGATCTTGCCGGTGATCTTGTTGTTCTCGTAGTGGTTGTCGAGGACGTTGCCCTCGCCGAAGAACGGCTGGGTGAAGTTGTCCGGGTCCGGGTAGTCCGGGACCCAGCCCTTGATGTAGACGCCGTACTTGCCGGCCTTGATGTCCTTCTCGTACTGGTCGTACTCGACGGACTTCATCTCGGCCTCGAACAGCCCGCTGTCGTTGAGCTGCTGCGCGATGGCCTTCAGCTGCTCGTCCGTGCCCGGGCCGTAGCGGCTGGGCGTGGAGTACAGGGTGATCTTGACCTTGCCCTTGATGCCCTCCTCCTTCAGCGCCGCCTTCGCCTTCTCGGGCTGCGGGCGGTCGCCGTAGCGGTCGAAGAAGGCGGTGTTGTGGCCGAGGATGCCGGCGGGGACGATCGAGTAGAGCGGCGTCGCCGTCGACTCGTACACGTTCTGCACCAGGGCGTCGCGGTCGACGAGGTGGGCGATGGCCTTGCGGACGCCGAGCTTGCCGGCGATCGGGTCCTGCATGTTGAAGACCAGGTGCTGGACCTCGGCGCTGGAGCCCTCGATGACCTGGATGCCCTTCTGGCCGGCCGTCGGGGAGCCGTTGAGGGCCTTGATGTCGGCGGCGGCGAGGCCGCGGTAGGCGACGTCGACGTCGCCCTTGATCAGGCCGTCGGCGAGGGCCTTGCGGTCGCCCTTGTAGAACTTCAGCTTGACGCCGTCGTTCTTGACCTTGGCGGTGCCCTTGTACTCCGGGTTGACCGAGAAGGCGGCCTCCGTGTCGCCGAAGGAGTCCAGCCGGTAGGGGCCGGAGCCCACGGCCTTGCCGTCCGTGCGCAGGGAGTCGGCCGGGTACTCCCGGTGGTCGACGATGGAGCCGGCACCGGAAGCGATCTTGCTGGGGAAGGTGGCGTCGGGCACCTTCAGCGTGAAGACGACCGTCCGGTCGTCGGGCGTCTCGATCTTGTCGAGCGTGGAGAGCAGCGGACCGGGGCCGTTCTCGTCGCCGATCTTCAGGACGCGCTCGAAGGAGAACTTGACGTCCTCGGCGGTGAGCGGGTTGCCGTTGCTGAACTTCAGGCCCTCGCGCAGGGTGCAGCGGTAGACCATGCTGGCGCCCTTCTCGAACTCGCAGCTCTCGGCGGCCTCCGGCTGGGGCGTGGTGGCGCCCTTGGGGAAGCTGAGCAGGGACTGGAAGACGTTGTTGAACAGCAGCCAGGAGCCGGGGTCGTAGCCGGTGGCCGGGTCGGTCGCCAGGACCTCCTCGGACATGCCGACGACGATCGACCCGGCGCCGTCACCGGAACCGGCGTCCTTGTCGGTGCCGCAGCCGCTGAGCGTGGCGGCGGCCAGCCCCGCGGCGAGCGGGGCCGTCAGCCACTTGTTGTGTGCCTTCACTGGAACCTTGCCTCTGGATCTCTTCGGTACAGCAGGGGTCAGGCGGTTCCTCGGCCGAGCTCCCAGAGCTGGAGGTCCGAGGAGGTGTTGAGGGCCCATTCGACGCCGGTGAGGGTGTCGCGGGAGGCGACGTACTGCTTGCCCTGCCAGAGCGGGAGGACCGGGACGTCGTCGGCGACGATGTCCTGGAGGCGCTGGAAGGCGGGTGCGGCGGCGGCGCGGTCCGCTTCGCGGCGGGAGGCGGGGATGAGCCGTTCCCGCGCCTCGGTGCTGATGTAGGGGGTGTTGAGGAAGTTGTCGGCGTCGAGGAACGGCGCGACGTAGTTGTCCGGGTCCGGGAAGTCGGGGAACCAGCCGAGTCCGTAGACCGCGTAGTCGCCGCGCTTCTGGGCGGGCCGGAAGGTGGACCACTCTACGCCCTCGACGGTCACGTCGAAGAGCCCGCTGGCGTTGAGCTGGTCGCGCAGGGTGGCGAACTCCTTGGCGGTGGCGGTCCCGTAGTGGTCGCTGGTGTAGTGCAGGGTCAGCTTGACCGGGGTGTCGATGTCCGCCTCGCGCAGGAGGCCGGCGGCCTTGGCGCGGCTGGGCTCGCCGTACTTGTTGAAGAACGAGTTGGAGTGGCCGGCGATCGACGACGGGATGAGCGAGTAGAGCGGCGTGGCCGTGGGGCCGTAGACGGTCTGCGCGATCCGGCTGCGGTCGACGAGGGCGGCCATGGCCTGGCGGACGGCCTTGTCCTTGACGGCGGGGGCCTGGGTGTTGAAGGCGAGGTAGCGGATCTCCAGGCCGGGCACCTCGGTGAGCTTGACGCCCTCCTCCGGCTCCTCGTCGAGCTTCTTGATCTGCTCGGGTTCGAGGGTGCGGGCCATCATGTCGATGTCGCCGGCGCGCAGGGCCCGGCCCATGGCCTCCGCGTCCTCGAAGGGGCGCAGCTCGACGCTGTCGTTGCGGAGCTTGATGTCGCCCTTGTAGCGCGGGTTCCTGGTGAAGACGACGTCGACGAGGCGGCCGTCGCGGACCTCGGGCTTCATCGTGTACGGCCCGGAGCCGTCGACCTGGAAGCCCTCGCGGAGGGCGCCGGCCTCGTACTTGTCGCTGGGAACGATGCCGGCGACGGGGGTGGAGAGCTTGTACGGGAAGGTGGCGTCGGGCGTCTTCAGGTGGAAGACGACCTCGCGGTAGCCCTTGGTCTCGATGGTGTCGATGTTGGACAGGAGGCCCGCGGCGCCGTTGTCGGACTTGATGGCCAGGACGCGCTCGATGGAGAACTTCACGTCCTGCGCGGTGACGGGCTCGCCGTCGGCGAAGGTCAGGTCCTCGCGCAGGGTGCAGCGGTAGCTCTCGCTGGCGTTGTCGGTGAACTGGCACTGGGACGCGGCCTCGGGGACCGGGCGCCCGCCGCCGCGCGGCATGTGCATGAGCGTCTGGACGGTCTGGCGGAGCACGTTCCAGACACCGGTGTCGTACGCGTAGGCCGGGTCGAAGGGTGCCGGGGCGTCCTCGGTGGCGGTGAACTGGTCGGTGGTGCCGACGACGATGGCGTTGCCTCCGCCGTTGCCGGCCGTCTCGCTCCCGCAGGCGGTGAGGAGGGGGGAGGCCAGCAGGCCGACGACGGCCGGCAGCACCAAGGTCTTGCGGTTCATGAAGGGACGTACTCCTGGTCCGGCACGGGGGTGATGCGGTGCGGAGCCCCTGCCGCGGGCGCCCTGTGGGGCGGGGCGATCGGGCCGGGTGTGCGCACGATCGACCCCGTGGTCACGGCTGCGTGGTGGCGGCCGCGGCACGGGGTGGGTGCGGCGAAGGGCTCGGCGCAAAGATTAGTGGCATCGCCTGTAATGCCCGACCCGGCCGGAGTTGAGGCGTCATCAGAATTCGATCTTCGAGCCGAATACGAGGGGCGGGAAAACGCTGGAATGTTTCGTACAGGCACTCATGAATGCGGACACATGGGCACGTTCGAAGCGGCCCGATCCGGGCATGCGCGGCGTTGCGGGCACCGGGACGGCGGCACGCTGGGTGACCAAGGTCACGTTGGGCGCTTTTCCACCCCGTTACGGAAAATGCACGCTCCGACGCCGAGAGTTTTTCCGATATTCGGTGAGCCACGCTCGGTGGGCGGGTCAGTGCCGTCCGGTGATCAGTGCGCGCAGGAAGCGGAGGTCGACTTCTTCGAGGGAGCCGACGACGACGCGCCCGTCGGCGGGGGCGATCGGGGCCAGCGACGGGACGGCGACGACGCGGCAGCCCGCGGCCTCGGCGGCGGCGACGCCGGTGGAGGTGTCCTCGATGACGGCGCATCTCGCCGGGTCCGCGCCCACCCGCCGGGCGGCCAGCAGGTACGGGTCCGGGTGCGGCTTGGTCCGGGGCACCTCGTCGCCGGCGACGGTCAGGGTGAAGTGCTCGGCGCCGAGGGTGCGCAGCACCCGGTCGATGATGCGGCGGTGGGAGGCGGAGACCAGGGCGGTGGGGACGGCGTGCTCGGTGAGCTCGGCCAGCAGCCGCGCGGCGCCCGGCATGAGGGGGACGCCGCCGTCGATGCGTTCCTCGAAGCGGTCGTTGAGGAGCGTGGTGAGCTCCGGGAGGGTGATGTCGGCGCCGGTGGCCTCGATGAGGTACCCGGCGCTGCGGGACATGGGGCCGCCGACGACGATGTCGCGCCAGGACTCGTCCAGCTCGTGGCCGAGGTCGGCGAAGACACCGACCTCCACGTCCCACCAGAAGCCCTCGGTGTCGACGAGCGTGCCGTCCATGTCCAGGAAGACCGCCTGCAGGGCGGCGCCGTCGGCCGTTCGGGTCAGGGACGCGGGGACCGTGCTGGTCATCGGCACACCTCCAAGGGGACGAGAAGGCCGGCCGCCTCCCCGCCGGGAACCCCCGGTGGTGGAAATGCGACCGGCCTGCACTGGACCGACCAGTGTACGTCGTGACGCCCCGGCGCGCCGCCGTCACGCTGCGGCGCGCTCCTGGCGGATCAGCGGGCGTTGAAGTACTTCGCCTCCGGGTGGTGCAGGACGATGGCGTCCGTCGACTGCTCGGGGTGCAGCTGGAACTCCTCGGAGAGGTGGACGCCGATCCGCTCGGGCCGCAGCAGGTCGGCGATCTTGGCGCGGTCCTCCAGGTCGGGGCAGGCGCCGTAACCGAGGGAGAACCGGGCACCGCGGTACTTGAGCGCGAACATGTCCTCCACGTCCGCCGGGTCCTCGCCGCCGAAGCCGAGCTCCGCGCGGACCCGGCCGTGCCAGTACTCGGCGAGGGCCTCGGCGAGCTGGACGGACAGCCCGTGCAGCTCCAGGTAGTCGCGGTAGGCGTCGGCGGCGAACAGCTCGGCGGTGGCCTCGCCGATGCGGGAGCCGACGGTGACGACCTGGAAGCCGACGACGTCGGTCTCGCCGGACTCCTCCGGCCGGAAGAAGTCGGCGAGGCACAGGCGGCGGCCGCGGCGCTGGCGCGGGAAGGTGAAGCGGGTGCGCTCGTTGCCCGCCTCGTCGAGGACGATCAGGTCGTCCCCCTTGGAGACGCAGGGGAAGTAGCCGTACACCACGGCCGCCTCCAGGAGGTTGCGCGTGTGGAGCTGGTCGAGCCAGCCGCGCAGCCGGGGCCTGCCCTCGGTCTCCATCAGCTCCTCGTACGAGGGGCCCTCGCCGGTGCGGTTCTGCTTCAGGCCCCACTGGCCCTTGAAGAGCGCGCCCTCGTCGAGCCAGCCGGCGTACTCCTTCAGCTGGATGCCCTTGATCACGCGGGTGCCCCGGAAGGGCGGCTCGGGGACCGGGTTGTCGGTGGCGACGTCGGAGCGCACGCCGGGCTCGGGCTCGCGCTCCTCGACGGTGACCGCGGGGCGCACGCGGCGCTGCCGGAGCTCGGGGAGCGCGGCGCCGGGGACGCCGCGCTTGACGGCGATGAGGGCGTCCATCAGGCGCAGGCCCTCGAAGGCGTCCCGCGCGTAGCGGACCTCGCCCTGGTAGATCTCGTGGAGGTCCTGCTCGACGTAGGCGCGGGTGAGGGCGGCGCCACCGAGGATCACGGGGTACTTGGCGGCGAGCTCGCGCTGGTTGAGCTCCTCCAGGTTCTCCTTCATGATCACGGTCGACTTGACCAGGAGACCGGACATCCCGATGACGTCCGCGCGGTGCTCCTCGGCCGCTTCGAGGATGGCGGAGACGGGCTGCTTGATGCCGAGGTTGACGACGTTGTAGCCGTTGTTCGACAGGATGATGTCGACGAGGTTCTTGCCGATGTCGTGGACGTCGCCCCGGACGGTGGCCAGCACGATGGTGCCCTTGCCGTCGTCGTCCGTCTTCTCCATGTGCGGTTCGAGGTAGGCGACGGCCGTCTTCATCACCTCGGCCGACTGGAGGACGAAGGGCAGCTGCATCTGGCCGGAGCCGAACAGCTCGCCGACGACCTTCATGCCGTCCAGAAGGGTGTCGTTGACGATGTCGAGGGCCTTGCGGGTCGTCAGGGCCTCGTCGAGGTCGGCCTCCAGGCCGTTCTTCTCGCCGTCGATGATGCGGCGCTTGAGGCGTTCGTCCAGCGGGAGGGCGGCCAGCTCCTCGGCCCTGCCGGCCTTGAGGGACTTCGCGGTGGCCCCCTCGAACAGCTGCATGAGCTTCTGGAGCGGGTCGTAGCCCTCGGCGCGGCGGTCGTACACGAGGTCCAGGGCGGTGCGGACCTCCTCCTCGGAGAAGCGGGCGATCGGCAGGATCTTGCTGGCGTGCACGATCGCCGAGTCGAGGCCGGCCTTCACGCACTCGTCGAGGAAGACGGAGTTGAGCAGGATGCGGGCGGCCGGGTTGAGGCCGAAGGAGATGTTGGACAGGCCGAGGGTGGTCTGCACGGCGGGGCGGCGGCGCTTGAGCTCCCGGATCGCCTCGATGGTGGCGACGCCGTCCTTGCGGGACTCCTCCTGGCCGGTGCAGATGGTGAAGGTGAGGCAGTCGACGAGGATGTCCTCCTCGTGGATGCCCCAGTTGCCGGTGAGGTCGGCGATGAGCCGCTCGGCGATCTCGACCTTCTTCTCGACCGTGCGGGCCTGCCCCTCCTCGTCGATGGTGAGGGCGATGAGCGCGGCGCCGTGCTCCCGGGCGAGGGCGGTGACCTGGGCGAAGCGGGACTCGGGCCCGTCGCCGTCCTCGTAGTTGACGGAGTTGATGACGGCGCGGCCGCCGAGCTTCTCCAGGCCGGCGCGCAGGACGTCCACCTCGGTGGAGTCCAGGACGACGGGGAGGGTGGAGGCGGTGGCGAAGCGGCCGGCCAGCTCCTCCATGTCGGCGACGCCGTCGCGGCCCACGTAGTCGACGCACAGGTCGAGCATGTGGGCGCCCTCGCGGATCTGGTCCCGGGCCATCTCGACGCAGTCGTCCCAGCGGCCCTCCAGCATGGCCTCGCGGAACTTCTTGGAGCCGTTGGCGTTGGTCCGCTCACCGATGGCGAGGTAGGAGGTGTCCTGGCGGAACGGCACGGTCTGGTAGAGGGAGGCAGCGCCGGGCTCGGGGCGCGGGTCACGGGGCGCGGGCGTGATGTCGCGCACGCGTTCGACGACCTGGCGCAGGTGCTCGGGGGTGGTGCCGCAGCAGCCGCCGACGAGCGACAGCCCGTACTCGCGGACGAAGCCCTCCTGGGCGTCGGCCAGCTCCGGCGCGGTGAGGGGGTAGTGGGCGCCGTCCTTGCCGAGGACGGGCAGCCCGGCGTTGGGCATGCAGGAGAGGGGGACGCGGGAGTGGCGGGCGAGGTAGCGCAGGTGCTCGCTCATCTCGGCGGGGCCGGTGGCGCAGTTCAGGCCGATCATGTCGATGCCGAGCGGCTCCAGCGCGGTGAGCGCGGCGCCGATCTCCGAGCCGAGCAGCATGGTGCCGGTGGTCTCGACGGTGACGGAGACGATGAGCGGCACGTCGGCGCCGAGCGCCTCCAGGGCGCGGCGGGCACCGAGGACGGCGGCCTTGGTCTGGAGGAGGTCCTGGGTGGTCTCCACGAGCAGGGCGTCGGAACCGCCGGCGACCAGGCCCTCGGCGTTCCTCTGGTAGGCGTCGCGCAGGAGCGTGTACGGGGCGTGGCCCAGGGTGGGCAGCTTGGTGCCCGGGCCCATGGAGCCGAGGACCCAGCGCTGGCCCCCACCCGCGGCGGTGTACTCGTCGGCGACCTCGCGGGCGATGCGGGCGCCGGCCTCGGACAGCTCGTACACGCGGTGGGCGATGTCGTACTCGCCGAGCGCGGAGTGGTTGGCGCCGAAGGTGTTCGTCTCGACGCAGTCGACGCCGACGGCGAAGTAGGCGTCGTGCACCGAACGGACGATGTCGGGCCGGGTGAGGTTGAGGATCTCGTTGCAGCCCTCGAGGTTCTCGAAGTCGTCGAGGGTGGGCTCCTGCGCCTGGAGCATCGTGCCCATGGCTCCGTCGGCGACGACCACGCGGGTGGCGAGCGCCTCGCGGAGCGCGGCCGCGCGGTCACCGGCGGCGGACGAGGGGGACGGGGTCGGCAACGAGGCCATGGAGGTGCTCCCTGGAGTGCGACGGCTGTCGGCTTTGCGCCCCCGTCGGGGAGGCGCACGTCGTCAGCGTAACCGCCCCTCCCCCGGGGCGGACACGGCGTCCCACGTGGCGGACGGCATGCTTGGCGGGGTCGAGGTCCGGCCGGTTGGGGCGGGGAGACGTCTCAGGATGTGGCCGCAGGTCGGCAACGACCGATAGTGTTCAGCATTGTCGAACCATGGAGAGAAGGAGCAGGCCGGGGATGGCGAAGAACATCCAGTCGCTGGAGCGGGCGGCGGCGATGCTGCGTCTGCTCGCGGGCGGGGAGCGCCGGCTGGGTCTCTCCGACATCGCCTCGTCGCTCGGCCTGGCGAAGGGCACGGCCCACGGCATCCTGCGCACCCTCCAGTCGGAGGGCTTCGTGGAGCAGGACGCGGCGTCGGGTCGGTACCAGCTCGGCGCCGAGCTGCTGCGGCTCGGCAACAGCTACCTCGACGTGCACGAGCTGCGGGCCCGGGCGCTGGTCTGGACGGACGACCTGGCCCGCTCCAGCGGGGAGAGCGTGCACCTGGGCGTGCTCCACCAGCACGGGGTGCTCGTCATCCACCACGTCTTCCGCCCCGACGACAGCCGGCAGGTGCTGGAGGTCGGCGCCATGCAGCCGCTGCACTCCACAGCGCTCGGCAAGGTCCTGTCCGCGTACGACCCCGTCGCCCACAGCGAGGCGATGGAGGTGGAGCGCAAGGCGTTCACCCCCCGGACGGTCACGGGCCTGGAGGACTTCGAGGAGCTCCTGGACCTGACGCGGGCGCGCGGCTGGGCCGCGGACGTGGAGGAGACCTGGGAGGGCGTCGCCTCGGTCGCGGCGCCCATCCACGACCGGCGGCGGATGCCCGTCGGGGCGGTGGCGATCACCGGGGCCGTGGAGCGCGTGTGCGCCGCCGGCGAGCTGCGGTCGGAACTGGTGGCGGCGGTGCGCGAGTGCGCCCGCGCCGTCTCGCGCGACCTGGGCGCCGGCCGCTTCTGACCCGGCGGGCCGTCCCGCCTCCCTGGGGACGCGCGCCCGGCCCGGCCGTACGGGCGCAGGCCGGGGCCCGCCGTACGCACGCGGCCGGGCGGGCGGACCTCCCCTACGCACCTCCAGACCACCCCGAGCCGACCCGGGCCGCCGCGGGCGCCCTCCCGGGCCCCTCCTACGGGCTCCCGCGGCGGTCGGCCGTCACGGGCCGGTCCGCCCGCCACGCCCCCCGCACCCCGGCCGCGTCCGTGCCGCGCGCCCCGGCCTGCGGTAACGATCGGGTCTCTCGGGTGCGAACTCTTGACGGGGAATTCACCCGGGGGCAAAACTGCCGTCCATCGGTCGGCATTGTCGAACACCTACCGGAATGACGCGCTAGAGTGTGACAACGCCAGGAGGCCGGCACCGCCCTCACCCGAGGGCGCGGACCACCGGAGGGACCCGGGGTTCGCCTTCCCCTGGACGAAGGACAAAGGAGTCGCGGGTGTCCAGCTCCGACATCTTCATCGGCGAGATCATTGGTACCGCCGTACTCATCCTGCTCGGCGGTGGCGTGTGCGCCGCCGTCACGCTGAAGCGCTCCAAGGCGCAGAACGCCGGCTGGCCGGCCATCACCTTCGGGTGGGGCTTCGCGGTCCTGACCGCCGTCTACATGACGGGCTCGCTCTCCGGCGCCCATCTCAACCCCGCCGTCACGGTCGGCATCGCGATCAAGGACGGGGACTGGAACAACGTCCCGGTCTACTTCGCGGGCCAGCTCCTCGGCGCCATGATCGGCGCGGCGCTGGTGTGGGTCGCCTACTACGGGCAGTTCCACGCGCACCTCACGGACCGGGCGATCGTGGGCGACCCGGCCGACAAGGCCGTCGAGGGCCCGCACGACGAGTCCGTCGCCAAGGCCGGCCCCGTACTCGGTGTCTTCTCCACCGGCCCCGAGATCCGCAACGTCTGGCAGAACGTGGCCACCGAGGTCCTCGGCACCGTGGTGCTCGTCCTCGCGGTCCTCACACAGGGCCTCAACGACAGCGGCAAGGGCCTGGGCGTGCTCGGCGGTCTGATGGTCTCGCTCGTCGTGGTCTCCATCGGCCTGTCGCTCGGCGGCCCGACCGGTTACGCCATCAACCCGGCCCGTGACCTCGGACCGCGCATCGTGCACGCCCTGCTCCCGCTGCCGAACAAGGGCGGCTCCGACTGGGGCTACGCCTGGATCCCCGTCGTCGGCCCGCTGATCGGCGGAGCCCTCGCCGCGGGTATCTACAACATCGCGTTCGCCTGAGCCGTCCTTCTCACTCACCTACGGGAGCAACCGTGACCGACGCACACACCGCCGGCCCGTTCATCGCGGCCATCGACCAGGGCACCACCTCCAGCCGCTGCATCGTCTTCGACCGCGACGGGCGCATCGTCTCCGTCGACCAGAAGGAGCACGAGCAGATCTTCCCCAAGCCCGGCTGGGTGGAGCACGACGCGACCGAGATCTGGACCAACGTCCAGGAGGTCGTCGCCGGCGCGATCGAGAAGGCCGGCATCACCTCCGCCGACGTCAAGGCGATCGGCATCACCAACCAGCGCGAGACCACGCTGCTGTGGGACAAGAACACCGGTGAGCCCGTCCACAACGCCATCGTCTGGCAGGACACCCGCACCGACGCCCTCTGCCGGGAGCTCGGCCGCAACGTCGGCCAGGACCGCTTCCGCCGCGAGACGGGCCTGCCGCTGGCGTCGTACTTCGCCGGCCCGAAGATCCGCTGGATGCTCGACAACGTCGAGGGCCTGCGCGAGCGCGCGGAAGCCGGCGACATCCTGTTCGGCACCATGGACTCCTGGGTCATCTGGAACCTCACGGGCGGTGTCGACGGCGGTCGCCACGTCACCGACGTCACCAACGCCTCCCGGACCATGCTGATGAACCTCCACACCATGGAGTGGGACGACAAGATCGCCCAGTCCATGGACGTCCCCACGACGGTCCTGCCGGAGATCCGGTCCTCCGCCGAGGTGTACGGCCACGTCAAGGGCGGCGTCCTGGACGGCGTCCCGGTCGCCTCCGCGCTCGGCGACCAGCAGGCGGCCCTGTTCGGCCAGACCTGCTTCTCCGAGGGCGAGGCCAAGTCGACCTACGGCACGGGCACCTTCCTGCTGCTGAACACCGGCGAGAAGATCATCAACTCGTACTCGGGCCTGATCACCACCGTCGGTTACAAGATCGGCGACCAGGCCCCGGTGTACGCCCTGGAAGGCTCCATCGCCGTCACCGGCTCCCTGGTGCAGTGGATGCGCGACCAGATGGGCCTGATCAACTCCGCCGCCGAGATCGAGACGCTCGCGTCCTCGGTCGACGACAACGGCGGCGCGTACTTCGTACCCGCCTTCTCCGGCCTGTTCGCCCCGTACTGGCGCTCCGACGCCCGCGGTGTGATCGCCGGCCTCACCCGGTACGTCACCAAGGCGCACATCGCGCGCGCCGTGCTCGAGGCCACCGCCTGGCAGACCCGCGAGATCACCGACGCCATGACGAAGGACTCCGGCGTCGAGCTGGCCGCGCTCAAGGTCGACGGCGGCATGACCTCCAACAACCTGCTGATGCAGACGCTCTCGGACTTCGTGGACGCCCCCGTGGTGCGCCCCATGGTCGCCGAGACGACCTGCCTCGGCGCCGCCTACGCCGCCGGCCTGGCCGTCGGCTTCTGGCCCGACACCGACGCGCTGCGCGCCAACTGGCGCAGGGCCGCCGAGTGGACCCCCCGCATGGACGCTGACAAGCGTGACAGCGAGTACAAGAACTGGCTCAAGGCCGTCGAGCGGACCATGGGCTGGATCGAGGACGAGGAGTAAATCGACATGACCACCCTGCAGAGCGTCCCCACCCTCGGGACGCACCCGGCTGCCGGTCCCCTGCCGAGCCGTGCCGAGACGCGGGAGCAGCTCTCCAAGGCCACCTACGACCTCCTGGTGATCGGCGGCGGCATCCTGGGCATCTCCACGGCCTGGCACGCCGCGCAGTCCGGGCTGCGGGTGGCCCTGGTGGACGCCGGCGACTTCGCCGGCGCCACCTCCTCCGCCTCCTCCAAGCTGCTCCACGGCGGCCTGCGCTACCTGCAGACCGGCGCGGTGAAGCTGGTCGCGGAGAACCACTTCGAGCGCCGTGCGGTCTCCCGCCAGGTCGCCCCGCACCTGGCGAACCCGCTCACCTTCTACCTGCCGGTCTACAAGGGCGGGCCGCACGGTGCCGCCAAGCTCGGCGCGGGCGTCTTCGCGTACTCGGCCCTCTCCGCGTTCGGTGACGGCGTCGGCCACCTGCTCAGCCCGGCCAAGGCCGCGCAGGACGTGCCGGAGCTGCGCACCGACAACCTGAAGGCCGTGGCCGTGTACGGCGACGACCAGATGAACGACGCCAGGATGGCTCTCATGACGGTCCGCGCGGCCGTCGATTCGGGCGCCACGGTCCTCAATCACGCCGAGGTCACCGGGCTGCGGTTCACGCAGGGCCGCGTCACGGGCGCCGAGCTCAGGGACCGGCTCGACGGCACCGAGTTCGGCGTCGACGCCCGGCTCGTGCTCAACGCGACCGGCCCCTGGGTCGACCACCTGCGCCGGATGGAGAACCCGAACGCGGCGCCGTCCATCCGCCTGTCGAAGGGCGCGCACCTCGTCCTGAAGCGCACGTCGCCGTGGAAGGCCGCGCTCGCCACCCCGATCGACAAGTACCGCATCACCTTCGCCCTGCCCTGGGAGGACATGCTCCTGCTCGGCACCACCGACGAGGAGTACGAGGGCGACCCGGCCGACGTCGCGGTCAACGAGAAGGACACCGCCCAGATCCTGGACGAAGCCGCCTTCTCCATCCGCGACCAGCAGCTGTCCCGCGACCTGATCACCTACGCGTTCGCGGGGCTGCGCGTCCTGCCGGGCGGGCCCGGGGACACCTCCAAGGCCAAGCGCGAGACGGTCGTGACCGAGGGCCGCGGCGGCATGCTGTCGGTCGCCGGCGGCAAGTGGACGACCTTCCGCCACATCGGCCGCACGGTGATGAACAAGCTCGCCGCGCTGCCCGGCCGCCCGCTCGCCGACGACATGGAGCCGATCGCCAGCCTCCCGAAGAAGCTGCCGCTGCCCGGCATCGCCAACCCCAACGCGGTCGCCCACCGGCTGCTCGTCGACGGGGGGACGCCCGGCCCGCGCATGGCCGCCGACACCGCCCGCCACCTGGCCACGCACTACGGCTCGCTCGCCTTCGACATCGCGCGCCTGGCGAACGAGGACCCGGAGCTGGCCGAGCGCATACACCCGGACGCGCCGGAGATCTGGGCGCAGGTCGCCTACGCCCGCGACCACGAGTGGGCCGAGACGGCGGACGACGTGCTGCGCCGCCGTACGACCCTGACGATCCGGGGCCTGGCGACGGACGACGTCCGCGGCCGGGTCGAGGAGATGCTCCGCCGCGGCGCCTGACCGCGAGGGCCCGGCGGATCCGGGCCGGTGAGGTGTGAGGGCGGCTCCCCCGGGAGCCGCCCTCCCGCGCGCCGGGCCGGAGGGCGGCCTCCACCGCGGCGCACCGGATCGCCGGCGGCGAACGGCACGCGCCCGAGGCCGCCTTGGGCTCCGCGGACGGCGACCGGGCCGGGGGCCGCCCGGGCTCGGCGGGCGGGTGGTCGGGCCGGGGGCCGGCAGGGAGGTCGCGGGGGCCGGGCGGGTGGTCGGCCGGGGGCCGGCCGGGGTCGCGCCCCTGGCGCTTCGGCGCGTCCGGGGGCCGCCGCGAGGTTTGATGCGGCCCCGCCGTGGCAGGCCGATACAGCACCCGGACGTGTACAAGGGGCTGCGGGCGGAGGGCCCGCACGCCGTAAGGTTGGTCCGTACGCACGGAACTTCGGAAGGAGGCCTGGGTGATCGAGCTCGAGGGGGTTCCCGAGCTGATCGACCCGGTCATGGTGGCCGCGTTCGAGGGCTGGAACGACGCCGGCGACGCCGCCTCCACCGCGGTCGCGCACCTGGAACGGGAGTGGAAGGGCGAGGTGTTCGCGGCGCTGGACGCCGAGGACTACTACGACTTCCAGGTCAACCGGCCCACGGTGTGGCTGGACGGCGGGGTGCGCAGGATCACCTGGCCCACCACCCGGCTGTCCGTGGTCCGCGTCGGCGGCGACAAGCCCCGTGACCTGGTCCTGGTCCGCGGGATAGAGCCGTCGATGCGCTGGCGCTCGTTCTGCAACGAGCTGCTGGGCTTCGCCCACGAGCTGGGCGTCGAGATGGTCGTGATCCTGGGCGCGCTGCTCGGTGACACCCCGCACACGCGGCCGGTACCGGTCAGCGGTGTGACGTCCGACCCGGACCTGGCGCGGCGGATGGAGCTGGAGGAGACCCGGTACGAGGGCCCGACGGGCATCGTCGGCATCCTCCAGGAGGCGTGCACGCACGCGGGTGTCCCGGCGGTGAGCCTGTGGGCGGCCGTGCCGCACTACGTGTCCCAGCCGCCGAACCCCAAGGCGACCCTGGCGCTGCTCAACCGGCTGGAAGACCTCATCGACCTGCGGATCCCGCTCGGCGAACTGGCCGAGGACGCCCGCGCCTGGCAGCTCGGCGTCGACCAACTGGCCTCCGAGGACAGCGAGGTGGCCGAGTACGTCCAGACCCTGGAGGAGGCGCGGGACACGGCCGAGCTGCCGGAGGCGTCCGGCGAGGCCATCGCCCGCGAGTTCGAGCGGTACCTGCGGCGGCGGGACGGCGGCCCGGGCCCCGGTGGCCCCGGCGCGCTGCCCGGCGCCGCCGGGCACGCCACCGACGGCGGCGACGGCTCGTACCTGCGCGACACCTCCGGCGGTCGCACCCGCCCGCCGAAGCCGCCCCGGCGCGGTACCGAGGGGACGGCGGACGGCCCCCAGGAGGGTTCCGCCGACGGTCCGGCGGACAGCGCCCGGGGCACCTCCGCCGACGGCCGCCGCGACGCCGAAGGGCCCGCGGGCCCCGGCGGCCCCGACGACGGCCCGCCACCGGCGGACGGTCCGCGGGACGCGGAGTAGGCCCCGAGTAGGACCCGGCTCGCGACGGGGCGGTGCCGTACGGCGGTACCGCCCCGCGTGCCGACCGGGCGGCTGCGCCACCGCGCCGCAGGTCCGGCGCCGACGTCGGTCGCGTGCGCTTCCCCGCCTGCCGTCTCCGAGCGGGCCGACCGGGACCTCCCGGCCCGCCGAGGGCCCGGACCCCGACAGGTGGCCCCCTTCGTGGAGGAGGACGCCCTCGACTCCCGGGGCCGCGGTTCGACGGGACGACCGCCGAGTTCGTCCGCCGCGTGCCCACCGACCGGCAGCACGCGTTCCCGACGGCCCCGCCGTGTCGACGTCCACCGGTTCGAGGGTTGCGGGAGCCGGGGCTGAGGGGTCCCGTCCGGGAAAAGTCCCGCCCCCACCGCGATCATCACGGTGGGGGCGAGGTGTGGACGCTCTTCGACGACGCCCCCTAGAGGGCCACGCCCATCAGCGCGTCGACGGTGCGCGAGACCAGGCCCGGCGCGCTCTCGTCCGTGCCGCCCTCGGCGTGCTGGCGCTCGACCCAGCGGTCGACCGCGGCGAGCGCGGCCGGCGTGTCCAGGTCGTCGGCGAGCGCGTCGCGGACCTCCTCCACGAGCCGGTCGGCGGACGGTCCGTCCGGGCGGGAGACGGCGGCGCGCCAGCGGTCCAGACGCTCCTCGGCGTCCCGCAGGATCCGGTCGGTCCACTCCCAGTCGGCCCGGTAGTGGTGCGCGAGCAGGGTGAGGCGGATCGCGGCGGGGTCGACGCCCTCGCGGCGGAGCGCGGAGACGAAGACGAGGTTGCCCTTGGACTTCGACATCTTCTGGCCGTGCAGGGCGACCATGCCGGCGTGCACGTACGTCTTGGCGAAGGGGAACTCCCCGGTCAGCGCGTGGGCGTGGGAGGCGCCCATCTCGTGGTGCGGGAAGATCAGGTCCGAGCCGCCGCCCTGTACGTCGAAGCCCATGCCCAGGTGGTCGAGGGCGATGGCCACGCACTCGATGTGCCAACCGGGCCGGCCGCGGCCGAGGGAGCCGCCGTCCCAGCTCGGCTCGCCCTCGCGGGCGGCCAGCCACAGCAGCGGGTCGATCGGGTTCTTCTTGCCGGGACGGTCGGGGTCGCCGCCGCGTTCGGCGGAGAGGGCCCGCATGAGCTCGGCGTCGTAGTGGGATACCTCACCGAAGTGCCGGTCGGACTCGACGGAGAAGTAGACGTCGCCGTCCAGCTCGTAGGCGGCGCCCATGTCGCGCAGCCGCTCGATGATCGGGACGATGCCGGGTATGGCCTCGACGGCCCCGATGTACTGCTGCGGCGGCAGCATCCGCAGCGCCGTCATGTCCTCGCGGAACAGGGAGGTCTCCCGCTCGGCGAGACCGGTCCAGTCGACGCCGTCGCGCGCGGCCCGCTCCAGGAGCGGGTCGTCGATATCGGTCACGTTCTGCACGTAGTGGACCTGCCGCTTGGTGTCGAGCCACACGCGCTGAACGAGGTCGAACGCGTTGTAGGTCGCCGCGTGACCGATGTGGGTCGCGTCGTACGGCGTGATGCCGCAGACGTAGATGCGGGCGACGGGGCCGGGGTCGAGGGTCACTCGTCCGCCGGTCGCGGTGTCGTGGATCCGGAGGTCGCGGCCCTTGCCGGGCAGGGCGGGGACCTCAGAAGCGGGCCAGGCATGCATGCCCTGAGCGTAACCGGACGGGTGTTCCGGATACGAACCGGATGCAGGACCATGACCGGTTCCGCCCTCTTGCACTCGGCGGCGCGATGTGCTGTGGGGCCGCTCAGACCCGGTTCACACCGGTGGCCAGGGGATGGGCGGCCAGGTGCCGGAGGGTTCGGGGTGCCGGCCGGTGGTGCGCAGGCCCGTGACCCGGGCGCGCAGCGCGTCGAGCTCGGCCGGGGTGATCAGCTGCTCCAGACGGGTGGCCAGCGCGGCGCCGGGCGCCAGCTCCGCGTCGAGCCGGGCCAGGACCGTCAGGGCCTCGCCGGGCAGCGGTTCGCCGGCCCAGCCCCACAGCAGCGTCCGCAGCTTGTCGTCCACGTGGAACGTCACGCCGTGGTCGATGGCGTACAGGGCGCCGTCACCGGCCGGCAGCAGGTGGCCGCCCTTGCGGTCGCCGTTGTTGATCACGGCGTCGAGCACGGCGAGGCGCCGCAACCGCGGGTCGTCGGCGTGGACGAGCAGCGCCGTGCGCCCCTCACCCACCTCCGCGAGGCCCACCGCCCGCCAGCCGTCGCCGGCCTCGTCGCCCTCCACCAGGGAGAGCAGCGGCGGGGCCACGGGGTCGGCGTCGATCCACCGCTGGACGGAGCCGGTCCCGTACGGCCCCTCGCGCAGGACGGTCGGCGGGACGAGGTGCCACCCCGTGGCCTCGGAGACCGCGTACGCGGCGGCCTCCCGCTCGGCGAGCGTCCCGTCGGGGAAGTCCCACAGGGGCCGCTCGCCCGCGACGGGCTTGTACACGCAGTCGACCGCGCGGCCGGCGAGGACGGCGGAGCAGAGCAGTACGGCGTTGGACGCCTCACGGACCTGGCCGCGCACGGTGAGCTCGCCCTCGGCGAGGACCTCCAGCACGTCGCTCGCCGCCGTCAGGCCCCGCGGCGGTATCCGTTCTGGCGCGGGCATACGTGTCCTTCCGGGTCGAGCGGGAGGCTGCACAGGGGGCAGGGCGGGCGGCCGGCGTTCACGACGTCCAGGGCGCGCTTGGCGAAGGCTCTCGCCTGGGCGCCGGTGAGCCGGACGCGGAGCATGGGCGGGCCGTTCTCCTCGTCCTGGAGGAGACGTTCCTCCGCCTCGGCGAGGTCCTCCTCCGAGTCGACGTCGAGCTCGACGAGCGCCTGCGCCTCGACGATCAGCCGCTGCTCCTCGCCGTCCCAGGCCAGGGCCATGGTGCCGACGCGGAACTCCTCCTCGACCGGGGCGTCCAGGGGAGCGGTGTCGGCGACGTCGGCGGGCGCGACCGCCGGGACCGGGGCGTTGCCCCCGGTGCGCCGCACCACCTCGTCCAGGAGCTCGTCCATGCGCTCGGCCAGCGCGGCGACCTGGGTCTTCTCCAGGGCGACGCTGGTGACCCGCCCTCCGGCGGACGCCTGCAGGAAGAACGTACGGCGGCCAGGCAGCCCGACCGTACCGGCCACGAAGCGCTCCGGCGGGTCATAGAGGAACACCTGACGGGACACGTTCCCTCTCCCTTGGTCTTGTTTACGCGGGTCCGGCCGGGGCCGTGACGGCAGCGCATCCAACCCTACTGTGCGCGTCGATCACGGTGCGCCCGCGCCGCCGCCCACCTGCGCCGCGCCGTCGGGGCCCGCCGGAGCCGGGCCGCCGGGGGCGCCCGGGGCGAGGCCGGCGAAGTCTCCCGTGTCGCCGAGGCGGACGAGGAAGGGCCGCGTCCGGGTGTAGCGGATCGCGGTGACGGAGCAGGGGTCGACGTGGAGGCGCTGGAAGAGGTCGAGGTGCATGCCGAGGGCGTCCGCGACGAGCGACTTGATGATGTCGCCGTGCGAGCACACCAGGTAGGCGGCCCCCTCGCCGTGCTCGGCCTCCACGCGCGCGTTCCACTCGCGTATCGCCTCGACGGCGCGGGTCTGCATGCCGCGCATGGACTCCCCGCCGGGGAAGGCCGCCGCCGACGGATGGTGCTGGACGACCTCCATCAGGGGCTCGCCGCCGAGTTCCGCCAGCCCGCGGCCGGACCAGTCCCCGTAGTCGCACTCGTTGATCCGCTCGTCGGTGTGCAGGGCGAGACCGGGGCGGGCCGCGAGGAGCGGGGCGAGGGTCTCGTGGCAGCGTTGGAGGGGGCTGCTGACGGCCAGCGCCAGCTCCACACCGGCGAGCCGGCCGGGCAGCGCGGCGGCCTGCGCGGTGCCGCGCTCGTCGAGGCCGACGCCGGGGGTGCGGCCCGCGAGGAGGCCGGCGGTGTTCGCGGTGGACCGGCCGTGCCGGACGAGGATCAGGGTCGCCATGGCGGCCAGCCTAGGCGGTGGCGCGTCGATCGGGCCGCGGGCCCGACGTGATCGGCGGGACGCCTGCCGGGGGGCGTCGCACGTGCATGCGCCGGTGGGCGGAGGGAAGAATACGCGCCGTGATCGTTGACTGCGCCATCTACCGTGCCGGGCGACGCCTCCGGGGCCCCACCGACGTCGTCGCCGCCCTGACGGAGGCGCGCGACTCAGTGGACGGCTTCTTGTGGATCGGGCTGCACGAGCCGACCGCCGAGGAGTTCGACCGGGTGTCCACGGAGTTCGGGCTGCACCCCCTCGCCGTCGAGGACGCCCTGAAGGCCCACCAGCGGCCCAAGCTGGAGGTGTACGACGACTCGCTCTTCATGGTGCTGAAGCCCGTGCACTACGAGCCGGCCGACGACACCGTCTCCACGTCCGAGCTGATGCTGTTCCTGGGCGACTCGTTCGTGGTGACGGTCCGGCACGGCGAAGGGGCGCCGCTGTCGGAGGTGCGCCGGCGGCTGGAGTCCGCCCCGGACGTGCTGCGGCAGGGCCCGACGTCCGTGCTGTACGCGGTGAGCGACGCCGTCGTCGACCACTACATCGACGTGGCGGCCGAGCTCCAGGTGGACCTGGAGGAGCTGGAGGCGGAGGTCTTCGCCCCGTCCGGGGGCGACGCGAAGAACACGGCGTCACGGATCTACACGTTCAAGCGGCAGGTGCTGGAGTTCCGCCGGGCGACGGGCCCGCTGGCCTCCCCCATGGAGCGGCTGGCGGGACCGGGCGTGCCGTACGTCGTCGAGTCGGCCCGGCCGTTCTTCCGTGACGTCAGCGACCACCTGACCCGCGCGAACGAGCAGGTGGAGGGGCTGGACCGGCTCCTGTCGGACATCCTCTCGGCGCACCTCGCGCAGATGGGCGTGCGCCAGAACGACGACATGCGCAAGATCTCCGCCTGGGCGGCGATGGCGGCGGTCCCGACCATGGTGGCGGGTGTGTACGGCATGAACTTCACGCACATGCCCGAGCTGGACTGGGCGTGGTCGTACCCGGCGGTGGTGGGCCTGATGGCGGGCGCGGTGACGGGGCTGTACCGGCTGTTCAAGCGGCGCGGCTGGCTCTGACCCCGGCCGCGCCCCGGACCGCCGGCGGGTCAGAGGACCGGCGCGGTCTCGGCCGGTCCGCCCATGGCGTCGCGCCGCGCGGGCATGGCGAGGCGGACCATGCGCCGCCGGCCGGCGGCCCGCTCGTACGCGTACACGGCGTGGATGCCGGCGGCGAGGACGGCCGACTTGGCGCGCGGCCACCGCAGGATGCGGCCCATGTGCTCCATGACGGCGAGGCTGACGTCGCGGTAGACGGCGATCTCGGCGAGGGCGCACTCGCGCAGGGTGCGCTGGATGGTGTGGGCGTGGCCGGCGCGGGCGAGGCGGAGCAGTTCCTCGTGGCAGTAGGCGAGGTGGTTGTCCTCGTCGGCGCTGATGATGCGGACGGCCTTGCCGACCTCGGGGTGGTCGCCGAAGTGCCGCACGAGCATGTTCATCTGGTCGGCGGCGCGCTGTTCGGTGACGCGGCTGTGCGAGAGGTAGACGAGGATGTCGTATTCGGTGAGCGGCTCGTCGCGCCGCAGCTTGTCGTGGGCGAGGCCGATGCCCGCGCGCTCCAGCAGCATCGTGTAGTCGGTCTCGGGCGGGACCGGCACCGGGTCGAGGCCGCGCTTGTGCAGCAGCCCGTTGAAGATGCGGCCGTGCTTGTCCTCGTCGGCGCCGTGCCGGGTGATCTTCGGGACCAGCCCGGCGAGGGACTGCGGGACCAGGGCGGCGATCCGGGCGTTCTCCCAGCCCCCCTGGGTCTCGCCGCTGGCGGCGATGGAACAGAACAGCTGGTAGGAACGGTCGTCGTCGACGATCTCCTGGAACAGGCTGCGGGCCGAGAGCATCGCTGTCACCTCCACGTGTCGGCACGAGTCAAGTGCCGGGGAGGGGGTGAGGCAACGACACCCCGCCGCCACTCCATCGAACGGAGCAGCGACGGGGCCGTGCGCGCCGCGGCCGGTCCGTAACCCGGCGGCCGGTGGCGCGTTGTGCTGCGTGACGGCCGTGGCGGGGATGACCCCGAGCCCCCACCACGGCCGCGGGCTTTCCCCGGGGGCCGGCCGGCGGACTGAACCGGCCGGCGGCCGGTTCAGTCGACGAGGCCCGCGCGCTCCAGCGCCTCGGTGCCCGCCCGGAGGGCGGCGATCCGCTCGTCGAGCGTGAAGCCGGCCGGCGCGAGGGTCAGGGTGGTGACGCCGGCGGCCGCGTAGGCCGCCATCCGATCGGCGATCCGCTCCACGGAGCCGAGCAGGGTCGTGTCGTCGATGAGCTGGTGCGGCACGGCGGCGGCGGCGCCGTTCTTGTCGCCGGACAGGTACTTGTCCTGGATCTCGGCGGCCTCCTTCTCGTACCCCATGCGCTGGGCGAGCCGGTTGTAGAAGTTCTGCTTCCGGCTGCCCATGCCGCCCACGTAGAGGGCGGTGTACGGGCGGAAGGTGTCGGCGAGGGCGGCGACGTCGTCGCCGAGGGCGAGGGGGACGGTGGGGCAGACGTCGAAGCCGTCCATGGTGAGCCCGGCCTTCTCGCGCCCGGCGCGCAGGTACCGGACGGCGGTCTCCTCCAGGTGCGCGGCGGACGGGAAGATCAGCAGGGCTCCGTCGGCGATCTCGCCGGTCAGCTCCAGGTTCTTGGGCCCGATCGCCGCGATGTAGAGCGGGATGTGCTCGCGCTGCGGGTGGACCGTGAGCTTGATCGGCTTGCCGGGTCCGTCGGGCAGCGGCAGGGTCCAGTGCTCGCCGTCGTAGGTCAGCCGCTCGCGGGACATGGCCCGGCGGACGATCTCGACGTACTCGCGGGTGCGGGCGAGCGGTTTGTCGAAGGTGACGCCGTACCAGCCCTCGGAGACCTGCGGGCCCGAGACACCGAGGCCCAGGCGGAAGCGGCCGCCGGAGAGCGAGTCGAGGGTGGCGGCCGTCATGGCGGTCATGGCGGGCTGCCGCGCCGGGATCTGCATGATCGCGGAGCCGACGTCGATGCTCTCGGTCTGCGCGGCCACCCATGACAGCACGGTGGGGGCGTCCGACCCGTACGCCTCGGCCGCCCAGCACACGTCGTAGCCGAGGCGGTCCGCCTCCTGCGCGACGGCGAGGTTGTCGCCGTCCATGCCCGCGCCCCAGTAGCCGAGGTTGATGCCGAGCCGCATGCGGGTCCCCTTTTACCGATCAGTAACGTCCGTGGTGAGCGGACTCTAGCGCGCGGGCGGCCGGCGCGGCAGTGCGCCGGCCGGCCGCGTTGTCCACAGGGTCCCTCGGCCTCCTGCCCCGGCCAGTAATGTCGCGGCCATGGAGCAGAGGCATCTCGGCCGCACCGGCCTGCGCGTGTCCCGGATCGGCCTGGGCACCCTCACCTGGGGGCGCGACACGGACGAGCACGAGGCGGCCGAGCAGGTGAAGGTCTTCTGGGAGGCCGGCGGGACGCTCGTCGACACGGCGGACGTGTACGGCGGCGGGGAGGCCGAGTACGTGCTGGGCCGGCTGCTGGAGCGGCTGGTGCCGCGCCGGGACCTGGTGATCGCCACGAAGGCCGGCAGCGTGCCCGACCCGGATCCGGAGCGGCGCTTCGACGGTTCGCGCGGCCACCTCCTGTCCGCCCTCGACGCGTCGCTGGCCCGGCTGGGCACCGACCACGTGGACCTGTGGCAGGTCCACGCGTACGACCCGTGGACGCCGCTGGAGGAGACGCTCCAGGCCCTGGACATAGCCGTCACCAGCGGCCGCGCCCGGTACGTGGGCGTGGCGAACTTCTGCGGCTGGCAGCTGGCGAAGGCGGCGACGTGGCAGCTGGCCGCGCCGGGGACGCGGGCGCGGCTGGCGGCGACGCAGATGGAGTACTCGCTGCTCCAGCGCGGCGTGGAGCGAGAGGTGCTGCCGGCCGCACGGGACCTGGGCGTCGGTCTGCTGCCGTCGTCGCCGCTGGGCCGGGGCGTGCTCACGGGCAAGTACCGCACGGGCGTGCCGGCCGGCTCACGGGGCGCGTCGGGCCACATGTCGGCGTTCGTGGAGCCGTACCTGGACGAGGCGTCGCAGCGCGTCGTGGAGGCCGTGGCGACGGCGGCCGACGGACTCGCGGTGACCCCGCTGCAGGTCGCGCTGGCCTGGGTGCGCGACCGGCCGGGCGTGGCGGCCCCGGTGGTCGGCGCGCGCACGGCGCGGCAGCTCACGGCCGCGCTGTCAGTGGAGGGCCTTACCCTTCCTGACGAGATCCGCCGGGCGCTCGACGACGTGTCGGCGCCCCTGCACCGCTACCCCGATCAGGACTGGAGCACGCTGTGACCGCGCTTCCCCGGGGGGAGAACCCCGGCTCCCCGGCCGACGACGACCGGACCGCCACGCCGACGGCGAGCCGGCCCACCGAGACCTCGGCAGCCCCACCGGCCGCGGGCGCGACTGCGGCCGCGGAGGCGGCCGCCGAGACGGAGGCGGCCGGGGACCCCGCGGTCGCGGACGGCGAGGACCCCGCGGGCGGGGACGGGCAGGCGGACGCGGCACGGGACGCTGGGGCCGCGGGCGCCGGCGGGAACGGGCGTACCGACGCCGAGGAGGCTCAGCCGGAGGCTGACGCCGGAGACGCGGAGGCACAGCCGAACGGCGACGCCGGAGACGCGGAGGCACAGCCGGACGGTGACGCCGGAGACGCGGAGGCACAGCCGAACGCCGACGCCGGAGACGCGGAGGCACCGGCCGGTGGTGATGCGGAGGCCGCGGAGGAACCGGCCGGTGGTGATGCGGAGGCCGCGGAGGAACCGGCCGGTGGTGACGGCGGGGCCGAGGCCGCGCCGTCCCAGGCCGCGCCCTCCGAGGCCGAGGCCGAGCTGGCCGCGCAGCGGGAGCTGCGGGAGCGGATCGAGCGGCGCAAGGCCGAACGGGGTGGGCCGATCGAGAGCGGCACCAAGCTGAGCGGCCGGGCCGCCGACCTGCTCGCGGCGGTCCGGGCGGTGGAGAGCGGCGAGAAGCCGAGCTCCGTCTTCGACGACTCCCCCACTCCGGCCGCGCCGCCGCGGCGGGTCGCTCCGCCGCCGGCCGCACCGCCCCGCCCACGGACCCCGGCGCCCGCCGCGCCCGCCCCTCGGGTCGCGGCACCGGAGGCCGTGGCCGCCGTCCGGTCCGTGCTGACGGCGGGCGGGGCGCCCGAGGCGCTGGCGGTGCGGGTCGCGGGCGTGCTCGGGGACGCCGCGGGCGAACTGCTCCGCGAGGACCCGTGGCGACTGCTGTCGGTGTCCGGCGTCCTGCCGGAGCAGGCCGACGGGTTCGCGCGGGCGCTGCTGGGCGCCGAGTGCGGCCCGGGGGACCCGCGACGGACGGACGCGCTGGTCGGCTGGCTGCTGGAGCAGGCCGCGCTGCGGGGGCACACCGCCCTCGACGCGGCCACCGTACGGGCGGCCCTCGCCGACCGGTCCGTACCGGACCCGGACGGAGCGGTGCGGCACGCCGTGGCCGAAGGCGCCGTGCTGGTGTTCCACGACGGGGCGGAGGACGAGGCCGAAGCCGGGTACGACGACGCCACCGAGGAGGGGACCGACGCCGACGCAGGGGCCGGGGAGGCCGCGGAGGCCGCGGAGGGCGCGGAGGGCGCGGAGGCTCCGCCGGTCCTGCTGGGTCTCGACCGGTACGCCATGGCGGAGGAGAGCCTCGCGGACGGCCTGGCGCGACTGGCCCGGTCCGGCCCGGATCCCCGCTGGGCGGAGGCGGAGCCCGCCGAGCTGGCCCGGGCGGTCGCCACAGAGGGCCTCGTGGTGCACACGGGCGGTGAGGCGGCGCGCGCCGAGCCGGTCGCGCTGGCCGCCGCGGCCGGCCGGCTGGGGCTGCGGGCCGCGGTGGCGGTGCACAGCGAGAACGGCCGCCGCAGGCTGGACCCGGGGACGGGCGCGGTGACGGTCGCGGCGCTGCTGTCCGGTGCGGCGGGGCCGGGCAGGGACGAGGAGGGGACCTTCCCCCTCGACCTGCTGGTCGTCCTCGACGCGCCGCAGTTGGACGTGGAGGCCGCGGCGATGCTCGTCGAGTCCGTACCGGACGGGTGCCGGCTGGTACTGAGCGGCGACCCGCACGTCCTGCCGTCGGCGGGCCCGGGGCGGGTCTTCGCCGACCTGCTGGCCGCCCGGGTGTGCCCGCAGGTCGCCTCCCGCACGCCGGATCCGGGCCCGATCGGGGAGCTCGTGTCCGGGATCGGCGTGGGCGAGCTGTCCCAGGTGGAGGCCCCCGGCAAGGAGGTCGTGATCGTGCCCGTGCGGGACGCGGGTGAGGCGGTGCACCGGACGGTGCAGCTGGTCGCCGACTCGGTGCCGCGGGCGCTCGGCGTCCCGGTGGAGGACACGCAGGTGGTCACGGTGGGCCACGGCGGCGCGGCGGGGACGCGCGCGTTGAACGCGGCGCTGAAGCAGCGGCTCAACCCCGGACCGGGTCGCTTCGGCGGCTTCGACCCGGGCGACCGCGTGGCGTACGCGGTAGCGCCGGGCCGGACCGTGCAGGGCCGGGTGGTGTCCGCCGACGCGGAGGGGCTGCACCTGGAGTGCGAGGCCGAGCCCGCGCGGGTGGTCGTGCCCAAGGACCGGGTCGAAGCCGTCGTACGGCACGGGTGGGCGCTCACCGCGCACCAGGCGGCGGCGATGCGCTGGCCGGCGGTCGTGGCCGTCCTGCCGGGAGACGCGGTCGGCGGACTGAGCAGGGCGTGGGTGTACACGGCGTTCGGCCGGGGCGCCCGGCACCTGTCCGTCGTGCACGGCGTGGACCAGGCGCTGGCCCGGGCGGTGGCCGAGCCCCCCGCGCAGACGCGGACCACACGGCTGCGGGGGTTGCTGGAGGCCGTCCCGGCGCCGGCGGCGGAGTAGGCGGAGCCGCCGCCGCGACCACGCCGGGAGCCCGACCCCCGGCGTCCGGATCCCGGCTGCCGCCGCCGGCGTCCGGCTCCGGGCTCCGGGCTCCGGGCTCCGGGCGTCCGGCTCCCGCTCCCGGCGTCCGGGGCGGGGCTCCCGGCCTCCGGGACCGGGCTGACGGCTGCTGGCGTCCGGGGCCGGGCTGCCGGCGTCCGGCACCCGGCTCCCGTCACGACCGTGCCCGCGCCCTGGGTGGGGCGCGGGCACGGTGGCACCGCACGTGGCGGCGGGGCGCGTCAGGGCAGGTCGCGGGAGCGGCCCGTCGGGTCCTCCTCGTACAGCTCGTCCTCGTCGAAGACCGCGCTGACGTCGAAGCGGCAGATGACCCGGCTGGGGTCGGCCTGGTCGAAGGGGGTGCTGAGCCACTCCCCCGCCTCGGGCAGTTCGTCGGCGGCGGCCACCCACAGCGTCGAGTCGCCCTCCTCCAGGCCGAACTCCTTGTGGCGCGAGGCGATCTCGTCCGGTTCGTACTCGCCGAACAGCATCCCGAGGGCAGCGTGCACGCTGGCGCCGACCGCGGCCGTGGTCCTGGCCGACCCGTCGTCGCCGTCCCCCTCGGCGTCCGCGATGCGCTGCGCCTGGGCGAGCAGCCGCTCGGGTTCCGCCACGGCGTAGTCGCGGCGGATCAGTACGCTCAGCGCGTTCGGCTGGCTCGGTCCCGCGTACGGCGGCAGGGAGTCCTCGGCGCCGGGGATCTCGAAGGGCGTGACCTCGTCGTAGCGGTCGTAGAGCCGCTCGTCGTACGCCTCGGCCGCGGCGGCCAGGTCGTTGAACGCGGCGTAGACCGCGGGGTCGTCGTCACCGGTGCGGTTCTCGACCGCCGCCAGGTGACGGTCCAGTGCGGCTTTGACCGCCTCGGCGGCGGCGCGTACCTCGGCAGCTGTGGGCTGCGCAGCATCAGACATACAGCAGACGCTATCCGTACCTGGCCCGTGCCCGCACAATAGATGCGATGCCGGAATACGAATTTGTCGACGTGTACGTGCCGCGGGGCGTCTCCCGGAAGGAGGCGACGCGGCTCCTGACCGAGCACGCGGAGTACGGGCACTGGGAGTTGGACCGACTCACCCTGCACCGGGACGGCAGCCGCCGGGTGCGGCTGCGGCGGCGCATCATCCGTCAGGTGCGCGCCACCTGGTGAGGGACGGAACGGGAGCAACGGGACGGAGCGGGCTCCGCTGAGTGCGGGGCCCGCTCCGTCGTGGGGCGCGGGAGGGTGCGCCGTGCTTACGCGGTGCGGCGGGCGCGGCGGTACAGGACCGTGCCGCCGAGCAGCGCGGCCGCTCCGGCCGGGAGGAGCGTGCCGAGCGCGCCGGCGCCCGTCTGGGCCAGCTCGTCGTCGCCCTTCGGCGGGGTGCTGCCGTCGCCGCCCTGGGGGGCCGGCTTGTTCGGCTCGATCGGCGAGCCGGGCTCACCGGGCTCACCGGGGTGGCTCGGCTGACCCGGCTGACCCGGCTGACCCGGCTGACCCGGCTGACCCGGCTGACCGGGGTTCCCGGGGTTACCGGGGTTACCCGGGTTACCGGGGTTACCCGGGTTACCGGGGTTACCCGGGTTTCCGGGGTTGCCCGGGTTTCCGGGGTTGCCCGGGTTTCCGGGGTTGCCCGGCTTGTTCGGGGTCTTCGCGCCGTTCGCGCAGCCGTTGCCGAACGTCGGGTTCAGGCCGCCGACCACGTTCACGCTGTTGCCGCAGGCGTTCACCGGCACGCTGACCGGGGCCTGGACGTTGTTGCCGGACGCCACGCCCGGCGAGTTGCTGGCGGAGCTCTTCGCGTGCGCGCCGCTGCCCTTGTTGACGCACCTGTTGCCGAACGCGGGGTTCAGCACCCCGACGACGTCCACGGTGTTGCCGCACACGTTCACCGGCACGCTGACCGGCGCCTGGACCGAGTTGCCGGACGCGACACCCGGCGAGTTGGCGGCGACTCCGTCCGCTCCCGCACCGTGGGACGCGTGCGCGTACCCACCGCCGAGGGCGAGCACTCCGCCCGCCGCCGCCACAATGGTCAGCCCCTTGCGCGTGACCTGTCGCATAGCTAGTTTCCTGCCTTCTTGGCTTCCGAAGGCCCCCGCACACCTCGCGCGGGAGCTGAATGCCCACCGGCCCCGGAGCGCATGGCGCGCGCTCCGAGGCCGGCCGGGCTCAGACCCTGATGGGTCGGGGCACAACGCCTGGCGCTGGGTCAGTCGTTGATGCAGACGTTGCCGAAGGCGGGGTTCAGCAGACCGATGACGTTGATCGTGTTGCCACAGACGTTGATCGGAACGTGGACCGGAACCTGGACCACGTTGCCGGAGATCACGCCCGGGGAACCGACGGCCGCGCCGTTGGCACTCGCGTCGGCGACGGCCATGCCCGCACCGGCCAGCAGCAGACCGCCGGTGGCGGCCGCGGTGGCGACAACCTTCTTGATCATTATTCCTCCTAGTTGGCAATGCGGTCCCAGCCGCGGACCGCAACACCTGTAACGAGGCGGAGGAGGGTGGGCTACGAGGCGGCGGCCCCGTTCACCCTTTTCGGTCAGACGTGCACACGCGGTCGATTATTGGAGTGTCGTTTCAGCCGACTTTCAGCTCGCGTCGAGGAAGCGGTCCAGGACGCGGACGCCGAACTTCAGGCCCTCCACCGGAACCCGCTCGTCCACGCCGTGGAACATCCCGGCGAAGTCGAGGTCCGGCGGCAGCTGGAGCGGGGAGAAGCCGAAGCAGCGGATGCCGAGGTCGTCGAAGGACTTGGCGTCGGTGCCGCCGGACAGCATGTACGGCACGGCGCGCGCGATCGGGTCCTCCGCCCGCAGCGCCGTCTGCATCGCGTCGACCAGGGCGCCGTCGAAGCTCGTCTCCAGCGCCTTGTCGGTGTGCACGTCCTCGCGCTTCACCCGGGGCCCGAGCAGCCGGTCGAGCTCCTCCAGGAACTCCTGCTCGTACCCGGGCAGGAACCTGCCGTCGACGTGGGCGGTGGCCTGGCCGGGGATGACGTTCACCTTGTACCCGGCACCGAGCATGGTCGGGGCGGCGGAGTTGCGGAGCGTGGCGCCGACCATCTTGGCGATCCCGCCGAGCTTGTGGAGGGTGCCCTCCATGTCGTCCGGGTCGAGCGGCGTGCCGATCGCGTCGGACAGCTCGTCCAGGAAGGAGCGCACGGTCTTGGTGACCCGGACGGGCCAGGTGTGCCGGCCGAGGCGGCCCACGGCCTCGCACAGCTCGGTGATGGCGTTGTCGTCGTTGGTCATCGAGCCGTGCCCGGCCGTGCCCTCGACGGTGAGCCGCATCCAGTGCATGCCCTTCTGCGCCGTCTCCACCAGGTACAGGCGCAGGTCCTCGTTGACGGTGAGGGAGAAGCCGCCGACCTCGCCGATCGCCTCGGTGACGCCCTCGAAGACGTCGGGGTGCCGGTCGACCAGGTGGCGCGCCCCGTAGGTGCCGCCCGCCTCCTCGTCCGCGACGAAGGCGAGGACGATGTCGCGGGGCGGCTTGCGGCCGCTGCGCATCCGCTCGCGCACGACCGCGAGGGTCATGGCGTCCATGTCCTTCATGTCGACGGCGCCGCGCCCCCAGACGCAGCCGTCGGCGACCTCGCCGGAGAACGGGTCGTACGTCCAGTCGGCCGCGTTGGCCGGGACCACGTCGGTGTGGCCGTGGATGAGGAGGGCGGGGCGCGAGGGGTCCTCGCCCTCGATCCGGGCCACGGTCGAGGCGCGGCCCTTGTGCGCCTCGATGATCCGCGGCTCCAGGCCCACCTCGGCCAGCTTCTCGGCGATGTACTCGGCGGCGCCCCGCTCGCCCGGGCCGGAGTGGTCGCCATAGTTGCTGGTGTCGATACGGATGAGCTCGCTGCAGAGGTCGACGACCTCGCTCTCGGCGGTGGCGCCGGGACCGGTCCTGGCCGGGTTGGTCTCGCTCACGCTGGTTCCTCCCGCGTCGGTGCTGTCGGTGCTGCTGGTACGGCGCCATCCTGCTACCGACCACGCTCCCGGCCCAAGGCCGGCGGGCGGGGCGGGGGCGTGATCGAGCACGCCGAATGTTTGCTATGGTTTTCCACGTCGGAACGGCCCAGGGCCGCGAGACAGACACCTTGTCCGGGTGGCGGAATGGCAGACGCGCTAGCTTGAGGTGCTAGTGCCCTTTATCGGGCGTGGGGGTTCAAGTCCCCCCTCGGACACCAGCGAAGACCCCAGTTCACCTGGGGTCTTTCTGCTGTTCGGGCTGCTGCTGCGAGAGGCGATGAAGAACACACTGGATCCGCTCGAGCCCAAGGCCGACAAGGCCACCGTGCGGCGGCACAACCTCAGCCTGGTGCTGCGGGCCGTGCACGACGAGGGCGAGACCACGCGGGCCGCTGTGGCGGCGCGCGTCGGACTGACGCGTGCGGCGGTGTCCTCGCTGGTCGAGCAGTTGCTGGGCAGCGGTTTCCTCACCGAGTCGGGCAAGACGTTCAGCGGCCAGGCGGGGCGGCCGGGGACGGCGCTGCGGGTCGCGCGGACCGGTGCGGCCGGGCTGGGTGTCGAGATCAACATCGATTACGTGTCCGTCTGTGTCGTCGATCTGGCTGGAACTGATCGGGTGCGACTGACCGAGCATCTGGACAATCGGGACGTACCGCCCGCGGAGGTGCTCGGGCGGGCGGCGCGGATCGCGGCGCGGACGCTGGATTCGGCGGCGGAGCAGCAGCTCCGCCCGGCGGGTGCGCGCCTCGCGCTGCCCGGGCTGGTCTCCGGCGGCACCGTCCGGCAGGCCCCGAACCTCGGGTGGAGCCGGGTCGCGGCGGAGGAGCTGTTCGGGCGGGCCCTCGCCGCGGTGCGGCCGGACACCGGGACCCTGCCGGTCGGCTCCGAGAACGAGGCGAACGCCGCCGCGCTGGCGGAGCTGTGGTTCGGGGACGGGCCGGCCGACCGGGCGCGGGCGCGGAACTTCCTCTACGTCTCCGGGGAGATCGGTGTGGGCGGCGCCGTCGTCGTCGACGGGGAGCTGCTGCGCGGGGCGCACGGGTTCGCCGGCGAGGTCGGGCACGTGGTGGCGGACGCGGCCGGTCCGCGGTGCCGCTGCGGGTCGCGGGGATGTCTGGAGCAGTACGCCGGTCAGACGGCGCTGCTGCGGGACGCGGGCGTCGGCGCGGACGCGGGCGGCGCGGGGGTCGCCGAGCTGGAGCGCAGGGCCGCGGCGGGGGACGCCCGCGCGCTGGCGGCGCTGGAGCGGGCCGGCCGGATGCTGGGGCTGGTGCTGTCCGGCGTGGTGAACCTGCTGGACCCCGAGGCCGTGGTGCTGGGCGGGATCTACCGGGGCCTGGTGCCCTGGCTGGCGCCGGCCGCCGACGGGGAGCTCACCGCGCGCGTGGTGTCGGGGCTGTGGACCGCGGGGAGCGGGCGGCTGCGCGGCTCGTCGTGGTCGGGGGACGCGGCGCGCGGGGCGGCGGCCCTGGTGGTGCGGGACGTGATCGCCGATCCGGCGGGGTACGCCGAGCGGGACGGGGCACGGTAGTACGCCCCCGGCGCGCGGCCCCACGAGAGAGCCGCGCGCCGGTCGCCGTCCGCCACCGCGCGCCGGTCTCCGTCCGTCCCCGCACGCCGCCGTCCGTCCCCGCGCGCCGCCGGGGGCCGCGCGCCGGGGCCTGGGGCCGCGTCCGCGGTCAGCGGACGGCCAGGAGGTGCTCCATGGCGAGCTGGTCGAGCCGTTCGAAGGCCATGGAGCGGCCGGCCGCGTCGGCCACGTCGAAGGTCTCGTACGCCGTCGGGTCCGCGAGCAGCGCGGCGAGGCCGTCCTCGGCGGTCGGGCGGGAGAGCTCGTCCAGGCGGGAGGCGCGCAGGGCCTCGCGGACCTCGGGGTCGGCGCGGAAGGCCGCGGCGCGTTCCTTGAGGATCAGGTAGTTGCGCATGCAGTTCCCGGCGGACTCCCACACCCCGTCGGCGCCGTCGGTGCGGACCGGCTTGAAGTCGAAGTGGCGCGGGCCGTCGTAGCCGGCGCTCTCCAGCAGGTCGACCAGCCAGAACGCCTGGCGCAGGTCCCCGGCGCCGAAGCGGAGGTCCTGGTCGTACTTGATGCCGGACTGGCCGTTGAGGTCGATGTGGAAGAGCTTGCCCGCCCACAGGGCCTGGGCGATGCCGTGGGGGAAGTTGAGGCCCGCCATCTGCTCGTGGCCCGTCTCCGGGTTCACGCCGACGAGGTCGGGGCGCTCCAGGCGCTCGATGAAGGCCAGGGCGTGGCCGACGGTGGGCAGGAGGATGTCGCCGCGCGGCTCGTTGGGCTTGGGCTCGATGGCGAAGCGCAGGTCGTAGCCCTGCTCGGTGACGTACTGGCCGAGGAGGTCGAACGCCTCCTTCATGCGGTCGAGGGCGACGCGGACGTCCTTGGCGGCGCCCGACTCCGCGCCCTCCCGGCCGCCCCAGGCGACGTAGGTGTGCGCCCCGAGCTCGACGGCCAGGTCGATGTTGCGGATCGTCTTGCGCAGCGCGTAGCGGCGGACGTCCCGGTCGTTGGCGGTGAAGGCGCCGTCCTTGAAGACCGGGTGGGTGAAGAGGTTCGTGGTGGCCATCGGCACCTTCATGCCGGTGCGGTCCAGCGCGTCGCGGAAGCGCTTGACGACGGCCTCGCGCTCGGCGTCGGAGGAGCCGAACGGGATGAGGTCGTCGTCGTGGAAGGTGACGCCGTACGCGCCGAGGCCGGCCAGGCGCTCCACCGTCTCGACCGGGTCGAGCGGCGGGCGGGTGGCGGCGCCGAAGGGGTCGGCGCCCTGCCAGCCGACGGTCCACAGACCGAAGGTGAACAGGTCGTCGGGGGTGGGGGCGAAGCGTTCCGGCATGGCTCTGGGTCCCTCGGCTCGGCTATTTGTTTGCTTTGATTACTAATAGCGCAAGCGCCGCATCCCGCCAAGGGGGCGCGCTCGGTCCAGCCTGTCGCGAACCCTGGTGACGGGGAATTTGTTCTGTGTACGATCAAAACATGGATCCCCTAGTCATCGGCGTGGACAGCTCGACGCAGTCCACCAAGGCGGCCGTCGTGGACGCCGCGAGCGGCCGGCTGCTGGCCGTCGGGCGTGCCCCGCACACCGTGACCGGTGAGGGCGGCGCCCGGGAGAGCGACCCCGAGCGGTGGTGGGCCGCGCTCGCCGAGGCCGTGGCCGCCGCGCTCGCGGAGGCCGGCGCCGACCCCCGGGCCGTGACGGGCCTCGCCGTCGCCGGCCAGCAGCACGGGCTCGTGGTCCTCGACGGCGCCGGACGCCCGCTGCGCCCCGCCCTGCTGTGGAACGACACCCGCTCCGCGCCCCAGGCGGCGGCCCTCACCGGAGCACTGGGCTCCGGGGCGTGGCTGGAGCGGACCGGCTCCGTCCCGGTGGCGTCCATGACGGCCGCCAAGTGGCGGTGGCTGCGCGAGAACGAGCCGCGCTCCGCGGACGCGGCCGCCGCGGTGCGCCTCCCGCACGACTTCCTCACCGAACGGCTGACCGGGACGGCCGCCACCGACCCCGGCGACGCCTCCGGGACCTGCTGGTACTCCACCGCGACCGGCGCCTACGACCCGGAGCTGCTCGCCCTGCTGGAACTGGACCCCGCGCTGCTGCCGCGGATCGCGCCCTCGGCCGGCACCCGCGTCGGCACGCTCACCCCGGCCGCCGCCGAGGCGCTCGGGCTGCCCGGCGGCGTCCCCGTCGCCGCCGGGACGGGCGACAACATGGCCGCCGCCGTCGGGCTGGGCCTCGGCACGCGCGGGCTGCTCGACCACCCGGCGGTCTCGCTCGGCACGTCCGGCACCGTCTTCGCGGCGACCCGGACGCGCCCCGCGACGGCCGCCCTCGCCGGCTTCGCCGCCGCCGACGGGCACGGCACCCACCTGCCGCTGGGCTGCACCCTCAACTGCACCCTCGCCGTCGACCGGATGGCCGCGCTGCTGGGCCTGGACCGCGAGGACGCGGCGCCGGGCGGCGAAGCCGTCGTCCTGCCGTACCTGGACGGCGAGCGCACCCCCGACCTGCCCGCCGCCGCCGGACTGATCACCGGCGTACGGCACACCACCACGCCGCGGCAGCTGCTGGGCGCGGCCTACGAGGGCGCCGTCTTCGCCCTGCTGCGCGCCCTGGAGGAGCTTCCCGCGCAGGGCGCCGGCGGGGACGCGCCGCTGCGGCTCGTCGGAGGCGGCGCCCGGGGCCGCGCCTGGGTGGAGACGGTACGGCGGCTCTCGGGGCGCCCCGTCGTGCTGCCGCGCACCACCGAACTCGTCGCCGTCGGCGCCGCCGCGCTGGCGGCGGGCGCGGCGACCGGGGACGACCCGGTCGCCGTCGCGACGGCGTGGGGCACCGGCGGGGGCGAGACGCTGCCGCCGGTCGCACCCGACCGTGACACGCTGGACCGGATCGCCTCCGTACTCGACCGGGCAACCCCTCTCCTCACCACACAGGGACACCGATGAAGTTCACCGACGGCTTCTGGCTGATGCGGGACGGCGTCCGCGCCTCGTACGCGACCGAGGTGCGCGACCTGCACGTCAGCGACGACCACGTCACCGCCTACGCGGCGGTCAGGCGGGTCGAGCACCGGGGGCACACGCTCAACTCGCCGCTGCTCACCGTGGAGTGCTTCTCCCCCGCCGAGGGGGTGATCGGCGTCCGCACCACCCACCACGCGGGGAAGGCGCACCGCGGGCCCGAGTTCGCGCTGCCGGGGGCCGACGCGGGCGGCGGGGGCTTCGCCCGCACCCGGCGGGACGGCTCCGTCACCGAGCTGACCAGCGGGCCGCTCACGGTGCGGCTGGACCGCGACGGGCCGTGGGGGCTGACGTTCCTCGACGCGGACGGGCGGCGGCTGACCGCGGTGGAGTCGAAGGGCACCGCCTTCGTGGAGACCGCCGACGGGGCGCACCACATGGTCGCGCAGCTGGCCCTGGCCGTGGGCGAGCAGGTGTACGGGCTCGGGGAGCGCTTCACGCCGTTCGTCCGCAACGGCCAGAGCGTCGACATCTGGCAGGCGGACGGCGGCACCAGCAGCGAGCAGGCGTACAAGAACGTGCCGTTCCACCTGTCGTCACGGGGGTACGGCGTCTTCGTCAACCACCCGGGCCGGGTGTCGTACGAGGTGGGCTCCGAGTCGGTGGGCCAGGTGCAGTTCAGCGTCGAGGACCAGTCGCTGGAGTTCTACGTGGTGGCGGGGCCGACGCCGAAGGAGGTGCTCGCCCGGTACACGGCGCTGACGGGGCGGCCGGCGCTGCCGCCGGCGTGGTCGTTCGGCCTGTGGCTCACGACGTCGTTCTGCACCTCGTACGACGAGGAGACGGTCATGTCCTTCGTCGACGGGATGGCGGAGCGGGAGATCCCGCTGTCGGTCTTCCACTTCGACTGCTTCTGGATGCGCGAGTACCAGTGGTCGGACTTCCAGTGGGACCCGGAGACCTTCCCCGACCCGGAGGGCATGCTGGCCCGGCTCAAGGAGCGGGGGCTGCGCGTCAGCATGTGGATCAACCCGTACATCGGGCAGAAGTCGGCGCTGTTCGCCGAGGGCGCCGCCCTCGGCCACCTGGTGCGGCGGCCGGACGGGGACGTCTGGCAGTGGGACCTGTGGCAGGCCGGGATGGCGCTGGTGGACTTCACGAGCCCGGAGGCGCGGGCCTGGTTCCAGGGCAAGCTGAAGGTGCTGCTGGACCAGGGCGTCGACTGCTTCAAGACGGACTTCGGCGAGCGCGTCCCGACGGACGTCGTCTGGCACGACGGCTCCGACCCGGAGCGGATGCACAACTACTACGCCCAGCTGTACAACGAGTGCGTCTTCGAGCTGCTGGAGAAGGAGCGCGGCCACGGCGAGGCGGTGGTGTTCGCCCGCTCGGCGACGGCCGGCGGGCAGAAGTACCCGGTCCACTGGGGCGGTGACTGCTTCGCGTCGTTCGAGGCGATGGCGGAGTCGCTGCGCGGCGGGCTGTCGCTGGGACTGTCGGGGTTCGGCTTCTGGAGCCACGACATCGGCGGGTTCGAGGGCACGCCGGAGCCGGCCGTCTTCAAGCGGTGGCTCGCCTTCGGTCTGCTGTCGTCGCACAGCAGGCTGCACGGGAACATGTCGTACCGCGTGCCGTGGGAGTTCGGCGAGGAGGCGGTGGAGGTGGCCCGGCAGTTCACGGAACTGAAGCACCGGCTGATGCCGTACCTGTACGGGGCGGCGGTGGAGGCGCACCGCACGGGCGTGCCGCTGATGAGGCCGATGCTGCTGGAGTTCCCCGGCGACCCCGGCTGCCGGACGCTGGACCGGCAGTACATGCTCGGCCCCGACCTGCTGGTGGCGCCGGTGTTCTCGGCGGACGGGGAGGTCGAGTTCTACCTGCCGGAGGGGGTGTGGACGCACCTGCTGACCGGGGAGCGGGTGACCGGCCCGGTGTGGCGGCGTGACACGTACGGGTTCGACGGCCTGCCGCTGTACGTGCGGCCGGGCGCGGTCCTGCCGCTCGGCGCGGACGACCAGCGGCCCGACGGCGACTGGCTGGACGGGCTGACGCTGCTGGTCCAGCCGGACGCGGACGGCGCGGTGGTGTCGGTGCCGGACCCGTCGGGCGCGGAGGCGGCGCGGTTCACGGTCGTCCGGGACGGTGGCGCGGTGCGGGTGGTGGCGGCCGGCACGGACCGGCCCTTCCGGGTGCGCGTGGTGGGCGCGGGGTCCGCCGGCGGGGTCGGCGAGGTCGTCGTACCGCCGGGCCGCTGAGGCGGCAGCCGCGCCGTGCCGGGAGCGTGGCCGCCCCGTATCGGGCGGCTGAGGCCGGGCGGCCGGCACCCGTCGTGCCGGGCGGCTGAGGCCGGGCGCCCACGCACGCGTCGTGCCGGATGCGTGGCCGCCCCGTGCCGGGGGCGCGCGGGGCGGTGGCTACGGTGGGGGCGTGGGACGACGTGGAACGAGGGCGCCCGTGGCCCCGCTCGGGCAGCGGGACGGAGTGGACCCCGCGCGGGTGCGGCTGCCGGCCGACCCGGACGGGGCGTGGCGCACGGTGCGGGACCACCTGGTGGAGCGCTACGCCGCGGCGATCGGGGCCGGGCGCGTGGACGCCATGCTCACCGGCGGGGCGTTCGTCGGGGCGGACGGCCGGCCGGTCACCGGTCGCGAGCCGTACGCGCCGGGGCTGTACCTGTGGTTCCACCGGGAGTTCCCGCCGGAGGAGCCGGTGCCGTTCGCGGTCGGGATCGTCCACCGCGACGAGCGGATCGTGGTGGCCGACAAGCCGCACTTCCTGGCGACGACACCGCGCGGCCGGCACGTGACCGAGACGGCGCTGGCGCGGCTGCGGCGCGAGCTGGGCCTGCCGGGGCTCCAGCCGGCGCACCGGCTGGACCGGCTCACGGCGGGGCTGGTGCTCTTCGTCGTGCGGCCGGAGCACCGGGGGGCTTACCAGACGCTGTTCCGGGACCGCCGGGTGGTCAAGGAGTACGAGGCGGTGGCCCCGTACGACCCGGGGCTCGCCCTGCCGGTGACCGTGCGCAGCCGGATCGTGAAGGAGCGGGGCGTGCTCGCGGCGCGGGAGGTGCCGGGCGAGCCGAACAGCGAGAGCCGGATCGAGCTGCTGGCGCACCGGGACGGGCTGGGCCGGTACCGGCTGGTGCCGGCGACCGGCCAGACCCACCAGCTGCGGGTCCACATGGCCCGGCTGGGGGTGCCCATCGTGGACGACCCGCTGTACCCGGCGGTGCGGGAGGACGGGCCGGAGGACTTCACCCGTCCGCTGCGGCTGCTGGCGCGGAGGCTGGAGTTCACCGACCCGGTCACGGGCGACCCGGTGCGGTGCGTGAGCCGCCTGTCGCTCAGTGGCCCCGCCTGATCCACTCCTCCAGGTGCGGGGCCTCGGCGCCGATCGTGGTGCTCTCGCCGTGCCCCGTGCGGACGACCGTCTCCGGCGGCAGGGTGAGCAGCCGGTCGCGGATCGAGTCGATGATCGTCGGGAAGTGGGAGAAGGACCGGCCGGTGGCGCCGGGGCCGCCGGCGAAGAGCGTGTCGCCGGTGAAGACGGTGCCCAGGTCGGGCGCGTGGAGGCTGACCGCGCCGGGGGCGTGGCCCGGGGTGTGCAGGACGGTGAGGTCGGTCCCCGCGATGGTGAGGGTCTGCCCGTCGGCGAGCTCGCCGTCCGGGTGGTGGTCGGGGTGGGTGAGCTTCCACAGCGGCAGGTCGTCCGGGTGGAGCAGGATCCGGGCGCCGGTGGCGGCGGCGAGGGCGGGGGCGGCGCCGATGTGGTCGTCGTGGGCGTGGGTGCAGACGACGGCCCGCAGCGTCCGGCCGTCGAGGGCGGCCAGGATGGCGTCGGGGTCGTGGGCGGCGTCGATGACGACGGCCTCCGCGCCGTCGCCGACGATCCAGACGTTGTTCTCGACCTCCCAGGTGCCCCCGTCCAGGGAGAAGGTGCCGGAGGTGACGAGGTGCTCGACGCGGGCGGCCATCAGAGGACCACCACCGAGCGCAGGACGTCGCCCTCGTGCATCCGCGCGAACGCCTTCTCGACGTCGCCGAGACCGATCGTCTCGGTGACGAACGCGCCGAGGTCGATGCGGCCCTGCTGGTGCAGGTCGATGAGCATCGGGAAGTCCCGGGAGGGCAGGCAGTCGCCGTACCAGGAGGACTTCAGCGCGCCGCCGCGTCCGAAGACGTCGAGCAGCGGGAGCTCCAGCTTCATGTCGGGGGTGGGGACGCCGACGAGGACGACCGTGCCGGCGAGGTCGCGGGCGTAGAACGCCTGCCGGTACGTCTCGGGGCGGCCGACCGCCTCGATGACGACGTCGGCGCCGAACCCGCCGGTCAGCTCGCGGACCGCCTCGACGGGGTCGGTGGTGCTGCTGTTCACGGTGTGGGTGGCGCCCATGGAGCGGGCGGTCTCCAGCTTCCGGTCGTCGATGTCGACGGCGATGATCCGGGCGGCCCCGGCGAGGCGGGAGCCGACGATCGCGGCGTCGCCGACGCCGCCGCAGCCGATGACGGCGACCGTGTCGCCGCGGCCGACCGCGCCGGTGTTGACGGCCGCGCCGATGCCGGCCATCACGCCGCAGCCGAGCAGGCCGGCGACGGCGGGGGCGACGGACGGGTCGACCTTGGTGCACTGGCCGGCGGCGACGAGGGTCTTCTCGGCGAAGGCGCCGATGCCCAGCGCGGCGGACAGCTCGGTGCCGTCCTCCAGGGTCATCTTCCGGGTGGCGTTGTGGGTGTCGAAGCAGTACCAGGGCCTGCCGCGCCGGCAGGCCCGGCAGCTGCCGCAGACGGCTCGCCAGTTGAGGATCACGAAGTCGCCGGGGGTGACCTCGGTGACGTCCGGGCCGACGCTCTCCACCACGCCCGCCGCCTCGTGGCCGAGGAGGAAGGGGAAGTCGTCGTTGATGCCGCCCTGCTTGTAGTGCAGGTCCGTGTGGCAGACGCCGCACGCCTGCACCCGCACCACCGCCTCGCCGGGGCCGGGGTCCGGGACGATCACCGTCTCGACCCGCACGGGCTCGTTCTTCCCCGGGGCCACGACCCCTCGGACCTGCTGTGCCATCGCGGCGTGTCCCTTCCTCGGTACGGGTGTACGGCACCACTATCGCGGTCGGCGGGCGTGCCGGGGGGTCGTTTCCGGCCGTACGGGCGCCCCGGATGTGCCGGGGCGCGTTCGACGGCCGCCCGGCCGCCGGACGCGCGAGGCTCACGCCCGAGCCCACGCCGCATGCGCGAGGCCCCCGCCGGACGCTGTCCGGCGGGGGCCCTGGGGCGCGGGGCGCGGGGGGCGGGGGCACGGGGCCCCCGGGGGTCAGTCCTGCGACCGGGAGGCCGCCAGCGCGCCGACCCGCTTGCGGACGGCGAACCAGCCGCCGACGAGCAGGGCCGCGATGAGGGGCAGGCAGTTGACCGTGGTCCGGCCGACGCCACCGCCCCACCACATCAGGACGAGGACGGACGCGAGGAAGACGAGCGTCACGATCTGCGTGTACGGGGCCCAGGGAAGCCGGTAGGACGGCCGGGTGACCCGGCCCTCCGTGGAGCGGGACCAGAACAGCAGCGAGCAGATCATGATCATGCCCCAGGTGCCGAGGATGCCGATGGAGGCGAGGTTCAGCACGATCTCGAACGCCTCGCCCGGCACCACGTAGTTCAGGCCGACGCCCAGCACACCGAAGGCGGCGGTGAGCAGGATGCCGCCGTAGGGCACCTGGCCCTTGTTCATGCGGGCGGTGAACTTGGGCGCGGAGCCCGCCATGGCCATCGAGCGCAGGATGCGGCCGGTGGAGTACAGGCCGGAGTTCAGGCTGGACAGGGCGGCGGTGAGGACGACCAGGTTCATGATGCCGGCCGTGCCCGGGATGCCGAGCTTGTCGAAGACGGTGACGAACGGGCTCTGGTCGCCGGAGTAGGCGGTGTACGGCAGGAGCAGCGCCAGCAGGACGACGGAGCCGACGTAGAAGAGGCCGACGCGCCACATGATCGAGTTGATCGCCTTCGGCATGATCTTCTCGGGGTTCTCGGTCTCACCGGCGGCGACGCCGACCAGCTCGACGGAGGCGTAGGCGAAGACGACGCCCTGGACGACCATCAGCATCGGCAGCATGCCGAGCGGGAAGATGCCGCCGCTGTCGGAGACCGTGGCCAGGCCGGGGGTGTGCCCGCCGACCTCGTGCTGCGTGACGACCAGGAAGATGCCGACGCACATGAAGATCACGAGGGCCGCGACCTTGATGATCGCGAACCAGAACTCCATCTCGCCGAAGTACTTCACCGAGATCAGGTTCGCGGTGAGCACGACGGCGAGGGCGATCAGGGCGAGGATCCACTGCGGGACGTCGCTGAACATCGCCCAGAAGTGGGCGTACGTGGCGGCCGCGGTGATGTCGGCGACCGCGGTGGTCGACCAGTTGAGGAAGTACAGCCAGCCGGCCGTGTAGGCGCCCTTCTCACCCATGAACTCACGGGCGTAGCTCACGAAGGCGCCCGAGGAGGGGCGGTAGAGGACCAGCTCGCCGAGCGCGCGGACGACGAAGAACGCGAAGACGCCGCAGACGGCGTACGCGATGGCGAGGGAGGGGCCCGCGCCCGCCAGGCGGCCACCGGCGCCGAGGAAGAGGCCGGTGCCGATCGCGCCGCCGATGGCGATCATGTTGACGTGGCGGGACTTGAGGTCCTTGCTGTAGCCGGTGTCTCCGGCGTCGACGTGGGGCGACGCCTGGGTGGCCGGGGTTCCGGCGTTCCCTGTAGGGGCCGCGGACAGCGAGCGGTCGCTCATCTGGTTAGTCGCCTTTGTGAAGGGGGGATCGGATCTGGCGCCCGCCGGCCGCGAGGAAGGGGTCGTCTCCGCGGCGGTGCCAGTGGCACATCGTCACAGTCCGCAGCCGTTTTTGGCTGTGGTCCATGTCACGTCACGACCCCGTAAAAGCAGATCTGAGCTGTTTCTGAGGTTACGTGCCGGTTAAGTACGGCTCAGTAACATACCGGCTCGCCGGGGCGCGATGCCACGCCGGGGTCCGGGGCCGGCCGCGGGGCGCTCCCGTTCCGGGGGCCCGCACGGGTGGTCACGGAGGGTCACATGACGCACGGGTCCTCGGCGCACCCCGGGAACCCGGGCGCCAAAGGGGCCGGCGCTCACGGGGCGAGGACGTCCAGCTCGCGCAGGGCGCCCAGGGCGATCTGGCGGGTGAGCTCCTCGGCGCGGACCGCGTCCCGCTCCCGCACCGCCTCGGCGACGCGCACATGGAGGGTGACGGCGGCCGGGTCGGGGTCGTCGAACATCACATGGTGGTGGGTGCGGCCGGCGAGGACCTCGGCGACGACGTCGCCGAGCCGGGCGAACATCTCGTTGCCCGAGGCGTTCAGCACCACACGGTGGAACGCCACGTCGTGGACGAGGTACGCCTCCAGCCGGCGGCCCCGCGAGGTGGCGACCATGCCGAGCGCCTCCTCCGTGAGGGCGCGGCACTGCTCCGGCGTGGCGTGCAGGGCGGCCAGCCCGGCCGCGACCGGCTCGACGGCGGAGCGCAGCACGGTGAGCGAGCGCAGCTGGCGCGGACGGTCGGCGCCCGCCAGCCGCCAGCGGATGACCTGGGGGTCGTAGACGTTCCACAGCTCGGCCGCCCGGACGGTCACGCCGACGCGGCGGCGGGACTCCACGAGGTGCATGGACTCCAGCACGCGGACGACCTCGCGCACGACCGTGCGGGAGACCTCGAAGCGGGCGGCCAGCTCGTCCGTGCGCAGGACGCTGCCGGGCGGGTACTCCCCGGCGGTGATCGCCAGGCCCAGGGCGTCCAGCACGCGCGTATGGAGCCCCTGGGCCTGCGTCGTCATGGGCCCAAGCCTAAGCGCCGGTGAAGACAGCCAAGAAAACGTATGACTTTTAGATCACAGGGTCTTGAATACGTCGTACCTCATGGGTTTCAGTGTCCCGATGCCGCTCGCGGCGCCACCCACGACCGCGACGCCCACCCACGACCGACGTCAGGACAGCGAGGCCCCACCCATGGAGAAACCCCCGGTCATCGTCGTGATGGGGGTCGCCGGAACCGGCAAGACCACCATCGGACCGCTGGTCGCCGAGCAGCTCGGCGTGCCGTACGCGGAGGGGGACGACTTCCACCCCGCGGCGAACGTCGCCAAGATGTCGGCCGGCGTCCCGCTGGACGACGCCGACCGGTGGCCCTGGCTCGACGCGATCGGCCGGTGGGCCGCGGGGCGGGCCGGGCTCGGCGGCGTGGTGAGCAGCTCGGCGCTGAAGCGCGTCTACCGGGACCGGCTGCGGGCCGCGGCACCCGGCGTCGTCTTCCTGCACCTGACCGGGGACCGGGCCCTCGTCGGGGAACGGATGGCGGCGCGCCGGGGCCACTTCATGCCGACGGCCCTGCTCGACTCGCAGTTCGCCACGCTCCAGCCGCTCGGCGACGACGAGGCCGGGGTCGCGGTCGACGTGGCCGGCACGCCGGCGGACATCGCCGACCGGGCGGTGGCCGCGCTGCGCCGCCGGGCCGGCTGACGGCCCCGCTCCGCCGGCACGCAGTTCCCCCGCTGCTCCGATCCGCAGGTCACCGCTTCCCCCCTCCCCACCAGTCCCCCGACCGACCCGACCGACCCGACCGACCCCCGCGAAGGGATCCCCGTGACCAGACTCAGCGTCGAGATGCTGGCAGCGGACGCCGCCGAACCGATCACCTCGGCGGGCGACGCGCAGCTGGGCGTGGCCGTACTCGCCGGCATCGCCCTGATCGTCGTCCTCATCACCACCGTCAAACTGCACGCCTTCCTGGCGCTGACCATCGGGTCGCTGGCCCTGGGCGTCCTCGCGGGCGCGCCGCTGGACGCGACGATCGCGTCGTTCACCGGCGGGCTGGGCTCGACGGTCGCCGGGGTCGGCGTTCTCGTGGCGCTCGGCGCGATCCTCGGCAGGCTGCTCGCCGACTCGGGGGGCGCCGACCGGATCGTCGACACGATCCTCGCCAGGGCGAGCGGGCGGGCCATGCCGTGGGCGATGGTGCTCATCGCGTCGGTGATCGGGCTGCCGCTCTTCTTCGAGGTCGGCATCGTGCTGCTGATCCCCGTGGTGCTGATGGTCGCCCGGCGCGGCAACCACTCCCTCATGCGGATCGGCGTCCCCGCGCTCGCCGGCCTGTCCGTGATGCACGGGCTGATCCCCCCGCACCCCGGGCCGCTCGCCGCCATCGACGCGCTCGGCGCGGACCTCGGCGTGACGCTCGCCCTCGGTCTGGTCGTGGCCATACCCACGGTGATCGTCGCCGGTCCGCTGTTCTCCCGGTACGCCGCCCGCTGGGTGGACGTCCCCGTACCGCGGGACTTGGCGCCGCAGCCGGACGCGGACGACGCGCCGGAGAAGCGGCCCGGCTTCGGCGTGACCGTCGCGACGATCATGTTGCCGGTCGCCCTGATGATGGTGAAGGCGCTCGTCGACATCGTCGTGGACGACCCGAAGGACGGTGTCCAGCGGGTCACGGACGTCGTCGGCTCGCCGCTGATCGCCCTGCTCGCCGCCGTGGTCGTCGGGCTGTTCACCCTGGGCCGCGCCGCCGGCTTCACGAAGGAGCGGATCTCCACGACCGTCGAGCGTTCGCTCGCGCCGATCGCGGGCGTCCTGCTGATCGTCGGCGCGGGCGGCGGCTTCAAGACCACGCTGATCGACATCGGGGTGGGCCGGGTGATCCTCGACCTCTCCGAGGACTGGGCCGTCCCCGGTCTCCTGCTCGGCTGGCTCATCGCCGTGGCCATCCGGCTCGCGACGGGCTCCGCGACCGTGGCCACCATCTCGGCCGCCGGCCTGGTCGCCCCGCTGGCCGCCGACATGTCGACCACGCACGCGGCGCTGCTCGTCCTGGCTATCGGCGCCGGCTCCCTCTTCTTCAGCCACGTCAACGACGCCGGGTTCTGGCTGGTGAAGGAGTACTTCGGGATGAGCGTCGGACAGACCGTGAAGACCTGGTCGGTGATGGAGACCCTCATCTCCGTCGTCGGGATCGTCTGCGTGCTGCTGCTGTCCCTGGTGCTGTAACCGACGGCGCCCCGGCATCCGCCGAGCGCCGTCGGCACCCGCCGCGCGTCCGCGCCGGGACCCCGGGGAAACCCGGGGCGCCCCGGCGCGGCCGTGTGTGACGCTACGGCCCATGAGCGACGTCACCCAGCTGCCCCCGTACCTGCTCGCCTTCCCGGGCCCCCTGCGCGACCGCCTGGTCGCCGCCGTCCTGACCGGGGCGAAGACGGCCACGACCGGACTGCTCGCCGTGTACGAGGCCGAGGACGAGCCGCTGCCCACCGCCGGGACGCGGTCCGCGCTGATCGACTCCGACGGCCGCCCGGTCGCGGTGGTGGAGGTGACGGAGGTGCGGGTGCTGCCGCTCGGCGGAGTCGACCTCCGGCACGCCGTCGACGAGGGCGAGGGGCACCGGTCGGTCGCCGAGTGGCGGGCCGCGCACGAGGGGTTCTGGCACGGCGAGGCGCTGCGGGAGCTCCTCGGCGATCCGGCCTTCACCGTGGACGACACGACACCGGTGGTCGCGGAGCGGTTCCGGGTGGTGGAGCTGCTCGACCCCGTCGCCGCGGCCGTCGCGGGCGAACTGCGGCTGCTGGAGCCGTTCGTACGGGCCTCCCGGCAGGAGGCCGGGCGGCTGCTCGACCCGGAGTTCACGGAGGTCGGCGTGTCGGGGCGGCGCTGGACACGGGAGGAACTGCTCGCCGCGCTGCCCGACATGCCCGGCGCCGCGCGGGGGCCGCGGTACGAACCCTCCGGCATGGCGGGCGTCCTGCTCGCGCCCGATGTCGTGCACCTGACGTACGAGACGGCCGTGGAGGGCCGGCGGGCGCACCGCAGCTCGCTGTGGCGGCGCGCGGCGGACGGCTCGGGGGCGCCCTGGCGCATGTACCACCATCAGGCGACCCCGGCGGCGGAGGGACCGTAGGGGCCCGAGCGAGGCGGACGGAAGGATTCCGGCGAAGGGTGGCCAAGAGGGCGGATTCCGGCCGACGAGGAGCGAGATCCGGCCTTTACGACACACCCGCGCTGATGGTGATCTCCGCCACAGACGCACCCGAACCGGCTGCCTAGGCTCGGTGACGACCAGTCAGGAAACCAGCCATCAGGGGGAATTCCACATGTGGAAGCACATGTCCGGCAAGGGCCGGACCGCGGTCGTCGCGGCGGCCACTGCCGTCGCCGTCGTCGTCCCGGCGTTCAGCGCCGTCGCGGGCGAGATCAGCGGCAGCCGGCTGCCCTTCGCGATAGCCACCGCCGGCAGCAAGGAGGACGGCGACCGCTGGGCGGGCCCGGGCAGCGGCCACGCCCGCGCCTGCGGCGACGTCCCCACCAGCCACGTCCAGACCTTCAGCGGCTACGTCTACGAGGACGTCTCCTGGGCGCCGGACAGCAAGAAGGCCTCCGTGTCGAAGAACTACTCTTCGGCGTACGGCTGCGGCTCGTACGCGGGCACCGGCACGAACAAGAAGTACTACACGAAGGCGTCCTGGGCCGGCATCGCCGGCAGCCGCGCCTACGGGTACGTGAACGCCCAGAACTAGCACGCACGACAGAACCGACAGGAACACCGTGTCCCTTGGCAACGAACGCGCCGCGGTCGGCTCCCCGCCGGTCGCGGCCGTCGAGGCCGTGTCGGTCCGCTACGGGGCGCTCGTCGCGCTGGACGGGGTGTCGTTGACCTTCCCGTCCGGCGTGACGGGCCTCCTCGGGCCGAACGGCGCCGGGAAGAGCACCTTGCTCTCCCTCCTCACCACCGCCCAGCCGCCCGCGGAGGGCGCCGTCACCCTCCTCGGCGAACGGGCGGCGGACCGCCGGACCGTCCGCCGGGTGCGGGAACGCATCGGGGTGCTCCCGCAGTCCTTCGGCTTCTACCCCCGCTTCACCGCCCAGGAGTTCACCGAGTACGCCGCCTGGTTGCGCAAGGTGCCGGGCCGGGAGCGCCGGGAGCGGGCCCGCGAGGCGCTCGCCCTGGTCGGCATGGACAAGTACGCCGACCGCCGCATGGGCGAGCTGTCGGGCGGCATGCTGCGCCGCGTGGGCATCGCCCAGGCCGTCGTCAACCGCCCGGCGCTCGTCCTGCTCGACGAACCGACGGTCGGCCTCGACCCGGCGCAGCGCGTGGGGTTCCGCGAGCTGATCCGCGAGCTCGGCACCCGGTCGGCGGTGGTGATGAGCACGCACCTCGCGGAGGACGTGACCCACACCTGCGACCGCGTCGCCGTACTCCTCGACGGGCACGTCCGGTTCACCGGCACCGTCGACGAGCTCTGCGCGCTGGCCGGCGAGGGCGGCACCGTGGAGAGCGGCTACCTCCACGTCGTCGGCCCGGAAGGGGCCGCGCTGTGATCCGCCTGCTGTGGACCGAGATGCGCCGCGGCGAGGCGAAGTGGGTCGCCGCCGTCATCGCCGCCGTCGGCCTGTGGCACTTCGCCGGTGACGACGCGTCGACCAGCGACTGGATCGGCTGGTGGGCGCAGACCTCGATCGAGCTGCAGGTCTTCGCCGTCATGGTGATGGGTCCCATGACGAGCGCCGCCGCCGCGTGGACCGCGGGCCGCGTGCACCGCTTCCGTACGCTCGACTGGGCCGGGACCACCGCGCGCGGCGCCTGGACCCAGGCCGTCGTGGTGTGGGCGTCGGCCATGGCGTGGGTACTGGGCGCGTACGCCCTCTTCGCGGCGGTCGCCTACGTCCGGACCGCCGGGGTCAGCGCCGTCACCGCGCCCGTCTGGTCGCCGCTGCTGCTGGGCGCCGCCGTGATCGGGCTGCAGGCCGCCGCCGGGGTGGCCGCGGGCGGCCTCGTCCCGTCCCGGATCGTCGCGCCGCTGGTCGGCGTCGCCTGGTACGGATGCCTGGTCGGCCTCGCCCTGTCCGGCGCCGACGGGACCGGCTTCCCGGCCGCCCTCGTCCCCGCCATCGACGAGCACTGGGACATGGCCTTCCAGCCGCGCACCGGGCGGCTGCTGACGGCGACGGCGTGGTGCCTGTCCGCCGCGCTGTGCCTCCTGGCGCTGCCCGGCCTGCTGCACCGCCGGTCGACCCGGCCGCGGCTCGTGGCGCTCCTCCCGCCGGTGCTCGTCGCGGCGGTCACCGCCGGGACGCTGGTCACGTACCGGCCCGCGCAGCCGGAGCTCGCCTGGGCCGTGCACACGCCGCAGCCCGAGCGGCCCGCCTGCACGACGTCGGGCCGGACCACGGCGTGCCTGTGGCCCGACGACCGGCACCTGCTGCCCGCCGTCCGCGGCGCGACGGAGGCGGTCGACGCGGCGCTGGCGTCCGTACCGGGCCTCAACCGCACCTTCTACGAGCGCGGACTGCGGCCCGCCGACCCGGCGACGGCCGGGGAGCTGCCCGTGATGTCACCCGGGACGGGGCGGCGGGACATGACCGAGCAGATGATGTCGGCGTCCCTGCCGCAGCCTCCGTCGGGATGCGACCTCCCGCTGATGGCGGAGACCGGGGGCTACCCGGGCACGTTCTTCCTGGAGGCGGTCGTCCGGGGGCGGGCGGGCTCGCCCGCGCCGTTCTGGGGCGAGCGGTTCGACGCGGCGCTGCAGGGGTTCACCGCGGCGCCCCGCCCGGCGCAGGACCGGTGGATCGCGGACGCCGCCGACGCGGTCCGCGCCTGCCGCCCGATGCCCGCGCTGCCGAAGCCCGCCGCCCCGCCGGCGAAGGCCGGGGCGCCGGGCGCGGCGACCACCCCGGGCGGTGCCGGGGCGGCCCGCGGGTCCGCGTCGTGACGGCCGCCGGAGCGGTGCTGGGGCCCTACTGCCGCAGCCGCAACGTCCCGCGGGCAGCGCTGGTCAGCCTGGGCGTGGCCGTCGTGGCGGCGGTGTACGCGGGGAGCCAGGTGTCGCTCCCCGACCTGCGCCACCTCGTCGACTACAGCGTGCCGCTCGCGGCGGTGGTGCCGGTCGTGCACGCGGTCGTCCTCGCCACGACGCTGTACTCCCCGATGGCCGACCTGGAGGAGACGGCGGCGCAGCCGATGCGGCTGCTCCGCACCGCGCACATGGCCGCCACGCTGCTCTACGCGGCGCTGCTGGCGGCACTCCCGCTGGTCGCGGGCGCGTCCGCCGGGATGACGGGCGCGGCCGTCCGCAACGTCGTCGGGTACCTGGGCCTCGCCATGGTCAGCGCCCGCTTCTTCGGCAGCGGGCTGGCCTGGCTGCTGCCGCTGGGGATGTTCGGCCCGACGCTGCTGCTGGGGGTCGGCTGGGACAACACGCCGGAGACGTGGGCGTGGTCCATCCACGGTCCGGCCAGCGGCTCGGCGGCGGTGATCGCCGCCGTGCTGGGCGCCGCGGGCCTGGTCGCGGCGTCGACGGGCTCGCCCCGGCGCGGCGAGCGGGCCGAGCGGGCCTGAGGCGCCGGGGCCTGCGGGGCCTGACGGCACCTGACGGCCCGTGCGGCCGCCCGCCCGCGGGGCCCGGTCAGGGCGCCGCCGGCACGGGCGCGGCGCCCGGTCAGGCCACCGCCCGGGCGGCCGCGCGGCCCGCCGCGCGGCCGGAGAAGAGGCAGCCGCCGAGGAAGGTGCCCTCCAGGGCGCGGTAGCCGTGGACGCCCCCGCCACCGAACCCGGCCGCCTCACCCGCCGCGTACACGCCCGGCAGAGGCTCGCCCGCGGCGGTCAGGACGCGCGACGACAGGTCCGTCTCCAGCCCGCCGAGCGACTTGCGGGTGAGGATGCCGAGGCGCACCGCGATGAGCGGACCGGCCTTCGGGTCGAGGATGCGGTGCGGGGCGGCCGTGCGGATCAGCCGGTCGCCGAGGTACCTGCGGGCGCCGTGGATGGCGGTGACCTGGAGGTCCTTGGTGAAGGGGTTGGCGATCTCGCGGTCGCGGGCGACGATCTCGCGGCGCAGCGCGGCCTCGTCGACGAGCGGCTCGCCGGTGAGCTCGTTCATGCCGCGGACCAGCGCGGACAGGTCGCGTTCCACGACGAAGTCGACACCCCGCTCCATGAAGGACCGGACCGGGGCGGGCACGTCGGCGCGGGCCCGCTCCAGGACACCGCGGACGGACTTTCCGGTGAGGTCGGGGTTCTGCTCGCTGCCGGAGAGCGCGAACTCCCTGCCGATGATCTTCTGGTCGAGGACGAACCACGTGTGCTCGTGGCCGGTCCGCATGATGTGCTCCAGCGTGCCGAGGGTGTCGAAACCGGGGAAGAGCGGCACGGGCAGGCGGCGGCCGAGGGCGTCCAGCCAGAGGGAGGACGGGCCGGGGAGGATGCGGATGCCGTGGCGGGCCCAGATCGGGTTCCAGTTCTCGATGCCCTCGGTGTAGTGCCACATGCGGTCCCCGTTGACCAGGTGGGCGCCGGCGGACTCCGCGATGCCGAGCATCAACCCGTCGACGTGCGCGGGGACGCCGGAGAGCAGCCGCTCGGGCGGGGTGCCCAGCCGCTCGGGCCACTGGGCGCGGACCAGGTCGTGGTTGCCGCCGATGCCGCCGGAGGCGATGACGACGGCCTGGGCGCGGTACTCGAAGGCGCCGGCGACCTCGCGGCTGCTGGCCGCCCCGCGGACCGCGTCGGACGGCTCCAGGACCTCCCCGCTGACGGTGTCGACGGCGCCGCCGGTCCCGCCGAGGCCGGTGACGCGGTGCCGGAACCGCAGCTGGACCAGGCCCCGGGCGACGCCGGCGCGCACCCGGCGCGCGAAGGGGGCGACGAGACCGGGGCCCGTGCCCCAGGTGATGTGGAAGCGGGGGACGGAGTTGCCGTGTCCGGTGGCCTCGTAGCCGCCGCGCTCGGCCCAGCCCACGACGGGGAAGAAGCGGACGCCCTGGCGGTGCAGCCAGGCGCGCTTCTCGCCCGCCGCGAAGTCGACGTACGCCTCCGCCCACCGGCGCGGCCAGTGGTCCTCGGGCCGGTCGAAGCCGGCGGTGCCGAGCCAGTCCTGGAGGGCCAGGTCGTGGCTGTCGCGGACGCGCATGCGGCGCTGCTCGGGCGAGTCGACGAGGAAGAGTCCGCCGAAGGACCAGTGGGCCTGGCCGCCCAGGGACCGTTCCGGCTCCTGGTCCAGCAGGATGACGCTCCGTCCGGCGTCGACGAGCTCGGCGGTGGCGACCAGCCCTGCCAGTCCCGCACCGATCACGATCACGTCAGCGTCGTACGCCATGGGGCCCGCCTTCCGGGGATGCTCGGAGTGGTCCGATCCTCGGTACGCGGTGGTGCCCCGTCAACCCTCGCGGGCGGGGAAGATCGTCGAAGGCTCCGTGAACCCGCGGGGCCCCGGCCCTCGTCGGCCCCGGAGGACCTCGAGGGCCTCGGAGGACCCCCGGGGGATCTCGGAGAACCCCTCGAAGGACCTCGAGCCTCGGAGCGCCTTGCAAGGACTCGGAGAAGCTCGGAAGACCCCGGAAGAACCGGAAAGGACCCGACATGGACGCATCCCCCGCCGACGAACTGCTGGACGTCGTGGACGAGCGCGACGAGGTCGTGGGGCGGCTCCCCCGCGGCGAGGTGTACGCGCGCGGTCTGCGGCACCGCTGCGTCTTCGTGCTGGCGCGGGACCCCGACGACCGGATCTTCGTGCACCGCCGCACGGCGACCAAGCTCGCCTTCCCCTCGCTGTACGACATGTTCGTCGGCGGCGTCGTCGGCGCGGGCGAGTCGTACGACGCCGCGGCCCTGCGGGAGGCGGAGGAGGAACTCGGCGTGCGGGGCCTGCCCCGCCCGGAGCCCGTGCTGACCTTCCTGTACGACGACGGTCCCGGCGGCCGCGGCTCGTGGTGGTCACGGGTGTACGAGGTGCGCTGCACGCCCCGGGTCTCCCCGCAGCCGGAGGAGGTCGCCTGGCACGCCTTCCTGACGGAGGCCGAGCTGACGGAGCGCCTGACCGAGTGGCCGTGGGTGCCGGACGGGCTCGCCGCGTGGGAGAGGCTCCGGGCGGCCCGGTGACGCGCCCGGCGCCGGGGCCGGCCCGGTGACACGCCCGGGGCGCGGATGGCCGGTTAGGGTGATCGCGTGGGTGACTTCGGGCGGAGCGTGCGGCTGTGGTTCTCGCCGCAGCGGGTGCGGGAGGAGGGCGAGACGCCCGACTACCGCTTCTCGCTCGCCAACGAGCGGACGTTCCTCGCCTGGCTGCGGACCGGCCTGGCGCTGGTGGGCGGCGGGTTCGCCGTCGACCAGTTCCTGCCCGACCTGCCGCGCGGGGCGCGCGTCGGGATGGCGCTCCTCCTGCTCGGCGCGGGCGCCCTGTGCGCGCTGCGGGCGGTCGACCACTGGGTGCGGTGCGAACGGGCGATGCGGCGCGGCGACGACCTGCCGGTGAGCCGCTTCCCGACGGTGCTGAGCCTCGTGGTGGGGGTCGTGGCGCTCGCCATGGTGCTGGTCGTGCTCTTCGGGTGGGCGGGGTGACGCAGGCGCCCCGCGACCCCGGGTTGCAGCCCGAGCGGACCCGGTTGGCGTGGCGGCGCACGACCCTGTCGTGCACGGTCGCCGCCGTCCTGGCCGCCCGGCAGGCGCTGCACGGCGGCGAGGCGTCGGCCGTCGGGGTCCTCGGGGCCGGGCTGTCGCTCCTGGTGTGGATCGCCTTCCTGGCGGTGGCGCACCGGCGGATCGGGGAGCTGGACCGGGGGCGGCCACGGGCGCTGGGCATCGGTGCGGGCTGGGCCGCCGTGGGGTGCACCCTCGCGCTGGCGGGCTTCGCCGTGGCCGTGGTGGTGTGAGGCGGGAGCGGCCGGGCCCCGTCGTGGTGGTGTGACGCGGGACCGTGCCGGGGCGGGCCGGGGCCGGGCGGTTCAGGCCGTCCCGCCGACGGTGACGACGACCTTCCCGCCGAGCCCGCCCGCCATCGCCGCGCGCTGCGCCCGCGCCGCCTCCTCCAACGGGTACGCGCGGGCCACGCGCACCGTCAGGGCGCCCTCGTCGACCAGGTCCGCGAGGGCGGCGAGGTCGGCGGCGTCGGGGCGCACGAACATGTAGGCCCCGCCGAGGGTGACGACGTCGCCGTCGGCGACGGAGGCGAGGCGGCCCTCGGGGGCCAGCAGGTTCGGCGAGGTCCTCAGCACCTCGCCGCCGACCGTGTCCAGCACCGCGTCCACCCGCTGCGGGGCGAGCGCGCGGACCCGGCGGGCGAAGCCGTCGCCGTACTCCACGGGCTCGGCGCCCAGCTCGCGCACGCCGTCGGCGCCGCCCTCGCGGACCGCGCCGATGACCCGGGCGCCGAGGTGGCGGGCGATCTGCACGGCCATCGCCCCGACGCCTCCCCCGGCCGCGTGCACGAGCACCGTCTCACCGGCACGGACCCGCAGCGTCCGGCGCAGCGCCTGGTAGGCCGTGAGGCCCACCAGCGGCAGCGCCGCCGCCTCCTCGAAGCCGAGGGCGCGCGGCTTGCGGGCGAGGGTGCGGACGGGCGCGGCGACGTACTCGGCGAAGGTGCCGTGGCACAGCACGTCCTCGCGGACGTAGCCCATCACCTCGTCGCCCACGTCGAACTCCGGGACGGAGACACCGGGCTGCACGACCACGCCGGACACGTCCCAGCCGGGGACGACCGGGAAGACCGCGTCCAGGGCGCGGTCCAGGTAGCCGGCCTGGCACTTCCAGTCGACCGGGTTGACGGCCGCCGCCCGCACCCTCACCAGCACGTCGTCGGGGCCGACCTTCGGGTCCGGGCGCTCGCCGAACTCCAGGACCTCGGGTCCGCCGTAGCGGCGGTAGCTGATCGCCTTCATGGGACGACCCTCCCCCGAGGTGATCAATGGGGCAAACAGGGATAACCTGGGAGTGTCAGCGGCCCTCCGGACAGAGGTACTGCCATGACGGTCCGGCACGAGGAACACCCGGCGCACGTCCACGCCCACGGCCCCGCCTGCGGCCACGCGTCCGTCGTCCACGGCGACCACGTCGACTACGTCCACGACGGGCACCTGCACCGCGAGCACTCCGGGCACTGGGACGAGTGCGAGCCGGGCGAGCACGTCGCCCACAGCGGTCACGCCCACGAGCACGGCGAGGGGTGCGGGCACCCGGCCGTCGTCCACGGCGACCACGTCGACTACGCGCACGACGGGCACCGGCACGCGGCCCACGACGGGCACTGGGACGACCACTGACGCCCCGACGGCACTGACGCGGCGGACGGCCGGACACCGGTCCGAACGCCCCGACCGCCCCGGCCCGCGCCCGGCGGGTGACGCACCCCGGCGTCCGCCCCGGCGGCGCCGACTGGCAGGCTCTGCCTGTCCAGTTCGGCCACGACCCGGGGGGACACCGGTGCCCGCAACCGACCCGTACACCGTCCGACTCGCTCCTGATGTGCACGCCTACGTCCAGCCCGACGGCGGCTGGTGCCTGAACAACGCCGGCTTCGTCAGCGACGGCACGGACACCGTCCTGATCGACACCACCGCGACCGAGCGGCGCGCCATCGCCCTGCGCGACGCCCTCCTCGCACGGGGCGCGGCACCACCGCGGACGGTCGTCAACACCCACCACCACGGCGACCACACGTACGGCAACTCCGTCTTCCTGCCCGAGGCGACCGTCGTGGGGCACGAGGCCTGCCGCCGGGAGGTCCTCGCGGCGGGGCGGCAACTGCACCTGCTCTGGCCGCAGACGGACTTCGGCGACATCCGCGTCACGGCGCCCACGGTGACGTACCGGGACCGCATGACGCTGCACGTCGGCGGCACGGAGGTACGGCTCGTCCACCCGGGCATCGCGCACACGGCGGGCGACACGGTCGTGCACCTGCCGGAGCGCGGGGTCGTCTTCACCGGCGACCTCGTCTTCAACGGCGGGACGCCGTTCCTGGCGACGGGCTCGCTGCGCGGGTCGCTGCGGGCCATGGAGGTGCTGCGGACGATGGACGCCGAGACGGTCGTGCCGGGGCACGGGCCGCTCACGGACCCGTCGGTGTACGACGCGACGGAGGCGTACCTGCGGTTCGTGGCGGAGCTGGCACGGGACGGCCACGCCCGGGGGCTGCCGCCGCTGGAGGTCGCGCGCCGGGCCGACCTGGGCGAGTTCGGGCTGCTGCGCGAGAGCGAGCGGCTGGTGGCCAACGTCCACCGCGCGTACGCCGAGCTGGAGGGCCTGCCGGAGGGGTCGCCGCTGGACGTGGCGGCGGTGTTCGGGGACATGGCCGCGATGAACGGCGGCCGGGCGGTCGCCTGCCACGCCTGAGCCGGCCCGGGCCGGGCGCGCCCCGGGCCGGGCCCGGGGGCCGGACCGGGGCGCCGGACACCCACCGCCTCCGCCGACCGGGGTGCCGGGCCGGGGGCTTCCCGTGGTGCGAGGTGGACGACATACCGACTGGTCGGTCATGATGCCCGGGTACCCGTCGTCGCCGTCCCCCGCCCCCGGAGGTGCGCACCATGAGCTCTGCCCCGCCGCCAGGTCTCGACCCCGAGCGGTTGCGCGCGCTGCTGGAGAGCGAGCGGCCCGGACTGGTCGGCGGTCCGCTGCGGGCTCGGCTGATCGAGGGCGGCCGCTCCAACCTCACGTACGCGGTCTCCGACGGCGCCCACCAGTGGGTGGTCCGCCGCCCGCCGCTCGGCCACGTGCTGGCCACCGCGCACGACATGCGCCGGGAGCACCGGGTGCTCAGCGCCCTGCACCCCACCGCCGTGCCGGTGCCCCGGCCGCTGCTGCTGTGCGAGGACGAGTCGGTGCTCGGAGCGCCGTTCTACGTGATGGACTTCGTGCCCGGCACCCCGTACCGCACCGCGGACCAGCTCGCGCCGCTGGGCCCCGGGCGCACCCGGGGCGCCGTGCTGGGCCTGGTGGACACGCTGGTCGACCTGCACGCGGTGGACCCGGACGCGGTCGGCCTCGGCGACTTCGGCCGGCCCGAGGGGTTCCTCGACCGGCAGCTGCGCCGCTGGGGCAAGCAGCTGGCCGCCTCGCGCGGCCGCGAGCTCGCCGGAGTGGACGAGCTGCACGCCGCCCTGGGCCGGTCGCTGCCCGACTCCCCCGCGCCGACCGTCGTCCACGGCGACTTCCGCCTGGACAACGTCCTGATCGGAGACGAGGACCGGATCACCGCGGTCCTCGACTGGGAGATGTCCACCCTCGGCGACCCGCTCACCGACCTCGGGCTGCTCGTCATGTACAGCACGCCGCTGGACGTCCCGGGGTCCGTGATCAGCACGACCGCGTCGGCCGCCGGCCACCCCGCCCCGCGCGAGCTGGTCGAGCGGTACGCCGCCAGGTCGGGGCGCGACGTCTCGTCGCTCGCCTGGTACACGGCGTTCGCCTGGTTCAAGCTCGCCGTCATCCTCGAGGGCATCCACTACCGCTACACGCTCGGCCGGACCGTCGGCGCCGGCTTCGACCGGATCGGCGAGCTGGTGCCCGTCTTCATCGAGCACGGCCTCGACACCCTGCAGGAGGGCTGACCCCATGGACTTCGCGATGGACGCGCGCACCGAGGAGCTGCGCGAGCGCCTGCTCGCCTTCATGACCGAGCACGTGTACCCGGCCGAGCCGGTCGCCGAGGAGCAGCGCGCCGCGCTGGCCTCCCCCTGGGACACCCCGCCGGTCGTGGCGGAGCTGAAGGCGGAGGCGCGGCGGCGGGGCCTGTGGAACCTCTTCCTGCCGGACGCGAAGTACGGTGCCGGGCTGACCAACCTCCAATACGCGCCGCTCGCCGAGATCACCGGTCGCTCGCCCCACCTGGCGCCGACGGCGCTGAACTGCGCCGCCCCGGACACCGGCAACATGGAGGTCCTCGCCCAGTTCGGCACCGAGGCGCAGCGCGCGCGGTGGCTGGAGCCGCTGCTGGCCGGGGAGATCCGCTCGGCGTTCGCGATGACCGAGCCGGAGGTCGCCTCGTCCGACGCCACCAACATCGAGACGCGCATCGAGCGGGACGGCGACGAGTACGTCGTCACGGGCCGCAAGTGGTACATCTCCGGAGCGATGAACCCGGACTGCCGGATCTTCATCGTGATGGGCAAGACCGACCCGCAGGGCGAGGACGTCCGCCGCCAGCAGTCGATGCTGCTCGTGCCGCGCGACACCCCCGGCGTCGAGGTGCGGCGCGCGATGCGGGTGTACGGGTACGAGGACCACTCCCACGGCGGGCACGCCGAGGTGGTCTTCCACGGCGCCCGGGTGCCGGTGGACCACCTGATCGGCGAGGAGGGCGGCGGGTTCGCCATCGCCCAGGCCCGGCTCGGCCCGGGGCGCATCCACCACTGCATGCGGCTGATCGGCATGGCGGAGCGGGCGATCGAGCTGATGTGCCGGCGGGCGGTCTCCCGCACGGCGTTCGGCCGGCCGCTGGCGGCGCAGGGGCAGGTGCACGCCTGGATCGCGGACGCCCGGGTCGCGGTGGAGCAGCTGCGGCTGCTGGTGCTGAAGACCGCCTGGCTGATGGACACGGTCGGCAACAAGGGCGCCCACACGGAGATCCAGGCCATCAAGATCGCCACGCCCCGCACGGTCGTGGACGTCATCGACCGGGCGGTGCAGCTGCACGGCGCGGGCGGGGTGAGCCAGGACTTCCCCCTGGCCGAGCTGTGGGCGTCGGCGCGGACGCTGCGCCTCGCGGACGGGCCCGACGAGGTGCACCAGCGCTCGCTGGCCCGGCGGGAGCTGAAGCGGTACGCCTGACCGGGCACGGGCGGGCCCGGGCCGGACGCCCGAGCCGGGCCCGCCGCGGGCGCCGGGGCGTCGAGCCGGGCCCGCGGCGGGCGTCGGGCACGTCGGGACGGGGCCGTGCGGGCGTCGGGACGGGGCCGCGCCGGCCCGGGGCGGGCCGGGCGAATCCAAGCAGGTCGTTCGGGTAGGTCGGTTCGACCGGGCCGGGACCCGGCCGGAGCCCCCGTCGCGGGCCTTACGGGCGCAGGGCCCGCAGGAGGAGGTCGGCGAGGTGGTCGGCCACCTGCTGCGGGGTGAGCGGGCCGTCGGGCCGGTACCAGGTCGACAGGTGGTGCACCGAGCCGAAGTGGTAGTCGACCACCAGGTCCGCCGGGGTGGCCGTGGAGAACACCCCGGTCCGCTGCCCTTCCTCGACAAGGGCGCGGAACCGCTCGTGGTAGCGGCGGCGCTCGGCGCGCACCTGCTTGTTCTTCTCCGGGCTCAGGTGGTGCATCGAGCGGAAGAAGATCGACGCGTCGTCGAGGTTCTCGATCGTGGTGACGACGACGTCGGCGGCCGCGTCGCGCAGCCGCCGGTCGACCGGCGCGTCGGCGTCCGCGAGGGCGTCGAGCCGCTCCTGCTGGAGGCGCAGCACGCGCGCGTACACCTCGTGCAGCAGGTCCTCCTTGGAGCCGAAGTAGTGGTAGAGGGCGCCCTTGGTGACCCCGGCGGCCTCGACGATCTCCTGCACGGACGTGCGGTCGTAGCCCCGCTCGGCGAAGAGGCGGGTGGCGGCGGCCAGCAGCCGTCTGGGGACGGGCGTGGCACCGTTCCCGTCCGTCGTCCTGGCCATGTGCCGCCACCTCTCTCCGTCGCTGCCGCCGCCGTCGTCGCCCGGCCGAGGACCGATCTTCCCACTAGTCGGGGCGCCGTTCACCTCCCGGTTCCCTCCCAGGTGCGCTGTACGCGGTTCATGCCGCCCAGCCAGCGCTCCGGCTCGGCGGCGCGGGCCCGGTAGTACTCGGCGACCTCGGCGTGCGGGAGGATCAGGAACCGGTCCTCCGCCATGCCCGAGAAGAGGGCCTCCGCGACGTCGTCGGGCTCGATGGCCGTGGGGGCGAGGACCAGCTCGCCGGCCGATCCGGCGGTGGTGAGCATGTCGGTGCGGACACCCTGCGGGCAGATGGCGTGGACCTTCAGGCCGCGGTGACGGTAGGTGAGCGACAGCCATTCGGCGAAGGCGTACGCGCCGTGCTTGGACACGCTGTAGGGGGCGGCCCCGATCATGGTGAGGAGGCCGGCGGCCGAGACGGTGGAGACGAACCGGCCCTGGCCGCGCTCCAGCCAGTCGGGCAGGAGGGTCCGGGCGGCGCGCACGTGCGCCATGACGTTGACGTCCCAGGCGGCGGACCAGACGGCCTCGTCGGCGAAGGCGTCACCGGGCGAGGCGAGACCCGCGTTGGCGCAGTAGACGTCGACGGTGCCGCCCAGGGCGTCGCGGGCCTCGGCGACGACCGCGGAGGCGTCGCCGGGCACGGCGGTGCCGCCGATCGCGTCGGCGACCTGCTCGGCGCGGGCGGGGTCCAGGTCGTTGACGACGACGCGGGCTCCCTCGGCGGCGAACCTGCGCGCGAGGGCGGCGCCGATGCCGCCGCCGGCCCCCGTGACCACCACTCCGGCGCCCTGGAACGTGCTCATCGACGACCCCTCTCCCTGCGTCCGACGTACGTCCGACGCGCGTCCGACCTGTGTGCGGCCCACGTGCGGCATGCGTGCGGCCTGCGGCCGGCCCGCGGTCGGCCGGAAGCCGCCAGCGACCGACTCGCGCGTCCGGCCCGCGGCCGTCTTCCGGTCCGACCGCCACCGACGACAGCAGACTAACCGGTCGGTATGTCCGCCCGGAAGGGGCGTCGCGCTAGCCTGCGAGGTCATGTCGGAGCGTGACGGAATGATCACGGAGGTGATCCCATGAGCGTGTCCAGACGGGGTCTGCTGGCGGCGGCGGGCTGTGCGGCGGGCGCCGCGGGCGCCACGGGCGCCGCCGGCGCGGCGGGGCTGGTCGCGGCTCCCGCCGCGGCCGGGCGGGGCGGCGAGGGCGGTAGGGGCGTACGGCGGGTGCGGACCGGCTTCGACCGGCTGGCGGCCGACGGGTACGCACTGCTGGCCGGCCGGCGCGTCGGCGTGGTGACGAACCCGACCGGCGTGACGGCGGATCTGCGGCACATCGTGGACGTCATGCACGCCGACGACCGGGTGGACCTGATGGCGGTCTTCGGTCCGGAGCACGGGTTCCGGGGCACGGCGCAGGCCGGCGGCTCCGAGGGCCGCCACGACGATCCGGCCACGGGGCTGCCGGTCTACGACACGTACGGCAAGAGCGGCCGGGCGCTCGCGGACGTCTTCACCGCGTCCGGCGTGGACACCGTGGTGTTCGACATCCAGGACGTGGGCGCCCGGTTCTACACGTACATCTGGACCATGTACGACTGCATGGTCGCCGCCGAGCTGGCGGGGAAACGTTTCGTCGTACTGGACCGGCCGAACCCGCTCGGTGCGCGGGCGGCGCTCGGACCGGTGCTGGACAAGGCGTTCGCCACGTTCGTGGGGCGCGAGCCGATCGCCCAGGCGCACGGGATGACCGTGGCGGAGCTGGCGCTCCTCTTCAACGGGGAGTTCCTCACGCGGCCGGTGCCGCTGGAGACCGTCCGGATGTCCGGCTGGCGGCGTCGGGACCTCTTCGGCGCGACGGGGCTGCCGTGGGTGCCGCCCAGCCCCAACATGCCGACGCCGGAGACCGCGCTCGTCTACCCGGGGACCTGCCTGTTCGAGGGGACCAACCTGTCGGAGGGCCGGGGCACGACCCGGCCCTTCGAACTGCTCGGCGCCGAGGGCGTCGACCGGCGGTGGGCGCAGGCGGCGAACGCGCTGGAGCTGCCCGGGGTGCGGTTCAGGGAGGCGTACTTCGCGCCGGTCTTCTCCAAGTTCCAGGGGAAGACGGTCGGCGGGGTGCAGCTGCACGTCCACGATCCCGCCGCCTTCGATCCCGTGCTCACCGGCGTCGCCCTGCTCGTGACGGCGAAGCGGAGCTGGAGCGGGTTCGCGTGGCGGCCCGACCACTGGATCGACAAGCTCACGGGCTCGACGACGGTGCGCACCCTCGTCGACGCGGGCGCCGACCCGCGCGAGGTGGCCGGGGCGTGGCAGCGGGGCCTGGCCGCCTTCCGGACGATGCGCGGGCAGTACCTGCTGTACCGCTGACCCGGTGGGCCGGGCCGCTGAGGGGCCGTCAATCCACCACGCGCGCACCGAACGGCACGGCCCGCACACGCGTACCAGTGGGGGGACGTGTCCGTGTTGGCCGACATCCGCATTTTCGATGGAGCCGAAACGGGCACCCGTACGTCTCTTCAACGACGCCGAAGTACCAGCGACGGAGGTGGCGGAGCGATGGCAGGTTTCCGGAGTCTCGCCAGACAGGTTCGTGATCCTGGGTGCGACGTGGCGCTGCGGCGCTACTCGCTGCGCAAGTGCCTGGAGCGGTTCGCTCCGTACGGGCACCGGGCGACCTGGGACCACCTGTGCCGGAGGCACAGGTTCGGGCCCGAGGACCGGGATCTCGATCCGGCGCGGTTGGTGGCCGCGCTCGACGAGTTGGAGGAGGCGCGGGCCGTGTGGCTCGCCTATGAACGGCGGTTCGCGGAACGCCGCCGGCACGAGAAGCACCTGGGACTGCGGCGGCCCCCCGCCCTCGACGACTGGCACCGGCACACCTGGGGCGGCAACGGGGTCGTGCGGTGCGTCGACCCGGCGGTGCACCCCGGGTTGCCGCTCGGCGAGGCGCTGCGCCGGCTGGTCTCCGCGCTGGAGGCGCAGCCGGGCGGGAGCTGCCCGGTGTGCGGCGCGGACCGGTTCGCGTGGCGGCCGGTCGCGGCCGACGCGCAGGGGTGCGGGCCGGTGTGCACGGAGTGCGGGGTGGTGGTGCCCGCTCCCGTGCTGACCGACGGGGCCCTGAGGGCCGCGCGCGGGCGGACGGCGCGCGCCGACGGACTGCGGGCCCGCGCGGTACGGGAGCTCGCCGCCGTGGGGTGAACCGCCGCGGAGCGGTACGGGGGTGGGGCCGGAGCCTCCGGCGCACCCCCGGCCGCCGCGGCCGTGATCGGCTCGCCCCGGACCGGCGAGACGGCGACCGGCGCGCCCCGCACCGGGTGGACGCGACCGGCGCGACCGGCGACGGCGGCGTGACGGCGACCGCGGCGACGGATGGCCGGTGGGATCGGGCGGGACCGTAGCAGGCGGAAAACGGCGTGAGCCACCGGATTCGGCGCGGCCACAGTGGCCGGACCGAACCGACGCCGACCCGAGGAGCAGGACCCCGATGTCCACGCTGCGCGTGACCGCCGAGCTGCTGACCGTCCACGAGCACCCGAACGCCGACGCCCTGGAACTCGCCCAGGTGGGCCTGTTCCGGGCCGTGGTGGCGAAGGGCGCCTTCCGCGACGGCGACGCCGCCGTGTACGTGCCGGAGCAGGCGGTGCTGCCGCCCGCGCTCGTCGAGGAGCTGGGGCTGACGGGGCGGCTGGCCGGCGCGGAGGCGAACCGGGTCAAGGCGGTGCGGCTGCGCGGGGAGCTGTCGCAGGGCATCGTCTGCCGGCCGCGCGCCCTCGCCGGCGTCGACCTGGTGCGGGCGGCGGCGGAGCGGACGGACTTCGCCGAGGCGCTCGGCATCACCAAGTGGGTGCCGCCGGTGCCGACCAGCATGAGCGGCGACGTCGAGGCCGCGCCTGACCTGCTGCCGTGGGGCGACGTGGAGAACCTCCGGCGCCACCCGGACGTCTTCGTGCCGGGCGAGCCCGTCGTGCTGACCGAGAAGGTGCACGGCACGGCCTGCCTGACGACGTACCACGCCGGGGACGGACGGGTGCAGGTGTCGTCGAAGGGCTTCGGCGCGAAGGGGCTCGCCCTGCGCGAGGACCCGCGCAACGTCTACTGGCGGGCGGTGCGCGGCCACGGCGTGCCCGCGGCGGCCGCGCGGCTGGCCGAGCGCTTCGGCGCCACCCGGGTCGGCGTCTTCGCCGAGGTGTACGGGGCGGGGGTGCAGGACCTGGCGTACGGCGCCGACGCCCGCGCGGGTCGGCTCGGGTACGCCGTCTTCGACGTCGCGGTCGAGGTCGCCGGGCGGGTGCGCCGGCTGGACGCCGGGGAGCTGCACGAGGTGCTGGCCGGCGAACTGCCGCCGGTACCGCGGCTGTACGCGGGGCCGTACGATCTCGCGACGGTACTGGAGCTGGCCACGGGCCGGGAGACGGTCTCGGGGCGGGCGCTGCACCTGCGGGAGGGCGTGGTCGTGCGGCCGGCCATCGAGCGGTACAGCCCGGTGCTGGGCGGGCGCGCCCTCGCGAAGGCGGTCAGCCCGGCGTACCTGACCCGCAAGGGCGGCACGGAGTACGAGTAGCACCGGGAGGCGGCACCCGCCCCGACCGCCGGGGCGCGCGGGCGCCCCGGTGGGGGTGTCCAGCCGGTCGGGTCGGATCAGGGAGCGGTGTCCCGTGCGTGCGGCCGCGCGGCGCAGGAGGGAGCCACGGCGGAGTCACGGCGACCGGCGACGACGCCGCGGTGGGGGCGCCTCCCGTGCCCGGAGGGCGGGCGCGTGCCGGGCGTCGTGAGCAGGACGTCATCGGCACGGCACCCGCTAGCCCGCGTCGGCGTCCCGGCGGGGGCGCTCCGGCAGGAGCCGCGAGCCGGTGAGCCGCTCGCCGAAGATGTCGTCGGGGTTGGACAGCACGCAGGTGTCGAGGGACAGGCAGCCGCAGCCGATGCAGTCGGTGAGGTGGTCGCGCAACCGGGCGAGCTGCTGGATGCGGTTGTCCAGTTCGGCCCGCCAGGCCCGGGAGAGCCGCGCCCAGTCGTCGTGCGTCGGCGTCCGCTCCTCGGGCAGTTCCGCGAGGGCCTGCCGCACGGTGGCGAGCGGGATGCCGACGCGCTGGGCGGCCCGGACGAAGGCGACGCGGCGCAGTGCGTCCCTGCTGTAGCGGCGCTGGTTGCCGCTGGTGCGGCGGCTGTTGATCAGGCCCTTGGCCTCGTAGAAGTGCAGGGCGGAGACGGCCGCCCCGCTGCGCGCGGAGAGTTGGCCGACGGTGAGCTCGTGGATCTTCTCTGGAATCTGCGGCACCCACCGAACCCTACTGGTCCGTTGACAAGGGCAACCGCCCCCACCATGCTAAGCAAGCGCTTGGAAAGATCGGGCAGGACGCACCTGGACAGGGAGCAGGGATGGCAGAGCCGAGGATCTTCACCTCCGCCGACGAGCTGCGCGCCGCGGCCGGCGAGCAGCTGGGGCACAGCGACTGGCTGGAGGTGGACCAGAAGCGGATCGACCTGTTCGCCGACGCCACCGAGGACCACCAGTGGATCCACGTGGACCGGGAGCGCGCGGCGGCCGGGCCGTTCGGGACGACCATCGCGCACGGCTACCTGACCCTGTCGCTGCTGCCCGTCCTGGTGCCGCAGGTGATGCGGGTCGAGGGCGTGCGGATGGGCGTCAACTACGGCACGAACAAGGTGCGTTTCCCCGCGCCCGTGCCGGCGGGCTCGCGGGTGCGGGCGACCGCGTCCGTCAAGGACGTCGAGGACGTGGGCGGCGGCGTGCAGGTGACCGCCGTGGTCACGGTGGAGCGCGAGGGCGGCGACAAGCCGGTGTGCGTCGCGGAGTCGGTGTCCCGCTTCTACTTCTGAGCGCTCACCATGCGCAGCACGAGGTCGGCGTAGAGCGCGCCGACCTCGTCGGGCGTCCGACTGCCCTGAGCGTTGAACCAGCGCGCCACGTCGATGCAGAGCGAGAGCACGGCGAGGGTGGTGCCGGACACGTCCGGGACGTCGAACTCGCCCGCCGCGACGCCGTCGCCGATGATGCGGCGCACCGCGGCGTCGGTCCGGCGGCGCAGGGCGACGATCTCGGCGCGGTGCTCGGGGCCGAGGGCGTCCAGCTCGTACTGGACGACGCGCGCGGTGGTGTGCCGCTCGGCGTGCCAGCGGACGAAGGACCGGACGGCGCCGGCGAGCCGTTCGGCGGCGGTGCCGGGGGCGTCCGCCGCCGCCTCCAGGATCGCCAGGGCCTTGTCGTGGCCGATCCGGCTGATCCGGTGGAGGAGCTCCTCCTTGGTCCGGTAGTGGATGTAGAGCGCGGCGGGGCTCATGCCCGCGCGGCCCGCGATGTCCCGGGTGGTCGTCGCGTGGTAGCCCCGCTCGGCGAAGGCGTCGACGGCGGCGACGAGCAGCCGCCGGGCCGCGTCCGGGGTGACCTCGCCCCACGGCATCTCCTCACCGCCGGCCGTCTCCTCCGCCGTACTCATCATTCGCCCCTTCCCACGCTCAAGGACGAACACCATACCGCGAGGGTGAGCAAGCGCTTAGCGCGTCCGCGGTGTACGGCTCAGAGCTTCTGGAACGGGTCGTGCTCGGCGAGGAGCTTCTCCAGGCGCGCCTGGTCGACGCGGCTGACGATGTGCCCCGCCTCCTGACGGTCACGGACGACCTTGGCGAGGGTGAAGGCGGAGGTCGTCAGGTACAGGACGGCGATGCCGAGGAAGGCCCGCACCCACACGTCGGCCTCCAGGTTGCCGATGCCGAGCGCGACGGCCGCGAGGGCGATGGCGAAGGAGGCGACGGCCTGTCCGTAGTAGGCCGCCGTGTTCTGCTGCTTGACCGGTGTGTCACTCATGCCGTCGAGGATGCGCACCGTGTGGCCCGGGACACATCCGCGCGGGTACTCAGGCCGGTACTCAGCGCCTCAGAAGGCGGAGACGCCCGTGAGGGCGCGGCCGATGATCAGCTTCTGTATCTGGCTCGTGCCCTCGTAGAGCGTCATGACCCGGGCGTCCCGGAGGAGCTTGCCGACGGGGTACTCGTCGATGTAGCCGTAGCCGCCGAAGACCTGGAGGGCGTTGCCGGCACAGCGCACGGCGGCCTCCGAGGCGAAGAGCTTTGCCTGCGACGCGGCGGTGGCGAACTCCTCACCGCGGTCGACGAGGTCCGCGACTCGCCAGGTGAGCAGCCGGGCGGCCTCGACGTCGACGGCGATGTCGCTGATCAGTTCCTGCACCAGCTGGTACGCGGCGATGGGCTTGCCGAACTGCTCGCGCTCCCCCGCGTAGCCGACGGCGGCGTCGAGCGACGCCTGGGCGATGCCGACGCAGCCGGCGGCGACGGACATCCGGCCCTTGGCGAGGGCGGACATGGCGACGGCGAAGCCCTTGCCCTCGGGGCCGAGGAGGGCGTCGGCCGGGATCCGGACGTCCTTGAGGACCAGCTCGGCGGTGGACTGGCCGCGCAGGCCGAGCTTGCCGTGGACGGGGCGGCGGGAGAGGCCGGGCGTGTCGGCCGGGACGAGGAAGGCGGAGACGCCGCGGTGGCCGGGCACGTCCGAGGTGCGGGCGAAGAGGAGGACGACATCGGCCCAGGTGCCGTTGGTGATGAACATCTTGGAGCCGTTGACCACCCAGTCACCGCCGGGTCCGCGCACGGCCCGCGTGGCGAGGTTCGCGGCGTCGGAGCCGGTGCCCGGTTCGGTGAGGCCGAAGCAGCCCAGGGCCTCGCCCGAGGTGAGCCGGGGCAGCCAGGCGCGCTTCTGCCGCTCGTCGCCCCAGGCGGCGACGGTCTTGGCCACGAGCCCGAGCGAGACGGAGACGATGCCGCGCACGGAGGAGTCGCCGCGCCCGAGCTCTTCGGTGACGAGGCAGTACGCGAGGTGGTCCCCGCCCGAGCCGCCGTACTCCTCGGGGACGGTCAGACCGAGGAACCCGAGCGCGCCGAGCTTGCGCACGATCCCCCGGTCGACGCTCTCGGCCCGGTCCCAGGCGGCGGCGTGGGGGGCCACCTCGCGCCGGACGAAGTCCCGGGCGAGCCGGCGGACGGCCTCCTGCTCCTCGCTGAGCTCCAGGTTCACGCGCACTCCCCTTTTAATTACCAGCGCTAGTTTTTTTTGGGCAGCCCTACTATGTGCCGCATGGCCAGACCGCGCAAGCCCCTCCTCAGCCGAGCCCGCATCGTCGACGCGGCGGCCGCCCTGATCGACGCGGAGGGGCTGGAGGCGGTCTCGACGCGCCGCCTCGCGGCGGAGCTGGGCGTCAGCGGACCGTCGCTGTACAACCACTTCCGCACCAAGGACGAGATCCTCGAGGCGGTCGCGGACGCGGTGAGCGCGCAGGTCGACCTGACGATGTTCGACGAGGGCGACGACCGCGACTGGCGGACGGCGCTGCACGACTGGGCGGTCTCCTACCGGGCCGCCCTCACCGACCACCCGAACATCGTCCCCGTGCTCGCCAGCGGCCCCGGGCGGCGGCCCGCCGGGCTGCGCGTCGCGGACGCGGTCTTCGGGGCGATGGTCCGCGCGGGCTGGCCGCCCGCGCAGGCGACGCACATCGGCGCGCTCATGCGGTACTTCATCACGGGCTCGGCGCTGGGCTCGTTCGCGCGCGGGTTCGTCGACGACGAGACGGCCTACGACCCGGCGGACTACCCGCACCTGGGCCGGGCGCACCTGCTGGCCGAGCACCGGGAGAAGGTCGACGAGGGCGCCTTCGAGACGGGCCTGCGGGCGCTGCTCGACGGACTCGCCGTGCAGTACGCGGCCCTGGCGCGCGCCTGACCCGCCCCCGGCGCCCCGCCCGCGCCCCGACACCGGCCGGTCACGGCCAGGGCGGGGACGCGGACCCGGCTCGGGCCGGGACGCGGGGGCGCCGGTCGTACGGGGGTCGGCGCGGGGCGTGGGGACGGGGTCGGCACCGGTCGTACCGGGCGTGGTCGACGCCGGTCGTACCGGGCGTGGTCGACGCCGGTCGCGGGGCGCGGCGTCAGCGCCGGCCGGCCCCGGCGGCACGGGAGGCGAGGACCTTGATCGAGAGCAGCGCGACCACCGCCAGCACCATGATGTAGGCGGCCACGGACATCGAGGTGCCGGTCGCCTCCAGGAGCAGCACCATCAGGAACGGGGCGAGGCCGCCGCCGAGCACGGCGGCGATCTGGTAGCCGAGCGAGGCGCCGGTGTACCGCGTCTCCGCCGAGAAGAGCTCGGCGAAGAGCGCCGCCTGCGGGCCGTACATGATGCTGAGGAAGCAGCTGGCGACGAAGGTGCCCGCCGCCAGCCAGAGCAGCGAGGCCGTGTCGATGAGCAGGAACATGGGCACCGCCCACACCAGCAGCCCGGCCGCGCCGAACGCGTACACCCGCAGCCGGCCGACCCGGTCCGACAGGGCCGCCGCCGCGGGGATCAGCGCCAGCTGCGTGAGGCTCACGCAGAGGGAGACCGTCAGCACGGCGCTGCGCTCCATGGCCAGCTCGCGGGTGGCGTAGTCGAGGACGCCGGTGACGACGATGTAGAAGGTGGCGGTGTTCACCGCGAACGAGCCGCCGGCCAGCAGCACGGTGCCGAGCTGGTGGCGCAGGACCGTCCGCAGCGGGGATCGGGGCCGCTCCTTCTCCTGCGCGGCGAGGGCCCGTTCGGCCGCCCGGAACTCCGGCGTCTCCTCGACCCGCGTGTGGATGTACCAGGCGAGGCCGAGGACGAGGAAGCCCACGAGGAACGGCACCCGCCAGGCCCAGCCGGCGAACGCCGCGTCACCGGTGAGCGCGCCCGCCGCGAGGAAGACGGTGTTCGCGGTGACCACGCCGATCGGCACGCCCAGCTGGACGAGGCTGCCGTACAGGCCCCGTCTGCCCTCGGGGGCGTACTCGGTGGCCATGAGCATCGCGCCGCCCCACTGGGCACCGACGGCGAGGCCCTGGAGGACGCGCAGGAGGACGAGGAGCACCGGGGCGGCGATGCCGATCGTCTCGTACGTGGGGAGCAGGCCGATGCCCGCGGTGGCGACGCCCATCAGGGTGAGGGCGAGGACCAGCATCGGCTTGCGGCCGCGCCGGTCGCCCAGGTGGCCCGCGATGACGCCGCCGATGGGGCGGGCGAGGAAGCCGACGGCGAAGGTGGCGAAGGCGGCGAGGACGCCCGCCGAGGGGCTGGCGGCCGGGAAGTAGAGGTCGCCGAGGACGAGGGCGGCGGCGATGCCGAAGACGAAGTAGTCGTACCACTCGACGGCCGAGGCGAGGGCGGCGGCGGTGGCCACCTTGCGCCGGTGGCGGTCGGTGGGGGCGGCGGTGGCGGGGGCGGAAGGGGGTGCCGTGTCCATGGGAGCACGCTCCGGTGGGTGCGGGACGGAAGGGGGGCGGCGCCTGACTGCCGGGACCGTACCGACCGGCTGGTATGGAGTCAACGGGCTGGACCGCAACGCTTCTGCGGCGGCGGCGCGGCCCCCCGGCGCCCCTTCCCACGTGCGGGTACGTCCGCCGGCCCGGCCCACCGGGGCAGCACGGGCACCCCGGCCGCGCACGGTGCGGCCGGGGTGTCTCGCGGGTGCGTCAGAAGACGACCAGGGCGCGCCCGCCCTTCCCCGCCAGCATGGCGTCGAACGCTGCCGGGATGTCCGCCAGGCCGATCCGGTCGGTGACGAGGAGTCCGAGGTCGAGGCGGCCGGCGCGGACGTGGTCGGCGAGCACGGGCAGGTCGCGGGCGGGGTCGCAGTTGCCGTAGACGCAGCCGGACAGCGTGCGGCCCCAGTGGAAGATCTCCAGGGCGTTGAACGTCACCTGCTGGTCCTTGCCTCCGATGCCGACGACCGTGGTGCGGCCGCCACGCCGGGTGGAGTCCCAGGCGGTCCGGATGGTGGCGGCCCGGCCGACGCACTCGACGGCCACGTCGGCGCCCCGGCCGCCGGTGAACCCGCGCACCTCCCGGGCGGTGGCGTCCGAGGCGACGACGAAGTCGGTGGCCCCGGCGGCCTTCGCCAGGGCCTCCTTCTCCGGCGAGACGTCCACCGCGACGATCGGCCCGGCGCCGGCGATGCGGGCCGCCTGGAGGGCCGCCAGGCCGACCCCGCCGACCCCGACGACGACGACCGACTCGCCCTCGCGGACGCGGGCGGAGTGGTGCACGGCGCCGTAGCCGGTGAGCACGGCGCAGCCGAGCAGGGCGGCGTCGGTCAGCGGCACGCCGTCGGGGACGGGCAGGACGCACCGGGCGGGGACGACCGTCTCCTCGGCGAACGCGGCGACGTTCAGGCCCGGGTGGAGCGGGGTGCCGTCCTCGGTGGCGGCGTACACGCGGCCCACGCCGGCCAGGGCGTCGACGCACAGCCACACCTCGCCGATCGCGCAGTGGTGGCAGGAGCCGCAGGACGGGGCCCAGTTGAGGACGACCTCGTCACCCGGCGCGACGTGCGTGACGCCCGGCCCGACGGCGAGGACGGTGCCGGCGCCCTCGTGGCCGAGGACGGCGGGTACGGGCACCCGCATGGTGCCGTCCGACAGGGACAGGTCGGAGTGGCAGACCCCGGCGGCGGCGAGGCGGACCCGGACCTCGCCGGGGCCGGGCTCGGGGAGTTCGATGCCGGTTATCTCCAGCGGAGACCCGACGGCGGGCAGGACGGCGGCGCGGACGACCACGATGGGCTTCTCCCGGCTCGGGGGCTTGGCAGGGTCAGGACCCGGGGCTCGGCGGGTCGGGGTTCGGAGCCCCGGGGGTGGTTCGGAGCCCCGGAACGCGGCGGGTCGGGGGTCGGGAGTCGGAGCCCCGGGACTCGGGCCCCGAGGCTCCGGGGTCGGGGCTCGGGGGCCGGGCTCGGGCTCGGGGATCAGAACTGGAGGGACTTGGTGTGCAGGTACTCGGCGAGGCCGTGCGCGCCGAGCTCGCGGCCGACGCCGGACTGCTTGTAGCCGCCGAAGGGGGCGAGCGGGTTGAAGCGGCCGCCGTTGATGTCGACCTGACCCGCCTCCATGCGGCGGGCGAAGGCCACGGCCGCCCCGGGCTCGCCCCAGACGGCCCCGGCGAGGCCGTACACCGTGCCGTTGGCGATGCGCAGGGCGTCCTCCTCGTCCTCGTACCGGAGGAACGCCACGACCGGGCCGAAGATCTCCTCCTGGGCGATGGTCATGTCGGGGGTGACGTCGGCGAAGACGGTCGGCGCCACGTAGTAGCCCCGGTCCAGTGGCGGCCGCGGGCCCCCGGCGACGAGGCGGGCGCCCTCGGCGACGCCCTTCTCGACGTACGCGACGACCCGGTCCCGCTGCGCGGCGCTGACCAGCGGGCCGAGGCGCTCGCCCGGCCGGTACGCGGTGACGGCCTCGGCGGCGAGCGCCACGGCCTCCTCGTAGCGGTCCGCGCGGACGAGGACGCGGGTGAAGGCGTTGCACCGCTGGCCGGAGTTGGACATGACGCTGGCGACGCTGGTGGTGACCGCCTTCGCCAGGTCGGCACCGGGCAGGATGACGCTCGCGGACTTGCCGCCGAGTTCGAGGGCGACCCGCTTGACCGCGCCGCCGGCCGTGGCCCCGATGCGCCGGCCCACGGCGGTGGAGCCGGTGAAGGAGACGAGGTCGACGCCCTCGTGCTCGACGAGCGCCTGGCCGGCGACGGGGCCGAGGCCGGTGACGAGGTTGAGGACGCCCGGCGGGAAGCCGGCCGTGTCGACGCACTCGGCGAAGAGCCGGGCGGTGAGCGGGGTCTCCTCGGCCGGCTTGACGACGACCGTGCAGCCGGCCGCGAGGGCCGGGGCGACCTTGGCGACGAGCTGGTGGAGCGGGTAGTTCCAGGGGGTGATGGCGCCGACGACGCCCACCGCCTCCAACAGCACGGTCGAGTTGCCGACCTTCTCCTCGAACGGGTACGTGGCGAGGAGGTCGGCGTACGAGCCGGTGACGGTGACCGGCAGCCCGGCGTGGACCGCGTGGGCGAGCTTGGGCGGGGCGCCGAGCTCCGCGGTGACCGTCGCCGCGATCTCGTCCTGGCGGGCCGCGAGGGCGTCGCGCAGGGCGGCGAGGCGGGCGGCGCGCTCGGCGGGGGTGGTGGCGGACCAGGCGGGGAAGGCCGCCCGGGCGGCACGCACGGCGGCGTCCACGTCCTGCGCCGAACCCGCCGGCACCTCGGCGATGACCTCCTCGGTCGCCGGGTTCACCACGGCGATGGTGCCGGCACCGGCGGCGGGCCGCCACGCGCCGTCGATGTACATCCCGTCGTGGACCTTCATCGCTGTCTCCTTCGGCCTGGCTCGCTGTGCCTGTCGTCCGTCGCCGACCAAACTAGCGGCGGTAGTTTTCCGCCGCCAGAGGGTGGCGGTGGCGGGTGGGCACGATCCTGCCATCCGCGCCCGCTCAGAAGTCGACCCGCACCCGGTCGTCGACGCGCGCGACGGACTCCTGCCCGAAGGCCCGCCGGTAGCTGTCGCGGACGCGCTCGACGCGAGGGTGGGCGGCGGCCGCGTCGGCGGCCGGGTACAGCAGGACCAGCTCGTACGAGCGCTCCCGCTGGATCCGGCCGGAGCCGTCGCGCCACTGGCCGCGCCCTTCCTGGACGGTGAGCCCGGCGGGGAAGAGCGGGGTGACCACGCGGTCGACGAACTCCGTGAACTGCCGGTCGGTCACCGCGGGGCCGCCGTCGGGCCGCTCGGTGCCGAACAGCAGGCGGGTCTCGGCGTGGGCACGGGCCCCGGCGGGCACGGTGGACCCCGGCACACCGGCGGCGGGCACGGCGGGGCCCGCGCCGTCGTCGAGCGCGACGTACGCGGTGGGGGCGCCGACCGCGAGGAGGAGCGCGGCGGCGGCGAGGGCGGTACGGCCCCGGCCCCCGGCGCCACGGGCGACCCGCGTGCGGGCGCGGGTGGGCACGGGCACGGGGCCGGCCGCTGACGCCGAGGCCGGCGCCGCGGCGGAGGGCGAGGCGGCGGCGGAGGGCGGGGCGGGTACGGAGGGCGGCACGGCGGCGGAGGGCGGGGCGGGTACGGACACGCGGGGCTCCTCGGTGGGTGACGGGCGGCGCCGGGCCGGCGCGTGGCCGGTCCCACAGTGGCAGGGGACCCGCCCCGGCGTCCGGCGGTCCGCGCCTCCGACCGGCCGCCGGTGAACGGCGCGGCGGACCCGCGCGCCCCCTCGGGGAGGCACGGGCCCGCCGGTTCACGCCCGGTCGGCACCCGCCGGGAGGACGTCGGTGAGGTGGGCGAAGACGACGACGTTGGCGGCGTACCCCTTCTTGGGGTCGAAGGCCCCGCCGCAGGTGAGCAGGCGCAGCTCGGGGCGGCCGGTGGACCCGTACACCTCCTCGTCGGGGAACTTCTCCTTGCCGTACGTCCGCACGCGGTCGACCGTGAAGACGGCCGTCAGCCCGTCCAGGCGGGTGACCCGGACGGTGTTGCCGCGCTTCAGCGAGTGGAGGTCGAGGAAGACGGCGGCCCCGGTGCGGGTGTCGCGGTGGCCGACGGCGACGGCCGTGCCCTTCTCGCCGGGTGTGGGCCCGCCGTCGTACCAGCCGACGAGGCGGGGGTCGTCGACCGGCGGGGAGCGCAGCCGGCCGGTGGCGTCCAGGCCGAGGCCGATGACGGGGGCCTCGATGGTGATGGCCGGGATGGCCAGCCGCGCGGCGGGCGACGGGCCGAGGGGGGCGGGCGGCGGTTTCGCGGTGGGCGTCGGCCGCGCGGTGGGCACGGGCGGCGGGCGGACGGCCCGCGGTCCGGCCCCGCCCGTCGCCCCGGGCGCCGGCGCGGCGGGGGTCGCGGCCTGCTGCCGTGGGGCCGCCACGGGCCGGAGGGCCCCGGACCGCGCGTCGTCCTGGGCCCACCAGACCCCGCCGGCGACCAGCGCCGCCGTCACCGCCGCCGTCCTGGCGAGGCGGAGCAGGCGCCGCTGCCGGCGGGTGAACCGTGTGTGGCCGGGCCTACGCGGCGCCATCGGCGCGACGGCGACGACGGACGAGGATCAGCCCGGCGGTGCCCGCCAGGCCGGCCGCGAGCGCCGCTCCGACGCCGAACGCCGAGCCCTCCTCCGGCGGTGCCTCCGCCATGCCGCCGCCGCCCGCGCCGACGGCGCCGCGCGGGGTCTCCTCCTCGCTGGTCGAGTCGGTGCCGTCGGGGCAGTCGACCTGGAAGACCTTCGTCTTGCCGGCACCGGTGGCGCCCACGAACGTCCAGGTGAGCTTGTACATGCCGTCGGGGAGCGAGAGCTCGTCGGTGTGGCCGGTGCCGGTCGGGGAGAGGGTGATCGCGCCCTGGACGCTGGGGTCGCCGGCCTTCATCGGCTGCGGCGCGATGGTGTAGCCGACCTGCTGGAGCCCGTCGAAGTTGAACGCGGCGAGGTAGAAGCTGCAGACCTTGGGCTCGTTGCGCTGGTCGAGCGGCGAGGTGCTGTTGCTGTGGATCTTGACGTCGCCGTTGTCCCCGGGTGCGGCCACGGCGGCGGGCGCGCCGCCGAGAGCGGTGCCGGCGAGGACGAGTCCGGCGACGGCCGTGCGCAGGAGTGGTCGGGCTGCGGTCATGAGGGGTTCCTCCGTAAGGGAGTCGGACGGATCAACCGATAATCTGAATATCTGTTACCTCTCGGGCGCACCGGACTTGTCGGGCGGCGCGCCGACCCGGTTCGCCCGGTCGGCGCAGCCGGCGGCGGACGGCGGGCGGCCGCGCAGCCGCCACCCGGGCGCCCCGCAGCGGCCGGCCGGGGCCGCGCCGCCCCGGCCGCCGGGCGGGCGCCACGAGGCGGGGCCCGCGCGGCCCGGCCGTACGGCGACGGGCGCGGCCCCCCGGGGAACCGTCCGGTCCGCCCGGCCGTCCCACTCCCCCGGCCACCGGACCCCCGCCCCCCGTTGACGGCGGGGCCGCGGAATCCTACGGTCATACAGAGGATTCCTTGAGCGGCAGGAGCGGGCGATGACCATGGGCGGCGCCGTACCGGCGGACGGGCAGACGGGCGAGCAGGCGGACCGGCGGGTGGACCGGCCGGCGCGCGAGCGGGCCCGCAGGACGGCCGAGGGCCTGGAGTACCTCTCCGGCTTCGGCAACGAGCACCAGTCGGAGGCGGTCCCAGGCGCCCTGCCGCACGGCCGCAACTCGCCCCAGCGGGCCCCGCTCGGGCTGTACGCGGAGCAGCTGAGCGGCAGCGCCTTCACCGAGCCGCGGGCCCACAACCGGCGGTCGTGGCTGTACCGGATCCGGCCGTCCGCCGCGCACCCGCCCTTCACCCGCGTCGACAACGGCGCGCTGCGCTCGGCGCCCTTCACGGAGACCGTCCCGGACCCGAACCGGCTGCGCTGGAACCCCCTCCCCGCGCCCGCGCCCGGCACGGACTGGCTGGCGGGCCTGTGGACCCTCGGCGGCAACGGCGACGTGACGCAGCGCACCGGCGTGGCCGTGCACCTCTACCACGCCGACACCTCCATGGAGCGGGTGTTCAGCGACGCCGACGGCGAGCTGCTGATCGTGCCCGAGCGCGGCGGCCTGCTGCTGCGCACCGAGTTCGGCGTCCTCGCCGCCCGCCCCGGCGAGGTGGCCCTCGTCCCGCGCGGGGTCCGCTTCCGCGTGGAGCTGCTCGACGACACCGCCCGCGGCTACGTCTGCGAGAACTACGGCCGGCCCTTCCAGCTGCCCGACCTCGGCCCGATCGGCGCCAACGGCCTGGCGAATCCGCGCGACTTCCGCGCCCCGGTCGCCGCGTACGAGGACATCGAGGGCGGGGTGGAGGTGGTGAACAAGTACTGCGGCAACCTCTGGGCCGCGACGTACGACCACTCCCCGCTGGACGTCGTCGCCTGGCACGGCAACCACGTCCCGTACGTCTACGACCTGCGCGCCTTCAACGTCATCGGGACGATCTCCTACGACCATCCGGACCCGTCGATCTTCACCGTCCTCACCTCGCCGTCCGACACCCCCGGCCTGGCCGGGGTGGACTTCGTCGTCTTCGCGCCACGCTGGCTGGTAGGCGAGGACACCTTCCGCCCGCCGTACTTCCACCGCAACGTCATGAGCGAGTACATGGGCCTGATCGAGGGCGCGTACGACGCCAAGGCGGAGGGCTTCGTGCCGGGCGGCGGTTCGCTGCACACGATGATGTCGGCGCACGGCCCGGACCGGGAGACGTTCGACCGCGCCAGCGCCGCCGAGCTGGCACCGCAGAGGATCGACGACGGCCTGGCCTTCATGTTCGAGACGCGCTGGCCGCTGACGACCACGGCCCAGGCCGCCGGGGCCGACCACCTGCAGCGGGGGTACGACGACGTGTGGCAGGGTCTGGAGCGCCACTTCCGCGCGTAGTACGTCACGTGGGTCGTACACCGCACGCAGCCCTCCGGAGATGCCGTGTCCGCCTTCGCCCCCGACTCCCTGGTCCTGAACCGCAAGCTGCCGCTGTGGTACCAGGTGTCCCAGTCCCTGCGCGCCTCGATACTGGGGCGCTCCCCGGACGCGTCGCTGCGCCTGCCCACCGAGGAGCGGCTGGCGGCGCACTACGGGGTGAGCGTGCTGACCATGCGGCAGGCGCTCAAGGAGCTGGAGGAGGAGGGGCTGATCAGCCGGCACCGGCGGCGCGGCACCTTCATCGAGCCGGGCGCCCGGCGCAGCGCCCCGCGCCGGCTGCTCGGCTCGATCGACGCGATCGTCGCGCAGCAGTCGGGTGAGCGGACGACGGTGCTCGGGCACGGTCCGCAGCCGGTCCCCGGCGAGCTGGCCGAGCACTTCCCGGAGCTGCGGGAGGTCGTCACGTACCGGCGGCTGCGCCGGGACGCGGAGACGGGCGAGCCGACGAACTGGGCGGAGAACGCGGTCCGCCCGCAGATCGCGGCCGCGATCGACCTGGCCGACCTGGAGCGGTGGCCGATGACGAAGGTGCTGCGGGACGCGGTCGGGGTGCGGATCAGCCGGATCACGGACACGGTCGAGGCGCGGCTCGCGGACCCCGCGACGGCCGAGCTGCTCCAGGTGCCGCTGCTGTCGCCGATCCTGCACTACACGGGCGTGACGTACGACGAGGACGGCCGCGTGGTGGACGTGGCGCGCATCCGGTACCGGGGCGACCGGTTCTCCTTCACGGTCACGGTGGAGGCGGACTGAACGGGGCCCTGGTGGCCGCCGGGCAGGGCCGCGGTGGAAGCGGCCGGGGGCGCCGGGGCACCGCAGCGCCCCGGCGGCGGCCGGGGCTCCCGGGACGGGCGGCGTCCCGGCGGTGTCCGGCGCGCCCGGGATCCGCAGTGCCTCGACGGCGGCCGGTGCCCGGAGCGGCCGGGACGGCCGGAGCGGCCGTCGGAGGCGTGCCCGGAGGTGGCGGCGGCCCCGAGCGGTCGGCGGGTGGCCGCGGTGGAAGCGACGGGGCGCGGTCATTAGCATGCGCCCCGTGACGGATGACGTGCCCCTGCTCGACGACCTGATGCCCTGGTCGGTGGCGCCGCTGCGGCTGGGCCGGCCGTGGGTCGTCGCCCCGGACGCGCGGACTCTGCGGGCCCGGTGGGACGCGCTGGTCCGGGTCGGCGGCGACGAGCGGGAGGCCCTGTTCCGGCCCAGCCGGGCGCGGACCCTCACGAGTGCGGTCGCCGCCCTGCCGGGGCAGCGGACGGGAACGGCGCGGTTCGCGCGGGAGACGGGCCCCTGCCCGGAGCCGGTACGGCTCGCGCACGGGCCGTTCGACGAGCAGTGGCTGCTGCCCGACCACCGGCTGCTCGACGCGGCCCGTCCGGAGCTGTGGCGGGTGGCCGACGGGCGGCAGCTGTTCGCCGTCGAGCAGGGGTACGTGCCGCAGGCGCCGGGTCCGGCGCTGCTGGTGACGGCCGCGCTGCCGGACGGCCGCTCACCGGCGGGCCGTCCGGGCCGCATCAGGCCGCTGTACCGGCGGCCGGGCGGGCGCGAACCGAACGTCGCGCCCGGGCTGCTGGAGCTGCTGGGCGCGCGGTACGGCCGCGCGGTGCCCCCCGAGGAGCTGCCGGCCTGGGCGCTGGCGGCCGCCCGCCCCTCCCCCGGCGGGTGCACCGTGCCGCTGCCCGCCGACGCGGCCGTCTGGGCGGCCGGTGTGGCGCTGGGCCGCCGCATGGCGGAGGTGCAGTCGCGCGGCGCCCGCGGCGGCGCGCGCCCGCGGCTGCCGGGCGGGCGGCGCCCCTACGTGCGGGCCGCGCTGCCGGATCGGCCGCGGGGGCTCGTGTACGACGCGGAGGGCGAGGCGCTGCTCGTCGGCGACAGGGGCCGGATCGCGCCCGTGCCGACCGGGGCGTGGGAGTACCGGGTGGGCGGGGCGCGGGTGCTGGAGCTGTGGTTCGCGCACCGTACCGCTCCCGCCGAGCCCGGCACGCTGGAGGCGATCGGCCCCGCCGCGTGGCCCCCGGAGTGGACGTCGGAGCTGCTGGAGCTGATCACGGTGCTGGCCCTCCAGGCGGAGCTGGAGGCGGAGCGTCCGGACCTGTCCGGGATGGAGCCGCTGACCCGAGCCGACCTCCGCGCGGCCGGTGTCCTGCCCGTCCCGGACGCGGCCCGCCGCCCGGCCTCGGTCCTGGACCGGACGGAGGAGGGCCCCGAGGGGCAACTCGCCCTGCTGTAGCTAACCGAAGGAGTCCAGCAGCCGCCGCAGGGCGCGGTCGAAGGCGCCGTCGGGGTCCTCGGGCGCCGGCGCCCCGGCGAGCAGCTCGGCGAGGCGCGGGTACGCCCCGCCCGCCGGCTGCCGGGCGAGGTAGGCGGCGCGGGCGGCCTGTTCCCGCTCCTCCGACCACGGCAGAGCGCGCGTGCGCTCGGCCAGGGCGAGCCCGTTCGCGACGGTGATCATGGCGGTGCCGTTGACCATCGCGATCAGCTCCATTTGGTGCCGCCCGGCGCGTCGAGCGGGGCCAGGCAGTCGAGGCAGAACTCCAGGTAGCGCAGGGCGTTGGGGCTGGAGCCGTACACCGTCGACATCACGCGGGTCAGCCAGGGGTGCCGGTACAGGAGGGCCCGGGTCTGCCGGCCCAGCCCGAGCATGTCGGCCTTCCAGTCGCCGCTGGGCGCGTCGGTCAGCTCGTACTCGCCGCTCACCGCGTCGACCGGCCGGGCAACTGGGCGGCGCCACCTTCATGCTGCCGCTGCTGTCGAACGCCTACATCCCCACCGACGGCATGCCGGGGTGGCTGCGCACGGTCGCCGAGTGGAACCCGATCTCGGCGGTCGCCACGGCGGTACGGCACTTGTGCGGCAACGCGCCCGTCCCCGCGGACGCGGCGTGGCCGGTCGCCCACCCCGTCGCGGGCGCCCTCGCCTGGTCGCTGCTGGTCATCGCGGTCTGCGCGCCGCTCGCGGTACGCCGCTACGCCCACCCGAAGGGGTGACAAAGGTGGTCCGTACACGGTAGGCACGGCTGTCATGAGCACCCACCAGCGGCCCCGGCCGCTCCCCCTGCCGCTCGACGGCGTCACGGTCGTCGCCGTCGAGCAGGCGGTGTCGGCGCCCTTCGCCACCCGTCAGCTCGCCGACCTCGGCGCCCGGGTCATCAAGGTCGAGCGGCCGGACGGCGGCGACTTCGCGCGCGGCTACGACACCGCCGCGCGCGGACTCGCCTCCCACTTCGTCTGGTGCAACCGGGGCAAGGAGTCCCTCGCCGTCGACCTGAAGGACCCGCGCGGCATCGCCCTCGTGCGCCGGCTCGTGGCGCGGGCCGACGTGTTCGTGCAGAACCTCGCGCAGGGCGCGGCGGCGCGCCTGCGGCTGGACGCGGCGACGCTCTGCGCGACCCACCCGCGGCTGGTGGCGGTCGACGTCTCCGGGTACGGCGCGGGCGGTCCGTACGCGCACAAGCGGGCGTACGACATGCTCGTGCAGTGTGAGGCGGGGCTCGTGTCGGTGACGGGCACGCCGGAGCGGCCGGTGAAGGCGGGCGTCCCCGCGGCCGACATCGCGGCGGGGATGTACGCGTTCTCGGGGGTGCTGGCAGCGCTGCTGCGGCGGGCGACGACGGGGCTCGGCGGGCCGGTGGAGATCTCGATGCTGGAGTCGCTGGCCGAGTGGATGGGCCATCCGCTGCACCACGGGATGCACGGGGGTGAGGCCCCGGCGCGCACGGGGGTCGCGCACGCCGTCATCGCCCCGTACGACGCCTATCCGACGGCGGACGGCGGGCAGGTGCTGCTGTCGGTGCAGAACGACCGGGAGTGGCGCCGGCTGGCGGGCGAGGTGCTGGGCCGCCCGGAGCTGGGCGACGACCCGGCGTTCGCGACGAACGGGGCGCGGGTGGCGAACCGGGAGCGGACCGACGCGGCGGTGGGCCGGGCCCTGGCCGCGCTGGACACGGCGGAGGCGGTGGAGCGGCTGGAAGCGGCGGGCATCGCCTGCGCGCGGCTCAACACGGTGGCCGACGTGGTGGCGCACCCGCAGCTCGCGGCGCGGTACAGGTGGCGGGAGGTCGACTCGGCGGTGGGTCCGCTGCGGGCGCTGCTGCCGCCGATCACCCTGCCGGGCGGGCCGGAGCCGCTGATGGGAGCGGTGCCCGCGCTGGGCGAGCACACGGACGCCGTACTGGGCGAACTCGGGCTGGACGAGCCGGAGCGTGCGCGGCTGCGCCGGGACGGCGTGGTCGCGTGACGCGGCGGTGACGCGGGCCGGGGCGGGCGGGGGACGGCCTTTGGGGGAGCTGCCGGGTCGGGCCCCCCGCCGCGGCGCCCGACGGGCGGGGCCGGTGCCGGTCCCCCGCCCGTCTCAGCCGTGGTTGCCGAAGAGGGAGCGGCGCAGCCGGCGCAGCGGCGCGAAGAGCGAGACCCGGGCGCCGCGGCTGCGGTGACTGTGCGCAACGTCACGCGCCGTCAGCTCGCGCATGAGCAAAGTGGCCTCGGCGGCCTCGCGCTGCGGGATGGCCGGACCTCCCAGAACCGCGAGGTGGCGGTCGAGGCGCGAACTCGTCGCGCTGCTCCCGCAGGTGATGGCAGGCACGCGTGGCCTGCTGCGCACTGTTATCTGATCCATGACACTCCCCACCCGTACAAGGGCACCCGACCCGGGCCAACGTTAACCCTATCGTCCCCATCTCGCAGTCGTGTATCCCGGTACGGGGATTCGCGGCTCGGATACGGGCGTTGACGGTCACGCTCCGAATATGTCTGGCTTCACGGTGAGTTGGACAGCCTCCTGGTGTCCGCCGACGACGTGGAAGGAGGCCGTCATGAGTCAAGGAGCCTACGGGGCAAGGCTGGTGGGCGGGCGGTACCGGCTGGCCGACCCGTTGCGCGAGGACGGCGCGGGCGTGGTGTGGCGGGCCCGCGACGAGGTGCGGGGCCGCGACGTCGCCGTGCGTGACGTGCGCCTGCCGCGCGGGGCCGGGGACGCCGACGGGGGGCGGGCGGCGGAGGGCGTGGAGCGGGCGGCGCGGGAGGCGACCCGGGTCGCCCACCGGAACGCGGTCGCCGTGTTCGACGTCGTGATGGAGGACGGCCGGCCCTGGCTCGTGACGGAGCTGGTGCGGGGGCTGACGCTGGCCGAGACGCTGGAGGCGGAGGGGCCGTTGCCGCCGCACCGGGCGGCGCGCGTCGGCGCGGAGGTGCTGGAGGCGCTGCGCGCGGCGCACGCGGCGGGCGTGCCGCACGGATCGGTGGCGCCGGAAGCCCTACTGCTGGGCAACGACGGCCGGGTGGCCCTGACGGACTTCGGGACCGCGCCGGCCGCCGGTCCGGGCGGCGCGCCGGGGTACCGGGCGCCCGAGTGCGGGCCGGGACGGCCCGCCACGCCCGCGGGCGACCTGTGGTCGCTGGGGGCCCTGCTGTACGCGGCGGTGGAGGGCCGCCCGCCGGCGGGCGGCGGCGCGACCGGTGCGGGGGGCGGGAGCGGCGCGGAGGGTGCGGGCGGCGCGGACGGGCCGCTGCCGCCGCGCGGGGCGGGCGGCCTCGCCCCGGTGGTCGGGGCGTTGCTGCGCCGGGACCCGGACGCGCGCCCGTCGGCGGAGGAGGCGGCGCGGCTGCTGGGCGCGGCGGGCGCGGGCGGCGCGGCTCGTACCGTACGGGCGTCGGGGCACTCCGCCGAGCGGCGTGGGGCGGAGGGGGCCGGACGCGCGCGACGGCCCGACGGGGCCGACTCGGCGGGCGGGGCGGGGCCGCCGGGCGTGGGCCGGGGGCCGGGGCCGGATCCGGGGCCGACGGGCGGACCGGCGGGGGGCGGGGGCGGCGCGGAGCCGCCGGGGCGTCGGGCCGCGGTGGCCGTGGGCGCGGTGGGGCTGGTGGTGGCCGTCGTCGGACTGGTCGTGGCCGGGCTGGTGTACGTCGCCCTGCGGTAGGGCGGAGACGGAGGCGGTCGCGGCCGGGCCGGACGGAGCCGGGGCGGGGCGGGGCGGACAAGGACGGGCCGAGGCGGGGCGGACGGACAAGGACGGCTCGGGGCGGGGCGGACGGGGAGCCGACGCGCGGGCCGGGCCGTGCCGGTACGGCCGGGCGCGCGAGGCGGACGGCGCGGGAGTGGACGCGGGCGCGCGGGCCGGACGGTACCGGCGGGGACGGGCGCGCGGCCGGAGGGTTGCCCGGTCCGGCCGGGCGCGCGGGCCGGGTCCGGACGTGGTGGTCCGGACCCGGCCCGTGCGCGGGGTGGGTCAGGCGGCGTTGCGGAAGGCCGGCAGGTAGCCACCCGACTGACCGCCGGCCGTCGGGTGGTACGACTCTCCGACGTTCACCCAGTTGACGCTGTGGAGCCAGGGGGCGCCGGAGCAGATCTCGTGGCCGGTGAAGGTCGGCACGACGTCGCCGAAGGTGAAGCCGTGGTCGGCGGCGCGCTTCGCGGTGGCCGTGTTGAGGTGGTCGGCGGCGCCGTTGATGGCACTGCGCTCGTTCTCGGTGAGCCCCGCCACGCAGGACCCGCCGAGCTTGTAGAAGCGGGGGTAGCCGAGGACGACGACGCGGGCGGACGGCGCCTTGGCCCGGATGGCGGAGTACACGGAGTCGAGGCGTCCGGGCAGGGTCGTGTCGACGAAGCGCTTCGCCTCGTTGACGCGCGCGACGCAGGTGGCCTCGGACTGCAGCACGCAGGTGGTCATCACGTCGGCGAAGCCGGCGTCGTTGCCTCCGATCGTGAGGGAGACGAGGTCCGTCCCGCTCGTGAGCGGGCCGAGCTGGTTGGCCGTCACATCACCCGTACGAGCGCCCGAGCAGGCGGTGAAGGCGAACGACGAGGGTGAGTTCGCGGCCGCCCAGAGGGCGGGGTAGGCCCGCGTGGTGCGCTTGCAGGAGCCGCTCGCGGCGTCGTAGGCGCCGGCTCCGAGACCGGAGGAGTAGGAGTCGCCGAGGGCCACGTAGTCGACGGCGGCGGCCGAGGAGTCGGCCTGCGCGGTCCCCGCCCCGGTGAGGGTCAGGGCGGCGCCGAGGAGGAGCGAGGAGACCAGGGCGGCGGAGCGGGACGTTTTCATGCAACCCCCTTCAGCAGGATCTCTGCCTCGACTTTGGTAGCAGTACGCCGTGTTCATGCCAAGAGAAAACACGGAAAACGCCGGGGAGTTCACCCGCCCGGGGAGGCGCGCGTCACCACGCCGGCGCGCGCCGTACACCCCTGTGGCACGCGGCCGCCGGAGGGACGGCGCCGGCCAAAAGGCGGTGCGGAGGGCGCGGGCGTGTCGGATCATGGGCCCTATGTCAGCCAACCCTCAGGACGCCCTGCCGATCCGGCTCACCGTCGACGACAGCGACTCCCCGTCCGACGTCGTGGACGCGCTGTTCCTCGGCCGGTTCGCGACGGGAGAGCAGCCGCACTCGCGCAGCCGCAGCCTCGACCGCGTCAGGTCCGGGTCCACGCTGTTGCCGCCGGGTGCCACGGTGCTGCGCTCCGCCCGCGCCGACGACCGCAGCGCCGTCCTCGCCGAGGGCGACGGATGGACGCTGCTGGTCTCGCGCTGGAACCGGGGTGCGGACGTCACGGTCACCGCGGTCGACGAGGCGCTCGCCGAGCGGGTGCTGACGGACGCCACGCGCGACGCCCAGGACGAGCCCGAACCGCGCCCGGACGACGTCCCCATGGGCTTTTGGTACCTGTCGCCCCGGCGCGGCCCGCACCGCACGACGCGGCAGATCGCCGCGGGCGCGTGGGACGAGGTGCGGTCCAACTACACCGCCCCGGTGGCGGACGCGCTGGACCGGCTGATGAAGGTCACGCCCGACGACGTCACCGGGCGGCTGCTGCTCCTGCACGGCCCGCCGGGCACGGGCAAGACCTCCGCCCTGCGCACGCTCGCCCGGTCCTGGCGCGACTGGTGCCAGGTGGACTGCGTCCTCGACCCGGAGCGGCTCTTCGGCGACACCGGCTACCTGATGGACATCGCGATCGGCGAGGACGACGGCACGGGCAAGGGTCGCTGGCGGCTGCTCCTGCTGGAGGACTGCGACGAGTTGATCCGCGGCGAGGCCAAGCACACCGCGGGTCAGGCCCTGTCGCGGCTGCTGAACCTGACGGACGGGCTGCTCGGGCAGGGCCGCAACGTCCTGGTCGGCGTCACCACCAACGAGGACCTGGAGCGGCTGCACCCCGCCGTGGTCCGGCCCGGACGGTGCCTGGCCCGCATCGAGGTCGGCCCGCTGAGCCGGGCCGAGGCCGTGGGGTGGCTGGGGACCGAGGAGGGAGTCGGCCGGGACGGGGCCACCCTCGCCGAGCTGTACGCGCTGCGCCGCGGCACGTCCCCGACGGCCCTGCCGGAACCGCGCTCCCGCGAGGCCGGGTTGTACCTGTAGGCGCCGCCCGGCGCGCACCGCCCGCCGCCCGACGCACACCGCCCGCACGGCCGGCGCTTGGCCCAAAGGCCCGCACGGCGCGGACGGCCGGCACGCGGCCCGGACGGCCCGCCCGCCCGCATGTACGACCGGCGCGCGGCCCGACAGCCCGCGCGCGTCGGGGGCGGTGCGCGTCGGGGACCCCAGGGCCGTGGGGGTCAGCCGCCGTAGCCGGCGCCCGGGGCCGTGGGGGTCAGCCGCCGTAGCCGGCGCGCAGGGCCTCCGCCACCGCCGCCTGCGCCTCGGCGCGCGACAGGCCCAGCCGCCGGGCCTCCCGGACGTACGTGGCGGCCGCCGCGGCGGCGTGGCGCTCGGCGGCGTCGCCGGCGGCGGCGACGAACGTGCCGGCGCGGCCCCGGGTCTCGATCACCCCGTCGGCCTCCAGCACGCGGTACGCCTTGGCGACGGTGTTCGCCGCCAGGCCCAGCTCCTGGGCGAGGCCGCGCACGGTCGGCAGCTTCGAGCCGACCGCGAGCCGGCCGGTCCTGGCCTGCTCCGCGATCTGGGCGCGCAGTTGTTCATACGGCGGGGTGGCCGTGTCCTGGTCGAGGGCGAGCTTCAGCGTCACGGGCCCGATTCTCCCCCACCGGCGGCCCCTCCCCACGCGGCGGAGGTTCCACGGCGGGCACCCGCACGACGAAGGTCGCCGCCACACGGCGGCCCTCCCCCCGCGCGGTGGAAAAAGGGAGGCGGCGTGGGCGGGGGCGCGCGTAGCGTCCCGGGCATGACCGTGATCGTGCGTGAGTTCCGCCCCGAGGACGCGCCCGGGGTCACACGGGTGCGCCGGGCGTGCGCGCCGTACATCGTGACGACGCCCGCGTCGGTGCTGTTCGACGTCGTGGCGTCGCCGCCCGCCCGCCGGTACCGCCTGCTGGTGGCAGAGCGGGACGGCGAGGCCGTCGGCTGGGCCGGCGCCGGCATCACCCACGAGAGCCCGGAGCCCGGGCAGGGGCACGTCTCCGCGGGGGTCCACCCGGACCACCGCGGGCGCGGGGTGGGGGGTCGGCTGCTGGCGGCCGCCGAGGAGCACCTGGCCGCCGCCGGGGCGCGGGCCGCGCACACATGGGTGGCGGGCCGTCCGGAGTGCCGGTCGTTCGCGGAGCGGCGCGGTTACCTGTCCGCCCGCACCATGCGCTACCAGTTGCTGGACCTGGCCGCGGCCGCCCTGCCGGACCCCGTCGCGGCCCTCGCGCCGGGGGTGGAACTGCGGACCGCGGCGGACTTCGCGGCCGACCCGCGCCCGCTGTTCGAGGCGGACGCCGAGGTGGTGGCGGACGAACCGACCGACGTGCCGGTGGTGTTGGACGACTACGCCGACTGGCTCCGCGACACCTGGGGGGACCCGCTCCTCGACCACCGGCTCAGCACGGTGGTGCTCGTGGACGGGGAGGTGGCGGCGTTCACCGCCGCCCACACCGACGGCGCCACCCGCTACGTCTCCGGGATGACCGGCACACGCCGCGCCCACCGCGGCCGCGGCCTCGCCGCGCTCGCCAAGACGGACTCGCTGCGCCGGGCGCGCGCCGCCGGCTTCCGGTCGGCGTACACGAGCAACGACTCCACGAACGCCCCGATGCTGGCCGTCAACCGGCGGCTCGGTTACCGCGTCTGCGCCACGGAGGTCGGACATGTCCGCACGCTCGGTTGACGTCGTGCTCGTCAAGGCGGGCCGCACGAAGATCCGCTACCCGGCGGAGGTCCTCTCCGACGACGGCACGCTGCTGACGGTGCGCGCCGCGTGGGCGGGCGAGGGGGTGCGGGACTTCGGGTTCGTCCGGTTCGAGCCGGGCGACGTCTTCACGGAGCACTACGGGCGGGACCGGTGGTACTCCGTCAAGGAGGTCCGGGCCGCCGACGGCACGCTGAAGGGCTGGTACTGCGACATCACCCGGCCCGCCGAGGTGACCGCCGCCGAGGTGGTCGTCGAGGACCTGGACCTGGACCTGTGGGTGTCGGCGGACCGGACGCGGGTGCTGCGGCTGGACGAGGACGAGTTCGCCGCGAGCGGCCTCGCCGACCGCGACCCCGCCGCCGCGGCCCGCGCGGTGGAGGCCCTGGACGCCCTGGAGGCCCGGGCCCGTCAGGGCAGCGCCTTGCGGTAGTGGACGCGGTCGTAGGGGCCGTCGACACGGCGCTCCACGACCTCGTAGCCGTACCGCTCGTACATCGCCTGGTTCTCCCACATCATGGCGTTCGTCAGCAGCCGCACCTCGGGGCGGCCCAGGGCGCGGGCACGGTCCTCCACGAAGGCGAGGAGGCGGCGGCCGAGGCCCGTGCCCCGGGCGTCGGGGTGGACGGCGACGCTGTCGAGGTACAGGTGGTCGGGTTCGGTCCGCACGACGACCAGCCCCCGGACCGGTGCGCCGGTGACGAACACCCGCCCCGCCGCCACGTCCGCCGCGTGGTCCGCCTCCATCGGCGCCGGGACGACACCGATCCGGGCGATGTAGTGGCGGTAGGCGGCATCGGTGACGTCCCGTACGGCGGGGACGTCGGTGGGGTCGGCGGGGCGAACGGCGTCGGTCACGACGTCAGGTTACGGCGGCGGGCGAGCGCCCCGCGGATCAGGGGCCAGGCCAGCAGCAGGGCGACGACGCAGTAGACGGTGACGGAGAAGGGCGTGTCGACGAGGCCGGTGAGGCTGCCGTCGCTGATCTGGAGGGCGCGGCGCAGCTGCTGTTCGGCGGCCGGTCCGAGGATGACACCGATGACGGCGGGCAGCACCGGCAGGCCGTAACGCCGCATGCCGAAGCCGATCAGGCCGATGACGAGCAGCACCACCAGGTCGAGGGCCTCCCCGCCGACCGCGTACGCGCCGACGGAGGCGAAGAAGAGGATGCCCGCGTACAGGTAGGGGCGGGGGATGCGCAGGAGCCTCGCCCACAGCGGGGCCAGCGGCAGGTTCAGCGCGAGCAGGAGCACCATGCCGACGAAGAGGGAGGCGATCAGCCCCCACACCAGCTGCGGTTCGCGTTCGAAGAGCAGCGGTCCGGGCTGGATGCCGTACTGCTGGAACGCCGCGAGCATGACGGCGGCGACGGCCGTGGTGGGCAGGCCCAGCGTCAGCATCGAGACCAGGGTGCCCGCGGCCGACGCCGACGCGGCGGACTCCGGCCCGGCGACGCCCTCGATGGCGCCGCGCCCGAACTCGTCGCGGTGGCGGGAGAGCCTCTTCTCGGTGACGTACGACAGGAAGGTGGGGATCTCGGCGCCGCCGGCGGGTATGGCGCCGAACGGGAAGCCGATGAGGGGGCCGCGCAGCCACGGCTTCCAGGTGCGGCGCAGGTCGGAGCGGGCGAGCCAGGGCCGGCCGACGGGCAGGGCGTCGGCGGTGCCGCGGCGCAGGTGGGCGGCGACCCAGAGGGCCTCGCCGATGGCGAAGAGGCCGACCGCCACGATGACGACGTCGATGCCGTCGGCGAGTTGGAGGGAGCCGAAGGTGAGCCGGGGCCGGCCGGTCATCCGGTCCAGGCCGACCAGGCCGATGCTGAGCCCGACCAGCAGTGAGGCCAGCCCGCGGATGCGGGAGGAGCCGAGGACGGACGTGACGGCGATGAAGGCCAGCACCATGATCGCGAAGTAGTCGGGCGCGCCGATGTCGACGGCGAGCGCGGCGACGGCCGGGGCGAGCGCGACCAGCAGGACGGTGCCGATCATGCCGCCGGCGAAGTGGCCGCCGGCCGCAGCGGCGAGGGCCTGGGCGCCGCGGCCGGACTTCGCCATGGGGTTGCCCTCGATGGCGGCGACCACGGCGGCGCTCTCGCCGGGGGTGTTCAGCAGGATCGACGTGGTGGAGCCGCCGAACATGGCGCCGTAGTAGATGCCGGCGAACATGATGAACGCGCCGGTCGGCTCCAGGCCGTAGGTGACGGGCAGGAGCAGGGCGACGGCCATGGCGGGGCCGATGCCGGGCAGGACGCCGATGGCGGTGCCGAGGAGGACCCCGACCGCCGCCCACAGCAGGTTGAGGGGGGTGAGGGCGGTGCCGAAGCCGTCGACGAGGGAGTTCAGGGAATCCATCAGATCACTCCCATGAGGGGGCCGCCGGGGAGCGGGACGCCGAGCAGGTGGTCGAAGACGACGTAGGTGACGAGGGAGAGCACGGCCGCGACGAGCGGGTCGCGGTCGGTGCGGCGGCTGCCGAGGGCGTACGCGGAGCCCCAGAAGAGGAGCGCGCCGGAGATCGGGAAGCCGAGCGGTTCGATGAGGACGGCGTTGCCGAGGAACACGCCGACGAGCAGCAGCACCGTGCGCGCGTCGCCGGGTTCGGACAGGTCGACGTCCTCGCCGCCCTCGGCCTCGCCGCGCCCGCCGCGCAGGACGTCCACGGTGAGGAGGACGGCCACGAGGACCAGCCCGGCGCCGACCACGAGGGGCACGGTGCGGGGGCCGACGGGGCCGCGCTGGGCGATGTCGACGCTCATGGTGAGGGCGTCGGTGAGGACGAGGACGCCGAGGAGCAGCAGCAGGACGCCGACGCCGAGCTCGGAGTGGTCGCGCAGCCAGGCGCGGCGGCTCCGCACGGCGGGGGCGCCGCCGGGGGACCCGGGGGTGCCGTGCGGGGTGGGGCCGCCCGGCTGGGGGGTGGGGGTGCTCACAGTCCGAGCTCCTTCAGTACGTCGGCGACGCGCTGGTCCTGCCGGTCCAGGAACGTGCCGAAGGCGTCCCCGGCGAGGAACGCGTCCGTCCAGCCGTTCTCCTCCAGCGACCGGCGCCACTGCGGCGAGGCGTGCAGGGCGGTGACGAGGGCGACGAGCCGGTCGCGTTCGGCTTCGGTCAGTCCCGGCGGGGCGACGATGCCGCGCCAGTTGGTGAACTCGGTGTCGAGCCCGGACTCGCGGAGGGTGGGGGCGTCGAGGCCGGGGACCCGCTCGGCGCCGGTGACGGCCAGGACGCGGAGCTCGCCCGCCTGGATCTGGTCGAGGTACTCGCCGACGCCGGAGACGCCGAAGGCGACCTTGTCGCCGAGGATCGAGGCGAGGAGCTCGCCGCCGCCGTCGAAGGGCACGTAGTTGACCGACCGGGGGGCGATCCCGGCCGCCTGCGCCATGAGCATCGGTGCGAGGTGGTCGGGGCCGCCGGGCGACGAGCCGCCGCCGACGGGCAGCTTGCCGGGGTTCGCCCGCCAGGCGGCGAGGAGGTCGCGGAGGGTCCGGTACGGGGAGTCCTTGGACACCACGACGATGTCCTGCTCCTCGGTGAGCCGGGCGATGGGCGTGGTGTCGGCGAGGGTCCTGGGGGCCTTGTTGGTGTGGACGGCCCCGACGACGCCGAGCCCCATCGACATGGCGATCCGGCCGTTGCCGTGTTCGCCGACGAGATGGGCCAGGCCGACGGTGCCGCCGGCGCCGGGCAGGTTGAAGACCTCGATGTCGCGGGTCAGCCCGGCGTCCTCGGCGTTCCTGGCCGCGGTGCGCGCGGTGATGTCGTAGCCGCCGCCGGGGGTGTTGGGGACCATGAGCCGCAGGCCGGGGATGTGGGTGCCGGTCTCGGAGCCGCTGCCGGGTTCGAGCAGCGGCGGCCCCACGAGCACCAGCAGCGCCGCCCCGAGCAGGGCGAGGGGAGTGCGCAGTCGCACGGGTGCCGCCTTTCGGTCTGGGTTTTCCGGGGAGTGCGCCACATGTTGCCCACGCGTGAACGAGATGTCTCCGTTCCGCAACCAACGGACGTTGTGGTCCTTGTGGTCGCGGCCTACCGTTCTCCCGTGACGAGGGTGCTGGTGGTGGACGACGACTTCATGGTCGCCAAGCTGCACGGCCGCTACGTGTCCGCGGTGGACGGCTTCGAGGTCGCCGGGGTGGCACACAGCGGCGCCGACGCGCTGCGCGCCGCCCGGGAGCTGCGCCCCGACCTCCTGCTGCTCGACGTGTACCTGCCCGACATGGACGGCATCGAGGTGCTGCGGGCCGTACGGGCGGAGGAGGAGCGCGCGGGACGGGGTACCGCCCACGCGGACGCGCTGTTCATCACGGCGGCCCGGGACGCGGCCACGGTCCGGTCGGCCCTGCGGGCGGGCGCGCTGCACTATCTGATCAAGCCGTTCAGCCAGGCGGCGCTGCGCGAGCAGCTGCTGCACGCCGCGTCGGTCCGCACCCGCCTCGCGGCGCTGGACGAGGCGCGCCAGGAGGACGTCGACCGGATCTTCGGCACCCGGCCGCGGGCGGCCCGGGAGCTGCCGAAGGGGCTGGCCGCGCACACGGCGGACCTGGTGGAGCGCGTCCTGCGGGCGCACCCGGCCGGGTTGTCCGCCTCGGAGTGCGCGGAGGCGGGCTCCCTGTCCCGGGTGAGCGCCCGCCGCTACCTGGAGTACTTCGCGGAGACGGGCCGCGCCGAGGTGGCCCTCCGCTACGGCGGCACGGGCCGCCCGGAGCGGCGCTACCGCCCCGTGGGCTGAGCCGCGCCCGGCCCGCGGCCGCAGCGCTCCGACTCGCCCGAGGCGTTCTACACCCGCTCCGACGTGGTGGTCGGCGCCACCGTGGGGACGGGCCGCACCGCGTCGGCGCCGAGCGAGCGGCGGATCGCGGACGACGCGGCCCGCTCGACCGTCAGCCACGGCGGACACGGTGGTGACGGTGGTGACGGTGGCGCCGACCACGGCGGTGACGGTGACGGCGGCCACGGGCATGCCGGCCGGGACGGCCACGGCGACGGCGCGCGCGCCCGGACGGCGGTGCGCGCCCGGACGGCGGTGCGCGCCCGGACGGCGGTACGGGGGCCTCCCCGGTGCCGACCGCCACCACACCCGCCACCACCACCGCCGCCGCAGCGCCGGCCGCCGGCGGGCCGCGCCTCGCCGCCACCGGCGAGGACGGTACGGCCGCGTACCCGGCCGCCGGCGGCGCCGTGGCACTGGGCGCGGGCGCGGCGCTGCTGCTGCGAGCGGCCCGCCGCCGCACCATCTGATGGTTTTTCAGGAACTGCCGGGGTCAGGGGCCGGGCGGCAGGACCGGGCGGACACGATCCGGTCGCGGAGCGACCGTGGTCGGGTGTCCGCGTCCGCGACGCCGGCCGCCTCCCGGCCGGTGGCGGTCGGGCAGCAGGACACAGCGGGACTCCACGGGGGACCCTCCTCCGGTCGTACGCCGGTCAGCCGAGGACCGACGCGCAGGTGGTCGGTGTCGCGCGGGCCGGGTCGAGCGCGTTGGCGACCTCGTGGAACGCGACCCGGTCGACCAGCCCTATCGCCAGGTGCTCGGAGAGGTCGACGGGGCAGAGGTCCTGGAGGAGCACGTTGCGGACACCGGGCCCGTCGAGGAACTGGGAGCGGTACGGGGTGACGACCTGGTCGTACCGGGTGGCGATGACGGTGTAGCGGACCCCCGGGACGGTGTCGCCGCCCTCGTTGAGCCGGCGCAGGAACGGGGAGCCGGCGATCTGGTCGGCGAGGGCGGGGGTCTTCTCGGTCAGCAGGTGGGCGACGCCCGGGAAGTACGGCAGGAGCGCGGTGAGGCCGAGCAGGGTGGTGCCGTGGTTGTCGGGGGCGAGGCCGACCAGGGCGTTCACCTCGGCGGCGCCGCCGAGGAACTTCAGGTAGTGGCGGGGCATCATGCCGCCCTGGGAGTGGCCGACCAGGTCGACCTCGGGGGCGCCGGTCGCGGCGAGGACGCCGTCGACGAAGGCGTCGAGCTGCCCGGCGGACTCGGCGACGGGGCCGAGGCCGTGGAAGAAGGGGACGCCGGGCAGCTGCCCGTAGTCGAGGGAGAAGACGCAGTAGCCGCGCCGTACCAGGTAGGGGGCGAGGCCGAGCCAGTTGTCGACGGAGTTGCCGAGCGTGCCGTGGACGAGGACGACGGGGCGCGGATGGGCGGCGGAGGGCTTGCAGGCGTAGTCGTTCCAGCCCCGGTCGGTGGCGGTGGGAGCGGGGGTGGCGGCCTGGGCCGCGCCGGCCGGGGCGAGGACGGCGGCGGTGGTGAGGAGGAAGGCGGCGGTCAGGGCTCTGAGCGCGCGGCGCAGGCGGACGGGGGCGTGCGGGGGCAGCATCGGGTGGTCTCCTGGCGGCTGGAGGTGAAGGGCGGTGGCGGTACGCCCCGGCGGCCCGGACCACTGGCGGGGATGGCGCGGCGTGGGGGCCGCGCTCAGGCCAAGTTACGTACGGGTAGCGGCAGGAGGGAAGTTATGGGTCGGTAAAACCTGCCCGGGACTCCACCGCCACGCGGTAAGGGCCCCCGCACGGGAGGGCGGCCGCCGTCGCGGGGGCACCGCATGAGTGGCCGCCGCCACGGGGGGCGGGAGGGCGGCCGCCGTCGCGGGCGGGCGGCACCCGGACCGCACGGCCGCCGTCGCGAAGACTCAGGCCGCGAGCGAGCCGGGGATGATCGCGTCCGGACCGAACCGGGCCCTGGCGCGGTCCGCCACGGCCTCCAGCCGCCGGGCCTTGTCGTCGGTCGGGTCCAGGGAGAGCTGGTGCGCGGCCCGTTCGGCGGGGGCGAGGCCCTCGGCGCGCAGGGTGACGCCGCGCACCCTGGCCCGTTGCAGGGCCAGCCCGTCGTGGAGGGCGTACGCGACGGAGGTGAGCTCCGCGGAGTGCGCGGTCGGCTCGCGCAGGGTGCGTTCGCGGGTGGTGGTGGAGCGGTCGGCGTACCGCACGGTGAGGGTGAGCGCGCGGCACACCTGGCCGTCGGCCCGCATCCGGGCGCCCAGTTCCTGGGCGGCGGAGAGCAGGGCCCTGCGGTGCCGGTCGCGGTCGAGTTCGTCGTGCGGGAAGGAGCGTTCGGCGGCGACGGAGCGGGCCGCGGCGTTCGGGACGACCCGGGTGCGGTCGACGCCCCGCGCCCGCTCCCACAGGTCGCGCCCCGCCCGGGCGCCGACGATCCGCTGGACCACGGCGAGCGGGGCGTCGGCCACCCGGCCGGCGGTGTCGAGCCCGTACGAGCGGAGGGTGCGGGCGGTCGCCGGGCCGACCCCGTCCAGCGCGGCGGCGGGCAGGTCGCGCAGGAAGGCGGCCGGGTCGTCGACGACCAGGGTGGTGCCGGGCGCGGCCCGGCGCGCGGCCATGCGGGCGGTCCGGGGGCCCGGCCCGGCGCCGATGGCGCAGTCCACGCCGTACAGGGCGAGCGCCCGGACCCGGATGACGGCGGCGAGTTCGGCGGGGCCGCGGCCGAAGTACCGTACGGCGCCGCCCAGGTCGGCGAGGGCGGCGTCGGGCGGTTCGGCCTGGACGACGGGGGTGAACCCGCCGAGCAGCGCGAGGAGGTCCGGCAGGAGCGCCTCGTCCGCCGGCGCGAGCCCGAACCGTACGCACAGGACCGTCCCGGTCATCCCGCGCTCCCCTGGCTCTGGTGCCACAGCTTGCGGCCGGGCGCCGCCACGCCCTCGCCCGCGGGGCGCAGGTCGGCCCAGGGGTTCATGACGTAGCCGTTGGCCATCGTGATCCGGCGGCCGGTGTCCGCCGGGGCGGTGGCCGGGGCGGCGCCGACCGGGCCGGCGCTCGCAGGGCCGGTACCGGCCGGGTCGCCGGCGGGCGGCTCGGCCAGGCGGGCGGCGACCGCGTCCAGGCCGCCGTCGCGGCGCAGTTCGACGAGTTCGGCGAGGTTCCAGGCGGCCGAGCCGACCACGCTGAAACTGCGCGGGCCGCGGCGCTGGACGACGCCGCGGACGAGCAGCAGCCAGGAGTGGAAGACCGTGTGGGCGCACCGCTCGTGGCTGTCGTCGAAGAAGGCCAGGTCGACCAGGCCGGTGCCGTCGTCGAGGGTGGTGAAGACGACCCGCTTGCCGGAGCGGATGGGCGGGGTCTGGGTGGCCGCCTTGGCCCCGGCGACCAGGACGGTCCGGCCGTGCCGGACGGTGGGCAGCCGCTGGGCGGTGACGACGCCGAGTTCCTCCAGGAAGGTCCGGTGATCGGTCATCAGGTTGCGGGAGGCGTCCATGGACAGGACGCCCAGCTCGGCGCTGAGCCGTTCGGCGTCGGTCAGGTCGGGCAGCCCGACGGGGGCCGACCTGCGGCCGCCGGCGAGCGGGAGCTGCTCGCCGTACGAGCCGCCGCCCCGCTGGGCGCGGTGGAGTTCGGCGAGGTGCAGCAGCAGGTCGCGGCGGTTGGCGCCGAACGCGTCGAGCCCGCCGACCTGGGCGAGCCGTTCGGCGACGGGGCGGCTGGGCCGGGCGCGCTCCCAGAAGTCGAGCAGGGACGCGTACGGCTGACCGGCCTCGATGCGGGTGGCCTCCGCCTCGCTGATGCCGTGGACGTCGAGGAGCGCGAGCCGCACCCCCCACGTACCGGGCGTACCGGACATGCCGGACGTGTGCCCCGCCACTGAACCGGACACCAGTTCGATACGGTGGGAGACGCCGGACACGTTCACGTCCAGCGGCAGGACCGGCACCCCCTGCCGCCGCGCGTCGGCCAGCAGCAGCCGCTTGGGGTACATCCCCGGGTCGTGGGTGAGCAACCCGGCGTAGAAGGCCGCCGGGTGGTGGGCCTTGAGCCACGCCGACTGGTAGGTCGGCACGGCGAAGGCCACCGCGTGCGCCTTGCAGAAGCCGTAGCTGCCGAACGCCTCGACGATCCCCCAGGTGCGCGCGACGACGTCCGCCCCGTACCCGCGCTCCGTCGCCCTGCGCTCGAACCAGACCCGGATGCGGGTCTGCGACTCGGGGTCGGAGAGGCCGCGGCGCACCGCGTCCGCCTCGTCCCGGCCGCAGCCGGTCATGATGTCGAGGATCTTGATGATCTGCTCGTGGAAGACGACGACCCCGTACGTCTCCTCCAGCGCCTCCGTCAGGTCCGGGTGCGGGTAGCGCGCCGGGGCCCTGCCGTGCCGGGCGGCGATGAAGGGGCGGACCATGTCGGCCGCGACCGGGCCGGGCCGGAACAGCGAGATGTCCACGACCAGGTCGTGGAAGGTCGCGGGCTGGAGCCGGCCGATCAGGTCGCGCTGCCCCGGCGACTCGATCTGGAAGCAGCCGAGCGTCTCGGCGGACCGGATGAGCCGGTACGTCGCGGGGTCGCCCGGCCTCACCTGCTCCGGGTCGTCGAGGTCCACCTCCTCGCCGGTGGTGCGCGCGATCTCGGCGACCGCGTGCGCCATCGCCGACTGCATCCGCACGCCGAGCACGTCGAGCTTGAGCAGGCCGAGCTCCTCCACGTCGTCCTTGTCGAACTGCGCCATCGGGAAGCCCTCCCCGCTGGTCGGCACGACCGGGGTGCGGGAGAGCAGCGAGGCGTCGGAGAGCAGTACCCCGCACGGGTGCATGGCGACGCCGCGCGGCAGCGCGTCCAGCGCCTCGACCAGCTCCCACAGCCTCCCGTACCGGTCCCGCTCGCCGGCCAGCCGGCGCAGCTCGGGCAGTTCGTCCAGGGCGGTGCGGGCGTCGCGGGCGCGGATGTGCGGGAACGACTTGGCGATCCGGTCGATGTCGGCCGGGTCCATGGACAGGGCGGCGCCCACGTCCCGCACGGCGTGGCGGACGCGGTAGGTCTCGGGCATGGCGACGGCCGCGACCCGCTCGGGGCCGAAGCGGTCGAGGATCGCCCGGTAGACCTCCAGGCGGCGGGCGGACTCCACGTCGACGTCGATGTCGGGCAGCGCGGGCCGCCGCACCGACAGGAAGCGCTCCATCAGCAGGCCCTGCTCGATCGGGTCGGCGTGGGCGATGCCGAGCAGGTGGTTGACGAGGGACCCGGCGCCGGAGCCGCGCGCGGCGACCCGGATGCCCATGTCCCGCACGTCGTCGACGACCTGCGCGACGGTGAGGAAGTACGTGGCGAAGCCGAGCCGTTCGACGGTGCGCAGCTCGTCGTCCAGGCGGGCCCAGTACTCCCGCTTCCGGTCGTGGCCGCGCAGCACCATGCCGGCGGCGCAGCGGGAGCGCAGCACCCGGTCGGCGGTGCGGTGGGCGGCGCCGACCAGGTGGGGCTCGGGGAAGTGGACGGTGCCGATGCCGAGGTCCTCCTCCGGGTCGACGACGCACTCCTGCGCCGTCTCCTCGGTCAGGGCGAGCAGCCGGTGCGCCGCGTCGCGGCGCAGCCCGGCGGCCTCGGCGACGCGTTCGGCGACGGCGGCCATGGCGGCGGGGTCCTTGAGCCAGCGCTCGCCGCCGTCCAGGCCCCTGCGCGGGTCGACGGGGACGAGCCGGCGCGCGGCGTCGAGGACGTCGGCGACGGGGCCCTGCCCGGGGTCGGCGTACCGCACGGCGTTGCTGAGCACGGGCCGTACGCCTTGCTCGGCGGCGAGCCCCAGGGTGCGGGCGGCCTGCCGGAGCGAGCCGGGGCCGGTGCCGGGGCGGCCGAGGTGCACGACCTCCAGCCGCAGGGCGTCGCCGTACGCCTCGCGCCAGGGGACGAGGAGCCGGGCGGCCCGGTCGGGGCGGCCCGCGCAGAGGGCCCGGCCGACGTCGGAGTCGGGGCCAAGCAGGACGGTCAGGTCGTCGCCGTGGTTGTCGGCCCAGGGCAGCAGTACGGGGGTGCCGATCGCCCGGGCGGCCGGGCCCCCGGCCGCCGCGTGGGCGGCGGTGACCAGCCGGCACAGGGCGGCCCAGCCGCGCCGGGAACGCGCCAGGAAGAGGGCGCGGGGCGCGGACTCGTCGACGAAGGCGCCCCCGCGCACGGGGGTGCGGCGGCGTTCGGTGGGCGACCCCGGGACGGCGCGCTCGGCGAGGGCGAGGTCCACCCCGAAGAGCGGGCGCACGCCCTCCTCGGCGCAGGCCCGGGCGAACCGCACGGTCCCGGCGACGGTGTCGCGGTCGGTGAGGGCGACGGCGTCCATGCCGCGCTCGGCGGCGCGGGCGGCCAGCCGCTCCGGATGGGAGGCCCCGTACCGCAGGGAGAAGCCGGAGACGGTGTGCAGGTGCGTGAACCGCGACATCCGCACCTCCTGGATCGTTCCGAACCTCACCACCCCCCTGAGCACCACCATAAACCACGTTCGAACGAATGTACGACTCCGTTGCTCAGGGGCCCGGCCTCCCTCCCCGACGGCCCGCGGCGACCGCCCCTCAGCCATTCAGCCCCGCCCCACCTGCGGGAACACCGGCCGCGGCGGAGCGTGGAGCACATGACGTTCGCCTCCGAGGTGCGCAGCGCCGTCACCCCCAGGGCCGCCCTGCTGGTCATCGGCGTGCTCGCGCTGCAGCTGCTGTTCATCGCCTCCTACGTGGGCGCCCTGCACGACCCGAAGCCCTCGGACGTCCCCTTCGGGGTGGTCGCGCCGGGAGCCGCCGCCGAGCGGACGGCCGACCGCCTGGGCGGACTGCCTGGTGACCCGCTCGACCCGCGTGTGCTCCCCGACGAGGCCGAGGCCCGGCGGCAGATCCGGGAGCGGGAGATCGACGGGGCGCTCGTCGTCGACCCGACGGGCCGCACCGACACCCTGCTCGTCGCCTCCGGCGGCGGCACGGTCCTGGTCACCGCCCTGGAGCGGATCGCCACCGAGGTCGAGCGGCCCCAGCAGCGCACGGTCCGCACGGTGGACGTCGCGCCGGCCTCCCCCGACGACTTCGACGGCCTCTCCGCGTTCTACCTCGTCGTGGGATGGTGCGTGGGCGGCTACCTCCTCGCGTCGATCCTGGCGATCAGCGCGGGCTCCCGGCCCGCCAACACCCTCCGCGCGGTCATCCGGCTCGCCGTGCTCGCGCTCTCCGCGGTCCTCGGCGGTCTGGGCGGCGCGATCATCGTCGGTCCGGTCCTCGGCGCGCTGCCCGGCAGCGTCGCGGCCCTGTGGGGGCTGGGCGCGCTGGTCGTCTTCGCCGTCGGCGCGCTCACCCTCGCCCTCCAGGCGCTCACCGGCATCGTCGGCATCGGACTGGCCGTCCTGCTGATCGTCATCGCCGGCAACCCCAGCGCGGGTGGCGCCTTCCCGAGCCCCATGCTCCCCGACTTCTGGCGGGCCATCGGCCCCGCCCTGCCGCCGGGCGCGGGCACCTGGGCGGCGCGGTCCATCGCGTACTTCCAGGGCAACGCCGTCTCCGGCGCTCTCCAGGTCCTGTCGGTCTGGGCGGTGCTCGGCACGGTGGTCACCCTCGTCGTCTCGTCGCTGCGCCGCGACGCCGACACCCCGGACGAGCCGGTCGGCACCTGACCCGGGGCCGCACACACGAGCCCCCCGGCCCGGAGTCCCGGGCCGGGGGGCTTCCCCGCTTCCTGGAGGCGTCAGCCGATCTGCGCGCCGTACCGGGCGAGCGCCTCGGTGACGGGCTGGAAGAAGGTCGTCCCGCCGGCCGTGCAGTCCCCGCTGCCGCCGGAGGTCAGGCCGACCGCCGCGTCACCGGAGAAGAGGGAGCCGCCGCTGTCGCCGGGCTCGGCGCAGACGGTGGTCTGGATGAGCCCCTCGACGACCTGCCCGTTGCCGTAGTTGACGGTGGCGTCCAGGCCGGTGACCTCGCCCTCGTGCACCTGGGTCGTGGAACCGCTGCGGGTCACCTTCATGCCGACCGTCGCCTCGGCGGCGCGGGCGATCCGCTGGGAGCCGCCGTCGTACAGGTTGACGGCGCTCGGGTGCTCCACCTCGCGGTCGTACTTGACCAGCGCGAAGTCGTCACCGGGGAACTGCGAGTCGACCATGGTGCCGACGGCGCTCCCGCCCTGCCGGTCGGACCACGCGGAACCGGCGTCCCCGCAGTGGCCGGCGGTGAGGAAGTGCGGCTGACCGTCCTTGACGACGTTGAAGCCAAGGGAGCAGCGGCCGCCGCCGGTGTGGATGGCGTCGCCGCCGGCGACGAACGGCGTGAAGGTGCCGGCCGACCGCTTCAGCTCCGCCTTGGAGCCGAGCCCCTTCACGACCTGGGTGAGCTTCTCCCAGGAGGCGCCCTTGACGGTGCGGTCGGCGGTGACGACGACCTTGTTGGTCACCGGGTCGACGGTCCAGGAGGTGCCGGGGATGGTCGCCCGGTCCTTCAGGGCCTTCCGGGCGCCCTTGAGTTCGGCGAGGGAGTGCTCGACCATCCGCGCCTCGCCGCCCGCCTCGCGGACGGCCTCGGCCGCGGCCTCGTCGACGACGTTCACCACGAGGGTGCGGGAGTCGGCGTCGTAGTACGCGCCCGCGGCGTCCGTCTCGCCGAGCCGCGAACCGAGGGTGGAGGCGAGGTTTCCCGCCGCCTGGACGGACAGGACCCTCGCCTCGAACTGCTGTACATCATCGCTGGCGTTCGCAGTCTGGAAGGTGACCGCGGCGCCCAGCAGAGCCACCACGGCTCCACCGGCGATGGCCGCACGCCTCTGGGGTATGCGTCGGTGCTTCAACATCTACCTCCTGTGGGGGCCGTGCCCGGCGCGTGGGGTGCCTGGCACGGAGGATGGGCCGCCAACTATTCCGAGGCCGACAGCCCGCACACAAGGTCGACTTCAGGACGCGCACACGACCCCCACAGCACTCCCCCCAGCCCCCGGGCTACCCCGGGTCACCACTGGTCGGTTCCGATTGCGAACACCACGTGCGACCACCGGATGGACAGGACGTGAGGACTAGTCCTGTCTTGATCTTCGGGGGTTTCAGCCGCGGTTTTCGAGGAAGGGCGCCGCAGATGTTGCGGTCAAGGCACCGCCCGACGAGTGGAGTTGGCGTGGCGGGCGGTGAGGACGGCAGAGCGTCCGCCCCCGGGCGCACACGCGCGGGGCCCCCGCCCGGCGATCCGGACGGGGGCCCCGCGGGACGCCGGCGCGCGGGCGCCGGCGGAGGTCATACGGCGTCAGCAGCCGTCACACGGGCAGCAGCAGTCGCAGCCGCAGTCCGGGCAGTCACAGTTGCGGCAGCAGCCCTCGCGCTTCCTGCGGGACCACGGACCCTCGTACTCCTTGGCGCAGCAGATCCGGCAGGTGCAGAAGAGGCCGACGAAGACGGCGCAGCCCGCCAGCAGGCCGCGCGGCGGCTTGGGCCGCGGCGCCCCGCCACCGCCGGAGCTCCCGGACCCGCCCGAGCCGCCCGGGCCACCCGAGCCACCCGACGGCCCGCCGAAGCCACCACCACCGTGCCCACCCGGCTGCCCCCCGCCGTACGGGTTCCCGGAGCCGTACGGGTTCCCGGAGCCGTACGGACTTCCGACCCCGTACGGACCCCCCTGCCCGTACGGGCCGCCCGGGCCGCGGGGGTCCTGGTGGCCGCCCGGCTGGGGGTGGCCGTGCGGGGGCGGTGGCGCGCCGGGGGCGCCGTACGCCTGGTGCGAGCAGCTCGTCGTGGCGAAGGCCCGGTCCACCGAGCGGCGCAGCTCGTGGGCGAGGAGCCGGTGCAGCAGCCGGTCGTCGACGAACTCGGCGTCCCGCAGCGCGAGGCGCACGCCGTGCGCCGCGTCGTCGGCGAGGCGCCGCGCCTCGGCGAGGGAGGTGCCGGTCGCGGTGAGGGGGTTCCAGGCGCCCGCCGCGGCGTCGGCCTCCCGGTCCTCCACGGCGTCCAGCAGGTGGGCGAGGCGGCCGAAGAGGCGGCCGGCCTCCGCGAGGGGTCCGGCGTTGCCCGGCCTGCCGGCCAGGACGGCGGTGTGGGCGAACGCCGCCGCGGTGGCCGTCTCGGTCGGCTCGGTCACGGCCAGGAGGGGGGTGCCGGGCCCGGCCAGCGCCTCGACGCCGGCCTGCCGGTCCACGGCGTCGACCAGGACCGCCGTGTCGAAGCCCAGCTCGCGCCCCGTCCGGGCGCCCGCCGCGTCCCAGCGGTGCGCCACCCGGCGGGCGGCCGCGGCGACGGGGCGGCGGGCCAGCAGCCCGTCCCGGTCGGTGACGTGGTCGCGCACCTTCGCCGAGGCCAGCACCAGCGAGACCGCGGCGGCGAGGCGGGCGCCCTCGCCACGGGCCACGGGTGCGGTGCGCATCGCGCGCAGCGGGCAGGGCCCGGCGGTGCGGCGGGCCCCGTCCGTGCGGGGCCCGGCGGTGCGGCGGGCCCCGTCCGTGCGCTCCGTCTGAGCCTCAGTCAACACGGAGACGATGAGCCCGTCGTAGTTCGTGGCGACGCGGGCGAACTGTCCGTGGTCCGCGCGCAGGGCGAGGCAGAGCCCGCACAGATGGGCCATCCACTCGGCCCGGAGGCCCTCCGTGAGCCGGTGCGAACATGGCCTGACTATTCCGAACATCGATCCCCCGTGTCTGTTCTCGTGTGCGCGGGGCATGGTATCGGCGTCGGCGGTTCACCCGTACGCCCGCCGACTCACCCGACCGGTATGAATTTCATATGTGAGGTACGAGAACCCCGATACGCAGCAAGAACCCTGACGAATCGCCACAACTTCTGCACCAGTACCGTCACGAAACACTCGCGCGGCGACTGTCCACTTGGCGCGCGATCCGCATCATGGACGACCATAGGGGTGCGGAACCACACGTGACCGCGTTGAAAGGAGGCGTCCATGGGATCGGTGCGCAAGGCGAGTGCCTGGCTGGGACTCGTCGAGGACAACGACGAGCGCTACTACGACGACGAGTACGCCGAGCCGGCCGAGAACGGCGACGCCTGGGTGACCGACCCCAGGGTCCGGGTCGCCTCCGAGAGCGCCCGGGAGGAGGGCCGCCGGATCGCCACGGTCTCCCCCGACGGCTTCGGCGACGCCCGGGCGATCGGCGAGCTGTTCCGCGACGGCGTGCCGGTCATCATGAACCTCACCTCCATGGAGCCCGACGACGCCAAGCGCGTCGTCGACTTCGCGGCCGGTCTGACCTTCGGCCTGCGCGGCTCCATCGAGCGGGTGGCCACCCGGGTCTTCCTGCTGACGCCCGCGGACACGCAGATCGTCACCGGGGAGCCCGGGGGCCGCGCCGAGAACGGCTTCTTCAACCAGAGCTGACGGGGGGACCGCTCACCGGAAGGCGTCGAGGCCGGTGAGCGCCTTGCCCAGCACCAGCTGGTGCATCTCGCTGGTGCCCTCGTAGGTGAGCACCGACTCCAGGTTCGTGGCGTGCCGCATGACGGGGTACTCCAGGGAGATCCCGTTGGCCCCGAGGATCGTCCGCGCCGTGCGGCAGATCGCGATCGCCTCCCGCACGTTGTTCAGCTTGCCGAAGCTGACCTGCTCCGGACGCAGCACCCCCGCGTCCATCCGGCGCCCCAGGTGGTGGGCGAGCAGGATGCCCTTGTGCAACTCCACCGCCATGTCGGCGAGCTTCGCCTGGGTGAGCTGGAAGCCGCCGATGGGCCGTCCGAACTGCTCGCGCGTCCGCGCGTACTCCAGCGCCGCCTCGAACGAGGCGCGCGCCGCGCCCATGGCGCCCCACACGATGCCATACCGGGCGTGCGAGAGACAGCTCAGCGGGCCCTTGAGGCCGGTGACGCCCGGCAGGACCGCGTCGGCGGGCAGCCGCACGCCGTCCATGACGAGCTCACTGGTCACGCTGGCGCGCAGCGACCACTTGTGCTTGATCTCGGGCGCCGAGAAGCCGGGGGTGTCCGTCGGCACGGCGAAGCCGCGCACGCCGTCGTCCGTCCGTGCCCACACGACGGCGACGCCGGCGACCGATCCGTTGGTGATCCACATCTTGCGGCCGTCGAGGATCCAGTCGGAGCCGTCCCTCCTCGCGGACGTCCGCATCCCCGCCGGGTCGGAGCCGTGGTCGGGCTCGGTCAGACCGAAGCAGCCGATCGTCTCCCCCGCCGCCATCGACGGCAGCCAGCGCTGCTTCTGCTCCTCCGAGCCGTACGCGTGGATCGCGTACATGGCGAGCGAGCCCTGGACGGAGACGAGGGAGCGGATGCCGGAGTCGGCGGCCTCCAGCTCCAGGCAGGCCAGCCCGTACTGGACGGCGCTCGCCCCGGCGCAGCCGTAGCCCTCCAGCGACATGCCGAGCGCGCCGAGCCCGCCCAGCTCGCGCGCGAGCTCGCGGATGACCGGCAGCTCGCCCTTCTCGTACCACTCGGCGACGTACGGCAGCACCCGGTCCGCCGCCCAGGCGCGCACGGTGTCGCGGACGGCGAGGTCCTCGGGGCCGAGCAGGTCGTCGACGCCGAGCGGGTCGGCGGGATCGAACGGCGGGAGCTTCGAGGGTGTGGGCATACGGGCCTCCGGCGGCTGGCTCGCCAAGCGGACGACGGGGAAACCATCGCTGATCATCACGGTGCCCGCGCGACGTTACGGCTCAGTGTGCCGTGCGTCCAGAGCCCGCCGTCTCGGCGGGGGCGCGCCGCGCCGGCACCCGCGTCCCGTCACCGGGCTGGTGCCGGTCGTGCGGCCCGTGCGCGCCGGACGCGCCGCGCGACGCGGGGACACCGGGGGCGGCGCGGTCGACGGCGGCGCGGTCCGCGTGGTCGGCGGCGTGGTCGGTGGCGGCGGTGGGCTCATCCGCCGGGGCCTCCATCACGCGCGGCAGGCGCAGCGCCATCGCCGCGCCGGAGAGCAGCAGGGCCGCGCTGACGGCCAGGGTGACGTGCAGGCCGTGCACGAAGGCGTGGCGCGCCGCGGTGTGCAGCGCCTCGCCCGCGGCGCCGCCGAGCCCGGCCGCCACCTGGTACGCCTCGCCCAGCGAGTTGGACGCGGCGGCCGCAGCTTCGGCGGGCACGCCGGGCACCCGGGCGAGCCCGGGGGCGTACGCGGCGTTCATGACGCTGCCGAGGAGGGCGATGCCCATGCCCGCGCCGAGCTGGTAGGACGTCTCGCCGATGGCCGCCGCGCCGCCCGCGCTGTCGGCGGGGGCCTCGCTGAGCATGGACTCGTAGGCGGCGAACAGCGTGGTCTGGAGCCCGAAGCCGAGCAGCACGAAGCCCACGGTGAGCAGCAACGGCCGGTCGTGCTGCCCCATGAGCACCAGCAGCAGCACCGACCCGGCGGTGAGCACGAACCCGCCGCCGACCATGCGCCGGGGCCCCACGCGGGCGAGGGTGTACGAGCCGGTGGCGCCCGCGGCCATCGCCGCGAACGTCAGCGGCAGCAGCCGCAGCCCGGTCTCCAGGGGGCTGAGGCCGAGGACCAGCTGGAGGTACTGCACGGCGATGAGCTCCAGCCCCACCAGCGCCAGCATGGCGAGCACGATGCAGCCGACGGACGTGGTGAACGCCGCCCGGGAGAACAGCCGCATGTCGATGAGCGGATGGGCGCGCCGCCGCTGGCGCCGCACGAACAGCACGAGCAGCGCGGCCCCGAGGAGCAGCGGGCCGAGCGTCGCCGGGCTGAGGAGCTCGTCGCCCGCGCCGGCCCGCTTCACGCCGAGGACCGCGCCGAGCACGCCCGCGGCGGCCATCAGCGCGCCGAGCACGTCCCACGGCCCCTGGCCGCTGCCGCGGGACTCGGGCAGCAGCCGGCGGCCGGCGGGCAGGATCAGCGCCATCAGCGGGATGTTGATCAGGAAGACCGAGCCCCACCAGTAGTGCTCCACGAGGAAGCCGCCGAGCACCGGCCCGGTGGCGGCGCCGATCGCGGCGACGGCCGTCCAGACGCCGATGGCGGTGGCGCGCTCGCGCCGGTCGGGGAAGACGGCGCGGAGGATGGAGAGCGTGGCGGGCATGATCATCGCGCCGCCGACACCGAGCAGGGCCCGGGCGGCGATCAGGACGGCCGGCGTGTCGGCCATCGCCGCGACCGCCGACGCGACGCCGAAGAGCGCGTAGCCGCCGAGCAGGACCCGGCGCCGCCCGATCCGGTCGCCGAGCGTGCCGAAGAGGATCAGCAGCGAGGCGCAGACGAGGGGGTAGGCGTCGACGATCCAGAGCAGGGCGGTGGAGCTCGGGCGCAGGTCCTCGGTGACCGCCGGGACGGCGACGTGGAGGACGGTCGCGTCGAGCGCGACCAGCAGCAGGCTCACACAGAGGACGACCAGGACGACCCAGCGGTTGGTACCGCCGCCGGCGGCACGCAGACGCGCTCCGGCAGTGGTCGTTCCCGACATGTAGGTACCTCCCGCGTGGAACTCTCGCGCTCGGCGGGCGCCGGCCGGGGAGGGGACCTTCCGCGGGGCTGCCCTGCACCTGGGATTCCCCCGGTCGAGCGCGGTCGACCCGTCGGGGAGGGCGAGCGAGACGTCAGCCTACGTGACGTGGGGCGGGTGGTGCGTGGCCCAGCTCTCACCGGGACACGCCGGGGAGTGTGGCGTGCGCCACGTGCGCCGCGCGCGCGGACCGCCCCGGAGGCGCGCCCCCGGGGGACGTCCCGGCGGGCCCCCCGACACTCCGCGACACGCCGACGGCGACCCCGAACGGCGTACGAATTGCCGCCCCGTCCGGCGCGGCCCCTTTTCCTCCGGCACACAAACACACTTACGGAAGAACCAGGTCCGACATTAGGACGGGGCGCACCGCCGTTTTTTGGATAAGCGGCGGATAAACAGGCGCCGAGACCCACTCCACATCACATCGTCATCACAAAGAGACCGGAACGGCCTGGCCCGACGCTCACTCGCTGTAACGTCGATTGGGTGCGTACCGACATCTTTGCCCGACTGGACCGGGAGCCGGAACCGCCGAAGATGGAGATCCCGCGGATGAGCCGCACGCGTCTCGCCCTCTTCGGCGGGACGTCCGTGTTCTACCTGGCCATCGTGATCGCCGTGCTGGCGTCCACGTGGCTGGTGCTCATCGACTGGAAGGTCATGCTGTTCCGGCCGTACCAGCAGTGGCCGGAGCTGCACGCGCCGCTCGACTACTTCGTGGTGCTCGGCCAGCGCGGCCCGACGGCCGTGATGGTGGCCGCCTGGCTCGGCTGGCGTTCCTGGCGCCAGCACACGCTGCGCCCGCTGCTCGTCCTCGGCACGGCGCTGCTGCTGCTGAACGTGACGGTCGGCGCCGTCAAGATCGGCCTGGGCCGGCTCGGCCCGCACTACGCGACGCAAATCGGCTCGGCCGAGCTCTTCGCGGGCGGCGATATATTCCCTTCGGGCCACACCGCCAACGCCGTCGTGACCTGGGGAATCCTGTCCTACCTGGCCACCACGCCGCGGGCGCGCCGCCATCTGTCCGCCCTCTCCGCCGTGGTGGCCCTGGGCGTCGGCCTGACGACCGTCTACCTCGGTACGCACTGGCTGAGCGACGTCCTGCTGGGCTGGGCGGCGGGGCTGCTGATCCTGCTGGGGCTGCCCTGGTGCGAGCCGCTGATCGCCCGCGCCGAGGTGATGATCCTCTCCGCCCGGGACCGGCTGTTCGACCGACTGCGCGACCGGCTGCGGGAGCTCCGCCGCCCCACGGCCCCCGCGCTGCCCCTCACGCCGGTGCTGCCGCCGGGCGGGCCGGTGCCCGCCATGCAGCCGCAGCGGTCGGCGGCCGAGTGCCCGGAGGGGGCGCTGCCGGAGTTCCCGGCGGACGACCCCGCGCGCGAGCCGGCCCAGCCCGGCCCGGTGGGCGCCCAGCCCGCCGGGCTGCACGCGGGGAGCATCCGCGCGACGCTGTCGCAGCCCCGTATCCACCACGCGGTGCTGCGCTCGGAGCGGACGCCCGTCACCCCCGCGGGCAGCCGCCGCCCGCCCCGGTCCCGGCCGGTCACGGGCGGCTGACGCACCGCCGGTCCGCCGGACACGCACAAAGGAAGGGCCCCGGCCGACGCGCCGGGGCCCTTTCGCGTACCGGGGCGCCGCCCCGCTCGCCCCACCGGCACTCGGCGCGTACCGGGGGGCCGCACGGGGCCCGGCGGGCGCTCGGTGTGGGTTCCGCGGGGGGGATCAGCCCAGCCAGCAGCGGATGACGGTGTGGTCGCGCACCTCGAAGTTGATGCGGCCGGCGACGTACTCGAGGGTGATGATCGACCCGGGCGGCACGGCCCGGACGGTCGTCCAGCCCCGGGAGCGGGCCCGGTGCTCGGCGTCGCGGTCGTCGAGGCCGACGTAGGAGCCGGGGTCGTCGTCGGGGTGCGCGGGGGGTGACGCGGGTATCGGTGCCATGCCCTCACCGTAGGGGTGCGTACACGGCCCCCGCCATCCGCCCGTACGCGGTGTGTCACATGTGTGTCACAGCCACCCGGCGGGCGGGCGGGGCGCCGTTCCGTGCGCCAGGAGGGCTGGTGAGGGGCCTTCCCGGCGAATTCCCCGCACTTCGCACCCGCCTATTCAGGGGCGGGCGAATTCCCTTCCCCGCGCTTCACCCCACCGTGTCGGCCACGTTTGATTCACGGCCTCTCCACATGTTTCCCGCATTTCCCCGGCGGACGAACGCACGCGTTCCGCGGTTACGGCGGACGGCCCACCGAGAGGTCCGGGGCGTCACTCGACCGGGTGTTCCGCGAGGTCCGCCGCGGATGTCCGGCGGGCGGCCGAACGGTCGAGCGCGCGGCCCAGGCGGTCCCGGACGGCCCTGATGTGGTCGTCCAGCTCCCGGGACTCCAGCACCTCGAAATCGAATCCCAGCAGCACGACGTGGACGACGAGCACGTCGAAGGCGGCCGCCCCGGTACGCAGCAGACAGCTGGTGTCGCCCTCCGCCTCCAGGACACCGTCGGCCACGCTGAGCGCCTGCGCGGCCTCGTGGGCCGGGGCGTGCAGCCGGACCACCGCGTGGGCCGCGTACGGCGCCGTGGACACACCCCGGGCGACGTAGGCGGCCAGGTCGTCGGCGGGCGGGGTACGGGGGGCGAACCGCGGCCCGTGGGGCGGTGTGGGGGTGATCCGGTCCACGCGGAAGGTGCGCCAGTCGGTGCGGTCCACGTCCCAGGCCACCAGGTACCAGCGGCGCTCCGTGCACACCAGGCGGTGCGGCTCCGCGGTGCGGCGCGTGGCGGATCCGTTGTGGTCCCGGTAGGCGAACCGCAGCCGGGTGCTGTCCCGGCAGGCGCCCGCCAGCTCCGTGAGGACGCCCGCGTCGACCTGCTGCCCCTCCTGCGGGGCGCGCAGCGCCGGCACGGTGTACGCGGTGAGCGCGCCGACGCGGCGGCGCAGCCGCCCGGGCAGCACCTGGTCCAGCTTGGCCAGGGCGCGCAGCGACGTCTCGCCGATGCCCTCGACACCGCGCCCCGCGGCGGTGCGCAGGCCGACGGCGACCGCGACGGCCTCCTCGTCGTCCAGCAGCAGCGGCGGCAGCTGGGCACCCGCGCCCAGTCGGTAGCCGCCGCCGGTGCCGGGCGTCGCGTGCACCGGGTAGCCGAGCTCGCGCAGCCGGTCCACGTCGCGGCGGACCGTGCGCGGGGTGACACCGAGCCGTTCGGCGAGGGCGGAGCCGGACCAGTCGCGGTGGGCCTGGAGCAGGGACAGCAGGCGCAGCAGTCGTGCCGAGGTCTCCACCATGGGGACGAGTCTCCCGATCGTCGCGGACAGGTACGGTCCGCGACCCCACGGCCACCGCGCCGGTCGACCGCCGGAACCGGGCCGACCGCCGCAGCGTGGCCGACCGCCGCAGCCGGGCCGACGGCCGGAACCGGCGGCCCCGGCCACGGGGCAGGGGGCCCGGAACCGGGGCCGGGGCGGCGGGGCCGCCGGGCCTACGGGGTGACGCGTACGCAGAGCTCGTTCTCGCCGGTGTAGCAGGGCGCGGCCCGGTAGCCCTCGCCCCGGTGCTCCGGGTAGACGAAGACGTTCCTGCGGTCCCACACGTCGTCGAGGACGCGGGCGATCCGCACCGCGTCGGCGCCGGCGGCGGGCCGCAGCCACAGCCGCCACATCCGCCGGCCCTCCAGGGGCGGCAGGGCGAGCGGCGCGTAGGGAAGGGTGAAGGCGAACGTGCCCTTCCCGCCCTCGGCCGGCACCTCGTGGACCTGGTCGTCGGAGCGCGCCTCGGCCGTCGCGCCGGCGCCGAACCCGACGCCGTACAGCACGCCCGTCACCGTGCAGCCGGCGTCGCCGAAGGTGATGTCCCCGGCCTCGGCGTGCCTGGGGCGCAGCCAGGCGCGTACGCCGAGGCGGCCCTCGGGCGTGGGGAAGGGGACGCGCGGGGCGACCGGTCCCGACGGCTCCGGCCTGCGGTCGACGAGGGCGCGCACGTCGCGGACGCCCGGCTCCACGGGCCGGTCGCCGAGGAGGACGTCCCAGCGGCCCTCGGCGAGGTCGAGCCCGGGAGGCAGGACGGCCCGCGACCGGCCGTCACCGGCCGGAGTGAGCGGCAGCCGGACCTCGTCGGCGGCGCCGGGGCCGGTGCGGCGGAGCACCAGGTCGGACGCGGCCGGGTCGTGGCCCGTGGTGTGGAAGGTGAGGCCGCCCGCCGGGTCCGCGACACAGTCGGCGCGCGGCGCCCGGGGCGCGGTCGTGGATCCGGTCATGCGCGCTTCCCCTTCCGGAGTACGTCGGCGGCCTGGTAACGGACGGTGAACGCGGTGTCGAGCACGGCGCCGCGGGCCCGGTGGAGCGCGTCCCGGGCGCGGCCGCGGCCGGCGGAGCCGGAGCCGGGCCCGCGGGCGACCAGCTCGGTGAAGATCGCCTCGTGCCGCTCGGCGATCCGCGCGGGGTCGAAGCGGCGGGACGCGGCGAGGGCCGCCTGCCCGGCGCGGCGGCGCAGGTCGTCGTCCTGGATGAGGCCGAGCAGCGCGTCGGCGACCGCGCCGGCGTCACCGACGGGGACGAGCCGCCCGTCGACGCCGTCCTCGATGATCTCGCCGGGACCGTGGGGGCAGTCGGTGGAGACCACCGGCAGACCGCACCGCATGGCCTCGACGATGGTCATGCCGAAGGACTCCAGGCGGGAGGTGACGGCCGCGACGGACCCCTTCACCCACTCCGGTTCCAACGGGTTGGCCGGGCCCATCAGGAAGACGTGGTTGTGCAGCCCGTGCCGTTCGATCAGGGCGCGCAGGGCGGTGCGCTCGTTGCCGGTGGCGTCGCCGGAGCCGTAGATCCGCAGCCGCCAGTCGGGGCGGGCGGCGACGACCTTCGCGAACGCCTCGACCAGCAGGTCGTACCGCTTGACCTGGGTGAGCCGGCCGGCGGCGACCACCCACTTGGCGGTGGAGTCGGCCGGGGGGACGCTCGGGGCGGGGACGCTGTTGGGGACGGCGTCGATGCGGACCCCGGGCAGCTTGAGCCGGGTGCGGTACGAGCGGGCGTCCGCCTCGGTGACCGTGGTGATCGCGTCGAGCAGCGGGTAGCGGAAGCCGATCTCGCGGCGCAGCCGGTAGCCGTGGCTGTCGAGGGTCAGGTGCTCCTGGCCGACCCGGACCGGGCCGCGTCGGGTCTGGCGGGCGATGTGCATGTTGAGGCCGGGGCGGGTGCCGACGACGACGTCCGCCCCGACCGTCCGCAGGTGCGCGGCGATGCGGGCGTCGGTGAGGCGGCTGTACTGCTTCCAGCGGCCGTCGCCGCGCGGGAAGACCCGGGCGGGCCGGGTGTGGTCGGGGTGGTCGCCGTCATAACCGGGGCTGCCCTTGCGCAGGTCGACCAGGTGCTTCATGGTCACGCCGGCGGGGGCGCCGAGGGTCGGCTCGTCGCGGTGGCGGAAGACGGAGACGATCTCCACGTCGTGCCGGGCGGCGAGGGCCTCCGCGAGGTTGAAGGTCGTGCGGATGGTGCCGCCGATCCCGTAGGCGTTGTGGAGCAGGAAGGAGATGTGCATCGCGCCGCCGGGTCCCCCAGGTCGATAGGTCGTCGTCGAGTGGACTGTACTCGGCCGTCACGGCGGGTAGCCAAGCTGGGGGACGGTGGCGCAGGTGCGGTCCATGTCGCCCTGGGTGACCCAGCCCCGGCCGTCCCGCCAGCGGGCCACGGACAGGCACGTGCGGCGGGTGCGCGGCGGCGAGGCGAGGCGTTCGAACCGCACGGGCAGGAGCAGCCCCCGCGCGGTGTACGGCTCGGGGCGGGTGAGGAACCGTTCGACGCAGGCGCGGGTGAGGGCGCCGGAGCGGAGGCAGGAGCGGGCGGCGTCGGTGAACCACATGGCGGCCGCCCAGCCCTCCAGCTGCCACTGGGAGCGGGTGCCGGTGCCCCTCATGTGGGTGGCCATGGCGGTGCGGAACTCCCGTACGGCCGGGTGGGACGGGTCGTCGTGGTTGCGGCTGGAGCCGGTCGCCCACAGGGCGTTGCGGCAGCGCGGGGAGCGGCGGTGGTCCTCGGCGACCTCGGAGGTCCAGTTCTGGACGTTGGTGACCTTGACCGCGGGGACGGCGCCGACGGCTTCCATGGCCTCGCACAGGCGGGCGTTGCCATGGCGGTCGAGCGCGTCGAGGACGAGGTCGACGCGCTGGGCGCGCAGGTCGGCGGCGACGGCGCGGAAGTTGGGCAGGGCGAAGTCGACCTGCCCGGGGACGACGCGGTACCCCTCGGCGCGCAGCCCCCGCGTGAGGAGGCGGGCGTAGGCGGCGGAGGCGGGCTGGTTGTAGGAGACGACGGCGGCGGTGCGCGCGCCGTGGGCGCGCTTGAAGTAGCGGTAGACCTCGGTGCCGCCGTACAGGACGCCGTCCCAGCCGGGCCGGTCGCCGGTGCGGGGGGCCGAGCTGCCGTAGATGCCGTACAGGTGGGGGTGGGTGTCGTAGGCGGGCCCGATGGGCTGGCCGCCGATGTCGGGCACGCCGGCGGCGGAGACCCGCGCGGCGCCGGCGTAGTCGAGGGCGGTGGTGGCGACGAGGGCGAACACCTTCCGCTCGTCGAGCAGCCGGGTGACGCACGTGTGGTTGCCGACGCCGCTTCCGCCGTCGTCGCAGGTGACGGCCTCGACCCGGCGGCCGTCGAGGCCGCCGCGGGCGTTGAGGGCGGCGAAGTAGGCCAGGGCGCCGTCGCGCGGCCCGGTGAACGCGTCCCCGCCGACGGGGCTGGTCGCGCTGGCGATGACGCCCACGCGGATCGGTGGCGCGCCCGGCGGGGCCGCCGTCGGCCGGGGGGCGGCGTCGCGGTCCGGCAGGCGGCTGCCGCAGGCGGCGCTCAGCGTGAGGACCGCCGCGAGCGCCGCCCGGAGGACGAGGTCAGCAGCCCGGGACGGCCGCATTGCCGCTGATCTTGACCAGCGCGCAGAGGGTGGAGCGGGAGACCTTCCAGATGCCGTCCTGGTAGACGGCGGTGCCCTTGGAGTCGGTGAGGGCGGGACTCGTGCCCACGACGAGGTCGTAGGTGACGTTCGCCTGGGTCGCCGACGCGAAGTCGACCTCCTTGACCTTCGCGGCGGCCTTGGCGGCGTTCGCGTCCTTGCCGAAGGCGCTGAGGACGGGGCGCATCTGCTCACCGTTCTCCAGGAGCCGGACCTTCTCGTCGGTGGGGGTCTCGGGGTCGAAGAACGCCGTCCAGTTCTTCTCGACCTCCTTCCTGGCGGCCGCCTCGTCGGCGGGCGCGTCGGTGGCGCCCGTGGGCGACCCGGTGGGGTCGGGCGCGGTGGTCTGGATCGCCGGGGACTGCGCCGCGTCGCTGGCGTCCTCGCTCCCGCCGCACGCCGTGGCCAGGGGGACGAGCGTGAGGACGGCGGCGGCCGCCAGCGCTGTGGAGCGGGCGCGGAGCCCGCCGGGGGTCGCGTGGACCATCTGGGTCACCACCGGGGTCTGTTCCTTCGCGGAAAAGGGCGTTCACCGCATAGTGCAAGGAATCACCATGTGTCGCCATCGGAGTGGAGCGAAGGGGTGCGGATGCCGCGACTGCCGGAGTGGCGACCGCTGCGGTGGGGCGGTCCCGCCGCGCTCGCCGCGGGCGCCGTGCTGTGCGTGCTGGGCTGGTACGGCGTGTCGGGCGAGCGGTCCGCGGAGCGGCAGCTCCCCTACCTGGCGTCCGGCACGGTCCCCGGGGCGGCGCTCCTCGTGGTCGGCGCGGTGTGGATCGCCGCGGCGGCCCGTACCCCGGCCGCCCCTGGCCCCGCCGCCCGGGAACCGGACGCCGGGGGCGGGGAGGGCGGCGGTGCCGTCCGCCCGTCGTCCGACGCGCCCCCCGTGCGGGTCCCGCGCGGCACGCTGGCCCACCGTCCGGACTGCCCGTTGGTGGCGGGCAGGCCCGAGGCGGTCCCCGTGGGGGGCGCCCGGCTGCGGCCCTGCCCGGTGTGCGAACCGGACCCGCGGGACGGCGACCGGCCGCCCGGCGACGCGTCGGCGGGCGGGGCGGCGGCCCCCGGGGCCGGGTCGCCGTGAACACGTTGACGTACGAGCTCCTCCTCGCCGGGCTGGCGGTCGGCGGCGCGGCGGCCCTCTCGGGCGTGGGGCTGGTCGTCACGCACCGCGCGACCGGCGTGCTGAACCTCGCCCACGGGGCGGTCGCGATGGTCTGCGCCTACGTGCTGCGCCAGTTGACGGTCGAGTGGGGATGGCCGCTCGGCCCGGCCGCCTGCCTCACCCTGCTCGTCGTCGCGCCCGGCATCGGGCTGCTGCTCGACCGGGCGGTGTTCCGTCCGGTGGCGTCGGGGGGCGGTGAGGACCCGGCACGCGCGCTGGTGGCGTCGATCGGCGTGTTCGTCCTCCTCGTGGGCGGCGCCGCGCTCGTGTGGGGCGGTGGCGCGCGGGCGGACGTACCGGTGCTGCTGGGTGACGTCCCGTGGGCGTGGCCCGCGGTGGCCGTGGCGGTGGCGTGCGCGGTGGGCGCGGCGACCCGCTGGACGCGGCCGGGGCGGGAGTTGCGGGCGGTGGTGGACGACCGGGAGCTGGCGTCGCTGGGTGGGATCGCCGCCGACCGGGTGGCGGCGGCGGGCTGGGCGTTCGGCTCGTTCACGGCGGGCCTCACGGGGGTGCTGCTCGCTCCGTACGTGCGGCTCGACCCGTACGGGCTGCCGCTGCTCGTGCTGGAGGTCGTCGCGGTCGCCGTCGCGGCCCGCATGCGCAGCCTGCCGGTGGCCGTGGCGGTGGCCCTCGCGGTGGGCGTGGCGCAGGCGCAGCTGACGCGGCTGCACCCGGAAGGCTGGGCGGGGCCGTTGGTGGGGGCGGTGGCCGCGAACCTGTTCGCGGTGGCGCTGCTGGTCGCGGCGCTGGTGGTGCCCGCGGTGGGCCCGGACGGATCGGACGCGCCGGGACGCGGACCGAGGGGCTACGGCCCGGTCGGGTACGGAGGGGCGGGACGCGGACCGACCGGGTACGGGCCGCGCGGGCACGGGCCGGTGGGGTACGGCCCCGGGCCGCGCGGTGCGGCGGGCACACGGGTGCCGCCCGCGGTGTGGCCGGTCGTGGCGGTGCTGTTCCTGCTGCCGCTCGGCCTCGCCGGGCCGGACCTGCGGACGGCGGTCCAGGTGCCGGCCCTCGCGGTCGCCTTGCTGTCGCTGGTCGTGGTGACGGGCCGGGCCGGGCAGATCTCCCTCGGGCAGGCGGCGTACGCGGGCCTCGGCGCGCTCTTCACGGCCTGGCTGGCGGCGGGCCGGCTGCCCGGCCTGCCCCGCCTGCCCGAAGCGGCCGCGCTGGCCGTGGCGGTGCTGCTGGTCGCCCCGCTGGGGCTGCTGGTCGGCCGGCCCGCGATCCGGCGGCGCGGGCCCGCCCTCGCCCTCGTGACGCTGGCGGTGGGCGTCGTGGTGAGCCGGTTCGTCCTGGCGCAGCCGTACGCGACGGCGGGCCTGGTCGTCGAGCGCCCGGCCGGTTTCCTGACGGACCGCCGCTTCTACGTCCTGGAGCTGCTCGTCCTGGCGGGGGCGCTGGCCGCCGTCGGGGCGCTGCGCCGGGGCCGTACGGGACGGGCCCTGGCGGCGCTGCGCGACCACGAACCGGGCGCGGCCGCGGCGGGCGTACCGGTGCCCGGGCTCAAGCTGCTCGCGTTCGTGGCGGGCGCGGCGCTGGCGGCGCTGGGCGGGGGGTTGCTCGGCATGGGGGCGCGCGCCTTCGACGCGGCGGCGTTCGACCCGGTGCGGGCGCTGCTGTGGTTCGCCGTCGTGATGGTGCTGGGCGCCGACAGCCTGCTGGCGCCCCTGGTGGGCGCGGCGCTGCTGGTGGGCCTGGACGCGGGCGCGCGGGGTGGCGCGGCGGCCGCCCTCGTCGGCCTGCTGGCCGCCTTCGCGGGGCGGGTACCGCCACTGGCGTCCCTGCTGCCGGTCCGCGCCCGCAGGCCGGCACGGGCCCCGGCCGGCCGGAGCGCGACAGACGGCCCGGCCCCGGCCCCGGCACCCGGCCCGACCCCCACGGCCACCCCGGGCCGGGCCGACGGCGCGGGTCCGGAACACGGCTCGGCTCGTGTCCCGCAGCGCATTCCGGCCCCGTCGGACGCCCCGCCCCCGCCGGACGCCCGGGCCGGGACGGGCGGTCCTCCTCCGGCGCGCCGGCCGACCCCCGTCCGGGGCCGCGCCCCGTGGCGGCGCGTCCCTCCCCCCGGGCCGCCCGTGGCGGGCCCGTCCGGCACGGCGCCCCGGCTGCGCGCGCACGGGCTCACCGTGCGGTACGCCGGGGCGACGGCGCTCGACGGGGTCGACCTCGCGCCGGCCCCCGGCCGGGTCACGGCGCTCGTGGGTCCCAACGGCGCCGGGAAGAGCACCCTGTTCCACTGCCTCGCCGGGACCGTGCGGCCCGCCGCCGGGCGCGTCACACTCGACGGCACCGACATCACCCGCCGCCCCGCGCACGCCCGCACCCGTCTGGGGATCGCCCGGACGTTCCAGGAACCGGCCGTCTTCCCCACCCTGACCGTCGAGGAGAACGTCCTGCTCGGCGCCGAGCAGGGCCGGGTGCGCGACGCCCCGCACACCGCCGCCGAACAGGCGCTGCGGCTGCTGGACCTGGACGGTCCGGTCAGACACCGGCCCGCCGCCGGACTGCCGACGGGCACCCTGCGCCGGGTCGAGTTGGGCCGGGCGCTCGCGGGCCGGCCGCACACACTGCTGCTCGACGAGCCCACCGCGGGTCTGGACGACGCCGAGACCGCCACGCTCGCCCGTATCGTCGCGGCCCTCGCCGCCGACGGCACGGCCGTCCTCGTCGTCGCACACGACCCGGACCTGGTGGCCGGCATCGCGCACACCGTCCATGTGCTGGAGGCCGGGAGGATCGTGGCGTGAGCGTCGAGATGGAGCTGCGCGGCGTCCGCGTCCGCTACGGGCCCCTGGAGGCGCTGCACGGCGTCGACCTGCCCGTGCCGGCCGGGACCGCCACCGTACTGCTAGGCCGCAACGGCTCGGGCCGCAGCACCGTACTGCGCGCGCTCGCCGGCACCGTCCGCCCGGCGTCCGGCCGGGTGCTGTGGCGCGGCGAGGACGTGACGCGCGTACCGGCCCACCGGCGGGCGCGCCGCGGGCTGTGCTTCGTGCCGGACCTGCGCGCCGTGCACGCGACCCTCACCGTCGCCGAGAACCTCCGCCTCGCCGCGGACGGCGGGGACCTCACCGCCGCCCTCGACGCCTACCCGGAGCTGGGGCCGCTGCTCGCCCGGCGGGCCGGCTCCCTCTCGGGCGGCGAGCGGCGGATGCTCGCCGTGTCGCGGGCGCTGTCCCGGCCCGCGCGCGTCGTCCTCGTCGACGAGCCCGCCCTCGGCATGTCCCCGGCGGTGGCGGCGCGCACGTACGCCCTGCTGGGGAGGGTGTGCGCGGGTGGCGCGGCGCTCGTCACGGCCGAGCAGCGGCTCCCCGACGGCCTGCCGCCCGGCACGCTCGTCCACGGACTGCGACGGGGCGCCGTCGTGTTCAGCGGGGAGGCGGCGGAGTGGCCACCGGAGTCGACGCCGGGGCCGTGGTAGGGGCCGACGCCGGGGCCGCGGACGGGACCGGGCTCGCGGACGGGGACGGGGCCGCCGTAGGGGTCGGGGCCGGCACAGGCGCCGGAGCAGGAGCCGGCGACGGCGTCGAGGGGGGCGGGGACGCCGCCGCGCCCTCCGGGAGGCGCAGCATCGCCCCGGGTCTGATCAGGTCGGGGTCGTCGCCCACGACGTCCCGGTTCACCGCGTACACCGCCCGCCACCCGCCCTCGACGCGGAAGAGCCGCGCGACCGCGCTGAGCGTGTCGCCCGGCCGTACGGTGTGGGCGCGGCCGGACAGCCCGTACCGCGCGGAGCACTCGGGCCAGGCGCGCCAGCCCTGCCGGCGCAGCACCTCCTGCGCGACGGCCACCTGCTGCGCGCGCCCGGCCAGGTCGGCGCGGGGCGCGTACGCCGTCCCGCCGTACGCCTCCCAGGTCGACTGGCGGAACTGCAGCCCGCCGTAGTAGCCGTTGCCGGTGTTCACGTCCCAGCGCCCGCCGCTCTCGCAGAGCGCGACGCACCCCCAGGGCCAGTCGCCGGGGCAGTCGGCGGGCGTGCCCTTCCCGACGGGCGGGTGGCCATGAGCGTGGCCCTGCTCGGACCCGGGGGCGGGCGACCCCGGGGCGGGCGGCCTCGGGGCGGGCGACCCCCCGGTGGTCGGCGGGTCGTCCGCGTCACCGGCCACCGCGCCGGGCCGGGCCGCGCCGGACGCCGGTGCCGGGGCGAAGCCGAGGAGGAGGGCGGCGAACCCCAGGAGGAGGCCGACGAGGACGGGGGCGGTGGGGGCGGAGCGGGCGGCGGCCGGGGCGCGCGGTGGGACGGCGGCAGCGGACCCCGCCGGCTGCGACGGCCTCGGCATCGGCATCGGCATCGGCATCGGCATCGGCATCGGCATCGGGCCACGCTAGGCGCCCCGTCCCGCCCCGGCCGCGTGCCGCACGGCGTGCTCCGCCGCCGCGCCGCACGGCCACCCGGTCGGCCCACCGGCCGGTCCACCCGGTCGGCGGACACGCGGCGAAGGACGCGCCGCCGCCGTCGAAACGGCCGCGCCCGCCGATTCGGTCGCCGCGCGCGCGTGACCCCGGCCGTGACTCACCCGTTGAACCCGTCATGGATGTGCCGGGACCCACCCGGCACCACAGTACGAACGAGTCCGAGGAGCCCCCCGTGCCGCGCATGCTCGACGTCAGCGAGGACGTACGCGCCGAGATCGGTGACGAAGAAGCCGACCGGCTGCTCGCCGGCGAGAACGCCCCGGGCAGCTACGACTGCACCTCCTGCCGCACCCCGGGCGATTCCGAGCAGGAGCACACCAGCACCGTGCTGTTCGTCGGTGAGGAGACCGCGGTCCTCGCCTTCGCCCACGCCACCTGCATCCCCTCCCAGGTCGTCCGGGTCGCCGAGGAGCAGCTCCAGGGGGCGGTCCGGTCGATCACCGCCGACGAGCGGCCCGCCCCGGTGCCGGCGCAGCTGCCGGGTGGCGCCCGGCAGGCCGTGCTCGGTGTGACGAGCGGCCTGGTCCTGATCGACGGCGACCTGCACCCGGCGCTCGTCGTGGAGCCGACGCAGCCCATCGCCCGCCCCGGCTCCGCCGGCACGACGGACGAGTTCCTGCCGCTCCTCATCGAGCAGGGCTTCCACCCGGTGGCCGACCTGCACCGGAAGCCCTCCGTCCTCGGCGGCTGGTCCGTGCTGCTCGCCATGGGCCAGCTGCACGCCATCCTCCAGCCCGGCACGGGCGGCGGCCAGCAGGTCGCCTGGTGGCAGGCGCACCAGGCGCTCCAGGTCACCGAGGGGTGGCGGGCCGCGGCGAACAAGTCGCACACGGTGCTGGTCTTCGCCGCCCCGGCGGGCTCCATCGGCCAGCAGCCCCGCGAGGACCTGCTGCGCGACGCGCTGGAGAAGGCCGCCGCCGACGGCCGCCTGGTCGCCGCCGCCATGCCGCTGGCCGGCACCTCCTGATGGGCTCCCGGCGCCCCGCCATACGGCCCGCGATTTCGCCGCACGGGCCGCATCCGACGGACGGCGGGTTCGTTGGCACCTACGTGCAGCACTCATACGAGCCGTCCCGCCCGTCGTACCACCACATCCCCGCCATGCGCCCCGCGCAGGACGCGGAGTCGGGCTACTCGACCACGCCGATCTACGACGCGCTGTACTCCGAGTACCGCCGGTCGTTCCGGGCGCTCCCCGGTGACCGCAGCGGGGAGGAGGACCTCGGGTTCAAGGGGTTCGGCGCGCTCGCCGCGGCGCAGTCGGCCGCCGCGCAGTCGGCCGCGTCGCACGGCTCGGGTTCCCCCGGCGCGGGGCAGGTCACCGGGGCCCACTCCGCCGGTGCGCAGGGCTACGGCCAGGGCCACCAGGCGCCGTCGTACGGCGGGTACGCGGCCCCTCGCCCCTACGGGGGCCCCGCGCAGGCGGCACTGCCGCCGGCGCCCCGCAGAGGGCTGTGAGACGGCGGCGGGGCCGGGGTGACGTGATCGTCACCCCGGCCCCGCCGCCGTCATCGCGCCCGCGTCACTTCTTCCGGCCGCGCTTCTCGCGCACCCGCACCGACATGTGGATCGGGGTGCCCTCGAAGCCGAACTCCTCGCGCAGCCGCCGCTCCACGAACCGGCGGTAGCCGTGCTCCAGGAAGCCGGAGGCGAACAGCACGAACCGGGGCGGCTTGGTGCCCGCCTGCGTGCCGAAGAGGATGCGGGGCTGCTTGCCGCCGCGGATCGGGTGCGGGTGGGCAGCGACCAGCTCGCCGAGGAAGGCGTTCAGCCGCCCGGTCGGCACACGGGTCTCCCAGCCGGCGAGCGCGGTCTCGATCGCCGGGACCAGCTTCTCCATGTGGCGGCCGGTGAGGGCGGAGACGTTGACGCGCGGCGCCCAGGAGACCTGCTGCATCTCCGTCTCGATCTCGCGCTCCAGGTAGTAGCGGCGCTCCTCGTCGAGCTCGTCCCACTTGTTGTAGGCGATGACGAGCGCGCGGCCCGCCTCGACGGCCATGGTGATGATCCGCTGGTCCTGGACCGAGATGGACTCGGTGGTGTCGATGAGGACGACGGCCACCTCCGCCTTCTCGACGGCGGCGGCGGTGCGCAGCGAGGCGTAGTAGTCCGCGCCCTCCTGGAGGTGGACCTTCTTGCGGATGCCCGCCGTGTCGACGAACTTCCAGGTGGTGCCGCCCAGTTCGATCAGCTCGTCGACCGGGTCGCGGGTGGTGCCCGCGAGCTCGTTGACGACGACGCGGTCCTCGCCGGCGACCTTGTTGAGGAGGGAGGACTTGCCGACGTTCGGGCGGCCGATGAGCGCGATGCGGCGCGGGCCGCCGACGGGCGTGCCGAAGGTCTGCTCCGGGGCCTCGGGCAGGGCCTTGAGCACCTCGTCGAGGAGGTCGCCGGTGCCGCGGCCGTGGAGGGCGGAGACCGGGTACGGCTCGCCCAGGCCCAGCGACCAGAGCATGGCGGCGTCGGCCTCGGCGGACGGGCCGTCGACCTTGTTCGCGGCGAGGACGACGGGCTTGCCGGCGCGGCGCAGCAGCCTGACGACGGCCTCGTCGGTGTCGGTGGCGCCGACGGTGGCGTCCACGACGAAGACGACCGCGTCGGCGGCCTCGATGGCGTACTCGGCCTGCGCGGCGACGGAGGCGTCGATGCCGAGGACGTCCTGCTCCCAACCGCCGGTGTCGACCACCTTGAAGCGGCGGCCGGCCCACTCCGCCTCGTACGTGACGCGGTCCCGGGTGACGCCGGGCTTGTCCTCGACGACGGCCTCACGGCGGCCGATGATGCGGTTCACGAGGGTCGACTTGCCGACGTTCGGCCGGCCGACGACGGCGAGGACGGGCAGCGGTCCGTGCCCGGCCTCCTCGATCGCGCCCTCGACCTCCTCGATGTCGAAGCCCTCGTCGGCGGCGAGCTCCATGAACTCCGCGTACTCGGCGTCGCCAAGTGCCCCGTGGTCGTGCTGGTCGTTCATGAAGTCCGTTCCTCGTGCGTTCGTGGTGGTCGGTGAGGGGAGGCGGTGGGCCTCCGGCTCACTACTCGAGTGTCGCTCGGCGCCCGGTGAGGCGCCTGGCGTTTTCCAGGTGGGCGGTGAGCCGCTCCTGGATGCGTACGGTGGCCTCGTCCAGGGCCCGGCGGGTGCGGCGTCCGCTGCCGTCGCCGGCCTCGAAGGGGTCGCCGAAGACGACGTCGACGCGGCCGCGCAGCGGGGGCAGCCCCTTCACCAACCGTCCCCGCCGCTCGCTGCTTCCCAGGACGGCGACCGGGACGATCGGCGCTCCGGAGCGTACGGCGAAGTAGGCGAGGCCGGCGCGCAGCGAGGCGAAGTCCCCCTCGCCGCGGGTGCCCTCCGGGAAGATGCCGAGGACGCCGCCGGCGGCCAGGACGTCCAGGGCGCCGGTGATGGCGGTGCGGTCGGCGGACGAGCGGTCCACCTTCAGCTGCCCGATGCGCTCCAGGAACGGGCCGAGCGGCCCGACGAACGCCTCCTGCTTGATCAGGAAGTGGACGGGCCGGGGGGCGGTGCCCATGAGCATGGGGCCGTCGAGGGCATGGGCGTGGTTGACGGCGAGGATGACGGGGCCCGCGGCCGGTACGCGCCAGGCGCCCAGTACGCGGGGGTTCCACAGCCCGTACATCAGGCCGATGCCGATGCCCCGCCCGACGGCGGCGCCCTTGGCCGACGGGGTCACTGGACGCCCGCCCTCCGCTCGTCCACGAGGGTGACGACGCACTCGACGACCTGCTGGAGCGTCAGGTCCGTGGTGTCCACCTCGACGGCGTCGTCGGCCTTGGCGAGGGGAGAGGTCTTGCGGCTGGAGTCGGCGGCGTCCCGCCTGACGAGCGCCTCCCGGGTGGCGGCGACGTCCGCGCCCTTCAGCTCGCCGGCCCGGCGGGCCGCGCGGGCCTCCGCGGACGCGGTGAGGAAGATCTTCAGATCGGCGTCGGGGAGGACGGTGGTGCCGATGTCGCGGCCCTCGACGACGATGCCGAGGGGGGCGGAGGCCGCGATGGACCGCTGGAGCTCGGTGATCCGGGAGCGCACCTCGGGGACGGCGCTGACGGCGCTGACGGCGGAGGTGACCTCCTGGGTGCGGATCGGGCCGGAGGCGTCCACGCCGTCGACGGTGATCGTCGGGTGCGACGGGTCCGTACCGGAGAGGATGACCGGCTTGCCGGAGGCGTCGGCCACGGCGGCGGCGTCGTCCACGTCGATCCCGTTGGAGAGCATCCACCAGGTGATCGCCCGGTACTGGGCGCCGGTGTCCAGGTAGCTGAGGCCGAGCTTGGCCGCGACGGCCTTCGAGGTGCTCGACTTGCCCGTGCCGGAGGGGCCGTCGATGGCGACGATCACGGATTCCACGGTGTCGGACACCTTCCTGGGTGCGGGGAGCGGGGCCGGCCGGTTGCCGAGGGCCCGCCACAAGGTTACCGACTGTCCCCGCCACTCCTCGCACCCGCTGCCGGCCGCCCCCGCGGCGACCCGGCGGCGGCCTCGCGGCGCCCCGCCGCACGGCCCGCGCGAGCCGTGCGGCGGTTGCGGCGGCCCGGGGACGCCGGGGCCGCCGCGGGTCCGTCCCCGTGCGGCGCTACTGGCGCAGGGCCCAGCCGCGCTCCCGCAGGGCCGCTGCGAGGGGCGGCGCGGCGGCCGGGGCGACCATCAGCTGCACCACGCCCGCCTGCTGCCCGGTGGCGTGCTCGATGCGGACGTCCTCGACGTTGACGCCGGCCTTGCCGGCGTCGGCGAAGATGCGGGCCAGCTCGCCGGGCTGGTCGCTGATGAGGACGGCCACCGTCTCGTACGCGGCCGGGGCCGTGCCGTGCTTGCCGGGGACGCGGCCGCGGCCGGTGTTGCCCCGGCGCAGGACGTCCTCGACGCCGGTGACGCCCTTGCGGCGCTCGTCGCCGTCCGGGGACTGCAGGGCGCGCAGCGCGCGGACGGCCCCGTCCAGGTCGGCGGCGAGCGCCGCGAGGACGTCGGCGACGGGGCCGGGGTTCGCCGAGAGGATGTCGACCCACATGCGCGGGTCGGACCCCGCGATGCGGGTGACGTCACGGATGCCCTGCCCGCAGAGGCGCACGGCCGTCTCCTCGGCCTCCTCCAGGCGGGCGGCGACCATCGAGGAGACCAGCTGCGGCGTGTGCGACACCAGGGCGACGGCCCGGTCGTGGGCGTCGGCGTCCATCACGACGGGGACGGCCCGGCAGAGCGCGACCAGCTCCAGGGCGAGGTTGAGCACCTCGGTGTCGGTGTCCCGGGTGGGGGTGAGGACCCAGGGGCGGCCCTCGAAGAGGTCGCCACTGCCGGCCAGCGGACCGGACTGCTCCTTGCCGGACATCGGGTGCGTCCCGATGTAGGCGGACAGGTCGGCGCCGAGGGCCTCCAGCTCGCGCAGCGGGCCGCCCTTGACGCTGGCCACGTCGAGGTAGCCGCGGGCCGTGCCGGCGCGCATGGCGTCGGCGAGCGTGCCCGCCACGCGGGCCGGCGGCACGGCCACCACGGCGAGGTCGACGGGGCCCTCGGGCGGGGCGTCCGTACCCGCGCCGCGGGCGGCCGCGGTACGGGCCCGGGACGGGTCGTGGTCGACGAGGTGGACGGTCACGCCCCGGTCGGTGAGGGCGAGGGCGACCGAGGTGCCGATCAGCCCGGTTCCGATGACGACTGCGGTTCTCACTGGGCGGTGTCCTTGTGACGGAGGGTGACGGAGGGTGGCGGCGGGACGGAGGTGGGCGACGGCGGCGGGGGCAGGGCCGCCGGGGGTACGGCGGCGCCGGGTGGGGCCGCGCGGGTACGGCTGTGGGAGGGACGGTCGCGTGGACGGCTGCGCGTTCAGCCTAGTCAAGGTCGTCCGGTGCCGCCGGGCCCCGCCGAGGGGCGAGACTGTCCGCATGATCTTCCACGTCGTGCCCCTGGCGGAGTGGGCCGCCGACCCCGGCCTGCCGTACCGCCCCGCGTCCCTGGCCCGGGAGGGCTTCGTGCACTGCTCCGCCGACGCCGCCGGGGCGCTGGCCGTGGCCGGCGCGCACTACCGGGACGTGCCGGGCACGCTGCTGGCGCTGGTCGTCGACGAGGAGCTGCTGACGGCCGAGGTCCGCTGGGAGGAGTCGGGGACGGATGTGTTCCCGCACGTGTACGGCCCGCTGGAGCGGTCGGCCGTCACGGCGGTCCTGGAGGTGCGGCGGGGCACGGACGGCGAGGCGCGGGAACTCGTTCCCCGGGCGTAGGGGCGTCGGCTCCCGGTTCCCGTGCGGTACGTCCCAGGATGTCCGCACGCACCCCTCTCCTCCTGAGCCGTCGCGCGCCTCCGCGCCCCGCCGCCGCGCCGTCCTCACCGGCCCGCTCACCGCGGCGGCGACCGCCGCCCTCGCGTCGGCGCGCGGCGACGACGGCGGGCCGGCCGGGAAGGTGGTCGCCTCGACCGCCGACGTCCCGGTCGGTGGGGGCACGGTCGTCGCGGCCGGGAAGGTCGTGGTGACGCAGCCGGTCGAGGGCGAGTTCCGGGTCCTCTCCGCGGTCTGCGCCCACCAGGGCCGCACGGTCGGGTCCGTGGCCGACGGGCCGATCGTCCGCCCGTGCCACGCCGACCGGTTCCGCGTCACCGACGGGTCCGTCGCCGCCGGCCCGGCGACGGACGCCGCTGCCGGCCCGCCGGATCACCGTGGCCGGGGGCGACGTCCGGCTGGGCTGACCACGAGCTAGGCGGACCCCGGGCGGGGACCCCGTAGGGTCATGGCCATGTCTGGGCAGCCCGTCACACCGGAAGAACTGGTACGCGACCACACCGTCTACTCCTGCGTCATGGGGTCGCGGGCCTTCGGCCTGGCCACCGCGGGGAGCGACACGGACCGCCGAGGCGTGTTCGTGGCGCCCACGCCGCTCCAGTGGTGCCTGGACAAGCCGCCCACGCACGTCGACGGCCCGGCGCCGGAGCAGTTCAGCTGGGAGCTGGAGCGGTTCTGCGAGCTCGCCCTGCGCAGCAATCCCAACGTCCTGGAGTGCCTGCACTCGCCCCTGGTCGAGTACGTCGACGACACGGGCCGGGAGCTGCTGTCGCTGCGCGACGCCTTCCTGTCCCGGCGGGCGTACGACAGCTTCGCCCGGTACGCGCTGGCCCAGCGCCGCAAGATCGACGCGGACGTCCGGCAGCACGGCGCGCCCCGCTGGAAGCACGCCATGCACCTGCTGCGGCTGCTCGGCAGCTGCCGCGACCTGCTGCGCACCGGTCAGCTCGTCGTGGACGCCGGGGACCTGCGCGAACGGCTTCTCGCGGTGAAGCGCGGCGAGGTCCCCTGGCCCGAGGTGGAGTCGTGGATGACCCGCCTCGGGAGCGAGGCGGACGCCGCGCTCCCGTCGTCACCGCTCCCGCCCGAGCCGGACCGGGCCCGGATCGAGGACTTCCTCTACCGGGTGCGGCTGCGCTCAGCCCTGCGGGCCGTGGAGGCGCGCCCGTACGACGAGGGCGTGCAGCGCGTCGTGGGCACCGGACGGGGAGTCCGGTAGCCGCGACGCCCGCTGCGCGGCGTCGAGGGCGCCGTGGAGCACCTCGACGTCCTCGGCGAGGCGGGCCGGGTCGACACCGGTAGCCGGCCCGTGCTCGGCCTCCGCCTTGGCGGCGATCAGCTCCGGCAGGTAGGCGGGGGCCTCCCCCACCGTGTCGAGGAGCGTGGGCAGGTGCGCCACGACCTCGCCGGACCGCATGAGGTGGATGCCGGTGAGCAGGGTGCGGAAGGTGTACAGCAGCGGTTTGAGTTCGGCGTTCTTCTCGAACAGCCGCCACTGGGTGCAGGCGAAGCCCCGGTAGTGATGGGCGTGGTGGGTGGTGACCACGTCCGGCGCGAGGGCGGCGAGTTCGGCGTGCAGCGCGGTGGTGTGCACCACCAGCGGCGACAGGAGCTGTTCGAGCACGTAGCCGTTGCGGCGCAGCATCAGCCGGACGAACTTGCGCAGGTCGTGCGTGACGAGGTCCATCTCCACGCCGTCCCGGTCCCAGGTCTCGGAGCGGGTCTCCTCCGGCTCGCGCAGCCCTATCAGCGCGTCCACCGGCAGCAGGTGCACGCCGCGCAGGTCCACGTCCGAGTCACGGGAGGGGAATCCGTAGAGGTGGGCGCCGGAGACGGTGGCGAAGAGCAGCGGGTCGGGCTGCTCGGCCACGACGGGGGCCAGGTCGGGGAGTTGCAGGAGATCGGTCATGGCCTAAGCGTCCCAGAGAGTGCCCAGGGTCAGCAGTTCACTTCCGTGCTCGATCCGGTCCGCCCACTCCCGCGGCCACGCCCCGGCGCCCAGGTGCGCGCCGGCGAAGGCGCCCGCCAGGCAGGCGAGCGAGTCGGAGTCACCCCGGGTGCAGGCGGCGCGGCGCAGGGCGGTGAGCGGCTCCTGGGGGAAGAGCAGGAAGCACAGCAGGGCGGTGGTGAGCGCCTCCTCGGCGATCCAGCCGTCGCCGGTGAGCAGACAGGGGTCGGTCTCGGGATTGGCGTCGCGCAGGGCCGTGTCGAGCCGGGTGAGGGCGGCGAGGCACTCGTCCCAGCCGCGTTCGGCGTACGCCTGCGGCGTCCGGTCCCCGGATTTGGTCCACAGGTCGCCGAGCCACCGGTGGTGGTAGCGGGAGCGGTTGTCGTACGCGTACGAGCGCAGCCGTCCGACGAGCCCGAGCGGTTCGGCGCCGCGGGACAGCAGGTGCACGGCGTGCGCGGTGAGGTCGGCGGCGGCGAGCGCGGTGGGGTGGCCGTGGGTGAGGGCGGCCTGGAGCTGGGCGGCGCCGGCGCGCTGCTCCTCGCCGATCCCCGGGACGAGGCCGATCGGGGCGACGCGCATGTTGGCGCCGCAGCCCTTGGAGTCGATCCGGCTCGCCTCCTGCCAGGGCCGGTCGGCGTCGAGCAGCTCGCAGGCGACGAGGCAGGTGCGGCCGGGGGCGCGGTCGTTGTCCGGCGCGTGGTACCAGGTGACGAACTCCTCGCGCAGCGGACCGGTCAGCGTCTGCGGGGCGAGCGCGCCCCGGTCGAGGGCCGTGCGGACGGCGCGGGCCACGGCGAGGGTCATCTGCGTGTCGTCGGTGACGAACGCGGGCACCGGCAGGGCCATCTCCCGCCAGGGACCGCACTTCGCGAGGATCGCGGGGACGTCATCGAACTCGGTCGGGAAGCCCAGCGCGTCGCCGAGCGCGAGCCCGACGAGGGAGCCGGTGGCGGCCTGCTTGGTGAGGGTCCTCGGGGTGGTCATCCGGTCCGTCCTTCCGGTCGCAGCAGTGGCGGGTGGAGCACGGTGGCCGGCCCCGCCCGGTAGAGGGCGGCCGGCTTCCCCCGTCCGCCGGTGAGGCGCGGCGGCCCGTCCACGGCCCGGACGAAGCCGGGGGTGGCGAGGACCTTGCGCCGGAAGTTGGGGCGGTCGAGCGTGACGCCCCAGACCGTCTCGTACACCTGCCGCAACTCGCCGAGGGTGAACTCGGGCGGGCAGAAGGCGGTGGCGAGACAGGTGTACTCCAGCTTGGCGCCCACGCGTCGGTGGGCGTCGGCGAGGATCGTGTCGTGGTCGAAGGCGAGCGCGGCCGGCGGGCGGTCCACCGGGCCGGGGGCCGGGGAGGGCCCGTGCGCGCCGTGGGGCAGCCACTGGGCGTGCGCGGCGTCGCCGCCGCCGCGCGGCTCGGGCAGATCGGGGACGAGGGCGGTGTACGCGACGGAGACGACCCGCATCCGGGGGTCGCGGTCGGGGTCGCTGTAGGTGGCCAGCTGTTCCAGGTGGAGGCCGGCGGCGGTGGCGTCGGACAGCCCGGTCTCCTCGGCGAGTTCGCGTCGGGCGGCCTGCTCGGCGGACTCGTGGGGCAGGACGAAGCCGCCGGGAAGGGCCCAGCGACCGGCGTGGGGTTCCTGCCCGCGCCGGACGAGCAGGACGTGGAGCCGTCCGTCCCGGACGGTGAAGACGGCGAGGTCGACGGTGACGGCGAACGGCGCGAAGGCGCGCGGGTCGTATCCCTCAGGTTGCTGGACCTGCATCTCCGCTCCGGACGGGGTGGGTGCGCGGGTGGGCGCTCTGCCGACCCTCGGGGAGCGGTGACCACCCCCCTTAAGAGTCACCTTGACTATAAAGCGTGGGGCATGCGGACCACAAGCGCCGCGCGCCGGGAACGCGGAAGCCCGCGGCCGGGGGCCGCGGGCTTCGACTGCGTGGTGGACCGCAGGGTCAGGTGGCTCGGCGCCACCGGATCAGAGGCCGACCTCCTTCATGAGCATGCCGACCTCGGTGTTGGTCAGACGGCGCAGCCACCCCGACTTCTGGTCCCCGAGCTGGATCGGGCCGAACGCGGTCCGCACCAGCTTCTCGACCGGGAAGCCCGCCTCGGCGAGCATGCGGCGCACGATGTGCTTGCGGCCCTCGTGCAGCACCACCTCGACCAGGTAGTTCTTGCCGGTCTGCTCGACGACCCGGAAGTGGTCGGCGCGGGCGTAGCCGTCCTCCAGCTGGATGCCGTCCTTGAGCCGCTTGCCCACGTCGCGCGGGAGGGGGCCGGTGATGGCGGCCAGGTACGTCTTCTTCACGCCGTACTTGGGGTGCGTGAGGCGGTGGGCCAGCTCACCGTGGTTGGTGAGCAGGATGATGCCCTCGGTCTCGGTGTCGAGCCGCCCGACGTGGAAGAGGCGCGTCTCGCGATTGGTGACGTAGTCGCCGAGACACTGCCGGCCGTCGGGGTCCTCCATCGTGGAGACGACACCGGCGGGCTTGTTCAGCGCGAAGAACAGGTACGACTGGGTGGCGACCGTGAGGCCGTCGACCTTGATCTCGTCCTTCTCCGGGTCGACGCGCGTGCCCTGCTCGATGACGATCTTGCCGTTGACCTCGACGCGGCCGGCGTCGATCAGCTCCTCGCAGGCCCGCCGCGAACCCACGCCGGCGCGGGCGAGCACCTTCTGCAGGCGCTCCCCCTCCTCGTCGCCGAACGTCTTGGGCGTCTTGATCTGGGGCTTGTTCGCGTACCGCTCGCGGTTGCGCTCCTCGATCCGCGCGTCGAGCTCGCGCGGGCGGGCCGGTACGGTGCGGCCGCCACCGCGCTGCGGCGACTGGCGCGGGCCGCCCTTGGCGCCGCCCCGGGCCGCCGCGCCGCGCCCGCGCTTGGGACCGGCCTCGCCGGGGGCGCCCACGTCGTAGGTCCGCTCCTCGGGGCGGGGGCGGCGGGGGTTGCTCGCGCCCTTGCTCCGGTCGTCGCGGCCGCCACCGGCACCCCGGTAGCCGCCACCGCCGCCACTGCCGCCGCGGCCACCGCCACCGGGACGGCCACCGCCGCCACCGCCGCCGGTGGCGCCACGGCCGCCGCTGCTGCCGCGGCCGCCGCTGTTGCCACCACGGCTCCCGCCGTTGTTTCCGCTGCTGTTCCTGCCGCTGCTGCTTCGCATCAAAGTTCCGTCTTGTCGTCTGCGTGCTCGGAGTCCGGTGCGTCCGGATCGAACGACGGGACCCCCTCCTGCGTCTCCGCCTCGATCGCGTCCGCCTCGGGGAGGAAGGGCGCGAGCTCGGGGAGCTCGTCCAGGCCGCGCAGGCCCATCCGCTCCAGGAAGTGGTTCGTCGTCCTGTACAGGATCGCACCTGTTTCGGGTTCCGTGCCCGCCTCCTCGACCAGGCCCCGCTGGAGGAGGGTCCGCATCACGCCGTCGCAGTTCACCCCGCGCACCGCCGAGACCCTCGACCGGCTCACCGGCTGGCGGTACGCGACCACCGCCAGGGTCTCCAGCGCGGCCTGGGTGAGCCGGGCCTGCTGCCCGTCCAGGACGAAGCCCTCGACGGCCTCCGCGTACTCGGGCCGGGTGTAGTACCGCCACCCCCCGGCGACGAGCCGCAGCTCGAAGCCCCGCCGCTGGACGTCGTACTCGTCGGCCAGCTCCCGCAGCGCGTCGGCGACCTCGCGGCGCGGGCGGTCCAGCACCTTCGCGAGGTGTTCCTCGGTCGCGGGCTCGTCCACGACCATGAGGACGGCCTCCAGGGCCGGCTTGAGCTCCGTCACGTCTCCTCCTGGTCGAACTCGTCGGTCACGGCGACACCGTCCCCGCCCGTCCACCGCACGGTGAGCTCCCCGAGGGCGTCCTCCTGCTCCAGGGCGACGGCCTTCTCCCGGTACAGCTCCAGCAGGGCGAGGAACCGGGCGACGACGGTGAGGGTGTCCGGGGCGTCCTCGGCCAGCTCCCGGAAGCTGACCTCACCGCGCTCCCGCAGCCGGGCGACGACCACCCCGGCCTGCTCCCGGACGCTGACCAGCGGGGCGTGGATGTGCTCGACGTACACCTGCGGCCTGGGCTTCGGCCGCATCGCCTTGACGGCCAGCCGGGCGAACCGCTCGGCGCCGACGCTGATGACCACCTCCGGCAACAGCTCCGCGTGGTGCGGCTCCAGTCCGACGGTGCGGGGGTGGCGCCGCCCCTCGCTCTCCAGCCGCTCGCCGAAGATCTCGGCTACCCGCTTGTAGGCGCGGTACTGGAGGAGGCGCGCGAAGAGCAGGTCCCGCGCCTCCAGCAGGGCGAGGTCGGCCTCGTCCTCCACCTCGGCGGCGGGCAGCAGCCGGGCGGCCTTGAGGTCGAGCAGTGTGGCGGCCACGACGAGGAACTCGGTGGTCTGGTCGAGGTCCCAGTCGGGCCCCATGGCGCGGATGTGCGCCATGAACTCGTCGGTGACCTTCGACAGGGCGACCTCGGTGACGTCCAGCCGGTGCCTGGAGATCAGCTGGAGCAGCAGGTCGAAGGGCCCCTCGAAGTTGGCCAGCCGCACGGTGAACCGCCCGCCCGCCTCGGCGGCCCCCGGTTCCGTGCGCACGGCGGGCGGGGCGGGCGTCGCCGCGGGGGGTGCGGTGGGGGGCGGGGGCGTGGCGCCGGGGAGGGCGGCGGGCATGGCGGTGGCGGGAGCGCCGTCCGGGGATGCGCCGGGTGGCCGCGCGGCGGGCGGGACGGGCGCGTCGGAGGGCGCCGCGTCCGGAGACGCGAGGCGCGCGGCGGCGGCGTCGACGCGCGCGGCGGCGGTGGGGGCGGTGGTCGTGGCGGAGGAGGCGACCGGCGCCGCCGGGGGCGTGTCCATGGCTGTCGCGGGCGTGTCCGGCGCCGTCGCGGGTGTGTCCGGCGCCGTCGCGGGTGTGTCCGGCGCCGTCGCGGGTGTGTCCGGCGAGCCTGCGCCCGCGCCCGGCATGCCCGTGGACGTGTCGCGAGCGGCCCTGGGCGCGTCAGGGGCGGCCGGCCCGCTCGCAGGTGCCTTCGGCGCGCGTGCGGGCGTTTCCGGCGTCTCTGCGGGCGATTCCGGCGCGTTCCGGGGCGGGGTGGCGGGCTGGTACGGCGTGTCGGGTGCGGGCCGGGGCGCGACGGGCCCGGAGGGCGGCGTGTCCCGGGGTGCGACGGGCGGCGCCTGCGGCGTGTCGCGCTGCGTGGTGGAGCCCTCCCCCGCCTCGCCGGTCTCCCCCGGGCGGGCGACAGGCCCGGCATCCGGGTCCGACGGGGCCGACGGGTCCGTGCCGCCCGCGCCGGGCCGGGGGCCCGCGAGGGGCCCGGCGGCGTCGGCCGGGGGCGGCGCGCCCGGGCCGCGGCCGAGGAGGCGGCGCCGGCGGGGCGCGTCTGGCGGGTCGTTCGGGGGCATCGTGGTCCAGGGGCGAGCGGGGGCGGCCGGCCCGTAGGCTACCCCGGCGCGGGCGCCGGACGGCGCCGTACGCGCGCGGGGCGGGGCTCAGCGGCCGCGCAGGCGGCGTACCAGGATGCTCGCGTCCCCCCGGGACTCCAGGTCCGCCAGGACGACCGCGACGGCCTCGCGGACGATGCGCCCGCGGTCCACGGCCAGCCCGTGCTCACCGCGCAGGACCAGGCGCGCGTGCTCCAGGTCCATCAGTTCCTCGGCGGAGACGTAGACGGTGATCTTCTCGTCGTGGCGTTCCCGCCCGCTCGGCCGGCGGCTCGGGGAGCGGCGCCCGCGCCGGGCGGCCGGCGCGGCGGCGGCGTTCGCCGCCTTGGCCGCGGCTCCGGGCTCCGGCTGGTCCGCCGACGCGCGGGCGCGCGGCGGCCGGTCGGGCTCGGGCTCGCCCGCCGCCGTCGCGGCGTGCTCGTCGGAGGGCGGGTTCTGCTCGCCGGCCTGGCCGGGCACCCGGGGCTCCCCCGGGGTCTGGCGCCGGGGGGTCGACGCCTGCAGCGCCATGCCCCCGGTCGTACGGAACAGCTCGTCGGCACCGGGGAGACTCACTCGGCGTGACACCGGGCGAGCACCTCCCTGGCGAGCTGGCGGTAGGCGGCCGCGCCGACCGAGTTCGAGGCGTACGTGGTGATCGGCTCGCCGGCGACCGTGGTCTCCGGGAAGCGCACGGTACGGCCGATGACGGTGTGGTAGACGTGGTCGTCGAAGGCTTCCACCACCCGCGCGAGGACCTCGCGGCTGTGCACCGTCCGCGAGTCGTACATGGTGGCGAGGATGCCGTCGAGCTCCAACTCGGGGTTGAGGCGCTCCTGGACCTTCTCGATGGTCTCGGTCAGCAGCGCGACGCCGCGCAGCGCGAAGAACTCGCACTCGAGCGGCACTATCACCTTGTGAGCCGCCGTCAGCGCGTTGACCGTGAGCAGGCCGAGCGAGGGCTGACAGTCGATCACGATGTAGTCGTAGTCCTGGAGCAGCGGCTTCAGGGCGCGCTGGAGCGTGGACTCGCGCGCGACCTCGCTGACCAGCTGCACCTCGGCGGCCGAGAGGTCGATGTTGCTCGGCAGCAGGTCCATGTTGGGCACGGCGGTCTTGAGGAGGACCTCGTCCGCCGACATGCCCCGCTCCATGAGCAGGTTGTAGACCGTCAGGTCGAGTTCCATCGGGTTGACCCCGAGGCCGACCGAGAGCGCGCCCTGCGGGTCGAAGTCGACGAGCAGCACCCGCCGCCCGTACTCCGCCAGCGCGGCGCCCAGGTTGATGGTCGACGTGGTCTTGCCCACGCCGCCCTTCTGGTTGCACATCGCGATGATCTTCGCGGGGCCGTGCTCGGTGAGCGGGCCCGGGATCGGGAAGTACGGCAGGGGCCGCCCGGTCGGGCCGATCCGCTCGCGGCGCTGCCGGGCGGCGTCGGGCGCGAGCGTGGCCGCGTACTCCGGATCCGGCTCGTACTCGGCGTCGGGGTCGTAGAAGTGCCCCTCGGGCAGCTCGTCGTAGGCGGCGAAGTGGGTGGACTCTCGGCCACTCTCGTTGCCGGCCATGGCGTTCACGTGTTGGCCGTCCATCATCTTCATCGTGTGGGGTGTCGTCATGTGCTGGTGCGTCGCGAAGGTTCGGACAGCGACGGAGCCGACGGCCTCGAATCCGGACGGCGGGCCACCGTGGGCCGCCGCAGGCGTCCCTGGTTGGGCGGCCCCGGGAGTAAATGTCGACTCATTCACAAGTCGTCTTACCTCCTTGGACGTGACCAGGAAACTTATCGATAGGTCAGCGTGGCACCATGCCGACGGTTGGCGACTCTATGGCGTGTCACCGCTCCGCAGCAACACAATCGGCCGGACGCGGCGGGATGTGTCGGCGGGCGAACCCCCTCCTGTCAAGGGCGCGCGACCGCCGATCCACGCGTTTCGCGGGGGCGCGAATCGGTTCAAGGGTTACGTTCGAGGCGAGTTGCACCGGGTCGTGCGTGCGAGCGGACACACGTCCGGCCGGACCTCGTCGGGCGAGGTCCGGCCGGGTGCGTGAGGTTGACGACCTCCGTTGACCCCGCCGCGCCGACCCGCCGGGGCGGACCGGGCGGGGTGGTGGGGGGCGGCGGGGAGTTCGGCCGGGACGTCAGCCGATGAGCGTGTCGATCTCGACGTGGTCGAGGCCGTGCGCCTCGGCGACCTCCCGGTAGACGACCTTGCCGTCGTGGGTGTTGAGGCCCCTGGCCAGCGCGGGGTCGCGGCGCAGCGCCTCGACCCAGCCGTTGTTGGCGAGCGAGACGATGTACGGCAGCGTGGCGTTCGTCAGGGCGTTGGTGGAGGTGTTGGGCACCGCGCCCGGCATGTTGGCGACGCAGTAGAAGACCGAGCCGTGCACCGGGAAGGTCGGCTCGGCATGCGTGGTGGGGCGGGAGTCCTCGAAGCAGCCGCCCTGGTCGATCGCGATGTCGACAAGGACACTTCCGGGCTTCATCCGGGACACCAGCTCGTTGGTGACCAGCTTCGGGGCCTTGGCACCCGGGATGAGGACGGCGCCGATGACGAGGTCGGCGTCGAGGACGGCCTTCTCCAGCTCGAAGGAGTTGGACATCACCGCCTTGACCTTCGTACCGAAGATCTTGTCGGCCTCGCGCAGCTTGTTGATGTCGCGGTCGAGCAGGGTGACGTCGAAGCCCATGCCGACGGCGATCTGCGTGGCGTTCCAGCCGGAGACGCCGCCGCCGATGACGACGGCCTTGGCGGGGGTGACGCCCGGGACGCCGCCCGGCAGCACACCGCGGCCGCCGGCCGCGCGCATCAGGTGGTAGGCGCCGACCTGCGGGGCCAGCCGGCCCGCGACCTCGGACATCGGGGCGAGCAGCGGCAGCGCGCGGTTGGCGAGCTCGACCGTCTCGTACGCGATGGCGGTGGTGCCGGACTCCAGCAGGGCGTCCGTGCACTCGCGGGACGCGGCGAGGTGCAGGTAGGTGAAGAGGGTCTGGTCCTTGCGGAGGCGGTGGTACTCCTCGGCGATGGGCTCCTTGACCTTCAGCAGCAGGTCGGCGGTGGCCCAGACCTCGTCGGCGGTGGGGAGGATCCGCGCGCCGGCGGCCACGTACTCGGCGTCCGTGATCGAGGAGCCGGCACCGGCGTTCTGCTCGACGACGACCTCATGGCCGTTGCGGACGAGCTCGTGCACGCCGGCGGGGGTGATGGCCACGCGGAACTCGTTGTTCTTGACCTCGCGGGGGATGCCGACCTTCATCGTCGATCACGGTCCTTGACTCAGGGGTATTGGGGGTGAAGCGCTCTACAGCGATACATACCCGCGCGTACCAGGACGCAGCAGGGCACACCGCGGTTAATCGCAGCGGACCCAGTCTAATGAAGGACTTCCCCGTGTCTAGCCTTACAAAGCATTAATTTTTTTCGGAACCACTACGGATTTCGCAGGCTGGGGGTGCGGGCTCCCCGAGGTTGCCAGGACCGCCCTGACCTGCGGGCCCCGTCGGGGCGGCGAGTCCGCCGGGCCCGAGGAGCCCCTCGGCCGCCGTGCGGTGCAGCCGGGCCGCGGCCGGGTCGCCGAGCCGGTCGAGGGTGTCGGCCAGCCGTAGCCGCAGCGCCGCGTGGAGCCGGACGTCCCCGGCGCGGCGCGCCCACTCCACCGCCTCCTCGCAGGTGCGCAGGGACTCCTGGGGCCGGCCCGCGTACTCCTGCACCCTGGCCGCCTCGCTCAACGCCCGCGCGTGGCCCGGGACATCGCCCAGTCGCCGGTAACCGGCCGCCGCCGCACGCCAGTTGCGCAGCGCCTCGCCGTAGCGGCCCGCGTACGTGTGGACGGCGCCGAGCCTGCCGTACAGCCGCGCCTGGTCGGCCCGCTCGTCGCGGGCGAGGCGCTGGGCGAGGGCCCGGCCGTACCAGTCGGCGGCCCGCTGCCAGTCGCCCAGCTCCTGGTGGGCGCCGCCTACGGATTCCATGGCGCGGCCGGTCGCGTACGGGTCGTTCGCCAGCCGGCCGGCGTCCAGCGCCTCCCGGTAGCGGACCAGCGCGTCCCGGGTACGGCCGGTGCCGGCGTCCAGGTCGGCGAGGTTCAGCAGGGCGGCGGCGCGCTCCCGGTGCAGGCCCCGCCGCTCGGCCACCCCCAGGACCAGCTGGTGCAGGCCGTACAGCTGGGGCGCCGCGTCCTCGGTGCCCCGGTGCGCGGCGAGGGCCCGGACCAGGGCGGCGATCAGGCGCCTGGCCAGGGTGTCCAGCTCCCCGTCGGCGACGGCGACGCGCGCGGAGGCCAGCAGGACCGGTTCGCGCAGGCCCAGCCACTCGGCGGCGGCCGCGCGGTGGGGGAAGCGCAGGGCGCGGGGCAACCCGGCGAGGCGGCGGCGGGCGGGCGACCCCTCCGGCTCGGTGACCGCACGGCAGGAGTGGAGGAGCCGTACGGTCCGCTCCAGCATGCGCGCGCGGGCCAGCTGCACCTCGGCGGGCCGGTCCTCGGCGTCGAGCCGCTCCCGCAGGAAGGGCACCAGGCAGCCGGGCAGCTCGTACTGCCCGTCGTGCGCCCGCCGCACGAGGCCGCGCGCCGTGAACCCCTCCAGCATCGACGCGGCGCTCGACACCGAGCACCCGGCCAGCGCCGACAGGGTCTGCGGGTCGGCCAGGCCCAGCGGCGCCAGGGCGAGCAGGCGCAGGCCGCGGGCCCCCGACGCGGGCAGCGCCTCGTAGGCGAGGCGGAAGGCCCCGGCGAGGGGGCGGAGGGCCACCGGCCGACCGTCGTCGTGCGGGACGGACCGCAGCCGCTTGGCGAGGTCCGCGACGGAGGCGCCCGGGTGGGCGGCGAGCCAGCCGCCCGCGAGGAGGAGGGCGGCGGGCTGGCCCGCGCACAGCTCGGTGAGCGTCTCGGCGGCCTGCGGGTCGACGGTGATGCGGACGGAGCCCGCGTACCCGTCCAGCAGTTCCACGGCGGCCTTCACGTCCAGGCCGCCCACGGTGCAGGGGCGGACGTCCGGGATGCCGGTGAGGGGGCCCCGGGCGACGGCGACGACGAGGCAGCGGGGGTTCTCCGGCAGCAGCGCGTCCACCTGCTCGGCGTCGGCCGCGTCGTCCAGCAGGAGCAGGACGCGGCGGTCCCGCAGGGTCGCCCGCAGCAGGTCCCCGACCTCGTCCTCGTCGGCCCCGGCGGGTGCGACGAGGCCCAGGTCCTCCAGCAGGCCCCGGGCGACGCGCTCCACCGGCACGGGTTCCCCGCCCGGCTCGCTCAGCCGGGCCCGCAGGACGCCGTCGGGGTAGCCGCGCGCGAGGTCCCGCGCCAGCTCCTCGGCGAGCGCGGTACGGCCGGAGCCGGGCCGCCCGGCGATGAGCAGGATCCGGGCGCGGGGCGCCTTGCGCCCGGCCAGCGTGTCCAGGCCCGCGCGCGAGATGTCCGCCCGCAGCGCCTTCATCTCCCGCTCCCGCCCGAGGAACCGCGGCGCCCCGGCCTGCCCGGGCGCCGGGCGGGCCGGGGCGGGCCCGGCACCCGGGCGGCCCGGCTCGAAGGGCCCGCCGTCGGGGCGCGACGGCTCGAAACCCCCGGCGCCCGGACGGCCCGACTCGAAGCGCCCTGCCCCGAACCCACCTGACTCGGGGCGGCCGCCCCGAAGGCGCCCCCTCTCGGGCCGGTCCGACTCCGGGCGGCTGGCGCTGGGGCAGTCCGGCCCCAGGCGGCGGGCGTCGGGACGGCCCGACTCGGAGCTGCCGACGCCGGGGCGGTCCGCCTCCGGGCGGCCGACGCTGGGACGGTCCGCCTCCGGGCGGCGGGCGCCGGGACGGTCCGACTCGGAGCGGCCGACGCTGGGACTGTGCGACTCCAGACGGTCGGCGCTGGGACGGTCCGACTCCGGGCCGCCGACGCCGGGACGGTACGAGTCCGGGCCGTCGGCGCCGGGACGGTCCGACTCCGAGCGGCCGGCACCGGGACGGTCCGACTCCGGGCGGCCGCCGACGCCGGGACAGGGCGACTCCGAGCGGCCGACGCCAGGGCGGGGGGGCTCGGACCGGTCCCTTCGGGCGCCGGGGGCTTCGGGGCGGCGCGTCACAGGGCGGCCCGGCTCGGGGAAGGCGGTACCGGGGCGACCCTCCTCGGGCTGCCCGCTTCCGGGACGACCGGGCTCCGGCGCGGCGGCGGGATGGCCGGGATCGGGGCGGCCGGCGCCCGCCCTCCCCGACGCCGACCCCGGACGCCCCGGCGCCGGGCGGCCGGCGCTGGGGCGGGCCGATTCGGGGAGGGGGACGCCGTCAGGGGTGGCGGAACGGGGGGCGCGGGCAGGACCGGAGACCGTGGACCGGGAGGAGCCGGTGGGGTGGGAGGGACCTGCGGGGCCGCACTGTCCGGTGGGCCCGGAGGGGGCCGTCTGCCCCGTGGGGCGGGACACCGCGAAGGACCTGGACGGCTCGGTGACCCCGGGGACCCCGGAGGCCCCGGACGGCCCGGACGGCCCGGACGGACCCGTGGCACCGGACGGACCCGTGGCGTCGGCCCGTGGCGCGGGTTCGCCCCGCGTCATGGGGGCCGGGGCGGGCGGCGCGTCGGGGAGGGCGCGGCGTCCGGCGTCCGGCGGCGTGGCGCCGGCCTTCCCGGGCCGCTCGGCTCCGCCGATGTTCACCGCCTGATCCGTCACGGGTCACGCTCCCGTCCGCCTGCGCACGAGCTGGTCCCGCCGGGTCCCCGAGCGGGTGCTCCGAGCGTAGTTCAGCGCCGGGTGCCCGCGGTGCTGGGCACGGCCCGTACATCGCCCGATCGGATCAACTGATCGTCACACTGATGCCACGCGTCACGCGGGGAAGGGCCGGGCCGGCCACGGCGCCTCGGCGGGCCGCAGCGCCTCGAAGCCGTCACCCGCACGGGCAGCCAGGACCGACAGGACACCGACGACGAGGCAGTTGTTGTGGAGCTCGCCCGCGAGCACCCCGCGCGCGAGCTCGGTCAGCGGTACGCGGGCCAGCTCCATGTCGGCCTCCTCCTCGGCGACCTCGAAGCGGACGCCCTCCGCCTCGGACAGCCCGCGGGCGAGGAAGACGCGTACCGCCTCGTCGCAGCCGCCCGGCGTGGTGTACACGTCGGTGAGGACGTGCCACTCCTCCGCCTTGACGTGGGCCTCCTCGTACAGCTCGCGCTGGGCTGCGTGCAGGGGGTTCTCGCCGGGGACGTCCAGCAGGCCCGCCGGGATCTCCCAGAGCTTGTGGCGGACGGGATGGCGGTACTGGCGCAGCACGAGGACGCGGTCCTCGTCGTCGAGGGCGAGGACGGCGACCGAACCGGGGTGGACCTGGTAGTCGCGGCCCACGACCGTGCCGTCCGGCATGACCACGTCGTCGGTGCGGACACTGGTCTTGTTGCCCCGGAAGGGGGTCGAGGTCGCGGTGACCCGCCACTCTTCGGGCGTGTCCTGGATGGTCATGGAAGACGTCCTCCCTCGTACACGGGCGTACACGAAAAACCGGGGCACGTGCCCTGATCAGGCCCGTACCCCGGTCAACCGTATCGCTAGCGCGTCACTTGCCCGTCTTGCGCTCCACGGCCGCCTTCACCAGGCCCGCGAAGAGCGGGTGCGGCCGGGTCGGCCGGGACCGCAGCTCGGGGTGGGCCTGCGTGGCGACGAGGTAGGGGTGCACCTCGCGCGGGTACTCGACGTACTCGACGAGCTTGTTGTCCGGGGAGGTGCCGGAGAAGACGATGCCCGCCTTCTTCTCCAGCTCCGCGCGGTAGGCGTTGTTCACCTCGTAGCGGTGGCGGTGGCGCTCGTCGACGTACGGCTGGTCGCCGTAGGCCTCGCGGACGACGGAGCCCTCGGCGAGCTTCGCCGGGTACAGGCCCAGGCGCATGGTGCCGCCGAGGTCGCCCGCGCCCTCGACGTACGCCAGCTGCTCCTCCATCGTCGAGATGACGGGGTGGGAGGTCGCGGCGTCGAACTCGGTGGAGTTCGCGTCGGTGATGCCGGCGAGGTTGCGCGCGGCCTCGATGACGATGCACTGCAGGCCGAGGCAGAGGCCGAGCAGCGGGACGCGGTTCTCGCGGGCGTACCGGATCGCGCCGACCTTGCCGTTGACGCCCCGCTCGCCGAAGCCGCCGGGGATGACGATCGCGTCGACGTCGCCGAGCTGCTGGGCGGCGCCGGCCTCGGTCTTGCAGTCGTCGGAGGTGACCCACTTGACCTTGACGCGGGCCTTGTTGGCGAAGCCGCCGGCGCGCATGGCCTCCGTCACCGACAGGTAGGCGTCGGGCAGGTCGATGTACTTGCCGACGAGCGCGACCGTGACCTCGTGGTCGGGGTTGTGCACGCGGTCCAGCAGGTCGTCCCACGTCGTCCAGTCGACGTCGCGGAACGGCAGGTCGAGCTTGCGCACGACGTACGCGTCGAGGCCCTCGGTGTGCAGCACCTTCGGGATGTCGTAGATCGACTTGGCGTCGATGGCCGCCACCACGGCCGCCTCGTCGACGTCGCACATGAGTGAGATCTTGCGCTTGATGGCCGTGGGCACGTCGCGGTCGGCGCGCAGCACGATCGCGTCGGGCTGGATGCCGATGTTGCGCAGGGCGGCGACGGAGTGCTGGGTGGGCTTGGTCTTCAGCTCGCCCGAGGGGCCGATGTAGGGCAGCAGCGAGATGTGCACGACGAAGACGTTGTCCCGGCCGACCTCGTGGCGGACCTGGCGGACCGTCTCCAGGAACGGCAGCGACTCGATGTCGCCGACGGTGCCGCCGACCTCCGTGATCACGACGTCGACGTCGTCGGTGGCCATGCGGCGGATGCGGTGCTTGATCTCGTTGGTGATGTGCGGGATGACCTGGACGGTGTCGCCGAGGTACTCGCCGCGCCGCTCCTTGGCGATGACCTGGCTGTAGACCTGGCCGGTGGTGACGTTGGCCGAGCCGTCGAGGTCGACGTCGAGGAACCGCTCGTAGTGGCCGATGTCCAGGTCGGTCTCGGCGCCGTCGTTGGTGACGAACACCTCACCGTGCTGGAAGGGGTTCATCGTGCCCGGGTCGACGTTGAGGTACGGGTCGAGCTTCTGCATCGTGACCCGAAGGCCCCGGGCCTTGAGGAGCGCACCCAGGCTGGAGGCGGTCAGGCCCTTGCCGAGGGAGGACGCGACACCCCCGGTGACGAAGATGTGCTTGGTCGTCGTGGATTTGGGCGGCATGGCCAAGAGGGGGCTCCCGTGGTCGCGGTCTGGAGGTGCGTACCGGCGTCCGATCCGGAGGACCGAGGGAAGAAACCCGAGGTCTCCGGGGGTGCCGTCGCTGCGGTATCGGGGGCCGCCGATTGGTTCTGCGGCGCCCACCGGTCCACGGGCTACCAGGGTATCAGCGCCGGAGGAGGACCGCGTTCCGGCCGCGCGGCGCCCATGAACCGGCCATTGTTCGGTACCGTTCGGCTGGGTGCGGGTGTGTGCGGAGCGGACGGCGGACAGATGACCGCGCGCCGATCCGCATGGATGCGCACAGCGGGGTACTGGCTCATTCGTTCAGGCATCCGCCCCACCACCCACAACCAGGAAGATCACACGGAGATCCCGGGCGCGTCGTATCCTGCTCGGACACCCGTTGCCGAGTCAGGCCCGCATACGGCACCACCCCCGCCCGTCGCCCGGGAACCCTCGCGCCAACGATCCTTGACCCTGACCCCAGTAAGCGCCCCGCGGGGCGAACGTGGCCGTTCGACTGGAGATTGCACGTGGCCGGGCGCATCGAGGACTACGCACTCATCGGAGACATGCAGACCGCTGCCCTGGTCTGCCGGGACGGCACGGCCGACTGGCTGTGCCTGCCCCGCTTCGACTCGCATGCCGTCTTCGCAGGAATCCTCGGGACCGAGGAGCACGGATTCTGGCGGATCGGTCCGGTGCCCGCCGAGGGCGCCGAACCCCCGGCCGCCGACCGCCGCCACTACCGCGGCGACTCGCTCATCCTCGAGTCCGAGTGGGACACACCGCGCGGCACCGTCCGCATCACGGACTTCATGCCGCCCCGCGACGGCGCGCCGCAGCTGGTGCGGATCGTCGAGGGCGTCAGCGGCCGCGTGAAGATGCGCTCGTCGCTGCGGATGCGGTTCAGCTACGGCCGCGTCGTGCCGTGGGTCCACAAGGTCGACAACCGCACGGTCGCCGTCGCCGGCCCTGACTCGGTGTGGCTGGACACGGCCTGCGAGACGCACGGCGAGAACCTCACGACGTACTCCGACTTCACCATCACGCCCGGTGAGCGGGTCGCCTTCACCATCAGCTGGCAGCCCTCGCACCACGCGCAGCCGCCGCTGCCGGACCCCGAGGCGGCCCTGGTGGCGACGAGCGACTTCTGGCGGGAGTGGGTCGACCACTGCACCTACCGCGGTCCCTACCGCGAGGCCGTGATCCGCTCGCTGATCACGCTGAAGGCCCTGACGTACGCCCCGACCGGCGGCATCGTCGCGGCGCCGACGACCTCCCTGCCGGAGGACATCGGCGGCGTGCGGAACTGGGACTACCGCTACACCTGGCTGCGGGACGCCGCCATCACGCTCTCCTCGCTGCTGCGCACCGGCTACCGCGAGGAGGCCCGCGCCTGGCGCGAGTGGCTGCTGCGCGCGGTCGCCGGCGACCCCGAGAACCTCCAGATCATGTACGGCATCGCGGGCGAGCGTGAGCTCGGCGAGGCCGAGCTGGACTGGCTGCCCGGCTACGAGGGCTCCGCCCCGGTCCGCGTCGGCAACGGCGCCGCGGCCCAGCTCCAGCTGGACGTGTACGGCGAGGTCACCGAGGCCCTGCACCTGGCCCACATGACCGGCCTGGCCCGCAACGACTACGCCTCGCTCCTCCAGCTGAAGCTGATCAACTACCTGGAGAAGCACTGGACCGAGCCCGACGAGGGCATCTGGGAGGTGCGCGGCCCGCGCCGCCACTTCGTCCACTCCAAGGTCATGGCGTGGGTCGCCGTCGACCGCACGATCAAGCTGATCGAGTCGGGCGACGCCGACGGGCCGCTGGACCGCTGGCGCGAGCTGCGCGACGAGATCCACCGGGACGTGTGCGAGAAGGGCTACGACCCGGAGCGCAACACCTTCACCCAGTCGTACGGCTCCAAGGAGCTGGACGCGTCGCTGCTGCTCATCCCTCAGGTGGGCTTCCTGCCGCCGGACGACAAGCGGGTCATCGGCACGATCGAGGCGATCCAGCGGGAGCTGTCCACGGAGGACGGCTTCATCCTGCGCTACCCGACGCAGGGCTCCGACGAGGGCGTGGACGGCCTGCCGGGCGACGAGGGCGCGTTCCTCGCCTGCTCGTTCTGGATGGCGGACGACCTGGCGATGATCGGCCGGGTCGACGAGGCCCGCAAGCTCTTCGAGAAGCTCCTCGCGCTGCGCAACGACCTCGGGCTGCTCGCGGAGGAGTGGGACCCGCGGCTCCAGCGCCAGGTCGGGAACTTCCCGCAGGCGTTCAGCCACGTGCCGCTGATCGACACGGCGCTGCGGCTGACCGCGAGCGGCGCGTACGGCGGCTGACGGCCCGCAGGGCGGACGCCGGCGCGTAGGGCGGTCGGCGGCGCGTACGGCGGTCGGCGGCGCGTACGGCGTCCAGGGGCCGGCAGGGCGGGCGCCGGCCCGCACCACATGACGGGCGCCGGCCCGTACGACGGTCGGCCCGCTCCTGGCGAGGCCCGTCCCGGGGGCGGTTCACGCTCCGGGGCGGGCCGTCGGCACGTTTGGGGAGTGACGTACGACACATCCGACCGGGCCCCGTCAAGAGGCGGGCGCCCGCGGCGAGTTGCCGCGGCCCGGTACGGACCGTCACCCGCCGGTGCTGCCGTGGCGGCACCGGCGCGGGTAGCGTCCGGCCCCATGGAGGAACAGGGCGGTATCACCGTGCGCCGGGCGCTGGAGCTGCCGGGGCTGCGCGGCGGGCTCCCCGAGGTGGTCGCGGGCGCCGACCGGCTGCACCGCACGGTCCGGTGGGTGCACGCCGGCGAGGTGCCGAACATCGCGTCGCTGCTCAAGGGCGGCGAGCTGCTGCTGACGACCGGCATCGGCATCGGGACGCGCCCGGCCGACCAGCGGGCGTTCGTGCGGCGGCTGGCGGAACGCGGGATCGCCGCGCTGGTCGTGGAGCTCGGGGCGCGCTTCCCCCGGCTGCCCGTGGCGGTCGTGGAGAGCGCGCGGGCGGCCGGGATGCCGCTGGTCCAGCTGCACCGGGAGGTGCCGTTCGTCTCGGTGACGGAGGAGGTCCACACCGAGATCGTCAACGGCCACTACGCGCTGCTGCGGCGGGCCGAGGAGGTGCACCGGCGGTGCACGGAGGCGCTCCTCGCGGGTGGCGGCGTACCCCACGTACTGCGCATCCTGGCCGCCTTCGCGGGCAACCCGGTGTTCCTGGAGGCCGCCGACGGCCGGCTGCTGTACGCCGCCGAGGGCGACGGGGGCACGCCGTGCGCCGACCCGTTGCAGGTGTGGGAGGGGTTGCGCGGGCAGCGCGGCGGTGAGCTGCCCGCCGGTTCGGTGCTGGTCGACGTGCCGGGTGGCGGGCCGGTCGGCGGACCGGGGCCGGGCGGGGTGCGGGCCCGGCTGGTGCTGCTGCCCGTGGCGGGGCTGCTGCTGCCGGTCCACCGGATGGCGGCGGAGCGCGCGGCGGGCATCCTCGCCGTCGTGCTGATGCAGGCCCGGCAGGAGGAGGAGCTGGCCGCCCGGGGACGCGGGGACTTCCTGACGGACCTGGCGGAGGGGCGGATCCCGGCGGAGGACGCGCCGGCGCGGGCCCGGGTGCTCGGGTTCCGGCCGGGTGACGGGCCGCTGCTGCCGGTCGTCATGCGGCTGACCGCCGGGCACTCCCCCGCCGGCGGCTGGGCGCTGCTGGCCCGGGCGGTGACCGACGAGCTGTCGCGGGTCGGGGTGCCGGTCCTGGTGGGGGTGCGCCCGGTGGAGGGGCGGGTGCCGCTGCTGCTGGGGCTGCGGGACGAGGCCGAGCGCACGGCGGTGGCCGACCGGGTGGCCGCCGCGCTGCGCGCCGGTGCGGAGCGCGCCGGACTGGACCGCTCCGACGGCCACCCCCCGGCCGTCGTAGTGGGCGTGGCGGGCGGCTGGGCGGCGGCGTCCGCCGGGCTGCGGCACGCCGCGGAGACGGCCGCCGCCGCGCAGGGCCTGCCCGAGCGGCCCTGGCACGACGCGCGGCGCCTCGACATCGACCTGCTGCTGTGGCGGCTGCACCGGCACGACGGGGCGGCGCTGGCCGCGTTCGTGGACCGGGCGATCGGGCCGCTGCGGGCCCATGACGCGGCCTCCCGCAGCCCGCTGCTGCCGACGCTGGAGACGTACCTGGCGCACGCCGGGCGCAAGGCGGAGACGGCTCGGGAACTGCACCTGAACCGCCAGACGCTGTACAACCGCCTCGCCCGCATCGCGGAGCTGCTCGGTACGGACCTGGACGACCCGCAGACCGTCCTGGTCCTGTCGCTCGCCCTGCGGGCCCGCCGCCACACCCCCTGACCGGGCCCTGCCCCGGCCCCGGCTGCCCCGGCTGCCCCGGACGGGGATTCCCGCCCGCGGTGCGCCCGTACGGCGGCTCAGGCGTCGCCGTCCCCGTGGCCGCCGCCATGCCCGCTCCCGTGTCCGCGGGGCGTGCGGCGGGGGCAGAGTTCGTCGTAGACGCTGAGGACCTGGGCGATCGTCTCGTCCTCGGTGGGCCACGTCGCGGCCTGGCGGGGGCCCGCCGCCGCGAGCGCGGCGTGCCGCGCCGGGTCGGTGAGCAGGCGGGACACGGCCGCGGCGAGCGCCACGGCGTCCGCGTACGGGACCAGTTCCGCCGCGTCGCCGACCAGTTCCGGTACGCCGCCCACCGCCGTCGCCACCAGGGGCACGCCGAGCCGCAACGCCTCCTGGGCCAGCGGTGCCCGCGCCTCCCAGCGCCCGGCCAGCACGGCGACGTCCGACCCGGCCAGCAACGCGGTGACGTCCTCGCGGGGGCCGAGGAGCCGCACGGGCAGGCCCTCGACGTCGACGCGGCGCTGGAGCGCGGGCCGCCGGGAGCCGTCGCCGGCGACGGCCACGAGCGGCACGGGATCGTGGCCGAGCCACCGCCGCGACGCGTCGAACAGCGTGTCGTGGCCCCGGTACGGCTCCAGCGGCCCGGCGGTCACGACCAGCGGCCGGTCCAGGGCGCCCAGTTCGGCCCGCGCCTTCTCCCCCGGCAGGTCGGCGAGCCCGCTCGGCGGCGGCAGGGTGACCGGCCCCAGGCGGGCGTCGCGGGCACCCCTGCGCCGCGCCCGGTCGACCAGCTCCGACGACGTGGCCAGCACCACGGCCGCCGCGCGGACGGCCTTGCGTTCCATGAATCCGACGAGCTGCGCACGGGCCCCCTCGGCCCGCGGCCGGGAGTGCCAGGTGACGACGAGCGGCACCGGCTGGGCGGCGAGGGCCATCCCGGTCCGTACCGCCGCGTGGACCCCGTGCGCGTGGACGACGTCGGCGCCCGCGCAGGCGGCCCGCAGCGCACCGACGGCGAGGGGGTCGCTGCGGCGCGGCACGGGGACGAAGCGCGCCCCCGCGCCGAGGAAGTCGTAGTCGTGGTCCAGCTCCGCGGGGGCGCACACGGTCACCCGCACGCCCCTGGCCACCAGCCCGGCGGCCAGTGATCGGACATGAGCGCTGCTGCCCGCGCTGCCGCCGCCCAGCACTTGGACCGTACGCAGCTGTGTCACGCGCCAAGGATGCCAGTCCGTACGCACGTTCCGGCACCGGCGCTCGGAGGGGGCCCGCCGCATCGCGCCACTTTCCGGCGCACGACGGCGTGAGCCCGCACCTCGGGTTCACTCACATGGGTGAGCGTGCACGCCGGCTGACGGCATCGCCGTCGGCAGCGGCCGCGACGAGCGCGACGGCGTGCAGGACCAGCCCGGGCCGCCCGTTGGCGGCGGCCACGGCCGTGCCCAGGGCGGCGCCCAGTGCGTGCGCGCCGGCGTCCCCGAGCATCGTCCGCTCCCCCAGGTCGTCGGCGAGCACCGCGGCGGCGGCGCCCAGCGGGGCGGCGGCGAACGGCAGGCCGCGCGCCACTCCGGGCGTCCCGAGGGCGATGGCGGTGAGCGCGGCCCGCCCGGGGCGCACGTCCACGAGGTTGACCAGATGTGCACTGCCCGCGACGACGACGCCGGCGAGGACCTTGTCGAGCGGACGGTCCTTCAGCAACGCGCCCGCGGCGAGTCCGGCGGCGCCGATCCCGAACAGTTTGACGGCCCCGCTGGTGACCTCGCCGTCGCGCAGCGCGCCGAGGTGGGCGCAAAACCCGCGCCGGTGGTCGCCGCGGACGTCGTCGTACGCCCCGCAGGCCGCGCCGGCGAGCGTCGCCAGCAGGACGGCGCCCCGCTCCCGGCGCGTCACCGCGCCGAGGGCGGCGCCGACGGCGGTGCCGGCGGCCACGGCGGGACCGGCGTACAGGTCGACGGTGCGGCCGGCGTGGTTGGTCCGCTCCCAGGCGGGCCGGCGCCGGCGCCGCAGCACCGCGCCGACGGCCCGGGCCGCGGCGGCGGCCGTCCCGCACGCGACGGCGGCCCTCGTGAGGTTCCCGATCACGACCGGCACCTTATCGGGGCCGCCGCCCGCAGCGGCCCAGGGGGTCCGGGACGTCCGCCCGCGGGAACCCCGGCGGTGTCAGACGTCCGCCCGCGCCGTCGCGAGGAGCTCCTCGGCGTGGGCCCGGGCCGTCTGGGAGTCCTCCTGCCCGGCGAGCATCCGCGACAGCTCGCGCACCCGGTCCTCGCCCTCCAGGACGGTGACGCCGGAGCGGGTGACCGTCCCGTCGTGCGTCTTCTCCACCAGCAGCTGCCGGTCGGCGAAGGCCGCGACCTGCGGCAGGTGGGTGACCACGACGACCTGCGCCGACCGGGCGAGCTTGGCCAGGCGCCGCCCGATCTCGACGGCCGCCTTGCCGCCGACGCCCGCGTCGACCTCGTCGAACAGGTAGGTCGGCACCGGGTCGGTCCCGGCGAAGACGACCTCGACGGCGAGCATGACCCGGGACAGCTCACCGCCCGAGGCGCCCTTGGCGATGGGCCGCGGCGGGGCCCCCGGGTGCGGGGCGAGCAGCAGCTCGACCTCGTCGGCGCCGGACGGCCCGTACGCGACGCGGCGCCCGCCGACCTCGATCCCCTCGGGGTCCTCGGTCTGCCGGATGGCGAACGACACGCGCGCGTGCGGCATGGCGAGGGAGGCCAGCTCGGCGGTGACGGCGTCGGCGAACCGCGCGGCCGCCTCCGTCCGGGCGTCGGTGAGGGTCTGGGCGAGCCGGGACAGCTCGTCGCGCAGGGCGTCCCGCTCGGCCGTCAGCTCGCCGATCCGGTCGTCGTCGCCGTCCAGCTCGGTGAGCCGGGCGGCGCCCTCCTCCGCCCACGTGAGCACGGCGGCGACGTCCTCGCCGTACTTGCGGGTGAGGGCGGTCAGCGCGGCGCGCCGCTCCTCGACGGCGGCCAGCCGCCGCGGGTCGGCGTCCAGGTCGTCGGCGTACCCGGCGAGCTCGCCGGCGACGTCGGCGACAAGGATCGCGATCTCCCCGATCCGGTCGGCGAGCGCGGCGAGCGCCGGGTCGTGGGCGCGCACGGCCTCCAGGGCGCGCCCCGCACCGCCGACGAGGGTGGTCGCGTCGACCGCCTCCGGGTCCTCGGGGTCGCCGGCGAGGGCGCGGTGCGCGAGCGCGGCCGCGGAGGCGAGTGCCTCGGCGTGTCCGAGGCGCTCGGCCTCGGCGGAGAGTTCGGTGTCCTCGCCGGGGCGCGGCGCGACGGCCTCGATCTCGGCGAGCCCGAACCGCAGCAGGTCGGCCTCCTGGGCGCGTTCCCGGGCCCGGGTGGTCAGCTCGTCAAGCTCGGCGTCGAGGGCCCGCAGCCGCCGGTACGCGCCGGTGTACGCGGCGAGCGGGGCGGCGACGGCCTCCCCGGCGTACCGGTCGAGCGCGCCGCGCTGCCGGGCGGGCTTGAGCAGTCCCTGCTGGTCGGTCTGGCCGTGGACGGCGACGAGGTCGTCGGCGAGCTCCGCGAGGAGCCCGACGGGCACGCTGCGGCCGCCGAGGTGCGCCCGGGAGCGGCCCTCGGCCGAGACGGTGCGGCTGATGAGCAGCGCGCCGTCGTCCAGCTCGGCGCCCGCCTCCTCGGCCCGCCGGGCCACGGCGGTGCCGGGGGCGACGCCGACGCGTCCCTCGACGACGGCGGACCCGGCGCCGATCCGTACCAGGGCCGGATCGGCGCGGCCGCCGAGCAGCAGCCCCAGGCTCGTGACGACCATGGTCTTGCCCGCGCCCGTCTCACCGGTCACCGCGGTGAACCCGGGCGACAGCTCGACCACCGCGTCGTCGATGACCCCGAGCGACCGTATGCGCATCTCCTCCAACACGCCCCTGACCATACGAGGTTTTCCCGGTCCCGTGCGACGCCACCCCGGTCGGCGGGGCGAAGCCACTGGTCGGCGGGGGCGTGACGGGCCGCACGCCGGGCGGCGGGGCGTTGACCCGGCGCGGGCCGCCGGGGGCCGTCGGGGCCGCCGGGAGGGAGCGCCGGCGCTAGCGCGGGGCCCCGCGCCAGCCGGAGACGGGCAGGGCGAACTTGGCGACGAGCCGGTCCGAGAACGACGCGTGGTGGAGCCGGGCGAGCCGCACGGGCACGGACCCCCGCCGGACCTCGACACGCGCCCCGGCGGGGAGCGTGACGGTGCGCCGCCCGTCGCACCACAGCACGCCGTCCGGGGTGTGCGGCTCGACCTCGACCGCGAGCACCGAGTCCGGCGTCGTGACGAGCGGTTTGGCGAACAGGGCGTGCGCGCCGATCGGGACCATCAGCAGCGCCTCCACCTCGGGCCAGATCACCGGTCCGCCCGCGGAGAAGGCGTACGCCGTGGAGCCCGTGGGGGTCGCGCAGATCACGCCGTCGCACCCGAATCCGGTGACGGGTCGCCCGTCGATGGCGAGGACGACCTCCAGCATCCGCTCGGGCGCGACCTTCTGGACGGCGGCCTCGTTCAGCGCCCAGTTGGTGTGCAGGAGGTCGCCGTTGTTGTAGACGGCGACGTCGAGGGTCATGCGCTCCTCGACCTCGTAGGCGCGGGTGACGACGCGGTCCACGACCTTGTCGAGGTCGTCGCGCTCGGCCTCGGCGAGGAACCCGACGCGCCCGAGGTTGACGCCGAGCATCGGCACGCCGGACGCCCGGGCGAACTCGGCGCCCCGCAGCAGCGTCCCGTCGCCGCCGAGCACGATCAGCAGCTCGCAGCCGTCCAGGACGTCGGGGGTGGCCTCCGGGACGGTCTCCACGGACGGCGGGAGCGGCAGGTCGGCCGCCTCGGCGGCCAGCACCCGTACGCCGATGCCGCTGCGCAGCAGGCCCAGGACGACGAGCTCCGCGCTGCGCACGGCGGCCGGACGGCCGGTGTGGGCGAGCAGGAAGACGGTGCGGGGTGCGGTGCTCGGTGAGGTGCTCGGCGGGGTGTTCGGTCGGGTGTTCAACGGGGTCCCTCCGCCACGGCGCGGTCGACGTCCGCCGGATCGAGCGCGGGCGCGCCGGCCCGCAGCCACAGGAAGTACTCGACGTTGCCCGACGGGCCGGGCAGGGGGCTCGCGGTGACGCCGAGGACGCCGAGCCCGAGTCCGGCGGCCTGCCGGGCGACGTTCCGCACGGCCTCGGCGCGCAGCTCGGGGCTGCGCACCACGCCGCCGCTGCCGAGGCGCTCCTTGCCGACCTCGAACTGCGGCTTGACCATCAGGACGAGGTCGGCGTCGGGCGCGCTGACGCCGGCGAGCGCGGGCAGGACGAGGCCGAGCGGGATGAAGGACAGGTCTCCGACCACCAGGTCCACCGCCTCGCCCCCGATCGTGTCGAGCGTCAGCTCCCGCACGTTCGTACGGTCCTTGACGGTGACGCGTTCATCGCTCTGCAGGGACCAGGCGAGTTGGCCGTAGCCGACGTCGACGGCGACGACGTGCGCGGCGCCGGCACGCAGCAGCACGTCGGTGAAGCCGCCGGTGGACGCGCCGGCGTCGAGCGCCCGCCGGCCCTCGACGCGCAGTCCGAGCGGGACGAACGCCGCGAACGCCCCGGCGAGCTTGTGGCCGCCGCGGGACACGTACTCCGGGTCGGAGTCGTCGGCGGCGACCACGATGGCCGCGGCCGTCTCGACCTGGGTGGCCGGCTTGGACGCGGTGGCGCCGCCGACGGTCACCCGCCCCGCCGCGATCAGCTGGCTCGCGTGTTCGCGCGAGCGGGCGAGCTTGCGGCGTACAAGCTCGGCGTCGAGTCGGCGGCGTGCCACTCCTGCCACGTTCGGTTCAGCTCCTGTGCTCGTTCGGCGATCCCGGCCGGGGGTGCGCGTCCAGCGCGGTCAGCGTGTCGCGCAACCCCCGGTGTACATCCTCGTACACCTCCAGGTGTCCGTCCGCCGGGAGGTGGTCGGCGTCACCGAGCCGCTCCAGGAGGGCGTCCACCGCCGCGTGTCCGGTGGCGGTCCGGCCCACGCCGAGCGGCGTCGGCCCGGCGGGCTCCCCGCCGGGGACGGCGGGTGGCTCGGGGGCCACGGGGGTCTGCGGCTCGGCGGCACTGGCGTCGTCCATGCCCCGACGCTACCGCGAAGCGCCCGCACCCGGCCGGTGGCGGTGGCCGGCGTACGCTCCCGCCCCACCGGCCGGCGGGCCGGCGGCGGACCGCGCGCTCCGGGTCCGGGCGCGCGGCCGGCTTCCGGGCACGCCCCGCGGCCGGCCTCGGAGCGGCACACCCCGCGGCCGGCTCCGGGCCGGCCACGAAGTCAGCTCCGGGCGAGCGCCCGCGCCTTGCGGGCCGCCGGCACCACGAGGGGCGTGCCCGTCTCCGGGTCGTCGATGACCTGGCAGCGCAGCCCGAAGACCCGCTCGACGAGCTCGGCGGTGACGATCTCGGACGGCGGCCCCTCGGCCACGACCTCACCACCGCGCACCGCGATGAGGTGCGTGGCGTACCGGGCGGCGTGGTTGAGGTCGTGGAGGACGGCGACCAGGGTGCGGCCCTGCGTCTCGTGCAGTTCCGCGCACAGGTCGAGGACGTCGATCTGGTGCTGGATGTCGAGGTAGGTGGTCGGCTCGTCGAGCAGCAGCAGCGGCGTCTGCTGGGCGAGGGCCATCGCGATCCACACGCGCTGGCGCTGCCCGCCGGACAGCTCGTCGACGTACCGGTCGCCCAGCTCGCCCACGCCGGTGGCGTCCATCGACTCGCGGACGATCCGCTCGTCCTCGGGGGACCACTGCCGCAGCAGCCCCTGGTGCGGGTAGCGGCCGCGGGCGACGAGGTCGGCGACGGTGATGCCGTCGGGCGCGATCGACGACTGCGGGAGCAGTCCCAGCGTCCGCGCCACCTTCTTCGCGGGCATGGAGTGGATGGCCTGCCCGTCCAGCAGCACCTGCCCGCTGGCGGGCTTCAGCATCCGCGCCAGGGCACGCAGGAGCGTGGACTTGCCGCAGGCGTTCGGGCCGACGATCACCGTGAAGGAGTTGTCGGGGATCTCGACGGACAGGTCGCGGGCGATGGTCCGCTGCTCGTAGGCGAGGGTGACCGACTCCGCGCTGAGGCGCTGGCGCTCCATGGGGGTACTCCTGGCGTTCTGGTCGTTCGAGGGGGTCATATCCGGCCTGCCCGGCGCTCGGAGACCAGGAGCCACAGCAGGTAGGCGCCGCCGACGACGCCGGTGACGACGCCGACGGGCAGCCGGCGCTCGCCGAAGGCGTTGGTCGCGACGAGGTCGGCGACGAGCAGCACGGCCGCGCCCATGAGGGCGGACGCCGCCAGGTTGGGTCCGGGTGACCGGGTGAGCCGGCGGGCCAGCTGCGGCGCGCTGAGCGCGACGAAGACGATCGGCCCGGCCGCGGCCGTCGCCGACGCGACGAGCAGCACCGCCGAGACCAGCAGCACCATGCGCACCCGCTCGACCCGCACGCCCAGCGCGTACGCCGCGTCGTCGCCCATCTCCAGCATCCGCAGCGGCCGCCCGTACGCGAGGACGACGGGCACGAGGACCGCGCTGACCGCGAGGAGCGGCCAGAACTGGGTCCAGTCCCGGCCCTCCAGGGAACCGGTCATCCACACCACGGCGCGGGTGGCGTCGACCAGGTTCGCCTTGGTGATCAGGTAGTGGATGACGGCGGTGAGCATCGCGGCGGCGCCGATGCCGATCAGCACCAGGCGGAAGCCGTGCACGCCCCGCTTGTACGCGAAGAGGTACACGGCGGCGCCGGTGAGGACGCCGCCGACGAGGCCGCCGGCGGCGACGGCGGTGGCGTCGCCCTGGAAGAGCACGATCACGCCGAGGGCGCCGACGATGGAGCCCTGGCTGATGCCGAGCATGTCGGGGCTGCCGAGCGGGTTGCGGGTGATGGTCTGGAAGACCGCGCCGCCGATCGCGAGCCCGGCGCCGACGAGGACCGCCACCAGGGCGCGGGGCAGGCGCAGGTCCCGGACGACGAACTCCTGGACTGGCGTGCCGTCGCCGAGCAGGGTGGCGACGACGTCGGCGGGGGCGACGGGGAAGTCACCGCTGCCGATGAGGACGACCGCGGCGGCCAGGATCAGGGCGAGCAGCAGGACGCAGACGGCCAGGGCGCGCGGCTCGACGCGCACGGACAGCCCGCCGCGGGTGCGCACGGCCCGGACGGTCCGCGTGGCGGCGGCCGGCGCGCCGGAGGCGGCTGTGGGCGCGGGGGCGGCGGGCGCGGAAGGGGGTGCGGGGGTCGCGGTCACAGCTGGGCCATCCTCTTGCGGCGTACGAGGTGGATGAAGACGGGCCCGCCGACGAGGGCCGTGACGATGCCGACCTGGAGCTCCGAGGGCCGGGCGACGACCCGGCCGACGATGTCGGAGCCGAGCAGCAGCACGGGCGAGAGGACGGCCGCGTACGGCAGGATCCACCGCACGTCGGGTCCGGTGATCGCGCGGACCAGGTACGGCACCATCAGCCCGACGAACACGATGGGCCCGCAGGCCGCGGTGGCGCCCCCGCACAGCAGCGTCACGGCGAGCATGGCCAGGAGGCGGGTCCGGTTGAGGTGCGCGCCGAGCGCGCGGGCGGCGTCGTCGCCCATCTCCATGGCGTTGAGCGGCCGGGCGACCAGCGCGGCGAGGACGACGCCGGCCGCGATGAACGGCGCGACGGCCCCGAGGGTGGCCGCGTCGGCGCCGGCGAGCGAGCCGACGGTCCAGAACCGCAGCCGGTCCAGCGCGGCGGAGTCGAGCAGCTGGACGGCGTTGACGTACCCGTACAGCGCGGCCGTCGCCGCGGTGCCGGCGAGTGCGAGCCGTACGGGCGTGGCGCCGCGCCCGCCGCCGAGCACGTACACGAGGACGGAGACGACGGCGGCGCCCGCGAAGGCGAACCAGACGTACCCCATGAAGGAGGTGGTGCCGAGGAAGCTCGTCGCGGTGACGACGGCGGCCGCCGCGCCCGCGTTGACCCCCATGAGGCCGGGCTCGGCGAGCGGGTTGCGGGTGAGGGCCTGCATCACGGCGCCGGAGAGGCCGAGCGCGACGCCGGCGAGGAGTCCGAGCCCGGTGCGGGGCAGCCGGACGTCGGCGATGAGGACGTCGTGGCCGGTGCCGGAGTTCTGGAACAGGCCGTGCCAGACGTCGCCCAGCGGGACGGGTTTCGCGCCGATGACGATGCTCGCGACGCACATGAGCGCCAGCACGCCGAGGGACAGCACCAGCCCGGCGGCGCGCAGGGTCCGGCGCCGCCGCCGGGAGGGCTGCACGGCGGCCCGTCGCTCGGCGGCGGTCCGGGGGTCCGCGGCGGCCCGTGGCTCGGCGGCGGCCCGGGGCTCCGCGCTCGGTTCGGGAGAACGTTCGACCAACACGCGGTTAGGTTAGCCTACCCTCCCCGCAATGATCGTCAGAGTGTCACCAGCCGAGCCCGGCCAGCGCCTCCGTCGCGTCCCGCCCGCACGACCCCTCGCCGGCGTCGGTCCAGGCCGCCGCGCACAGCGCCCGGAGCCCGTCCATCGGCTCGCCCGTCCCGTCGAGGACGAGCGCCCCGCCGTCCACCGACGCCGTCCAGCCCCCGCAGCAGAACCCGCCGCCCGCGGCGGACACCTCCGGCTGGCCCGTCAGCAGGCCGCGCAGGTCGGCGTCGACGTACGTGGGCCGGTGCTCCGGCACGGCCGCGAGAAGCCGCGCCGGGTCGGTGACGCCGGTGAGGACGAGCAGCGAGTCGACGCCGCCGTTCGACGCCCCCTCGATGTCCGTGTCGAGCCGGTCCCCGACGACGAGCGGCCGCCGCGCTCCGGTCCGCAGGATCGTCTCGCGGTGCATGGGCGGCAGCGGCTTCCCCGCCACCTGCGGTTCGGCGCCCGTGGCGATCCGCACGACCTCCACCGCCGCCCCGTTGCCCGGGGCGATGCCCCGCGCGCCGGGGATCGTCAGGTCGGTGTTGGACGCGAACCAGGGCACACCGCGCGCGATGGCGTACGACGCCTCCGCGAACCGCCCCCACGGCAGGTCGGGCCCGCCGTACCCCTGCACGACGGCCACCGGGTCGTCGTCGGCCGACTCGACCGGTTCGAGACCCCGCTCGCGCAATGCCACCCGCAGCCCCTCCCCGCCGACGACGAGGACCCGCGCGCCCCGCGACAGCTGCCCGGCCATCAGCCGCGCCACCGCCTGCGCCGACGTGACGACGTCGCCCGGCTCGGCGGGCACGCCCAGCTCGGTCAGGTGGGCGGCGACGGCGTCCGGAGTGCGCAGCGCGTTGTTGGTGACGTAGGCCAGGCGCATCCCCGCGTCGCGGGCCGCGCCCAGCGCCTCGACGGCGTACGGGATGGCCTCGCCGCCCGCGTACACGACCCCGTCCAGGTCCAGCAGCGCCGTGTCGTACGCCGCGTTCAACGCGGTGTCGCTGCCACCCGGCAGGTTCCGTCCCTGCTGCCCCATCAAGCGCACTCCTCACTCGTCCGGACGATCCCGTCCCCCGATCATCGCTCATCCGTGCGTCCACCTACGATGCAAGGATGAACACGAGAGGTCCTGCGGCCGAAGAGGGTCTGCACCTGAAACCGTTCCGCGGCGTGCGGTACGTACCAGAAAAGGTGCGCAGCCTCGCGGCGGTCACCTCTCCCCCGTACGACGTCGTCGTGCGGCCGGACGGACTGCACCACCTGGAGTCGTCCGACCCGTACAACATCGTGCGGCTCATCCTGCCGCAGGCACCCACCGCGGACGCACGTCCCCGCCAGGCGGCGGACACCCTCGCGGACTGGCTCGCGGAGGGCGTCCTGGCCGCCGACCCGCAGCCCGCCCTGTACGTCTACGAGCAGCGCAAGGGCGACCTGCTCCAGCGGGGCCTGATCGGCTCCCTGGAGCTGTCCGCCTCGTCGGAGGGCGTGGTCCTGCCCCACGAGGACGTCATGCCGGACGTGGTGGAGGAGCGCGCCGACCTGATGCGCACCACCGGCGCGCACCTGGAGCCGCTGCTCCTGACGTACCGGAGCGACGGCCGCGCGACGGGCGCGACGGCCGTCATCGAACGTGCCACGGCCCGCGTCCCGCTCCTCGCGACGACGACGGAGGACGGCTTCGGCCACCGGCTGTGGGCGGTGACGGACCCGGCGGAGCTGGCGGCCGCCGCGGACGACCTGGCGCACCACCAGGCGCTGATCGCGGACGGCCACCACCGCTGGGCGACGTACCTGCGCCTGCGCGAGGAGCGGTCGGCGCCGGGCCCGTGGGACTCCGGTCTGGTGCTGCTGGTCGACACGGCCCGCTACCCGCTCCAGGTGCGGGCCATCCACCGGCTGCTGCACCGCCTGCCGGTCGCGCGGGCCGTGGCGGCGCTGGAGGGCTCCTTCCGCGTGAGGACCCTGGACGTTCCCCTTCCGGCGGCCCTGGACGCCCTGGCCGGGGCGGTCGCCGACGGCAACGCGTTCCTGCTCGCGGGCGACGGCCGCTTCCACCTGGTGGACCGGCCGGATCCCGAGCTGCTGTCCCGCACGGTACGGGCCGACCGTCCGGAGGCGTGGCGCACGCTCGACGCGACGGTGCTGCACGCGACGCTGCTGGAGCACGTGTGGCGCGTCCCGGACGGCCCGGAGCACATCGGGTACATCCATGACGCGGGGGCCGTGGTCGAGCAGGCGGAGCGGCACGGCACGACGGCGGTGCTGATGCACCCGGTGCGCGAGGAGGTCGTCCGGGACCTGGCCCGCCAGGGGGTGACGATGCCGCGCAAGTCGACGTCGTTCGGCCCCAAGCCGGCGACGGGCCTGGTGCTGCGGAGCCTGGCCCTCGACTGACGCCCCGCGCCGCGCCCGGGAACGCGGAAGGGCGGCACCCCTGGTGGGGGTGCCGCCCTTACTGCGTCGTACGACGTGTTCGCCGCGCGATCCGAGCGGTCAGCGCCCGGCCACGCCCTCGTCGCCGCCACGCTCGCCGGCGGCGGCGTCGGTGGCAGCCTCGTCCGCGGTGGCGGCCTCGGTGGCGGTGGCGGCCTCGTCGGCGGGGACCGGCTCGTCCTCGTCCTCGTCCTCGGCGTCGGTCTCCGCCTTGTCGGCGGGGGCCGGCTCGTCCTCGACATCGGCCTCGACGACCTCGGTGACCCGACCGCCGTCCTCGGCGTCCTCGATCTCCTCCGCGTCCTCGGTCTCCTCGAAGGCGTCGACGAACTCGACACCGTCGAGCTCGGCGAGCCGGTCGGAGGCGTCGGTGCTGCCGTCCTTGTCGGCTTCGAGGGCCTTGGCGAACCACTCGCGGGCCTCGTCCTCACGTCCGGCGGCGAGGAGCGCGTCGGCGTAGGCGTACCGCAGTCGGGCGGTCCACGGCTGGACCGAGTGAGAGGCCAGCTCGGGCGACTGGAGGGTGACGATCGCGGCGTCGATCTGCCCCATGTCGCGGCGGGCGCCGGCGACGACGAGCCGCATCTCGACCTGGCCGGCCTTGTCGAGCTTCTGCACCTCGGGCTCGCCGGCCATGGCGAGCGCCCGCTCGGGACGGCCGAGGCCACGCTCGCAGTCGGCCATGACGGGCCACAGTTCGACGCTGCCGGTCATACGGCGGGCAGCGCGGAACTCGGCGAGGGCCTCGGCGAACTTCTGCGTCGCGTAGGCGGCGAAACCGGCCGCCTCGCGGACGGCGGCCACGCGGGACGCGAGCCGCAGGGCGATACGGGAGTAGGCGTACGCCTTCTCCGGGTCCTCGTCGATGAGGTTGGCGACCATGACGAGGTTGCGCGCGACGTCCTCGGCGAGGGTCTTGGGCAGGCTCATCAGCTCCTGCCGCACGTCCTTGTCGATCTCGTCGCCGGTGACGTCGTCGGGGATGGGCAGCCGCTTGATGGGCTCACGGTCGCGCCGGTCGTCGCGGCGGTCGTCACGTCCGCGGAAGCCACCGCCCCCACGATCGTCGCGCCGGTCGTCGCGGCCACCGCGGAAGCCACCGCGACGGTCGTCGTCACGCCGCGGCGCACGGTCACGGTCCCGGTCGTCCCGCCGGAACGCCGGCCGGTCGTCACGGCGGTCGTCGCGGCGGAAGCCACCGCGGTCGCCACCGCGGTCGTCCCGACGGGGAGCACGGTCGTCACGGGAGAAGCCACCACGGTCGCCACCGCGGTCGTCGCGACGGAAACCGCCCCGGTCGCCACCGCGGTCGTCACGCTGGAACCCACCACGGTCGTCCCGACGCGGGGCACGGTCGTCACGCGAAGACCCAGCGCGGTCGTCGCGGCGGAAGCCACCACGGTCGTCCCGACGGGGAGCGCGGTCGTCACGCGGGAAGCCGCCACGGTCATCGCGACGGAAACCGCCCCGGTCGCCACCGCGGTCGTCACGCTGGAACCCACCACGGTCGTCCCGACGGGGAGCACGGTCGTCACGCGAAGACCCAGCGCGGTCGTCGCGGCGGAAGCCACCACGGTCGTCGCGACGGGGAGCGCGGTCGTCACGCGGGAAGCCGCCACGGTCGTCGCGACGGAAGCCACCACGGTCACCACCACGGTCGTCGCGGCGGAAGCCGCCCCGGTCGCCGCCGCGGTCGTCACGCTGGAACCCACCACGGTCGTCCCGACGGGGAGCACGGTCGTCACGCGAAGACCCAGCGCGGTCGTCGCGACGGAAGCCACCACGGTCACCACCACGGTCGTCGCGACGGAAACCGCCCCGGTCACCACCACGGACGTCACGCTGGAACCCACCACGGTCGTCCCGACGGGGAGCACGGTCGTCACGCGAAGACCCAGCGCGGTCGTCGCGACGGAAGCCACCACGATCGCCACCACGGTCGTCGCGACGGGGAGCACGGTCGTCACGCTGGAAGCCACCACGGTCGTCGCGACGGAAACCGCCCCGGTCACCACCACGGTCGTCGGAGCGGAAACCGCCACCACCGCTGCCGCGACGGTCGTCGTCGCGACGCGGTCCACGGTCGCCGTCCCGGTCGTCCCGCCGGAACGCCGGCCGGTCGTCGCGACGGAAGCCACGGTCACCACCACGGTCATCGCGGCGGTCTGCACCACGGTCGTCGCGGCGGTCGTCCCTGCGGAAACCGCCGCCGCCACTGCCGCGGCGGTCGTCGTCGCGCCGGGGACCACGGAAGCCGCCCCGCTCGCCACCGTCCGTACGACGAGGCTCACGCTCCGGACGGTCGTCGGAGGAGTTGGTGGACATGGGTGGGGCTCCTGTCTTCGGGTACCGCAAGCATTCTCGCGCAGAGGGTGTCCCTCCGCGCTTCGAGCACATACAACTGACAACAAAAAAGGACCCGTGGTCCCAGCATGAACGCTGGGACCACGGGTCCTGAAAGATTGTTCGGCGGCGTCCTACTCTCCCACAGGGTCCCCCCTGCAGTACCATCGGCGCTGAAAGGCTTAGCTTCCGGGTTCGAAATGTAACCGGGCGTTTCCCTAACGCTATGACCACCGAAACCCTATTGGGTTCGAGCGAACAAGCACACTATTCACTTGATCTTTTCGTGTGCCGGTGCGACTGTTCGCAACCCGGGAACAACACAGTGGACGCGAGCAACTGAGGACAAGCCCTCGGCCTATTAGTACCGGTCAACTCCACCCATTACTGGGCTTCCATATCCGGCCTATCAACCCAGTCGTCTACTGGGAGCCTTACCCTCTCAAGGAGGTGGGAATACTCATCTCGAAGCAGGCTTCCCGCTTAGATGCTTTCAGCGGTTATCCCTCCCGAACGTAGCCAACCAGCCATGCCCTTGGCAGGACAACTGGCACACCAGAGGTTCGTCCGTCCCGGTCCTCTCGTACTAGGGACAGCCCTTCTCAATATTCCTACGCGCACAGCGGATAGGGACCGAACTGTCTCACGACGTTCTAAACCCAGCTCGCGTACCGCTTTAATGGGCGAACAGCCCAACCCTTGGGACCGACTCCAGCCCCAGGATGCGACGAGCCGACATCGAGGTGCCAAACCATCCCGTCGATATGGACTCTTGGGGAAGATCAGCCTGTTATCCCCGGGGTACCTTTTATCCGTTGAGCGACGGCGCTTCCACAAGCCACCGCCGGATCACTAGTCCCGACTTTCGTCCCTGCTCGACCCGTCGGTCTCACAGTCAAGCTCCCTTGTGCACTTACACTCAACACCTGATTGCCAACCAGGCTGAGGGAACCTTTGGGCGCCTCCGTTACCCTTTAGGAGGCAACCGCCCCAGTTAAACTACCCATCAGACACTGTCCCTGATCCGGATCACGGACCCAGGTTAGACATCCAGCACGACCAGAGTGGTATTTCAACGGCGACTCCACCTGAACTGGCGTCCAAGCTTCACAGTCTCCCACCTATCCTACACAAGCCGAACCGAACACCAATATCAAACTGTAGTAAAGGTCCCGGGGTCTTTCCGTCCTGCTGCGCGAAACGAGCATCTTTACTCGTAGTGCAATTTCACCGGGCCTATGGTTGAGACAGTCGAGAAGTCGTTACGCCATTCGTGCAGGTCGGAACTTACCCGACAAGGAATTTCGCTACCTTAGGATGGTTATAGTTACCACCGCCGTTTACTGGCGCTTAAGTTCTCAGCTTCGCCCCACCGAAATGGAGCTAACCGGTCCCCTTAACGTTCCAGCACCGGGCAGGCGTCAGTCCGTATACATCGCCTTACGGCTTCGCACGGACCTGTGTTTTTAGTAAACAGTCGCTTCTCGCTGGTCTCTGCGGCCACCCCCAGCTCGAGCAGCACGTGCTCTCACCAGTGATGGCCCCCCTTCTCCCGAAGTTACGGGGGCATTTTGCCGAGTTCCTTAACCATAGTTCACCCGAACGCCTCGGTATTCTCTACCTGACCACCTGAGTCGGTTTAGGGTACGGGCCGCCATGAAACTCGCTAGAGGCTTTTCTCGACAGCATAGGATCATCCACTTCACCACAATCGGCTCGGCATCAGGTCTCAGCCTCAATGTGTGACGGATTTGCCTATCACACGGCCTACACCCTTACCCCGGGACAACCACCGCCCGGGCTGGACTACCTTCCTGCGTCACCCCATCGCTTACCTACTACAGGTCTGGTCCGTCGGCTCCACCACTCCCCTTTGCCCGAAGGCTCCAGGGCGGCTTCACGGACTTAGCATCGCCTGGTTCGATATTGGGCGTTTCAAAGCGGGTACCGGAATATCAACCGGTTGTCCATCGACTACGCCTGTCGGCCTCGCCTTAGGTCCCGACTTACCCTGGGCAGATCAGCTTGACCCAGGAACCCTTAGTCAATCGGCGCACACGTTTCTCACGTGTGTATCGCTACTCATGCCTGCATTCTCACTCGTGAACCGTCCACAACTCGCTTCCGCGGCTGCTTCACCCGGCACACGACGCTCCCCTACCCATCCATACGGTCGTTGGACCTCATGTATGAATGACACGACTTCGGCGGTACGCTTGAGCCCCGCTACATTGTCGGCGCGGAATCACTTGACCAGTGAGCTATTACGCACTCTTTCAAGGGTGGCTGCTTCTAAGCCAACCTCCTGGTTGTCTCTGCGACTCCACATCCTTTCCCACTTAGCGTACGCTTAGGGGCCTTAGTCGATGCTCTGGGCTGTTTCCCTCTCGACCATGGAGCTTATCCCCCACAGTCTCACTGCCGCGCTCTCACTTACCGGCATTCGGAGTTTGGCTAAGGTCAGTAACCCGGTAGGGCCCATCGCCTATCCAGTGCTCTACCTCCGGCAAGAAACACACGACGCTGCACCTAAATGCATTTCGGGGAGAACCAGCTATCACGGAGTTTGATTGGCCTTTCACCCCTAACCACAGGTCATCCCCCAGGTTTTCAACCCTGGTGGGTTCGGTCCTCCACGAAGTCTTACCTCCGCTTCAACCTGCCCATGGCTAGATCACTCCGCTTCGGGTCTTGAGCGCGCTACTGAATCGCCCTGTTCGGACTCGCTTTCGCTACGGCTTCCCCACACGGGTTAACCTCGCAACACACCGCAAACTCGCAGGCTCATTCTTCAAAAGGCACGCAGTCACGAGATACAAGCAAGCTTGCATCCGACGCTCCCACGGCTTGTAGGCACACGGTTTCAGGTACTATTTCACTCCGCTCCCGCGGTACTTTTCACCATTCCCTCACGGTACTATCCGCTATCGGTCACCAGGGAATATTTAGGCTTAACGGGTGGTCCCGCCAGATTCACACGGGATTTCTCGGGCCCCGTGCTACTTGGGTGTCTCTCAAACGAGCCGCATGAATTTCAGCTACGGGGTCTTACCCTCTACGCCGGACCTTTCGCATGTCCTTCGCCTATCCATACGGTTTCTGACTCGTCTCACAGCCGGCAGACTGTGAAAGAGAGATCCCACAACCCCGCATGCGCAACCCCTGCCGGGTATCACACGCATACGGTTTGGCCTCATCCGGTTTCGCTCGCCACTACTCCCGGAATCACGGTTGTTTTCTCTTCCTGAGGGTACTGAGATGTTTCACTTCCCCTCGTTCCCTCCACACTGCCTATGTGTTCAGCAGCGGGTGACAGCCCATGACGACTGCCGGGTTTCCCCATTCGGAAACCCCCGGATCAAAGCCTGGTTGACGGCTCCCCGGGGACTATCGTGGCCTCCCACGTCCTTCATCGGTTCCTGGTGCCAAGGCATCCACCGTGCGCCCTTAAAAACTTGGCCACAGATGCTCGCGTCCACTGTGCAGTTCTCAAGCAACGACCAGCCACCCATCACCCGAACCCTTAGGTCCGGTTCACTGGGGCCGGCATCGCAGAAGGGCGAGCAACGCTCGCACCCTCAGACACCCAACAGCGTGCCCGACACCCTCGACCCCTCCTCTGTGTTCCACGCCGAAGCAGTACTGACAGGAAGAGAACCGAGTGTGCCGAATAATCAACGTTCCACCCTTGAGCAACCAGCATCGGACGTACGCCGATGTACTGGCCTCTGACCAGCCGAAACTGGTGAGAAGTGCTCCTTAGAAAGGAGGTGATCCAGCCGCACCTTCCGGTACGGCTACCTTGTTACGACTTCGTCCCAATCGCCAGTCCCACCTTCGACAGCTCCCTCCCACAAGGGGTTGGGCCACCGGCTTCGGGTGTTACCGACTTTCGTGACGTGACGGGCGGTGTGTACAAGGCCCGGGAACGTATTCACCGCAGCAATGCTGATCTGCGATTACTAGCAACTCCGACTTCATGGGGTCGAGTTGCAGACCCCAATCCGAACTGAGACCGGCTTTTTGAGATTCGCTCCGCCTCACGGCTTCGCAGCTCTTTGTACCGGCCATTGTAGCACGTGTGCAGCCCAAGACATAAGGGGCATGATGACTTGACGTCGTCCCCACCTTCCTCCGAGTTGACCCCGGCAGTCTCCTGTGAGTCCCCATCACCCCGAAGGGCATGCTGGCAACACAGAACAAGGGTTGCGCTCGTTGCGGGACTTAACCCAACATCTCACGACACGAGCTGACGACAGCCATGCACCACCTGTATACCGACCACAAGGGGGCACCTATCTCTAGATGTTTCCGGTATATGTCAAGCCTTGGTAAGGTTCTTCGCGTTGCGTCGAATTAAGCCACATGCTCCGCTGCTTGTGCGGGCCCCCGTCAATTCCTTTGAGTTTTAGCCTTGCGGCCGTACTCCCCAGGCGGGGAACTTAATGCGTTAGCTGCGGCACCGACGACGTGGAATGTCGCCAACACCTAGTTCCCAACGTTTACGGCGTGGACTACCAGGGTATCTAATCCTGTTCGCTCCCCACGCTTTCGCTCCTCAGCGTCAGTAATGGCCCAGAGATCCGCCTTCGCCACCGGTGTTCCTCCTGATATCTGCGCATTTCACCGCTACACCAGGAATTCCGATCTCCCCTACCACACTCTAGCCTGCCCGTATCGAATGCAGACCCGGGGTTAAGCCCCGGGCTTTCACATCCGACGTGACAAGCCGCCTACGAGCTCTTTACGCCCAATAATTCCGGACAACGCTTGCGCCCTACGTATTACCGCGGCTGCTGGCACGTAGTTAGCCGGCGCTTCTTCTGCAGGTACCGTCACTTTCGCTTCTTCCCTGCTGAAAGAGGTTTACAACCCGAAGGCCGTCATCCCTCACGCGGCGTCGCTGCATCAGGCTTTCGCCCATTGTGCAATATTCCCCACTGCTGCCTCCCGTAGGAGTCTGGGCCGTGTCTCAGTCCCAGTGTGGCCGGTCGCCCTCTCAGGCCGGCTACCCGTCGTCGCCTTGGTGGGCCATTACCCCACCAACAAGCTGATAGGCCGCGGGCTCATCCTTCACCGCCGGAGCTTTCCACCACCATCAGATGCCTGAAGTGGTCGTATCCGGTATTAGACCCCGTTTCCAGGGCTTGTCCCAGAGTGAAGGGCAGATTGCCCACGTGTTACTCACCCGTTCGCCACTAATCCCCCACCGAAGTGGGTTCATCGTTCGACTTGCATGTGTTAAGCACGCCGCCAGCGTTCGTCCTGAGCCAGGATCAAACTCTCCGTGAATGCTTACCCGTGATCGGGTCGACACTCGCGTTGAGCGGAACCGGGGGGAGGAATAGTCCCCCGTGGTTCACAGCATCCTCGCTGTGTTTTCTACAAAGGAACCTCATCTCCGTGATGGAGACGGGGTATCAACTAATCTGGCGTTGATTTTTGGCACGCTGTTGAGTTCTCAAGGAACGGACGCTTCCTTTGTACTCACCCTCTCGGGCTTTCCTCCGGGCGCTTCCCTTCGGTCTTTCGTGTTTCCAGCCTAGCAGATCCGATTTTCCGTTTCCGCCACCCGCTGGAGCGGGCTGCCGGGCCGTTCTCCGCTTTCGCGTTTCCCTTTCCGGCGGTTCCAACCTTACCAGATCCGTTTTCCGTTCCGTTTCCGGTTCGGATTCCATTCCCGGTGGCCGTTGGGGGCCTTTTGCCTTTCGGCTTCCGCTACGTTAACCGATCATCCGCGGTGCTCATAATCGAGCCCTTCGAAATCCTTTTCGGCAAACCGAAAGGGACCCCATCCGGGGGGATGATCGTTCAGTAGTGGGTTGGCCGCGCCCGGGGTGCCGACACAGCGTGCCCCGGCTCTTACGGCTTCATCGACGTTAGTCGGCTCTCCGCCTCGCGTCAAGTCCCCCGCTTGCGCGGTGCGTGCGCGCGGTAGGGGCTGACCGTCGGGTCCCCGTCGATCCAGAAGCGCCACGGGTGGGTGGCCCCCTCCCCGCCGACGCCGGTGCGCGGGCCGCTGCACACCTGATCGGCGCCGACCGGGCTGCCGGCCAGTACCGACAGGGGCGAGTCCGGGCCCGCGCAGGCGTCCGTGCCGTCCAGGGTGCGGTCCACGTCCAGGGCGGTGGCGAGGCGGGCCGGGCCCTTGGCCAGCTCCCGGTCGTGCCGGGCCGAGGGGCGGTGCCTGCGGGCGAGGTCCCGGCCGGTGCCGATCTCTCCGGCGCGGAGCAGGACTCCACTCGCGGTTCCCTCGGGGCAGCAGACGAGGTTCAGGCAGTGCCACATGCCGTAGGTGAAGTACACGTACGCGTGACCCGGCGGCCCGAACATCACGGCGTTCCTCGCCGTGCGGCCCCGGTAGGCGTGGGATCCCGGGTCGATCTCCCCGGCGTACGCCTCGACTTCCGTGAGGCGGAGTTCGATGGGGCCGTCGTCCGTCCGGCGCACCAGGGTCCGGCCCAGCAGGTCGCGGGCCACCTCCAGTACGGGGCGGTCGAAGAAGTCCCGGGGCAGCGGCGTACGGTCGGGGCTTTCGATCATGTTGTACGAGCGTACCGGGGTGGCGTGCGGAACCGGCTACCGTCGTCCGCGCGTGACGCGTACGTGACGGAGACCGACAAGGAGTGGGACATGGGCTTCAAGAAGATGCTCGCGAGTCTGGGCGCTGGTGGCGCGAACGTCGAGACGGTGCTGACCGAGGCGAACACCGTGCCCGGCGGCGTCGTCCAGGGTGAGGTGCGGATCGAGGGCGGTTCGGTGCCGCAGGACATCCAGGGCCTGTCCCTCGGGCTGCAGGCGCGGGTCGAGGTCGAGGGCGGCGAGCAGGAGGCGAAGCAGGACATCGAGTTCACGAAGGTGCAGCTCGGCGGGGCGTTCACCGTGCAGGCCGGGGCCGTGCACGTCGTGCCGTTCGGCCTGGAGATCCCCTGGGAGACGCCGGTGACGTGCATCGCCGGGCAGCAGCTGCACGGGATGCACATCGGCGTGACCACCGAGCTGGCCATCGCGCGGGCGGTCGACTCCACGGACCTGGACCCCGTCAACGTCCATCCGCTGCCGGCCCAGCAGGCGATTCTCGACGCCTTCGTGCAGCTCGGCTTCCGGTTCAAGAGCGCCGACATGGAGCGGGGGCACATCCGCGGGACGCGGCAGCGGCTGCCCTTCTACCAGGAGATCGAGTTCCTGCCGCCGCAGCAGTACCGGGGGCTGAACCAGGTCGAGCTGACGTTCGTCGCCGACGGGCGGGAGATGGACGTCGTCCTGGAGATGGACAAGAAGGCGGGGCTGTTCAGCGAGGGCAGCGACTCGTTCCGGTCCTTCGTGGTCGGTCTCGACGACTTCCGGTCCACCGACTGGGCCGCGTACCTGAACCAGTGGCTCGCCGACGTCGGTGGGCGCCGCAACTGGCTCTAGGCTCGGTTCCGCGACCGAGGACTCATGCGAATCGGAGGTTCTGACGTGACCCAAGTGAACGTGACCGAAGCGAAGATGGCGCCGCTCCCGCACGACTTCCACCCGCCGGTGCAGTCCTTCACCGTGGTGAGCGACGACGTGGCGCCGGGGGGCGTACTGGCGGACGGGCAGGTGCACGCGAAGGGGAACACCTCGCCGCACCTGCGGTGGGAGGGCTTCCCGGCGGAGACGAAGAGCTTCGCCGTGACGTGCTTCGACCCGGACGCGCCGACCGGCAGCGGCTTCTGGCACTGGGTGCTGTTCGACATCCCGGCGTCGGTGACGGAGCTGCCCGCCGGTGCGGGGAGCCGTGATTTCGCCGGTCTGCCCGAAGGCGCGGTGCACGTCCGCAACGACTACGGGTCGAAGGACTTCGGCGGGGCGGCGCCGCCGCCCGGTGACGGCCCGCACCGGTACGTGTTCACCGTGTACGCCGTCGACACGGAGAAGCTGGGGCCGGACGACAAGGTCTCGCCCGCGGTGGTCGGGTTCAACCTGCGGTTCCACACGCTGGCGCGCGCGCAGCTGATCGGGGAGTACGAGACACCCGCGGAGAGCTGAACGTTCGCTTGCCGTTCGCCCGCTCCTGGCCCGTACGAGGCCGGGGGCGGGCATTTTCTGCTTCCGGATATTGCGTTGTCCCGTCCGGTGCGGCCCCGCCACAGTTGGTCCAGGCGCGTCAGGGGGACGGCCGGCACACGGAGGTGGGCGGACATGCGGGACACACTGGTTCTCAACGCGAGCTTCGAGCCGTTGTCGACGGTGTCGCTGCACCGGGCCGTCGTGCTGGTGCTGCACGGCAAGGCCGTCGTCGAGCACGCCCATCCCGGGCTGAGGGTGCGGGCGGCGGCGGTGGAGCTCCCGGTTCCGCGGGTGATCAGGTTGTGCCGGTACGTCCGGGTTCCGTTCCGAAGACACGCGCCGTGGTCGCGGCGGGGGGTGCTGGCGCGGGACCAGCACAGGTGCGCGTACTGCGGGCGGCGCGCGTCCACCGTGGACCACGTGGTGCCGCGGTCGCAGGGGGGTGCGGACAGCTGGCTGAACACGGTCGCGTCGTGCGCGGCGGACAACCACCGCAAGGCGGACCGGACGCCGGAGGAGGCGGGGATGCCGCTGCTGTTCCAGCCGTTCGTGCCGACTCCGGCGGACGCGATGCTGCTGGCGCTGCGGGCGGGTGAGCGCTCGGAGCTGCCGGAGTGGCTGACCGACCGGTGGGCTCCCGCGGCGGCGGCCTGACGCGTGGTGGTGGGCGGCGGCCCGTCCTCGGTGTGTACCGGGAACGGGCCGTTCGTCATCTCGTCATCGGGTGAGGAGTTGGAGGATCGCCGCGCTGCCGATGACGACGATCAGGACGCGCAGCACCTGCGGGGGAAGTCTGCGGCCTATGCGCGCGCCGAGTTGGCCGCCGATGGTGGAGCCGACGGCGATGAGGGCGACGGCGGTCCAGTCGAAGTGGGCGGCGAAGACGAAGAAGAGCGCGGCGACGGAGTTGACGACGGCCGCGAGGACGTTCTTCGCGGCGTTGAGGCGCTGGAGGGTGTCGTCGAGCAGGATGCCCATGAGGGAGAGGTAGACGATCCCCTGGGCGGCGGTGAAGTAGCCGCCGTAGACGCTGGCGAGGAGCAGTCCGGCGAAGAGGAGGGGACCGCCGCGGTCGCCGGGGGTGGCGGTGCGGCCGTCGCGGTCGCGGCGGCGCTGTACGGCCCGCGTGATGCGGGGCTGCAGGACGACGAGCACGAGGGCCAGGGCGACGAGGACGGGGACGATCGTCTCGAACGCGGTGGGGGGTAGGACCGTCAGGAGGACGGCGCCGCACAGGCCGCCGATGGCGGCGGCGACGGCCAGGCGCAGGACGCGGGGGCGCTGGCCGGCGAGTTCGGCCCGGTAGCCGATGGCTCCGCTGACGGAGCCCGGGATGAGGCCGAGGGCGTTGGAGACGGTGGCGGTCACCGGGGGGAGCCCGGTGGCCAGCAGGACGGGGAAGGTGATGAGCGTCCCCGAGCCGACGATGGTGTTGATGGTGCCGGCGCCGATCCCCGCCGCGAAGACGGCGAGCATTTCCCAGATCGTCACTGTGCCCCCGTGCGGGATCGGTGGTGGATGAACCGATCATGCACGAGGGCGGGGGCGGGAGTCGACCGGGGGCGCCGGTCGGGGTGGGTCGGCCGGTCGCCGTCCGGGCCGGGCCGGCGGTCGCGGCCGGCGGTCCGGGTCCGCCGGGCCGGCCGGGTCCCGTCGGCCGGGGTCGCGTCGGCCGGGGTCGGCCGACGTCAGTCGGTCGGTCGGTCGTCCCGGCGGGTGTCCTTGCCGGTGTCGAAGCCGGGGGCGCCGTTGCCGAGGTTGCCGAAGGCGCCGGAGAGGCCCTTGAGGGCGTCACCGATCTCACTGGGCACGATCCAGAGCTTGTTGGCGTCGCCCTCGGCGATCTTCGGGAGCATCTGGAGGTACTGGTAGGAGAGCAGCTTCTGGTCGGGGTCGCCGGCGTGGATGGCCTCGAAGACCGTCCGGACGGCCTGGGCCTCGCCCTCGGCGCGCAGGGCGGCGGCCTTCGCCTCGCCCTCGGCGCGGAGGATCGCGGACTGCTTCTCGCCCTCGGCGGTCAGGATCTGCGACTGGCGGATGCCCTCGGCGGTGAGGATCGCGGCGCGCTTGTCCCGGTCGGCGCGCATCTGCTTCTCCATCGAGTCCTGGATGGAGGTGGGCGGTTCGATGGCCTTGAGCTCGACGCGGTTGACGCGGATGCCCCACTTGCCGGTCGCCTCGTCCAGGACGCCGCGGAGGGCGGCGTTGATCTCCTCGCGGGAGGTGAGGGTCCGCTCCAGGTCCATGCCGCCGATGATGTTGCGCAGCGTGGTGACGGTGAGCTGCTCGATCGCCTGGATGTAGCTGGCGACCTCGTAGGTCGCGGCACGGGCGTCGGTCACCTGGTAGTAGATCACCGTGTCGATGTTGACGACGAGGTTGTCCTGGGTGATGACCGGCTGGGGCGGGAAGGGGACGACCTGTTCGCGGAGGTCGATCCGGTTGCGGATGGTGTCGATGAACGGGACGACGATGTTGAGGCCCGCGTTGAGGGTGCGGGTGTAGCGCCCGAAGCGTTCGACGATGGCGGCGCTGGCCTGTGGGATGACCTGGATCGTCTTGATCAGGGCGATGAAGACGAGCACCACCAGGATGATCAGAACGATGATGACGGATGGCATCGTGCTCCCCGTGCCCTCGGCTGCCAATGGATGTCGGTGATCGATCTTCCCAGACTGCGGGCCGTCGCGCCGGGCGTTTCCGGTGGTCGAGCGGCTTGCGTCACATGACGAGGGCCGTGGCCCCGTCGATGTCGACCACGTCGACCTGCTCCCCGACCTCGAAGACCTGGTCGGGGGCGTAGGAGCGGGCGGACCAGACCTCGCCGGCGAGCTTCACGCGGCCGCCGGCGCCGTCGACCCGTTCGAGCACGGTGGCTTGACGGCCTTTCAAGGCGTCGACGCCGGAGGCGTGTGGGGGCCGGTCGTCGCGGTGCCGGGCCGCGATGGGCCGCACCACGGCGACGAGGGCGACGGAGACGGCGACGAAGACGACCACCTGGGCCACCACGCCGAAGCCGAGCCCCGCGGTGGCGGCGCCCGCCACCGCGCCGACGGAGAACATGCCGAACTCCGGCATCGCGGTGAGGACGAGCGGGATGCCGAGCCCCACCGCCGCGATCAGCCACCACACCCATGCGTCGATGTCCACGTGGTCATGGTAGGCCCGTGCGGGCACTCGGGGACAGGGCGCGAGGGGCCCGGCGCGCGAAGGGCCCTGCCAGGACCGGCCGTTGGGGCGGGGCGTGACGAACGGGGCACTGGGGGCCGGGCGTCGGGTCGCCGCGGCCGCGGGACGCCTTCGGGCGGGCGTCAGGAGAGCGGCAGGCCCTGGGCGGTGTAGCGGTCGCCGCGGTGCTCGACGACGAGCGGGAGGCCGAAGCAGTGGGAGAGGTTGCGGGAGGTGAGCTCGGTCTCGACGGGACCCGCGGCGAGCACTTTGCCCTGACGGATCATCAGGACGTGGGTGAAGCCCGGCGGGATCTCCTCGACGTGGTGCGTCACCATGATCATGGAGGGGGCGAGCGGGTCGCGGGCGAGGCGGCCGAGGCGGCGGACGAGGTCCTCGCGGCCGCCGAGGTCGAGGCCGGCGGCGGGCTCGTCGAGGAGGAGGAGCTCGGGGTCGGTCATGAGCGCGCGGGCGATGAGGGTGCGCTTGCGCTCACCCTCGGAGAGCGTGCCGAACTTCCGGTCGAGGAAGTCGGACATGCCGAGGCGGTCGAGGAAGGCGCGGGCGCGGTCCTCGTCGACGGTCTCGTAGTCCTCCTGCCAGGTGGCGGTCATGCCGTACGCGGCGGTGAGGACGGTCTCGAGGACGGTCTGGCTCTTGGGGAGCTTGTCGGCCATGGCGATGCCGGCCATGCTGACGCGGGGGCGGAGGTCGAAGACGTCGACCCCGCCGAGCCGCTCGCCGAGGATGTGGGCGGTGCCGCGGGTGGGGAAGAGGTAGGTGGAGGCGACGTTCAGGAGGGTGGTCTTGCCCGCGCCGTTCGGTCCGAGGATGGCCCAGCGCTCGCCCTCCTTGACCGACCAGGAGACCTCGTCCACCAGAGCCCGTCCGTCGCGGACCACGGATACGTCCACCAGCTCCAGTACATCGCTCATGAGCGCGTTGTCTCCCCTTGCGGTCGAGTCTTCGTCGTCGTCGCCCGCGCGGTCCGCCGCGGGCGCGGCGGGCACGGGTTCCCAGGGAAAACCTACGCCACTGGTGGAGGCCCCAGTACCTAGGGTGGGGGCATGCTGTGGGAACCACGTTCAGGACGGTTGGCCGCATGGGGTAACGCCCTGCTGGCCGGTTCGGTGTCGCCGGACGAGGCGGTGGGCGCGATCGTCGGCGACGACGCGCCGCACCGTGTGGAGGGGCTGCCGGGTGAGTCGGCGCCGGTCGGGCTGACGCTGGCGCTGGGCCGGCTGCGGTCGCTGGGGGTGAGCGGATGGCGGGTGGCGCTGCCCGCGCCGGGGCATCCGCTGGGGCTGAGCGGCCCGCCGGAGTTCAACGCGCGGGCGCTCGACGCCGAGGAGGCGGTCGTCGGGTACGGCGCCGGTTTCGGGCTCGTGCCGGAGGTGACGGAGGCGGGTCCTCCGGGGGACGTGCACGTGGAGGTGGTGTGGCACTGCCTGCCGGTGCGGGAGGCGCCGCCCGCGGACGTGCCGTCGCTGGGCGAGGCCGAGCGGGAGCTGGTGGAGGCGCTGCGGGAGGCGATCGTGGTGCTGACGCGGCTGAACGTGGCGGCGTCGGGGCCGGTGGCGGAGGCCGCGCTGGACGCGTACCGGGCGCGGGCGCACGCGGGGGCCGAGCTGCTGGCGCCGGGGTACCCGCCGCGGGCCGTGCGGGTGCTGGAGCTGGCGCGGCGCGTGGCGCTGCTGGTGTCGCTGGCGTACGGGCACGGGCCGGGCGGTGCGGTGAGCGCGTCGGAGATGGCGGCGCGGACGGAGGCCCTGCGGCCGGTGGAGCGAGTGGCCCGGCGGGCGCAGGTGGCCGCGTTCAACGCGTACGTGGAGGAGAGGGAGCGGGGGCGGCCCTGACGCCGGGCGGGTGGTCCTGACCGTCGGCGGGTGGTCCTGACCGGGTGGGCGGCGCCGGCCGTCGGCGGGTGGTCCCGGCGGTACGCGGGGGCGGCTCCGACAGCGGCACGGGGCGCCCTCGCGGTGGCGGGGCCGTCCTTGGCCGGCCGTTCTCGGGCCGGCCGCGCCGTGGCAGGTGGGCCCCGGCCGGCGGCCGGGTGCGCCGCCCCGTGCGCCGGTACCGGCGGGGCCGCCGGTAGCGGCGCGCGGGCGGGCCGCGGGCCGGGGGGGCGCCGTACCGGCGTCGGTGTCAGTCCGTGAGGCCGTGGCGGACGGCCCAGAGGGCGGCCTGGGTGCGGTCCGCGAGGTCCAGCTTCATGAGGATGTTCGACACGTGCGTCTTGACCGTCTTCTCGGAGAGGACGAGCGCGCGGGCGATCTCCCGGTTGGAGCGGCCGTCGGCGATCAGGCCGAGGACCTCCCGCTCCCGCTCGGTGAGGCTGCCGCTGCGGCCTCCGCCGGAGGCGCCGTTCGCCTCCTCCTGGCTCAGCAGTGCGCCGGCCACCTCGGGCTGGAGCAGGACGTGTCCCGCGTGCACCGAGCGGATGGCGCCGGCGAGGGCGTCCGGGTCCACGTCCTTGTAGACGTACCCGGCCGCGCCGGCGCGCAGGGCGGGGACGACCGTGCGCTGCTCGGTGAAGCTGGTGACGATCAGGACCCTGGCCGGGTTGCCGAGCCCGCGCAGCCGGCGCAGGGCCTCGATGCCGTCCGTACCGGGCATCTTCACGTCCATGAGGACGACGTCCGGGCGCAGCTCCTCGGTGCGGGCGACGCCCTCGGCGCCGTCGGCGGCCTCGCCGACGACCTCGATGTCGTCCTGCACCTCCAGGAAGGTGCGCAGTCCGCGCCGGACGACCTGGTGGTCGTCGACGAGGAGGACGCGGATCGCGCGTCCGCGTGCGGCGTCCGCCCCCTCCGCGGGGCGGTCCGTGGGGCGGTCCGTGCCGCCGGCGTCCTGGTCAGCCACCGGGGACCTCCATCTCGATCGTGGTGCCCTCGCCGGGTGCCGAGCGCACGGTGAGTGTGCCGCCGACGCCGCCGGCCCGGTCCCGCATGGAGACAAGCCCGAGGTGGCGTCCGGCGCGGCGGACGACGCGCGGGTCGAATCCGCTGCCGTCGTCGCCGACGGTGAGGCGGGCGCCCTGCCCGTGCCGGGTGAGCCGGACGGCGACCTGCCCGGCCCCGGAGTGGCGCAGGGCGTTGTGCAGGGCCTCCTGGGCGACGCGCAGGAGTGCCTCCTCCTGGGCGGCGGGCAGGGCGCGCAGCCCCCCGCCGTCGAAGGTGACGCGCGCGGTGTGGGCCCGGTCGAGGACCTGCACGTGCGTGCGCAGGGTGTGGACGAGGCCGTCCTCGTCGAGGCCGGCCGGGCGCAGCTCGACGACGGCGGCCCGCAGCTCGTCGGCGGCCTGGGCGGCGAGGGCGGCGACCTGCTGGAGCTCACCCTTGGCGCGGGCCGGGTCGCGGTCGACGAGGCGGGCGGCGGCCTGGGCGGTGAGGCGGAGGGAGAAGAGCTTCTGGCTGACCGCGTCGTGCAGCTCGTGGGCGAGGCGGGAGCGTTCCTCGGCGATGGTGAGCTCACGGCTGCGCTCGTAGAGCCGGGCGTTCGTCAGGGCTATGGCGGCGTGCTGGGCGAGGATGCCGAGGAGCTCCTCGTCCTGCGCGGTGAAGCCGCAGCCGCCGCCCGGGGCGGGGCAGCGCTTGTTGGCGAGGAAGAGGGCGGCGATCGTCTCGTCCCCGTCGCGGACGGGCAGGCCGAGGAAGTCGGACATCTCGGGATGGGCGGAGGGCCAGCCCTCGAACCGGGGGTCCTCGCGGACGTCGGCGAGGCGCTGCGGCTCCTCGTCGTGGAGCATCGCGCCGAGGATGCCGTGCTGGCGGGGCAGCGGGCCGATGGCCTTCCACTGGTCGTCGCTGACGCCGTCCACCACGAACTGGGCGAAGCCGCCGTGGTCGTCGGGGACGCCCAGGGCTGCGTACTCCGCGTCGAGCAGGTCGCGGGCGGAGGCCACGATCGTCTTGAGGACGTCACGGACCTCCAGCTGCCTGCTCATCTCCAGGAGCGCCGTGCTCACCGCGGCGAGGCCGGAGCGTGGTCGATCGGTCATGCGTTCACGTTACCCACGGGGGATGACCCTCCGTATCCGCCTGTGGACGGCGGCGCGTAGGGCCACGGGCCTAGGTCCTTGTACCGGGGCGGGCCGGAGTCCCGCCGGCCGCCCGCCGGAGGCCGTCCAGGAGTCCGCCGGGGGCCGTTGCCGGGCCCGTTCCTCAGCGCTGCCGGCGGTCCGCTCGGAGGGCCGCCGGCGCCCTCACCCAGTGCATTGCCCGCGCAACTCGCGGTGAGGTCACTCCGGGCCCGATGTGAGCCCGCGCATAGGACCCAGGTCACTTACGACTGCGCCTAGTAGCCCGGATAAGGATCGGATCAGTGCTGGTCGGGAGTGTGCGTGGTGTGCGGTGACGCGTCACGCCACAGCCGCTGATCCACTACCCGGGGTCGTACGTCACACCTTTGCCTAGCGATTTTGCGGCCGCTAAGAATTGCAGCCGTCGCCCGCCGAGCCAGGCGCAACGCCGCCCGGCGTGCGACTTCCGCGATTCGAAGAGGTACGACTGTATGTTCCCGTCCAGCACCCCTGGTCTCAGCCGTCTCAAGAAGAACCAGAAGCTCTCCCTCGCCGGCGTCGCCGTCATCGGCGCCGCAGCCGTCTCCCTCACCCTCGTGCCGGGCAACGCCACGGCCGAGGCGGAGGTCAAGGAGGTGGCCGCCGCTCCGGCCGCCGCCTGGAGCGGCTACCGGACCGCGGAGCTGCAGGCCGGCATCGCCGGGCAGAAGACGGCGTTCGAGCTGAAGGCCGCGGCCGACGCGAAGGCCGAGGCCGCCGCCAAGGCGAAGGCGGCCGCCGCGGTCAAGGCGAAGGCCGAGGCCCAGGCGAAGGCGAAGGCCCAGGCGAAGGCCAAGGCGGCCGCCGCCGCGAAGGCCAAGGCGAAGGCACAGGCCGAGGCGGAGCGGCGCGCCGCCGTGAAGGCCGCCGCGAGCCGCGCCGCCGCCCGTACGCCGGTGTTCGCCGACAACCTCGACGGCTGGATCCGCGAGGCGCTCCACATCATGAAGAAGCACGACATCCCGGGTACCTACGAGGGCATCCACCGCAACATCATCCGGGAGTCCAGCGGCAACCCGAGCGCGATCAACAACTGGGACATCAACGCCAAGAACGGCGTCCCCTCGATCGGCCTGCTCCAGGTCATCAAGCCGACGTTCGACGCGTACCACGTCCCCGGCACCAAGAAGAGCCAGTGGGACCCGGTCGCCAACATCGTCGCCGCCTGCAACTACGCGGCCGACCGCTACGGCTCGATGGACAACGTCAACAGCGCCTACTGAGCCGCGCCGGACAGCGCGACGAAAGGGCGGCACCCCGTGCGGGGTGCCGCCCTTCACGCGCGCGTGGCGCCGGTCACTTGCGCATGACCTCGGGCTCGTGGCGCCGCAGCAGCCGCGCCACCACGAAGCCGAGGGCCACGGCCATGGCGAGCAGGACCGCGAGGTTCATGCCCCACTGGCCGGCGGTGTGGTCCCACAGCGGGTCGAAGTCGGTCGGGTTCTTGTGGTCCCACGGCGGCATCAGGTGCGCCAGGTCGAGCGTCGCACCCGCGCCGGCGATGGCCCAGCGGGACGGCATGAGCCAGGCGAACTGCTCCAGGCCGGGCGAGCCGTACACCTTGAAGAGGATGCCGGTGAAGACGACCTGCACGATGGCGAACATGACCAGCAGCGGCATGGTCTTCTCGGCGGTCTTCACCAGCGACGAGATGACCAGGCCGACCATCATCGAGGTCAGGCCGAGCGCGATCACGACGACGCACAGCTCGACGGCCGGCGGCATGATCAGGCCCTCGGCGGGGAGCTCGCGCGGAATGAAGCCGAGTGCGCAGATGATCACGCCCTGGAATGCCGTGATGAGGCCGAGGACGATCACCTTGGACATCAGGTACGCCGAGCGGGACAGGCCGGTGGCCCGCTCCCGCTCGTAGATGACCCGTTCCTTGATCAGCTCTCGGACGGAGTTCGCGGCGCCCGAGAAGCACATGCCGACCGCGAGGATCAGCATGATCGTGCCCGCGTCGCCGTTGAACCGCGACGGCGGGGTGGGCGGGGCCAGGCCGAAGTCGGCGGGGATGACGACGGAGACCGCGCCGAGCACCGCCGGGAGCATCACCATCAGACCCAGGAAGCCCTTGTCGGAGGCGATCACCGAGACGTAGCGGCGGATCAGGGTCCACAGCTGGGAGCCCCAGCTCTGCGGCTTGGGCGGCCTGGCCGCGGACTGCACCGGCATCTGGACCGGCTGCGCGGCGACGGCGTCGATGTCCGCCGCGTACAGCTGGTAGTGCTGGGAGCCCTTCCAGCGGCCGGCCCAGTCGTAGTCGCGGTAGTTCTCGAACGCGGAGAAGACGTCCGCCCACGTCTCGTACCCGAAGAAGTTCAGCGCCTCCTCGGGGGGCCCGAAGTAGGCCACCGAACCGCCGGGCGCCATCACGAGCAGCTTGTCGCACAGGCCGAGCTCGGCGACCGAGTGGGTGACGACGAGGACCGTGCGGCCGTCGTCGGCCAGGCCGCGCAGCAGCTGCATGACGTCGCGGTCCATGCCCGGGTCGAGGCCGGAGGTCGGCTCGTCCAGGAAGATCAGGGACGGCTTGGTCAGCAGCTCCAGGGCGACGGAGACGCGCTTGCGCTGGCCACCGGAGAGGGAGGTGACCTTCTTCTCCTTGTGGATGTCGAGCTTGAGCTCGCGCAGCACCTCGTCGATGCGGGCCTCGCGCTCGGCCGTCGCGGTGTCGCCGGGGAAGCGGAGCTTCGCGGCGTAGCGCAGGGCCTTCTGGACGGTCAGCTCCTTGTGGAGGATGTCGTCCTGCGGGACCAGGCCGATGCGCTGGCGCAGCTCGGCGAACTGCTTGTAGAGGCTGCGGTTGTCGTACAGGACGTCGCCCTGGTCGGCGGGGCGGTAGCCGGTCAGCGCCTTGAGGAGCGTCGACTTGCCGGAGCCCGACGGGCCGATGACGCCGATCAGCGACTTCTCCGGGACGCCGAACGAGACGTCCTTCAGGATCTGCTTGCCGCCGTCGACGGTGACCGTGAGGTGGCGGGCCGAGAAGGAGACCTCGCCGGTGTCGACGAACTCCTCGAGGCGGTCGCCGACGATCCGGAACGTCGAGTGACCTACACCCACGATGTCGTTCGGGCCGATGAGGACGGTGCCCGACTTGGTCATCGGCTGACCGTTGACGTACGTGCCGTTGTGCGAGCCGAGGTCGCGCAGCTCGAAGCGGCCGTCGGGGTGCGCGGTGAACTCGGCGTGGTGGCGCGAGACCTGGAGGTCGGAGACGACCAGTTCGTTCTCGAGGGCACGGCCGATGCGCATGACCCGGCCCAGGGCCAGCTGGTGGAACGTGGTGGGGCTGCGGTCCCCGTGGGCCGCGGGCCCCTGGTGGGCGGGCGCCGGTGCCTGGTGGACGACGGGTGCCTGGTGCGAGGGCGCCTGGTGGGCGGCGGGTCCCTGCTGGTGCGGGATCTGCTGCTGGGGCTGCTGCTGCCAGCCACCCTGCTGCGGCTGCTGGTGCTGCTGCGGGGCCTGCTGACCCGGCCACGCCTGCTGCTGGGCCTGCGGCGCCTGGGCGTTGTACGCGCCGGCGGGCGCCGCCGCGGCGGGCGCGGCCGCCCCGGCGAAATCGAGCCGGGGGCCGTCGGTGGCGTTGCCCAGGTGCACGGTGGCACCCGGGCCGATTTCCATCTGGTGGATCCGCTGCCCCTGCACGTAAGTGCCGTTCGTGGAGCCGTGGTCCTCGATGACCCAACTGCGGCCACCCCAGCTCACCGTGGCGTGCCGCCACGAGACTCTGGCGTCGTCGATCACCACGTCACCCTGCGGGTCCCGCCCGAGGGTGTACGACCTGGACGGATCGAGGGTCCAGGTCCTTCCGTTCAGTTCCAGTACGAGTTCCGGCACTCCATGCCCCACGTTGTTGTCCCCCGAGCTCCCCCGTCGCTGGGAGTCTGGGGATGGCGAATCATCGAGGGGGAACTATTTCAGGACCGGTCCCCGATCCGAAAGTCGGGCAGTGTGAAGACCGTGCACGGGGCCGTGACGGCCGCGCCGGCGCGGTCGGTCGCAGGCGGAGAAACCCTCCTTCTTGGCCACACACCCGCCTACACGCCCCTGATGGCCCGACATCGGGACAAGCCGCCGCATAGGAGGGGTTCCTGACGAGAAAGGACCGCGCGCGGGGCCCGGAAGGGCGAGTTGCAGCCATCGGGAGGGGCCGGTGTGATCCTGGACTCCCCCGGCCGGCCGGCGGGGCCCCCTGAGGCGGAGGCCCGGGGAGGGCGGGGCGGCCGAGGACCGGGGCGGCCGTGCCCGGGGGCGCGCACGGGGTGTCCGCAGGGCGGGACGGGGGCGGCTCGGGCGGGGCGGGGCCGATACGGTGGAAGGACCATGAGCGCATCACAGACCTCTGACGTCCCCACCCTTCTCGTCAAGATCTTCGGGAAGGACCGTCCGGGAATCACCGCCGGGCTGTTCGACACCCTCGCCGCGTTCGCCGTCGACGTCGTCGACATCGAGCAGGTCGTCACCCGTGGCCGCATCGTCCTGTGCGCCCTCGTCACCGAGCCGACCGTGAGCACGGAGGGCGAGCTGCGGGCCACCGTGCACAGCTGGGCGGAGTCGCTGAAGCTCCAGGCGGAGATCATCTCCGGGACCGGGGACAACCGGCCGCGCGGCCACGGCCGCTCCCACGTGACCGTGCTCGGCAACCCGCTGACCGCCGAGAACACGGCGGCCATAGCGGCCGCCATCACCCGTACCGGCGGCAACGTCGACCGGGTCTTCCGGCTGGCCAAGTACCCGGTGACCGCCGTGGAGTTCGCCGTGTCGGGCGTGCAGACGGAGCCCCTGCGGACGGTGCTCGCCACCGAGGCGCACTCGCTCGGCGTGGACGTGGCCGTGGTGTCGGCTGGCCTGCACCGGCGGGCGCAGCGGCTGGTGGTCATGGACGTCGACTCCACGCTCATCCAGGACGAGGTCATCGAGCTGTTCGCCGCCCACGCGGGGTGCGAGGACCAGGTCGCGGAGATCACCGCCGCGGCGATGCGCGGTGAGCTGGACTTCGAGCAGTCGCTGCACGCGCGCGTGGCGCTGCTGGAGGGGCTGGACGAGTCGGTCGTCGACAAGGTGCGGGCCGAGGTGCGGCTGACGCCGGGGGCGCGGACCCTGATCCGCACGCTGAAGCGGCTCGGTTACCAGGTGGGTGTGGTGTCGGGTGGGTTCACTCAGGTCACGGACGACCTGAAGGTGCGGCTCGGGCTGGACTTCGCCTCCGCCAACACGCTGGAGATCGTCGACGGCCGGCTGACCGGCCGGGTCACCGGGGAGATCGTGGACCGGGCGGGCAAGGCGCGGCTGCTGCGCCGGTTCGCCGCGGAGGCGGGCGTCCCCCTGGCGCAGACCGTGGCGGTCGGTGACGGGGCGAACGACCTGGACATGCTGAACGCGGCCGGCCTCGGAGTGGCCTTCAACGCCAAGCCCGTGGTGCGCGAGGCGGCCGACACGGCGGTGAACGTACCGTTCCTGGACACCGTCCTGTACCTGCTGGGCGTCACCCGGGAAGAGGTCGAGGCGGCCGACGCCCACGTGGACTGACCCTCCCCGGCCGTCCTCCCCTGCATCCCCCGGCCGTCCCCACCCGGCGGCCCCCGCCGGACGGCACGGCACGGCGACGGGGCTTCGGACGGCGGCGGCCTCGCGCGACGACGGCGGCGGCCCGGACACCCGCGGGGGTGTCCGGGCCGCCGCCGTCCTCGTCCGCGCGCGGCGTCAGGCGCGCGGCGTCAGGCGTGGGGGGCCCAGAAGGCGGCCAGCCTGCCGACACCGTGCTCGACGCTCTTCCACGAGCCGTCGAAGGTGAGGACGGCCACCGCCGAGGTGGGGAAGCCGCTGCGGTTCATCCGGGCGAGGAGATCGCCCTCCGCCTCGCCCGCGAGCGCGTCGGCGAGGGCGTGGACGCCGGGGTTGTGGCCGACGAGCAGGAGGTCGCGCACGTCGTCGTCGGTCTCGTTGAGCAGCGCGATGAGCTCCCCGAGGGACGCCTCGTAGATCCGCTCGTCGTAGACGGTCCTGGGCCGCTGGGGCAGCTCGTGGACGACCAGCTTCCACGTCTCGCGGGTGCGCACGGCGGTCGAGCAGAGGGTCAGGTCGGGGACGAGCCCGGCCCCCGCGAGCCAGCGCCCGGCCACGGGGGCGTCCTTGCGGCCGCGGTCGGCGAGCGGACGCTCGTGGTCGGACTCCTGGGCCCACTCGGCCTTGGCGTGCCGGAGCAACACGATCCTGCGGGATGTATCGACGCTCATGTCCCCCAGCTTCGCATGAAACGGCCCGCCGGGCGCAGGGTGTTGACCGGCTCCGACCTGCACGGGTGAGACGGCCCGGCTGCACGGGTGACACACCGGGCGGGCCGCCCGGCGCCGCCGGTGGACGCCCCGGCCGATCGACGACCCGACGGCTCAGCGGCTCAGCGGCTCAGGGTGTGCTGGATCTGTTCGAGGATCCGGCCGACCGCGGGCTCGCCGCCGGACGCGTGGGCCTGCCCCGGACCGGTGACGAGGAGCAGCAGCGCGGTGAAGGCGACGACGGGCAGGGCGACGGCCCACCAGGGCAGCCGCACGTCGGCGCCGCCGGTGCCGGGGGTGCGGGTGGGCGTACGGGCCGACATGGCCGCCTCCGTCGTCGTCGCGGGGTCCGTGGGAATCGTGGTGGTGCGTGGTGCGCACCACGCTACGGACCGCGCGGCGGGGAGCCCATCAGGTGATCCACCCACCGGACCCTGACGGCTGCCCCTAGGGGACGGTGGGGCGGACCCCGGGGGGATGGTGGGGCGTACCCCACCATCCGTCCGTCAGGGTGAGGCGATCGACGCGATCACGCCGATGACCACACCGATGGCGAGCATCGCGCCGAAGACGGCGAGGAGCTTCTTCTGGCCGTTCTGGGGGTTCGGATCGAGCACAGGCATGGTGCCAGTCTCGCACCTCACGCCTCGTCCTCGATCGTCCGGTCCCGCCCGGCGAGAATCCCGGCGGCCATCTGCGGCACGATCAGGGCCGCCATCAGGGCCAGCGGCGCGGTCCAGCCGCCGCTGTGCTGGTACAGCGCGCCGACCAGGATCGGGCCGGGGACGGAGATCAGGTAGCCGACGCACTGGGCGAAGGCGGAGAGCCGGACGACGCCGGTGCCGGTGCGCGCGCGCATCCCGATCATGGTGAGGGCGAGCGGGAAGGCGCAGTTCGAGACGCCGAGGAGGACCGCCCAAAGCCAGGCGCCGGCGACGGGGGCCGTGAGCAGTCCCGCGTACCCGGCGAGACCGGAGAGGCCGAGGACGACGACGATCGGGCCCTGGTGGCGCATCCTGCCGGCCACCCGGGGGATGACGAAGGCGAGCGGGACGCCCATGACCATGGTCACGGCGAGCAGGACGCCGGCCGTGCCGGCGGGGACGCCCGCGTCGCGGAAGATCTGCGGCAGCCAGCCCATGGTGATGTACGCGCCGGTGGCCTGGAGACCGAAGAAGCAGGCGAGGGCCCACGCCGTGCGGCTGCGGGCGACACGGGGCCCGGTGGCGGCGGAGGCGTCCCCGGTGGGTGCGTCCGCCGTCGCGGGCGTCGCCGCGGCCTCGGCGGCGGTACGGGCGGCGGCGCGGCGGTCGCGGGCGATGGCCGTCCACGGCAGTACGGCGAGGACGGCGAGGATCGCCCAGACGCCGAGGCCGGTGCGCCAGCTGCCGCCCAGGGCCTGGGTGAGCGGCACGGTGACGGCGGCCGCGAGAGAGGTGCCGAGGGCGAGGGCCATGGAGTACAGCCCGGTCATCGTGCCGACGCGGTCGGGGAAGTACCGCTTGACGATGACCGGCATCAGGACGTTGCTCAGGGCGATGCCGACGAGGGCGAGGGCGCTCGCCGCGAGGAAACCGGCGGTGCCGCCCGCGAAGGGCCGGACGAGCATGCCGGCGGCGATGGCGACCATGCCCGCGCACACGACGGCCGCACCGCCGAAGCGGCGGGCGAGGCGCGGGGCGGCGAGGCCGAAGACGGCGAAGCAGAGGGGCGGTACGGAGGTGAGCACGCCGGCGACGCTGCCGCTCATGTGGAGGCCCGTGCGGACCTCCTCCAGGAGGGCGCCCAGGCTGGTGATGGCCGGGCGGAGGTTGAGGGCGGCCAGGACGAGTCCGACGACCAGCAGCCGGGCGAGCCAGACCCCGCCGGTGGGCGCGGGGACGGGGGGCGCCGGCGGGGCGGCCTCCGGGCGGATCGCGGTGGGTACGGTGCTGCGGGTCGGGAGGTACGGCTCGTCGGGCATACGACCATCATAGAATCATGGGATGATTGGTTGTCCAATCTCAACCGCATGGGCACCGGCCCGAACGTCCCGCACGAGACGAGGAACACACCATGGCGCTCAGCTCGCCCCGCCGGTCCGCCCTCTCCGACCAGGTGATCGCGCAGCTGCGCAACCAGATCACCTCGGGCGAGTGGCCGGTCGGCTCGCGCATCCCCACCGAGCCGGAGCTCGTGGAGCAGCTGGGCGTGGCCCGCAACACCGTCCGCGAGGCGGTGCGGGCGCTGGCGCACAACGGCCTGCTGGACATCCGCCAGGGCTCGGGCACGTACGTCGTGGCGACCAGCGAACTGGCCGGGGTGATGCACCGGCGGTTCGCGGACGCCGATCCGCGGCACGTCGCCGAGGTGCGCTCCACGCTGGAGTCGTCGGCCGCCCGGCTGGCCGCCGTACGCCGCACGGAGCGCGACCTCCAGCAGCTGGACGCGCTGCTCGCGCGGCGGGAGGAGGCGTGGGAGTCGGGGGACGCCGAGCGGTTCGTGGCGGCGGACGCGACCTTCCACCTCGCGGTGGTCGCGGCCTCGCACAACGAGGTGCTGGGCGAGCTCTACGCCGACCTCGGGCACCTGCTGCGGGCCTGGCTCCGCGACGACGTGGGCGGGGAGCTGCGCCCCGAGCACCACATGGACCACGCGCGGCTGGTGGAGGCGATCCGCGCGGGTGACGCGGAGACGGCCGGGGCGGAGGCCGCCGGCTACCCGTTCACGTGCCGGGGCCCCGGTCCGGAACGGTCGCGTGACTGATCCACGCGGACCGGACCTCCTTCCAGCACCGTTCGGTCACCTCGACGTAGGCGGTGGGCGGCACCGCGACGGAGGCGCTGTCGGCGTCCAGGTCCCACCAGCGGACGCACTCGACGTGCAGCCGGACGTGGTCGGTGCGGGGATGGGGGTTGTGGCAGTACGCGGTGACGCGGGAGCCCTCGACCGCCGTGCGGCACGTCGCGCCGTCCGGCCCTTCGGGGTCGCCGTCCGCCGCGGCGGCGGAGCCCGCCAGCAGGGCGGGGACCAGGATCGAGGCGGCGGCCAGGGCCGCCGTCCGGTGGTGTCTCGTCAGCACAGCCACACCTCCTCCCCGTACGCCCGGCGGCGGGGCCGCCCGGCTCGACCAGTCTGCCGCAGGTACGACGAGGCCGCGCGCCGATCGGGTGACGGTCACGCGGCCTCGTCGAGAACACGCCTGCTCAGGCGGGGTGTGTACGGAGCGTCAGGCACCCATGATGTGGACGCCGCCGTCGACGTGCACGATCTCGCCGGTGGTCTTCGGGAAGAAGTCCGACAGCAGGGCGACGACACCGCGGCCGGCCGGCTCCGGGTCGCTCATGTCCCACGCGAGCGGGGAACGCTCGTCCCACACCTTGGCGAGGTCGCCGAAGCCCGGGATCGACTTGGCGGCCATCGACCCCAGCGGGCCGGCCGAGATGAGGTTGCAGCGGACGTTCCGCTCGCCGAGGTCACGGGCCAGGTAGCGGCTGGTGGCCTCCAGGGCGGCCTTGGCCGGGCCCATCCAGTCGTACTGCGGCCAGGCGAACTGCGCGTCGAAGGTGAGGCCGACCACCGAGCCGCCCTCCTCCATCAGCGGGAGGCAGGCCATCGTCAGGGACTTCAGCGAGAAGGCCGAGACGTGCATCGCCGTGGCGACCGACTCGAACGGCGTGTTCAGGAAGTTGCCGCCGAGGGCGTCCTGCGGGGCGAAGCCGATGGAGTGGACGACGCCGTCGAGGCCGCCGAGCTCCTCGCGCACGACGCCCTCGACCCGGGCCAGGTGCTCGTCGTTCGTGACGTCGAGCTCGATGACCTTGACCGGCTTCGGGAGCTTCTTGGCGATGCGCTCGGTCAGGGTGGGCCGCGGGAACGCGGTCAGGATGACCTCGGCGCCCTGCTCCTGGGCCACCTTCGCGGTGTGGAACGCGATGGAGGACTCCATCAGCACACCGGTGATGAGGACGCGCTTGCCGTCGAGAATTCCGCTCATGTGACTCAGTGACCCATGCCCAATCCGCCGTCAACGGGGATGACGGCTCCAGTGATGTACGAGGCGTCGTCGGACGCCAGGAAGCGGACCGCCGCCGCGATCTCCTCCGGCTGCGCGTAGCGGCCCAGCGGTACCTGGCCGACGATGCCCGCCCGCTGCTCGTCGGTGAGGACCTTGGTCATGTCGGTGTCGACGAAACCGGGCGCGACGACGTTGAAGGTGATGTTGCGGGAGCCGAGTTCCCGGGCGAGCGACCGGGCGAAGCCGACCAGACCGGCCTTGGAGGCGGCGTAGTTGGCCTGGCCCGCCGAGCCGAGCAGGCCGACGACGGACGAGATGAGCACGACCCGGCCCTTCTTGGCGCGCAGCATGCCGCGGTTGGCCCGCTTCACGACGCGGAAGGTGCCCGTGAGGTTGGTGTCGAGGACCGCGGTGAAGTCGTCCTCCGACATGCGCATCAGGAGCTGGTCGCGGGTGACGCCGGCGTTGGCGACGAGCACCTCCACCGGGCCGTGCTTCTCCTCGATCTCCTTGTAGGCGGTCTCCACCTGCTCGGAGTCGGTGATGTCGCAACGCACCCCCAGGCAGCCCAGCTCCACGAGCTCGGCGGGCGGCTCGCCGGACCGGTAGGTGAACGCGACCTTGTCGCCGGCGTCGGCGAAAGCGCGGGCGATGGCGAGGCCGATGCCCCGGTTGCCTCCGGTGACGAGAACCGAGCGGCTCATCGGATCACCCTTTCGATAGCGGTCTGGTACCCGTCGAAACTATCGCCACGACGCCGCATCGACCGAATCCGCCCCCCACAGCGCCTCGCCGCCGCAGCTGTCGGGTCCCTACAGTCGCAGCCACCTGCGGTCCGCCGCGGCGATGGCGTCGCCCGGCACCGCGGCGAAGCCGCGGGAGGGGCGTGGGGCGTGGAGTCCCGTACGGCACGGGGCGGTGGCGCGACGGCACGGGCCGCCCCGCGCGGCGGTGCCCTCGTGCACACTTCGGCGAGACATCAGCCGATGGTGTCGACCGAGCCCGATCACCTCGGAAAGGAAGGCCGCCTGTGGCCCATGACATCGATGAGGCGTTCCTGGCACTGCCGTTGCGGGCGCTCGCCGACGCGGCGCTGGCGCGGGCCAGGGCGCTCGGCGCGGAGCACGCCGACTTCCGCTGCGAGCGGGTGCGCAGCGCCTCCTGGAGACTGCGGGACGCGCGGCCCGCCGGGTCGTCCGACACGACGGACCTCGGGTACGCGGTGCGCGTGGTGCACGGCGGGGCGTGGGGGTTCGCCTCGGGCGTCGACCTCACCATGGACGCGGCCGCACGGGTCGCGTCGCAGGCGGTCGCGATGGCGCAGCTGTCGGCGCGGGTGATCGCGGCGGCCGGGTCGGACGAGCGCGTGGAGCTGGCGGACGAACCGGTCCACGCGGACCGGACGTGGGTCTCCTCGTACGAGATCGACCCGTTCACCGTGCCGGACGCCGACAAGAGCGGGCTGCTGGCGGAGTGGAGCGCGGGGCTGCTGCGGGCGGACGGCGTCGCCCACGTGGACGCCTCGCTGCTCACCGTCCACGAGAACAAGTTCTACGCCGACACGGCCGGCACGGTCACCACGCAGCAGCGGGTGCGTCTGTACCCGCAGCTGACGGCGGTCGCGGTGGACGCGGCGACGGGCGAGTTCGACTCGATGCGGACGCTGGCGCCGCCGGCGGGTCGCGGCTGGGAGTACCTGACCGGCACCGGCTGGGACTGGGGCGCCGAGCTGGAGCGGATCCCGGAGCTGCTCGCCGAGAAGATGCGCGCGCCGAGCGTGGAGGCGGGGACGTACGACCTGGTGGTCGACCCGTCGAACCTGTGGCTGACGATCCACGAGTCGATCGGGCACGCCACCGAGCTGGACCGGGCGCTCGGCTACGAGGCGGCGTACGCCGGCACGTCGTTCGCGACGTTCGACCGGCTGGGCTCCCTGCGGTACGGCTCCCCCGTGATGAACGTGACGGGCGACCGGACGGCGGAGCACGGTCTCGCGACCATCGGGTACGACGACGAGGGCGTCGAGGCGCAGTCGTGGGACCTGGTGCGGGACGGGACGCTGGTCGGGTACCAGTTGGACCGGCGGACCGCGCGGCTGACCGGCCTCGGCCGCTCCAACGGCTGCGCGTTCGCGGACTCGCCGGGCCACGTGCCGGTGCAGCGGATGGCGAACGTGTCACTGCGGCCGGATCCGGGCGGCCTGTCGACGGAGGACCTGATCGGCGGGGTGGAGCGCGGCATCTACGTGGTCGGCGACCGCTCGTGGTCGATCGACATGCAGCGGTACAACTTCCAGTTCACCGGCCAGCGCTTCCACCGCATCGAGAACGGGCGGCTGGTCGGGCAGCTGCGGGACGTCGCGTACCAGGCGACGACGACCGACTTCTGGGGCTCGATGGAGAAGGTCGGCGGGCCCCAGACGTACGTGCTGGGCGGCGCGTTCAACTGCGGCAAGGCCCAGCCGGGGCAGATCGCGGCGGTGTCGCACGGTTGCCCGTCCGCCCTGTTCCGGGGCGTCAACATCTTGAACACCACGCAGGAGGCCGGCCGGTGAGTCGCGTCAGCAAGCCCCACGAGACCGTCGAGCGCGCCCTGGAGCTGTCTCGCGCCGACGGGTGCGTCGTCATCGCGGACGAGCACTCCTCCGCCAACCTGCGCTGGGCGGGGAACGCCCTCACGACGAACGGCGTCACCCGGGGCCGCACCCTCACGGTCGTCGCGACCGTGGACGGGGCGCGGGGCACGGCCTCGGGCGTGGTGTCCCGGTCGGCGGTGACCGCCGACGAGCTGGAGCCGCTGGTACGGGCGGCCGAGGCGGCGGCGCGCGCGGCGGGTCCCGCCGAGGACGCGCAGCCGCTGGTGACGGGCGTGCCGCAGTCGCCGGACTTCGCCGGGGCGCCGGCCGAGACCTCGTCGGCGGTGTTCGGGGACTTCGCGCCCGCGCTGGGCGAGGCCTTCGCCCGGGCCCGCTCCTGCGGGCGGGAGCTGTACGGGTTCGCCAGCCACGAGCTGACCTCCACGTACCTGGGCACGTCGACGGGGCTGCGGCTGCGGCACGACCAGCCGAACGGGACGCTGGAGCTCAACGCGAAGTCCCCGGACCGGACCCGCTCGGCGTGGGCGGGCCGGGTCACGCGGGACTTCCGGGACGTGGATCCGCTCGCGCTGGACGAGGAGCTGGCGCGCCGGCTCGGCTGGGCGCGGCGGCGGGTGGAGCTGCCGGCCGGGCGGTACGAGACGCTGCTGCCGCCGACGGCCGTGGCGGACCTGCTCATCTACCAGCAATGGTCGGCGGCGGCCCGGGACGCGGCGGAGGGTCGCACGGTGTTCGCCCGGCCGGGCGGCGGGACGCGGGTCGGCGAGCGGCTGACGCCGCTGCCGCTGACGCTGCGCAGCGACCCGGCGGAGCCGGGGCTGGAGTCGGCACCCTTCGTGATCGCCCACTCGTCGGGGGACGACGCGTCGGTGTTCGACAACGGGCTGCCGCTGGAGCCGGTCGACTGGATCCGCGAGGGCCGGCTGGAGCGGCTCGTCACGACGCGGCACAGCGCCGGGCTCACCGGTTCGCCGGTGGCGCCGGGGCCGGGGAACCTCGTCCTGGACGGCGGCGACGGGCGGTCGCTGGAGGAGATGGTGGCGGCGACCGGGCGCGGGCTGCTGCTGACCTGCCTGTGGTACATCCGCGAGGTCGACCCGGCGACGCTGCTGCTGACCGGGCTGACCCGGGACGGCGTGTACCTGGTGGAGGGCGGTGAGGTGGTCGCGGAGGTGAACAACTTCCGGTTCAACGAGTCCCCCGTGGACCTGCTCGGGCGGGCCACGGAGGCGGGCCGGACCGAGCGGACGCTGCCGCGCGAGTGGGGCGACTGGTTCACGCGCGCCGCGATGCCGCCGCTGCGGGTGCCGGACTTCCACATGAGCTCGGTGAGCCAGGGAGTGTGACGCGCCGGGGGGCCGGGCGGGTCGGGGGCCGGGGCGGGCCGGGTGGGCCCGGGCGTTGCTGGTGGGCGGCATGATCGCCGTTGCGGCGGTCCCGTCGGACACCGTTCAACCACCGGGCCCCCGGGCCCCCGCACCCCCTAGACTGGGCCGGCTGCACCACACGCACACGAGGAGGCACGAGACCCGTGACGGACATCGTCGACGAGCTCAAGTGGCGCGGGCTGTTCGCCCAGTCCACCGATGAGGACGCACTGCGCAAGGCTCTCGCGGACGGTCCGGTCACGTTCTATTGCGGCTTCGACCCGACCGCCCCGAGCCTCCATGTGGGCCACCTGGTGCAGGTGCTCACCATGCGCCGGCTCCAGCTGGCGGGCCACCGCCCGCTGGCGCTGGTCGGCGGGGCGACCGGGCAGATCGGCGACCCGAAGCCGACGGCCGAGCGCACGCTGAACTCGCCGGAGACGGTCGCGGCCTGGGTGGAGCGGGTGCGCTCGCAGATCGAGCCGTTCCTGATCTTCGAGGGCGACAACGCCGCCACCATGGTCAACAACCTCGACTGGACGGGCGGCATGTCCGCCATCGAGTTCCTGCGGGACATCGGCAAGCACTTCCGCGTCAACAAGATGCTCACGAAGGACTCCGTGGCCCGGCGCCTGGAGTCGGAGCAGGGCATCAGCTACACCGAGTTCTCGTACCAGCTCCTCCAGGGCATGGACTTCCTGGAGCTGTACCGCCGGTACGGCTGCGTCCTCCAGCAGGGCGGCAGCGACCAGTGGGGCAACCTGACGGCCGGCCTGGACCTGATCCACCGCCTGGAGCCGGACGCCGTGGCGCACGCGCTGGCGACGCCGCTGATGACGAAGGCGGACGGCACCAAGTTCGGCAAGACCGAGGGCGGCGCCGTCTGGCTGGACCCGGAGATGACCACGCCGTACGCGTTCTACCAGTTCTGGCTGAACGTGGACGACCGGGACATCTCCCGTTACATGCGCATCCTCAGCTTCCGCAGCCGTGCGGAGCTGGAGGAGCTGGAGCAGGTAACCGAGGAGCGTCCGCAGGCCCGGGCGGCGCAGCGCGCGCTCGCCGAGGAGCTGACGACGCTGGTGCACGGCGCCGAGCAGTGCGCGTCCGTGATCGCCGCGTCGAAGGCGCTGTTCGGCCAGGGCGACCTGGCGGAGCTGGACGCGGCGACGCTCGCGGCGGCGCTGTCCGAGCTGCCGAGCGCGCGGGTGAGCGAGCCGGGGCTCGTGGTGGACCTCTTCGCGGAGGTCGGCCTCGCGCCGAGCAAGTCCGCCGCGCGGCGCACGGTGAAGGAGGGCGGCGCCTACGTGAACAACGCGAAGGTGACAGCCGAGGACGCCGAGGTGTCCGCCGGCGACCTGCTGCACGGCCGCTGGCTGGTGCTGCGCCGGGGGAAGAAGAACCTGGCGGCGGTCGAGGTCACCGCCGGCTGAGCGTGTCACGGCCGGCTGCGCGCGTCACGGCCGGCCCGAACCGGTCGCGGCCGGCCCCCGGCCACGGCCGTCGATGCCGGCGCGGCCCGCCGCCCCCCGCGGGCCCAGCCCCGCCGTATGAACCCCGCCGCCCCGCGCGGCACGGCGGCCCGGGAGCCTTCGCGCTCCCGGGCCGCCGTGGTGTCCGGAGGGTGGTGCGGACGGACTCTCAGGCCCGTTGGCGGTTGCCCCGCATGGACATGTAGAGCATTTCCCCGATCCCCACGACGACGACGGCCGCGACCACCTGCAGCGCGTGCCGACCCCAGTCGATGCCGGGGGTCGCCTCGATCCCGAACGCGCGGGCCAGGGCGTTGCCGGCGATGGCACCGATGATGCCGAAGATGGTGATCAGCCACAGTGGGCTGTGCTGCTTGCCCGGCAGGATGGCCTTCGCCAGCAGTCCGAGCACGAACCCCACGATAATCGCCCACAACCAGCCCATGGCTGCCTCCTCGGTACGGATCGACGTGAGCAGTCCCTGACAGTCTGGGCCAAGGGGACGTACTGCGCATGTCGGGCGGTTCCCGGCCGGTGGGCGACGGCTTCCGCCGGGCCCGCCGGGCCGGATGACCGGGCGGGCCCCGGAGGCCGCCGCGCGACCGGGCGGGCGTACCGTGGAGGCAGGGACCGGCCCGGTGAGGGCCGGCGCACGGGTCGGTGGTGGAACGGGATGCGGAAGCACGGCGGCGGTGGTGGTCAGGTCTTCACGATCACGGGTGCACGGCAGGGCCTCGCGGACGACGTCCGCGGGCGTCAGCGTCGTTACGTGATCTCGATGACGGTCCGCACGTTGGCGGTGATCGCCGCCGCGGCGCTGTGGAACGTCGAGCGGCACGTGGCGGTCGTGGCCCTGGTGCTGGGCGCGGTCGTGCCGTATGTGGCGGTGGTGATCGCGAACGCCGGGCGGGAGACCGCGCCGAAGCTGCCGTCCACGTTCGTGTCGGCGCCGCCCGTGGCCCACCCGGTGCTGGAGGCCCCGCGCCCGCAGGACAGGACCGCGACCGGCACCGGGGACGCTGACGGAGCCGGGGACACCACGGGGCACGGCGCCGGGGACGCCCCGGGCGCGCGGCCCGCGGGCCCGGACGGGGCCGGGGAGCGCACCGAAAAGCTCAAGAAAAGCTCAGATCAATAGTGAAGTTCCCGTGCACACGACCGGGTTGTGCGTGACATACTGCGTAGGCGCTCCGCATCCCCCGTCGGAGCGACGGACCGACGCCGGGCAGCTCCCCCCGTGGCTGCCCGGCGTCGCCTTTGTCCGTACACGGTTGTCAGGACATCTGCTGTGAGCGACGAGAACCACCCGATCTGTTCCGCCAAGGGCTGCCGCGCCGCCGCCGTGTGGGTGCTGGCCTGGAACAACCCGAAGCTGCACACGCCCGAGCGCCGCAAGACCTGGCTGGCGTGCGAGGAACACCGCGAGCACCTCTCGCAGTTCCTCGGGGTGCGCGGGTTCCTCAAGGACGTCGTCACGCTCGCCGCGTGGGAGTCCCGGGACCCCGCCGGCCCGGCGGACGACGGGCCGACGCCCGGTACCGGGGCCGGCGGGGACGCCGCCTAGACACGGGCGCGGGCGGTACGGCTCAGCCGCCGATGGCGGACATGGGCCGATCGGGCTGGAGGAACGACGGGTCGTCCAGACCGGAACCGGCCTTCTTGCCCCACATGGCCCGCCGCCACAGCGCGGCGACCTCCTCGTCCGGGGCGTCGGAGCGCAGCGCGCCGCGCAGGTCGGTCTCCTCGCGGGCGAACAGGCACGTGCGGACCTGGCCGTCGGCGGTGAGGCGGGTGCGGTCGCAGGCCCGGCAGAAGGGGCGGGTGACGGAGGCGATGACACCGACGCGGTGCGGGCCGCCGTCGACGAGCCACCGCTCGGCGGGCGCCGAGCCGCGCTCCTCGTCCTCCTCCGGCGTGAGGGTGAAGCGGGTGCGCAGCGACTCCAGGATGTCCCCGGCGGTGATCATGCCGTCACGCTTCCAGCCGTGCTGGGCGTCGAGCGGCATCTGCTCGATGAACCGCAGTTCGTAGTCGTGGGCGACGGCCCAGGCCAGCAGATCGGGGGCCTCGTCGGCGTTGAGCCCGGGCATGAGCACGGCGTTGACCTTGACCGGGGTGAGGCCGGCCTCGCGGGCGGCGGCCAGCCCGTCCAGCACGTCGTGGTGGCGGTCGCGCCGGGTGAGGGCCTTGAACACGTCGGGGCGCAGCGTGTCGAGGGAGACGTTGACCCGGTCCAGGCCGGCGTCCCTGAGGGCGGCGGCGGTGCGCTTGAGCCCGATGCCGTTGGTGGTCAGCGACATCCGGGGCCGGGGCTCCAGGGCGGCGCACCGCTCGACGATGGAGACGAGGCCGGGGCGCAGCAGGGGCTCGCCCCCGGTGAAGCGGACCTCGGTGACGCCGAGCGACGTGACGGCGATCCGTATGAGGCGGACGATCTCGTCGTCGGTGAGGAGGTCGGGCTTGGCCAGCCACTGCAGGCCCTCCTCGGGCATGCAGTAGGTGCAGCGCAGGTTGCACCGGTCGGTGAGCGAGACCCGGAGGTCCGTGGCCACCCGGCCGTATGTGTCGATGAGCACGGTGGCGCCCTCCCCGGTTCGACCAGCTGTTCGTTCGTCGTCCTTTCCCGAGCCTACGCGACCGGCCGGACGGCGTCGTGGGCCGTTTGGACCAGGAAGCCGCGGGGCCGTGTCGTAGGGTCCTACGACACGGCCGCCGGTGGTGACGCGGGGTGGGCGGCTCAGTGCGCTCCGACACCGGTGAGGGACTTGACCTCCAGCTCGGCGAACTTGCCCTTGTCCGGCTCCTCCTTGGACAGCAGGGAGCCGAGCCAGCCGAGCAGGAAGCCCAGCGGGATGGAGATCAGGCCGGGGTTCTCCAGCGGGAACCAGGCGAAGTCGACGTCCGGGAACATCGAGCTGGCCTTGCCGGAGACGACCGGCGAGAAGAGCACGAGGAAGACGGACGCGGCGAGGCCGCCGTAGATCGACCAGAGGGCGCCCTGGGTGGTGAAGCGCTTCCAGAACAGGCTGTAGAGGATCGTCGGCAGGTTCGCGGAGGCGGCCACCGCGAAGGCGAGCGCGACGAGCCCGGCGACGTTCAGGTCGCGGGCGAGCGCGCCGAGCGCGATGGAGACGACGCCGATGAAGACGGTCGCCCAGCGGGCGGCCCGGACCTCCTCCTGGTCGGTCGCCTGGCCCTTGCGGATGACGTTGGCGTAGATGTCGTGGGCGAAGGACGACGACGAGGCGAGGGTGAGGCCGGCGACGACGGCGAGGATGGTCGCGAAGGCGACCGCCGAGATCACCGCGAGCAGGATCGCGCCGGCCGGGGAGTCCGCGCCGCCGATGTGCAGCGCGAGGAGCGGCGCCGCGGTGTTGCCCGCCTTGTTCGAGGCGGTGATCTCGGCCGGGCCGACGAGGGCGGCGGCGCCGAAGCCGAGGGCGATCGTCATCAGGTAGAAGGCGCCGATGATGCCGATGGCCCAGTTCACGGACTTCCGGGCGGCCTTGGCGGTGGGCACGGTGTAGAAGCGGATGAGGATGTGCGGCAGTCCCGCCGTGCCGAGGACGAGGGCGATGCCGAGGGAGAGGAAGTCGAGCTTCGAGGTGGCGGTGGCGCCGTACTTGAGACCCGGCTCCAGGAACGCGGCGCCGTGGCCGCTGTTCTCGGCGGCCCGGCCGAGCAGCTCGGAGACGTTGAAGTCGAACTTCATCAGGACCAGGAAGGTGATGAGCAGGGTCCCCGCGATGAGCAGGACGGCCTTGACCATCTGCACCCAGGTGGTGCCCTTCATGCCGCCGATCGTCACGTACAGGATCATCAGCAGGCCCACCAGCGCCACGATGGCGATCTTGCCGGCGTCGCTGGTGATGCCGAGGAGCAGCGAGACGAGGACGCCCGCGCCGGCCATCTGCGCCAGCAGGTAGAAGATCGACACGACGATGGTGGAGGTGCCGGCGGCGGTGCGGACCGGCCGTTGGCGCATGCGGTACGCGAGGACGTCGCCCATGGTGTAGCGGCCGGAGTTGCGCAGCGGTTCGGCCACCAGCAGCAGGGCCACCAGCCAGGCGACGAGGAAGCCGATGGAGTACAGGAAGCCGTCGTAGCCGAAGAGGGCGATGGCGCCGGCGATGCCGAGGAACGACGCGGCGGACATGTAGTCGCCGGAGATGGCCAGGCCGTTCTGGAAACCGGTGAACTGGCGGCCGCCGGCGTAGAAGTCGGCGGCGTCCTTCGTCTGGCGGCCGGCCCACACGGTGATGAAGAGCGTGGCGACGACGAAGCACGCGAAGAGCGTGATGATCAGCGTCCGGTGCTCGCTCGCGGCCGCCGCGGCGAGGGTGTGCGTGCTCATGCGTCGGCCTCCGCGCGCTGCTCGTTCTCCATGCGGGCCCTGATGGCCTCGGCCCGCGGGTCCAACCGCCGCGCCGCGTGCCGCGCGTAGAGCCAGGTGATGAGGAACGTCGTCAGGAACTGGGCGAGGCCCAGCACGAGGGCGACGTTGATGTTGCCGATGACCTGAGTGCCCATCAGGCCGCCCGCGTAGTTCGACAGCAGGACGTACAGCAGGTACCAGGCGATGAAGGCGAAGGTGAGCGGGAAGGCGAAGGAGCGGTGGGTACGGCGCAGTTCGCGGAACTCCGCGCTCTCCTGGGTCTGGACGAAGGCCTCCGTCGGTGGCTGGGCGGGGCGGGTGTCCGCGCCCCCTGGGGGCGGCGGTGCTTCGGTGGCCAACGGGAACTCCTCGCGACGCGGGTGCTGGGGGCTGGGGCGGGGCACCGGGCGGGTGCCGCGGAGGCCGCCTTGGCCTCCTCCCCTGACAACGTCACGGAGGGCGCCGCGAAGCGGTTCACCCCGCTTCTTCATTCCTCCCGATTTCTTCGCCAACTCATTGCTGCGCGGGGATGATCAGCGATAGCTTCGCTCGTCATGTACCCGCCCATAACAGCATGTGGGCGGACGTCACGGATGATGTGGAGAACCCATGGCTCATCTGGGAACCAGGCGCGGGCGCGCACTCGCTCTGCCCGTCGGTCTGGCGCTCACGGCCTCGCTCGGCTTCCTGCCGGCGGGTGCCGCCTCGGCCGCCCCCGCCGCCGATGTTCCGGCCGTCGTCGCCGCGGACGGCCCGAACCTCTCGTACGTGGTGAACACGAAGGGCGGTCGCCACACCGCCGCCGTGAAGAAGGCGATATCCGCGGCGGGCGGCACGGTCGTCGCGTCGTACGACGCGATCGGCGTCATCGTCGCCCACTCGAAGAACCCCGCGTTCGCGCAGACCGTCCGCACCGCCAAGGGCGTGCAGTCGGCCGGTGCCACGCGGACCGCGCCGCTGGCCCCCGTCGCGACGAAGGACGTCGACGAGGCAGCGCAGCCGCTCACCGCGGCGGAGGCCCGCGCGGCCGCCGCCGAGGCGGACGCCGACCAGGACCCGCTGGAGCCGCTGCAGTGGAGCCTGCCCGCCATCAAGGCGGACAAGGCCCACGAGCGGACGCTCGGCAGCAGCAAGGTCACGGTCGCCGTCATCGACACGGGCGTCGACGACACCCACCCCGACCTGGCCCCCAACTTCGACCGCGCCGCGTCCGCGAACTGCGTGACCGGCAAGGCCGACACCACCGAGGGCTCGTGGCGGCCGGCGCCGGGCGAGAGCGACCACGGCACGCACGTCGCCGGGACGATCGCCGCGGCGAAGAACGGCGTCGGCGTGACCGGTGTCGCGCCGGGCGTGAAGGTCTCGGGCATCAAGGTGTCGAACCCGGACGGCTTCTTCTACACGGAGGCCGTCGTCTGCGGCTTCATGTGGGCGGCCGACCACGGCGTCGAGGTCACCAACAACAGCTATTACGTGGACCCGTGGCTGTACAACTGCACGAACGACCCGGACCAGGGCGCCCTGGTCGAGGCGCTGACGCGGGCCACGCGGTACGCGGAGCGCAAGGGGTCGGTCAACGTCGCGGCGGCCGGCAACTCCGACACGGACCTGGCGTCGGACTCGGTCACGGACACCACGAGCCCGAACGACACCGAGACGGTGGAGCGGGTCGTCGACCCGAGCCAGTGCCCGGACATCCCGACGATGCTGCCGGGTGTCGTCACGGTCTCGTCGACCGGCGCCAAGACGCTGAAGTCCTCGTTCTCGAACTACGGCCTGGGCGTGGTGGACATCGCCGCCCCCGGCGGTGACCGGACCGAGTACCAGACGCCGCAGGCCCCGGCCGTCAACGGCCGGATCCTGTCGACGACGGTCAACGGCGGCTACAACTACAAGGCGGGCACGTCCATGGCGTCCCCGCACGTCGCGGGTGTCGTGGCGCTGATCAAGTCGAAGCACCCGCGGGCCACGCCCGCCATGGTGAAGGCGCTGCTGTACGGGCAGGCCGACGACACGGCGTGCACCAACCCGTACGACTACGACGCCGACGGGGAGGTCGACGCCGTATGTGAGGGCGGGAAGCGCTACAACGGCTTCTACGGCCACGGCATGGTCGACGCGCTGGACGCGGTCCGCTGGTGACGCTCGGCTGATCGGGGAGGGGGAGCCCGGGCGCGGTCACCGCGCCCGGGCTCTTTCATGTGCGGAAGCCTTCCCGGCACCCCAGGCACCCCCGGCCCCACCCCTTCCTCGCACCGTCCTCCCGCCTGCCCCCAGGCCGTCCTCCCGCCTGCCTGGAACCTTCCCGGCCCCGGCACGGAGTGCCATGATGGACCGATGAACAGGGCGATGACCCACACCTGGGCGGCACTGGGTGCCGATCCGGAGACGCCGGAGCGGGTGGCGTACCACCGCGTACCGGGCCTGCTCCCCTCCCGGCTGCCCGTGGCGGAGCTGGCGCGTACCACCGTCGCGGTGTGTGCGCTGGCCGCGGCGGAGCTCGCCGCCGCGCGCGGCGGGGGCGCGGTGCCGCGGGTCGCGGTCGACGACGCGGCGGTCACCGCGGCCTTCCACAGCGAGCGGCACGTGACGCTCGACGGACGGTCGGGCGGCGGTTTCGCCCCGCTCTCCCGCTTCTGGCGCACGGCCGACGGCTGGGTGCGCACCCACGCGAACTACCCGCACCACCGCGACCGGTTGCTGACCGCGCTGGGACTGCCCGCCGGCGCGGACGGCGGGGCCGTCGCGGACGCGCTGGCCGGGCGCCGGGCGGTGGAGGTCGAGGAGACCGTGTACGCGGCGGGAGGCCTGGCCGTCGCCGTCCGGGACGCCGACACCTGGGCCGCCGGGCAGGGCGCGCCACTCGCGGGACGACCCGTACTGGACCTCGAACGGACCGGCGACGCGCCGGGCCCCGCGGCGGGCGTGCCCTTCGCCGGCGCGAGCGTGGGTGCGCCGTGCGCCGGGATACGGGTGCTGGACCTGACGCGGGTGCTCGCCGGGCCGGTCGCCACACGCACCCTCTCCCTGTTGGGCGCCGACGTCCTGCGGGTGGACGCCCCGGAGCTCCCGGAGAGCCAGGAGGCGCACGACGACACGGGGAACGGCAAGCGCTCGACGCTCCTGGACCTGCGCCGGAGCGCCGACCGGCGGACTTTCGAGGAGTTGCTGTCGACCGCCGACGTGGTCGTCACCGGCTACCGCCCCGGCGCGCTGGACCGGTTCGGGCTCGCCCCCGGGGCCCTTGCCGAGCGCCGTCCCGGCCTGGTGGTCGCCCGGCTGTCGGCGTGGGGCGGGTCGGGGCCGTGGGGCGGCCGGCGCGGCTTCGACAGCCTGGTGCAGGCGGCGACGGGCATCGCCCTGACGGAGGGCGGCGGCTCGGAGCCGGGCGCCCTCCCGGCGCAGGCCCTCGACCACGGCACCGGCTACCTGGTGGCCGCGGCGGTCCTCCGCGCCCTGACGGAACGCCACCGTGGCGGCGGCACCTGGCGCGTCGAGGCGGCACTGACCCGGACCGCGCACCTGCTCACCCACGGCACGGACCGCGAGGACCCGGCGCCTGGTGCCTCCCCCACCGCCGGCGGGGGCGCGGCGCCCACCCCCCGACTGCTGGAGCGGGACACCCCGCGCGGGCGGCTGCGGTACGCCCCCTCCCCCGTCAGCTACGAGGGCGGACCCCGGGACTGGGCGCGGCCGCCGGGCCGGTGGGGAGCGGACGCCCCGCGCTGGACGACGTGAGCACGCCGGTGGCCAGCAGGTACTGCGCGGCGCCGTAGGTGAGCATGATCCAGAAGTCGGGGACGGGCGCCTGCGGCCAGTCGGCGACGCCGGTCGCGATGAGCGTGTCGGAGAACAGGAACAGCGCCCGGTACGCCATGGCGGCGAGCAGCAGGGAGTACCCGGCGACCGGGATCCGCAGGGGCGCGGGGAGGTCCGGCCACAGCAGGAGCACCACGGCGACGAGCGCGACGCCGTAACCGGCGCCCAGCAGCGGCGAGGTGCGGGCCCGCCCGAAAAGCAGCAGGTAGCAGACGTGCCCGGCGGCGAACGACCCCATGCCGACGAGGAAGGCCCACTCCGCGTCGAGGAGCAGGAACACGTCGCCGCCCCAGCCGAAGAGGAGGGCGGCGACCAGCGTGCGGGGCGCGCCGCGCAGGGCCGCGTACCCCGCGAGCAGCGGCATCAGCAGTGGCTTGGCCACCGCGTGGCCGACGCCGGAGCCGGCGAGCAGCGCGATGAGGTCGACGGCGAGGACGGCCGCGAAGAGCGGCGGCAGGAGGCGCACGAGCCGCTCGCGCCCGCCCCGCCCCGTCCCGCCGTCCCGGCGCACCCGGGTCTCCCGCGTCTCCCGGGTCCCGCGAGACTCCCGAGTCACGGAAGCCTCCTGAGCCCTTCGAGTCTCCTGAGCCCTTCGCACTTCCTGAGTCACACGCCCCTCCCCACCCACACGCCCCTCCCCACCCACACGCCCCTCCCCGCCCACGCGGCTCACGCCGCGGTCTCCGGGGCGGGCGCCCCGGTGGGTCGGCCGGCCGTCTCCGCCGCCCGGTCGGGCACGGGTGCCGGCTGCCAACCGGGCCCCCGCAGGACCCGCCCCGCCCGCTCCCGCCACGAGCGGGCCGCCCGCAGGTCCCGGGCGATGGCCGCGTACTCGTGGGTGGCGACCCGCAGCGGGTTGTACGTGTCGATGTTCTTGGTGAGGCCGTACACCGGGCGGACGGTCTCGGCGGTGAAGGTGCCGAAGAGGCGGTCCCAGACGATGAGGATGCCGCCGAAGTTCCGGTCCAGGTAACCGCCCTGGGAGGCGTGGTGCACCCGGTGGTGCGAGGGGGTGTTGAGGACGTACTCGACGGGGCGCGGCAGCCTGCCGATCCGCTCGGTGTGCACCCAGAACTGGTAGACGAGGTTCGCCGACGAACAGAAGGCGAGGGCCGCCGGGTGCACGCCGCACGCGATGAGCGGCAGGTAGAACGGCCACACGGTCCACGAGGTCCACGGCTGCCGCAACGCGGTGCTGAAGTTGAACTTGCGGCTGGAGTGGTGGACGACGTGGCAGGCCCACAGGATCCGCACGACGTGGTGGCCGCGGTGGGACCAGTAGTAGAAGAAGTCCTGGGCCAGCAGCATCAGCGGCACGGTCCACCACAGGACCGGGACACGCAGCGGCGTCAGCTCGTACACCGCCAGGTAGACGGCGACGATGGGGATCTTCCACAGGAAGTCGAAGACGAGGCTGCCGAGCCCCATGCCGATGCTCGTGGCGGCGTCCTTCGCCTCGTACCCGGCGGCGTCCTCGTCGGGACGCAGCCGGTAGCTGACGATCTCCAGGACGGTGAGCAGGACGAAGGCGGGTATCGACCACAGCACGACATCGGGCAGGTTCGGCGACATGCGAGCACCGTAGGGCCGGGTGTCGGGCCGGGGCTAGAGGTGGTTACCGACAAGTATGCGAGACGATGTGTCAACGACCTTTGGCGACATCCACCAACGGGCCGGCGTCAGACCCCGACGGCACCCAGCAGCGACCCCGCCGCGTACGTCACCGCCATCGCCAGCGCGCCGCCGCCGACCACGCGGGCCACCGCGGGGCGGACGGGGGCGGAGCCGAGGCGGGCGCTGCACCAGCCGGTGAGCGTGAGCGCCGCGAGGACCGACGCGACGGTCACCCACAGCCGCGCCGGCGCGGGCGGCCACACGATCGCCAGCAGCGGCAGCAGGGCACCGACCGTGAAGGCGAGGAAGCTGGCCCCGGCGGCGTGCCACGGGTTGGTCAGCTCGTCCGGGTCGATGCCCAGCTCGACCCGCGCGTGGGCCCGCAGGGCGTCACGTTCCGTCAACTGCACGGCGGCCTCGCGGGCCACCTCCCGGGTCAGGCCGCGCTCCGCCAACAGGTCCGTCAGCTCCTCCAGTTCGGCCTCCGGCTGCTCCCTCAGCTCCCGCCGCTCCTGTGCCAGGGCAGCCCTCTCGGAGTCGCGCTGGGTGGAGACGGAGACGTACTCGCCGACCGCCATCGACATGGACCCGGCGAGCAGTCCGGCCAGCCCCGCCGTCAGGAGCGCGGCCCGCTCGGTGGTGGCGCCCGCGACGCCCACCACCAGGCCGGCGGTGGAGACGATGCCGTCGTTCGCGCCGAGCACGGCGGCCCGCAGCCAGTTGAGGCGGGAGCCGAGCGCCCCGCCGTGCGGCTCGTGCGTGGTCGTGTCCGTCACGACGCCGAGGGTCTCATCCGGGCCCGGCCCGACGCGGAAACGGCACGCGCGCCGACGGCGCGACCGGCCGCGGGAGGCTCCTCCGACGACGCCCGGCGAGGGCCGGCTGACGCGTCAACACCGCGCCGTGGGGCAAACCCGGCGGCGGCGCTGTCGGTGGCGGCCTCTATTCTCAGTGACCATGCTCGACGACCGTATGACAGCAGCAGCCTGGCCGGCCGCCTACCCGCAGGGGTACGCGGTCGTCGACGTGGAGACCACCGGCCTCTCCGCCCACGACCGGATAGTGTCGGCTGCCGTCTACCGGCTCGACGCGCGCGGCCGGGTGGAGGACCACTGGTACACGTTGGTCAACCCGGAGCGTGACCCGGGACCCGTGTGGATCCACGGCCTGACGAGCGACGTGCTGGAGGGCGCGCCCCTCTTCGCCGACGTGGCCGCGGAGTTCTCCGAGCGGCTCGACGGCCGCGTCCTCGTCGCGCACAACGCCTACTTCGACTGGACGATGATCGCCCGGGAGTACGCCCGGGCGGAGCGCACCGCCCCGGTGCGGCAGCGGCTGTGCACCATGGCGCTGGCCAAGGAACTGGCGCTGCCGCTGCCCAACATGAAGCTGGAGTCGCTGGCCGCCCACTTCGGCGTGGAGCAGCGCCAGGCGCACCACGCCCTCGACGACGCGCGGGTGCTGGCGGAGGCCTTCCGGCCGAGTCTGCGCGCGGCGGCCGAGCGCGGGGTGCGGCTGCCGCTGCTGGAGTGCCTCCCCCTCGTGGAGTGGTCGGCGGCGCCCGCCGCGGCCACGCCCCGCATCGGCCGTCAGGCCACGTACGGGTCGGGCGGCTGGCGGCCGTCACGGAAGCGACCGGCGTGCCCGTACCCGAACCCCGGGCGGTACACGTCGAACAAGCCACTCAAGCAGGGCATGCGGGTCGCGTTCTCGGGTGACACCTCGGTCGAGCGCGAGCTGCTGGAGGACCGGGCCGTCGAGGCCGGGCTGCACATCGCGACGAGTGTCTCCCGGCTGACCAGCCTGCTCGTCACCAACGACCCGGGAGCCGGCACCTCCAAGCTCGTGAAGGCCAAGGCGTTCGGGACGCCGATCGTCGACGAGGCCGCCTTCACCCACCTACTGCGGGATGTGGCCCCGGCCGACGAGTGACCCCGGGCCCGGGAGCGGTCCGCGCGGGCCCGGGTGGGCGCGGGAGCGGTGCCCGCGGGCACGGGGTGGGCGCGGGAGCCGCGCGGCGCGCGGGTACGGGTGCACGGGGGCGCGGGTACGGGTGCACGGGTACGGGTGCACGGGGGCGGGTGCGGAGGGACGAACGGGTGACCGCCGGGCGCGCCGTCCTCCGATCCGGCCGCCGTTCCGCGCACCCTGTGGCGCATGGCACGTTGCGAGGTCTGCGGAAACGACTACGGCATGTCCTTCGAGGTGCACGCGCAGGGCGCCGTGCACGTCTTCGACTGCTTCTCCTGCGCCATCCACCGCATGGCGCCCATCTGTGAACACTGCCGGGTCCAGATCATCGGCCAGGGCGTGGAGGCCGACGGCCGCTGGTACTGCGGCGCGCACTGCGCGCGCGCGGAGGGCCGGGCGGGCATCGTCGACAAGGCGTGACCCGGGGCCGGGCGCGACAGGGGCGGGATGTACGGTCTTGGGGTGTACCGCTTCCTGTTGTCCCGGCAGTGGGTGATCCTCACCCTCGTCGTGCTCGTCCTGATCCCGGTGATGGTCGAGCTGGGCTTCTGGCAGTTCCACCGGCACGAGCGCCGCGTCGCCCAGAACGCGCTGATCGCGGACAACCTCACGGCCGCACCCGTCCCCGTGACCGAGCTCACGTCACCGGGTCACACCGTCCCGCGCTCCGACCTGTGGCGCCGGGCGACGGCGACGGGCACGTTCGACACCGCGCGCGAGGTCGTCGTGCGGCGCCGCACCAACGCGGACGACCGGGTCGGCATGCACGTGCTGACCCCGCTGGTCCTCACCGACGGCCGGGTCGTCCTGGTCAACCGCGGCTGGGTCCCGGCCGCGCCGGACCAGAAGTCCTACCCGGACGTGCCGCCCGCACCGAAGGGCCAGGTGACCGTGGTCGGCCGGCTCATGGCGGACCAGACCACCGACAGCAGCGGCATCAAGGACCTGCGCGGCCTCCCGCCGCGCCAGGTCATGCTCATCAACAGCGAGCAGCAGGCGGAGCGGCTGGGCCGCGAGGTCCTCGGCGGCTACCTGGAGCTGACGGAGCCCGCACCGCCCGGCGGCAGCCCCGAGCCGATCCCGGACCCCGACCACGAGTCGATCGGCTCCCACATGGCGTACGCCGTCCAGTGGTGGCTGTTCGCGGCGGGCGTGCCGGTGGGGTGGGTCGTGCTGGTCCGCCGGGAGCGGCGCGACCAGGCGGTGGCCACGGACGGGAGCGGGTCCGCCGGGCCCGCCGGACCGGGTGGCGGTGACGGTGACGGCGACGACGGCGCCGGGGGCGGCGGCGACGGTGCGGGTGTGGAGACCCCGCGGGAGCCCGCCGACCGGTGACCCGTGGGCGTCCGGCGCGCGTCCGGCGGGCAGGCTGACGGATTGGCGCTGTTCCGGGGTGGGAACACGCCAGAACGTGACGCAACGTATCGAGGACTACGCCCTCATCGGGGATTTGCAGACCGCCGCCCTGGTGGGCCGGGACGGCTCCGTCGACTGGCTCTGCCTGCCACGCTTCGACTCCGGCGCCTGCTTCGCCGCGCTCCTGGGCGACGAGGACAACGGCCACTGGCGACTCGCGCCCCGGGGTGCGCGCACCTGCACCCGACGCGCTTACCTGGGCGATTCCCTGGTGCTGGAGTCCGTGTGGGAGACCCGCACCGGCACGGTCCGCGTCCTCGACTTCATGCCGCAGCGCGACCGCTCCCCCGACCTGATGCGGATCGTGGAGGGCGTGTCCGGCCGGGTCGAGATGTCGTCCGTGCTGCGACTGCGGTTCGACTACGGCTCGGCCGTGCCGTGGGTGCGGCGCACCGACGGCCACCGGGTCGCCGTCGCGGGCCCCGACTCGGTGTGGCTGCGCAGCGAGCCGGAGGTGAAGACCTGGGGCCAGCAGTACAGCACCTGCTCCTCCTTCACGGTCGGCCCCGGCGAGAAGGTCGCCTTCTGCCTCACCTGGCACCCCTCCCACGAGCCGCGCCCCGCCCTGGTCGACCCGTACGAGGCGCTGGAGCACACGCTGGGGGACTGGAAGTCCTGGGCGGCCCAGTGCACCTACGACGGGCCGTACCGGGACGCGGTGATGCGCTCGCTCATCACGCTCAAGGCGCTCACGTACGCCCCGACGGGCGGGATCGTCGCCGCGCCGACGACGTCGCTGCCGGAGGAGATGGGCGGCGTCCGCAACTGGGACTACCGCTTCTGCTGGCTGCGCGACTCGACGCTGACCCTCTACGCGCTGCTGTCGGCGGGCTACCTGGAGGAGGCCGGCGCGTGGCGCGACTGGTTGCTGCGGGCGGTCGCCGGCGACCCGGCGGACCTCCAGATCATGTACGGCCTCGCGGGTGAGCGACGGCTGCCGGAGGCCGAGGTGCCGTGGCTGCGCGGGTACGGCGGCTCGCGGCCGGTGCGGATCGGCAACGCCGCCGTCAACCAGCGCCAGCTCGACGTGTACGGCCAGGTCATGGACTCCCTGTACCTGGCGCGGGAGGTGGGGATGCCGCCGCAGCGGCACGCCTGGGCGCTCCAGCTGAGTCTGCTGGGGTACCTGGAGTCGACGTGGCGTCAGCCGGACGAGGGCCTGTGGGAGGTGCGCGGGCAGCGGCGCCACTTCGTGCACTCGAAGGTCATGGCGTGGGTGGCCGCCGACCGGGCGGTGCGGACGCTGGAGCGGCACCCCGAACTGCCGGGGGACGTGGAGCGGTGGCGGACGATGCGCGACGAGGTGCACCGGGAGGTGTGCGCGCGGGGGTACGACCCGGCGCGCAACACCTTCACCCAGTCGTACGGCTCCGCCGAGTTGGACGCGGCGACGCTGCTGATCCCGCGCGTGGGCTTCCTGCCGCCGGACGACCCGCGCGTGGTCGGCACGGTGGAGGCGGTGGCGGCCGAGCTGGGGCACGACGGGTTCATCCACCGGTACAGCACGGACGGGATCGCGGTGGACGGACTGCCCGGCGGGGAGGGGACGTTCCTCGCCTGCTCGTTCTGGATGGCCGACGCGCTGAACATGATGGGCCGCAAGGACGAGGCGCGCGAGCTGTTCGAGCGGCTGCTGGGGGTGTGCAACGACGTGGGGCTGCTGGCGGAGGAGTACGACCCGGTGGCCGGGCGGCAGCTGGGCAACTTCCCGCAGGCGTTCAGCCACGTCGGGCTGGTCACGACCGCCCTCGCGCTGACGGCGGACGACGCGGCAGGATAGGCCCATGGATCTTGGACTGAAGGACCGTGTGTACGTCGTGACCGGTGCCTCCCGGGGCCTCGGGCACGCGACGGCGAAGGCGCTGGTGGCCGAGGGGGCGAAGGTCCTCCTGTCGTCCCGCGACGGGGACGCCGTGCGGCGGGCGGCGGACGCGCTGGGCGGTGGCGCCGTCGCGGTCGCCGCCGACAACGCCGACCCGGCGACGCCCGAGCGGCTCGTCGCGGCGGCGCGGGAGCACTTCGGCGGGTTCGACGGCGTGCTGGTCAGCGTCGGCGGCCCGGCGCCCGGGTGGGCGGCGGACAACACCGACGAGCAGTGGCGGGCCGCGTTCGACTCGGTCTTCCTCGGCGCCGTCCGCATGGCCCGCACGGCGGCGGACGCGCTCGGCGAGGGCGGGGTGATCGGTTTCGTCCTGTCCGGTTCGGTGCACGAGCCGATCCCCGGGCTGACGATCTCCAACGGCCTGCGCCCCGGCCTCGCCGGCTTCGCGAAGTCCCTGGCGAACGAGGTCGGGCCGCGCGGCGTGCGTGTCGTGGGCCTGCTCCCCTCGCGCATCGACACGGACCGGGTGCGCGAGCTGGACGCCCTGTCCGGTGACGCGGCCGCCGCACGCGCCGACAACGAGGCGCGCATCCCGCTGCGCCGCTACGGCACGCCGGAGGAGTTCGGCGCGACGGCGGCGTTCCTGCTCTCCCCCGCCGCCTCGTACCTGACCGGGGTCATGCTGCCGGTCGACGGCGGCGCGCGCCACGGCTTCTGACGGCGGTCCCGCCCGGGGCGCCCACCCCGCCGCACCACCGCCCGTACCGCCCCCGCCGTACGCGCCGTCCGCACCCGGGCCGTGCGCGGGCCCGGGTGCGGGTGCGGCGGGACGGTGGTGAAGCGGCGCGTACGGCGGCGGCGCGTACGGCGGCGGCGCGTACGGCGGCGGCGCGTACGGCGGCGGCGCGAGCGGCGTGCTGCCGCCGGGTGTCAGTCGGCGAGGCCCGCAAGGTCGCGGAGCCGGCGGGCCTGGCCGGCCCGCTCGGCGACGCGCTGCTCCTCGTACGGGCGCCCTGCCGCGCCGCGCAGCAGGGCCTTCGTCTCCACGACGGCGTCACGCGGGGCGGCGAGCAGGGCGGCGGCCAGGTCGCGGACGGCGGCGTCGAGCTCCTCGACCGGCACCACGAGGTTGACCAGGCCGACGCGCTCGGCCTCGTCAGCGTGGACGAACCGGCCCGTGGCGCAGATCTCCAGCGCGCGGGCGTAGCCGACGGCGGCGACGAGCGGGTGCGTACCGGTCAGGTCGGGAACGAGTCCGAGGCTCGTCTCGCGCATGGCGAACTGCACGTCCTGCGCGACGACGCGCAGGTCACAGGCGAGGGCGAGCTGGAAGCCCGCGCCGATGGCATGGCCCTGGACGGCCGCGATCGACACGATGTCGTTGCGGCGCCACCAGGTGAACGCCTCCTGGTACTCGGCGATGACGGCGTCCAGCTCCTCGTCGGAACCGCGCGCCAGGTCGAGGAAGGACGGCTCGCCGTCGAACCCCTCCGGCGTGAACGCCTGTCGGTCGAGGCCGGCCGAGAACGACTTGCCCTCTCCGCGCAAGACGACGACCCGCACGCTCCCAGGCAGGGCGCGGCCCGCCTCGGTGAGCGCCCGCCACAGGGCGGGCGACTGGGCGTTGCGCTTCGCCGGGTTGGTGAGGGTCACCGTGGCGACGGCGTCCTCGACGGTGAGGCGTACACCGTCCTTGTCGAGCACGACGAGGGCAGGGTCGAGCGAGGTCATACGGCGCCTCCGGATCCGGTGCAGCGGTTGTCGTCGTCCGGCGCACCCGACCAGCGGCTGCGCCGAACGACAAATTACTGCACGGTAACCACCCGGTCGACCCTCGGACCGCACCGGGCCGGCGGCTTCGGCCCCGGAGCCGAACGGCGGTCGGGACCGCCGGTCGGCCCGGTGCCCGGACCTCCGGTCCACCGCGGCCGCGGACGGCCGGGGGGGGTACTGCCGGAACCGTGGGGCGGCGTGACGGACCGCACCCGGGGATCAGGCCGGCGTGGCCTTCTTGCCCCGGGTCGCTCCGCCGCGTCCACGCAACACGACTCCGGACTCGGTGAGCATCCGGTGGACGAATCCGTAGGACCGGCCGGTCTCCTCGGCCAGGGCCCGGATGCTCACGCCGGCGTCGTACTTCTTCTTCAGGTCTGCCGCGAGCTTCTCGCGCGCGGCGCCGGTCACCCGGCTGCCCTTCTTCAGAGTCTCGGCCACCCGTGCCTCCTCAAGGGAAGTGCGCTCTGGTCTTCTCATGATCACCCCTCCGGGCCCACATGGCCAGCCATTCGACAAGGTCAGTGGACGCGGGTTTCCGCGCGGGGCGGCCTCGCAGGACGCCGAAAACCCGGGAGCGACCGTAAGCGGAACGCGAAGTACCAGGTCAGGGGGGCCCACACGGGACCGCGCGGCGTGGCGCGGGCGGGGGAAACGCCGCCGGGTGCCACGCCGCGGTATGAGATCCGCTCACTCAGATGAAGGATCACGGCTGAGCCGAATGATCCAGGCGGAGATGATCAGGCCAGGGAGACCAGGTCCGCGTAGTCCGCTCCCCACAGGTCCTCGACGCCGTCCGGGAGCAGGATGATGCGCTCCGGCTGGAGGGCGTCGACGGCGCCCTCGTCGTGCGTGACCAGGACGACCGCGCCCTTGTAGGTGCGCAGCGCGCCGAGGATCTCCTCGCGGCTCGCGGGGTCGAGGTTGTTCGTCGGCTCGTCGAGCAGCAGCACGTTCGCCGAGGAGACCACCAGCGTGGCCAGCGCGAGCCGGGTCTTCTCGCCGCCGGACAGGACCCCGGCGGGCTTGTCGACGTCGTCGCCGGAGAAGAGGAACGAGCCCAGGACCTTGCGGACCTCGACCATGTCCAGGTCCGGCGCGGCCGACCGCATGTTCTCCAGGACCGTGCGGTCGGGGTCGAGGGTCTCGTGCTCCTGCGCGTAGTACCCGAGCTTCAGCCCGTGGCCCGGGACGACCTCGCCGGTGTCCGGCCGCTCGGCGCCGGCGAGGAGCCGCAGCAGGGTCGTCTTGCCGGCGCCATTGAGGCCGAGGATGACGACGCGCGAACCCTTGTCGATGGCGAGGCTGACGTCGGTGAAGATCTCCAGCGAGCCGTACGACTTGGACAGGCCCTCCGCCGTCAGCGGGGTGCGGCCGCAGGGGGCCGGGTCCGGGAAGCGCAGCTTGGCGACCTTGTCGGACTGCCGCACCTCGTCCAGGCCGGACAGCAGCTTCTCGGCGCGGCGCGCCATGTTCTGCGCGGCGACCGTCTTGGTGGCCTTGGCGCGCATCTTGTCGGCCTGGGCGTTGAGCGCGGCGGCCTTCTTCTCGGCGTTCTGCCGCTCGCGGCGGCGGCGCTTCTCGTCGTCCTCGCGCTGGCGCTGGTACAGCTTCCAGCCCATGTTGTAGATGTCGATCGTGGAGCGGTTGGCGTCGAGGTAGAAGACCTTGTTGACGACCGTGTCGACGAGGTCGACGTCGTGGGAGATCACCACGAAGCCGCCGCGGTACGACTTCAGGTAGTCGCGCAGCCAGGTGATCGAGTCGGCGTCGAGGTGGTTGGTCGGCTCGTCGAGCAGGAGCGTGTCGGCGTCCGAGAAGAGGATGCGCGCCAGCTCGATGCGGCGGCGCTGACCGCCCGAGAGGGTGTGCAGCGGCTGGCCGAGCACCCGGTCGGGCAGGCCCAGGGCGGCGGCGATGGTGGACGCCTCGGCCTCCGCGGAGTACCCGCCCTTGGTGAGGAACTCGGTCTCCTGGCGCTCGTACTGCTTGAGGGCCTTCTCGCGGGTGGAGCCCTTGCCGGTGGCGATGCGCTCCTCGTTGATCCGCATCTTGCTGATCAGCACGTCCAGGCCGCGGGCGGAGAGGATGCGGTCGCGGGCCAGCACGTCGAGGTCGCCCGTGCGGGGGTCCTGCGGGAGGTAGCCGACCTGGCCGGAGCGGGTGATGGTGCCGGCGGCGGGGATGCCCTCGCCCGCCAGGCACTTGGTGAGCGTCGTCTTGCCGGCGCCGTTGCGGCCGACGAGGCCGATGCGGTCACCCTTGGCGATGCGGAACGAGGCGGACTCGATGAGGACGCGTGCGCCGGCGCGCAGCTCGAGACCGGTGGCGGTGATCATGGACAGACTCTCCAGGGCGGGTCGGACGGTGGAAGAACGGCGGCTGCGGTGACTTCGACACCGTCTAATGCACGGGGAGAAAGGCCATACGGGCCAGTCTAACGGGCGCATGCAACTGCTTTACCGGTGCGCGGACGCCGTCGGGCGCGCGATCGGCGACGGCGCCCGGGACACTCGTCGGACGCGCGAAACGGGGCACCAGGGAACCACCGCGCCGACACTCGGCGCAGGAGCGACGGAGGGTGGTGCCCGCGCCATGCGGTTCGACGACGACGCCGATCTGGACACCTCGGAGGTACGGGACGCGCGCGGGGGCGGCGGCCTCCCCGGCGGCAGGGTGACGGTCGGCGGCGGCCTGGCCGGGGTGATCGCGCTCGTGCTGGCGCTGGTCTTCGGCGTGGGTCCGGACCAGCTCGGGCTGACGGACGGCGGCGACCCGGACCGTCAGGCGGGCTCCTCGGCGGGCGACCTCGACGCGGCGTGCCGCACGGGTGCGGCCGCGAACACCCGGGACGACTGCCGGATCGTCGCGATCGTCAACAGCGTGCAGGACTACTGGCGCGGCGCCCACGCGCGGGCGGGCGAGCGGTACACGGACGCGCGGACGGTCCTGTTCGCCGACCGGGTGGGCACGGCGTGCGGGACGGCGACCTCGGCGGTCGGGCCGTTCTACTGCCCCGCCGACCGGCAGGTCTACCTGGACCTGGACTTCTTCGGGGAGCTGCGCACCCGGTTCGGCGCCTCGGGCGGGCCGTTCGCCGAGGCGTACGTGGTCGCCCACGAGTACGGCCACCACGTGCAGAACCTCGCGGGGACGCTCAGCCGTGCGCAGGACGGACGGCAGGGCACCGGCAGCGGCGCCGTGCGGGTGGAGCTCCAGGCCGACTGCCTGGCCGGCGTGTGGACCCGGCACGCCACGACGACGCCGGACGAGCGGACCGGCCGGCCGGTGCTGGCGGAGGTGACCGACCAGGACGTGCGGGCCGCGCTGGACGCCGCCGCCGCGGTGGGCGACGACCGGATCCAGGAGCGGTTCCAGGGGCGGGTCGACCCGGAGTCCTGGACGCACGGCTCCGCCGAGCAGCGCCAGCGGTGGTTCTCGGTGGGCTACCGCACGGGTGACGCGGCGCGCTGCGACACCTTCGCCTGAGGCGCCGGCCGGTCACCGTCGCCGGGCCGCGGAGCGCGGGTCGCCTGCCGCGGGGCGCCGGCCGGGGGTCGCGGGGCGCCGGTCGGAGGTTCGCCTGCCGCGGGGCGCGGGGAGCCTGGCGCGGGGCGCCGGCCGACGCCGGGTCGGCCGGCGGCCGCGGTCAGGCGCCTCCGGTGTGGACCTGGAACGCGGCGCGGCGGACCGCCTTGGCGAGGGCCGGGTCGGGGTGCGCGGCGGCCAGCGCGACCAGCACCTGGACCGTGCGCGGATGCCTGACCGCCCGGACCTCGTCGAGCAGGGCGGGGACGGTGCCCTGCACGGCGGACTCCAGGTGCCGTACCAGCAGGTCGCTCTCGCCGTGGTCGACGACGGCGGCGGCGGTGTCCACCCACAGCCAGGTCGCCTCCTCGCGGGTGAGGACGTCGGCGGCCTCGTCCGGGTCGGCGCCCTCGTGCTCCGCCAGCCACAGCAGGGCGTACGGGCGCAGCGGCGGCTCGTCGGCGGCCGTGCGCACCTCCGCCTCGGCGGCCCCGCCGACCACGCGGAGGGCCTCGAAGGCGAGCCCGCGCAGGAGGGCGTCGTCGCCGCGGGCGACGGCGAGCAGCTCGGCGACGGCGCTGCCGACGGGGCGGGCGGCGAGCCACGCGCGGTACTCGGCCCGGGCCGGTCCGGGGGTGAGCCGGACGCAGCCGCGCAGCATGTCCTCGGCGGACTGCTCCATGTGGCCGGCGGGGCTCTGGGCGGCGACGCAGATCTGCTCCAGCTTGACCCACACCGCCCAGTTCCCGAGGGGAGTGAGGGTCGCCTGGCCGTCGCCGAGGGTCAGGGCGCCGACGGAGGCGAGTCCCTCCAGCGCCCAGTCGAGCAGGCCTGGCAGGGCGTCCGGGCCGGTGTCCCGGGCCGCGGAGCCCTCCTGCCGGGCGTGGGCCCGGGCGCGCTCCTCCTCGCCCGCCTCCCCGTCGGCGGCGAACGGGACCTCGCAGCGCTGCTCCCGCAGCTCGGCGACGCGCTGCCGGAGCAGGTCGAGCAGGGCCGGTACGGGCACCGGTCCGGCGGAGAGCTGGAGGAGCGACAGCACCTGCGGGACGGCCTCCACGACCTCGGCCACCGCCGTGGGCTCGGCGTCGCGGGGGGCGGGGTGGGCGAGCGACCAGGCGTCGAGGAGCGCGACCCAGCCGCGCAGGGCGGCGGAGTCGTCCCGGTCCCAGGCCCGCAGCCGCCAGCCGGGGCGGACGGTGTCGCCGTGGATCTCGACGAGCCCGGCGAGCCGGGCGCGGTCCCAAGCGGTGCGCACCCGGGCGGGGGTCAGGGCGAGGGCCGCGGCGGCCCGCTCGCGCGCGGAGGCCGGGGCCTCGACGGTGACGGGGCCGCGGTTGACGGCGGCCCAGCGGGCGACCCGTACGGCGTCGGCCAGGACTTGGCGGGCCTGGCGGGCCAGCTCCGCCCGGGGCGGCGTGCCCTCCGGCGGCCGCGGGGCCGGCCGCGTCCGGCGGTCGGCCACCGCCCGCCGGGCGGTCGTCGCCAGCGACCGGGGACGGACGAGTCGGAGTCTGGAGTTGCGCGCCAGTTGCTCATCGGGCTTTCGAGACGTCACGGGGGCAGTCTTCCCGCTGACGGCCCGAAAGCCCAAACGGAATGGGACGGTCGGCCTCAGATGAGCGGGACGAGGAAGCGGCGCAGGGCCTCCTCGTAGCGGTCGGGGTCGGCGTTCCACATCGAGGCGTGCGGTGCCTGCCGGACGGTGTGGAGGGTGACGAGGCCGGGGCGGCGCTCGGCGAGCCGCCGGCTCGGGCCCCAGGGGGCGAGGGTGTCGTCGGGGCCGTGGATGACGAGGGTCGGCACGGGCAGGGCGGCGGGGTCGGCGGCCTCGCGCAGGGCGTCGCCGTGCGGGCCGGTCCTGCCCTGGGCGGCGCGGACCGTGAGCGGCAGCAGGGCGGCGGGGACGCGGTGGGCGGTGGCGAGGGCCCGGACGGTGGCGTCCCAGTCGAGGACCGGGGAGTCGAGGACCAGGCCGGCGATCCGCTCGCGCAGGCCGCTGCGGGCGATGGTGTGGAGGGCCATGGCGGCGCCCGTCGACCAGCCGTGCAGGATGACCCGCCGGGCGCCGCGGCGCAGGGCGTACCGGACGGCGGCGTCGACGTCGTGCCACTCCGAGCCGCCGAGGTGGCCCACGCCGTCGGCGGCGCGGGGGGCGCCGGGGTCGCCGCGGTAGGAGACGACGAGCACGGGCAGCTGGGCGGCGTGCAGGAAGCCGAGCACGTTCAGGGGGTGCTCGCGGGTGGTGCCGAGACCGTGGACGGTGACGACCCAGGTGGAGCGGTCGGCGGGGACGTACCAGGCGGGCAGGGGGCCGAGCTCGCCGGGGACCTCGACGTCCTCGTGGGCGATGCCGAGGGCGGAGGCCGGGGTGCCGGCGTGGAGCTGCGGGGTGAGGCTGACGCGGGCGCCGGTGCCGAGGGTGCCGTGGTGGACCCGTTCGAGGCGGCGGACGACGGTGTCGGGGGCGTGCGGCACGTCGGGGAGGACGGGGCCGACGACGGCGTGGACGCCGGGGCCCCGCAGTCCGTACACGCCGGGGCGCAGGGAGGCGAGGCCGCGGGTGAGCACGACCCGGCCGGGGCCCGTGGCGTGCACGGTGAGCCGTGGCTCCCCGGGCAGCGGGCGGCCGGGGCGCGGGCCCAGCGCCACACCGCTGGCGTACCGGCCGGCCGCGACGGCGGCGGTGCCGGCTCCGATCACTGTGGCGGCGGCGACGGCCGCACCTGTCCTCGGGCGCACTGCTCCAGTGTCGGCACGGCGGCGGATCGGTGCCAGTGGGCGGACCGCCGCCGAGTGACGGGGGGACGGGTGCCGGGCGGGGCCGTACGGGGGCCGAGCGGCCGCCGGCGGGGTCGTACGCGGCCGGCCGCGGCCGAGCGGGGCGGGAGCGGGGGTGCCGGGGCGGGGCCGGCGGGACAGGGCGGTGCCGGGGCGGGGTCGGCAGGACGGGGCGGTGCCGGAGCGGGGTCGGCAGGACGGGGCGGTGCCGGAGCGGGGTCGGCAGGACGGGGCGGTGCCGGAGCGGGGTCGGCAGGACGGGGCGGTGCCGGAGCGGGGTCGGCAGGACGGGGCGGTGGGACAGGACAGCGCCGGAGCGGGGGGGGCCGGGGCGGGGCCGGGGGGCCGGGGGCGGGGGGGCCGGGGCGGGACCGGCCGGGCGGGACGGGGCCGTGCGGGACGGGGCCGTGCGGGCCGAGGGGGCGCCGGGGTCAGTGGGGGTGGTGGCCGTAGCCGCGGAGCTTCTCGGTGGCCTCGGCGAGCTGGTCCGGGGTGAGGAGGCTGGGCGCGCGGCCCGGGTGGGCGGTGGCGGTCAGCCAGACCCGGCACATCCACTCCAGCTGGGCCGTACGGTCGTACGCCTGCTCCAGCGTCGCGCCGTAGGCGACGGTGCCGTGGTTGCGCAGGAGGCAGGCGGTGCGGTCGGTGAGCGCGGCGAGGACGTGGTCGGCGAGCTCCCGGGTGCCGTAGAGGGCGTAGGGGGCGACGCGGACGGTGCCGCCCAGGGTGCCGGTCACGTAGTGGACGGGCGGGAGCTCGTCGACGAGCGTCGAGACGGCGGTGGCGTGCACGGCGTGGGTGTGGACGACGGCACGCGCGCCGGTCGACCGGTACAGCGCGAGGTGCATCGGCAGCTCGCTGGTGGGCGGCAGGACCCCGCGGACCTGCCGACCGTCCAGGTCGACGGCGACGAGGTCGGCGGGGGTCAGCCGCGCGTAGGGCACGCCGCTCGGGGTGACGAGGACGAGGTCGCCGACCCGGGCCGAGACGTTCCCCGAGGTGCCGACGACCAGGCCGTCGGCCACGGTCCTGCGGGCGGTGTCCACCAGTTCGTCCCACGTCCGCGCCACGGCGTCGGCGGCGGTGCCGTCGTCCTCGGTCATGCGGCGATCCTGTCAGCGGGAGGCGCCGGCCCGGAAGTGACGTGTGTCTCCGCGTCGAAGGGTTTCCGGGCCGGGGGGCCCGCAATCGCCGGGCCGACACGTAACCGGAACCTGGGTTCACAGGTTGGGTCATCGTGTGGCCTGGATCAGTTCACCTTCCGTTCACCCAGGTTGCCTACGTTCAGCGCGGTACTGACGTCGAACGATTGCCTGGGTAAATGGAACACATCACGCTGCTGCTCGCCATTGTGGTCGTGACAGCTCTCGTGTTCGATTTCACAAACGGTTTCCACGACACCGCCAACGCGATGGCCACGACCATCTCGACCGGCGCGATGAAGCCCAAGGCGGCGGTGGCCATGTCCGCCGTCCTCAACCTGGTGGGCGCGTTCCTCTCCGTGGAGGTCGCCAAGACGATCTCCAAGGGGCTCGTCGACGAGACGGGGATCCAACCCGAGGTCATCCTCGCCGCACTGGTCGGCGCGATCCTCTGGAACCTCCTGACCTGGCTGGTCGGTCTGCCGTCCAGCTCCTCGCACGCCCTCATGGGCGGTCTGATCGGCGCGACCGTCGCCTCCGTCGGCCTCGACGGCGTCAACGGCGGCGTGGTCCTCACGAAGGTCCTGATCCCGGCCGTGGCCGCCCCGGTGGTCGCCGGCGTCGCCGCGATGGTCGCCACCCGCTTCACCTACAAGGTGGGCGCGAACATCGACGCCAAGACGGGCCGCAAGGGCTACAAGGCCGGCCAGATAGCCTCCGCGGGCCTCGTCTCCCTCGCCCACGGCACGAACGACGCCCAGAAGACCATGGGCATCATCACCCTCGCCCTGGTCGCCGGCGGCGCCCTCGCCCCCGGCTCCAACCCGCCCGTGTGGGTCATCGTCTCCGCCGGCCTGGCCATCGCGCTCGGCACCTACCTGGGCGGCTGGCGCATCATCCGCACCATGGGCAAGGGCCTCACGGACCTCCAGCCGCAGCAGGGCTTCGCCGCCCAGACCGGTGCGGCCACCGTGATCCTCGCCTCCTCGCACCTGGGCTTCTCGCTCTCCACGACGCACGTCTGCTCGGGCGCCGTCATGGGGGCCGGCCTCGGCCGCAAGGGCGGCGTGGTCCGCTGGTCGACCGCGACGCGGATGTTCGTCGCCTGGGGCCTGACCCTGCCGGCCGCCGGCCTGGTGGCCGCGCTCGCCGAGTTCGTCGCCCGCCAGGGCGACTGGGGCGTGGCCGTCGTCGCCGCCTTCCTCGTCGGCTCCTCCGCCGCCATCTGGTTCATCTCCCGCCGTCAGGTCGTCGACCACACGAACGTCAACGAGGTCGAGGACGCCCCCGACGCCGCCGACGACGAGCCCGCCGGGGTCGTCACCACCGCCATCGCGGCCGTCACCCCGCCGCCCGCCGGCACCGTCGCCACCGACCCGGACGGCGACGACTCCCTCAAGACCACCATCCCGGCCCCGGTCGCCGCCTCCGGCGCGGCCCCCACGGCCTCGGTGTAAGGAAAGAACGGCATCGGTATGGACATCGACTGGGCAGCCCTCGGCTCCGTCTTCGGAGTGGGCCTCGTCACCACCGTCGCACTCGTCGGCCTCTTCACCCTCGGTCTCGTCGGCCTCTCCCGCCAGGAGCAGGCCGCCACCCAGGGCGGTTCCGCCGCCCTGGCGCGCACCGGCGCGTACGCCTGCTTCGCGCTGTGCGCGGCCGCCGTCGCGTACGGCATCTACCTGATCGTGGCCTGACCCGCGTCACGCCAGAACCCCGGGCCGGTCGCACCTCGGTGGTGCGACCGGCCCGGCCGCCGTACGTGGGGCTCCGCACGCCGCTCCGCCGCAGGTCAAGGGTGAGTTGACGGGCCTTCGCGGGCCGTGGTGGACTGCCCAGGCCATATCCGGCGGCAGGAGAGGAAGCCCGGTGCGAATCCGGCGCGGTCCCGCCACTGTGACCGTCCCGCGCACGCGCGGGACGGGAGTCAGGAACTCTCACCGCCGGTCACGTCGAGCCAGGGCGCGGACCCTGAGTGAGGACATTGCGCATGCCCGGCTGCGTTCCCCGTCATACGTCGAGAACCCCGAGCCCCGGCTCGCGGACACGTGGCCGATCCGTCGCACCGGGCTGCTGACCCGATGCGCACCGATCGTGTGTACGCCTGCGGTGCCGCCGCCGGGATCCTGGTGGACCTCCTCCTCGGCGATCCCCGCCGCGGTCATCCCGTCGCCGCCTTCGGGCGGGCCGCCGGCGCCGTCGAACGCGCCTTGTGGCGCGACCACCGCGGCTGGGGCGCGCTCCACACCGCCGTGTGCGCCGGGGGCGCCGCGGCGGGTGCCGCGCTCGCCGCGCGTGCCGTGCGCGGGCACGGACCCGCGGCCGTCGCGCTGACCGCCGCGACCGTCTGGTCCGTCGTCGGCGGCACCTCCCTGGGCCGCGAGGCGCGGGCGGTCGCCGGGGCCCTGGCCGCCGGTGACCTGGAGGTGGCCCGCGAGCGGCTGCCGCACCTGTGCGGCCGCGACCCGCAGGCGCTGGACGGGCCCGGCATCGCCCGGGCCGTCGTGGAGTCCGTCGCGGAGAACACCTCCGACGCGGTGGTCGGCGCCCTGGTGTGGGGCGCCCTGGGCGGTGTGCCGGGCCTCGTGGCGTTCCGCGCCGCGAACACCCTGGACGCGATGGTCGGCCACCGGTCGCCGCGCTACCGCCGGTTCGGCTGGGCGTCGGCGCGCCTCGACGACGTCGTCGGCTACCCCGGCGCCCGGCTCACGGCGGCGCTCGCCGTCGTGGCGGGCGACGACCGGCGCGGCGCGGCGCGTGCCTGGCGCGCCGACGCGCACCGCCACCCGTCGCCCAACGCGGGCCCGGTCGAGGCGGCGTTCGCGGGGGCGCTGGGCGTACGGCTCGGGGGCAGCCTCTCGTACGGGGGGCGCGTCGAGCACCGGCCGGTCCTGAACGGCGAGGGGCGGGCCGTCGAGGTGGCGGACGTCGAGCGGGCCGTACGGCTGTCGCGCCGGGTCGGTCTGCTGGCCCTCGCGGTCTGCGTGGGCGGACGGATGGCGTACGGAGCCGTGCGGCGGCGGAAGGGCGGTCGGTCGTGAGGGGTGGGGGGCTGCTCGTCGCGGGGACGACGTCCGACGCGGGCAAGAGCGTGGTGACGGCCGGCATCTGCCGTTGGCTGGTCCGGCAGGGCCTGCGGGTCGCGCCGTTCAAGGGGCAGAACATGTCCCTCAACTCCTTCGTGACGCGCGGGGGCGCGGAGATCGGCCGGGCGCAGGCCATGCAGGCGCAGGCCGCCCGCGTCGAGCCGAGCGCGCTGATGAACCCGGTGCTGCTCAAGCCCGGCAGCGACCGGTCGAGCCAGGTGGTGCTGATGGGCAGGCCCGTCGGCGAACTCAGCGCGCGGGGCTACCACGGCGGGCGGCAGCAGGCGCTGCTCGGCACCGTGCTGGAGTGCCTGGAGGAGCTGCGGGCCACCCACGACGCGGTGATCTGCGAGGGCGCCGGCAGCCCGGCCGAGATCAACCTCCGGCGCAACGACATCGTCAACATGGGCATCGCCCGCGCCGCCCGTTTCCCCGTCGTCGTGGTCGGCGACATCGACCGCGGCGGGGTGTTCGCCCAGTTCTTCGGGACGACGGCGCTGCTCTCCCCCGAGGACCAGGAGCTGGTCGCCGGGTACCTCGTGAACAAGTTCCGCGGTGACGTGACGCTGCTGGAGCCGGGGCTCGACATGCTGCACGGCCTGACGGGCCGGCGCACCTTCGGCGTCCTGCCGTACGCGCACGGGCTCGGTATCGACGAGGAGGACGGCCTGCGCGTCTCGCTGCGCGGCGCGGTGCGCGAGTCGGTCGTGGCGCCGCCGGTCGGCGAGGATGTGCTGCGGGTCGCGGTGTGCGCCGTACCGCTGATGTCGAACTTCACGGACGTGGACGCGCTCGCGGCCGAACCGGGCGTCGTCGTCCGGTTCGTGGACCGGCCGGAGGAGCTGGTGGACGCG